>NZ_LMHZ01000049.1 GCF_001428545.1 Noviherbaspirillum sp. Root189
ACTATGCGGCCTGGCAGCGACGCTGGATCGATGGCGAGGTGCTGCAGGCGCAGAGCGCGTACTGGCAGCAGACGCTGGCCGGGGCACCGGCGCTGCTGCAGTTGCCGACCGACCGTGCGCGTCCGGCACAGCAGGATTTCACCTGCGCCTACATCGAAGTCGTGCTCGATACCGGGCTGACCAGCAAGCTGAAGGCATTGAGCGAGCGCCACGGCACCACGCTGTTCATGACCCTGCTCGCGGCCTGGGCCGTGGTGCTGTCGCGCCTGTCCGGACAGCACGACCTGGTGATCGGCACGCCGGTGGCCAACCGCACCCGGGCCGAAGTCGAGCCGCTGATCGGCTTCTTCGTCAACACGCTGGCGTTGCGCCTCGATCTGTCGCAGGACCTGACTGCGGCCGAACTGCTGCAGCAAGTGAAGCAACAGGCACTGGCAGCACAGCAGCACCAGGACCTGCCGTTCGAACAGGTGGTGGAACTCGTCAACCCGCCGCGCAGCCTGGCGCACAACCCGCTGTTCCAGGCCACGTTCTCCTGGCATAACAACGACACCGGCAATTTGTCGCTGTCTGGCCTGGAGCTGCAACCGGTCGACACTGCCTACCAGACCAGCAAGTATGACCTGACGCTGAACCTGGGCGAACTGGACGGGCGCATCGTCGGCGGCATCGAGTACGCCGCCGCACTGTTCGATCCGGCGACGATGGCGCGCCACGTCGCCTATCTGCAACGCATGCTGGAGGAAATGACGTCTGGTGAGATACAAGCGGTATCGCAATTGCCGATGCTTGGCGAGGCCGAACGTAGCCTGCTGCTGGAACAGTGGAATACGACCCAGGTTGCTTATCCACAAGACCGGTGTGCACACGAACTGGTCGAAGCGCAGGCGCTCGCGCATCCGCATGCGCTGGCCGTCGAGTGCGGCCCGCAAGCCCTGAGCTATGGGGCGCTGAACGAATCGGCGAACCGGGTCGCGCATCGCCTGCTGGCCCTCGGCGCCGGCCCGGACACGCGGGTTGCGCTTTGCCTGGAACGCGGCATCGACCTGGTTATCGCGATGCTGGCGGTGCTCAAGGCGGGCGCAGCCTATGTCCCCGTGGATCCGACGTCACCACCGGAGCGGCTGGCTTTCATGCTGGCCGATTGCGCACCGGTGGCGATTCTCAGCGATGCATCGACGGACGCGGCGACCCGCGCGCTGGCTGGAACCGCTGCACCGGTCATCGCCATCGATCACCGCCACGCCGAATGGCTGGATTATCCGGCGCAGGATCCCGGCCGCAGAGCCGGGCTCCTGCCGCAGCATCTTGCCTACGTGATCTATACCTCCGGCTCGACCGGCAAGCCGAAAGGAGTGATGGTCGAGCATCGCAACCTGGTCAACCTCGTGTGCTGGCACTGCGACACCTTTGCGGTGAGCGCAGGGCAGCGCAGTTCCAGCGTCGCCGGGCTCGCCTTCGACGCGGTAGCGTGGGAAATCTGGCCGGCGCTGTGCAGCGGGGCAACGCTGGTGCTGCCGGCGGGGGCGCGCAACGACCTCGGCGCGCTCCTGGACTGGTGGGAAACGATCGGGCTGGACGTGAGCTTTTTGCCGACGCCGGTGGCGGAACTGGCCTTCGAACGCTGCC
Source organism: Noviherbaspirillum sp. Root189 (assembly GCF_001428545.1). GTDB lineage: Bacteria > Pseudomonadota > Gammaproteobacteria > Burkholderiales > Burkholderiaceae_D > Noviherbaspirillum. The sequence goes on from NZ_LMHZ01000049.1 coordinate 1,630, forward strand.
CGGACAAGGCCGGCTTGCGCACGCTGCTGGTGGGCGGAGACCGCCTGCGCCGGCAGCCGCCAGGCCAGAGCTATCAGGTCGTCAACAACTATGGTCCGACCGAGGCGACGGTGGTTGCCACGTCCGGGCTGGTCGACGCGTCGGCGGAGGTGTTGCATATCGGACGCCCGATTGCCAACACCCGGATCTACCTGCTGGACCGGTTCGGCCAGCCGGTGCCGCTTGGCGCGCCGGGAGAAATCCATATTGGCGGTGCGGGGGTGGCGCGTGGTTAYCTGAACCWGCCGGAACTGACGGCCGAGCGTTTCGTGGCCGAYCCGTTCAGCCGCGAAGGTGGGCGGATGTACCGCACCGGCGATTTGGCCCGTTACCGGCCCGATGGGACGCTCGACTTCCTCGGGCGCAATGATTYCCAGGTGAAGATACGCGGCTTGCGCATCGAGCTGGGGGAAATCGAGGCGTCGCTGGCGCGCCATCCGGGGCTGCGCGAAGTGCTGGTGGTGCCGGACGCGGGTTACCGGCCCGATGGGACGCTCGACTTCCTCGGGCGCAATGATTTCCAGGTGAAGATACGCGGCTTGCGCATCGAGCTGGGGGAAATCGAGGCGTCGCTGGCGCGCCATCCGGGGCTGCGCGAAGTGCTGGTGGTGCCGGACGCGGGGGTTGCCGATGCGCTGCTGGCCTACTACATCGCGGCGGAAGGGGTGCAGGAGATGGCGGCGCAGGCATTGCGCGCGCACCTGCTTGCCTTCCTGCCTGACTACATGGTGCCGGCCGCCTACATCCGGCTCGACGCGTTCCCGCTGACGGCCAACGGAAAGATCGATCGGGCCGCGCTGCCGCGCCCGGATGCCGGTGCGTTCTCGATGCGTGCCTATCACGCGCCGGTTGGCGACGTGGAGCATGCCATCGCCGGAATCTGGGCAGACCTGCTCAAGCTGGACAAGGTCGGACGCGACGACCATTTCTTCGAACTGGGCGGGCATTCCCTGCTCGTGATGAAGATGGTGTCCCGCATCCGGACCGAACTCGGTCTTGAAGTGTCGATGGCCGAGCTATTTGCACGGCCGACCCTTTTCGCGTTCGCAGCTGCGGTCAAGGAAGCCGCCGCGAGCGACCTGCCGCCCATCACGCCGGTGCCGCGTGACGCACCGCTGGAACTGTCCTATGCCCAGCAACGCCTCTGGTTCCTAGCGCAGATAGGCGACGTCAGCCAGGCTTACCACATGCCCACCGGCGTCCGTCTGCACGGCAGGCTGGATCGCGAAGCGCTGCGCCGGGCGCTCGATCGTGTCGTTGCACGACACGAGGCTCTGCGCACTACATTTGCGCAAGAGGACGGTGTGCCGGTCCAGCGCATTGCCCCGCCGGATGTCGGGTTTCAGCTGATGGAGTTCGACCTGCGCGCCAGCAAGGATCACGAGGCCGAACTGTCCGCTCTGGCCGAAAAGGAAGCAGCTGCGTCCTTTGACCTGGAGAGCGGACCGCCGATACGCGGACGAATGATCCGGATTGGCGAGGAAGAGCACGCCTTACTGATCACCATGCACCACATCGTTTCGGATGGCTGGTCCATGGGTATCCTGATTCGCGAGATCTCGACCCTGTATCGAGCGTACTGCATGGGACAGGATGATCCGTACCCTGCGCTGCCGGTCCAGTACGCGGATTACGCGGCCTGGCAACGGCGCTGGATTTCGGGCGAAGTGCTGCAGTCGCAGGCGGAATTCTGGAAGCGTACTCTGGCCGACGCACCTGTGCTGTCGAGCCCGCCAGCGGACCGCCCGCGTCCCCGCGAGCAGTCCTATGACGGCGCGGCCATAGCATTGGAAATCGACGCCCGCTTGACGCGGCGTCTGAAGGAAATCGGGCAACGCAACGGCGTCACTCTGTACATGACGATGCTGGCGGCATGGGCGCTCGTGATCGCACGGCTGTCAGGCCAAGACGATGTGGTGATCGGCACCGGGGGCGCGAACCGCATGCGCACCGAGGTCGAGCCGCTGATCGGTTTCTTCGTCAACACGCTCGCCCTGCGAATCGGCGTGCCGGAAAAAATCGGCGTGGCGACCCTGCTGCAAAATGTGAAATCGATTGCCCTCGACGCACAGAAACACCAGGACCTCCCGTTCGAGCATGTGGTTGAAATCGCCAATCCACCACGCAGCACTTCGCACACACCCTTGTTCCAAGTGATGTTTGCTTGGCAGAACGGCGGTGGCGAAGAACAGATTGCGATGCACGGTCTGTCGCTGGAAGCGTTGCAAACCTCGTATGAAGTCGCCAAGTTCGATATGACAATCAACCTGGCGGAAGATGGCGAGCGCGTGGTTGGCGGCATCGAATACGCGACCGCGCTGTTCGAGCGCGCGACGATGGAGCGTTATGCCGGCTACTTCCTGAACGCACTCAACGCGATCGCGGATAACGATGCTGCAAGGGTCGACAGCATCCCGCTCATCGACGACAGGGAGCGCCAGTGGCTTCTTGAGGGCGTAAACCGTATAACACCGGAGCAAATGTCCGACACCTTCGTTCATGAACTGTTTGAACAGCACGCAGAGCGCGCTCCGCATGCCTGCGCGATGGTGCATGACGACACTGAGGTTAGTTATGCGGAGTTGAATGAACGGGCGAACCGGCTCGCCCGTTTCCTGCGTGAGCAGGGCGTTGGCCCCGACACACTGGTCGGCCTCTGCCTGGAGCGCGGCATCGACATGATTGTCTCGTTGGTCGCCGTGCTCAAGGCGGGTGGAGCGTATGTGCCCCTTGACGCGAGGTACCCGGCCAAGCGCCTGACTTATACACTGGCGGACTGCAAGCCGCTGCTGGTGCTGACGCATGCCGACGTCGGCGAATCTGCCCGTGCAGTGCTCGATTCAGCCGGCGTAGCCGTGATAGCTGTTGACAGCGATGCGCATCGCTGGCGCGACCACGCGCCGCACAATCTCGGACGTGCGAAAACCGGTCTGTGCGCGTCCCACCTCGCCTATGTCATCTATACCTCGGGCTCTACCGGGGAACCTAAGGGCGTGATGATTGAGCATCGCAATCTCTCACGCTTGTTCAGCGCGACAGACTCCTGGTTCAGCTTCGGACCGCGCGACGTGTGGACGCTGTTCCATTCATTCGCTTTCGATTTTTCCGTCTGGGAGATCTGGGGCGCGCTTGCCCACGGCGGACGGCTTGTCATCGTTCCGCACCTGATCTCACGTTCGCCGCAGCAGTTCTATGAACTGGTGTGCAGCGAAGGTGTGACTGTGCTTAATCAGACACCGAGCGCCTTCCGGCAGCTGATCGAGGCTCAGCAGCGTAGTGCCGGCGAGCATGCATTGCGCCATGTCGTTTTTGGCGGCGAGGCACTGGAAACCGCGAGCCTGGCTCCATGGTACGCGGATCGGAGGAACAGCGGGGCACGCCTGATGAACATGTACGGCATTACCGAAACGACCGTGCATGTCACTTGCAGGCCGCTGGACATCGAGGATACCGAGCGTGAAGGCTTCAGTCCGATCGGCCACCGGATACCGGATCTGAGGCTTTATCTTCTTGATCGTCATGGCCAGCCGGTGCCCACCGGCGCAGCAGGCGAGATCCATGTCGGGGGCGCTGGCGTCGCGCGCGGTTACCTGAATCGTTCCGGTTTGAACGCCGAACGCTTCATCGACGATCCTTTCGCGGGGATACCCGGGGCGCGCATGTATCGTTCGGGAGACCTTGCACGTTACCTTACCAATGGCGACATCGAATTCCTCGGTCGTAACGACACCCAGGTAAAGGTGCGCGGCTTCCGCATCGAGTTGCGCGAGATCGAGGCGCGGCTTGCCGCGCATCCGGGGTTGCAAGACGGTCGAGTCGTGGTGAGGGAGTATGGTGAAGGCGATCGGCGCCTGGTCGGCTACGCAGTGCCGTCCGAAAAGCGGGCCGCGCCGGTCATGAATGCACTGCGCATGGCGCAGGCCGGTGTCTCGGCCGGCGCCGCACAACTATGCCTGCCGAACGGCATGTCGGTGTTTCATCACAACCAGTCGGAAACCGAGTTCCTGTACAAGGAGATTTTTTCGGACCGCTCCTACCTCAAGCACGGCATCCGGATTGCTGACGGCGACTGCATTTTCGATGTCGGCGCCAACATCGGGATGTTTACGCTGTTCGCTGCATCGCAGGCATCGAACACAAGGATCTTCGCCTTCGAACCGATTCCGCCGGTATGTCGGTCGCTGCGGCTCAATGCAGAAATGTACGGCCTGAACGCCAAGCTGTTTGAGTGCGGGCTGTCGGACCGGACTGAACAGACGCGCTTTACCTTCTATCCGCACAATACGGTCATGTCGAGCAGCCTTACCGGTGACGAAGGGGCCCATCTCACGGTAAAGTCCTATTTGTTGAATCGGCAAGAAGGTGATGGTCCCGGCGTGGCACGCGACAGCGCGCTGGTGGATGAGCTTGTTGCGGCCAGCCTGGAAAGCGAGGAGTACACCTGCAGCATCCGGCGTCTATCCGACGTGATCGCGGAGGAGGGCGTGGAGCGGATCGACCTGCTCAAGATTGATGTCGAAAATGCAGAATATGAGGTACTGTGTGGCATTGACGACGGCGACTGGGCCAGGATAGGCCAGGTTGTCATGGAGGTGCATGATGTCGGAGGACGCCTGGCACGCATTCTTGAAATGCTCGAAGCGCATGGATTCGCGGTGCAGCATGAACAGGACGACTGGCTGAAGAATACGCCCCTGTACAACGTATATGCGGTTCGAAGTGATCGCGGTTCGGTGGCTAGCGGCTCCGGAACGGAAACGGGCTCGCAGGTCTGGTCCGACGCCGGTATCCTGATTCGGGACGCACAGGAATACCTGCGCGAGAGTCTGCCCGAATACATGCTGCCTGCCGACCTGGTTCTGCTGTCGGCGGTGCCGCTGACCGCGAATGGCAAGCTGGACGTCAAGGCCTTGCCCGCGCCGGGTAGCGGCATGCGCGGCGAGAGCTACGAAGCACCGGTCGGAGAAATGGAGACGGCACTCGCGGAAATTTGGATGGACTTGCTCAAACTGGAACGCGTCGGCCGCCATGACAATTTCTTCAAGCTGGGCGGGCACTCGATGCTTGCAGTGGCGCTAACGGAGCGCATGCGGCAAAGAGGGCTGAATGTCGATGTGCGCGCATTGTTTACCAAGCCGACCTTGGCCGAACTTGCTGCCGCGGCGGATGATGTGGAGATCCTGATATGACGCTGCGTCGATGTGCATACGCATGCCGGGTGGCGGCAGTCCGGCGAAAGTTCCCTTTTTTATGAACGGATCCCCGGTGCCATGAAGTTCGTCGAAGTGAAGTCCATATCCCGGTATGCCGCTCGCGGCTTGCTGGTGCTTGTGTTAATCGGCGCGGGATACGCGTTCCTCTACCACCAGGGTTCTGCTGCGGACGAACCGAAATTCATCTCCGCCACGGCAATGGTGCGCGACCTGGAAGAAACCGTGATTGCCAGCGGGACTTTGCAGGCACTAAAGCAGGTCAGCGTGGGTGCACAGGTATCCGGTCAGCTGAAATCGCTCAAGGTCGCACTTGGCGACGAGGTCAAGGCCGGTCAGCTGGTGGCCGAGATCGATTCCACTACCCAGCACCACGCGCTGCGGGACGCACAGGCTTCGCTCGCCTACGTGCGCGCCCAGCGGCAGGCAAAGGCCGCGCAGTTGCGACAGGCGGAGCTGGCGTTCAAACGGCAGCAAAATATGTATGCGCAGGAGGCAAGTTCTCGCTCCGACCTCGAAGTCGCCGAAGCCACCCTGGAAACAACCCGTGCGGAGATAGCGGCGCTAGACGCCCAGAATGCGCAATCCGCAGTGGCGGTCGACAAGGCGCAGGCCGACCTCAATTACACGCGCATCACCGCGCCGATGGACGGTAAAGTCGTCGCTGTCCTTGCGCAGGAAGGCCAGACGGTGAACTCCGCCCAGGCGGCGCCAACTATCGTCAAGCTCGCCGCACTGGATACGATAACGATCAAGGCCCAGGTTTCGGAGGCGGACGTGACCAGGGTCAAGGTTGGGCAAGCCGTGTATTTCACCATACTCGGCGCGCCCGACCAGCGCCACCATGCAGTGTTGCGTGCGGTCGAACCAGCACCGGAGTCGCTTGCACAGGAAGCCGTGCCGGGCGCTGGCCCGAACGTGGCAAACGGTACCGCCGTCTATTACAACGCGTTGTTCGACGCACCGAACAAGGACGGCAAGTTCCGCATCGGGATGACAGCGGAAGTGCACATCATTCTGGCGAAGGCGCAAGGCGCGGTCACGATCCCGTCAGCCGCTTTGGTCGATGCGGACAAGGCAGGAGCGTACCAGGTACGTGTCATCAACGATGCACAAAAGGTCGCGCTTCGGCCGGTCCGTCTGGGTATCGACAACGGCATCAACGCCCAGGTACTCGAAGGCCTGTCTGCCGGGGAACGCGTGGTCGTGGGCGAGATGGGCCCAGCCCAAGGGCCGGGAAAGGCGAAATGAACCCGGCGCCGTTGCTCGAGCTCGCCGGTCTCTGGCGGGATTTCCGGACCGGCGACGAAACGGTTTCCGCATTGAAGCGCATAGACCTGAGCATCCGCGCAGGCGAGATGGTTGCCATCGTCGGTCCGTCCGGTTCCGGAAAATCCACGCTCCTGAACATCCTTGGATGCCTGGACCGGCCAAGCAGGGGCAGCTATAAGGTGGCCGGCAAGGAAGCCGGGTCCATGGAACCGGATGCACTGGCGCGCCTGCGGCGAGAACATTTTGGCTTCGTTTTCCAGCGCTATCAGTTACTTGAGGGACTCGACGCGGCACAGAACGTCGAGATGCCGTCTATTTACACTGAACTCGGAAGCGAAGCCCGGCACGATCGCGCAAATCAACTGCTGGCGCGACTGGACCTGGCGGATCGTGCTCACCACCGCCCTTCGCAGCTCTCGGGCGGCCAGCAACAGCGTGTAAGCATTGCCCGGGCGCTGATGAACGGCGGCGACGTGATCCTCGCCGACGAGCCGACCGGCGCTCTCGACAGCCGCACCGGGCAGGAAGTGATGGAAGTACTGCGCGAGCTACATCGCGACGGGCACACGATCATCATCATCACGCACGACATGAAGGTGGCATCCCAGGCGGAACGCATCGTTGAACTGAGCGACGGCATCATCGTGTCGGACCGGACACAGACGCAGGTGCCAAAAACCGCACGGCTACCGACACGTTCCGACAGGCCGCGCGCAGTCGGCAGCGCTGCTTCTGCTGTACTCAACCGCTTTGGCGAAGCCGCAAGAATCGCATTGCGCTCGATGGCGTCGCACCGCTTGCGCAGCTTTCTCACGATGCTCGGAATCATTATCGGTATTGCGTCCGTCGTGCTCGTGGTGGCACTCGGAGCAGGTGCGCGTCAGCACATCCTCGATGACCTGGCGACGCTGGGCGCCAACGCGATTGACGTATTCCCCGGACGGGCGCAAGGCGATGAGCGCAGCCTGGGACTGAAGACCCTGGTTCCCGCCGATGCTGCAGCACTTGAAGGTCAGCTTTATGTCAGCAGCGTAACGCCGAGAGTAACGGCAAATGGGGCGGCGCGCTACAGAAACGTTTCCGCACGCGTTTCAATCAACGGCGTCGGCGCCTCTGAGTTCGCCCTACGCTCGATGACCTTCACGCAAGGCAGGCCCTTCAGCGCAAAGAGCATCGAGCGTCTCTCGCAGGACGTTGTCATCGACATCAGCACGCGCGACCGCTTCTTCGGAAAGGATGCCGATCCGGTCGGCAAGGTGCTTTTCATCGGTAACATTCCCGCACTGGTCGTCGGTGTAGCCGAGGCGCGGCAAAGCCCGTTCGTCGACAACCAGCATCTGAATGTGTGGATGCCGTATTCGACAGTGATGAAACGTGTGCTCGGCCAGTCCCATCTCGAGGTGATCACCGTTCAGGTGCGCGAAGACATGTCGGTTGAAGCGGCGGAACGCAACATCGACGAGCTCCTGAGCACACTTCACAGAAGCAAGGATTTCTATCTGATCAATGCTAACAGCATGCGCGCCACAATCGAAAAAACGACGCGAACCATGACCTTCCTCATATCCTCGATCGCCCTGATCTCACTTGTGGTGGGTGGCATCGGCGTCATGAACATCATGCTGGTCTCAGTCACCGAACGAACCGGCGAGATCGGGATACGTATGGCGGTCGGGGCGCGACAGTCTGACATCATGCAGCAATTCCTGATTGAAGCCGTGCTGGTTTGCCTGATCGGCGGCCTGCTCGGCATCGCCTTTGCGTTCGCGTTCGGGCTCGTGTTCACCGAGGTCAGCCAGCGCACGTCACTGTTCGCCGACGGGGGCATCACCTTGATCTACTCGAATGCGTCGATAGTGGTCGCGATACTCGTTTCGACCATTATCGGCATCGCCTTCGGCTTCCTGCCCGCGCGCAAGGCGGCGAAGCTTGATCCGGCACTGGCACTGGCAAGGGAATGAGAATGGCGACAAGAGCTAGGACACGCACGCTTTGCGCCTTTGCCATGCTGGTGCTGACTGGCTGCGCCGGGATGCAGCGCACACCCCAGGCCACGCCGGAGGCAAGCATCCCCGGCATCTGGCAGTACGCGCCGGCGGGTGAGCGTGCCACAAGCCGTACCGACTGGTGGCGCGATTTTGGCGACAGCCAACTGGACACGCTGGTGGCAATGGCGCTTGAACGCAATGGTCGGCTGGCTGAGGCCGTCATCGCCGTACGCCGTGCCCAACTACAGGCCGGCCTGTTACAGGATCGCAGGACCCTGACCTTCGGCACGACGGTGGATACGGAGCTGCGGCGCGGACTGGCCTCGACCAATAACACGGTGACACGCAGCTTCAGCATCGAAGGAGCGGTGAGTTACGATCCCGACCTGTGGGACAAGCTGGCGTCAGAGCATGACGCGGCGGCGCTGGAGGCGCTGGCGACCGCCGAAGACAGGGACAGTGTTGCCTTGTCGGTCATCAGCACCACGATGCAACTGTACTGGCGCGTCGCCTATCTGAACGAGCGTATCGCGCTGACCGGGCAGAACGTGGTGGCGCTGGAAAGAATCCTCGATCTAACCCGCATCCGCCAGGAAAGCGGGGCACTTTCCCGCCTCGAAGTCCATCAGGCCAACCAGGCGCTGTTCGCCCAGCGTGCGGTCTTATCGCAATTGCAGCAACAGCGGGTGGAGAGCCGGAACGCTCTGGTCATTCTGTTCGATATGCCGCCGCAATCGCCGCAAGTCGAAGCGCCTCGGTTGCCGAGCGGTGCCTTGCCTGCCGTAGACCTCGATTTGCCGGCCCATGTGGTCGGACGTCGGCCTGACATCCGCGCGGCCGAATTGCGGCTGCGAGAAGCACTCGCGCTATCGGATGCGGCCAAGGCCGCCTTTTATCCCAGCCTGAAGCTGACCGGTGGACTGGGCAGCGCGAGCAAGGAACTCGCCCAGCTCCTGAAGAGCCCAGCCGCAGTGCTGGGCGTGGGACTGACGCTGCCGTTCCTGCAGTGGACTGAAAGACGGTTGAGCAGGGAAATCGCAAGAAGCGATCATGAAAAGGCGATCGTCACGTTCCGCAACACCTTGTATCGCGCGTTCAGCGAGGTCGAGAACGGGCTTTCGGCGCGTACCCGGCTCGAAGAGCAGAGGGAACTGCTTGAAAAGTCGCTCGCGGCGGCGGTGGAAGCTACCCGTATCACCGAGGTTCGTTACCGGGCCGGAGCAATCCAGCTCAATCTCCTGCTCGACGCGCAGCAGACACTGCGCGAGGCAGAAGCGGCAGTGCTGGAGAACCGGTTGAACCGGCTGACCAATCTCGTCGATCTCTATCTCGCCCTGGGGGGCAATGCGCGCGTCGCAGGGTAAGTGCCGGCTGACCGACTCCGGCCGCACCGTGCCAGGCGGCATACCCAGCCCTTTTACCTTTCCCGGAACCCGACTCGCGGTTTTCCGGATTTTCAGCCGACGCGCCCCGGCTTGCGCCGGTCGGCTCCATAAAGTTCAGTAATTTCAGTGCCTTACGCATTCTCATTGCATGGCACGCAACATGCATATACGTCGCCTCGGTCCCGATGAAACCATCGAACGCACGAAGGAGGCACGGAGTGACGGTAGACGAGCTTTTGAAGCAACTTGGCCAGGACAATGTGACGCTTTCGGTCAAGGGTGCAGAACTTGCCGTTCACGGAAAGCGCCAGGCTCTCGCTCCGTCCTTGGTAGCCTTGCTGCGCCATCACAAGGACGCCCTGATCGAAATGATTAGGAGCGGCCAGTACGAGGCACCGAAGAATTCCGACACCCGGGTACCGGATAACGGAATCCCGCCGGATTGCACGCGGATCACCCCGGAAATGCTTCCGCTTGCCACATTGAGCGAAGAACAGTTGCAAAGCCTCGTCGATGCCGTTCCCGGCGGCGCCCCGAATGTCCAGGATATCTACCCGCTGGCGCCATTGCAGGAAGGCATCCTCTTTCATCACCTCGCTGCCGAGGAGGGTGATCCCTACTTATTGCACGCCTTGTTCGGCTTCGACAGCCGCGAGCAGCTTGATCACTTCGTCGCGGCCATGCAGGCGGTCGTCGACCGGCATGACATCCTGCGTACCGCGATCATCTGGAAGGGCATGCCGGAACCGCTGCAGGTTGTGCTACGGCGCGTCGTCCTGCAGGTGGAAGAAGTTGCCGTCGACAACCCGGGCGGCGACGTGGTCGAGCAATTGAGTGCACGCTTCAATGCACGCCGCTATCGTCTCGATGTAAGTAATCCACCCTTGCTGCGTCTTTGCATTGCACACGATCCGTCCAATGGACGCTGGGTGGCGATGTCGCTGTTTCACCATCTGGTCATGGATCACACGACGATGGAGATCATGCGCGAAGAGGTGGACGCATGCATGCGCGGCATGGGACACCTGCTGCCGGCGCCGGTGTCGTTCCGTAATCTGGTCGTACAGGCGCGCCGAGGTATCAGCCGCGAGTTGCACGAGGCCTTTTTCCGCCGCCTGCTGGGTGACATTCATGAACCGACTGCTCCCTTCGGCGTGCTCGATAATCAGGGATCGGGAGCGGAAATAACCGATAGCTGGCGTAGCATAGAGGACAGCCTGGCTCTACGCTTGCGCGCCCACGCACGGACGCTCGGCGTCAGCCTGGCCGCATTTTGCCATGTGGCCTGGGCCCAGGTTCTTGCCAGGGTATGCGGGCGTCCGGAAGTGGTGTTTGGCACCGTTCTGGCGGGACGCATGCAAAGCGGGCACGGTTCAGACCGCGCGCTCGGCATGTTCATCAACACGCTACCGATTCGCTTGAGTATTGGCGATTCCGACGTACGCCGCGCGCTTCATGACACACATGCGCTGCTTGCCGACCTGATCCGTCATGAGCATGCATCGTTGTTGCTGGCCCAGCGTTGCAGTGGGGTCGAGGCACCGGCACCGTTGTTCACGTCCTTCCTGAACTACCGCTTCAGCGCAGCCCCGGAACAAGAGCAACAAGCGCCGGTGACCGTTGTCGAGCCTTCCGATCCGGGTCAGGGTATTGCGTTTCTCGGCTCCCAGGAGCGTTCGAATTATCCGCTCTGCCTGAACATTGATGACCTTGGCGCCGGCTTGGCGCTCAATATCCAGGCCCAGTCCCCGATCGATGCCGAACGCGTCTGCAGCTACATGCACACGGCGCTGGCCGGGTTGGCGGCAGCGCTGGAGACGGGCGACGTGGTGCGGGTAGGTGATATCGACATCCTGCCGCAATCGGAACGACGCCTGATGCTGAAGGAGTGGAATGCGACCAAGGCGGCGTATCCATCGATGCGCTGCGTGCATGAATTGTTTGAAGAGCAGGCCGCGACCGCGCCGGATGCAATTGCGCTCGAACATGGCGGCGAAGAGATTGCCTACGGCGAACTCAACGCGCGCGCCAACCGGTTGGCCCGCCACCTGCGCAAGCGGGGGGTAGAGCCGGATGCACGGGTCGCACTGTGCATGGAGCGCGGCATCGACATGGTGGTCGGCCTGCTGGCCGTACTCAAGGCCGGTGGCGCCTACGTACCGCTGGATGCAAGTTACCCTGCTGAACGCCTGGAATTCATGCTGCGCGATAGCGCTCCGGTGGCGCTGCTGACCCACGAACGAATTTCCGCCAGAGTGCACGCCACGCTGCGCCTAGCCTTGGCCGGCTCGGACGCGGCTGTGATCGACCTTGAGCAGGATGCACAGCGCTGGGCGCGCCAGCCGTCCACCAACCCGGAACGCGCCAGTCTGGACATGGACCACCTGGCCTACCTGATCTATACCTCCGGCTCCACCGGCCAACCGAAAGGCGTGATGGTGCGCCATGCCGGCTTCACCAACTACCTGCACTGGGCACAGCAGACCTACAGGCCGGACCAGGGATCGGTGGTCTCGTCCTCGCTGTCGTTTGATGCCACCATCACCAGCCTGTTTACTCCGCTGATCCACGGCAGTCGGGTCAGGCTGCTGAACGAGGGACGCGAGCTCGAAGAACTGGAACAGCAGGTGCAGGACGCTCGCGGTTGCGGGCTGGTCAAGATCACCCCGGCGCATCTGGACGTGCTGGGGCAGCGTCTGCTGGCCCAGGGCACACCGAGCGCGGTCGGGGTATTCGTGATCGGGGGCGAAGCCTTGCCTCCATCTACGGTAGAACAATGGCGGCGCATCCAGCCCAGAGTGCGGCTGGTCAACGAATACGGCCCGACTGAAACCGTGGTCGGCTGCGTGGTGTACGACATCGCACCCGAGGATACCCTTGAGGGAGCAGTGCCGATCGGAAGACCGATTGCCAACACCCGGATCTACCTGCTTGATGAACGCCTGCGCCCTGTCCCCTTGGGCGTGGCGGGCGAACTGTACATCGGCGGCGCCGGTGTCGCACGCGGCTACCTGAACCGGCCTGAGCTCAACGACGAGCGTTTCCTGGCCGACCCGTTCGCTGGCGAGGCCGGCGCGCGCATGTACCGCACCGGGGACCTTGCCCGTTACCGGGACGACGGCATGCTGGAATATCTGGGGCGCAACGACTTCCAGGTCAAAATCCGCGGCTTCCGCATCGAACTCGGCGAGATCGAGGCCCGACTGGCCACCCATACAGGCGTACGCGAGGTGGCAGTGCTGGCGCGTGAAGACAGTCCCGGCGACAAGCGACTGGTGGCTTACTACACCTGCACGGAGGCGGGACCGGATGCGGAGACCCTGCGCGCGCACGTTGCAGAGGCCTTGCCGGACTACATGGTGCCGGCGCTCTATGTGCGCCTGGATGCCTTGCCGCTGACGGCGAACGGCAAGCTGGATCGCCAGGCGCTGCACGCCGAAGGCGGGCGGCAAGGTGCGGATGAGCGCGCCGCCTATACCGCGCCGCAGGGCGAGCTTGAGACGACGCTGGCGCATATTTGGGAAGAGGTGCTCGGCCTTGAAAAAGTGGGGCGCAATGACAACTTCTTTCGGCTCGGCGGCCATTCGTTGCTGGCGGTAAAGGTCGCATCGCGCATGTACGAACTTGGCATTCAGGCCGACGTGCGCGCGCTGTTTAATTCCCCTACGCTGGCAGACCTGGCGGATGCCATGCAAAAGGCGGGCAGCGTGAAGCCGGCAAGCGACGATTTCGGCGCCCCCGTTGCGGTTCCGCCGCAAGGGATCGAGGCACAATCGGATGTGATTCGCCCGGACATGCTGCCGCTGGTGTCGCTTACCCAGGCCGAGATCGACCGCATCGTCGCCAGCGTGCCCGGCGGCGCGGCGAACGTGCAGGACATCTATCCACTGGCGCCGCTGCAGGAAGGCATCCTGTTCCATCACCTCGCCAGCACAAAGGGCGACGTTTATCTGTCGTCCGCCTTGTTCAGTTTCGACAACCGCAGCCTGCTCGACCATTTCATGCAATCGCTGCAGGCGGTGATCGACCGGCATGACATCCTGCGCACCGCGGTGCAGTGGGAGGGCCTGGCCGAGCCGCTGCAGGTGGTCTGGCGCAGCGCACCGCTGGCGGTGGAAGAAGTGGTGCTCGATGCTGCTGCCGGCGATATCGGCGAGCAGCTGCGCTCGATCGAACTGCGCGAAACCTCCGAGGAAGCCTGTCGTCGCTGTTCAGTTTCGACAACCGCAGCCTGCTCGACCATTTCRTGCAATCGCTGCAGGCGGTGATCGACCGGCATGACATCCTGCGCACCGCGGTGCAGTGGGAAGGCCTGGCCGAGCCGCTGCAGGTGGTCTGGCGCAGCGCACCGCTGGCGGTGGAAGAAGTGGTGCTCGATGCTGCTGCCGGCGATATCGGCGAGCAGCTGCGCGAGCGGGTCGAGGCGCGCGCGTACCGGCTCGACGTGCGGATGGCGCCGATGATCCGGGCGCTGGCGGCGCATGACGAGCAGAATGGGCGCTGGGTGTTGCTGTGCCTGTACCACCACCTGGTGGTGGACCACACCACGATGGACATCGTGCAGCGGGAAGTGGGCGCGCAGATGGCAGGCCAGCCGCTGCCGCCGACCTACCCGTTCCGCAACTTTGTGGCGCAGGCGCGGCTGGGGGTCAGCAGGGAAGAACACCAGGCATTCTTTACCGGCATGCTGGGCGACGTCGACGAAGCCACCGCGCCGTTCGGGCTGATCGATGTGCATGGTGACGGGGTGGGGATTGAAGAAGCCACGCAGATGCTGGAAGCGGGGCTGGCACGGCGCCTGCGTGAGCGGGCGCGTGCATTGAACGTGAGCACGGCGAGCCTGTGCCACCTGGCATGGGCACGGGTGCTGGCGAAGATCGCGGGCCGCAGCGACGTGGTGTTCGGCACGGTGATGTTTGGGCGGATGCAGGGTGGCGAAGGGGCCGACCGAGCGCTGGGCATGTTCATCAACACGCTGCCGCTGCGCATCCGCATCGATGGCACGGGCGTGGGCGACAGCGTGCGGGAGGTGCATGCGCTGATGGCGCAGCTGCTGCGGCATGAACATGCGTCGCTGACGCTGGCGCAGCGCTGCAGCGCGGTGGCCGCGCCGATGCCGCTGTTCGGCACGCTGCTCAACTACCGGCACCTGTCGGCGCCGGACGACGGCGCGGTATCGGGCGAGGTCGCGCACGAAGCGCCGGGCATGCAAGTGCTGGGCGCGCAGGAGCGCACCAACTATCCGCTGACGCTGTCGGTGGACGACCTGGGAGACGGGTTTGGGTTGACCGCGCAGGTGCAGTCGCCGATCGACGCCGGGCAGGTCTGCCGCTACATGCAGATGGCACTGGCTTCGCTGGTGCAGGCGCTGGAGCAGGCGCCGTCGACGCCGCTGCACCAGCTGGAAGTACTGCCGCCGGAAGAGCGCACGCAGTTGCTGGTTGACTGGAATGAACAATGAAGAGGGCGAGCTGGCGCTGGACGGCCTGACGCCGGCGGCCGTGGGTGGGACGTATCTGACGTCGAAGTTCGACCTGACGCTGAACCTGGGTGAAGTGGGCGACGTGATTGCCGGTGGATTGGAATACGCGACGGCGCTGTTTGAGCGCGCCAGCATCGAACGCATGCTGGGTTAYCTGCAGCGTGCACTGGCGGCGATGGTGGACAACGACAGCCTGCAGGTTGCGCGGCTGCCACTGCTGGACGAGCAGGAACGCAYGCAGTTGCTGGTTGACTGGAAYGGAATGCCGGTCGACTATCCGCAGGACCGGTGCATCCATCAGCTGTTCGAAGCRCAGGCAGCAGCCACGCCGGACGCAGTGGCATTGCAACATGAAGAACAACAACTGAGCTACGACGAACTCAACCGCCGTGCCAACCGCTTGGCGCGTCACCTGCGCAAGCTGGGTGTGGTGCCCGATGCRCGGGTAGCGATCTGCATGGAACGCAGCATCGAGATGGTGGTTGCGATCCTGGCAGTGATGAAGGCCGGCGGCGCCTATGTGCCGTTGGATCCGGACTAYCCGGCCGARCGRCTTGTGTTCATGCTGACCGACAGTGCCCCGGTTGCCRTGCTCACGCATCGGCAAACCGGCRCYCAGRTGCGYGCCGCAGGCGTTCAGCCGCAAGCCGTGATCGACGTGCGACGTGCAAGCCGATGTCCAACACTGGAGCCGGGAACCGGAAGACGATCTGACGCCGGTGGAAACAGCAACGCCTGCCCGCCACCTGGCGTACGTGATCTACACGTCCGGTTCGACCGGCCAGCCCAAGGGCGTGATGAACGAGCACCGGTCTGTGGTCAACCGGCTGCTGTGGATGCAGGATGCTTAC
>NZ_LMHZ01000050.1 GCF_001428545.1 Noviherbaspirillum sp. Root189
CTGTCTTATGTTCCATAGCGTCCACCTAAGTAAGTTTGGTGGACGCCATCTTCCTGATCCATTCGGTGTGATTCAAGGTGACTTGGCTAGGCGCTTACCCTTGAAAAGCTGTTGCGCCGCCTTGGCCATCTCTTCCTTTTTTATTTGCTTTTCAGGAGCATGCATGAACAGTAGTTGTGATATCACCGCGGCTGGGGCCGAGGCTGTGGTACGTTGGTTTCTCACTGGTATGGTACGGTCTACTTGTTGGAAACACTATAAGCAACATATCGACGGCGAGTTTTCACGCCTTTCGTTCAAAAAGGCTTATCTGCTTGGCTCTGCCGTGTTTCGGCCCGGTGTCAAGGTGCCGTCCATTGAAGTTGAGTTCTTGTGCGGGCTGTTTGAATACGCTAAGTCGAACGAACTGATGCCTGACGAATTTTGCGCATCAGACCAGAAAGTTCTATTGTTGGCCCAGCGCAAAGATATCTCATTCATTATTTGTCGAGGTGATACGACGGTTACAATAAATTTAGAGGACGAGGTCTTTGGCGATCCACTACCGGCGACACATCGATGTACGTACTATGATCATGACGTGATCTTTTGCGCGTGGATCCTTTCTAAGGAAAAGCGTATTCCTACTCCTAAAGAGATTAATGAGTCTCGTGTCCGCTTCATTAGGCTCAAACTGGGGTTGGCCAAAAGGCCTCCAGCAAAGAATAAACCAAATAAGCAGGAGGAAGCCATAGCGGCAGCCAGGTCGATAGTGCGTGGCGCAAATGGTCCTATGGAATACATGCTCAAGACTTTGGAACCTTTAAATCGATCCAAAAGATCGTCAAGAGTGGCAGCTTAGGAACCTCTGCGGATTCTTTTGTATAGCGCGGTCATGGAACAATACCCAAAGGATGTTCCATGACCGCTTAATACTCTCCAGAAGCCGTAAAAAAGAAGGCGCCGTTAACCGTTTCCGGGTGCATTGATTGACACGTTGCTGATCACAGTGCGGAACGAGTACGCCGAATCCATTCTGGGCGAATCCGAACGGGCCGGGCGGCTCAAAAAGACGCTGGACAAACGCATGCCAGTGGCTGAACTGAGACATCACCTCGGCGACGAAGGCGACGCCAGCAAGAACCACCGCAATTGCACAGTACTCAAGATACTATTGGTGCCGTGCAGAGAATATCAACTCGATGTATCGCGTGACTCGCTATCGTGCTTCGGATCTCAGTTGGCGGCCAAATATCAGCGACGCACGTCGGCTTTGACGACGTTATCAGCATGTACGCACGTGGCATGACTGTGCGTGA
This sequence comes from Noviherbaspirillum sp. Root189, assembly GCF_001428545.1. Classification (GTDB taxonomy): domain Bacteria; phylum Pseudomonadota; class Gammaproteobacteria; order Burkholderiales; family Burkholderiaceae_D; genus Noviherbaspirillum. The sequence continues at coordinate 1,299 of NZ_LMHZ01000050.1, forward strand.
AATCCAGAACCACCTGCTAGAGTTGTATGGCACTGAAGTATCGCCAGACGCAACTAAACCGACCTTGCTTACAAAAATTCGGAATATTCCCGACTTGGAGTAGGTGCATTTAGTTTTTAATATGGACTGCGTGTCTGGCTACGCGTCAGGCGAACGCTTAGCGGTCCACTGTCTTGATTTCTCATCGACTGGCCGATTTAAACGGCCTCCTCTGTACGCAGGAAAAAGCTGCTCACTATCCGACCCGGCATCAAAAGGGTATCGCAGAATTGTCGCCGCCCGGCGCGCTTACTTTCTATTCTCATCAATCCGTAATATGGCGCTGCGGCAGCGTACGCGCTCGTTCAAATGGCGCCATGTTTGTTATGTCGGTATCGCCTTGCTCGTATCTGCTTAGCTTTTAGAAAAAAGATTGACGCACATTTTGTTTTTCAACTTTGGTTGCCGCAAACGCAGTAGTTACGCGACATTCGGCTGAACCGGGTTCCTCAGAAAAAAATTGACACCCGGCGACTCCGGCATTTGTGCAGATTGATGTTTTATCGTCACTCTTGGCTAATCCACCGCCGTTCATCATACATTCAACCGTGAGTCGCCACATGATCATCTGACGTTCGCTTATTAGTCCTAAGAATTCGTCATGTGTTCGACACTCAGTCGCGTCAGTTGGCCTCGTTCTTGATACTAGCGTTTAACCTTTGTTTGCGGCGGTCTGTATTTTGTATGCTTACCTGTTTTTGATATGTATCTCGCACATTGATAACGAAGAGACGTTATCGCTTCCTCTTGCCACAGCGTTTTGGCGATGTCTTTGCGGTCTGTTTGAGTATTGAGCACTACGCGGTCCCGGCAGAAATTTTTGCGTGAGAGTTCTTATGATGGACCGCAGGGGATTTTCGGAAACTTTTTACCGTCCGTCTGGTTTAGCTTGATCCAGGGGAGTCGCCATGTTTCTCCTGCTCGGAGGCTTGCACGGGATGCAATTGATCCAGAATTGCCTGGACTTACGCTATCCTGTCGTGACAACAAAATTTGCTCGTCTCAATACGCCTACTTCCTCCGACGTGGCCGACGGTGCGCTATCGACGAGACGAACTCATTTCGTCGTACTCCCCATCAAAGCTGTAAGTACCAATAGCGTCAGGCGTGACATCGGATGCTTTGCTCTTTGCTTTCCATAGGGGTTTATTAAGAACGATGGTTCCAGTAATAGCCCTTCTGCGGGAGGGATCGAGTATTGCCGTCGATTCTAGGGAGGCCGCATGATATTGGTTGACGAACTATTTCAGCCATTCAGGCGGTATCCAAGTTGCCTTTTGCGCGTGCTCCAAGTAAAAAGAACAAACGTCGCGTATTGCGCGGCCTTTCAAGACTGATTTTTGCAACTGTGATGTACTACTTCGCCAGGCACGCGATTTCCGGTTGATTTTGGGCCGATGATCCACACGTTTCCCAACGAAGATCGCGATGCTTACATATGGTCCACAAAGTTGAAAAGCGAACGGCTACCCTCACCTTCGCTATCCGCACTGCACCGGCCGCTTTTTGGTAAGACGGTACTACAAGCGACAGATGCAAAACTTACCGAATTCCTGAGAATGGTTTATAGCAAACGTTAAACGATGACGCAGTCGACTTATTACACTCGCCGCGGTTAAGCATTGCGAGTGATCATTTCAAAAAAGGGTTTCGCACGGTAAGCTGGCGCTCGAACACTTGCCCATCCTGCAGGTCCTCCGAGTACAAGGTAGAGCATCCCGCCAACAAGGCGGAGGCTACGACAAGAGAATCGTAAAAAGAAATACGATAGCGCTCTGCCAGATTCATGGCGCGTTCATTCGTTTCCGCCGTCAACGGTTCGACAGGACAAACTACGCGGATCTGTTGAAGGATCTCGCGGATCTCCGGCCAGGACATTTTCAGTTTTCGCGAGGCGACTGAAGCAAATTCATTGAGTACCTGCGAGCTGATCGTACCGCTAACGGCAAGCAGCTCTTCTGCTCGATCGGCTTTCGTCGCGTCGGCCGACAATAAGTACAAAATAACGTTAGTGTCGAAAAACGCTTCAGTCCCGCTCATTCGCCTCGTCCCGACTGAATTTGAAATCTTCCGGCATACGACCGCGGTATTTTCTCAGCTTCGCTAACAGCTCCCGTGTTCCCGGCGCTTTTTCGACTGCAAAATCCCGGTCACCAAGGACATGAATGTCAATGTTGTCGCCTGGCTTCAGGTCAAGGGCTTCTACGACGGTAGTAGGGAGGCGGACCGCCAGACTGTTTCCCCATTTAGCGACTTGCATCTGCTCCTCCAAAGATATACAAATGAGTTTGTATATCTTACCCCTCCTCGAGAGACGGCGCAAACCTGCGCAACTCCGGTTGGAGGGTATGCCGGCGTTGATTATGGATATAGCTTTTCAGAGGTTTGCGAACGGTATTCTCAAGTTAACAACTATTTATTCGATTCGAAGCTAGTTTTAAAAGTCCCCTCGCATGTGTAGCGGACCTTGTGGCAAGGTCGGTCCTCGTAATCGGTTTTGGCTTTATCTACAGCGATGAATATTGAAGGTTTGATCCTATCAGCTGAAACATTGTGTGGAGACTACTTAAACGTTGTAGGCGGTGGCGTTCTTGAGCAGATTCCGGTTTCTGCGCTTCTGCTTCTTTACGAACGGCAGTCTACTTGGGTTTATATTTCGCAAATGTAGCGCTATAGGTCGAACGCATGGATTTGGAAAACCATTTCGGAACCGGTAGATAAGTTATGGGTGCTCCTTAATGGGCGCACCTTGCGCGTCCCTGACCGGTTGCCATCCAGCTAGATTGATCCAATATCGCGTGGACTTGCCCTGCCCTGTCGTGACAACAAGACCCGCCCTCAGCAACCCACCAAGGTCGCGAGAAGCGGTCGCTGGCGAGACCTTCGCCAGGCTGACGTACTTCTTGGTGCTCATGCCTCCTTCGAAACCTTGAGGACCAGCGTCAAGCATGACATTGATGACTTTGCGCTGTGCTTCCGACAGCGGTGTGCCGGGGTGAAGATTCCAATACCCTGCCTTCTGCAGGGAACGATCAAGGATCGCCGTCGATTCGGTGCAAGCCGCATGGTATTGGCGGATGAACCATTCCAGCCATTCGGTAATATCCATGTCCCCTTTTTGGGCTTGCTCCAGATAGCGATAATATTCGTCGCGTACTTGCGCCAGTTGCCGCGAGATGCCAATGAGCCGGGTCGGTTGCCCGTTATCTTGAGCAAGCGCCATGTCGATGATAGCGCGCCCCACCCTTCCATTCCCGTCTTCAAATGGGTGCAGCGTTTCAAACCACAGGTGCGCGACACCAGCCCGTATCAGTCCTTCCATACCGTCCCTGGATTCCTGGAACCACGTCAGAAAGCGGGCCATCTCATTTTCAATTGCCTCTTGAGGCGGCGCTTCGTAATGGATCTTTTCATGGCCTTCCGGTCCGGACTGTACAGCGATTGCATCGTCCCGATAGCCACCTACCTTTACCTGTCGAATGCTTGAATACCCGGTGGGAAACAATGCAGCCTGCCACCCAAAAAGTCGTTCTCTTGTCAGCGGCCTCTCCCAATGCCTTGATGCGTCGCCCATCGCATCTAACAGACCCTCGACGTTTCTGTTGACTGGACCAGACGGTGGATTTTGCATTCCAAGTCGACGCGCTACAGAGGACCTGACTGCGTCGAGATTGAGCCTTTCGCCTTCAATCGCGGAGGTAGCGATCGCCTCGGATACCCAGACTTCGTTTTCGGCTGCTGGAAGTGCTGCTAGGCCGATTGCTTGCGCTTTTCCAAGGAGGACGCCCTGCGCACGCCGAGCTTCGGCGAGGACGGAAAGCAGATGCTCTGCGTTGTAGCGAAACGCTGGCCAGTCAGGTTGCTGCCAAATGTACTGAGGTGAATGACGCATAAATACGAATCAGTTATTGAGATGCATTCAATAAGCATACCTTATTCACCTCACAATATGATGCGTATTTAAACAATTACGCCTCATCCGCCGCGGTTCCCCTATAAACAGGGAGCCAGTCGATGTTTTACCGGAGACGGATTACGCGGGAAGTCATTGTGGATTTTGAGGAGCCAAATTCGTGGCTATCCAATATCAGGATCAAATGAACCTTGCTTCGACCACCTCTGCATTCGCGGTCCGTATCGGGCATGGCCACCATGAGTAAGGTTAACTCCCGGCCGCCGATACGCGCGCGCATTTCGCGTCGTCCATAGGTAGACCGTGTAGGAACCTCCAGAGAGGAATTTCGTCGGCATTTCCCATAATTGCTCATTTGCCCTCGCAATACGTCAACCGTATGGTTCTTGGATGAAATGAGACGTATTCAATTAAAACCATAAAAGGTCACTCCTCAACATCTTTATCCTGAATACGGCGCCGTATCCCCAAAGTCTGTCGGATGATCATCCTGCACGCATCGACGTTGTTCGGTACCCTGCCCTGCTCTATTTCCTTCTGAAGATTGACTTCCGCTTGGACGAGAGATCGTTGCACCCGCTCGTAAGATACAGAGTGCGTAGTTCGAATCGGCCGTGAGGGGCCTACTCCACGGGCAGGAAATCGGTAGACCCTGGCTAAGGGCGCTACCGCCGCAGTAACGACATCCGTTGGCGACAAGGGTGGATGTTCCTGCCTGATGAACATGGCTTGCAGGTCGATGGCTTCAGTGAAGTCGCACCCGCCCTGCTCCATCTCATCGAGGATCTGCTTCAAGTCAGCCAAGGTGAGGATAGGTGTTTTCAGGTGAGCGCAATGCAACGTGTGCGCAATCAACTGTGGGTCGGTGATCGCAGAGGCACGCTCGCGTGACCGCATACGAAGACGCTTTGAGTTGACCAGGTTCGTCAGGCACAGTGGCCACCACGTTCCATCGTCGTCGACCCACCAAAGGCTCGAGTCGAAAATACTCGGCGTGTTTTCATTCAAAGGTTGCATGGCATATCGCAAGGCTTGTTTCCTTGCGGCATATTCGAAACCATAAATCTCGAAAATCCCAGTTGCGATGGTTTTATCGAGTCCATGGTTAGATGACCGGGATGGGCATCACGCATAGACCGACATCGCCTCATTGGGCTGTACGAACGCAAACGCCCCGCGCAATATCGCTTTCGCGGCACGCAGGTTCACTGGTACCAGCGAAGCGGAGGTTTCGATGTAGTCGCAGTCGTCAGGGTTAGAAGCGACGCGGAAGACGCCCACATAGCCACCATTTTTCCGCACCTCAAGGCCATCGCAAGTCTGGCGCAGACGCTGCAGCAGATTCTTGGCCTCGTTGACTTCCTCGGCCTGTGCGGTATCGGTTCGGGCCTTATTCGCCACGTAAGCAAAATCGATGTCTTCGCCAATCAACTCGGCCAGGTAGGCGTACAGGGACCTGCCGGTCAATCCCAACGTGGCGATGCGTCCGGTGCGATAAGCGTAGATGTCGGACATGCGCTTTCCTGCAGCGCTGGCCAGCCGCATCAAACGGAAGATGGTTGGAACCGACAGGCCCCGATCAAGCAGGGGAAGCAAATCGATGGGGAGCTTGGTTGCTGGATCAAACTCGTTTTTGGGGGCAGGGCTTTTTGCTTCCGGCTTCCCGTCAGGGAATGTGTTCTTCGAAGAAGATTGTGTCTTTACTTCCTTGGTATGTTCTTTATCTATATATATGCCGTCTCTCATTTTGAGACTCGGCTGCTTGTGAATAACTTCTTCGAGGTTCAGCAACAGCAGTGCTTTGCGTGTTAGCAGGATTGGCGCCAGCCAGAATTTGCCGGCGTTGGGTCCGGTAGCGACGGACTTGTGGCGCTGGGGAAGACGGACGATGTACTCGCGGGCCTCTAGTTCGGCCAGATCGCGGTGCAGGGTAGGGAGCGACACGCCGGCTTCTATCGCGAGCGTCTCGCGGGTAGGGAAGATGGCAGCGCGCGTCTTCAGGTTATAAAAGGCGAGGATCGCGTGGAGCGCACGGCGGCCTCCCTTGCGGAGGTCCATGCAGTTGTGCGGGTGTTTGGTCGCGGCCTGGGCGTTGATGATCGCTTTAGGCAGGATGCGGCCTTGTACAGCGACTGGCCGAGACGTGAACGTCTCAGCTACTTCAGTGGATTGAGTCTGTAAATCTTTAGGGTGCACGGTATCGCTCCGCTGCTCGCAAACGAGCGCAAAGTTCCAAGGGCACACACTTGAGGGAAGGGCAGGGCAAGTTATACCCCGATGCGGTCGTGAATTTTCACGAAAACATCCCTAAGCGTGCAAGAAAATGGCTATGGCGTCTTGCACTTCGAAGGACTTAGGGATAGACTCAAATCTTGATGGTGATCGAGTATGTACTTCCCCAAGTCATCCGATTGCAGCTGAAGCCCGGTCCCCACCGGGCTTTTGCTTTTTTCGGCCACGAAAAGTTGTTTTTAACCCTTCATGCTATTCTCCAATACTGATTAAAAAACGTAACTGATTGATTTAAAAGGAATTGCGGCGCGCAATGCTGTCTAGTTTCTTTCTCTTAAGCGATCGATATACCGCTGCAAGACCTTTTGGATTTCTTCATGTACTGCATTTGCGTCTTCTGCAGTCCTGAAGTCAACTCTTAACATCGTGTCTGCCTTCCTGTAGCTGCAGACTGGTGACTTGCCTACCTTAAATTTGATCACTTCGACGGAAGGTTTTGTCTTTGCTGCTACCGTCTCGCGTCTGCTTGCTAGTGCAACGGCAGAGGCTTGATCAATTCCTTCTTCGATGACTTTCTTTATGGCATCTGTAACACGATCGGCCCCGCCGTCTTTGGCAACCGCTGCCAAAGTGCTTGCAGCATCTGCCCCAAGGGCTCCGGGATGTTGCGCGAGGACCGCATGCGCTTCGTCTGGCAAACCATCAAAGGCTAGTAATCTCGACAGCCGGGTAGGCGAAATTCCTGCCATCTCTGCTATTTGTGCCTGCGACATTTCCGGCCGACGCAGTCGGATCAGTCTGAAACCAAGATACTTCTCATAGTCCGGCAAGCTGGGCTGTAGGAGGTTGGCATAAAACGCATTGATGTCGGCTTGTACTGCTTCCGTCCGGCGAACGATTGCCGGGATACGCTCACGCCCAAGCTCACGGAATGCTCTGACCCGGTTGTGTCCTGAAACGATCTCGTAGCCGCCGTCATCAGACGGACGAACAATGACTGGCGAAACTAGCTCGTTGTGCCGAAGATTTTCCTTAAGCTCATTAAATTGTTCATCATCCAGTTGGCGCTTACGTCCGGCGATTTCCCGTAAGTCTGAAAGCGGGACCTCAAAAGCGGCAGTACTTTCCAGCGCAGCGTTCAGCTTGGCCTCGAGTTCTTCTGCTTTCTGCTCCGCAGCGTGCATTCGAGCGGTCGCGTCATAAAGCATTACAGGAGCGGTCTTGGGCGGCCGATGTCCTGTTTTCTCCACTGACCGAGCCTGGATGCCGGCCGTTTTGCCAGCTAGTTCTTTAATTTTGCTCACATTGGCTCCTAGCGAGATTAAGCGACGGGCGATTCAAGTAACGAACCTTGAGCCCCAGCGCGTTGGTATGCTTTTGAATCCCATGCCAAAGCTAATTGCTCTAGTACATAATCGGCGAGCCGATCAAGTGGTTCCTTATACCGACGGTACGCCTCAAGACTCCCGTCAGGTTTGCTGAGGTCATAAATCGTTTTGATTTGTGCGGAGGCAGTACGGGCAGCAGTGCTATCAGGAATCTCGACGCCATTTACATGAGTCCCGTACGCTTGCTTCATCCAAGTCTTTACCAACCGCGCCACTTCATTCGTTTGCACCTTGGTATATACGATGGAAACAAAGTCATACTTTTTGTCGAGTGCGCCAGGCAGGTTTTGAACCAGTTCCGAAAAAATTCCCCAGAATTGGACACTAGATGCAAAATCCAACGCTTCAGGCGGGCAAGGCATAAGCAAGCCGTCAGCCGCAATCATTGCGTTGACAGTAAGGTGAGATAAACTGGGCGAGGTATCGATAACAATAAGGTCAAACTCTGCGCGCAACGGCTCGATCCCGTCTTTAAGCACTTCCCAGAATCGGAACCCGCGCTCTTTCATCGCTTTCGCAGGCAATGCGAATTCCGCCGCAAGCAGACCACTGGATGCCGGAATGACCGAAAGGTTATGCCAGTATGTCGTTTGGACAGCGTAAGTAAGGTCTTGCTGATCGCCATAGATAAAAGGCATGAGCGTCTGGTCGACATCGACGTCCTGCTCTGGACTAATGCCACATAACTGCGTGGCCGTACCTTGGCCATCACAATCAATCACAAGTACTTTCAGTCCGCGAAGGGTAAGCGCTTGAGCGACCGCGACGGCGGTACTAGTCTTCGCTACACCACCTTTGTAGTTACAAACGGCAAGTACCTTACCGAGTTTATCCTCCGGGCGCCGAGGGAGGGTGGCTATCGATTTTACCCAAGTGATAGCGTCTTCCAATGAATAATCTTTCGCCTTCGAACCTTCGATCTTCACCCCAGGGGGTAAACCGTGCTTTTGCGTGAGATACTTGATCTGGCTTTTGTCGACCCCACACAATTCCGCGATCGCTACGCTGGTAAATGTAGGAGCAACTTTAAGTGGATGCGGTGCCATCATGGCATCACGCACTTGGTCTAGAACATCGGCCGAAACCTCCGCAAGACTCTGCAATTCTTTCATGCTGACTTGCTGCAACGCCATGATAGCTCCCTATTTCTTGGTGTGTTCCGTATTTGTAGAATATTACTATGAAATGCGGAACAAAAACATGTTTACGGAAAGCCAGAGTGTTATTTTGTAAACAAGCTTCCTTGCAATACATCACGAACCCATAGGAAAGTGAGGTAAGGCTATCTGCAACCACTATGTCCATACGTAGTGCCTTGAATAAATTGAATAAAAGATTCAAAGACACAGATATGCCATGCCCACCTGAAACAATGCAACAAAAAATGCGATCAATGATAATGAGAAAGTGTCGCTACTCTTGAAATCTAGTGAGCCAAGATTTAGCACTTGCGTTTGGGTTGCAGAGACATTGCTGTGTCATCACCCTACATAAACTGAGCGAGCCCATTTCAAACCCCTAGATTTGAACAACGTAGAGAAAAGCAATCTTAACTACGCTTTTGAAGGTGCTTTCCTCAAAAGCCCTCCAATTTTCAGCAGAATTTACCATCCGTCGACGAAAGGAAATTTGTCGATACCTTTGGTGTGCCTCTCGCTTTGAGGGGTAAAGTTTGTAGGCAAAATGGAAGAAGCAAATGTGTTGGTTCACACCAGAAGCAAATAAATTTTTCCGGGGCGTTAACTTTTTTCGTTAGGCATACGTGAATCGCCCCCAGTATCCTAGACACTAGCGAGCCGTTCGAAGTATTGCTTCTCGTAGTCTACCGGTGATAGGTGGTTGTTGTAACCATGCCGGCGCCTTGAGTTATAAAACAT
>NZ_LMHZ01000051.1 GCF_001428545.1 Noviherbaspirillum sp. Root189
TGCTTGCCGTCACGCCCAGCCGGAGTGTTCCCAGCACGGGTGCCGGCAGGCGTTCGTGCGTCAGCACCGCGACCGGGGCACTGTCCTGCAGCATGAAGGCGAGCCGCTCTGCCGGATAGGCCGGGTCCAGCGGCACGTAGGCGCCGCCAGCCTTCATCACCGCCAGGATCGCGACCACCATGTCGATGCTGCGTTCCATGCAGATCGCTACCCGCGCATCGGGCACCACACCCAGCGTGCGCAGGTGACGCGCCAAGCGGTTGGCGCGGCGGTTGAGTTCGTCGTAGCTCAGCTGTTGTGCTTCATGCAGCAGCGCCACTGCGTCCGGCGTGGCTGCTGCCTGTGCTTCGAACAGCTGATGCATGCACTGGTCTTGCGGATAGTCGGCCTGTGTTGCGTTCCAGTCCACAAGCAAGCATCTCTGCTCGTCGTGCGGGAGTACTTCGATCTCGCGAATCGGCGTCATGGGCGCCTGTTCCAGCGCCTGCACCAGATGCTCCAGCGCCGTATGCATGTACGTGCATATCCGCTCGGGATCAATTGGCATTTGCGCGATTGCACTCAAATGAAATGACTCTCCGAAATCGTCGACTTCCAGCGTGAGCGGATAGTTTGTGCGGTGCGCGCTACCGCCTAGCAGCTCGATTCCTTCTCCTCCCCGCTCAGTACCCATGTCCGGCTCGGCAACATGCGCCGCCGGAAGAGGATTCCTGTCAGGGTTGTGCCGATAATTCAGTAGAGCACCAAACAATGGCGTGGGCGCAATCACGCCACTGCAGCGCTGCGCACGTGCAAGGGACGTAAACTCATGGCGCATCAGCCGGGTCAGCAAGCCATGAACGTCTTCTACGCGCTTTTTAACCGGTGAGCCGTCTATGGATATACGGATGGGCAAGGTGTTGATAAACATGCCGGGAAGCCGCATCTTGCCGTCACCATCGCGCATACCGGCGAACAATACCGTTCCAAACACGACATCGCTGCGCCCTGAGACACGGGCCAGCACGCTCGCCCACGAAAGGTGAAACAGCGTGGCGGTACTGAGATGCAGCATGCGTGCGGCCGCGCGCAACCGTCGTGCGAGCGATGGTTCGACATGCAGCCCTTCTTCCTTGATCGGCAATCCATCGAAGGATATCTCGAGCAGAGAATAAGGTGCAGTTGGCTCATGTACATCACCCAGCATCTCTTTGAAAAATGCATCCTGCAGTCGGATACGGGCGCCATGACGGGCCTGCGCAACAAAATGACGGAACGGCACCGGCGCCGGCAGCTTTCGCGTTTCTCCTTCCAGAACAGCCTTGGTTTCTTCCTGTATGACTGCCAACGTTGCGCCGCCGATGGCAAGGTGATGACTTAACGCCAGCGCAATCCATCGACCCGAAAGCGAATCGCAGGCGACGACAATCTTGATAAGCGGAGCGGTTCGAATGTCGAGACGGAAGTGAGATGGATCAAAGCGTTCAAGGAGCTGCTTTGCGAAATTGCCGGATTCGGGGTGCAACTCCAGATCCTCAATCTTCAGTGGGGCGTGTCGCCACACGACCTGCACGGGCTCGTGCAGTCCCTCCCACAGAACGGCAGTGCGAAGAATGTCATGGCGGTGGATGACGGACTGCATTGCCTCGAAATACGCATCCATCTGGCGACGTGATTCGAAACTGAACAACACGTGCGACAAGTAAGGATCTCGGCGCTCCCCACTGATGTAATGAAAAAACATCCCTTCCTGCAGCGGGGCCAACGGATAAATATCCTGCACATTCCCTGCGCCGCCAGGCACGGCACTGACGATGCATTCGATCTCTTCCGCCGTGACCTCCATCAATGGCAGCATGTCTGGCGTGATTGCACTGCATCCTATCGGAATCCGGTTTTCCGGTACTTCTCCGATGCCATCGGGGCCGAGGTAATCGCCTGACTGAATCAGTGCCATCAATGCGTCTTTATTGCGCCTCAAGACGTCAATTAACGCAGGCTCGTCTACTATGCGTTCACTTCCGCGAACGATCAATTCGCTTCCTCTCACTGCGAGGGCAACATTTTTTTCGTTGAGCTGCTCGATCAGTTCCGAAAGCATCACAGTGCAATCTCCTTGATCCTTGCGCACGACAGTGCCATTTCAGCGATCGTCGGGCTTGAAAAAACCGTGCGCACGTCGATGTCCAATCTCATTTTTTTCATGCGCGCGATCAGGTCAACGGCGAGCAATGAATGGCCGCCAAGCTCGAAGAAGTCGTCATGGCGGCCGACGTTTTCTACCCGCAATACGTCTTCCCAGATGGCGGCCAGCAAAATTTCCGTCTCGCCCACCGGCGCTTCATAAGTCCGTCTGGATGGAGCCAAATCCGGCATGGGCAGCGCCTTCCGATCCAGCTTGCCGTTAGGGGTAAGCGGCAGACGATCCAGGAAAGTCACACTGCCCGGAAGCATGTAATCGGGAAGGATTCTTGCCAGGTGCTTGCGCACGTCCCTGATACTAGGCGTGGTCTTTTTCGCCAGCTGACGCAGCTTATTCAGATGATGCAGCCCTTGCAATGCCTGATTGGGCTCGATCCAGTCGACCAGGCATGCCAGTTCATCCACACCAATGTCTCGCAAGCGTTCAACCACAGGGAGGCAGGTATCCGGCGTTCCAATGAGCGATGCTGTCCTGGAATAGCGCTCAAATGCAAATGAAACAATTGTCTCGACCTCCGACTCCTTCAAGTTGTCGGTCGGGACATCCATCGCCTTTGCAAATGCTTCGAGCAATCCCAAGTGAGAGCGCATGTACCGAATGAAGGGTTCACGCGCATTTTCCAGGGTCTGGTTAAAATCCTCTCCCATGAAGGTATGGATCATGAGCGTGACTCGTCCGGCATCCGGGTCATGTCCATGCCGGGCACGAGCCTGCCGGTAGAGTGTAATGTTGGCTGCGACTTCTTCAATGCTTTGACCCAGCAAATGGGTCAGGATATTGGCGCCAAGCCGTCCCGCCTGAATGAACGTATCAGGGTTGCCGGAAGAAGTGACCCAGACAGGCAGTTCAGTCTGTACCGGCTTGGGATAAATTGTAATCTTCGATTGCTTTCCACTTCCATCCTGAAAGCCGATCTGTTCGCCGCGCCAGAGCGCTTTGACCGTCTCGATGCCGGAAGCCATGACATCCTTGCGATTGGCATAATTGTCGGGCGCAAGAACGAAGTCTCTTGGCATCCAGCCGGTCGCGAACGATACCCCAACACGTCCCCGTGACAGGTTGTCCACGACGGACCACTCTTCCGCAACCCGGATGGGATTATGCAAGGGCAGCACCACGCTACCGGCCCGCAAGTGAATCGACTTTGTTATGGTGGCAAGCGCTGCATTCAATATCGCTGGATTTGGGTACAGGCTGCCGACTTCGTGGAAATGCCGCTCGGGTGTCCATACGGCTTCGAACCCGTTCTCGTCGGCATAGCGCGCGGCCTCAAGATAGAGACGGTATTTGTCAGTTTGCTCATAGGTATCCGAGCCAAAATAGAACAGGCTGAAGCCCATCTGATTCGTGTTCCGTTCAGATTCCGTACCCGTCTCGTCATCCTGCAAAACGGCGTACGCCGCCAGTCGCGTATCACCAGCCACATCTTCGCGCGCCACTACGACGCATTGCCTGACTTGAGGATGTGTCGCCAGGGCCGCTTCGATCTCGGCCGGTTCGATTCTGAAACCACGCACCTTCACCTGATCATCAAGGCGCCCCAGAAATTCGATATCGCCATTGGGCAGATATCGTGCCCGGTCGCCCGTCTTGTACATCTTGGAGCCAGTTGGCCCACCAAGCGTCTCATCGATGAAGCGTTGCGCCGTCAGTTCCGGCTGATTCAGGTACCCGCGCGCGAGACCGTCGCCCGCGATATGCAGCTCACCCGCGACCCCGATCGGCACCGGCTGTGCGCTCGTATCAAGGATATAAATACGGGTATTGTCAATAGGACGACCAATTCGCGCCGCCACGTCAGCTGACGTCACGCGATGAAGTGCAGACCAGATTGTTGTTTCGGTCGGTCCATACATGTTCCAGACTGCAGGGACGCGTGCAAGCAGGCCTTCGGCAAGCGCGGCAGGCAACGACTCGCCGCCGCAAAGCACCTTCAGGGTCCGCGGGAACGGAGACCAGTCTTCTTGCAGCAACATGCGCCAGGTCGACGGCGTTGCCTGCATCATCGATACATCATGGGCGCAAATCAGCGTTGACAGCTGGGCCGGATCCAGTGCGGCCTCACGACGGGCGCAAACAACCCTCGCTCCTGTGATCAATGGCAGGTATAGCTCAAGTCCTGCAATGTCGAACGACAGCGACGTCACTGCCAGAAGAACATCGCCGGGTTCCAAGCCCGGCTCCTTGGCCATCGATGCCAAAAAGTTACTCAATGCGCCATGCTCGATAGCCACTCCTTTCGGCCTTCCGGTCGAACCGGATGTGTAAATAACGTAGGCAAGGTGGTTTGGCAGCGAAACCGTCGCAGGATTCGTATCCGGCATGGCATCCAAGAATGCCGTATCCGCATCAAGATAGACCGTTTGAATCTGATGTGACGCAGCGACGTGTTGCAAGTTGCGTTGCGTCAGAAGAACTGCAGGCGCACTATCCTGCAGCATGTATGCTAGGCGATCCCCCGGAAAGTCGGGATCCATTGGCACATAGGCACCCCCGGCCTTCAGTATCGCCAGAAGTCCGGCGACCATGTCGAGCCCACGGTCGACGCAAATAGCAACACGCGTCTCCGCAACTACGCCGAGACTCCTCAGATAATGCGCGAGCTGGTTCGCTTTCGCATTCAGCTCGCCATAGGTGAATTGTCCCTGTTCCGCCACGAGCGCGATGGCGTGGGGATTGCTACGTGCCTGCTCCTCAAAGAGCGCATGCACGGTTTGGAAAGAGCGGGCAGCGTCGGTCCGATTCCAGTCTTTCAGTATCTGCTGGCGCGCTGCCGTATCCAGCAATGACACCTGGTCTAGCGGCTGCTGGTCATCCGTGACCATTGCCACCAGCACGTTGCGCACATACCCCAGATGGCGTTCAACTGTATCCTGATCAAACATCGCGGCTGCGTAAACCAAGGCACCCACGATGCGGCCGTCGGCCTCCGCAAGGTTGAGTGACATATCGAATTTTGCCATCTCAGATCCGGTGCTGACCGGTGCCAATGCCAGTTCTGGCAGGTCCAGTTCACCCTGATCGTTGTTTTGCCATCCGAACAAGACCTGAAACAACGGACTATGGGCCATGCTTCTTGGCGGCCTGACTAGTTCGACAACCTGTTCGAAGGGAAGATCCTGGTTTTCCTGGGCAGCGAGCGCCTGAGACTTTACCCGTAGCAGCAGTTGCTCCAGCGTCGGATTCCCTGACAGATCCAACCGTATCGCGAGCGTATTGACAAAAAAGCCGATAAGGGGCTCGATCTCAGCACGAAGTCGGTTCGCTGTCGGCGTGCCGATCACCAAGTCACTTTGTCCTGACAAGCGCGCTAGCACGACGGACCAAGCCGTCATCATGGTCATGAACAGCGTGGTTCCATGTCGCTGTCCAAGGTCTTTCAATGCAGCCGTCAACTGCGCGTCAAGCTCCAGGATGACGGTGCCGCCCGTATAGCTTTGTTGCGCAGGGCGAGGCCGGTCGGTCGGCAATTCGAGGAGTACCGGCGCGTCTGCCAGAGTGCGCTGCCAGTAGTCCGCCTGGCGTTCCAGTATCGCGCCGTCAACCCAGCGTCTTTGCCATGCCGCATAGTCGGCGTACTGAATCGCCAGTGGTGGCAGTGGATCGGGTTGACCTTGAACGAATGCGCGATAAAGCGTGCAAAACTCGGTTGTAAGCAAACCTAATGACCAGCCGTCCGAGACAATGTGGTGCATCGTCACCATCATTACATGCTGATCGTCAGCGGTTTGAAGCAGGCAGCCGCGGATTGGCGGGCCGTCAATCAGGTTGAAAGGCGCGTTTGCAGTTTCGTCCAGCAAACGTTCAAGTTCTTTGTCCCGATCAATATATTCGCGCAGATCGTGCTCCTGCAATGAGAAACCGATATCCTTCGGAAGAATCTGTTGGGCAGGTTTCCCCTCAAACAAAGCAAACGTGGTTCGTAATGCCTCATGGCGCGCAACGATGCAATCCAACGCCTGGCGCAACGCACCGACATGCAGAGGCCCCGTCATCTGGAAAGCGATTGGGATATGGTACGCCTCGCTTACGCCTTCCATCTGGGCCAGGAACCAAAGACGCTGCTGTGCGAAAGACAAGGCGAGCGGCAGATCGCGTGCCACGAGTTGTACGGGTGGCAGACTGCTGCGCGCGGCGGCCTTAACTGAATTTGCGAACTCTTCCAGCGTCGGCCGGAGAAAAAGTTCGGTTACGCTGATCTCCACGCCGAGGACATCGCGGACCCGGGATGCGGTTCGAACGGCAAGCAGAGAATGCCCGCCAAGGTCGAAAAAGTCGTCAGTGCGACCTGCCCTTTCGATCTTCAATATGGCGCACCATATCCTGGCAATGGCCGTTTCGATTTCGTCGCGCGGCAAATCCTTGTCATCGGTGGCAATGGCCTGAATGCCGGGTTCGGGTAGTGCCTTACGGTCCAGTTTGTTGTTTGGATTGAGCGGGAACGTGTCAAGTCGAACAAATGCAGTGGGCAGCATGTATTCAGGCAACGTTTCCTGCAGGTGCGCCCGCAATGCCTCAAAGGATGGTTTGGGCGCGTCGTCTGCCGCGGTGTAATACGCTACTAGACGTTTGTCGCCTGGGCGGTCTTCGCGCACAAGCACGACTGATTCCCGAATACCCGGATAAGCGGAAAGGCGTGCCTCGATCTCGCCCAGCTCGATGCGAAATCCGCGAACCTTGACTTGAAAATCATTCCGTCCCCTGAACTCAATGACGCCGTCGTCCCGATAGCGCCCAAGGTCTCCGGTTTTATACATCAACGCGCCTGTCGCATCCGCAAACGGGTCAGGGATAAAGCGCTCCGCCGTCAGTTCAGCCTGGTTCACGTAGCCAAGCGCTACACCAACTCCTCCTATGTGAATTTCTCCCGTCACGCCCACAGGCGTGGGATAGCCACGAGAATCCAGAATATAAATTTGCGTGTTCGAGATCGGGCGTCCGATCGGAATGCTTTTTTCGTCTTCGGCAACCGAAGCAACCTCATGCGTGATCGCAAAGACTGCCGTCTCTGTCGGTCCATATCCATTAATCAGATGTTCGGGCCGGCCATTGCGCATCGCCTGTGCGATTACGCGAGGGTCCAGCGCGTCCCCGCCAACCATCAGGTAGTTCAGTTTTGGAAGAACATCGGTTAGAAAACCCGCGTACTGGTTGAACAAGCCTACGCTTATCCATAGAACGTTAACGGCGTGCGCTCTCAGGCTTTCTCTAAAGCGTTGCGGATCGAGGACATCCGGCTGATCAATGACTGCAATGGATGAACCATTGAGAAGTGGCACCCAGACTTCGAGTGTGTTAGCGTCCCACGCCGGATTGGACGAGTATGCGAAACGGTGACTGCCATTGAAACTGGCATAGCCGTTGTTGATTGCGACCCGCCCAATGGCCCGGTGGGGGACGATGACTCCCTTCGGTTGTCCGGTGGAGCCGGAGGTATAAGTGATATGCGCTGCGGCTTCGCTGCTAACTGATACGCTCAGGTTGCCAGTATCGCTGGTCCCGAGATCGACGGTATCGAGGTCCAGGCGCATGACGCCATCCGGCACAGGCAGTGACACTCCCGAATCCGTCACTACCATGCTGGCCTGGCAGTCTTCAATGATAAACAGATGGCGCGCGGCCGGCGCGCCAAGATCAAGGGTGACAAACACGGCGCCGCATTTGACGGCTGCGATTTCAGCCGTGATGATCTCGATTGAGCGATCGAGCAGCAACGCCACCGGCATGCCCGGTAAAATTCCCTGGCGCTGCATATGTCTTGCCAGCCGGTTAGCATTGGCGTTGATCTCGCAATAGGTGATGCTGCGTTCCCGGTGTACGACCGCTACCGATTCCGGAGCCGCGGCGGCATGTGTCTCGAACAGTTCGTGAATGCACAGGTGGCGCGGGTAGTCTGCGCTGGTTGCGTTCCATTCGACCAGCAATTGTTGACGTTCCTCCGGCGGCAGTACGTCGATCACATTTAATGGTGTATCCGGCGCGCATTCAAGGGCATCTACTAATTGCGCGAGCGAAGTTTGCATATACGTGTGTATACGCTGCGGGTTTATCGGTGAACACGCCTGCGCATTGAGTACGAAGCCTTCTCCTTCGTCATTGATATTCAAGGTTAGCGCATAGTTGGTGCGCAGTTCGAAGTTCCGCGTCGCTGAATTTGTCGGCGAAGGCGAAGCGGGTGCCGCGATATCACTACCGCTCCGTCCTGCATGGGGATTATGGCGATAGTTGAGAATGGAAGTGAACAACGGGGTCTGCGGGGGGACTGCGCTGCAGCGTTGGGCTAGCGCCAACGACGCATGTTCATGCCGCAGCAGGTCGGCCATCAATGCATGCACGGTGCGCAGGCCTTTCTGCACGGAGTCTTCACCGATCCGGATTCGTACCGGCAAGGTGTTCATGAAAAGCCCTAGGGCCCGATCCGTTCCTTCGTGGCCCTGCGTGCGTCCAATCAACACGGTGCCAAAGACCACATCATCGCGCCCCGACAGTCGTGCAAGCGTCAATGCCCATGCCAAATGACATAGTGTTGCCGGGCTCGCGACGAGCCGTCGCGCCGTCTCACGCAGTCTTCTGGCAAGTGAAAGGTCGAGTTCCTGCCATGCCTCCAGTATTTCGGAACCGTCGCCATGCACATTCATCAAACCGAACGGTGCCGTGGGTTCATCTACGTCACCCAGCAAACTTTTAAAAAAGCTTTCGTGCTCGTGCCGGCTTGAACCAAGCCGCGTTTGGGCGACGAAATCGCGGAATGGAAATGGCGTTGTCAAATCCATGGAGCGGCCAGCCAGATGTGCCTCGATTTCTTGAAGCAGAACGCGGTGCGTGGTGGGGTCGCTCAGCAAATGATGACTCAGCCACAGCGCAGACCAGTTATCTGTTGAGGTGTCGTGTGCAATGAACACCCGCATAAGCGGTGCCTGTCCAAGATCGATTCGATAATGGCGCGGATCAAACCGGGCTCTCAGGTTTTCGGCAGCATTGCCAAATTGCGGAAGCACCTCAATCTGTTCAACGATCAGCTTGGCTTTTCTCCATACAACCTGGACCGGTTCGGTGATGCCTTTCCAAAAAAAAGACGTGCGCAGGATGTCGTGTCGGTTTATTACAGCTTGCAGCGCATTGATGTACTCCTGCAACTGCGTCTTTGTTGCAAAGTCATACATCATCGGCGCCAGGTACATGTCGCCCTTGTTTTCAAGCTGATAATGAAAAAGAATGCCTTCCTGTAACGGAGCCAGAGGATAAATATCCTGAATATTTGGAGCGCCCCCCTCAACAGAGCGAACAATGAGGGCGATATCTTCGTTTGACAGTTCTACGAGCGGGAGCATCTCCGACGTAATTGCATTGCATCCGGTCGGGATTCCATTTTTTGGAACTTCAATCGCCGTAGTTCTCGGCGCTATATATTTTCCGTCTGTGATTAATTGAATCAGTTCGCTTTTGTTATTCCGCAGAAGATCAAGCAAGGAAGGCTCCAGCGCATTTCTTTTGCCTTGAACTATCAGTTCCTCCCCCTTGATGGTCAGGGCGATCTTCTTCTCATCCAGTTGACGCAATAGCTCGGGAACACTCACAGTGCAACCTCCATGTCTTCTACGGCAGCGGCCAATGCCGCCAGCGTCGGAGCAGTGAATAAAATTCGTATATCCGCATGCAGGTTTATCTTGCGCATGCGATCGATCAGCGTTACTACCAGCAGTGAATGTCCACCGAGCTGGAAGAAATTATCGTGACGTCCCACTTTCTCCAGCCCCAGCACTTCGGCCCAGATCGCCGCCAGCGTGGTTTCGACTTCGCCTTGCGGTGCTTCATATGCATGGCTCGCATAGGCATCGCCATCCGGCGCCGGCAGCGCCTGGCGGTCAAGCTTGCCATTCGGCGTCAGCGGCAGGGTGTCGAGTGCGACATAGGCAGCCGGCACCATGTATTCGGGCAACGTCGCCGACAGCTGCACGCGCATGCCTTCCGCTTCCACCGTGCCCGGCTCGTCTTCCGTGTAGTACGCCACCAGCCGCTTGTCGCCCGGCTGATCCTCNCTTCAATCGTCGTGATTGTGTCACGTTGCTGCTTAAGTGGCTCTGTACAAGGGATCACGAAAACGTCACTCGCATAGGCATCGCCATCCGGCGCCGGCAGCGCCTGGCGGTCAAGCTTGCCATTCGGCGTCAGCGGCAGGGTGTCGAGTGCGACATAGGCAGCCGGCACCATGTATTCGGGCAGCGTTGACGACAAGTGCACGCGCATGCCTTCCGCTTCCACCGTACCCGGCTCGTCTTCCGTGTAGTACGCCACCAGCCGCTTGTCGCCCGGATGATCCTCGCGTGCTATCACCGCAATTTCTTTGACCCCGCGATACTGCGCCAGCTTCGCTTCGATCTCGCCCAGTTCGATGCGCATGCCGCGCAACTTSACCTGGTGATCATTGCGTCCCAAAAATTCCAGGTTGCCATCGGCACGATAGCGYGCCAGGTCCCCGGCAATTTCCGTATCGCCTACCGGCGCTTCATAAGCTTGCGTTGTGTGGATTCCACTTTCCGGCGCCGGCAGCGCCTGGCGGTCRAGCTTGCCATTCGGCGTCAGCGGCAGGGTGTCGAGTGCGACATAGGCAGCCGGCACCATGTAYTCGGGCARCGTCGCCGACAGCTGCACGCGCATGCCTTCCGCTTCCACCGTGCCCGGCTCGTCTTCCGTGTAGTACGCCACCAGCCGCTTGTCGCCCGGCTGATCCTCGCGTGCAATCACCGCAATTTCTTTGATCCCGCGATACTGCGCCAGCTTCGCTTCAATTTCGCCCAGTTCGATGCGCATGCCGCGCAACTTCACCTGGTGRTCATTGCGTCCCAAAAATTCCAGGTTGCCATCGGCACGATAGCGTGCCAGGTCCCCGGTCTTGTACATCCGTGCACCCGGTTCATTGCTGAACGGATCGGCAACAAAGCGCTCGGCTGTCAGCTCCGGCTGGTTCAGGTAGCCGGTCGCTACCCCCGCACCGCCGATATGGATCTCGCCCGCCACCCCCACCGGCACAGGCTGGCCGTAGCCATCCAGCACATAGATCCGGGT
>NZ_LMHZ01000052.1 GCF_001428545.1 Noviherbaspirillum sp. Root189
GCCGGCATGGTTACAACAACCACCTATCACCGGTAGACTACGAGAAGCAATACTTCGAACGGCTCGCTAGTGTCTAGGATACTGGGGGCGATTCAGTCATCTTTTTGGCGTTTTCTCTCTTTGCGGCATTAGCATGGTCGAAGGAAGATGAGGTAACACCCTATCGCCCCTCGATTTCTAACCCAGCGGAATTGCCTACACCGGGGCGCTTAGAACTAGAATTCGGTGGCCAACACACGAAAGATAGCGGTACCCGTGATGACAGCTTGCCGTACTTGTTGAAGCTCGCCTTCACAAAAGAATGGGGTATCTTGCTCGGAGGTGATGCCTACGTATGGTCGCGTGACGAACAAGGCGTAAGAGAGCATGGATTCGGGGACACGACTATCACGCTCAAGCGTTCTTTCATGCTCCATGACCAAACCGGTTTCGGCTTGGAATTTGGGGCGAAGGCGCCTACTGCAAAAAAAGCCGTTGGCGTTGGTAAGCCGGAATATACGTTGAACGGCATCTACAGTCAGGACTTTGGCCGCATTCATATGGACGCCAATCTCAATACGACCCGGATTGGCAATGTCGAACCTGGTACATCCAGGATGCAAAAAGGTTTGTCCGCAGCTTTCTCGAGCGAAGTATCCAATTCCTGGAGCGGTACAGCTGAGGTGTCCAGCATTTATCGCAAAGGGACACCCACAGACACGCAACTCCTTGCTGCTGCGGTATATAGCCCTAACAAACGCTACGCCATTGACATCGGAATCTCGAAGGGACTTACCAAGTCTTCACAAGACTGGTCTATCTTCAGTGGCTTTGTAATTCCAGTTGGCAAGCTATGGTAATAGCCAGTCAGAGATGAGTGACGGCGGTTTGAGCACCGGGGCGTAGGCTAAAAACAGATGGTCATTTATCCCGAGCCAGGTATGCTTGCCGCTCTCAGTAAGGGC
Source organism: Noviherbaspirillum sp. Root189 (assembly GCF_001428545.1). Lineage (GTDB taxonomy): Bacteria > Pseudomonadota > Gammaproteobacteria > Burkholderiales > Burkholderiaceae_D > Noviherbaspirillum. The sequence goes on from NZ_LMHZ01000052.1 coordinate 945, forward strand.
AATATCTTTTCTTTACCTTTGTCCTTCTCTAATACGGTAGTTTTGCCGGTTATCGTTCCCAACCAGAGGCTCAACGAGTACTGCACATAAAGAATCTGTTGGAGTTCCACATCAAGATGAATAACTGCTTCATCTCCAGTCCGAATTCTTACCTCATGTCTTCCAACAGGTACATCAAGAACAAGATAGGTTAAGGGCTCGAGAAGTCCAACGGGTTTTCCATCAACAAAAACCTTGGATTTTTTCTTCTGTTCCAGTGTATAGGGTCGAGCGATATACAATCGTGCGAAGTCGCTGTTAGGATGCTCGAATAACTTTGCGGCTTTGTCTTCTTCTGGGGGTGGCCATAGGAACTGCGATGCAGTTCCTATGGCTTATTCGCTTACACCTAAATGCGTGTCTTCAGCTTGACCATAGCTGGAAACAACACGGATAAAAGACCGCTAAATTCCCCTATCAGAGCTTTCCGTTTGTTCATGTTATTACCCCTCTTGTGGCTCGTAGATAAAAGCGTCGTATCGATTCTCGGCATGAGAGTGCTCACGCCGAGAATCCGACCTCCAATTACTTGACCGAGAACCGTACGTTTACTGTCTTTTTGTCAGCAAACGTCACAGCAGCAATCGCCTTGCTTCCCTTTGCGAGCTTTGCATCTTCCTTGGTTGCCAGAGTATTGTTGCCGGCGGATTCCAGCGGGACTTCTATCTTTTCAGTGCCGTTCAGCACAGTCAGCTTTCCAGTTGCACCAGTTGTGTCAACTGGTTTGCCGTGGTCCTTGACATAGACGGTCGCCTTGCCATCCTTGTTGACCAGCTCAAAGCTCATGTCATTTGCAGTGCTAACAACGCCGCCATGCTGTGGCTTGTCGCCATGCGCCAAGACATTTCCAGAAAGTGCCATTGTCATTGCCGCGAGGGCCATCAATTCCTTCATTGCTTTCTCCATATGGGCAGCGGCTCTGTATGGGCGCCGCTGCAACAGCCCATTTTCAATACGATTCCTTCGTTTCACCTGCAACGATGGTTTCAAGCGGCTTGCGTCCGACCAGCCAGAAAATCAACGGTGTGAGCAACGAGTCGAGCAGTGTCGAGCTCACCAGACCGCCAAAAATCACCACCGCGACGGGATGCAGGATTTCCTTACCAGGCGCATCCGCTGCAAGCAACAGCGGAACCAGTGCGAAGGCTGCGACCAACGCAGTCATCAGCACTGGAGTCAGCCGTTCAAGTGAGCCTCGGATAATCATCGGCATGCCGAATGTCTCACCTTCGAACTTACAAAGGTTGATGTAGTGGCTGACCTTCAGAATGCCATTGCGTGTTGCGATACCAGCTAAAGTGATGAATCCAACCATGGAGGCAACCGATAGCGAGACGCCGGCAACCCACATGGCGATGACGCTGCCAATCAATGCGAACGGGATATTCCCCATGATGACCAGTGCCAAGATGCCTGAACGGTATCTCGAGTACAGCACAAGGAAAATCATCGCCAGAGAAATCAGAGACAGGCCAACAATGAGCCGTGTTGCCTGTTCCTGAGCCTGGAACTGACCTTCGATGCTGACAAAGTAGCTTCCTGGCAGCGACGTCGCTGCAATTGCCTTACGGACGTCTGCAATCACCCGAGACATGTCCGAACCGTCAGTATTGGCATACACCACAATGCGGCGACGGCCATTCTCGCGACCAATCTGGTTCGGACCATCGCCTTCTTCCACAGACGCTACCGCTGACAACGGAATCCTGCCGGCTGGGCTGTCGAGCATGGTGCGTGACAGGTCCTGCGGCGAGCGACTTTGGTCCGGGAGGCGAACCATCAAGTCGAAACGGCGTGGGCCATCCACCACCTGGGTGACTCGCTCACCTTCAGACAGAGTCTGCAGTGCAGACAATACCTGACCCGGCGTCAATCCATACTGAGCAGCCTTCCTGTAGTCGACCCGTACCTTGATTTGCGGGATAAGCACCTGCCGCTCGACAGACAAGTCAACGAGTCCTTGAACATTGGACAAGCGACCGCGGAGGTTCTCAGCCAAGCCACGCAATGTATCAATGTCGTCACCATAGATTTTCAAGGCAATCTGGGCGCGGACACCGGACAGCAAGTGGTCCAGGCGATGGGAGATAGGCTGACCAATCGCGACCGAAGCCGGAATGACGGCAAGGCGTGCACGGATGTCCGCCATGACTTCCTCTCGGTCACGGTCGGAGCGTTTCAGGTCCACGTCAATTTCTGCTGAATGGACGCCTTCTGCATGCTCGTCCAGTTCCGCGCGACCCGTACGCCGTCCAACTTTTTTTACCTCCGGCACTTCCTGAACGAGTGTTTCTGCCAATGAACCCATCCGATTGGCTTCCGCAAGCGAAGTGCCAGGCGTGAAAGTCATACCCATCACCAGCGAACCCTCGTTGAACGGCGGCAGGAACGCACGCGGGAAGAACGGCACCGAGGCAGCTGCGGCAATGACTGCTACGCCGGCAATAGCCAAGATGATCTTCGCTTTTGGGAAAGACCATTCGAGCGCCTTAGTATCCCAAGCTTTGAGTCGGCGAACGAGCGGGCTATCACCATGCCCGAGCTGCTTCATATGCGGCAAAAGGAAGTACGAGAGCACCGGCGTCACTGTCATAGAAACGAGCATTGATGCCAGGATGGAGACGATGTATGCAATGCCAAGCGGTGCGAAAAGTCGTCCCTCAATACCGGGAAGTGCAAATAGCGGTACAAACACCAGAACGACGATGACGGTGGCATAGACGATGCCCGAACGCACCTCTACCGACGCTTGCCAGATGATTTCCAGCACCGACGGTCCGTTGCCATTGCTTCGGCGCTGCTTCAGCCGCCGCAGGATGTTTTCCACATCCACGACGGCATCGTCTACCAGTTCGCCAATGGCAATAGCCAAGCCGCCGAGTGTCATCACGTTGATGGACTGCCCCAGCAAGTGGAACGCCACAGCAGTCACCGCCAACGACAACGGGATGGCAATTAGCGAAATCGCCGTGGTACGGAAGTTGAGCAAGAAGGCAAACAGGATGATGGCAACGAGAATCGCGCCGTCCCGAAGGGCCTCGACGACGTTATTGATGGACGCTTCGATGAAGTCAGCCTGTCGGAACAAAACTTCAGGGGCCGACAAGCCGGCTGGGAGACCCTGTTTTAGCTCACCTAGAGCGTTTTCAATGTCCTTCGTGAGCTTGACGGTGTCAGCCGCCGGCTGCTTTTGTACGCTGACAATCACTGCCGGCTTACCATTCATGCCGGCGTCGCCGCGTTTGAAAGCCGGTGCGTAACGAACCGACGCCACCTGCTCAAGCAGGACTGGAGCACCGCCACGGTAGGCTACTGCCAATCCCTTCACGTCATCTAATCGATTGGTACGGCCGAGATTTCGAATCAGGTACTCACGACTGTTCAAGTCAATGAAGCCACCGCTGGTGTTGGCGGCGAATCCTTTGACTGAAGCTTCAACCTGGTCAAGAGTCACATTGAACTGAGCCATGCGTGCTGTATCAGGCTCCACTCTCAGCTGACGGACCTCTCCCCCAATTGGGATGACCTGTGACACACCTGGAATGGAAAGCAACCTCGGCCGGAGCACGAAATCGGCATACTCGCGGGCCTGCATCGGGTTGGCCTTCGAAACATCAATGGGCAACGCAATCAGCATAATTTCGCCCATGATGGATGACACCGGTCCCATGATGGGCGTGATATTGCCCGGAAGCTGCTCCTTGACCAGTGTCAGTCGCTCGGACACCAGCTGGCGATTACGGTAGATATCGGTGCCCCAGTCGAACTCCGCGTAGACAATGGACAGACCTACACCGGAGACGGAGCGCACCCGTGTTACCCCGGGCATGCCATTGAGTGACGTTTCAATAGGAAACGAGACCAGCTGCTCGACTTCTTCAGGGGCCATGCCGCCAGCTTCCGTCAGAACGGTCACTAGGGGCTTGTTCAAGTCTGGGAAGACGTCGACCGGTGTACGGGTAGCCATCAGCGTTCCATACACCACTAGCAATGCTGCAGCCGCCAGAATAAATAGCCTGTTATTCAGGCTGAAACGAACTATCCAGTTAAACATGCGTTCGTCCCTACCTAATCTGGTTAATCAGGGACGTACCGGAGACCACTACCCGGTTCTCCGGTGCAAGGCCCTTAACCACCACGACGGTTTTCGCATCGAGCGGCTTGAACTCGACCGACTGGGCAATGAAACGCTCGCCACCCGACTTAATCCACACGATGGATTCGTTGTTCTGGTTGCGCACCACAGCTTCCGCCGGCAAGGCGATGCCCTTGACCTTGTCGGTCAGCTTGGCGACGACCGTGACTGGCTGTCCGACAGCAAGGGGAACGTTCTTGGCATTTGCCCGGAATGTGATGGGAAGTGCACCGTCACGCAGGCTACGGGCTCCGCTGAGGTAAGCCAGTTCGACTCCTTCAAATCCAACAAGTGTTGCATTGCCGATACGGCTAGCAAGAGCTACATCGGTCGTAACAGCTTCAACGACCATGCGGTTAGGGTCGACAATTTCGAACAAAACATCCCGAGCCTCAACAATCTGACCATTCAGGACATTGGCAGTGGCAATCACACCAGATGCCGGAGCCGTGATGCCTTCATTTCCGCCAACGCTCCGGGAAACTGCTTTTTCGCGACCCGTAAGGCTTGCCAGTTCAGCGCGTGCTGCTTCAATTTCCTTCTGCGGTACGGTACCTTCCAGCGATTCAAGTCGTTTGACCCGTTGCTCAGCCAGCTTGCGGTTTGACTGAATTTCGACGAGTTGAGCCTGCTGGTTTCCTCGTTCGATGGCGCCGGCCACCGGCCGGACATGGACCAAAATTTGGCCTTTTTCTACACGCTGTCCGGCAACTGGAAGTCCTTTGGCACCTGGTTCGATACGTCCGGCGAAAGGAGCCTGTACACGTCCGCCGGCGTTCGGGTCAATGCCGACCCGACCATTCAACTCGACAGTAAGTGGATGTTCTTCTTCCTGAACCATTAGTGTTCGGATAGCCATTCGACGCTGAGCTTGTTTCGGCACATTGACACTGCCATCTGGCAGACGTGCCAAGCCGGAAGCAGAGTTGCCAGCAGGAGCATCCAAATGTTCGCCATTTGGACCATGGGCACCGGGAGCAGCAATGGCTGTTGGAGCCATCAGGCCCGTAGTGGAAAGAAAAATAATGAAACTGGCAATTTTGGTATTCATGTTCATTTACCTGCTTTCGGTTTGCGACGCATCATCACAATTGCCAGTGCCAGCAACAGGACAGACGGAATTACTGCACCTATAACCCACGGATTCAAGGCGAAGGCATGGTCATGGTCGTCATCGTGCGCATGTCCTTTTTCAGCATCACCACTCTTGACCTCCATTGTTCCTTCAAGGAGGTCACTCTCTTTGTCTACTGCAAGCGTGAAAATAAGTGAATGCTTTCCCGGCTTGGCAAGCGCCTCAAGAAACTTGGCGTCATCTACCGCGTAGTCGCCATGGTCGGCATGGAACTTGGCCGGCGCTTTCAGGCCGTTGAGCTCGACTTCCAATGTGCCGTTCAGGACGGGTTCATTGGTCGCGTAGCGGTCAATCAGAATGGACAGCTCTTCGCCCTGAAGATGACCAACCAATTCGAACGACTCAGTAAAAGTCTCAATCCGCGGGCCGGCATCACTGTGAACGTGGCCACCTAGTGCATCAAGGTGTTCGCCATTGGGCCCATGGGCACCAGGAGCTGCTAGTGCCACAGAACTGAGGGCGAAGTACAAGAAAAGAGTATGGATAAGTTTCATGGGAGGATTCCTAGTGCTTGATTCAGGCGGGCGTGTGCAAGACCCAGCGCGACCTTCTGCTGGCGTTCCGCGACATCGGCTTCATGTGACAACGTTTGCGAACGCAGCAAATCAGCCAAGCCACGTTCTCCTGCCTTGAATGCCTTTTCGATGAGTTCAGTATGTTGCCGAGTGAGCGAAGCACGCGATGATGCCGTTTCCAGAGACTTCCTGGCCGCATCTAGCTGCTCACGGGCGAGGTCAATATCTGCCTTCAGCATGGCCTCGGCTTGAGCCGCTTCGGCAGTTGCTGTCTCAATTTGAGTCCGTGCCGCTGTCTCGAGTGGCCGGTTACGGGAGGCAGTGCCAATCGGAATCTGGACTGCAACACCGACGCTACGGCTTGCACCACTGGCAAAGTTATCCTGCTCGCGCCGCATCAACAAACCTACAGTAGGCGGGTCGCTCCGAGTACGATTGACGACTTGGAATGACGCTTGGGAACGCTGCAGGGCTGTGCGTGCAGCCGCAAGACGCGGATGATGCTCGGGCATCGTCGCGGCTATCGGTTCAACCTCCAGCGCTGGAACAGACGGCTGACCGGTCAAAACGCGGTAGCGTCCCAATGCTTCCTGCAGCTTTGCCTGGGCAGCGGCGACCGCTCCATGTGCAGCCAGGACTTCTTGCTGAGCGAGCATTCCATCGGTACGCGCCAGGTCCCCCGCCTTCACTCGGCGCAAGACTTCTTCGGCGATGGCTTCCAGGTGGTGTTGGTGGTCCTCGGCTTCAGACAACACTTCGTGTGCAGCAGCCACGGCCCAGAGGCGTTCGCGCACCTCTCCAGCAAGTGCCAAGCGTGCGTTGGCAATCTGAGCTTCCAAATCGTCCGAGCTACTTTGTGCAAGGGATGCACGCGCTGCCTTTTGACCCGGAAGCCAAATAGGGGCAGCAATGGAAACTTCGGTTTCGCGAACGCCATTCTGGTCAGTCCAGCGGTCGCTTCGCTGAGCTAAGCCAACGGTTGGTGAGCCGGCAATCCACGATTGCGCCGCCTCCTGGCCTGCCAGCGCTTCATCGCGCTTGGCTTCCAAAGTACGCGCCTGCGGTGAACGCTGCCACGCAGCATCCAATGCTGCTTTCAGGCCGGGAGAGCCGGCCTGTGAAAATGCCATGGGCGCAGCAAGCACCATGGCCGACAAGATACAACTACGGTAAATCGAAAAACGAGCACGCATGCCATCTCCATTCGGTGTCCAGGAAAAATTGGCCGAAGGCAATCGCACTCAGACGGCGTTATGCCGTGCAATAAGACGCAGGAATGGTCAAGAAAAGTGCAGGAATACCCTCGGCATGTTAGCCGAGGGAGGAAGGCGGTCTTTGCGGCCGTTCAGGTATGGGGTCCGGGATGTACCGAGCTGCCCACAGGGGCGCGGCACTCAATGGCTCAAACGTGACCGGTGATAACGAAATCTCGGGCAAGCCCATTGCTGGCTGGGATGCGGAATGTTCCGAAAAATGCTTGGTTGATTCGCCAGAGTCATCGTAATGAACCGAGCCATCATCGCCATGGTGGTGGCTTGTTCTTTCCAGATGCTCAACTTCGTGAGCAACGTCGAAGAGATTTTCAGCCGACAGCCAGCCACTCTGCATAGCAAGACTATGCAGAGGCAGCAGGAGCAGCAGGAAAATGCAGACGATGCGATGCACGGCAATCTGGTTCGAAAAAATGTGGGCTGATTATACCAACATGACACTTTGTTTTGGTTAGTGTTACGAGCGAACGGTCACAGTATTAAAAAGGCAATACATTCCACCCTAGTGGTCGTGGCGGTGGTGGATGTCCGGATAGTGCTTGTGAGAATGACGAAGGACACGATGCAAATGTGGATGCACGTGTGGTTCGGTACCATCCCATGCAAAATTGTGCTCATGCTGATGATGCTCGTCATGTCGATGTGCATGAGTATGGTCCATTGGCTCATGCGCATGCTCGTGTTCATGCGATTCCGTCAGATGCAGCCAGATACCTGCCCCCATCAACGCCGCCGCGACCCAGAATACCAATCCTGGCTGTTCGCCAAGCATAATCAGGGAAATCACAGCGCCAACGAACGGTGCGGCAGAAAAGTATGCCCCTGTCCTTGCGGTCCCCAAATGTCGAAGGGCAAGCACGAACATCACGAGACTCAAACCATATCCAGAGAGACCGACGATGCCGGCCGTCAGAGCGGTAGTCATTTCTGGCAGCTTATAGCCAAGGGCCAGTGCCAGTCCTAAGTTCACCGAACCGGCGACCAGCCCCTTGATGCCTGCTGTCTGCACTGCGTCACTGGCGGAGACCTTTCTGGTCAGATTGTTGTCGATAGCCCAGCATAAACAGGCTCCTACAATCGCGATGGCGCCCCAAGGACCACCAAATGCAGGACGTTCATTCCACGACAGCAGGATGCCGGCTATCACGATAAGCACCATGCCGGCAAATATGCGCTTATCGAAGTTCTCCTTGAACACAAACCACGCGAGCAGCGCTGTAAGGACACCTTCCATATTCAGCAAAAGAGAGGCTGATGACGCAGGCGTGAGGGTAAGTCCTAGCATGAGTAACAATGGTCCTGCAATGCCGCCTGCCGCAATGGCTCCAGCCAACCAAGGAAAGTCTGGCTTTGTTAGGGGGGCAACATCGGATTGCTGGTCCTTGTTGGCCATTATTGCCCTAAGGACTGAATCGCCCCCAGTATCCTAGACACTAGCGAGCCGTTCGAAGTATTGCTTCTCGTAGTCTACCGGTGATAGGTGGTTGTTGTAACCATGCCGGC
>NZ_LMHZ01000053.1:0-10420 GCF_001428545.1 Noviherbaspirillum sp. Root189
CTGGTCAACATGTACGGCATCACCGAAACCACGGTGCATGTGACCTACCGGCCGCTTACGGCGGCGGATGCGGAAAAGGCCGGGCCGAGTCCGATCGGGCAGCGGATACCGGACCTGCGCATCTACCTGCTGGATGGGTACGGGCAGCCGGTGCCGCAGGGTGCGGCCGGCGAGCTGTATGTGGGCGGTGCCGGRGTGGCGCGTGGTTACCTGAACCGGGATGGCCTGACGGCCGAACGTTTCCTGGTCGATCCGTTCAGTGACGAGCCGGGCGCGCGGATGTACCGGACCGGCGACCTGGGACGTTATCTGGCGGACGGCAGCATCGCATTTCTTGGTCGCAACGATCAACAGGTCAAGCTGCGTGGTTTCCGTATCGAGCTCGGTGAAATTGAAGCGAAGCTGCTGGAGCAGGATGGCGTGCGTGAAGCGGTGGTGATCGCACGCGAGGACCGGGCGGGTGACAAGCGGCTGGTCGCCTAACCTGACGGCGGATGCGCCGCTCGATACTGAAGCGCTACGTGTCAGTTTGCAAGCGGCGCTGCCCGGTTACATGGTGCCGGCGGCGTATGTGCAGCTGGAGGCGTTGCCGCTGACACCGAATGGCAAGCTCGACCGCCAGGCGCTGCCGGCGCCGGACGGCGATGCCTATGCGGTCCGTGCGTACGAGGCACCGGTCGGCGAAGTCGAAACCACGCTGGCGGCGATCTGGGCCGAGGTGCTGGGCGTCCAACAGGTTGGAAGGCATGACCACTTCTTCGAGCTGGGCGGGCATTCGCTGCTGGCGGTGACGCTGATCGAGCGCATGCGCCAGCAGAGCATGCACGTCGACGTGCGCACGCTGTTCGCCACCCCGACCGTCGCCGCNGTCGGCGAAGTCGAAACCACGCTGGCGGCGATCTGGGCCGAGGTGCTGGGCGTTCAACAGGTTGGAAGGCATGACCACTTCTTCGAGCTGGGCGGGCATTCGCTGCTGGCGGTGACGCTGATCGAGCGCATGCGCCAGCAGAGCATGCACGTCGACGTGCGCACGCTGTTCGCCACCCCGACCGTCGCCGCTCTGGCGCAGGCCGTCAGCCCGAACAGCGATCTGGTATCGATCGCCCCGAATGGCATACCTGCCGCCTGTGAGGAAATCCATCCCGACATGCTACCCCTGGTGAGCCTGACAGAGGCGGAGCTCCGACGCGTGACCGATAGCGTACCCGGCGGTGCTTCCAACGTGCAGGACATTTATCCGCTGGCGCCGCTGCAGGAAGGCATCCTGTTCCACCACCTGATGGCGGGCCGCCGTGACGTCTATGTGGCACCTACCCTGTATCGCTTCGCCACGCGGCAACGACTCGACCAGTTCATGGATGCGCTGCAAGCGGTGGTCGCCCGGCACGACATCCTGCGCACTGCAGTTGTCTGGGAGGGATTGCCGGAACCAGTACAGGTCGTCTGGCGCAAGGCGCCACTGGTGATTGAAGAGATTGTCATCGACCCGACGGCAGACGATGCCGCCGAATACCTGAATGCAGTCTCGTCGCAGGATCATTACCGGCTGGACGTGCGCCGGGCGCCTCTGATGCGTTCCTTCATCGCGCCCGACATGGACAGTGGCGGTTGGCTGATGCTGCACTATTTTCACCATCTCGTGATTGACCATACGACGCTGGAAGCAATCCAGCGCGAGATCCAGGCCTACCTGCTGGGCGAGGAGGACAGCCTGCCGGCACCGCTTCCGTTCCGCAACTTCGTTGCGCAGGCGCGTCTCGGTGTGGATCGCGAAGAACATAAGGCGTTTTTCAGCCGCATGCTGAGCGATGTCGTCGAGCCGACGACACCCTACGGCCTGGTGGATGTCCAGGGAGATGGGTCCGGTATCGACGAGGCCGAGTACGAGCTCGAATCCGAACTGTCAAACGCATTGCATGACTGCGCGCGCAGCCTCGGCGTGAGCGTCGCAAGCCTGTTTCATCAGGCCTGGGCGGCAGTACTCGCCAGGCTCAGCGGCAGCGACGATGTAGTGTTTGGCACCGTGCTGTTCGGACGCATGCAGGGCGGCGAGGGTGCCGACCGCGTGCTGGGCTTGTTCATGAACACGCTCCCGGTCCGGATCAAGCTCGACGAAGAAAACGTACAGACAGCCGTACACCGTACCCACGCCTTGCTTGCCGAACTACTGCGCTACGAGCATGCTCCTTTGACGCTTGCCCAACGTTGCAGCGGTGTGGAGGCACCGACCCCCTTGTTCAGCGCCTTGCTGAATTACCGTCATACCCTGGAACGATCGGCGAGCCAAGATCGGCAGGCCTGGGAGGGCATAGAATTTCTTGGCGGACAGGACAGGACCAATTATCCGCTGACATTCCACGTGGACGATACTGGCAAGGGGTTTGGCTTGAAGGCGCAAGTGCCGCAGTCCGTCGATCCGAACCGGGTGTGCGCATACATGAAGACCGCTCTTGCGGGCCTGGTGCAGGCATTGCAAAGCGCATCGGGCGCATCCTGGCTCGACATCGACGTGTTGCCGGAGCAGGAACGCCGGGCCTTGCTGAATGACTGGAACAGCACCGCATGCATGTACGAGGCCGATCAATGCATGCACACTCTCTTCTCGCGTCAGGCAGCAGCTACGCCTGACGCGATTGCGCTGGTGCAAGGCGGCATCACCCTAAGCTACAGCGAGCTCAATGCCGCTGCAAACCGTCTGGCGCACCGTCTGAGCAAGCGCGGCGTAAGGGCCGAAGCGCGCGTGGCGTTGTGCATGGAACGCAGCACCGACATGGTGGTCGCCATTCTGGCGATTCTGAAAGCAGGCGGCGCCTATGTTCCAATGGACCCCGCTTATCCGCCGGAACGCCTGTCTTACATGCTGCAGGACAGTGCCCCCGTCCTGGTCCTCACCTGCGGCGCGCTGCCGGAAGAGGCGCTCTGGAGCCTGGCTGCAAGCGCCGTTCCCTCGCTCGACCTGGAACTGGACTCTCCCGAATGGGCGAATGAAACGGCCACCGATCCCGACCAGTCGTCCGTCGCAGTGACGGCCGGAAGTACTGCTTATGTGATCTATACCTCTGGTTCGACCGGGCAGCCGAAGGGAGTGATGGTCGAACACCGTGGTATCTGCAACCTGGTGGTGGCACAGGCGGAAGGCTTTGCTGTCGATAGCGAAAGCCGCGTATTGCAGTTCGCATCGCCGAGTTTCGATGCCTGCGTCTCCGAGATTGCGGTGACGCTTTGCACCGGAGCCACCCTCCATATCGCCGATCCTGGTGTGGTCCTGGCCGGACAAACCTTGAGCGAACTGATCGATTTTCATGGGATTACCCATGTCACCCTGCCGCCGGCGGTGCTGGCGGCCATGCCGGACGATGCGACACTGAGCACGGTGAGCACGCTGGTCGTCGCCGGCGATGCGGCAAGCGCGGCGTTGGTCAAGCGCTGGGCATCTGGGCGTCGCATGGTAAATGCCTATGGCCCGACCGAAACTACGGTCTGCGCGGCAATGCATCTTTGCGATGCTGCGGAGGACGCCGCGCCGCCGATTGGCCGCCCAATCCGCAATACCCGTATCTACCTGCTGGACGCTAAGGGCCAGCCGGTTCCGGTTGGTGTTGCTGGTGAAATCCATGTCGGTGGTGTCCAGGTCGCGCGCGGCTACCTGAACCGCCCACAACTGAGTGCTGAACGTTTCCTGCCCGATCCCTTTGCCGGCGATCCGGAGGCAAGGATGTACCGGACCGGCGACCTTGGGCGCTATCGGGCGGATGGCTGCATCGAGTTTCTCGGTCGTAGCGACTTCCAGGTCAAGCTGCGTGGATTCCGCATCGAGCCGGGCGAGATCGAGGCACGGCTTGCACAGCATCCGGACGTACAGCAGGCGGTAGTGCTTTGTCGCGAAGACGAGCCCGGCGACCGGCGCCTGGTTGCCTACGTCGTTCCGCAGCCATTGCAACGCATCGAACTGTGGCCGTCAATCGCCGAGTACTTCGTCTACGACGACCTGCTTTATTTCGCGATGACCAACGACGAGCGCCGCAACCGAAGCTACAAGCTGGCGATCGGCCGGGCGGTCAGAGACAAGGTGGTGGTGGAAATCGGTACCGGCAAGGACGCCATCCTCGCACGCTTCTGTGCGGAGGCGGGAGCGCGCAAGGTGTACGCGATAGAGTTGCTCGAGGAAAGCTACCGGAAGGCGAAGGCCTGCATCGAACAACTGGGGCTGAGCGAACGGATCATCCTGATCCATGGCGACGCGACCAAGGTCGAACTGCCCGAACTGGCCGATGTCTGCGTCTCCGAGATCGTCGGATCCATCGGCGGCTGCGAAGGTGCGGGCGTGCTGATCAACAACGCCTGGCGCTTCATGAAAGAAGACGGCGTGATGATCCCCGAGCGAACGATGACGCGGATTGCAGCCGTCACCTTGCCTGACGAATTTCTTGCCGATCCCCACTTTTCTGATACAGGTGCCCAGTACATCGAGAAGATCTTTGAGCACCGAGGCTACAAGTTCGATTTCCGCCTGTGCCTGAGCGGCGTAACCCGGCAAAACCTAATTTCCAACGTCGGCACGCTGGAAGACCTCGATCACACGGTTCAAACCGATCCGGCGTTCAGGCGCGAGGAACGTTTCACGATCACGCGCGACGCCCGGATCGACGGCTTTCTCGTCTGGCTCAACCTGTACACCGCGCACGACGAAGTGATCGATATCATCGATCATCGTTACTGCTGGTTGCCGGTGTACTTTCCCGTTTTCTATCCGGGAATCGATGTCACCAGTGGCGATACGATCCGGGTGGACATCGTCAGCAAGCTGTGCGACAACGGCATCAACCCGGACTACCACTTGTCGGGCGAACTGATCCGTCAGAACGGCGAAGTGTTTCCTTTCGTTTACAGTTCGCATCACTACCGCGAGGAGTACCGACATACTCCGTTCTACGATTTTCTGTTTGGTCGCGATCCGCAAAGAGGCGGACGGCAGGAGGAAGTGCTCCTCACTAGCGAAGAACTCAGCGAGCACTTAAAGCGGTCGCTTCCGGACTACATGGTGCCGGCGGCCTACGTCATTGTGGACGCGCTGCCGGTGAATGCAAACGGCAAGCTCGATCGCAAGGCCTTACCTGCGCCCGGTGCGGACGCGTTCGCGTCCGCCGGCTATGCCGCGCCCGAAGGTTTGGTCGAAGAGACCCTGGCCGCGATCTGGGCCGATGTGCTGAAACTGGAGAGCGTGGGACGGCACGACCATTTCTTTGCCATGGGCGGAGATTCATTGCTGGTCATGCGCGTGGTATCCCAGTTACGCGAAACCCTGGGCATCGAGCTCAGCGTGACCCAGTTGTTTGAATATCCGGTTTTGTCCGACCTCGCGCGCACCCTGGAGGGAGCGCGGCGCAGCGTGCTACCGGCCATCGAGCCGGTGGACCGGTCGCAAGCGCTGGTGCTTTCGTTCGCTCAGCAACGCCTTTGGTTTCTGGCACAGATGGAAAGGGCAAGCCAGGCCTATCACATTCCGATCGGCCTGCGCTTGCAAGGAACGCTCGACGTGGCAGCCCTGCGCAAGGCGCTGGATCGGGTGGTGGCGCGCCACGAAACTTTACGCACGACCTTCGGGCTGGTTGACGGCGCGCCAGTGCAGCATATCGCTTCGCCGGACGCCAGCTTCCGGATAGTCGAAGAAGACTTGCGCGGACAGTCTGCAACAGACAGCACCTTGCTGGCGTTGATCGAAACGGAGGCGAGCGCACCCTTCGATCTTGCATCTGGCCCGTTGGTGCGCGGCCGTCTGATTTGTCTCGCGGCCGATGAGCATGTGCTGTTGATCACCATGCATCACATTGTTTCGGACGGCTGGTCGATGGGCGTGCTGACCAGAGAGATGAGCAGCCTGTACCGTGCATTTGTCGAAGGAGCGGACGACGGATTGCCGCCGCTGACCGTACAGTACGCCGACTATGCGGCGTGGCAGCGGCGCTGGCTTAGCGGCGACGTGCTTCAGGCGCAAAGCGATTACTGGCGGCGTACGCTTGCCGGCGCTCCCACGCTGCTGGACATTCCCTCTGATCGCCCACGCCCCGCACAGCAGGACTACGCCGGTTCCTTTGTCACGCTGGAACTCGACCCCGAACTGTCTCAAGGTCTGGACCGCTTGAGCAAGCGACATGGCGCGACGCTGTTCATGACGTTGCTCGGCGCATGGGCGATCCTTTTATCCCGCATGTCTGGTCAGCAGGACCTGATGATCGGAACACCGATCGCCAACCGTACTCGTACCGAGGTCGAGCCGCTGATCGGCTTCTTCGTCAACACACTAGCGCTGCGCATGGACCTGTCCGGCTCGCCGTCGGTGAAAGAGATGCTCGCGCGCGTCAAGGCCCGGGCGCTGGAGGCTCAGCAGAACCAGGACCTGCCGTTCGAACAGGTGGTGGAGATCGCCAATCCGCCGCGCAGCATGGCGCATAATCCATTGTTCCAGTCGCTCTTCACCTGGCGCAATAACGATGAAGACGAGCTCGATATTCCCGGCTTGACGCTTTCCCAGGTCGGCTCGGTGCACGACGTAGCGCAGTTCGACCTGATGCTCAATCTCGGTGAAAACAACGGCCGCATCGTAGGTGGGATTGAGTTCGCAAGCGCGCTGTTCGATCAAGTCACGGTTGAACGCTACGTACGCTATCTGCACAACATCCTGCTCGAGATGGTGCGGGACGAACACCAGCAGGTCGACCGCATTTCGCTGCTGGACGAAATGGAACAACGGCGTATGCTGGTCGAGTGGAACGCCACGTATGAAGCCTATCCGTTGGAAAAGTGCGTGCATGAACTGTTCGAGGAACAGGCCGTGGAAACACCGGGGGCCGTGGCGCTTGCCAGCGAAGGCCGGGAAGTCGGCTACGCCACGCTCAATGGAGAGGCCAATCGTCTCGCGCGCCACTTGATGAAGCTTGGCGTCGGCCCCGAGGCGCGCGTCGCGATATGTATGGAACGCGGCATCGACATGGTGGTCGGCTTGCTCGCCGTGCTCAAGGCTGGCGGTGCCTACGTGCCGTTAGATCCTGCCTATCCGGCCGAACGTCTGGGTTTCATGGTGAGAGACAGTGCGCCGATCGCGGTGCTGACGCACGATCGCGTCTCCGCACAGGCATTTGCGTCGATCAGGGCGGCACTGGGAGAATCCGACGCGGCCATTATCGACCTCGAAGCCGATCGCCGGCGCTGGTCCAGGCAGCCAGACAGCAATCCGGGAGCGCGCGAACACGGACTGAACGCAGAGAACCTAGCCTACGTGATCTACACCTCGGGTTCGACCGGTTTGCCCAAGGGCGTGATGATCAAACATTCGGGCCTCACCAACTACCTGTGCTGGGCGCGGCTGGCTTATTGCCCCGACCACGGGGCGATCGTATCATCGTCTCTCTCGTTCGATGCGACGATCACCAGCCTGCTTACCCCACTGGTTCACGGAAGCACCGTCCACCTACTAGCCGAGAACAAAGAACTCGATCAACTCGAACAACGGGTGCGCGACCCGCGCGGCTGCGGGCTGGTAAAGATCACCCCGGCGCACCTCGATGCACTCGGCCAGCGCGTGGCCGAGGCGAACGCGACAACTTATGTCGACTTGTTCGTGATTGGCGGCGAAGCCTTGGCACCGGCCACAGTCGCCATGTGGCAGCGGCTCCAGCCTGGCGTGCGCATGGTCAATGAATACGGGCCGACGGAAACCGTGGTGGGCTGTATTGTCCATGAGATTACCGGCGACGAAACAGGCGCGACGGTGCCCATTGGGCGGCCGATCGGCAATACCCGGATCTATTTGCTCGATGCGCAGCATCAGCTGGTCCCGACTGGCGTCATCGGCGAGATTTTCATCGCAGGCGAAGGCGTCGCGCGCGGTTACCTGAACCGACCGGAGTTGACAAATGAACGCTTCATTGCCGATCCATTCGCCGACGATTCTGAGGCTCGGATGTACCGGACCGGTGACCTGGCGCGTTATCGGCCGGACGGTACCATCGAGTACCTCGGACGCAACGACTTCCAGGTCAAGGTACGTGGTTTCCGGATCGAACTAGGTGAGATCGAGGCGCGCTTGCTGGAGCACCCGGCGGTGCGCGAGGCGGCGGTCATTCTGCGCGAGGACAGGACCGGCGACAAGCAACTCGTTGCCTATTGTGTCTGCCGCGAAGGAAACGATGCTGACATCGAGAGCCTGCGTGCCCACTTGCGTGCCGGGCTTCCGGAATTTATGGTGCCCGCAGCCTGCATCTGGCTCGACAGCCTGCCCCTGACGCCGAACGGGAAACTGGACCGGGCAGCTTTGCCAGCGCCGGATCGGTCAGGGCGGCCGGGCGATGCCTACGTCGCCCCGGTCGGCAGTGTAGAAAATGAGCTGGCGCAAATCTGGGCCGAGGTGCTGGCGATCGGACAGGTCGGCCGTTACGATGACTTCTTCGAACTTGGCGGCCACTCCCTGCTGGCGGTCAAGGTCGTCTCCCGTATCGTGCGTAGGTTCTCCACAGATGTCGGGGTGACCGACCTGTTTAACCATCCGGTACTTGCCGATCTCGCCGAGGTGGTTCAAGGAGCGGCCGTTGGTGCCATTCCTGCGGTGGAACCGGTGGGTCGGAACCGGCCCTTACCGCTCTCGTTTGCCCAGCAAAGGCTTTGGTTCCTCGCCCAGCTGGAGGGCAGCAGCAGCGCACATCACATTCCGATGGGTTTGCGGTTGCGCGGGAAACTGGACATCGATGCGCTTCGTCTGGCGCTTGATGGCATCGTCGCGCGTCATGAGATTCTGCGGACGCGCTTCGCCATGGTGGACGACGAGCCGGTCCAGCAGATTGCCAAAGACGGCAGCTTCCTCCTGAAGGAATATGACCTTGAGACCGTCGCGGATGTCGCGGCGAGCCTTGAGCGACTGATCGAGGAGGAGGCCACTGCCGAGTTCGACCTGATATCGGGACCGTTGATACGTGGACGACTGATCCGCATCTGCGACGACGAGCACGTTCTGGTGGTCACCATGCATCACATTGTCTCGGACGGCTGGTCGCAGGGCGTGTTGGTCAATGAATTCAGCGCGCTGTACAGAGCCTTTTTCCTTGGTGATGGAAGTAGCCTGCCGACGCTGTCTGTCCAGTACGCGGACTTTGCGGTATGGCAGCGGCATTGGGTCTCCGGAGAGATTTTGCAGGCACAGGCCGAGTACTGGCGCAAGACGCTGGCCGACGCGCCCGTATTGCTAGAACTGCCCACGGACCATGCCCGGCCGCCGCTGCAGGATGGACGCGGCGCAGTGGTCGAACTAATGCTGGATGAATCGCTTTCTCAAGGTCTCAAGGCACTCTGCCGGCGTCACGGCACGACGCTGTTCATGACACTCCTGTCCGGCTGGATAACCGTGCTTTCACGGCTCGCCGGCCAGGATAAAGTGGTGGTGGGCACGCCGCTCGCCAACCGCGCGCGTCCTGAGCTTGAACCGCTGATTGGTTTCTTCCTGAACAACCTGGCGCTGCGCGTGGACCTGTCCGGACAGCCGACGGTCGCAGAGTTGCTGCAGCGGGTGAAGCAACAGGCGCTGGAAGCGCAGCAGCACCAGGACCTGCCGTTCGAGCAGGTGGTCGAGATCGTCAACCCGCCGCGCAGCACCGCCCACAGCCCGGTGTACCAGGTGTCGTTCACCTGGCAGAGCACGGAGGAAGGCAAGCTCGACCTGCCGGGACTGGAAGTGTCTCCGGTGGGCGTGCCGTTCGTGACGGCCAGGTGAACAGATCGNGTGGACCTGTCCGGACAGCCGACGGTCGCAGAGTTGCTGCAGCGGGTGAAGCAACAGGCGCTGGAAGCGCAGCAGCACCAGGACCTGCCGTTCGAGCAGGTGGTCGAGATCGTCAACCCGCCGCGCAGCACCGCGCACAGCCCGGTGTACCAGGTGTCGTTCACCTGGCAGAGCACGGAGGAAGGCAAGCTCGACCTGCCGGGACTGGAAGTGTCTCCGGTGGGCGTGCCGTTCGTGACGGCCAAGCACGATTTGTCGCTGTATCTGGGCGAGGTCGGCGACCACATCGGCGGTGGAATCGTTTATGCGGCGTCGCTGTTCGAACGCAGCACGATAGAACGGTACTGTGGCTACCTAAGGCAGGTGTTGCAGGCGATGGTGGAAGACGACAGCCGAAGCATCGCCACGCTGCCGCTGCTGGACGCCAGCGAGCGGCAGCGTCTGCTGGTCGAGTGGAATGCGACGCAAGCTGCGTATCCGGAGGGTTCCTGCATCCACGAACTGATCGAGGCAAGGGCAGTCGCGTCGCCGCAAGCAGTAGCACTGAAGCATGAAGGTGCCGAAGTCAGTTATGCCGAACTCAATGCCCGGGCCAACCGGCTGGCGCGCCAGTTGCGCAAGCTTGGCGTGGTGCCCGATGCGCGGGTGGCG
>NZ_LMHZ01000053.1:10487-16806 GCF_001428545.1 Noviherbaspirillum sp. Root189
GCTGGCGGTGTGGAAGGCCGGTGGTGCCTACGTGCCGCTGGATCCGGCCTATCCGCCCGGGCGGCTGGAGTTCATGCTGGAAGACAGCGCCCCGGTGGCGYTGCTGACCCATGGCGAGATYCCGGCCGCGCTGCACGCCACGCTGCGGCTGGCGGTGTCGGGCTCCGGCATCCCGCTGATCGATGTAGAAGCCGACAGCCGGCGCTGGGCACGATACGCCAGCGACGACTTGCCTCGCAGCGAAACCGGGGTGGGGCCAGAGCACCTGGCGTACGTGATCTACACGTCCGGCTCGACCGGCCAGCCGAAGGGAGTGATGGTTGCGCATCGCGGGGTGGGCAACCTGGCACAGGCGCAGATTGCCGGGTTTGAGATTGAAGCCGACAGCCGGGTGTTGCAGTTCGCGTCATTCAGCTTCGATGCCTGCGTGTCGGAGATTGTGACTACGTTGGTGCGGGGCGCCACGCTGGTTTTGCCGGCGAGCGAGACGGTACTGGCCGGGGAAGTGCTGGCCGAGGTATTGGAACGGGAGGGCATCACGCACGTGTGGCTCGACCGGTCAGCCCAAGGGGGTGATGGTTGCGCATCGCGGGGTGGGCAACCTGGCACAGGCGCAGATCGAGGGTTTCGGGATCGACGCCGACAGCCGGGTGTTGCAGTTCGCGTCGTTCAGCTTCGATGCCTGCGTGTCGGAGATTGTGACTACGCTGGTGCGGGGCGCCACGCTGGTTTTGCCGGCGAGCGAGACGGTACTGGCCGGGGAAGTGCTGGCCGAGGTATTGGAACGGGARSGCATCACGCACGTGACCCTGCCGCCGGTGGTGCTGGCGGGCTTGCCGGAAGAGGCGCAGCTGGAGACGGTGCGCACGCTGGTGATGGCGGGCGAGGCATCGAATGCGGCGCTGGTGCGGCGTTTCGGCCACAACCGGCGTTTGCTCAATGCCTATGGCCCGACCGNACGGTGCGCACGCTGGTGATGGCGGGCGAGGCATCGAATGCGGCGCTGGTGCGGCGTTTCGGCCACAACCGGCGTTTGCTCAATGCCTATGGCCCGACCGAAACCACGGTGTGCGCGACGATGCAGGTGTGCGACCCGCAAAGCGAGCAGGCGCCGGCGATTGGGCGTCCGATTGCCAACACCCGCATCTATTTGCTGGAYGCCAATGGTCAGCCGGTGCCGCAGGGGGTGGCCGGCGAGATTCATATCGGCGGTGTGCAGGTGGCACGCGGTTATCTGAACCGCGATGAATTGACGGCCGAGCGCTTTGTGGCCGACCCGTTCAGCAGCGAACCGAATGCACGGATGTACAAGACTGGCGACCTGGGACGTTACCTGATGGATGGCAGCATCCAGTTCCTTGGCCGCAATGACGATCAGGTCAAGCTGCGCGGCTTCCGCATTGAGCTCGGTGAAATTGAAGCGAAGCTGCTGGAACAGGATGGCGTGCGCGAAGCGGTGGTGATCGCACGCGAAGACCGGGCGGGCGACAAGCGGCTGGTCGCCTACCTGACGACCGATGCGCAGCTTGACAGCGAAGYGCTGCGYGCAGTTCTGTCGGCAACGCTGCCCGAGTACATGGTGCCGGCCGCGTACGTGCAGCTCGACACCCTGCCGCTGACACCGAATGGCAAGCTGGACCGGCAGGCACTACCGGCGCCGGATGGCGATGCGTATGCAGTGCGTGCGTATGAAGCACCAATCGGCGAAGTCGAAACCGCACTGGCTGCAATCTGGGCCGAAGTGCTGGGCGTTGAGCAGGTCGGTCGTCACGACAACTTCTTCACTCTCGGCGGCCACTCGCTGCTGGCAGTCAAGGTCGCATCACGCGTGCGCCAGGTGCTGGGTGTGGAACTGGGCGTGACCGAATTGTTCACCCATACCAACTTGGCCGCACTGGCAACAGCCGTCGGCGCGCAAAGCGAACTGCCAGCCATCACGCTGGCGTCGCGCGAGAGCCCGCTGCCGCTGTCGTTCGCACAGCAACGGCTATGGTTCCTGTCGCAGATGGAAGGTGGCAGCGAGGCTTATCACATCCCGATTGGCCTGCGGCTATCGGGCTGGCTCGATCGGCATGCGCTCTACCGCGCCCTTGGTCGCATCCAGGCAAGGCATGAAGCCCTGCGTTCGACCTTCGTTCTCGAAGACGGCAAGCCGGTGCAACGGATTTCCCCCGAAGACAAGGCCTTCGAGTTGCGCGAGCTTGACCTGCGTACGCATCCGGACCGCGAAGCGGCGCTGGAAGACGTGGCGCGCCAGGAAGCGAAAGCGCCCTTCGATCTTCAGGCCGGTCCGCTGGTGCGGGCCTGCCTGATCGCGCTTGCCGACAATGAACATGCACTCCTGGTCACGATGCATCACATCGTGTCCGATGGCGTGTCCAAAAGCATTCTGGTGCACGAGCTGAGCGCGCTGTATGCCGCCTACAGCCGTACGGAAGACGATCCGCTGCCGCCGCTGGCAATCCAGTACGCAGACTTTGCGGTATGGCAGCGGCAATGGTTGAACGCAGAACGCCTGCAAGCCCAGTGCGAGTACTGGAAACGTGCATTGGCGGAAGCGCCGGCCGTGCTCGAACTGCCGGCGGATCGCCCACGTCCGCCGGTACAAGACTACGCCGGCGATCGCGTCGATCTCGTCTTCGATAGGGATCTGACCATTACGTTGCAGGCCATGGGCGAACGCTACGGCACGACGCTGTACATGACGCTGCTCGCAATCTGGAGCACGCTGCTTGCACGCCTTTCTGGTCAGGACGATATCGTCGTCGGCACCCCGGTTGCCAACCGCAATGCACCCGAAGTCGAGCGCTTGATCGGTTTCTTCGTCAATACGCTGGCGCTGCGGCTGGATATGTCCGGGACGCCGATGGCAAGCGAATTGCTGCAACGGGTGAGGACACGGGTACTGGAAGCGCAGGCGCATCAGGACCTGCCATTCGAGCAGTTAGTCGAACTGGTCAATCCGGTGCGCAGCATGGCCCATACGCCGGTATTCCAGTCGATGTTCGCCTGGCAGGCGGATGAGGACGCTTCGCTGGTTTTGCCCGGACTGGAACTGGCACCGCTGCCGGCGGCGTCCGGCGTTGCGCAGTTCGACCTGTCGCTGCATCTTTGCCTGAAGGACGAAAAGATAACAGGTGAAATCGAGTACGCAACGGCAATGTTCGACCGGATCACCATCGAGCGCTTCGCCACCTGCCTGCGCACTCTGGCACGCGCCTTCGCTAGTGACGGCACAGCATCCATCTCGCGCCTGCCCTTGCTGGACGAAGCGGAGCGTGCGGACCTGTTTGTCCAATGGAACGCGGTCGAGACGCTCGCGCAGCAGGACGTATGCGTGCATGCAGTGTTCGAGGAACGGGCGGCTGCCGCACCGGAATCGACCGCGCTGGTGATGGACGGCAACGCCCTCTCTTACGGCGAGCTCAACGGACGGGCGAACCGGCTGGCACGGCACCTGAGAAAGATCGGCGTCGCCCCCGACACGCGCATTGCGATATATGCGGACCGGAGTCCTGAGACGCTGGTCGGCATGCTTGCCATCCTTAAGGCGGGCGCCGCCTATGTGCCGCTCGATGCCGCCTATCCGGCCGCACGTCTCGCACGCATCCTGGACGATTGCGAACCCTTGGCCTTGCTGGCGGCGGGATCGGCTGGCGAGCGGATTGCTGCACTCAAAGATGGTGCGCAGTGCATTGATCTTGCCGGCGATGCTCATCGCTGGGCCGACGAAGAGGCGGACAATCTTCCGCCGCTGGCCGCGCCGCATCATCTTGCCTATGTAATCTACACCTCCGGTTCGACCGGCGAACCGAAAGGGGTGATGGTCGAGCATYGYTCGGTCGCCAACCAGGTGAAGGCGCTTGCAAGCCGCTACCGCATCACTGCCAGCGACCGGGTGTTGCAATTTGCATCGATTAGCTTTGATGCATCGGTGGAAGAGATTTTCTGCACGCTACTGTCGGGCGCGACACTGGTACTGCGTAGCGATGCCTGGCTGGYAAGTGCGCAGGTATTCTGGCAACTGTGCGAGGCGAACCGGATCAGCGTGGCCGATTTGCCCACGCGCTTCTGGCAGCAGCTGGCGACCGACACGACCGNAAGTGCGCAGGTATTCTGGCAACTGTGCGAGGCGAACCGGATCAGCGTGGCCGATTTGCCCACGCGCTTCTGGCAGCAGCTGGCGACCGACACGACCGCTGACATTCCGCCATGCGTGAGGGCGGTGATCATCGGCGGCGAGGCGGTAGAGCAGGTCGCCCTGCGCCAGTGGTTCCTGCGCGATGGACATCGGCCAGTCTTGTTTAATACCTACGGGCCGACCGAGACCACAGTGGTCGTCACCGTCGACGAGATCGTCGATGGCAAAGGTTCGCATCGCTCGATCGGTCGTCCGATCGCAAATACCCGGATCTATCTGCTCGATNACCACAGTGGTCGTCACCGTCGACGAGATCGTCGATGGCAAAGGTTCGCATCGCTCGATCGGTCGTCCGATCGCAAATACCCGGATCTATCTGCTCGATGAGCAAGGCAAACCTGTCCCGCTCGGCGTGCCTGGGGAAATTTACATCGGCGGACCAGGGCTTGCACGCGGCTACCTGAACCGACCGGAACTCAGCGCCCAGCGTTTCGCGCCCGATCCTTGCCGCGACGATCCTGATGCGCGCTTGTACAGAACCGGTGACATCGGACGTTTCGCTGTCGATGGCAGCCTTGAATTTCTCGGACGCCGCGATTCCCAGGTCAAGATCCGTGGTTTCCGGGTCGAGCCGGAAGAGGTCCAGGCGGTATTAGCACAACACCCCGGAATTGCGGCCGCTGCCGTGTGCGTGTTTGAGGACGCCAATGCCGGCAAGCGGCTGGTTGCCTACTTTACGGGTAACAGCGACGTTGCTGGGCCAGATGCACTGCGCGCCTTTTTGGCAAGCCGACTACCGGAATACATGGTGCCCGCCGCCTATGTCGCACTGGATAGTCTTCCATTAACGCCGAGCGGCAAACTGGATGTGCGCGCCTTGCCCGTGCCAGGCGAGACCGCCTATGCAGTCCGCGTGTACGAAGCGCCGGTGGGAACGGTTGAAACCGCCGTCGCGCAAGTCTGGTCGGAAGTGCTCAAGCAAGAGCAGGTAGGCCGGCAGGACGATTTTTTCATGCTGGGCGGACACTCGCTGCTGGGGGTGACCATGTGCGCCCGCCTGCAACAGATGCTCGGCGTGGATGTCGGCATTGCCGACTTGTTCAATTACCCGGTCCTGCAAGTCTTTGCGCAAGCGGTCGGCCGCGCTAAGCACACCACACTTCCGCCCGTCATCGCGGTTGAGCGGAACGGCCCGCTGGCATTGTCGTTCTCGCAGCAGCGCCTCTGGCTGCTGGCGCAGATGGGCGAGGCAGATCTGACGCTGCACATGCCGGCAGGGCTGCGCCTGAAGGGCCGGCTGGACATGCGGGCCTTGCAACGCGCGCTGGACAGGCTGGTCGATCGTCATGAAGTCCTGCGTACCACCTTCGACCTGGCGGACGGCGTGCCGATGCAACACATCGGAGATGCGGGCCTGGGCTTCGCGTTGCAGGAACAGGATTTGTCGGATCGCAACGACGCACATGCCGAATTGCAGCACCTGGTGGTTGACGAAGCCAGTACGCGCTTCGACTTGCGTGCCGGTCCGCTGGCGCGAGGTCGGCTGATTCGCATGGGTGCGGAAGAGCATGTTCTGCTGATTACGATGCACCACATCGTCGCTGATGCATGGTCGCTGGAAGTGCTGGTGCGTGAGTTGGGGATCCTGTACCGTGCATTCACGCGCGACAGGGAAGATCCGCTTGTGCCGCTTGCAGTTCAGTACGCCGACTATGCGGCCTGGCAGCGTCGCGGCCTAGCCGGCGATGCGATGGCGATCCAGACGGAGTACTGGCAGCGCACTCTTGCAGGCGCGCCAGCGCGGATTGAGTTGCCCTGCGATTTCCCGCGCCCTGCGCTGATGGACCCGCGCGGCGGAATGGCGGACCTTAATCTGGATGCCGGGCTCGTGGGCGAGCTGAAGGCGTTTAGCCAGCGCAACGGAGCGACACTTTTTGTCACGCTTCTTGCGGCATGGGCGGTTGTGCTTGGGCGCTTGTCAGGACAGCAGGAACTGGTGGTCGGGACACCGGTTGCCAACCGGAGCCGCGTCGAGCTTGAACCGCTGATTGGTTTCTTCCTGAATAACCTGGCGCTGCGTGTGGACCTGTCCGGACAGCCGACGGTCGCAGAGTTGCTGCAGCGGGTGAAGCAACAGGCGCTGGAAGCGCAGCAGCACCAGGACCTGCCGTTCGAGCA
>NZ_LMHZ01000054.1 GCF_001428545.1 Noviherbaspirillum sp. Root189
AGTACCGCGAAGCCTATTCCACAACCACCCGGTGTAAAGCGCGCGAGAAACGCGTCACGTGCAGTCTCGTCCATGCCGCGTGACTGTTCCCAGACAGGATAAAAGGGGTGGCCACAAGCCACTCGATCCCGCGCCGCCGCGGGGCGCCTTGGGTCACGAGCTGCTCGATTCTGAAGGCATTTGCCCGTATGACGGCAGCGTGCTGGTCGACATCGTTCCCAGCAGGTACGGGTGATGCTGCATCAGCACATCAAGTATGCCCGCCTGTGCTGCGATTCCCGCATCAAGGTCGCGCCTGCTGCACCGCGCATCATCTCCGGGGCTTGCTGGCCGAAGCGGCGCCGACACTCAATTCGTGTCCTTGGCGGAGTAACGTCTACTTTTTGCCCTGCACCCATTACGGATGTGTTAGCGATGATGGAACCTTTACGCGTCTCACGCCCACTCATGAACGATGTGAAATTCCTCGCGATTGTTAGCTATCGATGTTGCCTCGAAAATTTCTCTGGGTTTCACCGATTGTGCTGGCGTTTTTGCAATGTGAGGACATGGTCGATGCACGGGTGGCTGAAAGCGATCGCCACGGCCATGCAAAGCGTTTATTTCTCAATGGCGTGTGAGGACCGAACGTCTTCGGCATGAGCATATATAACAGGGATAAAGGAAATCCAATGACGGATTCAATCAATTCTTCACGAAGCGCAAGTCCGATACCGATGACGAATGTGGTGGACGACATTCCCGACGGACAAAACGTCGCTGGCAGTGCGAGCACACTTCACCAGCCGGTATCGGATCCCAATCAGCCTATATTGGGTCTCCACCGACGAGGAAGTGCGGTATGGTTGGCCGCACAGGCTGCGCAAGCGGAGTCGTCGAATAGCGCGGTAACCAGCAATGTCAATGGGCTGAACGAACACGGCAACACACCGCTTTTTCAGGCGTTTGAAGATGGGGATATTGGCAAGTTCAAGAGCTTGCTGCAGGATAGTAGCGTTGATGTCAATAAGCCTAACAAATATGGCCATAGCGCGCTTCTTGCCGCATGCATGGGAAAATTCCATCTTGGCATTGGGCCAGAAAGGATGCTGGTTTATGTCGAGGAGCTATTGAAGAGAACGGACATACAAGTCAATGCGACGAATCCGATTGGTCTTACCCCGATTCATGCCGCATGCAGGCAGAAAGCTCCCTGTAGCGTCACCGCATTGCTGGGAGCCCCCGGCATCGACGTTAATTTGGCAACCACTAACGACGGACGGACGCCGCTTCACTCAGCATGCGACGCGCATCAGATTGAAATAGTTGAAGCCTTGCTCAAAACCCCCGATATCAAGATCGACGTGAAAGATCGCGAGAATAAGACACCGTTCGATTTGGCCTTTGAGCAGGGTAACGAAAAAATCATGACGGCCCTGCTGAAACATGGCGATGTCTATGATACGGAAGATAAAGGATTGGCGCTGTTGCAGCGGCTGTTAGAAAAAGACTATGCGCAAGCTATCACGGCGCTGCTGGAGCGCGACCCAACGCTCGCCTTGGCGAAGGGGATAGGCGGCAATACGTTGCTTCATATCGCCGCACGCAATAATAAACAGGAGGTTGTCACAACAATTCTGAATTTTGTTGGCGTTGATGCTGCCAATGAAATAAATGACGGCGGTCATACGCCTTTTATATTTGCCTGCACTTACGGACACCTGGGGATAGTCAATGAAATGTTGAAGCTGCCAGGCTTGGACGTCAACTCGCAGGACAATGACGGCAATAACGCATTGCATTTTGCGGCAATGAAAGGAAAACGCTTCGTGGTAGAAATCCTGCTGAAGTCCAGATCTGGGACCACGCCAACGATCGATCCCAATGCGAAAACGAACTCAGGCGACACAGCGTTCGGACTTGCTCTCAAAAGCGGGAAGCTTGAAATCGTGCGGGCGATGCTTAATCATCCCTATTCGTTGAATGAACAAGGCCGGCTCACTGCCGGTTCGATCGATCCCAACGAACCGGATGCCCACTTTCAATCACCGTTGGCGCAGGCAGTGGTAAGAATGTCCTCAGGAGAACTTCCTCCAACTACCAAGAAGGATTATCTGGATCTTGTAAAGGCTCTGTTGAATGATCCCCGGGTCGATCCCAATCAGGCGCTACTGTGCCTGACTTCGATGAACGGCGAGTTTTCCGAGAAGATTAAGGATAGTCTAAATCGACTCCACCATCCCGTCACCAGGGCGTCCTGGGTTTCGGTATTGAAGACGTGGGCGCAGACGCGGCCGGTTGGCGTCGCGCAGAATCTGGCGCCCGCTGCACGTACCAACTTCCAGTTGGGAAAAATATTGCAGCGTTTCGTGGAGACGGAACATGCGGCCGAACTGATCGAGGCGAATGGTGGCAAAGGCGCGGTATTCCAATTTTCGCTCGCGCTGGAGCAACTGCTGAAACATCCGGAGCAAGTCCAGAGAATAATGAGGCAGGGCGATACCGTGGCAGTCGACCGCATCCACAGCATATCGAACTATGCAAGAGTCTTGTTGGATGCTGTGTCGAAGGAAGACAAGTTGCGAAACGAGGAACAAGAGCCTCCGCCGCAAATCATTTGGAATAGACGCATAGAACCTTTCTCTATGAACTTTCCTGGGGCGAGTGCGGAAATTCAGTACGAGGCCACATTGGATGTGAGCGAATTGACCATAGCTGATGCCGATTTAAAACCGACGGGAGGTCTGAACCTTGGAGGCATATGCGTGCCGCGCGAAGATATTCAGGATTTGGCTGAGGGCAGGGGATTCAAGGCAATGCAGCTGGCGCTCATTGCGGACGAACGTGTAGAAGCCGAGCGCAACGTGCATCAGATCGGACACTTGATGACCGGTGTCGCTATGTTAAGTGCCGTGAGGGAGAAAAATTTAGAAATGCTCGTTCGGCTGAATGAGGCGGCTTCATCCGGCGACGCAGTACAGGCTCATGTGATTCCGGATTTTGCGGTTGCGGCGAAAGAAGTACTGGCTGCGATAGCGCGTGCCTCAAACGCCAGTCCGTCTGACGCGATGCAAACGCGGCTGGACGACGTGGGCGCGGCCATTGACGAAATTGCGCATATGCCGGATGGCGGGGCTGTCAATGAGCGTAATCTGACTACCACGGTGCAGGATGTCTTCCGGGAGATGTGGTTCTACATCAGGAACAAGCCGGATGATATGCGGCAGAACCTGGAAGAAGCGTTTTTCATTCAGTTGCAGGACATGTGGTACAAAAGGAGCGGAGGTCCACCGACTTTTTCCTGCTATACCGGATGCGTGCAACGCATACTGGCTACGCCGCACCATATCGATCCCGAGCTGATATCGCGAACGCCGGACCGCAAAACGATGGATGATGCCTTGCTCGAGCTGGCAAAGGGGGTCTTGCAGCCAATTCGGATGGCCTACGAAGTGGCCGGCGATGCTGACGCTCTTGACACAGAGGAGCATTTGGCCAAAGAGCGGGAGATATTCGAAGCGACGGCGAGAGAGGTGCTGATCGGATTCCGAGGGTGGGAGGGTAGCCTAGCGCTGAGTGAGGCGATCGAGGCTATGAAGGAAAATATCGTATATGTCAACGTACTGCCAGAAGACAAAGACGAGGTGTAAATGAACACGTTCCTGGATCACAAACTGTTGAGCATGCGCACCGGCACAAAGGCCGCGAACGCGAAACACCCGCAGACCGTGCCGGGTGCGGCGCAAGCCGGCAATGCAGTGCGGCTGCGCGTATTGCAGAACGCTGCTCCCGCGAAGCCGGCATACATCCATGCGGTCAACCGGCGCGACGCTGATGGCTGGACGTCACTGACCCGCGCTATTGTCGCCGGCGATATCGACGCGGCAAAGGCCTTGCTTGCGAACCCGCGCATAGACTGCAATCTTGCCGGAGCCGATGACCGCTCGCCGCTGGCAGGCGCAATTGCCTGCGGTCAGGCCGACATCATCGATATCCTGCTGATGAAGGGGGATATCGACCTCAATCTCGCCGATTATCTCGGCTGGACGGCACTGCATTACGCGGTGCATTATGGAACGGTAGATTTGGTACATCGGCTGCTGCGCATCGATGGCATCGAGCACAATCGCTACGATGATGATGGCCGCACGCCTTTACTGCATGCCGTATTCATTGGCAAGGCGGACATGGTCAGCGTGTTGCTGTCCAATCCGCGCGTCGATACCGGCGCGCGCGATAAGTGCGGTCTGGATGTGCTCGGTATCGCGATGTTTCGTGCTCACGTCGGTTTGTTTCGTATGCTGCTTGCCGATCCACGCATCGATGTGAATCAGCAGGATTTCGATGGCATGACGGCCTTGCATTGTGCCGCGCGCAAGGGCGGCAACTACTACATCCGGACGATGCTTGAAGTCGAGAGGGTCAATCCGAATCTGATCAGCGCCCGCGGCTGGACACCTCTTGCTTGGGCCGCGATCGGCGGGCAGGTGAATGCGGTGATGACGCTATTAAATTCGACCCGCGTCGATGTCAATCTGGCCGACGAGGATGAATCGACGCCACTGGCGCTGGCTGCCGTCATGGGGCATGTAGAGGTAGTGGAGGCACTGTTGTCGCACGCCGCGGTCGATGTCCACGCACGGGACAAATCAGGGAAGACGGCGCTCGCTAATGCCACGCACTACAGGCGGATTGATGTGGTCAAGGCGCTGCAGGGACGGGTCTCATCCGGAATTTCGTAATTTGCAGAAATAGACGCTTCAAATGGCATTCGACTACCAAAGCCGGTCATTTCCGCTAGGTTGCCACGCACAGAGTCAAAATCTGAATCGTTTGCCGCTATGGGTAGCCTGATTCTGATGCGGCTATTCGACCAAAACTAATTTTCAAACGGTCTTTTCGCCATTCAACAAGCTCAAAGGCCCAGGGGTGGGTCCTGCAACTACCCGCGCCTCGCCAGCATGCCGTACAAATTTTGCTGGCAAACTGCCCGACGCATCGTGTTGCAATTGATGGTCTGGGAGAATATCCATTCAACGAGACGACGATGCCTGATTGCGGATGGAACCGGGACTGCATCGTTTACCACCTATTGATAAGCATGCATTTTTCAACGAATAGCTATCCACGATGCCCAAATCAATGGAGTAATAAGATGAATGAATTGATCCAGTTCTTGCGCCGAATGGTCATACGGTGGCAACTTCGCAGTCTCAACTCCCAGGCGAAGAGCATTGTCCAAGCGCGCAATCATGCATTGGCACGGCTGATGGAAATACGCCGTGAACGTGAAAGCAAGCTGATGGAGCTGGGATCATCTCATGCCCTGCCCCGATAATGCGGACGTTCGGAAGCGTTCGCGGTGCTGCCCCATTAAAATATCGCCGTGCCATCCATAAAAAATGCATGATGTTCAAAAACTAAATGTGTTACTTGCCGAGCTTGGCCATCGCCAACCTGAAACTGTCGACGGAAGGTGCGGTAGGTTTACGCTTGAAGGATGGAACCGAGCTATTTCTTGAACACGATGAGAAGCAAGGCCATCTGTATGTCTATACGTCTATACTGTTATTGCCTACGGCGCATGATGTGCGGCTGCGTTTGTTTGCACATATGCTGGAACTGAACTTTCTCGGCTCAGGCCTGGCACACGGCACCTTATCTATTCAGCGTGATATGGCGATGTGTCATGTCAGCGTCGCCATTGCCAATCTGCAGGTTGATACACTGGATCAGTTGCTGCATTACTTGCTTGACTCCCGCGCAAACCTGATCGCCAAAGTAGAGGCATGCATCAAGACTGAGACAAGTGACTCACTGCGAGCACGTCGCTCAACGGCGTCGTTGCTGGCGGTGCTCAGATAGGAGGTGGTAATGGATACCTTGATACCTTGCTTGCATTCTTCATCAAGAAACGCGCCATCAGGCTCAGTCTGTAGCGACAGTCCTCTAAGCCAGGCCGAAGTACGTACCGTGCAAATAGTGAAGACGCGAACCGAACAGTTTTCTGACAAATCAGAACTTGCCGTATCGCTGGCAGGTGCTTCTGTGATCGCATCGACGCGTTAATTTGTCGCATGCCGTCGCAAAAAGAGTGCCGCTTTGCGCCTCAGGCGTCTCCAGTTACGTCTGCTTCAAGACTGCAGCTATTCGCTCAATCGAAACCCGGTCGATACTAGAACGATTCAAGATTGTGCCGGCATGTCGTTTGATCGCGTGCTGAACTTCAGCGGCTTTCTTCCTGAAACGACGATAGCGTTATTCAACGTCCGTTCAATCAACTTGGCGTAGAAATTATTTCGCGGCGACCGGCAACAAATACGGATCGCGCATCCAGTATCCGTTGGGCGGCTCCATACAACGGTTTCATCTGCGGGCAGTCCAGCTTCTGCTCCGAAGGTATTTATGAAATCCGCTTTATTAGAAATCGTGATACTTCGGATAAGGAAACTCGATTTGTTCTACAAGAACTTCAAACATATATTTGCGCAACCCAGCGCGCGTGGTAGCCCCGATGGCGAAGCATAGTAGCTTTTGCATGCTGGACTTGCAGAAAAGCTTGGTCGAGTAATGAAACGTGGCCACCACATAGTAAATCGCGGTTGTACACCGCTTACAAATTGACGCATTACAAGATCAGGGGGAAATGAATGAAGAAATTAGCGATGGCACTCATAGCGACGGCAGGATGTTCTGCGGTGGCTCAAGCGCAGTCTAACGTCACGGTATACGGGTCGGTAGACGCCGGTGTTCGCTATCAAACGAACACAAATGCCGCCGGTAAGGATACTCTTAGCATGGGTACCGGGAACTACAATTCCAACCGTCTGGGTTTTCACGGCACGGAAGATCTGGGAGACGGACTCAAGGCGCAATTTCGATTAGAAAGTGGCTATTCCGTAAAAACGGGTGCACAGGATGCTGCAGGGGTCATGTTTAATCGGACAGCGTCGGTCGGTTTGAGCGGATCATGGGGTGCAATTAACCTGGGTAGGCAATATACCGTCGCCTACCGTATCGTAAGCCTATACGATCCGTTCAGATACAAGTTCAGCGGTATAGTGCCGCTATCCTCCGGAGGAGGCACTACGCTACCTGCAGCGGCCTCTGCTGCCGGATTGGGTAGCTCTGCAACCTCAGGAAACCGGTTTAGTAACGACATTCAGTATGATGGTAAATTTGGACCGGTTATGGTTAGGGCCGAATACGCTCTTGGAGAAGTTGCGGGAGATATGAGCCGAAATTCCGCAAAGGCGATCGGTGCTGCCTATACGGAGGGACCACTTGCGTTTGGCGGCGCATATACACGTAAGCAGACAGCCGCGGGTTTGAACAATGACGCCTACACAGTAGGTGGCGCATATCAGTTTGGCGCCGTTCGCATTGCGGCAGGCTATTCCGACGAAGTGCAGAAAACCGCAACCTCAGAATACGAGGGGAAGATTACCTGGGCGGGTGCAAGCTACAAAGTGACGCCGGCGCTGGATATTACTGGTGCCATCTATCAAAGCAAGATAAGTACACCAACCGCCACAAGCGGCAAGAGAAACCTTTATATGATCGGCTCCACATATGCACTCTCTAAACGAACCAATCTCTATGCCGAGATCGACCGTAATAAGTACACTGGTGTGGTTGTTCCTGCCACAGGGCAGCGTGGTCAGACCGGCGTTTCCTTCGGCGTAAATCATCTGTTTTAATTAAGCTTCAGTTTCGCGCTTGCCAGCACGGGGGCGCGAAACAGATGTAATTCGGCGTGCAGTCTCTGTCGGTCATTTTAGCGAGGAAAATTGAAGCCGCCAAAGATTTAAGCGCACTCAATCGCTTGTTTTCCTCTCGTAGTCATCTCGCCGTGGCACAGATGGCGTATGTCTTGAATCGACACGAATGCATGATTGCAAGCAGGATAAACGGTAAGAATCAGACTCTCGATCAGCCTGGGACAGGCCTTGCAGAACGAGATTTTCTCATGCAGGTGTGACCGTTTATTAACGAAAAAGCGAAATGTCGCCTATGTAGGCCACCTTTCTATGTGACTATTCAGAATCGCCGACACTGACGGTCAGTGTAGTGGTTTAGTTTGCCCGAGTACCTTGGCAAGTAGGTCATTTACGCCGTTGCAGCGTGTGCGGCACACGCAGTACTTTCGCCCATTGGCGATAGTAATTTCGAATTGTCAGCTTCGTGCCGCGCAGAAGATCCGGGCTATCTCAGTTTCCCGACACTGCGCAGTGAAGGCAAAGCAAAGCAACTAACCAGTTAGGGCCGGTACTCGTCAACGCGCCCGCACAACGCACCATGCGGCATTTTGATATGCGCTCGCAATACAGGCATGTCGCCAGGAGTTTCCAGCCTCGCCTGCGGACTGTGGCCGTGCTTGGCCTCACGCTTGAATAGTGTTTGTGCATCGCATCATAAGAAATTAAATAGGCATGCATCATGAATTGTGATTGGAGATTGTTTTTTCTTGTAGCTATATTTCGATCAAGCGGTTTCACGTAAGCATGAAATGCGCGAACCAAACGATGAATAAATGGAGAGAAGACATGAACTTTAAGCGTAAGCCAACGGCAATCGCCGCATTCTTACTGTTTGCAGCTGCCTCGGTACAAGCGGCATCGATCACGATCATCACGTCGTTTCCGAAGGAGATCACGGACACGTACAAGAAGGCGTTCGAGCAGAAGCACCCGGACATCAAGGTCGAGGTGCTCAACAAGAATTCCAATGCGTCGCTGGCCTTCATCAAGGAAGCCTCGCCCGGCCAGCGGCCCGACATCTTCTGGGCCTCGGCCCCGGATGCGTTCGAAGTGCTG
>NZ_LMHZ01000055.1 GCF_001428545.1 Noviherbaspirillum sp. Root189
TACCGGCCCGATGGGACGCTCGACTTCCTCGGGCGCAATGATTCCCAGGTGAAGATACGCGGCTTGCGCATCGAGCTGGGGGAAATCGAGGCGTCGCTGGCGCGCCATCCGGGGCTGCGCGAAGTGCTGGTGGTGCCGGACGCGGGCGGTACGGAAGCGCTGCTGGCCTACTACATTGCAGCGGACGGGGTGCAGGAGATTTCGGCGCAGGCGTTGCGCGCGCACCTGCTTGCCTTCCTGCCTGACTACATGGTGCCGGCCGCCTACATCCGGCTCGACGCGTTCCCGCTCACGACCAACGGAAAGATCGATCGGGCCGCGCTGCCACGGCCGGATGCCGATGCGTACTCCATGCGCGCCTATCACGCGCCGGTTGGCGACGTCGAGCATGCCATCGCTGGAATCTGGGCAGATTTGCTCAAGCTGGACAAGGTCGGACGCAACGATCATTTCTTCGAACTTGGCGGACATTCCCTTCTGGCGCTGAGCATGATCGAACGGATGCAGCGCGAAGATCTTGAAGTCGATGTGCGCGTGCTATTCATGACCCCGACTGTGGCAGAGCTGGCGGCTGCGACAAAGAAAGTAAAGGAATTCGTACTATGAGCCTGACCGAGTTGCTGACCGAACTGAATGAAAAAGGGGTCACCCTGTCGCTGAAAGGCAGCGAACTGGTCGTGCGCGGTGAAGAAGGGGTGCTCGACGATCCGGCACTTCGGGCTGTCCTGCGCGCGAACAAAAGCGGCCTGATCGAGCATGTGCGGTCCGGTGCCTATGCCGGTTCCGGCCAGCCCACCGGCGGCGCAAGCCTGATTCCCGACGGTTGCCAACTGATTACGCCTGACATGGTGCCGCTGATAGCGCTCACCGCACAGGATATCGAACGCATTGTTAGCACAGTTCCGGGCGGCGTCTCGAACGTGCAGGATATTTATCCGCTCGCGCCGCTGCAGGAAGGCATCCTGTTTCATCATCTGATGACGGACGAAGGTGATCCGTATCTGCTTCACAACGCGTATGCATTCGACAGCCGCGAGCGGCTTGATGCTTTCGTGCGTGCAACGCAGGTCGTCGTCGATCGCCACGATATTCTTCGAACCGCGGTGTTGTGGGACGGTTTGCCGGAGCCGGTGCAAGTGGTATGGCGGAAGGCGACATTGGTGGTCGAAGAGTTCGACCCCGATCCGGCTTTGGGCGACGTGCTGAGCCAGTTGCAGTCCCGCTTCGATCCCGCGCACTTCCGCATCGATGTGCGTCAGGCGCCGCTGATGCGCTTTTGCATAGCCGAGGATCGCGCCCGAAGCCGTTGGATATTGTTGTTCCTGAACCATCACCTGGCCGGCGACCATACGACGCTGGAAGTCATGAAGGACGAGATCCGGGCACATCTGCTCGGCGAAGCGTCATCGCTGCCGCGACCATTGCCTTTCCGCGATTTTGTTGCACATACGCGCATGGGCGTGAGCCGCGAGGAGCACGAGGCCTTCTTTCGCGACATGCTTGGCGACGTGGACGAAGCGACCGTCCCGCTGGGGCTTTCCAATGTACAGGGGGATGGTTCTTATACCACCGAATGTTGGCATGAATTCGATGCCGAATTGGGCGAACGCCTGCGCCGGCAGGCGCGCCTGACTGGGGTCGGACCGGCCACTCTGTTTCACCTTGCGTGGGCGCTCGTGCTTGCCAAGCTGTCCGGGCGCGAGGATGTCGTGTTCGGCACCGTCCTGTTTGGACGCATGCAGGCAGCCGCTTACGCCGAACGCGCGGTCGGCATGTTCATCAACACGCTGCCGATCCGCCTACGTGTCGGCGAAGGTGGGGTGCTTGATGGCGTGCGCGTTACCCACGATCTGCTGACCCGCCTGATGCGCCACGAGCACGCATCGCTTACGCTGGCTCAGCGTTGCAGCGGCGTGGAAGCGCCAAAGCCATTGTTTACCGCCTTCCTGAACTTCCGACACAGCCCGGATGGGGAACAGGCTCGTCGTGCAGGACCCGATGTATGGGCCGGCGTAGAGATGCTGGGAGGAACCGACCGCACCAACTATCCGTTTAACCTAAACGTGGACGACCTAGGTACAGGCTTTTCGCTGCACGCCCAGGTTCAATCGCCGTTCGATCCGAAGCGCATCTGCCGTTACACAGAGACGGCGCTGGCGGCGCTGGTACAGGCTCTCGAGCGAACGCCGGCTGCGCCGCTTCATGGACTGGACATTCTTCCAGAGGACGAGCGCCGGCAGCTTCTCGTCGAATGGAATGCGACATCGGCGGCACATCGCAGCGAGGTGTGCATCCACGCATTAATTGAAGAGCAGGCGCGGCGGAGGCCGGAGGCGATAGCGGTTGTGCATGACGACTCCACGCTTTCCTATGGTGAATTAAACCGGCGCGCAAACCGGCTGGCGCATCATCTGCGCGGCCTGGGCGTCCATCCCGATGCCCGCGTCGCCGTATGTGTGGAGCGTAGCCTGGACATGGTGATCGGCATGCTGGCCGTGCTCAAGGCGGGCGGCGCCTACGTTCCGCTCGATCCGGCCTACCCTCCAGAGCGCCTGGCGCGCATGATCGACGACTGTGTTCCCGCTGTCGTATTGACCGACGGCTCGGCGCCGCTGCGTACCTCGGCCGCTGTGGTGGACCTGCATTCAAGCGCGGCACGCTGGGCGCGCCAGCCGGACACCGACCCGGATGCCGCGCTTGCCGGCCTAACTCCGGCACACCTAGCTTATCTCATCTATACGTCAGGTTCCACCGGCACACCCAAGGGCGTCATGGTTGAACACCGCTCGCTGGCCAACCATATCGCGTGGCAGGTCGGAAGTTTCGGCTTTTCCGAAAACGACGCGGTACTGCAGCGAACCTCGATCTCCTTCGATGCGTCCGTGTGGGAGTTGTGGACGCCATTGGCCATTGGCGCACGGCTGGTGTTGCTGCCACCCACGCTGGACCGTGACGCGGCTGGCATTGTACGCACCATCGTCGACAGGCAAGTGACAGTCGCGCAGTTCGTGCCTAGCCTGCTGCGCCTGGTGTTGCTGGAACACGAAGGCAGCGATCCCTTGTGCCATTTCCTGTTTAGCGGCGGGGAGCCACTGGACGCCGAACTCGCCACGCGTGCGCGCGGATGCGCGCGGCATGCCTTCGTCAATCTCTACGGCCCGACTGAAGCGACGGTGGATTCCATCACCTGGTGCGCTGCGGAAGGCAGCGTACCGCAAGTGGTTCCGATCGGCCGTCCGATCGATAATGCGCGCGTCTACATCCTGGACCGGCGCGGCTTGCCGGTGCCGATCGGCGCGGTGGGCGAAATACATATCGGGGGTGCCGGTGTTGCGCGCGGTTACTGGAATCGTCCTGCATTAACGGCGGAGCGCTTCGTTTCCGATCCTTTCAGTGCCGTACCGGGGGCGCGGATGTACCGCAGCGGTGACCTGGGGCGTTACCTGCCGGACGGGAACATCGAGTTCAGGGGCCGAAACGACCAGCAGGTCAAGCTGCGCGGTTACCGTATCGAACCAGGAGAAATCGAAGCTGCGCTGCTCAGTCATCCTGATGTCACTCAGGCCGTCGTGGTCGCGCGCGAGGACCAGCCGGGCGATAGGCGACTGGTCGCCTACTACGTGGCGCAGGACGCGATTGATGCGGAAGCGCTGCGCTCACATCTTCAGCAGTCGCTGCCGGACTACATGCTGCCTGCCGCCTGCGTTGCGATGCCGGCTCTGCCGCAAACGCCCAACGGCAAGATCGATCGCAAGGCGCTGCAGGCGCCCGAATCCTATGCGATTGCGGTGCGCGGATACGAAGGTCCGCGCGATGATGTGGAGGCCGTGCTGGCGCAGGTGTGGGGCGAAGTGCTGCAGCTTGAACGGGTCGGACGAGACGATCATTTCTTCGATCTGGGCGGACATTCCTTGCTTGCAGTGAAGGTTGCTTCGCGGCTGCGCCGCCGTATCGGTGTTGAAATCAGCGTGGTCAGCCTGTTCAATCACCCGGTATTAAAGAACTTTGCCGAGTTTGTGAAACAGGCCGCACGGAGCGAGCTGCCGCCGGTCACGCCAGTCAGCCGCGACGAGCCGCTGGCCTTGTCATACGGGCAGTCGCGCCTCTGGTTCCTCGCGCAGATGGAAGGCATGAGTCAGGCTTATCACATGCCGTTCGCGCTGCTGCTGGAAGGCAAGCTGAATGTGCAGGCGTTGCAGCGGTCGCTGGACCGTATCGTGGCGCGGCACGAAGCGTTGCGCACCCGCTTCGAGTTGCGCGGCGAGCTGCCGGTGCAAGCGGTTGACCCTGCCAATACCGGCTTCCGGTTGGGGCACGAAGATTTGCAGAACGACGTCGATCAGCAGCAGGCGCTGCAACGCCTGCTGGAAACGGAATCCGCAGCACCCTTCGACCTGGATGCCGGCCCCCTGGTGCGCGGCCGCCTGGTCCGGCTGGCAGCGGAACGGCACGTGCTGCTTGTGACCGTACACCACATTGTGTATGACGGTTGGTCGCTTGGCGTTTTCAAGCGTGAGCTGAGCGAGCTCTATCGCGCGTTTGTCGAAGGCGGTGCGGATCCCTTGCCACCGTTGGCAATCCAGTATCCCGACTATGCGGTCTGGCAGCGACGCTGGCTGAGCGGAGAGACGCTGCAGGCACAAGCGACGTACTGGCGAAACAAGCTGTCGGGCGCACCGGCCCTATTGCAGTTGCCCACTGATCGTCCGCGTCCGGCACAGCAAGATCATGCGGGCGCGTCGGTCGGCTTTGAGCTCGACGAGGCGCTTTCGCAATCGCTGGCCGCGTTGAGCCAGCGTCATGGGACGACGCTGTTCATGACCTTGCTTGCCGCATGGGCCGCCTTGCTCGGTCGTCTTTCCGGCCAGGCCGAAGTGGTGGTCGGCACCCCTGTTGCCAACCGCATGCGCGCCGAGGTCGAGCCCTTGATCGGTTTCTTCGTTAATACCGTGGCGTTACGCGTCGACTTATCGGAGACACTAACGATCGACGCTTTGTTACGATCGGTCAAGGAGCTTGCGCTTGAGGCGCAACAGCATCAGGACTTACCGTTCGAGCAAGTAGTAGAGATCGTGAACCCGCCGCGCAGCATGGCCCACAGCCCCTTGTTCCAGGTAATGTTCGTGTGGCAGAACAATGAAGACGACGTGCTTGAGCTGCCAGGCCTGACTTGTGCACCGATTGAAAGCGGACTGGAGCTGACAAAATTCGACCTGACGCTGAACCTAGGTGAAGCAAATGGACGTATTGCGGGCGTCATGGAATACGCAAGCGCATTGTTCGACCGCGCCACCGTAGAACGTCACCTTGCTTACTTCCGCCGTCTCCTCGAAGCAGTCGTGCAAAACGATCAGCAACAGGTGGCGCAACTACCCGTCCTGGACGCGCTCGAACGCGAGCGCCTGCTGTTTTCGTGGAATGCCACCCGGGTGGACTACGAGCTCAACCTGGGCATCCACCAGCTTTTTGAAAGACAGGTCGCGCATGACCCTGATGCAGTCGCGCTAAAGCATGAAGACGAGGTATTGAGTTATGGGGAACTCAACAGCCGGGCGAATCGCCTGGCGCGGCACCTTCGCCAGCTTGGCGTGAAGCGCGATGCGCGGGTTGTTGTCTGCATGGAACGCGGAATGGCGATGGTGACCGGCATGCTGAGCATTCTGAAGGCCGGAGGAGCTTATCTGCCGCTCGATCCGGAATGGCCTGCGGAACGCATCGCTGCGCTGGTCCGGGATAGTGCACCGCTGGCCGCGCTGGTCGACCCCTCAACAGGCACGGACACGGTTCGGGTTCTGGAGGAATCAGGCATACCGCTGATTAGCGTGGAACCTGATTTCCCAACCTGGACCGAAGAGGCGGAGGGCGATCTCGATCCGGTCGACCCGAACGCGCCGGGAAGCTGTGCTGCCTATGTGATCTACACCTCGGGCTCGACCGGCGAGCCAAAGGGTGTCATTAACGAACATGGTGCCGTGGTGAACCGCCTCACCTGGATGCAGCAGGCGAACCCCATCGGAGCCGGCGATACGGTATTGCAGAAGACGCCGTTTACCTTTGACGTATCGGTCTGGGAATTCTTCTGGCCGCTGACTCAGGGGGCACGTCTCGTCATGGCACAGGCCGGCGGACACAAGGATCCGGCCTATCTTGCGCGTGTGGTTGCGCAGGAAGAGGTCAGCGTCATGCATTTCGTGCCCTCCATGCTGCCAGCCTTTCTCGACCAGGCCGAGGCATCTGGCTGCAGCAGCCTGAGACACGTGGTGTGCAGTGGGGAGGCCTTGTCCGGTGCGCTAGCGCGACGATTCAAGGCGTTTCTGCCGCAAGTGCGATTGCACAACCTGTACGGTCCGACGGAAGCCGCAATCGAAGTAACGGCCTGGGAATGTGCAGGCAATGCGCTGCCGGACAACATCCCGATCGGCCGCCCGGCCCCCAACAACCGTATTTATCTCCTGGATGCGTGCGGACAACCAGTTCCACAAGGCGTGGCCGGCGAGATCCACATCGGAGGCATCCAGGTGGCGCGCGGCTACCTCAATCGGCCAGAACTCACAGCGTCCCGTTTCGTACCGGATCCTTTTGCAGACGCACCTGATGGGCGCATGTACAAGACCGGCGACCTGGGCCGTTATCTTCCCAACGGTGATATCGAATATCTAGGCCGGAACGATTTTCAGATCAAGATCCGCGGCGTGCGTATCGAACTCGGTGAAATCGAAGCACGGCTTGCATTGCATCCCGCGATTCGTGACGCGGTCGTGTTGGCGAGGCAGACGCCCCTGGGCGAGGCCAGGCTGCTCGCTTACTACACGGTCGTCGATCCGCAGCAACAGGTCGATCCGTACGCACTTCATCTGCACCTGGCCGCGACCTTGCCTGAACAGATGATTCCGGCCGCCTTCATGGCTCTGGATGCATTCCCTGTTTCCGCAAACGGCAAGCTGGATCGGCAGGCGTTGCCGGAGCCGGACAGGGATGCCCTGGCGGTATCCGCATACGAGGCCCCGCATGAAGGGATCGAGGCCCGGCTGGCTGCGCTCTGGCAGGATTTGCTTCAGGTCGAAGCTGTCGGTCGTTATGACGACTTCTTCCGGCTCGGCGGCCACTCGCTTCTGGCCGTGCGCCTGATCGAGCGCATGCGCGCGCTGGATCTGCATGCGGATGTGCGCATGCTGTTCACCTTCTCCACGCTGGCCGCGCTTGCCGAAGCGGCGGGGAAAGGTAGCGATGCGGTGGAGTTATCGGAATATCGACTTCCCGAAGATTGCAATGCCATTTCACCCGCGATGCTACCGCTGGTGACGCTGACGCAGGACGAGATTGACCGTGTGGTTGGCGGCGTGCCGGGCGGCGTGGCGAACGTGCAGGACATTTATNCACCCGCGATGCTACCGCTGGTGACGCTGACGCAGGACGAGATTGACCGTGTGGTTGGCGGCGTGCCGGGCGGCGTGGCGAACGTGCAGGACATTTATCCGCTGGCGCCGCTGCAGGAAGGCATCCTGTTCCATCACCTGATGACGAAGGAGGGCGATCCGTACCTGCTGCAGGCGCTGTACAGCTTTGATACGCGCGCGCGGCTGGACGCCTTCATTGGCGCGTTGCAGCTGGCGATCGACCGGCACGACATCCTGCGCACTGCAATGCACTGGGAAGGGCTGACCGAACCGGTGCAGGTAGTGTGGCGCAAGGCGGCGCTGGCGGTGGAGGAAGTCGTGCTCGACGCGCAGGGCGGTGACGCCGCACAGCAATTGCGCGCGCGTTACGACCGCCAGCACTACCGGATGGATGTGCGCCTGGCGCCGATGATGCGCCTGTGCGTGGCACAAGATGGCGGCAGCGGCCGCTGGCTGGTGCTGCATTTGTT
Organism: Noviherbaspirillum sp. Root189; assembly: GCF_001428545.1. Taxonomy (GTDB): domain Bacteria; phylum Pseudomonadota; class Gammaproteobacteria; order Burkholderiales; family Burkholderiaceae_D; genus Noviherbaspirillum. The sequence goes on from NZ_LMHZ01000055.1 coordinate 7,868, forward strand.
CCACCATCTGTGGGGCGACCACACCTCGCTCGACGTGCTGCTGCACGAAATCCGCGCCCATGTGGCCGGCCGTGGCGCCGAGCTGCCGCCGCCGCTGCCGTTCCGCAGCTTCGTCGCGCAGGCGCGCCTGGGGGTATCGCGCGACGAGCACGAAGCCTTCTTCACGCGCATGCTGGGCGAGGTTGACACAGTGACGGCGCCCTACGGTCTGGCCGACGTACAGGGCGACGGCGCGGGCGTGCGCGAAGTGCGCCTCGACCTCGACGCGGCATTGGCCGCGCAGCTCAAGGCACGGGCGCGCAAGCTGGGCGTGAGTGTTGCCAGCCTGTGCCACCTGGCGTGGGCACGGGTGCTAGGCTGTGTGTGCGGGCGTGACGACGTGGTGTTTGGCACCGTGCTGTTTGGCCGCATGCAGGGCGGCGAAGGAGCGGACCGCGTGCTGGGCATGTTCATCAACACCCTGCCGATCCGGCTGGACCTGGGCTCGGAAGGGGTTGAAGAGGGTGTGCGCCGCACGCATGCGCTGCTGACCGAACTGCTGCACCACGAACACGCACCCCTGGCGCTGGCCCAGCGCTGCAGCGGCGTGGCCGCGCCCCTGCCGCTGTTTGGCGCCCTGTTCAACTACCGTCACAGCGGTGCTCCGGCCCAAGCGCAGGCTATGGACAATGCCGAGGTCGACGGCATCGAGATGCTGGGCGGCGAGGAACGCACCAACTACCCGCTGACGCTGTCGGTCGACGACTTCGGCGACGGCCTGAGCCTGAACGCGCAGGCGCAGGACCCGATCGAGCCCGCGCGCATCTGCGCCTACATGCAGCGGGCACTGGAACACCTGGTGACGGCATTGGAACAGGTGCCATCGCGCCCGCTGCGCACCCTCGACATCCTTGGCGACGACGAGCGCCGGCTGCTGTTGCAGGACTGGAACCGCACTGAAGTCGGCTACCCGCGGCACCGCACGCTGCACCGCCTGTTCGAGCAACAGGTGCTGCGCACGCCGGACGCCGTGGCGGTGGAACAGGACGGCCAGCCACTGCGCTACGGCGAACTCAACGCCCGCGCCAACCGGCTGGCGCACCACCTGTCCCGGCTTGGCGTGCGCCCCGGCGCCTGCGTGGCGCTGCTGCTGGAACGCTCGGCTGCGCTGGTGGTGGCCGAGCTGGCGATCCTCAAATGCGGCGCCGCCTACGTGCCGCTGGACCAGGGCGCGCCAGCCCAGCGCCAGGCGTACATGCTGGCCGACTGCGAAGCGCAGGTCGTGCTGACCATGCGGACGCATACGCTGCCCGACGGCATGGCCGCGATGCGGGTCGACCTCGACACCGTCGATGGGCTGGAAGACGGGCAGCAGGACCAGGACAGCGGCAACCTCGACCTGGATCTGGACGGCGAAGCGGTTGCCGCGGTGCTGTACACGTCCGGCTCGACCGGCCAGCCCAAGGGCGTGCTGGTGCCGCACCGGGCGATCGGACGGCTGGTGATGAACAACCATTACGCCGTCTTCCATCCCGACGATCGGGTCGCGTTCACTGCCAACCCGGCGTTCGACACCAGCAGCATGGAAGTCTGGGCGCCGCTGCTGCACGGCGCCGCCATCGTCGTGGTCGACCAGGCCACGCTGCTCGACGCCCAGGCGCTCAGGCAGCGGCTGCAGGATGGCAAAGTAACCATCCTGCACCTGGTGGCCGGGCTGCTGCGCGCGCATGCCACCGCGCTGGGCGACGTGTTCGGGCAACTGCGCTACCTGCTCACCGGCGGCGACCTGGTCGATCCGCGGGCGGTGGCGGCGATTCTGCAACACAACCCGCCGCAGCACCTGGTGCATTGCTACGGTCCGACCGAGACCGCCACGTTTGCCACCACCTGCACCATCACCGAGGTCGCGGACGACTGCGCGAGCCTGCCGATCGGGCGGCCGATCGCCAACACCCGCCTCTATCTGCTCGATGGGCATGGTCAGCCGGTGCCGCAGGGCGTGGCGGGAGAGATCCATATTGGCGGCGCCGGCGTGGCGCTGGGCTACCTGAAGCAGCCGGCACTGACGGCCGAGCGTTTCCTGGCTGATCCGTTCAGTGATGAACTGGATGGCCGGATGTACCGGACCGGCGACCTGGCCCGTTACCTGCCGGACGGGCGCTTGTTGTTCCTTGGCCGCAACGACGACCAGCTCAAGGTACGCGGCATGCGCGTGGAGCCGGGCGAGATTGCGGCGCGGCTGGCCCGGCATGTGGCGGTGAAGGAAGCGGTGGTGCTGGCGCTACCGACAGGGACGGACCGGCAGCTGGTCGCCTATTACACGGCCGATCTGGAGCAGACGGCCAGCGACGCCGAGCTGCGCGCATTGCTGCTCGAGGCGCTGCCCGCGTACATGGTGCCGGCGGCATTTGTGCGGCTGGACGCGCTGCCGCTGACGGCCAACGGCAAGCTGGACCGGCGCGCGTTGCCGCAGCCGGGCGGGCTGAGAGAGCAGGATGACTATGAAGCGCCGCAAGGGGAGACGGAGCTGGCGCTGGCGCGCCTCTGGAGCGAGGTGCTGCAGGTTGAGCGGGTGGGCCGGCACGATGATTTCTTCCGGCTGGGCGGCCATTCGCTGCTGGCGGTGACGCTGATCGAGCGCATGCGCCGCGAAGACCTGCATACCGACGTACGCGCACTGTTCGATGCGCC
>NZ_LMHZ01000056.1 GCF_001428545.1 Noviherbaspirillum sp. Root189
GATAGCCGTCGTCCCGAGATGGATGTCATGGAAGCGTACGCAGGCGGCGCCGCACCATGGGGCAAGAACATTGATGGCGTTGCGCATCCGACAGCGTATGCACCGACAGTATGGAAGGGCGACCAGGAAGGCCAGCTGGTTGGTTCGCGCCAGTACGACACGGGCATGGACCTGTCGGCCGGCTTCCACAAGTATGCGGTCAAGTGGGAACCGAACAAGCAGACCTACTACTTCGATGGCAAGGAAGTCCTGACGTTGAACGTCAGCATGGGCGATCCGATGTATCTGATGCTGGACCTGTGGTATGGCAGCGCTTCCGGCACACCGGATGATTCGACGCCGCAGGGCAAGACCAACTCCTTCGAAGTCAATTACGTTCGCGCATGGCAGTTCAAATAAGACAGAAGCGTGAAATTTGAGATATCGATAGTGACCGTGAGTGAGGTGAGACACATCCCTCTCACGAACCAAGGCGTGTTAAATATGCTGTGATCTTGAAAATATTTCCCAAGCATGTAACTGCGTCACTACGCGACAAAGAAAAAGCCGGCTGAATAGCCGGCTTTTTCTTTGTTCAACGTTTGTTCCCAAGAATGATTGGGCCACCAATCTCGATCTGAAATATCGCAAATGCGCTGTTCATTCACATGGCGTTGCATTACACGCCGCAAATTCATCAGCAAGGTTGGCCTTACTCAAAGGTGCAGAGGTGTTTCTCGGAATACTGAGTTGCACATGATGTCGAAACGCGGAAGGACATGGGATGGAAAACCAGTGCGTTACAGCTATAAATGCAGTTGGTCCATGTCTTGCTAAGAGTCTGTAACAAGTAAATGTGTGGCCGAAGGCTAAAGCACCATGGGCACTTCAAGACCGCTGACGCATTTTTGTATGACAGAAGAAACATAACTTCCTCAGTAGAGACAAGAAGCAATGCAAGCTTTTCCAGCAACGGCAGATGCGTCCGGTAAGTTTTTTCCCTGCAGTAGGCGGCTGTTTTAATACCGTCGCCAGTCTTCTTCTTCCATCACACTGTCAGGTGAACCATGAACGTAGCAACCACCATCGATCACGACATCAGCATCACGTGCTACGACAATGAAGTGCCGCCCTTTGTCGAAGCCGAGATGGACCGCCTGTACGGCAATATCTTTTCCTCGCTCCTTGAATTTCGCGTCTATGGCTGGGTGGCCGGCACCACCAGCACCTATGTCGTCCGCTGCGGTGGGCAGATCATCACACTGTTAATGTTCAAGCGAGACCATGGTCGTATCCAGGTGCTCAACGAAACCATCCGTCTCGAAGGAGACGACATCCAGCGTTTTGCCGATTTTGTTTTCCAGCGTTATCCGGATGTGCAGACCATTTCGTTCAAGGCGATCGAGATCGACGGCGATGACTTGAGCTTTCCCCATCAGCGCTTCAATCATCTTGAAGACATCACGCTGCGCCTGCCTGCCTCCACCGAACAGTATCTGGCCAGCCTCGGCAAGAATACGCGGCGCAACATCAAGCGCTATACGGACCGTCTCATGCGTACCTTCCCAAGCTGTCGCTTCGAGATTTATGAAGGCAGTTCCGTGCGCGAAGAGGACGTGCGAGCGCTGATTCAGTTTAATCATGACCGCATGGCTGACAAGCATATTGTCTCTGTCATCGATGAGGACGAGACCCGGCGCATCATTCGTCTGGTAAAGGGTTGCGGGCTGATGGGCATCATGACCATCGATGGCCAGGTCGCGGGCGGCGCGCTGAGCTATCGTGCTGGCACGAATTATTTCCTGAATGTCCTGGCGCATGCTCCGTGCTATGACGATTACTGGGTCGGTTTTTTATGCTGCTATCGGACCATTTGCGAGTGCATCGCGCGTGGAGGGACGGAATTTCATTTTCTGTGGGGCCGGTATGACTACAAGTTCACGTTGGGTGCGGTACGGCGCGATCTCGACAATGTGACGCTGTACCGGTCATGGATGCATGTGGCACGCCATGCCGACCTGGCTTTGCAGCAGGCAAGGGACGGCTATGCGCGGCAGGCCAAACTCTGGCTCAAGTATGGCGATACCGCGATGTCGCGACGTGCCCGTCAGCTCATGCAACATCTACGAAAAGCAAAGCATGCTGCCCAGGATCTTTCTCGGGGAAAAAGGCCGGGCTTGATCCAGTCTGCTCCTGAGAACTGATGTTCAACCCGCCGGAATTGCACGTTTATTGCTTCAACGCAGATCGCCGGCTACCAAGCGTCTGGTATTACTCAAGGGTGTAACGAAACCGGCCAGCTAATATCGAGCCCAGGCTGCTGGACTGGTTTTGCCTCTTTCATGATTTAGCTCAGTTGCTGTGTCTCTACAAACATTACCATTTACCCATGACAAGACTTGCCCTTATTACCAACGAGCCGCCGCCGTATCGCATCCCTGTATTTAACCGCATTGCGCGTATTCCCGGGATCACCTTGCAAGTGATTTTTTGTGCTCGTCGCGAGCCAAACCGGCACTGGGATTTGCCGGCATTTGAATTCGACCATTGTTTTCTGAATGAGCGGATCACGACAGTCAAAGGTCGTTACATCCACAATAATCCGGATGTAGTCCTTGCGCTCAAACGTTTCGGACCGGACGTGATAGTTACAGACGGGTTGAATCCGACCCAGCTTTACGCCTTCGGCTATGCCATGGTCAAGGGTATCCCGCATGTACCGCTGACCGACGGCACCTACGAATCTGAATTGAATTTGAGTAAAGTGCACAAGCTGATTCGTCGAATTGTCTACGGGCGTTCAAAAGCTTATCTGTCGGCGAGCATGGGCGGACAACGCCTCTTCGAGAGCTATGGTGTCGTCCCCGAACAATGCTTTAAATCGTATCTGTGTATCGATAACGATGCCTACCAGTCCACGCCGCAACACGAGGGTGACAAGTTCGACCTGATTTTTTGTGGGCGCATGGTACCGGAAAAAGGCCCGATGTTTGCGCTGGAAGTCGCCGAAGAAGTTTCTCGTCGCCTGGGGCGTAAGGCCAGTATCCTTTTCGTCGGCTCAGGAAGCGAAGAACAACGCGTGAAGTCTGCCGCAGAAGGCAAGAAGAGCCGTGTCGTGGCGTATTTCCATGGCTTTGCAAAGCAGGGGGAACTGCCTTCGCTGTACCGTTCAGCCCGACTTTTTCTGTTTCCCACACATGCAGATGTCTGGGGTGTGGTTGCTAATGAAGCTTGCGCCGCTGGATTGCCGGTGATCGTCACACCGTATGCCGGGGCAGCTGGCGAACTTGTCGTCCATGGAGAAAACGGTTTTGTGGCGGAACTCGATGTCGGACGATGGGCCGATCACGCAACGTCGCTGCTCAGGGACCAGACAATGTGGGAGAAATTTTCTCGCCGTAGCCTGACGCTGGTGAGAGAATATAGTTTCGATAACGCCGCAATGGGTGTCGCCGATGCTTGTCGTTATGCGTTGTCGTCCGGTGCGTCACGTAAGGCGAGCAGGGCGATGAGCTCCTGATCCAGAACGGGATAAGGGCATGAAGCAGAACATCTGCGTCGACGATTCAATAGGGATCCGCTTATGGCTGCAGTACTTTCTACGGACCACCGTTCCCGCACAAGCAATTCCTCTGCGGTTGATTCCGGTTTTCCCAAGGGAATGCCGCCGGAGGCTGAAGGAGAAAATCGAGTGGAGCCAATGATGGGTCCTTTATTTACGTGTTCTATCGACGATGGCCATCCGTCCGATATGAAGACTGCCGAACTTTTGCACAAGCATGGCTTGAGTGGTACGTTTTTCGTACCGATCCGAAACTGCGAGGGCGATGAGGTTTTGCCGGATGCGCAGATCCGGGAGATCGGCAGAAGATTCGAAATCGGCTCGCATACCTATGACCATCGCTATCTGAAAAAAGTCGATATCTGGCAGGCCTACCATCAGATAAATGATGGAAAGAAATACCTGGAGGACGTGCTGGGCATGCCGGTAAACGGCTTCTGCTACCCGGGCGGTCGGTATCTGGCTCGCGATGTCGAACTTGTGCGTGCCTGCGGTTTTAGTTACGCACGTACGACGATGAACTTGTGCTTCGACGCCGGTCAGCGGCCTTTTGAAATGCCGACCACCGTACAGTTTTACCCTCATGACCGTGCAGTGTACTTGCGTAATTTCGCCGGATCGGGCAACTGGTTCAGGCGTACGACCGGGTTGCAACTTGCCATGCAGCATGGTGACTGGATGAAGCGGCTATATGCGATGTTTGACCATGCAGTGCGTAGCAATGGCACCTTCCATCTATGGGGACATTCGAAGCAATTCGATGAGCTCAACGCGTGGCAACAACTTGATGCCTTCCTTGCGCATGTCGCTCGCGCCGTTTCAAGCCAGAATCGCCTTACCAATGAAGAACTTGCCGTCCGCTCGCTGTGGGTGCCCGGTACCGCCAGAGCGGTAGGGCCTGCCTGAAGTTTCACTATCCTCAAAACATCGCGGCCTCAACAGGGCCGCTTTTTTTTGCCTACAGGTTTCCGGCTTATTCGTAATGGCTCCGGCAAATAAAAATCGCACCCCGTTCAGGAGATCCCAACCTGTAACGTAACGAATGAGATCGATGGATTTTTTTGACTGGCAAGGCGCAGGAGGAGTCAATAGCGGGCTATTGACGACGAGTGCAACGCGGCCAGACGGGAAAAGACGCGATCTCATGGTGCGTTATGGGGTGGGATTGGTATTACTTCAGCGGTTCCGCATGTGCCTGCGCCATCTCTGCGTGCGCGTGCTCGCTTGCGGGAACCAAGGGCACAGGACCAGCAAGAGGATTGCCTACCTTGGCGAGATATCGGGCGCCCAGCAGCTGCGACGCCTTGGTATTGATGTGATTGGCGTCCTTGTACAAAGCGGTCTTGCCCATGTAAGTGACGCATTCCTCCGTGGTGCACATGATTTTTTTCGGATCGATGATCACCGTCTTCGGGTATCTCGCCTTTACTTTGTCGATAATCTCATCGACGCCGGTCTGGGTTTCCTTCACAAAGCTGAGCGGAATATTGCAATTGCGATCCGCAGGAAGCCAGCCGCGCGTACGATGCAGGATGCACTGTGAGAGGTCTGGTTCAAAGAATGGATTGTCCTTGAAAATGACAGGGGTTGCGCCCGCGTCGACGACTTTGCCGGTCGCGTACATCATTTCTTTTTCCAGGTCGCGCCAGGGTTCCGATGCCCAGAAGCCGGCCATGACCACGTACTTGACCTGGTGGGCCAACTCCAGCAGGTCCACATTGCGCTGCTGGCATGTCGATGGCCCTTCTTCCGGATGCTTATCCGTGACCTGAAAAGCAGTCGGGAAGCAGGTTCCCTGAACATGGTAGACCGCCTTGAGACCGGCAGCCTTCGCCAGTTCATCCACGAAGGGCTTGAAGTGGTGTGCGTGCGAATCTCCCATCAGCAAGACATCGGCCTTGCCCCGGGTCGTGTCGCCGAAGGCACAATTACCCAGCAGGTAGTCCATCGTGATCTTGCGGTAATCCTCGGACCGGATGGAGCAGGAACGTGTCAGGTCACGTTCAAACGAGTAGCTTGCGATCAGCTCACGGATCTCGACTGAGAAACGCTGCGGTGCGCCTTCAGTGACGTAGGACGCCAGGCCGACCGCCATAAAGGCCATGGCAGGGAGCAGGTATATCTGCACAAAAGCACGCTTGAACTGGATCGATCTGCTTTTTCGGATCGGTGTCTCCACGAATTTCCATGTCAGCCACGAGAGCAGGAAGGCGAGCGCCACGGCAGCGATGCCTACCCAAAAGGTGATCTCGATGCGGCGGTAACGGAGAAAGGAAAAGATTGGCCAATGCCATAAGTAAAGCGAATAGGAAATGAGCCCGACGCCGACGAAGGGCTTGCTGCCAAGGACCAGCTTGATTGCATTGCTGCCGGTGCAGGCATAGATCACCAAAGCGGTGCCGATGCAGGGGTAGAGTGAATTGACCCCGGGAAAGGACGACCCCTTGTTAATCATGAACAGCGAACCCAGCATCAACGCCAACCCGAGACTTGCACACGCGTTGGACGCTGCCGCCGAACGAACCGGCGACTTCTGCGAAATGAAGTACGTCAGTGCGCCGATGATCAATTCATGGGCGCGTGAGGTCAAGAGAAAGTAGGCCTTGATTTCGCCGGTCTTCATTTCCGACAGCACGGCGAAGCCGATACCGAGAACCACCAGCGCAGGAACGACCTGCTTTCGCGCATAGCGGTAAAGAAGAATCAGCAGAACGGGAAAAATAAAATAGAACTGCTCTTCGACTGAAAGGGACCAGGTATGCAGCAGCGGAAACTCTTCCGTCCGTTGTCCGAAGTAACCCCAGCTAAGCATGGAGAAGAACACATTGGATAGAAACGCCCACGACGCTGCGAGCGATGTGGTGTAGAAGATGTAGTCGTTTGGAATCAGCAGATACGATGAGATTACCAGCGTGGTCGCCGCCACAAGAATATATGCCGGGAAGATTCGCTTGATTCGCCGGGTGTAAAACTCAGTGAAGGTAAAGCTGTCGGCATCCAGCGCTTTGGCAATCAGTCCGGTAATCAGGAACCCTGAAATCACGAAGAAAATATCAACACCGACAAAGCCGCCCGGAACAAGTGTTGAGCTCGCATGAAAAGCGATGACCGCAAGTACCGCGATGGCACGCAGGCCATCGATATCAGGACGGTAAACAGGATGAGCAGATGGATTCATCGTCATGTCGAAAAACAAAAGTAAGAGGAACAAAGCAGGGGAAACCCCAGTGATGAAGCGACCAGCGCCTCGATTTCAGGCAGCTACCCGGCTTATGTTGCCTGATTGCTATCATTGCACTGTAGTGCCTTGTCGATTTGATTTGCCATAAAGGACCATGTTGACTTTGTATAAGCGTGGTAATGGCGAGACACGAAAGAAATAATTTAAGGCAATTGCGGGATATGTGATGCAGGATGGCGATGCAGAGAAGGGCAGGAAGCGCGGAATGGAGATCTTTAGTAGCAGGCGCTGCTATCTCCAGCACCTGCTACTTCAATGCAGCATCATGTGTCGCCGAGTGGCAGCTTGGCGATGACGAACTGGCGAAGGAAGCCAACCACAAACAAGGTGTTAGTCACCATGTAGCGCTTGAACAAACGACGTGGTTCGGATCCAAGGCGATAGAGCCATTCAAGGCCGTTGCGTTGCCACCAGATCGGCGCCCGCTTGATGACACCAGCATGGTAATCGAATGCGGCACCAACACCGATCATCACCGCGTTGATCCGTCCGCGATGTTCGGCCATCCATTTCTCCTGCTTTGGACATCCCAATCCGACAAAGACAACATTTGCGCCTGACCCATTGATCATTTCAACGATCTCTTCGTCCTCTTCGAGCGACAGGGAACGGAACGGAGGCGAATACGTTCCGCCGATGCGCAGGCCGGGAAACAGTTTGTCCAACGCGACACGCAACTTGGCGAGCGTTGCATCGGTACTGCCATAAAAGAACACGGTCTGGCCCAGCCGTTCCGCCTCCGCCAGATACTTCAACATCAGATCAGGGCCGTTGATACGCTCTTGCGAAGCATAGCCGAACTGCCGTAACGCCCAGGCAATCGGGGCGCCATCCGGCGTCGCCATGTCAGCATTGTTCACGGCGATCTTGAATTCGACGTCGCTGGTTGTCGTCACCACGGAATGGACATTGCAGATACAGACGTAGCGCGACTCGCGTGCCGCTCCCCATCTTGTGATCTGCCCTACGGCTTCGTCCCAGGTCAAAGCGTCGATGAAAGCTTCCAGCACGGCTTGGCCCTTACGCGGCATGACGTTCTCTTCTAAGTGTGGAAATTGCATCTTCATATATGTCCATCAGCATTTCATAATTGCGATCCGGCGTGTACTTCGCCTCGTATTCCGCACGAGCGGATCGGCCCATGCGTGTCATCTGCTCAGGATGTGCCGTCGCCCATGCCATTTTTTGCGCAAGGTCCGCGGCATCGCCCGGATTAAATAGAAGTCCTGTGACGCCTTCCTGCACGATATCGACCAATGCTCCAAGCCGGCTCGCGATAACGGGCAAGCCGCATGAAAACGCTTCGACTATGGTGCGCGGCGAATTCTCATAACAGATACTCGGCAATACCAGGAATTGCGCGGTGCCCATCCTGTGCATGATGTCTTCCAGCGGTCGGAAGCCCAGGTAGCGCGCGCCGAATGCCTCATGTGCAAGCGCTTCCAGCGGGCCGCTGCCGATAACGTCAACGCCAATTGAAGGCGCGTGGCGAACCGCGTCAGCAAGTACATCCAATCCTTTTTCCGATGACAGTCGGCCGACATACATACCGCCGCTGCGTGCGTTCCAGGAAGGTTCCGCGGCCGAGGGCACGAAATTCGGCTTGATCCGGAAGCGATCGGCAGGAAGGCCGCCTTCAATGTATTTGGCGCGGGCAAACTCGTTCAAGGCAATGTAACGCGTTACCCGATCGCGATACGTCCCGATGGCGCGGTGCGTTGTCAGCATGCCGGTGAGCACTGCCGACTGCATCGCGGATTCGCGGTAGCACTTACGTGTGACCGAGCGCCACGGCACCTTTCCGATGCAATCCTCGCAAATCTTCCCTTCGCGCAGAAAAATCGCTTGCGGGCATAACAGCCGGAAGTTGTGCAAGGTCTGAACCACTGGCACCCGCCGTTTCCCCGCTGCCCAGTACAGGGAAGGAGAGATCAATGGAAAGGTATTGTGGACATGGATGACATCTGGCACAAAGCGATCGCAAAGCGCATCGATATCGCTCGCGGAGCGCCGCGACCAGATCGTGGAGACGGCAGCCACGGCGCGCGGCATGTGGTTCAGTGCATCATTGTGCTGTTGATAGACTTCGACCGCGTGGCCGCGGGATCGCAGCAAGGCGACTTCGGCATCGACAACGGCATCCTCGCCGCCACGATGCTGATAAGCATTGTGTGCAACCAGGATCTTCATCGGCAGACCCCGTGGTAACCGCAGGAGCAGCGGGAGCAGCAGTAATAGCAGGAGAGAGGGCGCAGAATCATTTATTTACCCTACTTTCCAGTCTGACAAATCTGGCGTGACGTCGCGGTGCAGACCGACTGCGTAGCGACAGGCATCGACGATTCCCATTGCGGCGTGGTCGAAGGTGTAATGGGATGCCAGTGCGCGGCTGCGTTGCGAGAAACGCTGATACACCGCGTCGTTGCTCAGCAATAACACCGCACGATCGATCCACTGTTCTAGCTCCAGGCCACAGACAAAACCGTTTTCGCCTTCCAGAACAAGCTCGTCTGCTACGCCAGCCTCCGGTGAAACAATGATGGGCAGGCCGGCGGCGCACGCTTCGTTGCCGACCACTCCCCAGACATCGCGCGCGGTGGGGAAAAGGAAAACCCGTGCGGAGGCATACAGAGCCGGAAGCTCATCCTGTTGCGCGTGGCCATTGATAAGGGTTTCTACGCGATCGGACAAGAATGCTGCCCGTCGGGTGAGCTCTTGCTCCAGTTCGCCGCTGCCAACGAAAAGAATGCTGACCTTGCGGCCCAGTCTGGCAGCGACGCCGGCAGCGACATCCAGCGCGAACAAGGGATTCTTGTCCGGCACGATGCGTCCGCAAAAGATCAGGTCGAAACTTTTCCCGGTCGCATTTGCCGCGTTCGCCGCCTCTGAATAGGCATTATTGTCAATGCAAAGGCAGGATTGAAAGCATTTTTCACGAGGAATGCCATAGCTCTCATACAGCTTGAGACCGCCATGGCTCGCCGCGATGAAGGCCTTGGAGCGGCGGTAAATGATGCGGCGGATTGCCTTATGCCAGCGCGATAGCGATTCCTCCGATATATCGGTACCATCGGTCATCGGTACATACGCGATGCTCTTTGCTACTGCATAGCCAAAGGCATACAGGAAGGTCGGGTTAAAACCGGTCGTCACCATGACGTCCGGTGACAGTTTGCCGAGTGCAGACAGTACGTCCGGATTATTGTGAATAAAATTATCGCCGCGAGTAACGAAACGCTCCTTCAGGAATACATGGTTGAAACGCAGCGGCGGTAAATCCCAATGCCGGTTTGGCTCGCGCTCACTGCAGAAGATGGCAGAGAAATCGATACCGGGCGTCTTCGCTACCCGCTCATAAATGGGGATGCGAAAGGGCGGCGGATGGTTGGTGATCAATGCGACCTTCAAGGACGCACCTTTCCCGGACCTCGCGCAATGCGGTTTAAGTTCCGTTACTGGCGCGATGTGCGACCTGTTATTTTTTCGATCTTCCATATTCGAGTTATTGGTCGTGTAAGGGGATCCTGTCCAATTCTGAGCGTTGCAAGAACTGTGCTTGCGTTGCCTGGCCGGTAGTCGGGATAGGCGACGCATTAATCTGGCGCTGTCTATCGTCACAGGTCCTGCTTGATCCACTGCGCTGACAATCAATCGCACAATTCGAAGATTGCCGTGATGCAGTTATTGTGAAGGCGGCAACGCATCGCAATCGGCGAAAAATCAAATGAAAGGCATTTCCACACGACTCATTTGTAACTTTATTTAACGCGATCTTCATTCGCACACACATAGCGGAGCCTGTGTATTGGCGTAAGCAACGCAAACGGCAGATCAAGCGCGCAGACGAACAGATACGCCGCTACCTGTGTGAGGCGGCGGCGTATCTGGCTTGAATGAAAGGATCAGGAATGCATGCGTCGCCAGCCAAGCATGCCGTCGATGCGGCCCATCATGGTGGCGTAGCCAAGCGAGAGCTCAGCGCCGAAAGAGCCTTTGAGCAAAGGCCGTAACAAGGGAGCAGCAAGGCCACGTGCGATAACCCAGGCCGGCAGGCGATGTTTGGCATAGAGCGCACCGGTACCGCGGGCACGATGACGCACGGCCAGCTTGGTCTGACTGTTGGCTTGCGGCTTGTGCGGATTGACTGCATGGTGGACTTCACCCAACGGTTCGTAGGTGAAGAAGGCGCCGGCGCGCAGTGCGCGCAGCGCGAAATCGGTTTCCTCTCCGGCACCGAACCATTGGCCGACGCCGAGGCGACTATCGAACCCGCCAATTTCCTTGAATAGCGCACGGCTGCAGAAGAGGGTGATCGAGCTCACCGGAATATCGCGGAAGGCCCGTGAGCGCTCCCAGGACAGGTCTGCGGCCGACAAGGGTTGCTCATCCTGCTCGACCCAGCGCACGATGATGCCAGCCGGTTCATCCGCACAGCCAAAGCGCGTGGCGAGGCGTTCCAGCAAGCGTGGCGAATACCAGCAGTCATCGTCCGGAAAACCTATCCATTTACCAGTGGCGGCTTCAATGCCGACGTTACGCGCAGCAGCCAGGTTGGCCGGGCGGTGGCGCAGATGGCGGACCGCGATGCCAAGGTAACGTGCGCGGTCCAGATGTGGCAAAAGGCGGTCGTCGTCATTCTGGTCCACAACGATGACTTCAAAATTACTGTAAGTCTGTGCGGCAAGTGAGTCAAACAGACGGCCGAGTTCATCGGTGCGGCCGACAGTGGCCAGGATCAACGAAATATCCGGTGTTCTCATGCATTCCCCTTGGCATGGATAACGCGCTGACGGCGTACAAAATAACGTGCGTAATGAGCGAGTCGCTCGACTGGATTCTTGCTGCTGTAAGCAAGCCGGACCCGAAAATCTTCCGCCATGGCGGCCAGTCGCGTACGTGAAGAACTCGACAAGCTGCCTTCATGTTCACGGAAAGCAGCAAGTGCCTCGTCCAGCTGTACCGGATCGGCCATCTTTGCCAGCTTCAGCCAGAGGTCGTAATCCATTGCATACTTCAGGCTAGTAGAGAAGCCGCCGGCACGCAACATGAGTTCACGCTTGACGAAGGTCGCCGGATGCGGAATGAAGTTACCGCGCAGGAGATTGGCGTAACTGAAACGAGGCGAAACATAATCATCGGGATAAAGCTTGCCATCGAGCAGCGTCATGGTGCGACCGAACAGCCATTGCCGGCCGGTTTCCTCAAGGTGACGCGCGACAGTCGACAAGATATCGGGGCGCAGATAGTAATCGTCGGAATGGATATAGGCGATCACATCGCCGGTGGCGACGCGCAAACCTTCATTCATTGCGCGGCTCACCCCGCCGCGCACGTTTTCGAGCAGTTGGTAAGGGCGGTCGAGCGCACGGATCTGCTCCAGCGTGCCATCGGTGGAGCCGCCATCGACGAAGATGTATTCGATATGAGGATGGTCTTGTGCGAGCACTGAAGCAATCGATTCCTGGAGATAAGTCTCGCTGTTCCAGGTACAGGTGATAACGGAAAAAGTAAGCGCCATGAGGCAGGGCCTTTCAACTGGTAGAACTAACACTAACGGGATGGCGGGAAGGCATACGGTAAATTTCCAGCAATTGCATGGCTGCGCTGTCGGCGCATCCCAGGCCCTCCAGCGCATAGCCGTATCGGGTATGCGGGTCGAAGCTCACCAGATCATCGACCAGCGATTCCATGTCGCGATGCAGTCGCAGTTGTCCAGGTTCCGCGCCGTAACGTGACAACTCCGGCGTGCCGCCGCGCTCCAGCGCGAAGGTCGGCTTGCCGAGAAAGAGACCTTCCAGCACGGTCGTCGCGCACGGTTCTTCCCAGACCGAAGGCACCACCACTGCGTTCGCTGAAGCAGCAAGCTTGAGCGTCTGCTCGGGCGAGCACCAGCCGAGGAACTCGATCTGGCTGCTTGCGAATTCTTCGCGCAGACGCGGTTCATCTGGGCCATCTCCTGCGATGGTAAGACGCATGTGCGAGGGAAGCCTGGGCGCAAGCATCCGCAGGAAAGGTTCTACACCCTTGGCGGGATAAAGCTTTGCCGCAACAAAAATCTGGAAGCTTTCCGAAGCGGGTAACAATGCCGCGGATTCGCGGATTTTCTCCAGCTTGGCGCGATCGACAAAATTGTGGACGGTGACACCCCAGTCGCCATTGCCGAGTGTGCGCGATAGATTGCGCAACAGCATGTCTGAAACAAAGACGGTTTTATGCGCGCTGAAGCTTTCCGCTACCTCTTTGCGATAGCGCACCACTGCGGCGGTGGAAACCGCACGCTGGATAGGATTGGGCCTGGCGGTGATGCATTCCGCGCATACAGACGGGTCCGATGTGCTGCAGACTTCGCCATTGCGGAAGCGGGTGTGCTTGAAACAATCGCTACCCTGATCATGTCGTGTCTGCACAAAGTTAAGATCGGCGGGCAGAAACTTCGCGACGTTGGGAATATGGCCATGGTAGTGCACCACATCATATTGTCCGGCGCGGCGCATGATGAGCTGAGCAAAGTTTTTTGCGATCGAGGTGCGCTTGGGCGGCATGAACATACCGAAGCTGATTTCCTTCCAGCCGGCATGATGTCCATTCAGTTCGCCAAAAAAGCGTCCGCCGAAGTCGCCTTCTTCGCCGCACACCGAGATCGGATGTTCGTCGTTACCCATCAAATCCACCTGATGCCCTGCGCGCACGAGCGCTCTTGCAAGGTTCAGCACATGTTTGGCGAGGCCGCCCATGTTTGGATACGGAATGTCTTCGCTGACGAGGAGGATACGCATGTTGCCTGACCTCATGAACGCAGACGGCGGGCCATCGACATCATCGCGGCACGTTCATCGACGCTGACAATAAAGAATAAGCCTGCCAGTCCCAATGTCACCAGCGCGGTGGACACGATTGCAATGGTGCTGACCAGACCGCCGGGGATCATCCACTTCAACGGAACCAGTACGCAGATGATCGCCGCGCCTATCGCCAGGCTGCGTCCAAATCCGCTGCGCAGGCTTTCGACAAAGGTGATCGGCACGGTACGGCCATGGACAAAGAGCAGGAAACCGACACCCAGCGCCAATGAAGACAGCAGATGTCCGGTGGCCGCACCGATGATTCCGCCAACATGTGTACCGATATAGACCATTGCGACACCCGAGATGCCATTGGCGAGCGCGAAGCGGCCGGTGACACGCGGATGACCGAGGGCGTCGTTGACGAGCGACGGTACGTTGGTCAGCGAATCGACAAGCAGGGCCAGCGTCATCAGCACCAGTACCGGGTATCCCTGGGAGACAAATTCTTCTCCCACCCAGCGGCGGAGGAATTCATCACCGGCAAGGACGATGACACCGAGGGCTGCAAGATTGATATAGGTTACGTAGCGGGTCACACCGAGATAGACCGGGCGCAGCTCACTGATGCGGCCAGCACCGGCCAGTGCGGATGCGCGGGGATAGATGACGCTCGACAAGCGATAGGTCAACCCGAGGATGCGTCCGGCGAGGGTCACAGGAACGGTATAGAAGGTGAGGGCAACTGGACCGGCGATCGCACCAACGATGACTTTGTCGGCATGCTGGTGCAAGGTAGACGCGATCTTGCTGAGATAGGCGTATGCGCTGAATGACGTCAGTGCGGCCCGCACGTCCGGTCGCGGCCAGCGAGGAGATAGAGCCAGGTCGAAGCCACGAATCAACCAGACCAGGTAAAGAATGTTCAACGCGGAAACACTGACACGCGCAATGATGACGCCGGCAACGCCGAAGCCTGCCACTGCGGCGCCAACCGAAGCGAGGTTAACCAGAATGCCGAAAAAAGCTTCGCTCTGTGCCGAACGGTCATAGCGCTGCAAGGCTTGTGGCACCACCAGCAGGTAGTTCTGGGCCTGTGTGAGTGCAAACCCGAGACCGGCCAGCTGGAACGCCAGGATGGTCTGCTCGCGCATTGCCGGAGACACTTCGAAAAAGCGTGCGACCAGCATATCGGCAGCAAAGAAAATGCCGAATGCACCGAGCAGGCCGAGGCAGCCGTAGAACATGATCCCAAACCAGAATGTTTCCGCAAAGCGCTCGCGATCATTGGCTGCATGATGCTCCGCGAGGTACTTGATGGAACCCGCGCTCAGGTTGATGTCCAGCACGCCGAAGTAGCCAATCAGCGAACCGACCAGGGTGACAATACCGAAACCCTCGACGCCGAGTGCGCCGATAAGCAGCGGCACGGTGGCCAGGGCCACCACCATGGGGATTGCGGAACCGCTCAGGTTCCAGAGAGAATTACGCAACAGCATATTGTGTCCGCATCTGATAGGTACGAACCTGCGCATGTTGCAGGCCGACTGCGACGAAAGGCATTGCCAGCGTCAGGCCAAACAGCATCATGGTTCGGAATTCGATAATCGGCGTGCCGATCAGCAAGGTCGGGATCCAGAACAGGAACCCTGCGAAGCCTGCATCAGCCAGCAGGCTCGCATTGCCGAAGACCGACTTCCTGTGACGCAGGTAGAAGGTGATGAAGGTGACGAGCATCGCGATGAACAGGCCGACGCCGAACAAACCGCTCTTCAGGATCAGGTGGCCGAAGCCGCTGTGCACGAAACCGAAGTCATCGCCGTGGTAGGACAGCAGTTCGCGGTCGCCCGTAAAGGTACCCCACGTGCCACGACCAAACAGCCAGTGGCCTTCCATGCTTTGCGCCGCTGCGTACAGCTCATAGAAACGGTTGTCCTTGATGCTGCCACGCGATGGCGCGATGTCGTAGATCAGCGATTGCAGGATGCCTCCACCGCTTGCCGTATTGAACTGCAGGCGGTGCTGGAAGAATACCGAAGCGACCATGGCCAGCAGGGCGGCGGCGGCTATCGCGAAGAACAGCTTGCGTCGAGCCGGAAGACGAAGGAAAAGAAACACGAACATCAGGCCGAGGCCGATCAGCGATGAGCGGCGGAACGAGAGCGCAACGGCCGCGACTTCAAGTGCCACCACGCCGAGCAGGAGGACTTTAGTGAAGATGTTCAGTTTTACCTGTGGCGTCGTCAGCAGCCATGCCGAGCAGAACGCGGCGAGAGCCGCAACGTAGTTATCGCTGATGTCGAAAAAGTAAATCTTGATATTGAGGCCTTCGAAATTCCGGTAAGGATTGGCTGTGTCGCCATCGAACAGGAAATAGCGAACGCCGCCGAACACGCCCCGTATCACGGCGATCGACAGAATCATGAAGATCAGGGTAGTCATGTCGCGATCTTTTTCAAACGCGCTGATGACAAGGAACATGAATACGAACATGTTCAGTACATTGAAGAACCCGTTCAGTCCCAGGATGACATTGAGGTCCTTGCCGATCATGAGCCCTACGACAACGTGTCCGGCCAGCATGAAGACGAAGGCCGCAAAATACTTAGTCATGGGCGGTGCCAGCTGTGGCCCGTACGGATTGGCGAGCCGCTTGATGAACAGGGCAAGTCCTGCGGTAAGAAGGACAAGGTTCAGCAGCGAGAAATAAAACAGACCCACGCCGCGCGAATAGATATTGCCGGATTGCGCCTCTACCTGTCCCCAGGTGGAATCGGCGAAGCCGAACAGAACCACTAGAAAGCCGAGGACAACCCATTTGGGCGCCTTGATAACGAATCCACATACGATCGGGATGACAATCAATGCCCCGATCACATTGGTCATGACTTCTGTTGGTGAAAGCGGTGGTGGTGTAATCATGGTTATGCTCGATGAGTGGAAGCGCGGCATCCTGAGACAGGCATACGTCCTGCGCCGGGCCGTCGACATGGCTTTGGGCTTGGTGTCGGCCGAGATGATGACGACTGCAGTGTCAGTTGCTGTTCGACTTCCTTGCTACCGTTTCTCCGTGTTGCGCCGCAGGCGGCATTGCCTGCGGCGACTTGGTCCTAGTACCGCCGCGGCAGCGATCCGCCGCAGTGTTTGTTTCAGTTTCCGTTTTTGTTCCGTCCCGCCATCCAGGCTTTGTACTTGTCGTCGTTTGCTTGACGGGAAGGGGCATTACGCCTATCCCTTGTAGTCTGCCTGAAAGTGCGCGTAGGTTTCCTTGATGCCTTCACCCAAGCGCATCCCGGGTCGCCAGCCGAGCGCAGTGAGCTTGGCTGTATTCATCAGTTTGCGCGGCGTACCGTCTGGCTTGCTCGTATCAAACTCGATGTCACCCTGGAAGCCGGTTGCTTTTCTTATGACTTCAGCAACTTCACGTATTGTGACGTCCTCGCCTGTGCCTACATTGATGTGGGACAACATTGGTGTGGTGTGTTTTTCATAGGTATCACGGTCCAGTTCCATGACGTGCAGGCAGGCATCCGCCATGTCGTCGACATACAGGAATTCGCGACGTGGCGTACCGGTACCCCAGATGGTGACCTTCTTCGCCCCGCTCAGTTTTGCTTCATGGAAGCGGCGGATCAGGGCCGGGATCACGTGGCTGTTTTCAGGGTGATAGTTGTCGCCGGGACCGTAGAGATTGGTCGGCATGACGCTGCGGTAGTCGGTGCCGTACTGACGGTTGTAACTTTCACACATCTTGATGCCGGCGATCTTTGCGATTGCGTAGGGTTCGTTGGTGGGTTCCAGCGGGCCGTTCATCAAGTACTCTTCGCGAATCGGTTGTTCTGCAAGGCGCGGATAAATGCACGACGAACCGAGGAACAGCAGACGCTTGACGCCGGCATGGTAAGCTTCATTGATGACGTTGGCCTGCACCATCATGTTGTCGTAGATGAACTCGGCAGGGTAGGTATTGTTGGCATGAATGCCGCCGACGCGCGCAGCGGCGAGGTAAACCTCATCGATCTGGTTTTCCGCGAAGAAAGCGCGAACCTGAGCCTGATCGGTCAGTTCAAGTTCGGAATGGGTACGGGTAATGATGTTGGTGTAATCGCGCTTGCGAAGTGCGCGCACAATGGCGGAACCAACAAGTCCACGGTGTCCGGCGACGTAAATACGTTTTTGTAGATTGGTTTTCATGTGCTTCCTTTTGATGGCTAATCGCAATCGCTGTAGCGGTTGAGAGCGGGTGGATCACAACCGATGTGGCGATCAATCAAACGTTGTATGCATGTGATGCATGGTCGTGCTGCTGGAAGAAATGGTCCTTCCCTGCGGACTCGAGATCAGCCCGGACCATCTCCCTTACCAGTTCTTCAAAACTCACCTTGGGTTTCCACCCAAGCTTTTCCCTGGCCTTTGTCGCGTCGCCGAGCATGCTGTCGACTTCCGTGGGACGGAAGTAACGCGGATCGATGCGTACGATGACTTGCCCCTTGGCTACGCCTTTATGCGTGCCGGGATCAACAACGGCGGCGGTTTCTTCGAGACCTTCCCCCGTCCACTCGATACGCAGGCCGAGTTCACTGGCGGCGGCATTGATAAAGTCGCGCACGCTGTGCTGAATGCCTGTGGCAATGACAAAGTCTTCCGGCTTGTCCTGTTGCAGCATGCGCCACTGCATCTCGACATAATCCTTTGCATGACCCCAGTCGCGCCGTGCGTTCAGGTTGCCGAGATAAACGCAGTCCTGATGTCCGAGCACAATGCGCGCCAGGCCGCGCGTGATCTTGCGCGTGACAAAGGTCTCGCCGCGCAAGGGCGATTCATGGTTGAAAAGAATGCCGTTGCAGGCATACATGCCATAGGCTTCGCGGTAGTTCACCGTCATCCAGTGCGCATACAGCTTGGCGATTGCATACGGGCTGCGCGGCTTGAACGGGGTATCTTCTGATGCAGGCGCATCGTGTACGTCGCCGTACATTTCTGACGTCGACGCCTGATAGAAACGGGTTTTCTTTTCCAGCCCGAGACGCCGCAGTGTTTCGAGGATGCGTAGCGGCCCCAAGGCATCGGAATTGGCCGTGTATTCCGGTTCCTCGAACGATACCGCGACATGGCTTTGCGCTGCGAGGTTGTAGATCTCGTCTGGCTGTGTTTCCTGGATGATCCGCAGCAGTGAAGTCGAGTCGGTCATATCACCGTGGTAGAGAATGAAACGTCGCTCTTCTTCCTGCGGCCCTTGATACAGATGATCGATACGCTCGGTATTGAATTTCGACGTGCGGCGTTTGATACCGTGCACGATGTAACCCTTGCCAAGCAGGAACTCGGCGAGGTAGGCGCCGTCCTGTCCGCTGACACCGGTGATCAGTGCTACCTTGCGCACCGGTTCGGAACGTGTCGGCACCAGATGATCTGGTACTTGCGGATTGGTTGTCATCGGGGATTCCTTGGTGTTCATGATTTAACCTGCAGTGGCTGTTGCATTGGCATTGGTATAGGTATTGACATTGGGTTAGGCCGGTGGTTTGCCGGCGCGCCAGGCGTTGTTGTGTCCGTAGAAAAAATGGCTTCCACGGCGTGTCCGAATGGAAGGTGCTGCAGGAAGGCGCGAAACTCATCACGTACTTCCGGATGCCGAAGTGCGAACTGCACAGTCGCCTGCAGATAACCGAACTTCGTGCCGCAGTCGTAGCGGATGCCTTCAAACTGATAGGCCATTACCTGCTCGCTGGCGAGCAGGCTGCCGATAGCATCTGTCAGGTGTAACTCGCCACTGGGGCTCGGACGCAGATTGCGCAGATGTTCGAAGATGGCAGGCGTGAGAATGTAGCGGCCTACCACGCCAAGTGTTGAGGGCGCGTTCTCTGGCGCAGGCTTTTCCACGATGCCGTGCATCTTGATCAGACGTTCTTCATGCGTACTGCCTGCGATGACGCCGCATGTGCGGCTATGCTCGCGCGCAATGATTTCGACACCGATAACGCTGTTACCCAGCTTTTCATACTGCGCCACCATCTGGCTGATCACCGGTGTCTGGGAATCGAGCAAGTCATCCGCGAGAATGACGGCAAACGCTTCGTCCTTGATCAGGCGCTCGGCACACAGTACTGCGTGGCCAAGCCCAAGCGCTTCTTCCTGACGTACATAGAAACACTCGACGTGCTCCGGCTTGATGCTTCGGATCATGTGGAGCAGGGTCTCTTCATTTCGTGCTTCGAGTTCTGCTTCCAGTTCCAAGGCCTTGTCGAAGTGGTCTTCGATCGCACGCTTGTTGCGCCCGGTGACAAAGATCATTTCGGTGATGCCTGCGGCAATGGCTTCTTCGACTGCATACTGGATCAGCGGCTTGTCGACGATCGCCAGCATTTCCTTCGGACTGGTCTTGGTGGCGGGCAGGAAGGACGTGCCTACGCCCGCAACAGGAAATACCGCTTTGGTAATCTTCTTCGGCATAATGTTCTTGTTCGGAAAGGACATGGAGTTACGGCTTTCGCGCCGGGCGGTAGTTAATTCGCTCGATACGCAAAGCGTGGCGCGCCGTGATGACCGGATGAAGAAGCATCAGCATGCCGACACAGGTCAAGGCAGCCAGCATGTCGAACTTCCAGTCCAGCCAGTTCGGATTGCGATATGGAAGGGCAAGCTGGATCATTTCGTCGATGCAGCCAAGAACAAAGATGAAAGCCAGGGTACGCAATGCGCGAGCCGCCGGCGCGCCACGCAAGCCGGCGTACACCAGCGTGCTGATCAACGCATAAGCAGTGAAGTGCAACAGCTTGTCGTAGAAGACAGCCGACAGCGCGTTTGCTGTATCCGACACGGCACCGATAGCGACCAGCACGCAGAAGAAGGCGATGGCGGCGATCAGGCAAGATCTCTGCGACATACTTGAAGAAGCTGTCCCCGCGGTGTCATTGCGTTCAAAATTTTGCATAAATGTTTGCTTGTCCATTGTGGTGTCTGGTGGGTAAGTCGCACCATGGTGCAGCTCGCAAGGTCAGAATGTGGTCCTGACTCAGTACGCGTTCTTGCCGGTCCATCCCTTAAACGCGGTCCAGATGATGATCCGCACATCCATCCAGAGCGACCAGTGCTGGATGTAATGCAGATCGAATTCGACGCGACGGGCCATCTTGTCGACGGTGTCGGTTTCACCACGGTGGCCGTGAATCTGTGCCCATCCGGTAATCCCGGGCTTGACTCGATGGCGCAACATGTAGGTTTCGAGGAGGTCTTTGTACATCTCGTTGTGCTGCAGGGCATGTGGGCGTGGACCGACGACCGACATGTCGCCTAGCAGGACGTTGATGAACTGAGGAAGTTCATCCAGGCTGGTGCGGCGCAGGAAACCGCCAATGGGCGTGATGCGCGGGTCGTTCTTGGTAGCCTGCGTCACGGTGTTCTGCTCCTGGTGTACCTTCATGGTCCTGAACTTGTACACCTTGAATTCACGACCGTTCAAGCCGAGACGAGGCTGACGGAACAACACCGGCCCCGGCGAGCTCTGCTTGATCAGAATAGCGATCACGACGAACAGCGGCAGTAGCAGGATGAGTGCAACGATGGCAAAGGTGCGATCAAACAGGTCCTTGACAATGCCATTCACGCCGCTGGAGATGGGCTGGTTAAGGTCGACGACAGGCAGGCCGAGGAAGTTACCCATCTTGTTGCCGAGCATGTGAAGGCCGAGGATGTCCGGTACCCAACGAATATCAACCAGGGTATTGCGTAACTGGTACTGCAATTCCTGCAGACGCGGCGATGCCATCAGCGGCAACGTAATCCAGATTTCATGGATATGGTTGGCAACCACGTAGTCGTGGATTTGCTTGGCATCGTTGATGCGAGTGATGGAAGGATCGAGAATCTTGTCGACGTCTTCCGGATCTGCGCATACGGCCTTGACGTCATAGCCGGTCCAGTCCTGTTGTAAAGCGCGGCGATGCATTTCCCTACCTGTGTTGCCATAGCCGACGATCACTACGCGCTTGTTGTTGAGTCCCTTGGCGCGCAGATAGCGCAGGACGTAGTAGACGATGAATCGGAACAGCGCAAGCGACGCCAACCCGCTGGCATACCAGTAAAACATCCACAAGCGCGATACATTGCCGACGTGGTGGACCAGAAAGCTGAAGAACAGACCGATCAGCAGAACAACTCCCCAGGCTGCGCCAAGGCGGACAAACATGTCGGGCAGCGAACGTCCGCGCCAGGATGTGTACAACTCGAACTGAGGAAACAGCAGGAAAGCAAGGGCGCTGCAGAAATGCAGCAGTACGGTATGGATCGGTGGTGTGTCCGCCAGGGGTACATGGAAATGGATCAGGCTTGCCAGCCCACCAGCGATTTCCAGTATCAGGATATCCATGAGACGCATGGATAATTCCAACCGGGAAGAATTCGTGATCATCAAGTCTCGCATGGTGTTTCTACCAGGTATGTCGATTACAACAATCTCAAGCCTCTGATCGCCCGTTGCGTTATGCTTTGCACACGTTCCGGAGCTGTCGGCCGAGCTCTTTTCATTTGGAAATAAGTTGCCCGGAAATCCCTTTCGGGTGGTGTTTCCGTATTACCTTTTAAACAATGGTAATCATTAAACTAGAGGGGAAATTGCTAAGTAGTCTTTACTTGCGAAGCCTCAAAGCAGTGGTTGCCACACGTCAAACTTGCTGTTGCGAAGTATCAAAAACACGCAACAAGTGCTTAAAAAATAGGCATTATTTCCATATGGAAGCGTGCATGCGCGCGGCAATTAACGCTGCTTGACGGAACATTCAGGGCGATGAGAATGGGCTGATTTCAATTCCGTCAGGACATTCGAATGCGTTATCATTCAACTTATGACTACCGAAGAAACGCAACAATCGACCGTGTTCGAACGCATCGGCGGGGCGGAAAAAATCCGCGAACTCGTTGATCGCTTTTACGACCTGATGGAACTCGAACCCGAATTTGCATTGATACGCGGATTGCATCCGACACCAATGGACGGTTTGCGTGACAAACTCTATTGGTTTCTCTGTGGCTGGACCGGCGGGCCGGATATGTATGTCGAGCGCTTTGGTCATCCGCGTCTGCGCGCACGGCATCTTCCTTACGCGATCGCCTCGCAGGAACGCGATCAATGGCTGCGCTGCATGGCCTTCGCCATGCAGGATGTCGGCATCGAAGAAGGTTTGCGGGACCGGCTATTGCATTCCTTCCATCAGACTGCCGACTGGATGCGTAACAAGGCTGGCTGATTCGACAGGCCGCAATTTGCATTCTGCAGATTGCGATGTGCAATTGCATTCAACTTCTTCACCCTTGCAGGGTCAACACCCATGACTTCCACTGAATTGATCCTCGTGATTGCGGCAACGGTGATCGTGCTTCTACAACTTGCGATCCTGTTGCGTCCACGCGGTACCGAGAGCGAGGCGCAACTCGTGCATCTTCAGAATGAACTGCAGCGTCATCAGCAGCAAACCGGCGAAAGGCTGGAACGTGAGCTTCGTAATGAAGTACGTTCTGCCGCGCAAAGCACCCGACAGGAAATGGGCGGCAACTTCACGCAATTCCAGCAGGCGCTATTGGGACAGTTCACCAACGTCGCACGATTGCAGAACAGCCAGATCGACAGTTTTGCGCAACAACTTGCCAAGCTCAATGAAGCAAATGCGCAGCAACTTGAGGCCATGCGTCAGGCGATTACGGCACAGGCACATGCCGCGCGTGAAGAGCAGGCTAGTTCACTCAAGCGCTTCGGCGATTCCCTGAACCAGGGGCTGGCGCAGCTGACCGAATCCAATTCGCAACGCATGGGAGAAGTGCGCGCCACGCTGGAAGCAAAAATTCGCGATCTGCAGACTGACAACGGTACGCGCCTTGAAGAAATGCGCCGGACGGTCGACGAAAAACTGCATGCGACGCTGGAACAGCGTCTTGGTGAATCTTTCAAGCTGGTCTCGGACAGGCTGGAGAAAGTCCACCAGGGATTGGGCGAGATGCAACAGCTCGCCATTGGCGTGGGTGACCTCAAGCGTGTGCTGACCAATGTAAAGACCCGGGGAACGTGGGGCGAAGTGCAACTGGGGATGCTGCTTGAGCAAGTATTGACGCCGGATCAGTACGGGAAGAATGTAGAAACCGTGCCTGGCACCGGAGAGCGGGTTGAATTTGCCATCCGTCTGCCAGGACAGGACGATACCGCACGCCCGGTATGGATGCCAATCGATGCCAAGTTTCCGAAGGAACAGTACGAACGTCTAGCTGAAGCAGCCGAGCACGCTGATGCCGATGGCGTGGCGACCGCCGGGCGCGACCTGGAGCGTGCAATCCGCATCGAAGCAAAAACCATTGCCGAGAAATACCTGTCGCCACCGCTGACGACAGACTTCGCCATCCTGTTCCTGCCGACCGAAGGACTCTACGCGGAGGTTATGCGTCGTCCCGGCCTTGCCGATGAATTGCAGCGTGTATGCCGAGTTACGATCGCCGGCCCTTGCACGTTGTCGGCGTTGCTGAACAGCCTGCAAATGGGCTTCCGCACGCTGGCGCTTGAGAAGCGCTCATCGGAAGTCTGGCAGGTGCTAGGCGCGGTCAAGACGGAGTTCGGCAAATTCGGCGACGTCCTTGCGGCTACCAAAACGACGCTGGAGCGCGCGGCAAAGAATATCGAACAGGCCGAGACGAGGACGCGCCAGATGACGCGCAAGCTTAAGTCGGTGGAAGCTTTACCTTCCGAAACGGCACAACTCGTGCTCGGGACCGCTACGTCCGACATGGCGGAAGAATAGAAATCGGACCCTTAACGCTGATCAGCGCAAAACTGTGGCGTAAGCGATGAACCGCCGGTCTGCCGACGCGTCTGTATTCGTCGGTGTTTTGTGATAAGTTCTATCCATCATTGCATCATTGCATCGCGGCACGTGGCCACTGCCACCAATTCTTGCGTCTTTACGTCCGTAGCCTATGGAAATCGCCATCTTATTTGGCCTGATTATTATCAATGGCATCTTCGCGATGTCGGAAATTGCGCTGGTGACGGCGCGCAGGGCACGACTGCAGCGGCTTGCCGACGCAGGGGATGCGGCAGCCGCGGCGGCAATTCAGCTTGGCGACGATCCCAATCGGTTTCTGTCAACGGTGCAGATCGGTATTACCTCAATCGGTGTGCTCAACGGTATCGTCGGTGAAGCAACCTTGGCGCAACCCTTTGGCAACTGGCTGGTCAAGATGGGCATTGAGCCTCCGACCTCGCAGTATCTCGCTACCGGCCTGGTGGTTGTCTGCATCACGTATTTTTCGATTGTGCTCGGCGAACTCGTTCCTAAGCGGTTGGGACAGATCAGCCCGGAACCGATTGCACGTCTTGTCGCCCGGCCCATGCTATGGCTGGCCGCCATCACCAAGCCCTTCGTCAAACTGTTGTCGGGTTCTACGCAACTGATGCTGCGTTTTTTCGGTGTTCGGGAAAATACCGAACCGAGCGTTACACAAGAAGAAATCAACCTGATGCTAGCCGAGGGGTCCAGCGCAGGGGTAATTGAGCATCATGAACACCAGATGGTACGCAACGTGTTCCGATTGGACGATCGCCAGATCGCTTCGCTGATGGTTCCACGCAGCGACATTGTGTACTTCGACGTTGAACAGCCGCTAGAGGAAAACCTCAAGCGCTTCGAACGCAGCGACCATTCTCGCTATCCGGTCGTGCGTGGCGGATGGAATGAAGTGCTTGGCGTTGCCAATGCACGCCAGTTACTCGCTCAAAGCCTGCGCGGCGAAAAACCCAGCCTCGATACCAGCCTGCAACCTGCAGTGTTTGTGCCTGAATCGCTGACCGGGATGGAGTTGTTAGAAAACTTCAAAAACTCAGGTGTGCAGCTGGCGTTCATCGTGGATGAATACGGTGAAGTGCAGGGCATCGTCACCCTGCAGGACGTGATGGAAGCCATCACCGGAGAGTTCAAGACGCATCGCGCCGAAGATGCCTGGGCCGTGCAGCGCGAAGATGGCTCATGGCTGCTGGATGGACTGATTCCAATCCCGGAACTCAAGGACAGGTTAAGCCTTAAGGGCGTACCGGAAGAAGAACGCGGACGCTACAACACCCTGAGCGGGATGATGATGCTGCTGCTCGGACGCATTCCGGCGACGGCGGATCAGTGCGAATGGGAAGGCTGGACCTTTGAGATCATGGATCTGGATGGAAAACGGATTGATAAGGTTCTTGCGACGCCAAAACAGGCTGAGACTGAATCAGTTGCCACGCCCGAACCGTAGAGAACCCTCCAAACCCGGCGCGGCACGAACTGCCATGCGGTTGCCAAAATCATAACCATGCCGTGTTGTCAATATCGTCGATTGCTATCGTAATTGCTCCGCGCCGAAATGCTGTTGCTTACGGCATAATCTGCCGCATACCGCATGTAGTCCACCACGGAGGAACCCATGGTACATCGCATCTCCGACCCGATGTCGGGAGGATCCCGGCCATCGCACCGGCATAAGATTGTCACCGCCGCCGAGGCGGTGCGTCTGATTCACAATGGCGATACCATCGCGACCGGCGGCTTCGTGGGAATCGGCTTTGCCGAAAACATTGCGGTTGCACTGGAAAAACGCTTCCTCGAAAGCGAGGAAGAACTGCTCGGTAAAGGCACACCGTCCAACCTGACACTGATCTATGCCGCCGGACAGGGCGACGGTAAAGATCGTGGACTCAATCACCTTGGCCACGAAGGCCTGGTCAAGCGCGTTATCGGCGGGCATTGGGGATTGGTGCCCAAGCTTCAGCAGCTGGCCATTGCCAATAAAATCGAAGCGTACAACCTGCCACAGGGTGTCATTACCCATCTCTTCCGCGACATCGCAGCAGGCAAACCGGGCGTGCTCTCCGAGGTGGGCCTCGGCACCTTCGTCGATCCACGACATGGCGGCGGCAAGATCAATGAATCGACCACCGAAGATCTGGTCGAGTTGATGACGATTGGCGGCAAGGAATACCTTTTTTACAAAGCCTTGCCAATCAACGTGGGCATTATCCGGGGCACTACCGCCGATCCCGACGGTAAT
The DNA here is from genome assembly GCF_001428545.1 of Noviherbaspirillum sp. Root189. Taxonomy (GTDB): domain Bacteria; phylum Pseudomonadota; class Gammaproteobacteria; order Burkholderiales; family Burkholderiaceae_D; genus Noviherbaspirillum. The sequence goes on from NZ_LMHZ01000056.1 coordinate 26,627, forward strand.
GTCACCATGGAAAAAGAAGCGCTGACGCTGGAAGCTCTGGCCATTGCCATGGCAGCGCACAACTCCGGCGGCATTGTGATCGTACAGGTGGAGCGTATTGCCGAAAGCGGCTCGCTCAATCCACGCCAGGTAAAGATCCCGGGAATTCTCGTGGATTGCGTCGTCGTCGCGGAAAAGCCGGAATACCAGATGCAGACCTTCGTCGAACCCTATAGTCCGGCATTTGCCGGCGAAATGCGGGTGCCAATGTCATCGATCCAGCCAATGGAAATGAGCGAGCGCAAGATTATTGCCCGCCGCGCACTTCTGGAAATCAAGCCGAACAATGTCGTCAATCTCGGTATCGGCATGCCGGAAGGCGTGGCTGCCGTCGCCGCGGAAGAAAAGGTGCTAGACCTCGTTACCCTCACGGCAGAGCCTGGGGTCATTGGCGGCATCCCCGCAGGCGGGCTGAATTTTGGCGCCGCGACAAATGCCGAGGCGATTATCGATCAGCCTTATCAGTTTGATTTTTATGATGGCGGTGGACTCGACGTCGCTTTCCTCGGACTGGCCCAGGCCGATCGCCACGGCAATCTGAATGTCAGCAAATTTGGTCCCCGGCTCGCCGGGGCCGGCGGTTTCATCAATATCAGCCAGAATGCCAAAAAGGTCGTCTTTGTCGGCACATTTACCGCCGGCGGTCTGGATATCGCGATCGCGGATGGCAAGCTCGCCATCCGGCGTGAAGGCGTGGCGCAAAAATTTGTCGAGGAAGTGGAGCACCGCACCTTCAGCGGCGACTATGCGATGCAGCGTGGCCAATCAGTGCTCTACATTACCGAGCGTTGCGTGTTCCGTCTGGTGCATGCCGGACTGGAAGTCATCGAGATTGCACCGGGCATCGACCTTGAACGCGATGTGCTGTCGCAGATGAACTTCAGACCGGTAGTCAGTCCCGACCTGAAGTTAATGGACGCCAGAATTTTCAGGCCGAACCCGATGGGACTGCGCAATGACATTCTCTACCTGCCGCTAGCGCAACGGCTAACGTACAGCCAAAAACGGAATATCTTCTTTGTGAACTTCGAAGGTTTCGAAGTACGCAACGTCGCGGATATCGAAGCGATCCGTGAACATGTCTGCGCGTTGCTGGCGCCGTTAGGCAAAAAAGTGCCTGCCGTCATCAACTATGACAACTTTGCAATCACGCCCGAGTTGCTCGATACCTATGTCGATATGGTGCACGAACTGTCGGCATGCTATTACAGCCGTGTGACCCGCTATACCAGCAGCGCTTTCATGCGCAGCTATTTTGGCAGCGCGTTCAAACGGCATGATGCCGAGCCGTCACTGTATGCGAGCCAGGAAGAAGCGTTTTCGCATCTGAACGAGAGGTAGGGACTGAAAGGCGGTCAGCCACCGATGTAAGACATCTCCACCTTGCGTACAGCCTGTGTAAGGCCTTCCGTGCTGGCGGTGCGAAGTTCGGAATAACGATCCGAGCGTGCACGCCACAAGTGCGCAATCACAGTTGAAATTTCTTCATCGCTGCGACCGGCACGCACCAGTGCACGCAAATCATGTCCACTCGTTGCAAACAGGCAGGTGTAGAGCTTGCCTTCGGTCGACAGGCGTGCCCGCGTACAGTCATGGCAGAATGCCTGCGTGACGCTGGAGATGACGCCAATCTCACCGCTGCCATCTTTGTACTGCCAGCGCTCCGCCGTTTCCCCGGTATAGTTCGGCTCGATTTCCTGCAATGGCATCTCAGCACCGATGCGGCGTACCACTTCGGCAGAGGGAATGACCTCGTCCATTTTCCAGCCGTTGCTGGCGCCCACGTCCATATACTCGATAAAGCGAAGAATGAAAGGCGAGCCCTTGAAGTAGCGTGCCATCGGAACGATCTCCTGATCGTTCATGCCACCCTTGACGACCATATTGATCTTGATCGGACCAAGGCCGACGCGGTGGGCTTCTTCGATGCCGCGCAGCACATCGGCAACCGGGAAGTCGACATCGTTCATACGGCGGAAGGTGGCCTCGTCCAATGAGTCGAGCGATACCGTGACGCGTTGCAGACCGGCGTCTTTCAAGGCTTGCGCCTTGCGTGCCAGCAGGGATGCGTTGGTAGTCAGGGTCAAATCGAGCGCCGCGCCGTCGGGTGTTTTCAGGTCGCTCAGCATCGCGATCAGCTTTTCCAGGTTTTTGCGCAGGAGCGGCTCGCCGCCGGTCAGACGAATCTTGCGAACACCATGTGCCACAAAAATCTTTGCAATGCGGGTAATTTCCTCGAACGACAACAGGGAAGAATGCGGCAGGAATGCATAGTTCTTGTCGAACACTTCTTTCGGCATGCAGTAGACGCAGCGGAAATTACAGCGATCGGTCACTGAAATCCGCAGATCCTGCAATGGGCGCGCAAGCGTGTCCGACAGCAGGCCATTCGGCGCTTCCAGCGTCGACGGGACGACCGGCGCCGTATTGAGCAGGCGGTGGTCGGCGAGAGGAATGATTCGTTCAGCCATGCTATTCGTTGCGTTGTAAGGATTTCAGGCGGTTCCTAGTGCAGATAAGATACCACGAGCCCCGCGACTGCACAGGCTCCGATTAGTTTGATTGTGCCTACCTTGTAGCGAAAGAGCGCCACGGCTGCTGTGAGGGCAATCAGCATTGCGGAAATGTCCCACCCGCCGGGCATCTGCGCAACGCGAAAGACGTGCTCGCCAAAAAATACGGCAAGGCTGACGATTACGCCGACCACTGCGGCTGAAATTGCGGTGAGGGGCGCGGTGAGCCGAATATTGCCGCGGGTGGATTCTACGAGCGGGCCGCCCACCAGGATAAAAATAAAAGAGGGTAGAAACGTAAAGAAGGTCGCCACCGAGGCGCCCGCCCATCCGGCGAGCAGAGTGCTTCCCGGGCCGAATATCTCCTTGGTCCAGCCACCAACGAAACCGATGAAGGCGACGATCATGATCAAGGGTCCCGGCGTCGTTTCACCAAGGGCAAGACCATCAATCATCTGCACCGGAGATAGCCAGTGAAAGTTGGTGACGGCGCCCTGGTAAACATAGGGAAGGACGGCATAGGCGCCACCGAAGGTCAGCATCGCGGCCTTGGTAAAAAACCAGCCCATTTGAGTCAATACACCGTCGATACCGAAACGGCTGGCCAGCATTGCCCAGCCTGCAAGACCGAGGGCCAGACCGGATGCTGCAACTACAACCAGCTTGGCCCAGGAAAATCTGGCGTGATCCGGTGTTGGTGTCGTGTCGTCTATCAGTGCCGGGCCATATGACGTCTTGACCGAATTGGCATGCCCGCCAGCCGTACGGAATTTTTCAGGATGCCAGCGCCCACCTGCAAAACCAATGACGGCGGCGGCCAGGACGATCAGGGGAAAGGGGATGCGCGCAACGGTAATGGCAAGGAATGCGGCGATGGCGATGCTGATTAGTACGCCATTTTTTAAGGTACGCGACCCGATACGCCATGCAGCGGCGAGGACGATGGCGACAACCGCCGGTTTGATTCCGTAGAGGACACCGGCAATCACCGGGACGCTGCCAAAAGCCAGATAAATCCATGACAGCACGCCGAGAAGCAGCAGCGATGGCAGTACGAACAAGACGCCGGCAAGCACACCACCCCAGGTCCGGTGCATCAACCATCCGATATAGATGGCCAGCTGCGTAGCTTCCGGCCCAGGCAGGAGCATGCAGTAGTTAAGCGCATGCAGGAAACGCTGCTCGGAAATCCAGCGTTTTCGTTCGACCAGGTCAGTATGCATGATGGCTATTTGCCCAGCCGGACCGCCAAAACTGATGAACCCAAGTTTCAGCCAGTACCAGAAAGCTTCCTGGACTGAAACGGCAGCGGGACGACTGAGGTGGTGGGGTAAGGTCATAACGCAGTGCAAGAAGATACGTGGCGAACGCCGCATATATTGCGCGACGATTTATCCTTCAGGCAAGAAAAAAGGGAGCGCAGCTCCCTTTTTTCAGATTTGCAGGCATCGAATTGTGTATTCCGGCCAATATCGGCTCGACTTCCTTTTGGCTCGGAACGATCATTCGGCGAACAAAGCCGGGGAATTCCATTAATCAATGGAATTCCCGACTTTATCAGCGACGTGTTTCTACCTGAACCAGCGGTTCGTTCGACACTGGCGGCAACGGCTTACGCTCACGCGGCACATGCGGGGCGGGAGCAATTGCTGCCGAGGCTTCCTGTGCGGCACGCAGTTTGAGCGGATCGGTTACTGCGAGCGTCAGTCCAGCCTTCGCCAGCATGTCTTGCAAGCTATCCGCTTGCATCGACGCCGGCGCGACAGATACAGGCGCTTGCGCGGCGACAGGTTCCGGCACCGGCACAGGAGCCGGCACTGGGGCAGGTTCCGGGACAGGTACAGGAACTGGGGTCGGGGCGGCAACAGGCTCAGGTACGGGAGCCGGTGCTGGTGCTGGTTCCGCGGCAGCTTCGGCCATCGACTCTGCAGCGACTGGCGCTTCAATGGTCTGGGCCGGAGTGACTACCTGTTCAGCCGGTGCGGAGTACGCTTCGGCAACAGGCGTTGCTTCGGCCGGTTGAACCGGTTGCTCAGCGGCGGCGGTATCGCTGCCTGCAGTTCTGGTTGGCAGGGTAAAGGCCGATGTGGACGCTGCATGGTCCACCCGCTGAACTTCGGGCACCGGGGTCACGGTGGCAACCTTGACCGGCGAGGTCGCCTCGGTCACTTCGGTAATTTCCAATTGAACCGGTTGTTCGTCCGTTGTAGCTGCAGTTGCAGTTACAGTTGCGTCCGCATTTTCCTGCTCGCTGCCTGTTCCGCTGAACTCCATGCCTTCGCGTTCACGTCGGTTACGGTTGCGGCCGCCACGACGGCGACGGCGACGGCGTTCTTCGCCTTGTTCGCCTGACTCGTTTTCGCCACCTTCCAGGCCGGCAAATGTTTCAACGTCGGAAGCGGTGAGATCAACCGAGGCAAGGGGAACTGCCGCAGAAATGCCTGCCGCCTGAGCGACGTTCAACAGTTCTTCGGGTGCTGCTGTTTCCTTGCGCTCTTCGCGCTGGCGCTGCTGACGCTCACCACGCTCACGTTTTCCTTCATTTCCTTCACGGGCTTCACGCTCGCGGCCTTCACGTGGCTCACGTGCCTCTTTCGGTTCGCGTCCCTCTTTCGGCTCGCGTGGTGGGCGAGGCTGGCGTGGTTCACGCTGTGGCGGTTGCACGTCGGTTGCTGGTGCGACCGTCTGTTTAGTTGTGGTTTCTTCACGCTCCTCATTGCGGTCGCGACCACGGCCGCGGCCACGATTGCGATTGCGTCCAGTGCGGTCATTCCGCTCACGGCTTTGCTGGGGCTTTTCTTCGACCACCGGGGCCGGCGCGGCGACCGGGGCAACCGGCTTCTTGCGGAAGAAGCCAAACATGCGGCTGAAGAAACCTTCTTCGGCCGGCTGCATGACCGGGGCTGGGATGGGAGCAGGCTGGACCGGCTTGCGTTCGACGATCGGTGCCGGTTGGTCGGGAGTGATTCCCTTGACCACGGCTTCCTGGCGCGGACGCAATTCTTCTTTCTGGCGCTTCTCATAGCTGATGTCGGTGTCAGCTTCCTCAGCCATATCGTAGCTGGCCTGCACTTCTTCCAGGCGCGGATCGTCATGCTTGATCCGTTCAAGCTTGTAATGCGGAGTTTCGAGATGCTTGTTGGGAATCAGGATGATCGTCACACGATGGCGTGTTTCGATTTTCAGGATTTCGCCACGTTTTTCGTTCAGCAGGAATGCCGCTACGTCAACCGGCGCCTGAACGTGGATGGCGGCGGAATTTTCCTTCATCGACTCTTCCTGGATAATGCGCAGGACTTGCAATGCGGAGGATTCGGTATCGCGGATATGCCCAGTGCCGTTGCAGCGCGGACAGGTCACATGGCTGCCTTCGGACAGTGAGGGACGCAGGCGCTGACGGGAAAGCTCCATCAGGCCAAAACGGGAAATCTTGCCCATCTGAACGCGGGCGCGGTCATAGCGCAGGGCGTCCTTGAGGCGGGTTTCTACTTCACGCTGGTTCTTGGCATTCTCCATGTCGATGAAGTCGATCACAATCAGGCCACCCAGGTCGCGCAGGCGCAACTGGCGCGCAACTTCGTCGGCGGCTTCAAGATTGGTATGGAGTGCAGTTGTCTCGATGTCACTGCCGCGAGTCGCGCGTGCCGAGTTGACGTCGATGGACACCAGGGCTTCGGTGTGGTCGATGACGATAGCGCCACCGGAGGGAAGGGGAACCGTGCGGGAGTAGGCGGTTTCGATCTGGTGTTCGATCTGGAAGCGGGAGAACAGCGGCACGTCGTCGCGGTAGCGCTTGACCCGGTGCACCATGTCCGGCATCACGTGGCTCATGAACTGCTGGGCCTGTTCGTAGATGTCATCGGTGTCGATCAGGATTTCGCCGATATCAGGCTGGAAATAATCGCGGATCGCGCGAATTACCAGCGAGGACTCCTGGTAAATCAGGAAAGCGCCTGGGGCCGATTTGCCGGCGCCTTCGATGGCGCGCCACAATTGCATCAGGTAATTCAGGTCCCACTGCAGTTCTTCGACGTTGCGGCCGATCCCGGCGGTACGGGCAATGACGGACATTCCGGACGGCAGATCCAGCTTGTCCATGGTTTCGCGCAATTCCTGGCGGTCCTCTCCTTCGACCCGGCGCGAGACGCCGCCACCTCGGGGGTTGTTCGGCATCAGGACTAAGTAGCGGCCAGCCAGCGAAATGAAGGAGGTCAGTGCGGCGCCCTTGTTGCCGCGCTCTTCCTTTTCGACCTGGACCATGATTTCCTGGCCTTCGCGCAGCGCTTCCTTGATGGAGGCGTTACGGACGTCGACGCCATCCTTGAAATAACTACGGGCTACTTCCTTGAAGGGAAGGAAGCCATGACGTTCTTCGCCGTAATTGACAAAGCAGGCTTCCAGCGAGGGTTCGATACGGGTAATGATGCCCTTATAGATATTGGACTTGCGTTGCTCGCGCCCCGTTGTCTCGATATCAATATCGATGAGCTTCTGCCCATCGACAATCGCCACGCGCAGTTCTTCCTGCTGCGTAGCGTTAAACAACATGCGTTTCATTTTTTGTGCTCCGTGACTCTGAGGTCATTTTTAGTGCCACATCCGGCGAAGTCGCCAACGTGGCCAAGGTACAGGGATGTACGCGAGAACGGAGAGCTTGAGAGAGGTAAAGCCTTAGTGTGCGGGAGCGCGATACAGACACAAATGCGCTGGGACCACAACGGGGCGCGGATGGAATTGAACAGCCTGCCGAACGCACGCTTCATCCGCGTTGCGCATGTCGAACGAGTCGAGCGCAACGGCGGGCAGCGAGCAGTAAATTTGAGCCAAACACATCATGGGTCAAGCAGAATCGGCAAACAGGGGTCAACCACATCAACCAGCGAGCAACCTGTCAACAGCAGCGTTCGCGCCGCGCTTGAGCCAATCCTGAAGCGATGCCCGCCATACCTTGTGCATGGCGGCGCGTCTCCTCCGACTTTGGTCCCGTATGCGCCAACGAATCCTGCCGTACAGGCGTGCTTGCCGGACTTATCCTATAAATTTCAAGCAATCTTGTTCAACATCGATGCGCGCTATCCGATTGCAACAGCGGTGCAACCCTGACTCGCGCAAGGATGGTGCATACACATCTTTTCCATCGAATTTGCAATTCGGCGAGGCCGATGGAGACGCCCCTGTGTAGAATGTGCTTTTTATTCTTACACGCGCACCAGGTTTGTAACCAGTGCGAAACAAAGTATATCATTCAAAATGAAGGACTTAGCGAGATTTTCTGGGGAACGGACTGTTTCTTCTGCGCTTGACCAGTCTGCCCGGCTTCCCGCTCAGGTCCGACTGGTGACTATTTCAGACGAAGAAGCCGACCAGCGTATTGATAATTTTCTATTGCGCATCTGTAAAGGTGTTCCCAAAAGCCATATTTACCGTGTACTGCGGTCCGGAGAGGTGCGTGTCAACAAAGGCCGTATCGACCAGACGTATCGGCTGAAGGAGGGCGATGTTGTCCGAATCCCGCCGATCAGGGTTGCGGAGAAGGCCGCCCATGCGGTACCCGGCGCCGAGTTCAGGATACTGCTCGAAGACAATCATTTGCTAGTAATCGACAAGCCGGCGGGTGTGGCGGTTCACGGTGGGTCGGGCGTCAGCTATGGGGTTATCGAACAGTTGCGCGCCGCACGGCCCGACGCGAAATTTCTTGAACTGGTGCACCGCCTGGATCGTGAAACCTCAGGCATCCTGATGCTGGCAAAAAAACGCTCGGCCCTGACCAACCTGCATGAACAGATGCGGGATGGCGAAACGGACAAGCGCTATCTGGCCCTGGTGCATGGCGACTGGCAAAACTCCCGGCAGCACGTCAAATTGCCCTTGTTCAAGTACAACACGCCGGATGGGGAGCGCCGTGTCCGGGTGCAGGCGGACGGGATGCCGTCGCATACTGTTTTCAATCTGGTAAGGCGATTCGGTGATTTTGTCCTGCTGGAAGCCGAACTTAAGACTGGCCGGACCCACCAGATTCGTGTGCACCTTGCTTCGACTGGATTTCCAATTGCCGGGGACGATAAGTACGGTGATTTCGGTCTCAATCGTGCGCTGCAAAAACCCGAAGGCGCACGCATCGCGCTCAAGCGCATGTTTTTGCACGCGCATCAGATTACTTTCCGGCATCCGGACAGTGGTCAGCCGGTAACATTAAGGGCTCAACTTGCGACAGAATGCGAGCAGTTCCTGAAAAGTCTTGAAAAAGCATCCGCCTGATCGCGGACCATTCGAATGAATATCAGATAATCAGCAGTCAATGCTGCCGGAGACAATGGCAAGAAAGAAATTTGATCTGATCGTGTTTGACTGGGATGGCACGCTGATGGATAGCACCGCGACCATCGTGACCTGCATCCAGGCTGCTGCCAAGGATCTGGGCCTGCCCGTACCCGGCAACAAGCAAGCCGCGTACGTCATCGGTCTAGGGCTGCATGAGGCGATGCAGACCGTGCTACCGGGTCTGGACGCCAAGGACTACCCACACATGGTCGAGCGTTATCGTTTTCATTACCTGACCAAGGATAAGGGGCTGACCTTGTTTGATGGAGTAAGGGAAATGCTGACCGACCTGTCGCAGCAAGGATATTTTCTTGCCGTGGCAACTGGCAAGAGCCGGGTTGGCCTCAATCGCGCGCTCGACTCTGCCAAACTTTTATCCTTGTTTGACGCGACCCGTTGTGCTGATGAAACCTTTTCCAAGCCGCATCCGGCAATGCTACAGGAGTTGACGCGAGAACTCGGTCAGGACATGGCAAGAACCGTGATGGTCGGTGATACCACTCATGATTTGCAAATGGCGATCAATGCAGGGGCTACCGGTATCGCGGTGCATTATGGGGCACACGCGCCCCGGGAACTGGAGGAGCTGAACCCGATTTATGCGGCAACCTCCGTTCCTGATCTGCACGCATGGCTTAACGATAACGCATAATTGCTTATGGACGATATCGCGATCCCGGTCTGTGAATCCGGACAGCTTGAAGAAGGCGGCAAAGGCGTACGCTTTCCGGTGACGGCTGGTGGAGATGACAGCACCGGATTTGTCGTGCGCTTCGAAGGCATCGTGCGTGGCTATCTCAACCGATGCGCACATGTGCCGATTGAGCTCGACTGGAATGAGGGAGAATTCTTCGAATCGAGCGGGCTTTACCTAATGTGTTCCACCCACGGTGCCCTTTACACTCCCGAGGATGGCCGCTGCGCCGGGGGACCTTGCCGTGGCGGACGCCTGCGCCCGATCACGGTATTCGAAAGGGGTGGACAGGTTTTCTGGGAACCAGATGATTACGTTAGACCGGCGAGAGCCTGAATTACCTTGTAAAGCAATCAACAATGAACGAAAACAACTACGAACAAAACAGGGCGTCCACACCGTCTAACCCGGGACGCAATGAAGGTTGGGAGCGTGATGTGCTCGAAAGGCTTGCCTTTGCAACACTAGCGGAGCAACGCGCACGTCGGCGCTGGAATATCTTCTTCCGCTTTCTGACATTGGCTGTCATTGCCGTCGGCATCTGGATGGCGTTCGGAATGACCAACAACGAAGATGAAATCGTTGGTCCGCACACTGCATTGATCGAGATCGACGGCACCATCGAGGCCGGCACGTCGGGGGCCGCCGATGCCGTCATTCCGGCGCTCAATCGCGCCTATACGGACGATACAGCCGTCGGCGTCGTATTGCGCATCAATAGCCCGGGCGGTAGTCCTGTGCAGGCCGGGATGATCAATGACGAGATCACCCGACTGCGGAAGGCCTATCCGAAGAAGCCTTTGTATGTGGTGGTTGACGAGATCTGCGCTTCGGGCGGCTATTACATCGCTGCGGCAGCGGACAAGATATTTGTCAACAAGGCGAGTATCGTCGGATCGATTGGTGTGCTGATGGAAGGCTTCGGTTTTACCGGACTAATGGACAAGGTCGGCGTTGAGCGTCGCCTGATGACTGCCGGCGAGAACAAGGGCTTCATGGACCCTTTTAGCCCTCAATCGGCTCAGCAAAAAGGTTATGCACAGGATATGTTGAACGAGGTGCATCAACAGTTCATCGACGTGGTGAGGCAGGGCCGGGGCAAGCGCCTGAAGGAAACGCCGGAAACCTTTTCGGGGCTGTTCTGGAGTGGGTCGAAAGCGGTTGAAATCGGCCTTGCAGATGGCTATGGCACCGTCGACACGGTTGCGCGTGACGAACTCAAGGCTGAAGATATCATCGACTACACGCAGCACGAAGGGCTATCTGAGCGCCTTCTGAAGAAGTTCGGTGGGGCGGTCGGTACCGCAGCGATGGCAAGTCTGCAGAGCAGGCTCGAGAAGCCGTCTTTGCGGTAAGTGAATAGAAAAATTTGCTGCACATGCAAAGGGCGTGATTTCACCGTAGAAATGCACTGGGTCATCGCGAATTGGCTCTGGGGAAAAAAGAAAAAAGTCGAAGAACGCGCTTGAATCTTCAGAATGGGGCTTTATACTGCACTTGTCCGGCATCAGTTTCGATCCTTACAGCATAAGAATATGCAATCGGGAAAAACTCGTGATCCGGGCATAAAGCGCCACGTCTCGGACGCGGCTTTGAGAGGCTTAGGCTTACTCATAAACTGCCCAAGGGGCATGCAAAACGGCGGCGCAATACCGCCGTTTTGCGCGTCTGGAGGTTTTAAAATTCGAGCTTAAATCTCAGACGGCCAGAAGCAGGAATACAGTCGGCTTCTTGTGAAAATCGGGCATTGTCCCGGCAGCCAGTTCCGCTTTCCATTTCGTCGCTGTCTGAGTCCTGATCGATTCCGACGGCAGGCTCAGATCAGTTGCCACACTTACCAGAGTAGAAGGGCTGCAGCTTGCAACGATCGCTTCCAGCAGCGCGCTATTGCGGTAAGGCGTCTCGATAAAGAGTTGCGTTTGCTTTTCACTACGGGAACGCTCTTCCAATGTCTTGAGCCTTTTCATGCGCTGTCCGGCATCGGTAGGGAGGTAGCCGTTGAATGCAAAGCTCTGGCCATTCAAGCCGCTTGCCATCACTGCCAATAACAGCGACGAAGGACCGACCAGCGGACGGACCGTGATGCCTTTGGCATGAGCAAGCCTGACTAGGTTTGCGCCCGGGTCTGCGACAGCTGGCACGCCGGCTTCCGAGATAAGTCCTGCGTTTCTGCCGGCCAGCAATGGTTCCAGTAAAGCGGGAAGTGCATCGGCAGGCGTATTGATGTTCAGTTCACTGATCTGGATTTCTTGCAGCGGACGTGACAATGGAAGGGTCTGTCCCACCAACTTGAGATAGGCGCGAGTGGTTTTTGCGTTTTCGGCTATGAAGTAGTCCAGGCGCGAGGTGATCGCCTTGACATCCGGTGGTATGACAAAGGCTAGTGGATCCAGGCCTGCGCCGTCAGCAGGGCCCAGGGTATTGGGGACTAGATAAAGAATGCCGGCCATATATATTTTTATGTTCGAAGGGTTATCCGGTGAAAAATGCAATTCCGGCCCGTCGCAGCATGGAGCAAAGCGCAATGAGGGGGAGGCCGGTGAGGGCGGTGGGATCCGAGCTGTCAATCTTCTCAATCAGCGCAATGCCCAGGCCTTCATTCTTGGCACTGCCTGCGCAGTCGTAAGGCTGCTCAATGTGCAAATAGGCGTCGAGTTCATGGTCCGGCAGGTCACGAAAGCGTACAAAGGTCAGTGTATTGGTTACTTGCGCCGCCTCATCCGGTGGGCGGCGTGAATCCCACAGGCAGAGTGCGGTATGAAAAATGACCTCCCGGCCACGCATCATCTGTAGTTGTTGCAAGGCATTCTCATGATTGCCAGGTTTGCCAATTTGCATACCGTCAAGCGTTGCGACCTGATCTGAGCCGATGACCAGGCTATCCGGCCGATCAGATGCGATCTTTGCGGCCTTTTCCTGGGCCAGCCTTACGGCGGTATGTTCGGGAAGCTCATTGGCTAACGGGCTTTCATCGATGTCCGGTGAAACCGCCTCGAAAGAAAGCCGCAGGCGCGAGAGCAATTCCTGTCGATAGCGAGAACTTGACGCGAGGATCAAATGAGGAAGAACTAGCCGATCAGTCATTGTCTAGACGGGAATTGAATGTAAGCTGAAGAAAAGCGCCCTAACGCTTTGACGAATAAGGGAAAAGCCTGTTATTATCGCAGGTTTTCCGGGTTCGGCTTGATCTATGAATGCTTATGTGATCGACGCCTTTGAGTTCTGTCGTATCAAAGAACACCGTGATGGCGAACTGAAAGTCGCTGAACTTCCCCGCCTGGCGGAGGAAGCGGTCGACCAGTCGGGCTTTGTCCGCTGGGCGCTGAAAGGCGGCGCCAATATGCACGGACATCCTCAGTTGAACTTGTCTGTGACGGGTTCGGTGAAGTTGATGTGCCAGCGCTGCCTGACGCCGTTCGAGTTCATGATTGAATCGGATTCCGTTCTGGTGCTGGCGCCGGACGAGGGTAGTGCCGACGAAATCGATGCCTTGCTTGCCGATGAAGAGGTTGAAGTCATTGTGGGGAGCAGGACTTTCGATATCAGGCAACTGATTGAGGACGAAGCACTGCTGACAATACCGTTGTCGCCAAAACATGAAACCTGCCCGGACCAGTTAGCTCTGGAACCGGAGAAGGAAGTGGAAAAGGTGTCGCCATTCGCAGTGCTGAAGAACTTAAAGCAATAAGTGGCAAGCGGCCATGATGCACGCCGAAGAACAAGTGCAGCAAAGTTTCCCAGTCGGCAAGAAATTGACGGGCTGGAATATGTTAAAATTTCAGATCTTAAGGTTTAGGAGTCATCATGGCCGTTCAACAGAACAAAAAATCTCCCTCGAAGCGCGGTATGCATCGTTCGCACGATCACCTGAGCGTTCCACCACTGGCAGTCGAACCAACTACCGGTGAAACACATTTGCGCCACCACATCAGCCCGAACGGCTACTACCGTGGTCGCAAGGTCCTGAAGACCAAAAACGACGAGTAATCTCGGTCATCATCCGAAGCGAAAAGCGGCGCAGTAAGTTTGACTTGGCGCCGTTTTTTCATATGCTGAACAAGCACTTCGCGTCATTTTGAATCACGCCAGATCTGGCCCGCTAGGCGGTTAGAGCGAGGTACTGAGTCAAAACAATGACAATAAAAATATCTATTGACTGCATGGGCGGCGATCATGGCCCGTCAGTTACTATTCCTGCGGCCGTCTCCTTCGCTAATCACGAACCTGACGCTGAACTGATCTTGGTCGGTCTTGAATCCGTCATTGCGGCGGAACTCAACAAGCTCGGCGCATCACAGCATCCGCGCATTTCCATTGTGAATGCGACGGAAATGGTGACGATGGATGATCCAATTGAAGTCGCTTTGCGACGCAAGAAAGATTCTTCCATGCGTGTCGCTGTCGCCTTGATCAAAGAGGGCAAGGCTCAGGCATGCGTTTCGGCCGGCAATACCGGTGCACTAATGGCGGTCTCCCGCTATGTGCTCAAAACCATTCCTGGTGTTGACCGTCCGGCCATCTGCTTTCCAATGCCGAATCAGAAGGACTCCCCGACTTATATGTTGGACCTCGGGGCCAATGTGGATTGCGAGCCGCAGCATTTGCATCAGTTTGCACTGATGGGGTCGGCGCTGGTGTCCGCACTCGAAGGCAGGGACCAGCCCACGGTTGGTCTGCTGAATATCGGCGAAGAGGATATCAAGGGTAATGAAGTGGTCAAGCAGACTGCGGCATTGCTGCGCGCCGACCACGAAAAAGGTATCCTCAATTTCTACGGAAACGTGGAAGGAAACGATATCTTCGAAGGCACGACGGATATCGTCGTCTGCGATGGCTTCGTCGGCAATGTTGTATTGAAGGCATCCGAAGGCCTGGGGCGCTTCCTGAAAAGCATCGTGAAAAGCGAGTTCAAGAGCAACCCTATCAATATGCTCGGTGCCATAATTGCACAAGGTGCACTCAAGTCGATTTCTCAAAGGATGAATCCTTCGCGCTATAACGGCGCTAGTCTTCTTGGTTTGCGTGGTCTGGTATTCAAGAGTCATGGCGGAGAAGACGCTTATGGTTATGAGTGGGCAATCAAGCGCGCATACGACGCAGCCAACCATGACGTTTTGTCCAAGATATCCACGACCATTGCCGCACTGATGCCTCAGGATGATGGAGCAAGTGCTGGTGAAGCGCCTGTCACCACCCCGGAACCAACACAACAGAAAACGGCATGACTCTCTATAGCAAAATAGTAGGTACAGGAAGTTATTTGCCCCCGAAACGCGTGACGAATAGCGATCTGGCGGCCCAGTTGGCAGAAAAAGGCGTCGAAACTTCCGACGAATGGATCGTCTCGCGTAGCGGCATTTCTGCCCGGCATTATGCGGAGCCCGAAGTGCAGTCAAGCGATCTCGCCGTCGAGGCGTCAAAGCGAGCAATCGAGATGGCCGGCCTCGCGCCAAACGATGTGGACCTGATCATTCTCGCCACTTCAACACCGGATCATTTTGGTGGCTTTCCAAGCACCGCGTGCGTCGTGCAGCGAAAGCTGGGAATCAATAATGGATGCGCGGCTGTCGATGTCCAGGCTGTCTGTAGCGGTTTCGTCTACGCCGTATCTGTAGCAGATAGCTTCATTAAGTCGGGTGCGCATAAAAATGCTCTCGTCATTGGCACCGAAGTCTTTTCACGCATACTTAATTTTGAAGATCGCACCACTTGTGTGCTCTTCGGCGATGGTGCTGGCGCCATTGTGCTCACAGCCTCTGAAGAACCTGGCATTCTAGCGACCAAGCTCCATGCGGATGGCAGCCATGGCGATATTTTGTGTATCCCGGGTAGTGTTAGCGGAGGCGTCGTCGAAGGCAGCGCATTCCTTCACATGGATGGTCAGGCCGTGTTCAAACTTGCCGTCTCGGTCCTGGAAAAAGTCGCCAATGAAGCGCTGCAGGCAGCCGACATGAAAGCTGCGCAGATCGACTGGTTGATTCCTCATCAAGCAAACATCCGTATCATGCAGGGGACGGCAAAGAAGCTTGGTTTGCCGCTTGAGAAGATGGTTGTGACTGTTGACCAGCATGGCAATACCTCGGCTGCATCCATTCCACTGGCGCTCGACGCAGCAGTACGCGATGGACGCGTCAAACCTGGGCAGAATGTCATGATGGAAGGAGTCGGTGGCGGCTTTACCTGGGGTGCGGTTCTCGCACGCATGTGATCACACCTTACTAAACACTTTTTACGCTAGCAAGCATGACCAAATTCGCATTTGTATTTCCAGGGCAGGGATCGCAGGCCATCGGCATGTTGAACGGGTTCGCCGCCAATACGACGGTACAGGAAACAGTCGAAGAGGCATCCCAGGCATTAGGATTCGATCTGGGGAAACTGATTTCCGAAGGGCCGAAAGAAGCGCTTGACCTGACTACCAATACCCAGCCGGTCATGCTAACCGCAGCAGTTGCAATGTACCGTGCCTGGATCGCCGCCGGCGGCAAGGCACCCGCCGTTGTGGCTGGCCACAGCTTGGGAGAATACTCGGCCCTTGTCGCGGCGGGCGTTATTCCTTTTAAAGATGCTGTGCCCCTCGTGCGTTTCCGTGCGCAGGCGATGCAGGAGGCGGTGCCTGTTGGGCAGGGCGGAATGGCTGCCATTCTGGGGTTGAGCGATGAAGATGTCCGTGCTGCCTGCGTAGAAGCAGCACAAGGCGAAGTGGTCGAAGCCGTCAATTTTAATGCACCCGCTCAAGTAGTCATTGCCGGACATAAAGCTGCGGTGGAGCGCGCTTGCGAAGTAGCCAAGGCAAAAGGCGCGAAACGCGCGCTGCCTTTACCGGTCTCCGCGCCATTCCACTCCTCGCTGCTCAAGCCAGCATCGGATCGCTTGCGTGAATACATGGAAAAGCTGATGTTTAGTGCGCCTGCAATTCCACTGATCAACAACGTCGATGTGGTAATGGCTACTGATCCGACCTTAATCAAAGATGCGCTGGTGCGCCAGGCTGCAAGCCCCGTACGCTGGGTGGAAACAGTCCAAAAAATGGCCGCCGACGGTGTTACGCATGTCGTTGAATGCGGACCCGGCAAAGTTCTTGCCGGCCTGACAAAGCGTATTCATGGCGAACTGGTCGGCGAAGCCATCACTGATCAGGCCACTCTCGATAAAGTGCTGGAGATTCTCAAGTGAATTTGAATAATGAAATAGCGCTGGTCACTGGTGCATCGCGTGGTATCGGCCGGGCGATAGCCCAGGAACTTGCACGGCAAGGCGCAAGGGTTGTCGGCACGGCGACATCCGAATCCGGGGCGGCCGCCATCTCGGAATATCTTGAGGCAGTGCGACCAGGCTGCGGCAAAGGTGTCGTGCTGAATGTCACCAATACCGAAGCTTGCCATGCAGCGGTCGAACAGGTGCAAAAAGAGTTCGGAGGCCTTTCCATCCTGGTCAATAACGCCGGTATTACACAAGATCAGCTCGCGATGCGGATGAAGGAAGAAGAGTGGGATGCCGTCATCGCCACCAACCTGACAGCCGTTGGCAGACTTTCACGCGCAGTGCTGCGCGGCATGATGAAGGCCAAGCATGGTCGTATCATCAATATCACGTCAGTCGTGGGATCTGCAGGCAATCCAGGCCAAATGAACTATGCGGCGGCAAAGGCTGGCGTGGCAGGCATGAGTAGGGCGCTTGCGCGCGAAATCGGAAGTCGCAATATTACGGTTAACTGCATTGCTCCAGGTTTCATCGATACGGATATGACACGCGAACTCGGCGAACAGCAAGTCGCGGCGCTCATGCAGCAAATTCCCCTTGGCAGATTTGGCCTGCCAGAAGATATTGCGTCAGCTGTTGCGTTTCTTTCCTCGCCGCAAGCAGGTTACATTACAGGTACAACGCTGCACGTCAATGGCGGCATGTACATGAGTTAAGTAATACTTCGACGCTTTTGGCAGACGTTTCGGCCTTATTGAAAACAGAAGTCAAAAGTGAATTTTCATTGCGCAAACCTGATAAAATGCGCGCACTTTCTGCAACCCATTGGAGGGATAATATGTCCGATATCGAACAACGCGTTAAGAAGATCGTCGCCGAGCAACTTGGCGTCGCCGAAGCCGACATCAAGAACGAGTCTTCATTCGTCGATGACCTCGGTGCTGATTCGCTTGACACGGTCGAGCTCGTAATGGCACTCGAAGACGAGTTCGAAATGGAGATTCCGGACGAGCAGGCCGAGAAGATCACGACAGTGCAGCAGGCAATCGATTACGCCAAAGCGCACGTCAAAGCCTAATTCCGTTTTTGAATGATTCCAGGAGAACCGCTTGAGCCGCTCACGTGAACGTCGTGTTGTAGTGACTGGCCTCGGTTGCGTATCCCCTGTCGGCAATACCATCGCCGACGCCTGGGCTGCGCTAATCGAAGGCAAATCAGGCATTGCGACCATCACAAAATTCGACGCCACGCCTTTTTCTACGCGTTTTGCGGGTGAAGTAAAGGGCTTCAATATCGAGGATTACATCCCTGGTAAGGAAGCACGCCACATGGACACGTTCATCCATTACGGAATGGCTGCGGGGATCCAGGCGATTCAAGACAGTGGCTTGGCCGTTACCGAAGAAAATGCCGATAAAATCGGCGTGATTGTCGGTTCCGGTATTGGTGGCCTGCCTCTGATTGAAGAAACTCATGCCGAGTTGACCAACCGTGGTCCACGACGTATTAGCCCATTCTTCGTACCAGCATCCATCATCAATATGATCTCTGGCCACTTGTCAATCAAGTATGGCTTCAAAGGTCCGAATCTCGCCATCGTCACGGCATGTACCACAGGCCTTCATTGTATAGGCGCTGCGGCACGCATGATCGAATATGGCGATGCGGATGTGATGGTGGCGGGTGGGGCCGAATCTACGGTTTCCCCGTTGGGTGTCGGCGGCTTCGCCGCGGCACGTGCACTTTCTGCGCGCAACGACGACCCTGCTACTGCATCCCGGCCTTGGGATAAAGATCGCGACGGTTTTGTCCTCGGCGAGGGTGCTGGTGTCATGGTGCTTGAAGAGTATGAACATGCAAAAGCACGTGGCGCAAAAATCTATGCAGAAGTGCTTGGCTTTGGCATGAGCGCAGACGCACACCACATGACAGCACCACTTGAAGATGGGGACGGCGCAAGGCGCTGCATGATCTCGGCGATGAAAAATGCCGGCATCAATGCAGACCAGGTTAACTACGTCAACGCCCATGGCACATCGACACCGCTTGGCGATATCGCCGAAACGGTAGCGATTAAACGTGCCCTTGGCGATCATGCGCCCAAGATCGTGGTCAATTCAACCAAGTCGATGACTGGTCACTTGCTCGGCGGTGCCGGGGGGCTTGAGTCTGTTTTCACCGTCCTTGCGGTGCACAATCAGGTATCTCCACCGACCATTAATATCTTCAACCAGGATCCTGCCTGCGATCTTGATTACTGCGCCAACACTGCGCGTAATATGACGATCGACATCGCAGTGAAGAACTCCTTCGGATTCGGCGGTACCAACGGTACCCTGATTTTCGGTAAAGTCTGATCCCAAGCTTTCCCTTCTGAGAGGAAGGGAAAGCTCTCTAGACCCTCATTAGCATGTCTATCGCGGTATCCGCAATAGTACAGCCCTCCCGGTGGCTCTCTTCGCTTGTGGGTGCAATGTCTTCCATCGTACTTGCAGGTGGCGTAGCAATTGCTGCGGGCCTGGTGGTTGATCTATCCCCGCTCCTGCGATGGTCCCTCGCATCTTCAATCGTTTTTCTCTCATTTTTTGGGTTTTATCATGGCACTCGTAGCCAAAAACCCATACAACTGAGTATCTCCGGCACGGGTCAAATTTGGCTGACTGAAGTTGACTCTTTCAGACCTTGCAGAGAGCAGGAATGGCCGCATGTAGACCTGTATGGTGAAGCGTTTGTCTTAATGAGCGATTCGACCTTATTCGCCTACGCGTTGCTGCTGAGGCTGCAAGCTGAAAGTGGAAGGATCATCACAGTGCCGGTCTTGCCCGATAGCGTTTCGCGGGACACTTTTCGGGCTTTATCGGCAGCATGTCGATGGATTGCGACTCAAAACAAACCATCGGGGCCGGAAAGAAAGTAATTTTTATTTGCAAATATTGAACCAATTGCATTTCCACACGTCAACTACACAAGCCGCGTAGATGTTGCAATGAAACAAGGGACCGGGGATTGACGACAGAACGCGATATCGATCAACTGCTTGTCGAGCGAGTACAGCGCGGCGATAAAAAGGCGTTCGAGCTGCTGGTAAGCAAATATCAGCGCAAGCTCATGCGTCTTGTATCGCGGCTCGTCCGCGACCAGGCAGAAGCTGAGGATGTAGTCCAGGAAGCGTTCATTAAAGCGTACCGGGCACTACCTCAGTTCAGGGGCGATTCTGCGTTTTACACATGGCTATATCGGATCGGTATCAATACCGCGAAGAACTACCTTGTGACGCAGGGTCGGCGCGCACCGACCTCTACTGAGGCCGATGCTGAAGAAGCAGAAACTTTTGATGACGGTGAGCATCTCAGGGACATCAATACGCCTGAATCAATGCTCGCAACAAAACAGATCGCCGAAACGGTGAATGTTGCAATGGATGCTCTTCCCGATGAGTTGCGCATAGCAATTACATTGCGTGAAATCGAAGGGTTGAGCTACGATGAAATTGCGGAAGCGATGGGTTGTCCGATCGGAACAGTTCGGAGCCGGATTTTCCGTGCTCGCGAAGCTATCGCAGAAAAATTGAGGCCATTGCTAGGAACCGCGATCGACAAGCGCTGGTAGTAGCAGGGATAAGTAAAACAGCGTTATTGAAGCAAAAACAGGGTTGGCGCAACCTGAACGGGGTAGGTATGAATACGAATGAGATGTCTGGGGAAAAAATTTCTGCTCTGGCAGACGGGGAGATCACGGATGAGCAACTAGATCTCGCTCTCGCCACGCTAAAGAAAGGCAATGCCTGCGCAGACTGGGCACTGTACCACCAGATCGGCGATGTGTTGCGTTCAAGCGACATGGCACTCAACATGAGTCCCGATTTCAGTGCGCGATTCGCAGCTCGCCTCGAAGCCGAGCCGACCATAATTGCGCCGGCAGCCAATATCACTCTCACCAGCGGTCTTATGAGTAGAGAAGCCCGAAGTGATAAGGTTTCCGTACAAAAGGACTCACGCAATGCAAAGCGCTGGGCTTTGCCGGGCATGGCCGCAGCTGCCGCCATGGCAGCTGTTGCATTTGTTGCAACGCCGCAATTAATGGTTGCCATGCATGGCAATCCTACTTCCGCTGAAACCAGCATCGCAAGCGTCAGCGCGGACAAGCCGAGTGCCGCAGGCAGTGCAATTGTTACGGCTGCCTCAGACTCGGGTGAGGTTGTTATGCGTGATCCACGCATTGACGATTACCTGTTTGCGCACCAGCGTTTTTCTCCATCGCTCTACAGCACTGCGCAATATGCGCGTTCGGCGACATTTGCAACCGAATCCACTAAATAATCTGTATGCGGCAAACACATGCTTTAATTAGGTTTGTCGTCGCCGTTTCGATGTGCTTCGCATTTTCCGCCTCGGCGGAAAATGCTGACCAAGTATCGGAACGCAGGGATGCGCAAGCTTGGCTCAAAAAAATTCAGGTAGCCGCGCAAAAACTCAATTACTCCGGCACCTTTGTGTATCAACAGGCAAACCAGATGCGCACGTCGCGCATCACCCATCTCCTTGATGGCAAGAACGAGTTAGAAAAGCTCGAAATTCTTGACGGAAAGCCGCGAGAATACATTCGTAATAACGACGAAGTTATTTGCTACGTTCCGGACGCAAAGACGCTTTTTGTCGAAAAACGTGTTACGCATGATGTTTTTCCAGCCATTCTCGCAACCAACCCGAGCGAACTGAGCGACTTTTACAATGTCCGTAAGGACGAATCGGGGCGTATTGCCGGGCATGATTGCCAGGCAATCGTCCTCGAACCCAAAGACAATCTGCGTTATGGGTACAAACTATGGGCCGAGAAAGGCAGCGGCTTATTGCTGCGGGCACAGACTCTTAACGAAAAAAGTGAAGTCGTGGAGCAGATTTCCTTTACACAAATTGCCATCGGCGGCATAGACCGTAACAGTGTTCGGCCCAGCATCTCCAATACGCATGGCTGGCATGTCGAAAACGCTGTGATGAGCCCGTCCACTACTTCATCCGGTTGGGCCGCCAAGTTTCTGCCCCCTGGCTTTCGCAAGATTCGTGAAGTTAAAAGGACGTTATCCGAAGAGCCGGCTGGAGCAGGCCAGCCATCGCCACGGGAAGTGCTGCAAATGGTTTACTCCGACGGTATTGCCGCCATTTCTGTCTTTATCGAACCAGGCACGCAAAGTAGGACGGAAGGTTCGACGCAGCAGGGTGCAATGAACATTATCGGCAAGCGACACGGTGATTTTTGGCTTACCATTGTTGGTGAGGTACCCTCAACAGCAATTAGGCAGGTCGCCAATTCCATTGAATTCAAATCTAAATAGCCAACAATAATAGGATTCCATGAAAACTGTTTCCATCGCCCGTAACGTCGTGCTCGCAGCCTTGCTTAGTCCCTTGGGCAGCTTGGTTTATCCGCCGTCAATGAGTCTTGCCACGGCGCAGGTGGCATCGGTTGCTGGTCTGCCTGATTTTGCGGATTTGGCCGAGAAGACAGGGCCGGCTGTTGTTAATATTCGCACCACTGAACGGATTAAACCTGGTCAGGGAGGCATCCCTGGTGCAGATGACGAAGAAATGCAGGAATTTTTCAGGCGCTTCTTCGGTGTCCCCATGCCCAAACAGCAACCGGACAAAACGCCGCGTAATGGTCGTAAGCAGATGCCACAACAGGAAGAGGAGGTGCCGCGTGGCGTCGGATCGGGCTTCATTATTTCACCCGACGGTTATGTGCTGACTAATGCACATGTTGTAGATGGGGCCGACGAAATGTACGTTACGCTGACCGATAAGCGTGAGTTCAAGGCCAAGATCATCGGCGTCGACAAACGCACGGATGTAGCGGTAGTCAAGATTGAGGGAAATAATTTGCCTCGCCTCACTATCGGTGATCCAAACCGCCTGCGTGTAGGTGAATGGGTCATTGCCATCGGCTCGCCATTCGGTCTGGAAAACACCGTTACGGCAGGAATTATTTCTGCCAAGGCGCGAGACACGGGCGAATATCTACCGCTTATCCAGACTGACGTAGCTGTCAATCCGGGTAACTCTGGCGGTCCGCTCATTAATATGCGTGGCGAAGTGATTGGAATTAATTCGCAGATCTATAGCCGCTCTGGCGGTTACATGGGAATTTCATTCGCTGTGCCGATTGACGAGGCAATGAGAGTCGCTGAACAACTCAGAACGACCGGTCGTGTAACGCGTGGTCGAATCGGCGTTCAAATCGGCGAAGTCACCAAGGATGTCGCGGAATCGCTCGGCATGCAACGCGCTCAAGGCGCGCTTATTCAGCGCGTCGAGCCGGGCGGTCCAGCAGAGAAGAGTGGCCTTGAGGCCGGCGACATTATTCTGAAGTTCAACGGAACCAACATTGAAAAGTCTTCCGACCTGCCGCGCCTGGTAGGTGCCACTAAGCCAGGTACGCGTTCGACGGTGACGATTTGGCGCAAGGGTGCAAACAAGGACGTGACCTTGTCGGTGGCCGAACTTGAACCTGAAAAGGTGGCCAAGAAGGAAGAGCGCAAGCAAAAGCCGGAACAGGTGGCCAACGCGCTGGGATTGGTGGTCAGTGACCTCTCGGATGCACAAAGGAAAGAACTCAAGATCGATGGCGGTGTACTGGTTGACTCTGCAGAGGGTGCCGCATCCCGTGCCGGCTTGCGCGCTGGCGATGTCATTCTTCGTTTAAACAACAGCGATGTGAAAGATGCAAAGCAGTTCAACGCCCTTGTCACCAAACTGGAGCCAAAAAAGACTGCAGTCGTCCTCGTTCGCCGAGGTGACGCATCGCAATTTGTTCCTATTCGTCCAAACGGACAGTAAGCACACGTCAAAGAAGACAACCAGAAAAGCGACTGGAAATTCGCGGTAGGTCGCATTCAAGCGTGGTTTGCGACCTACCAATCCTTTCATTTTTAAATGTCGTGCCAAGTCGGCGTGGGTCAAGCATGATGTCAGTCGCCCATATCGGCCTAGGCGTTATACTGGAACGTACCAAGTATCGAACCTGTGGTTGGAATAACCCTCTACCTGGACAGGCGTAAAACGTGATTCATTTCACCCTGTATTCCCGCTCGTACTGCCATCTCTGCGACGATATGCTCGAGGCCTTACAATCCCTGAGTAGTGAATATCCGTTCACAACAGAAATCATTGACGTCGATACCGACGAGGCACTGATTGCGCAATTTGATGAACTCGTTCCTGTTCTGTTTGGTCGGAAAGGCCAAGGCGATGCGATCGAACTCTGCCATTATTTTCTTGACGAGCATAAGGTAAGGGAATTTCTGGTTACGACGCCTCAGGCCTGAGCATTTCGAAACAGACCTCTCTGCATCTTTCCGAGGCAGTTTTACGGGCTTTCCCCTTCGAAATCCGGTAAAATGCCCCACATCGAACAACCTTCTGTCATAAGGCGCTCGCTTAGGGGCTAACCCCTTGCTCAGAGCGCCTTTTTTGTAGTTGCAACTTAGTCAATGGACAACATTCGCAATTTTTCCATCATCGCGCATATCGATCATGGCAAATCAACCCTCGCAGACCGCATCATCCAGATTTGTGGAGGTCTGTCGGACAGGGAAATGGAAGCGCAAGTCCTCGACTCCATGGATCTCGAGCGTGAGCGAGGTATTACCATCAAAGCCCAAACCGCAGCCCTGTCGTACAAGGCACGCGATGGCAAGGTCTATAACCTCAATCTGATCGACACCCCGGGTCATGTCGACTTCAGCTATGAAGTCAGCCGCTCGCTGTCGGCATGCGAAGGCGCGCTGCTTGTCGTTGATGCCTCCCAAGGCGTCGAAGCACAGACAGTGGCGAACTGCTATACGGCGCTGGACCTCAACGTTGAAGTCGTCCCCGTCCTGAACAAGATTGATCTTCCATCCGCAGACCCGGAAAACGCGATCAGTGAAATTGAGGACGTGATCGGGATCGACGCTACTGATGCAGTGCGCTGCTCGGCCAAGACCGGTTTGGGTGTCGAAGATGTGCTTGAGTCTTTGATCGCAAAAGTGCCGCCGCCGAAGGGCGATGCGAGCCAACCCTTGCAGGCACTGATTATCGACTCCTGGTTTGACAATTATGTTGGCGTGGTGATGCTGGTAAGGATCGTCAACGGAACCCTGCGGCCGAAAGACAAGATTTCGCTGATGGCAACCGGAGCTCAGTACCTCGCTGAAAGCGTGGGCGTGTTCACGCCGAAATCGTTGGCAAAGGAGTCCCTGTCTGCCGGTCAGGTCGGCTTTGTCATTGCCGGCATCAAGGAGTTGAAGGCGGCACGCGTTGGCGACACCATTACCCTCGCATCCAAGCCTGCTACCGAGCCGCTCCCTGGCTTCAAGGAAGTGCAGCCGCAGGTATTTGCAGGTTTGTTCCCGGTTGAGGCGAACCAGTATGATGCTCTGCGCGATTCACTGGAAAAGCTCAAACTCAACGACGCGGCTCTGCAATACGAGCCTGAAGTGTCGCAAGCGCTGGGCTTCGGTTTCCGTTGTGGCTTTCTCGGTTTGTTGCACATGGAAATCGTGCAGGAGCGCCTCGAACGCGAGTTCGACATGGATCTCATCACGACGGCACCGACTGTAATTTATGAAGTCGTGCAGCGTGATGGCAGCATCATCATGGTCGACAATCCGTCGAAGGTGCCGGATCCCTCCAAGATCGAAGAGATTCGGGAGCCTATCGTCACGGTCAACCTGTACATGCCGCAGGAGTATGTCGGTTCAGTGATCACGTTATGCACGCAGAAGCGTGGCGTGCAGATCAACATGACCTATCACGGCAAGCAAGTCATGCTGACCTATGAAATGCCGATGGCGGAAATCGTTCTCGACTTTTTTGACAAACTGAAGTCCACTTCACGCGGCTACGCGTCGATGGATTACGAGTTCAAGGAATATCGTGCTGCCGATGTGGTGAAGGTCGACATGTTGATCAACAGCGAAAAAGTCGATGCACTCGCCATCATCGTGCATCGTGCCAACAGTCAGTACCGCGGTCGAGCGGTAGCTGCGAAAATGCGCGAACTGATTCCACGCCAGATGTTCGACGTCGCGATTCAGGCCGCCATCGGTGCCAATATCATCGCGCGCGAAAACGTCAAGGCGATGCGCAAGAACGTTCTGGCCAAGTGCTATGGCGGCGACATTTCGCGTAAACGTAAATTACTTGAGAAGCAGAAGGCAGGTAAGAAGCGGATGAAACAGGTCGGTGCGGTTGAAGTGCCTCAGGAAGCATTCCTGGCGATTTTACAAGTGGAAGATAAATGAGTCTGCAAGCGATTCTCGGCAATTTTGCGTTAATCCTTTTCATACTGACCATCGCGACAGGAATTATCTGGTTCCTGGATGTGTTCCATTTCTCCCGCGTACGTCGCGCAAAGGCCGATCAGGCGTTGGCCGAGTTCGATGCCCGGCATGCCAAGCTAAAAGCCGATGGCATCAAAACTGACGATAGTGGTCGCGCGAAGATTGAAGCGGAGATTCTTCGGCAGCCCACATGGATAGAGTATTCCGGAAGTTTCTTCCCTGTGATCGCATTGGTATTTTTCCTGCGATCCTTTCTTTATGAGCCGTTCAAGATCCCGTCCAGCTCGATGGTGCCGACGCTTGTCATTGGAGACCTGATCCTGGTGAATAAATTCACGTACGGAATTCGGCTTCCGGTGATCAATAAGAAAATCATCAGCATCAACGACCCACAACGCGGTGATGTAATGGTCTTCAAATTCCCCAAGGACACATCTCTGGACTACATCAAACGTGTTATTGGCGTTCCCGGTGATAAAATCGTCTATAAAAACAAACGTTTAACTATCAATGGTAAAGAAGTTTCTTATCAACCTCTACCAGATTATCTTGATGAAGAACATTTGAGCTACTCAAAGCAATACGTCGAACAGTTGACAGGAGTTCAACACAAGATTCTGAATGACGACAGGGCTCCAGCGTATGTACAAAACCCGGATCCTTTTCCGATGCACGACCGTTGTACATATAACCTAGAAGGCTTCACCTGTACCGTCCCCACTGGACATTACTTCATGATGGGTGATAATCGGGATAACAGCCTCGATAGTCGTTATTGGGGATTTGTGCCAGATGAAAATATTGTTGGAAAAGCTTTTTTTGTATGGATGAATTTCAGCAACATTCGTCGGATCGGTAGTTTTCAGTAAATAATTCGAAACTAGGGAGCGGAGAATGAGGGTACGCACGTACACACGCGACGTAGAGCGCGGTTTGTCGTTGATTGGGTTTCTATTCGTTATTGTCATTGTCGCAATGCTGGCGGTCTTGGGCCTGAAGGTCGTGCCCACGGTAGTCGAGTATTCAGCAATCAAGAAGGCAATTGTGACTGCAAAGAACAGCGGAACGACTGCCCGTGAAATTCAGGATTCTTTTGAAAAGCAGCGCACGACAGCGTATATCGATTCGGTTAGCGGCAAGGATCTTGAAATTATCAAGACCGGTGATGGATTCGATGTCAGCATCGAATATGAGAAACGTATTCCCTTAGTCGGGCCTGCTAGCCTGGTCATTGACTATGTAGCCTCCACAGGCAAGGGACCGGCCGCAGAAACGGCGCAGTAATAAGAAGTACCAAGAGGAATTAGGCGACGGAGCGAGATGGATTTCAAGTTATTGCAAGATCGGCTGGGCCACACGTTCAAGGATGCTGCTTTATTGCAGCAAGCCCTGACACATCGCAGCCACAGCAGCGTGCATAACGAGCGGCTGGAGTTTCTTGGGGACTCCGTGCTGAATTGCGTCGTCGCCTCGCTTTTGTTCGAACGCTATAACAAGATCGACGAAGGTGATTTGTCCCGGCTTCGCGCCAACCTCGTCAAGCAGCAGTCGCTGTATGAAATTGCTCAACGTCTTGAGTTGTCGCAGTTCCTGCGACTCGGCGAAGGTGAACTGAAATCGGGCGGCTTCCGACGTCCTTCGATTCTTGCCGACACCCTGGAAGCCTTGTTTGGGGCAATCTTTCTCGACGCTGGTTTCAACGCGGCCCGTGATGTAATTCGCTCGCTCTACATACCCATTCTCGATACCGTCGATCCAAAAACCTTGGGCAAAGACGCCAAGACTCTGTTGCAAGAGTATTTGCAGGGCAAAAAATTGGCCTTGCCACAATACAACGTCGTTGCGACGCATGGCGCGGCGCATAATCAGGAATTTGAAATTGAGTGCCTGGTCCCGAAGCTTGATATTCAGGTGTTCGGCACGGGCGGCAGTCGTAGGGCAGGTGAACAGGCAGCCGCTAAATTGGCCCTGGAAGCTGTACAAAGCGCGCTTGTGAAAACAACCGCGTCGGGGCGCAAGGCGCGTCCCCGTGCTTCACAGCTGAAACTTGCAGGAATCGCCACGATCCAACCTGATGCCCCCGTCGAAGAAGAAGCGCGAAAACCCGCCAAGATTTCTGCCAAGTCTGATCACAAGGTGGAATCCGGTGCAGAGGCAAAGACGGATACAAAGCAAAGCAGGCTGGATTTAAAATCTGATAGCAAAGCCGAAAGCGCACCTGTTGATGGCAAAAATACCGGCACATCGGCACAACCCAAAGGCAGTACAACTGGTCAGAACACAGCATCACCTGAATCGAAAACTGCATGACATTACCTGACGCTTCTCCCGGTTTCCGATGCGGTTATATCGCCATCGTTGGCCGTCCCAATGTCGGTAAATCGACACTCATGAACGCCTTGATCGGCGCCAAAGTCAGCATTACGTCGCGCAAAGCGCAAACGACGCGTCATCGAATTACCGGTATCCAGACCAAGGAGTCTGCGCAGTTTGTCTATGTCGATACGCCAGGCTTCCAGACGCGACACGCGAATGCTCTCAACAAGACACTCAATAGAACGGTGACCAACACCTTGACGGCTGCTGACGTCATTCTGTTCATCATTGAGGCAGGGACGTTCGGACAACCTGATAAGCAGGTGCTTGACCTCTTGCCCGCCAATGTTCCGTGCATACTTGTCATCAACAAGGCCGATCGCATGAAGGACAAGGCGGTCATGATGCCTTTTGCCCAGCAAGTGGCTGCGCAGCGTGACTTTACCGCCATTGTTCCGGTGTCAGCCAAGCAGCGCTTTCAACTTGATATCCTTGAAAAGGAAATCGAAAAGTATTTACCCGAAAATGCGCCGATGTTTGGAGAAGACGACATCACGGACCGCAGCGAGAAGTTTCTTGCAGCAGAAATTATCCGGGAAAAAGTATTTCGCTTCGTCGGCGATGAGCTACCTTACACCAGCACTGTTCTTATTGAAAAGTTCGAGGAAGAAGGTGACCTGCGCCGTGTCTTCGCAGCGATTCTGGTAGAACGCGACGGACACAAGGCAATGGTTATCGGTCAAAAGGGCGCTCGTCTGAAAGAAATCTCGACGCAGGCCCGGCTTGATATGGAAAAACTTTTTGGCGGTCCAGTCTATCTTGAAATTTGGGTAAAGGTGAAATCCGGCTGGGCGGATAACGAAGCCGGCCTGCGCGCCTACGGTTACGAATAACCTGACTTGCGCCTCGTCCGGGCGCCGACTCCAAACCGATACCTGATGTCCCTGCCATCAACACATGTCGATGAACAACCGGGTGACGACACTGCTCAAACCGCTTCGTCTGTCCCGGCGACCATAGATCAGGCACCACAAACTAGCCGGGGACGACGTACCGCAACGGCAGAAAGACGCCGTCCGGCGGAAAAGGAGACCCGCATCACGGGTCAGCCGGGTTTTGTCCTCCACAGTTATCCCTATAAAGAAACGAGTCTGATCGTCGACGTATTTACACGCGACTACGGCCGTATAGCACTGGTTGCCAAGGGGGCCAAACGTCCACATTCGAAACTTCGTGGTGTACTGCAGACTTTCCAGCCGTTATCCGTGGGATGGACAGGAAAATCCGAAATTCGTACGCTTACTGAAGCTGAATGGATTGGCGGTCTCTTGCCATTGGAGAAGTCAGCACTGCTTTGCGGCTTTTATCTCAACGAGCTGCTTGTCAAACTGCTTGCCCGCGATGATCCGCATCCGGCGTTGTTCGATCACTATGTATCGACCCTGAACCAGCTTGCCCACGATGAGCCACCGCCAATTGTGCTCCGTAAATTTGAGCGGGCCCTATTGAAGGAAACCGGCGTCGGCGGCAGATTGAGTATTAATGCACTGTCCGGTGAGCCGGTTAGTCCTGACGAGACGTACGTCGTCGACCCGGAGCGGGGTCCTCGTCATGCGCTTCCTGCGGATACCTTTCCACGTGTTTCAGGCAAGACCCTGATCGACATGGAAGGCGAGGACTATTCCGATGCGACGACTCAGTTGCAAAGCAAATTCCTGATGCGCTTCTTGCTGTCGCATCACCTAGGCGGTACGCCGCTCAATACGCGGCAAATTCTGTTAGATTTGATGCAACTTTAGTCCTTGCCTTTGCCATGAGCCTCCTACATCCCCATACACCCGTCATTGACCTTGGCGTCAATATTGATCATGTCGCAACCGTTCGTAATGCGCGCGGAGCCGTTTATCCAGATCCGGTTCAGGCCGCCCTGCTGGCGGAAGAAGCCGGCGCCGACTGCATTACCTTGCACCTGCGTGAAGATCGAAGGCATATTCGCGATGCCGACGTCGAAGCGATCCTTCCGCAACTCCGTACGCGTATGAATCTTGAGTCCGCCGTGACCTCGGAAATGCTGGACTTCGCTTGCCGCATCAAACCCCAGGATGTCTGCCTGGTTCCGGAGCGACGCAACGAGGTGACGACGGAAGGAGGCCTTGATGTCGTCAAGTACTTTACCGATGTCCAGGCGGCCGTTCGCCAATTGCAGCGCGAAGGAATCCGGGTCAGCCTCTTCATCGATCCGGACGCGACGCAAATCAAGGCGGCAGCCGAATGCGGAGCGCCGGTGATCGAAATCCATACCGGCCGCTATGCGGATGCGACGGTCGACACTGAAATCCAGCATGAATTGGAGCGCGTCCAGCGGGCAGTCCTGGAAGGAATGCGTTATGGGCTGAAGGTGAATGCCGGACATGGCCTTCACTACACCAACGTACAGGCCATCGCTGCGATCGCGGAAATTGCAGAACTCAATATCGGCCACGCGATTGTTGCGCAATCCATCTTTGTCGGCTGGCAGAATGCCGTCAAGGAAATGAAGGCAATCATGATTGCAGCACGCCTTGGTATTCACAAGAAATGATCTACGGCATCGGAACCGATATTATCCAGATTTCCCGGATTGAATCTGCTCTGCAACGGCACGGTGAACGTTTTGCCTCTAAGATTCTCGGGCCCGAAGAACTGGAAAAATATCGGCGCAGAAAAGACAAGGTAGAAGCAAGAGGCATACGATTTCTTGCAACGCGTTTTGCGGCGAAAGAAGCGTTTTCCAAGGCGATCGGCCTCGGTATGCATATGCCCATGACATGGCGCTCGATGCAGACGTTGAACGCGCCAAGCGGCAAGCCTGTCGCAGTACTAAGTGGTGCGCTGAAAGAATTTATGGAAACGAATGGATTGACTGCGCAGGTATCGCTTACCGATGAGGCAGAATACGCAGTCGCCTTTGTCATTGTGGAGAAGACATGAGTGTAAAGGGAGCAAACGGCGGGCTTGGGCCAGTCATGCTGGATGTAGTCGGCAAGACGCTGACAGATGAGGACATTCGCCGTATCCAGCATCCATTGACCGGTGGCGTAATTCTGTTTGCCCGGAATTATGAAAACCGCCGACAGCTGACCGCGCTGACGGAAGCAATTCATGCGGCTCGTCCCGGCGTCTTGATCTCGGTCGACCATGAAGGCGGACGCGTTCAGCGTTTCAGAACGGACGGCTTTACACGCCTGCCGGCGATGAGAAAACTAGGGGAGCTGTGGGATACGAATGTGCTTGAAGCGATGCGCGCGGCGACGGATGTCGGCTTCGTCCTCGCGACTGAGTTGCGTGCCTGCGGAATAGATCTTTCTTTCACGCCAGTGCTTGACCTCGACTATGGCGAGTCCGGTGTCATTGGCGACCGCTCGTTCCACCGTGATCCTCGTGTCGTCACCGCACTCGCAAAAAGCCTCAACCATGGATTGGCGCTCGCAGGCATGGCAAACTGCGGCAAGCACTTTCCGGGACATGGCTTCGTCAAGGCCGATTCGCATGTTGATATTCCCGTGGACGAGCGCAGTCTACAAGAAATCCTCACAGATGACGCTGCTCCTTATGACTGGATAGGGATGAGCCTGACCGCCGTCATGCCAGCTCACGTCATCTTCCCCAAGGTCGACAAACACCCGGCTGGCTTCTCAAGAAAATGGCTAACAATGTTGCGAGAGCAGTTTGGTTTCCAGGGAGTCATTTTTAGTGATGACCTCAGTATGGAAGGCGCGAGCGTTGCCGGTTCCGTCGTCGACGGTGCGACGGCTGCATTGACGGCAGGCTGCGATATGGTCCTGATCTGTAATTCGCCGGACAAGGCCGACCAGTTGCTCAACGGGCTCAAGCCTGAATCCGGCGCGGGCAGTTCTGCCTCGTCCGCGCGCATTGCCTCGCTTGTACCGCAGGGCAGGGCGATGGACTGGGAGACGTTGCAGCAGGACCCTCGGTATCGTGCGGCAAGGCAAACCGCACAGTCGCTGGTGGGTGATTAAGAAAGAGTTCTACCGATGTCCGACATTCCAGCACCTGATCCGCGGGCGGTCGTCCTCGAGACAGTCGCCAAGCTGCCGCACCTGCCTGGTGTCTATCGGTATTTCGATGCCGATGACAAGCTGCTGTACGTCGGGAAGGCGCGCGATCTCAAAAAACGTGTGTCGAGTTATTTTCAAAAGAATCTTGCCAGTCCGCGCACCGCCATGATGGTCGAGCGTATAGCCCGTCTTGAAACGACGGTCACGCGGAGCGAAGCAGAGGCCTTGCTACTTGAAAATAACCTGATCAAGACGCTTCAGCCTCGCTTTAACATCCTTTTCCGAGATGACAAGTCCTATCCATATCTGAAAATCACCGCGCAGGAAACACCGCGCATGGCTTATTACCGCGGCTCGGTTGATAAAAAGAATCAGTACTTCGGCCCGTTTCCCAGTGCCTGGGCCGTCAAGGAATCCATGCAGATCCTGCAGAAGGTGTTCCAGATCAGGACCTGCGAGGATACGGTATTTGCCAACCGTACGCGTCCCTGCCTGTTGCACCAGATTCAACGCTGTAGCGGTCCCTGCGTCAACGCAATCAGCAAGGAAGACTACGCGCTCGATGTCGAAAATGCGGCGAAGTTTCTGCGCGGCCGCCAAAAGGAAGTCCTGGAAACCCTCGAAAAAAAGATGCACGGCTTCGCTGAAGAACTAAAGTTCGAGCAAGCTGCGGCAGTGCGTAATCAGATCACTGCATTGTCTCGCGTGCTTCACCAGCAGACCATGGAAACTGTTGGTGACGCCGATATCGATATTATCGCGGTTGTCGTCCAGGGTGGCCGTGCCTGCGTCAATCTGGCCATGGTCCGTGGAGGCCGTCATCTCGGCGATCGCGCCTATTTTCCGACGCATGTTGACGACGCGATTGCGACGGCAGAGGGTTCGGTAGAGATCGAGGTAGTGAAGGCATTCCTCGCGCAGCATTACATTGATACCTTCATACCGTCGGTACTCATCCTGAACATCGAGCTGGATGAGCCGGCGCTCATGATGGCGCTCATGGAGCAATGTGGTCATCGGATCTCGCTGGTCTTCCAACCCCAGGGGCAACGGCGCCAATGGCTCGAAATGGCACAAAAGGGCGCTGAAATTGCACTTGCACGCCTCTTGTCCGAACAAGGGTCACAACAGGCTCGCACGCGAGCACTCGTCGAAGTGCTTGGTCTCGACGTCACTGACATCGAGACCGTGCGCATCGAATGCTTTGATATCAGCCATACCCAAGGCGAGGCTACTCAGGCATCTTGCGTGGTATTTCATCATCATGCGATGCAAAATGGCGAATACCGTCGCTATAACATCCACGATATTACGCCCGGCGACGACTATGCCGCGATGCGTCAGGTCCTGATGCGCCGTTACGAGAAAGTGGCAAACGGAGACGGCATCATGCCAGATATTGTTTTGATTGACGGAGGCAAGGGGCAGGTAGAAATGGCTCGCCAGGTATTCAGCGAGCTCGGCCTCGACATCAGCCTCATCGTTGGCGTCGCGAAAGGCGAAGGCCGCAAGGTCGGACTCGAAACACTGGTGTTTGCCGACGAGCGGACGCCACAGGAATTGGGCAAAGAGTCCGCCGCGCTCATGCTCATCGCTCAGATTCGCGATGAGGCGCACCGCTTTGCCATCACGGGTATGCGCGCCAAGCGTGCGAAGGCACGACAGACGTCTCGTCTTGAAGAAATTGAAGGCATCGGTGCCAAACGCCGTCAGAAATTGTTGGCGCGGTTTGGCGGTTTGCGCGGCGTTGCAGACGCGAGCATAGAGGACCTTGCATCCGTTGATGGCATCTCCCGACAGCTTGCCGAAGAGATCTACAAGCAATTGCATTAGCGCTGTGTCGGATTCCAGTCGGTAATTCATTGCAGTCAACGCAAGTTCCACGCGATAATCGCGGTAAATTACAGGCGCCGACTATGCCACTCAATATTCCTATTTTACTTACCTGGTTGCGCGTTGCGCTCATTCCCCTTGTGGTGGGGGTATTTTATTTGCCAGATGATTGGCTGACTCCCTACGCAAAGGGGCTCGCCTCGACAGTAGTCTTTATTGTGGCCGCAGTCACAGACTGGTTCGATGGCTTTCTTGCGCGTCGCTGGAATGAAACCTCTGCCTTTGGTGCGTTTCTCGACCCGGTTGCCGATAAATTGATGGTCGCTGGTGCTTTACTGGTATTGGTTGAGTTTGATCGCGTCAATGCGGTAGTGGCTTTCATCATCATTGGTCGTGAGATCGCCATTTCCGCTTTGCGCGAATGGATGGCCCAACTGGGGGCGTCCAAATCCGTAGCGGTCAGTTCGCTGGGTAAGATCAAGACTATGGCGCAGATGGTCGCAATTCCCATGCTGCTGTTCAGCGACATGCTGTTTGGCGTAATTGATACGCGCGTGCTGGGGGCTTGGCTGTTACTGATCGCAGCTGTCCTTACCGTATGGTCAATGTTCTATTATCTGCGCAAGGCCTGGCCTTTGATCAAGGAAAAGGCAGGATGAATATCTGGGACACGATCATTCTTGACCGTACCCGAGAATAGCTGTGAACCCGCGCTGTATTGACTCTTGAGCGGCAAAACGAAAGGCAAATCTGCGGCGTACTACGGGTGACAATCGATCAGCTGAGACAGTGAGTCCCGATGGCTATATGACGGAGTTTCATGCCTTTGTACCAATTGCCAACGGTTGACAAACATCTCTAATCCTCTATAATGCGTGTCTGTTGTGAACGCGGGAGTAGCTCAGTTGGTAGAGCGCAACCTTGCCAAGGTTGAGGTCGAGAGTTCGAGACTCTTCTCCCGCTCCAGAATCCGAAAGGAAGCTGACCTAGCTTCCTTTTTTATTTCACAGGATTTCGATGTCCCGATTTCCTTAGTGAAGTAAGCCATGCAGCATATGCGGGAATAGCTCAGTTGGTAGAGCGCAACCTTGCCAAGGTTGAGGTCGAGAGTTCGAGACTCTTTTCCCGCTCCAGTTTTTGAAGAGGACAATTAATTTGTCTTCAGGCGCGACAGACCGCTTCGATTTCACCGGTCTGATCTAAAAAGCGCCGTTTGAGTTTTGTAGTTAAAATATCACTCCATGGCGGGGTAGCAAAGTGGTTATGCAGCGGCCTGCAAAGCCGTTTACGCCGGTTCGATCCCGACCCCCGCCTCCAAATATTTAATGGGTTAGCTATTGATAGCTAACCCATTTTCATTTCAGGCGTCCGTTATGATAGGAGAGGTTTTACCTCCTCGGCGTTTGTATGCTTTCGAACCATCCTCGCGATTTCTATAAGGTCGCACATACATCCTCTGTGTAAAAAGCCAGCGATAATCACGAGACTCTTTGCTGTTTTATGGAAGACATGCGTGATTCGTGATTGCGCAGGGCCTGTAAGCCTTAATATGGCTTGACCATCCGGGCGTAGCAGCAAATGTTGGGGCTGTCCCGTCGCCTCCATACGGCTCATCGCCTAAACAATCTCCGCAAGGGCATACTGAATCGTGACATGAAGGAATTTCCTTCCGGCTTACACGTGGTGAAGTCGCCAAAAAGATCGCAATTCATCAATCCACGGCGAACAATCCATTTCACATTTTTGTCAAAAAGCTGTGCGTTGATAAGTTGCGATGCTGAAGATTTGGGGTGCAGGCAGGTATTAACGAAGCATGGACACTCTGTTCTTAAATGTGCACGGTGCATCGGGTTGCTCATCACCGTGGAGATCTCATGAGGAGGGCAATATGTTGCTCAGGAACGATGTGCAGGTCGCCTTGAACCAGGTCGAGGAACTCTGTATTGAAGCCTCGGACCACTTCGCGGGCAGTGCCAAACGTTCCGACGATATAGTACTTAGTGAAGAGTTCGAATCACTGGCCGGACGCCATAATGAACTCGCGCTTGAAATCGCCGAAGAACTGCGCCGTATGGACGACCTCCCGAAAATGCCTGATCCGGACCGCGAGGCCGCAGTAGAAGTATTAAGTGCGGTAAAAGAGTTCTTTTCAGGTGATACCCAGGCAACCATGCTGGAAGAACTCATCATCACGGAAACAAAACTGGCCGACGCTGCAAATGCAGCTTTAAAGACAACCACATCGGCCAACGTGGAAAAATTACTTCTTAAGGCACAGGCCTTGGCTGAGGCAGCCAAGCAGCGTCTCGCCACAATTTCAGCCCGTTGAATCGCGATCGATTGTCATATCGCACAGGAGCCTTACGTACAGCTTGCGCAATGGCCATTCGGGTATTGATGCCACAGCCCTAACCAGGACTGACTGCAGGAACCAGCACGCATGCTGTACCTCCCGAAGTGCTTGCAATAGCACTTACGGTGCGAATTGTGTCTGCAGTAGCTTTACATTGCTACGCCATTGTTTCCATCCTGTAGCCGTTACAAGGCCGTACCTTGGCGTAGCAAACTGATCACTGCCGCTTTTTGAGTTCGAGATTATTGACAACTCGGCTGACTCCAGACACGCCCATGGCAGCTTTTGCTGCACTGGCACGTTGCTGTTCGGAATCGACGAAACCGGCAAGCGATACCACTCCCCGATAGGTATCAATGTTAATCATTGCGGCCTCGCCAACCCCGGCCGTTTTTGCGATCTCCGTCTTTACGCGTGCAGTAATGGCAGCGTCATCCAACGCCTGCCCGGTGGAACGCGAAGTTTGCGTTGGTGCACAAGCGGCAATGAACAGGGATAAGAGTAGGGGAAGAACGAGTTTCAGGATGTTCATTGGATTTCCTCTTTAGTATGCGGGCGTCCGTATGTATTAAACGGCTTAGTCCCATTGATTGAAACGGAAATGTCCCTCTCGGGTCGTCTCTCAGTTGCATTTTTCATACCCAATACTCAACTCTGGGCGATTAGCCTTTCAGCGAGCAACTGAAGCGATGGATGCGCCGGAGTCAAATAAAAACAGGCTGTTGTACTAAAAAAATTACACGCTCTTGTAATTTATATTTGGCGGAGCATGTTTCTGGGAAACCAACATCGTTCCGGATGCACGTTGGCCAATCCGGTTTAAACCGGTATGACTCTGCCGAGCATTTCTTCAACATGAAGATTTCCGCTTCGACGAATTGATTGGGGCTTCGTCAACAACATGTCGCTATGCTACAATTCGACCTGCTTTTGATGTGCAAATGAAGGCGAAAGGCGCATTGAGGGGATGGTAAATAACCCTTTGATTTGTAAGACACGCCAAGGCTTCCAAAGCCATTTCAGCCGAGCTGGTCTGGTTTTTTCCAAAAAGCGCTACGTGCGCTTTTTTTACATGTGCAGCGGATTACGGCTGTATCGTGCCCGAGTGGTGAAATTGGTAGACACAGCGGACTTAAAATCCGCCGCTTACCCGAGAGGGGGCGTACCGGTTCGATTCCGGTCTCGGGCACCAATTATTTTCTTCGACCAAGTCAGCAAAACATACTTGGTGCTACGAAGTCTCCATCTCTAGCTCCTACTTAAACCATCGCGTGGCTCTGCCTCCGATGCACTTCATTCATCCGCGACAACGTAGCAAGTCTATTGACCGGACAATCTTATTGACAGGTAAAGGGAGTGCGGTGAAGACCTTCTTCGTGTCAAATCGGTATTTCTTAATATTAATTAAGCGGACCAAGAAATAACCTCCTTTTTGATATTTGGCAACTTGGCTTGCGCCACCAATGCAAATTGTTGCGCGTCTTTTAAGAATAAAACAATTAGGCTCAATACTTTATATTTCGAAAATATTAACCTCTGTCTGTTTAAAAAATTAAATGTTTAATCCATCTGATTGAATACAATAAAAACATAGAACCCTCTAAAATTTTCCTCAGAATCAAGAACGCCAAGACGCAGATGCGGCTCAAAAACAAGCAATCTCAGCGCCTTATCGCACGCGCCGAGCTTGAAAGGCAGCACGCATCGGTCTTGAAGCGTTTCATCACAGATCACTTCCTCACATTTTTCCGGAGATAAGCAAATGGCAAAGACCTTCTATACACAGGAACACGAGTGGCTGCGCGTTGAAGACGACGGTGTTGTGACGGTTGGCGTTACCGACTACGCACAAGACCACCTCGGTGACCTCGTGTATGTGCAACTCCCGGAAGTGGACAAGGAATTCGTCAAAGGCGAAGAAGCTGCGGTAATCGAGTCGGTGAAGACCGCCGGCGAAATCCTGATGCCGGTCGCAGGTATGGTGACGGCAGTCAATGAAACGCTTGGCGACGAACCAGGCAAAGTCAATGAAGATCCGATGGGTGAGGGCTGGTTCTTTAAATTCAAGGCGAGTGACACTGCGGCACTTGACGATCTAATGGACGAAGCCGGATACAAGTCGTATATCGAAACGCTAGGCTGATTTGCCTCCATCGCGCTGTCAAAGGGGCAGCGCCTGCTTCAATGGGCATGACAGGCCGGCAAACCCCGCTGGCCCGACGCCGTCAACTATTTTATTTAAGCTTTGAGAGGTAACCATGACTCAGAAACGCGCTGCGTTTGAAACATTGCAGCAGCACTCAGACTTCATCGACAGGCATATCGGACCGGCGCAGGCCGACCAGAACGACATGCTTGCCGAACTCGGTTTCGAGTCCATGGATGCTTTCATCAAAAAGGTTGTTCCAGGCACCATCCTGACGAATCAGGCACTCAATCTGGATGACGCGCGTAGCGAACCTGAAGTGCTGGACGAGCTCCGCAAGATTGCGGCACGCAACAAGGTATACAAGTCCTACATCGGAATGGGTTACTACAACACCCATACGCCAAACGTCATCCTGCGCAACCTGCTGGAAAACCCCGCCTGGTACACGGCCTATACCCCTTATCAGCCTGAAATTTCACAAGGGCGCCTTGAAGCATTGATCAACTTTCAGACCATGATCTCGGATCTGACCGGTCTGGAAATCGCCAACGCGTCCCTGCTGGATGAGGCGACTGCTGCTGCAGAAGCAATGACCTTTTGCCAGCGCGTTTCCAAAAGCAAGAGCAAGATCTTCTTCGTATCGCAGGATTGCTTTCCGCAGACGATTGACGTCGTTCGTACGCGTGCCGAACCGATCGGTGTCGACGTAGTGGTCGGTGATCCTCAAACTGCGCTCGACCAGATTGATTGCTTCGGCGTACTCCTGCAGTATCCGGCGCTGAACGGTGAAGTCCATGACTATGCGGCGACTGTCGCGAAGGCACATGCCAAAAGCGCGCTGGTGGTCGTTGCGGCCGATTTGCTGGCATTGACGCTTCTGAAACCGCCTGGAGAATTCGGCGCCGATGTCGCCATTGGCTCTGCACAGCGTTTTGGTGTACCACTCGGTTATGGCGGCCCGCATGCCGCATACTTTGCGACACGCGATGCCAATAAGCGCCTGATGCCAGGGCGCGTCGTCGGCGTGTCGATTGACAGCCACGGCGATAAAGCATACCGGCTTGCCTTGCAGACGCGAGAGCAGCATATTCGACGTGAGAAGGCGACCAGCAATGTTTGTACTGCGCAGGTATTACTCGCCAATATTGCAAGCATGTACGCGGTCTATCACGGTCCACAAGGCTTGCAAACGATCGCCCAGCGCGTGCACCGTTTGACGGCTGCGTTCGCACACGGCTTGCGTACGCTGGATGTCAACGTACGCACCTCGGCTTTCTTCGACACACTGACAGTACACACGGGTACCCGCACGGGCGACGTACACGCTGCCGCACACGACCGTTCGATCAACCTGCGTGTCGTTGACAATGAAACTGTTGGCGTTTCCTTCGATGAAACGACAACTCCCGCGGACGTGGAAATATTGTGGGAGATTTTTGCGGGCGGCAAATCCATACCATCGTTCCAGGCCGCCGAAGCCGAAGCCGAAGCCGCCGATTATATTCCTGCGGAGCTGGTAAGGCGTAGCCCATATCTGACGCATCCGGTATTTAACAGCCATCACTCCGAAACGCAGATGCTGCGTTACCTGCGCGCGCTGAGCGATAAGGATCTGGCGCTGGATCGCACCATGATTCCACTGGGGTCGTGCACCATGAAGCTCAACGCGACCACCGAAATGATCCCGGTGACCTGGCCGGAATTTGGTGGATTACATCCCTTTGCTCCGCTTGATCAGGCGGAGGGATACCAGCATCTCATCAAAGAACTTGAAGGAATGCTGGTTGCATGCACAGGATACGACGCTGTGTCATTGCAACCTAATGCCGGATCGCAGGGTGAATATGCAGGCTTGCTGGCGATTCGTGCCTACCATCAGAGCCGTGGAGAAGGTCATCGCAATGTCTGCCTCATTCCAAGTTCTGCCCACGGTACCAATCCGGCAACCGCGCATATGGCGGGCATGCAAGTGGTGGTTGTGCAATGCGACGAGCGTGGAAATGTGGATGTGGCGGACCTGAAGTCGAAGGCGGAAAAACATGCGGCGGATCTCGCGGCGATCATGATTACCTATCCATCGACGCACGGCGTGTTTGAAGAAGCGGTGGGTGAAATCTGCGACATCGTGCATGCGCACGGTGGTCAGGTCTACATCGACGGCGCCAACATGAACGCGATGGTCGGACTCTGTGCGCCAGGTAAGTTTGGCGGTGACGTCTCGCACCTCAACCTGCACAAGACCTTCTGCATTCCGCACGGCGGCGGTGGTCCGGGTGTCGGTCCCATCAGCGTCAAGTCGCATCTCGCGCCGTTCCTGCCAGGGCATGCGATGCTGGAGAGCCACGTCGGCCCAGTCTGTGCGGCACCATGGGGAAGTGCGAGCATCCTTCCAATCAGCTGGACCTATATCAAACTGATGGGCCGCCAAGGTCTTAAGGAGGCAAGCCAGGTTGCCATTCTTAACGCAAATTACATTGCCAAGCGTCTCGCACCGCATTATCCGATTCTCTACGCGGGCGAAAATGGCATTGTTGCCCACGAGTGCATTGTCGACCTGCGGCCACTCAAGGACACCGGCATTACCGTGGATGATGTCGCCAAGCGCCTCATGGACTTTGGTTTCCACGCGCCGACCATGTCGTTCCCCGTGGCGGGAACTTTGATGATCGAACCGACGGAAAGCGAATCAAAGGATGAACTGGATCGCTTCTGCGAGGCAATGATTGCGATTCGCAACGAGATTCGCGCCATTGAAAATGGAGAGATTACAGCGGAAGACAGCGTGCTTCGACACGCACCACATACCGCGATGGACATCGCCGGTGAATGGGACCGGCGCTATTCGCGTGAGCAGGCTGTGTTCCCGGTTGCGTCGCTGCGCAGGGCGAAATATTGGCCACCCGTTGGGCGTGTCGACAATGTCTACGGGGATCGTAATCTGGTCTGCGCCTGTCCGCCTATGTCGGACTACGAATAAGCGCCTGCAGGCGCTCAGCAACAACCGGTGGTGCGGCCCAATGCGGCACCACTGAAAGGAAACGCGGCAAAATGGCAATCAGTGTATTTGAGTTGTTCAAGATCGGTATCGGGCCATCCAGCTCGCATACCGTCGGGCCTATGCGCGCCGCATTGCAGTTCGTCACCACACTGAAGGAAGACGGTCAGCTAGCCTCGGTCGCATCGGTCAAAGCCGAACTGTACGGTTCGCTCGGTGCGACAGGGAAGGGTCACGGCAGCGATAAGGCGGTCCTGCTGGGCCTGGAAGGACATGCGCCCGATCTGGTCGATACCGATCAGATTGATGCGATGCTGGCGTCGATACGGAGTACCGGAAAAATTCGATTGCTGGGCGAACGGGAAATCGCGTTCAACGAAAGAGAACACCTTTTGATGTACCGCCGCCAGTCCCTGCCATTCCACCCCAATGGCATGCGCTTTAGTGCTTATGACAGCACTGGTGCCGATCTGGCGGCCAAAGTCTTCTATTCGGTCGGCGGCGGCTTTGTCATTAACGAAGATGCCGCAGGGGCCGACCGCATTGTTCCTGACAACACCGCACTGCGCTTTCCGTTCCACAGTGGTGATGAACTGCTGGCTATGTGTCGCGAGAACAAGCTATCGATCAGCCAGCTGATGCTGGAAAATGAGAAGGCCTGGCGCTCCGAGCAGGAGACACGCGAAGGCTTGCTCCGTATCTGGCAGGTCATGCAGGATTGCGTGAAGCGAGGTTGCGAGCGGGAAGGGACCATGCCGGGTCCCCTGAAAGTCCAGCGACGTGCCGCCGAACTGTACCGGAGCCTTTCAAGCCAGCCCGAAGTCAGCTTGCGCGATCCACTCACCACGCTGGATTGGGTGAACTTGTACGCGCTTGCGGTCAACGAAGAGAATGCGGTAGGGGGGAGAGTCGTGACGGCACCGACCAACGGCGCTGCCGGCATCGTGCCCGCTGTACTGCATTATTACCATCGCTTTATCCCCGGAGCCAACGACGATGGCGTCATTCGCTTTCTGCTGACTGCCGGCGCCATTGGCATCCTTTACAAGGAAAACGCCTCTATCTCCGGTGCGGAAGTCGGATGTCAGGGCGAAGTTGGCGTGGCCTGTTCCATGGCGGCCGGTGCGCTTGCCGAGGCCATGGGCGGGAGCATTGAACAAGTCGAGAATGCGGCCGAAATCGGCATGGAACACAACCTTGGTCTTACCTGCGATCCGATCGGCGGACTGGTACAGGTACCCTGCATCGAGCGCAATGCCATGGGCTCCATCAAGGCCATCAATGCGGCGCGCATGGCGCTGCGTGGTAATGGACACCATTTCGTTTCCCTCGACAACGTCATCAAGACCATGCGCGAGACCGGCGCCGACATGAAAATCAAATACAAGGAGACTGCGCGCGGCGGACTCGCGGTCAATGTCATTGAATGTTGAGCAGGGCAGATCAATCATAAGGAAGACAATTCATGGACACCACAACAAAGCCTCTGGCACGCACGCCGCTCTACAACCTGCATTTGGAACTTGGCGCGAAAATGGTTCCCTTCGCAGGCTATGAAATGCCTGTCCAGTATCCGACCG
Source organism: Noviherbaspirillum sp. Root189 (assembly GCF_001428545.1). Classification (GTDB taxonomy): domain Bacteria; phylum Pseudomonadota; class Gammaproteobacteria; order Burkholderiales; family Burkholderiaceae_D; genus Noviherbaspirillum. The sequence goes on from NZ_LMHZ01000056.1 coordinate 70,000, forward strand.
GCGTTTTGAAGGAGCATGCGCATACACGGACGCAGGCAGGACTTTTTGATGTGTCGCACATGGGCCAGGTGCGTCTTGGTGGTGCGGACGCGGCCGCAGTGCTGGAATCCCTGGTGCCCGTAGATATTGTCGGCCTACCGGTCGGCATGCAACGCTATGCCATGTTCACCAACGAGCAGGGTGGCATACTGGACGACATCATGGTATCGAATGGCGGCGACCATCTGTTCGTCGTCGTCAACGCGGCGTGCAAGGAGCAGGATATCGCGCATCTCCACACGCATCTTTCCGACCGCTGTGACATCACTGTGCTTGGCGACCGGGCTTTACTGGCGCTACAAGGACCGGCAGCCGCAGCGGTCATGGCGCGACTCGCTCCGCAGACTGCCGCAATGATTTTCATGAATACCGGCAGGGTGACGCTGGCAGGCGCCGAATGTTTTATCAGCCGTTCCGGCTATACCGGTGAAGATGGTTTTGAGATTTCGGTACCGAACGATAAGGCGGAAGATGTCGCTCGTCTCCTGCTCGCACAACCCGAAGTCGCCCCGATCGGTCTCGGGGCCCGAGATTCACTACGGCTAGAGGCAGGGCTGTGCCTCTATGGTCACGACATGGATGCTACAACCACACCTGTCGAAGCGAGCCTGGGGTGGGCGCTGTCGAAAGCGCGCCGTGCGGATGGCGCAAGACCTGGCGGATATCCGGGGGCAGACATCATTTTGCGGCAGCTTGCGGAAGGCGTGCAGCGCAAGCGAGTCGGGCTGCTGGTCAAGGATCGCATGCCGGTGCGTGAAGGCGCCGAACTGGCAGACGGTAACGGCCGCATTATCGGCAAGGTCACCAGCGGCGGTTTCGGCCCGACGGTTGGCGGCCCAGTCGCGATGGGCTATCTTGAGTCGTCTTTGGCATCACCGGGTACCGCCCTGAATGCGATTGTGCGCGGCAAGCCGATCGCCGTTGAAGTGGCAAATACGCCATTCATCCCCCAGCGTTATTATCGTGGTTGAGGCAAGACAATGAACGACTCCAAGGCGACGGTGAAACCGGTCCAGGCCGGCGAAAAAATGCGCGGCGCGGAAAAGATGGCGCGCATTCCCATCAAAATCGTACCGACGGAGCCGGCACAGCTCCTGCGCAAACCGAAATGGATTCGTGCCGAGTTCACCGGCACGCGAGAAGTGCAGCGCCTTAAGGCCATCCTGCGGGAAAACAAGCTTCATACGGTATGCGAGGAAGCCAACTGCCCGAATCTTGGCGAGTGCTTCAAAGGTGGCACTGCGACATTCATGATCATGGGTGACATCTGTACGCGCCGCTGTCCATTCTGCGACGTCGGACACGGCAGGCCAAACGCGCTCGATCCGGAAGAGCCGCTCAACCTGGCACGCACCATTCAGGCGATGAACCTGAAATATGTCGTGATCACTTCGGTCGACCGCGACGATCTGCGGAATGGCGGCGCCGGGCATTTTGTCGAGTGCATTGAACAGACCCGAATCCACAACCCGGGCATTGTGATTGAAGTGCTGACACCGGATTTCCGCGGTCGCGTAGATCTGGCACTCCAGGTACTTGGCAAGGCACCGGCCGATGTATTCAACCACAATCTCGAAACGGTACCACGCCTGTACCGGCAGGCGCGTCCCGGAGCAGATTATCTAGGTTCGCTGCGGCTACTGCAGCGTTTTGCCGAACAGCACCCGACTGTTCCAACCAAGTCGGGGCTGATGCTTGGATTGGGCGAGACGCTTGAAGAAGTCGAGAAGGTCATGCGGGACTTGAGAGAGCATGGGGTTCGCATGCTTACACTCGGACAGTATTTGCAACCGAGTATTCATCACTTACCAGTTCAGCGTTATGTCACTCCCGACGAATTCGCTGCGTTGAAAGAGATTGGGGAACAAATGGGATTTACCCACGTTGCTTCTGGTCCCATGGTGCGTTCTTCCTACCACGCAGATCTGCAGTCAAAGTCGCTGCTGGCTGAAGCATCGTAGTTGTTTCACATGCATGCAAGGGTGCCGGTCCTCTCATTTGAGGTTCGTCGTGAAGGCACAGCGCTTCATTGCGGAAACGCAAATCGGCAAAAAATGCCCGATCTACCATGAAATCGGCTCCTTAAGCCTCCCAAGAAGTTTGCCCGCACCGCTTTGCCAGCCGTGCGGGCATTTTTTACAGCAACTGTTTCTCAAAAGCTTTTCGTTTGAGGAAAATCAAGCATTCCGTATGGAAAAGTTGTCAAAATTGCAGAGTTGGATTTTTCGTCAACTCACTCGCAAATACGGCGCCATGAAGAAAAAGTTTGATTCGGATGAAGTCATTGAGAGCTTGATTTCCGCGGCTTTGGGTGAGGGGGCGGGGGCTCGCGAGCGGCATCTCTATCGCGAAAGCCTGCGTAGTCTGGTAAGACTGGCGAAAGCGGAACAGGTTGTTGAGATCAAGGCAAGTGTCAAGCGTCTGACCGGCGCGATCGATAGCCAAAGCGCGCGCCGCCGTGCAAAGGCGATTCTTCTGGCCCAACAGCTTCCAGGTATATTGAGCAGCGCCCAGCAGAAATTCGAATTCAAGGATTGAAACCGTGAGAGCGCGTCCCAGCGCATTGCTGCGACTTATACGTTCCCGAAAAGAAGACGGTAGAATATTGCGCGGGGTAGTCTGACTACCTCCCGGGCCGGCAGTCTGCTGATGATGTATGCAGCAATCAACCAGGCATAGATCATAGTCGACTGTCGGCTAATTCAATTCTTGCGTATTCATGAAAGTCTATAACCTCTGCTGTGAATCCGGTCATCGTTTCGAAGGATGGTTTTCTTCGGAACAGGATTTCCACGCACAGACGGAGAAATCCCTCATCGCTTGCCCATTCTGCGACAGTCACGCTATCAGCCGGATGCCATCGGCACCGCGGCTGAACTTGTCGAATTCAGACTCGCAAGTTCTGGAAGACCCCGCACTGCAAGTCAAACTGGTCGAACTTATTCGCAAAGTCGTCGAAAGCACGGAAGATGTCGGTACGCGATTTGCAGAAGAGGCCCGTCGCATCCATTACAAGGAAACGACTGAGCGCGCAATTCGCGGCATCGCTTCAGTTGAGGAATTCCAGGAGTTGAGCGAAGAGGGTATTGAAGTGGTCCCGCTCCCCCTGCCTGTTCCGCCCAAGGAATCTGTTCATTAAGCAGGCATCGCAAACAGCACCTTCTGCGTCTGCCTTAACGCTCACCGTCTGAGCGTTCTGCAATACCCGTCCACCCAGAAATATCAACACCGCATGCTGCATTGCGCCGCATATTATTTCGGCACGTACGGAAATTCCGCTGTATAATCGTTTTAGAACGGTCGTGCTTTTTAGCCGGGATTACAAGGAGACAGCATGGATTTGAATTACACAGCGGAGGATTTGGCCTTCCGTGATACCGTTCGCGCCTTCCTGGATGCGAACTTGCCAAAAGACTTGCAGCAAAAAGTCCTCAACCACAAGCGTCTTTCGAAGGAAGACTTTGTCCGCTGGCACAAGATCGTCGCCAAGCAGGGTTGGGTGGGCACAGGCTGGCCGACCCAGTACGGCGGCACTGGCTGGAGTCCCGTGCAACGCCATATCTGGGAAGAAGAGTGCGCCGCCTATGGTACGCCGCCCATTCTCCCGTTCGGCGTCAACATGGTGGCGCCTGTCATCATGGCCTTCGGTAACGAAGCGCAAAAAAGTTATTACCTTCCCCGTATCCTGAATTGCGAAGACTGGTGGTGCCAGGGTTATTCGGAACCCGGTTCCGGCTCGGACCTTGCGTCGCTGAAGACACGCGCCGAGCGCCAGGGCGATCACTACATCGTCAATGGCCAGAAGACCTGGACTACGCTTGCGCAGCACGCAGACATGATTTTCTGCCTGGTGCGTACTGATCCGGCAGCGCGCAAGCAGGAAGGCATCTCCTTCCTGCTGATCAATATGCATACGCCTGGCATCACGGTGCGTCCGATCATCATGCTCGATGAAGACCATGAAGTGAATGAAGTCTTCTTCGACAACGTAAAGGTACCTGTCGAGAACCTGATCGGTGAAGAAAACAAGGGCTGGACCTACGCAAAATATCTGCTGGGACATGAGCGCACCAACATCGCCGCCGTCGGCCGCGCCAAGCGCGAAATGATGTTCCTCAAGCGTCTCGCGACCAAGGAAATGAAGAACGGCAAACCCTTGCTCGATGATCCGATGTTTGCCGCCAAGGTCGCCAGCCTAGAAATCGAAATCATGGCCCTTGAAATGACCGTGCTGCGCGTCCTGTCGCAGGAAAGCGCCAAGCGCGGCCCTGGACCGGAAGCGTCGATGCTGAAGGTCAAGGGTACTGAAGTGCAGCAGGCGCTGACAGAGTTGATGGTGGAAGCCGTCGGTCCGTATGCCTTGCCGTTCGACCGCGCCTATCTCGAAGGCGAGCACGAGCACGCGATCACTCAGGACGACGACGCGGCTCCGCTGGCACCGTACTACTTCAACTACCGCAAGACATCGATTTACGGTGGTTCGAACGAGATTCAGAAAAACATCATCACCCAGATGATCCTGGGACTGTGAGGCGGACATGGACTTTAATTACACACCAGAGCAGCAACAATTCAAGGATGCACTGCGCCGCTTCATCGACAAGGATTACACCTTCGAGCATCGCAAGAAAATCGTTCATTCGGAGCAAGGCGTATCGGACCAGGCATGGGGCACGCTTGTCGAGCTGGGCATGACTGCCTTGCCGGTCGCTGAAGAGCAGGGCGGCTTCAATGGTTCCGCGGTCGACATGCTGGTCGTGATGCAGGAACTGGGCCGCGGCCTCGTCGTCGAGCCTTACTTTGCAACCGTACTGGGCGCACAATTTTTGAAGCTGTCCGGTGGCCAGGAAGCGCTGCTCGAGCAGCTTGCAGGCGGTGGACTGAAACTGGCCGCCGCGCTTGGCGAAAAGCAGGCGCGTCACGACCTGTTCGACATCACCACCACAGCCAAGGCGGATGGCGACGGCTACATTCTGAACGGCACGAAGACAGTTGTGCTCCATGGCGGACAGGCCGACAAGCTGATCGTGTCCGCACGGTCCGGCGGCGGTCAGCGCGACACCGACGGTATTTCGCTGTTCCTGGTTCCTGCGGACGCAGGCGGTGTCACTCGCCGCGATTACCGTACTATCGATGGCCAGCGCGCTGCCGATATCGTTTTCGCCAATGTGCATGTTCCTGCTTCGGCATTGCTGGGCAAGGCTGGCGCAGGTTGGGACATTCTCGACGCGGCAGCAGACTATGGTCGTGCATTGCTGTGCGCGGAAGCAGTCGGCGCGATGGATGCACTGAATGCTGCCACGTTGGAATATCTGAAGACACGCCAGCAGTTCGGCGTGCCGATCGGCAAATTCCAGGCGCTGCAACACCGTATGGCGGACATGTTCATGCAGACGGAACAGGCGCGTTCGATGGCAACACTGGCAGCAGTGAAGGCCGAGTCGGGCGACGTCCAGGAGCGTCGCCGCACCATCTCCGCGGCCAAAGCGCGCGTTGGTCAGGCATTGAAGTTTGTCGGCCAGCAGGCAGTGCAGCTGCACGGCGGCATGGGTGTTACCGACGAACTGCCGGCGGCACATCACTTCAAACGATTGACGATGATCGAACTCACGCTGGGCGATACGGACCATCATCTGGCACGCTTCGCTTCCCAGCCTGATTTCAGGAACGCAGCGTAATCGTCAGGTAAACAGCCCAAAGACAGCAAAAGGAGCGGGATCGAAATGGCGCAATACAAATGGTATTTTGAAGATTTTCATGAAGGCCAGACTATCGATGTTGGAACGCGAACGGTCACCGAAGAAGAAATCCTCGACTTTGCGACCAAGTTCGATCCTCAGCCCTTTCATGTGAACAAGGAAGCTGCCGAGAAATCAATCTACGGAAGCATCATTGCGAGCGGCTGGCATACCTGCAGCATGATGATGCGGATGATGGTCGATGGATTCCTGCGCGACGTAGCCAGCATGGGTTCGCCAGGTGTCGATGAAGTCCGCTGGATCAAGCCAGTCCGCCCCGGCGACACCCTGAAAGTCTCTACGACCGTGCTGGAAGTTCGTCCTTCGACCAGCAAGCCTGACCGCGGCATCGTCAGGACCGAGTGGCATGCCGTTAACCAGCATGGCGAACTGGTTGTGACAGTCAAGGGCATGGGGATGTACGGACGTCGTCCGCAATAAGGCAGCAATATGTCCGCTGTGCCTGTGCATGGCACAGACCAGTCTTTACCCCGGTCACCAAATACAATAACGGAGAGAGCATGCGTGAAATTGCATCGGTAGAAGAATTGAAGAGCCTGCTCGGACAGGAAGTCGCCGTCACGAAATGGTTCGATGTTTCACAGGAACGCATCAAGAAATTTGCCGAAGCCACGGGCGATTATCAGTGGATCCACCTCGATGAAGAACGTTGCCGCAAGGAGTCTCCTTACGGTACCACGATCGCACACGGCTTCCTCACATTATCCTTGTTGCCGATGATCGTAGAGAGCGCCATCTCTTTCCCGGCCGGGAAAATGGGTGTCAACTACGGCCTGAACAAGGTCCGGTTCCCGGCACCAGTGCCGAGCGGCAGCCGCGTACGTGGACGCATCGTGCTCAAGGAAGTTGAAGAATTTGAAGGTGGCGTGCAGAACATCTGGACCGTGACCATCGAACGCGAAGGTGGGGACAAGCCGGTCTGCATCGCAGAGTCGATTTCTCGCCGTTACTGGTAGTTTTTACCCATCCCGAAAGACGATGCGCGCGGTGGCCGTAACCGGCGACCGCGCGCAATGTCGCTTGTTATCTGTTCCCGGTTCGCCTAGCGCTTCTGATACTGGGTCGATCCGAACAGCATTTCCCTGGACTTATCGTCCGCCAGCGGCTTGCGCAGATTCGCAAGCACTTCCACACCGCGCTGGACCGCCGGACGCTCGCTGATTTCATCGAACCAGCGCTTTGCATTCGGATAGTCGTCCCAGTCGATTCCCTGGTTTTTCCATGAGCGCAGCCACGGGAAAGTCGCGATGTCCGCGATGGTGTACTCGTCCCCCGCCAGATATCCTTCCTTTGCGACCTGTTTGTCGATGACACCGTAAAGCCGCCTCGCCTCATTGGTGTAGCGGTTCACCGCATACTCGATCTGTTCAGGGGCGTAAATGCGGAAGTGATGCGCTTGTCCGAGCATGGGACCGACGCCGCCCATCTGGAACATTAGCCATTGCAGGGTCGTGAATTTCTCGCGATCGGTATTGCCGAGAAACTTTCCAACCTTGCTGGCAAGGTAAACCAGGATCGCTCCCGATTCGAACAGAGACATGGGCTTTCCGTCCGGGCCGTCGGCGTCGACGATGGCGGGAATCTTGTTGTTCGGCGAGATGGCGAGGAATTCAGGCTTGAACTGGTCGCCTTCGCCGATATTGATGTGGTGAACACGGTAGGGGAGGCCGCATTCTTCCAGCATGATGTGGACTTTGTGGCCGTTAGGCGTGGCTGTCGAGTAGACGTCGATCATTTATGCTCCTGCAGATTGTTATTGGACTGTCAAACGCTGCTTGATTATGCAGCGAAATGACAGTCCTTGCAGGGCAGCGCGGTATAGCTGAAAACCGCTTACGAACGTGTGATCGGCAGTTCGAGATCGCGGGAAGGAACCGCCATGTGCTTGGCCAGTTCCAGCTTGGCGATGGAGTTGCGGTGTACTTCATCCGGACCGTCCGCGATACGCAGCGTACGGTTGCCTGCCCACTGACCGGCCAGCGGGAAGTCGTCGCACACGCCGCCTGCGCCGTGCGCCTGGATTGCCCAGTCGAGCACTTGCTGCGTGACGTTTGGTGCGAGCACCTTGATCATCGCGATCTCGGCCTTCGCATGCTTGTTGCCTACCGTATCCATCATGTAAGCAGCCTTGAGCGTCAGCAGACGCGCCGTGTCGATCATGATGCGCGATTCGGCAATGCGCTCATGCCAGATGCTTTGCTCCGACACCTTGCGGCCGAAAGCAACGCGGTCATTCAGTCGCTTGCACATGTATTCCAGTGCGCGTTCGGCGACGCCAATGGCGCGCATGCAGTGGTGGATACGGCCTGGGCCGAGACGGCCCTGTGCGATCTCGAAACCACGGCCTTCGCCCAGCAGGATGTTGGACGCGGGAACACGGACGTTTTCAAACAGGATTTCGCAGTGACCGTGCGGTGCATCGTCATAGCCGAAAACCGGCAGGGGACGCTTGATGGTGACACCCTTGGCATCACGCGGCACCAGGATCATCGACTGCTGGGAGTGACGCGGGGCGTCGGGATCGGTCTTGCCCATCAGGATGAAGATCTTGCAGCGCGGATCGCCGGCACCCGAGATCCACCACTTGTGGCCGTTGATCACATACTCGTCGCCGTCGCGCTCGATGCGCGTCGCGATATTGGTCGCGTCGGAGGAAGCGACCGCCGGCTCGGTCATCGCGAAGGCCGAGCGGATCTCGCCGCGCAGCAATGGCTCGAGCCATTGCTTCTTGTGCTCTTCGCTGCCGTAGCGCTCGATCGTTTCCATGTTGCCGGTATCCGGCGCGGCGCAATTGAACACCTCCGGCGCCCAGGACACGCGGCCCATGATTTCGCACAGCGGGGCATAGTCGAGGTTCGACAGGCCTTCCGGTGCGCGGGTGGACTTGGGCAGGAACAGATTCCATAGACCGGCTGCGCGCGCTTTGGGCTTGAGGTCCTCGATCAGCTGGGTGGGAATCCAGCGATTGCCTTTTTCACGGCCGTTACGGTCGACTTCTTCATCAAAAGCTTTTTCGTTCGGATAGATATGTTCATCCATGAACTTCAACAGCTTTTCCTGCAGTTGCTTGCAACGATCTGAATACTCGAATTCCATCATGTCTCCTCGGGTTAGTCCCTATGTTTACACTCTTACACTCGTTGTTGTCGCTGGTCTCGTTGAAATCAGTTGTGCTGGCCGGACGCATAGGCCCAGCCCATTTCCGCCATCGGACGCGCCGATTTACCGGACTTCAATGCCTGTTCGCTGGAGGCGGTGCCGTCCACGTAGCGTTTCATGATGCCTTGCAGAATGCCGGCCATACGGAACATGTTATACGCCAGGTAGAAATTGAAATCTTCCTTGCGGATCGTCTTGCCGGTGCGTTCGCAATACCTGGCGATGTATTCTTCCTCGATGGGAATGCCGAGCGCCTTGTGATCCAGGCCGCCAATACCGCGGAACTGGCCTTGCGGGATATGCCAGCTCATGCAGTGGTAGGAAAAATCTGCCAGCGGATGGCCCAAAGTCGACAGTTCCCAGTCCAGCACAGCCAGTACGCGCGGCTCGGTCGGATGGAAAATCATGTTGTCGAGACGGTAGTCGCCATGCACGATGCTGGTGTCGTCACCTGGCGGAATATTGTTGGGCAGCCACTCGATCAGCTTGTCCATCGCCTCGATTTTTTCGGTCTCGGACGCTTTGTACTGCTTGGTCCAGCGATCGATCTGACGGACGAAATAATTACCCGGTTTGCCATAGTCGGCAAGGCCGATGGCCGCGTAATCAACGGTATGCAATTGCGAGATGACGCGGTTCATTTCGTCGTAGATCGCTGCGCGCTCATCGTTGCTCATGCCCGGCAGTGACTGGTCCCAGAGCACACGGCCATCCACGAAATCCATGATGTAGAAGGCGCGGCCGATGACGGACTCGTCGAGACACAGGGCATACTGCTTCGCGGCGGGGAAGCCAGCCTTGTTCAGTGCATTCATCACGCGGAATTCGCGGTCGATGGCATGGGCTGAAGCGAGAAGTTTGGCCGCAGGGCCGGGTTTGGTGCGCAGGACATAGCGTTTGCCGCCGGCGGTCAGCTTGAAGGTCGGATTGGACTGGCCGCCATTAAATTGCTCAACCGTCAGGTCACCGGAAAAGCCTTCCACGTTCTGGCGCATGTATTCCTGCATGGCCCCGACATCGAACTTCTGACGTTCCGATACTGGCCGTGTGCCCATGAACTCTTCAAACATCTTGTCTCCTTTGCGAACTGCTGGAAAGTGTTATCGCCACATTCTACCGCTAAAAGCGTACGATCGTACTATTCTATTTTCAAATTTCAAATGGCCCGGAAGTCTTTCGATACGCCTTTCCAGTGCACCAGCTTAGCTGCTTTAGCTGCCACGTGATTTCAGGTATTGCTCCAGCAACACCTCCATGGTGGTATGCCTGGATTCACCCTGCAACGTAGAGATCGGCGAATAGTTCACCACGCGTACCACCCAGTCAGCATGGTTCTCTCCGACGTCAATCGCATTGATGCAACCGGCGGTTTGTGCGAGATTTCCAAGGAAAATGCGTTGATTGGTGAGGGCATATGAAAGAATCGCGCGATTGACGCCGCCGTGCAATACCAGCAGCACGGTGTCCCAGGACTTGTCTTCGCGCAGGCGGTCGATACAGGGATGTACCCGATCCATGAGTTCTCCGACCGACTCGCCGCCAAGGAATTGCCGGTCTTCCGGAACCACGCCATCGAAGGCGCCAACGAACGCTTCCTTCAGACTTTCATCGGGGATCGCGGAGAGCTTCCCGCCGCGCAGTTCCACCAGTTCGGGCCAGCGTTCGAGTTCAATTTGTTGCCCAGTTTCGGCAAGCACACGCGTGGCCGTCTCGACGGTACGCGGCAGGCCGGAGATGATCACGCGATCAAAGCGTAAGCCTTCCTGCGCAAATACTTTGCCCGCCGCACTGGCTTGTGCACGACCGAGTTCATTGAGGGGCACCATCTCGGGAAGGAAGGGTTTTCCCTGGTCGTCGAAGTAGGTCACGCTACCATGGCGCATCAGGTAGATGCGACGTCGCTGTTGTGCTGTCATTTGTAATGCGGCTTTCTTTTTTCGAGAAACGCGGTGATGCCTTCCAGGCCATCCCGATGATGCAGGCTTTCCACGAAGTTGCGTTTTTCAGATTCAAAATGCTGGCCCAGCGAATTACGCTGTGCCTCGTTTGTCAGGGACTTGATTCGCTCGACAGAGTTCGGCGAAAGCTGGGCCAGCTGATCGGCCCAGCCGAGCGCGGCGTCGAGCACGCTCCCATCGGGAACGACACGATTAACGATACCGACCTGATGCAACCGTTCGGCACTGATCGGTTTGCCTTCAATCAGTATCTCGGTCGCAAGCTGTCGTGGCAGTGCCTGGGACAGGAACCAGCTGGCGCCGCCATCCGGAGTCAGGCCGACCTTTACATAGGCCATCACGAATTTGGCGGAGGCGCCGGCGACGATCATGTCGCAAGCCAGTGCCAGCGAAAAGCCGGCTCCTGCCGCGGTGTTTTCGACAGCTGCGATGACCGGCTTGGGGCAATCCCGGATGGCTTCGATCCAGCCATGCAGGTTATCGATGGACTCGGCCTGAACCGCCTTGTCCCTGCTGCGGTTTTCGAGCAGTCGATTGAGGTTCCCGCCCGCACAAAAAATATCGTCGGCGCCGGTGAGTACCACTGCGCGGATCGAATCATCGCGCTCTGCAGTCGACAGCGTTTCAATCGCTGCTGCATACATGTCGGGATGCAAGGCATTTCTTGCGCCGGGGTTGGAAATTGTCAGGATGAGTGTGGCGTCTTGGCGAGAGGCTTGGAGTTCGGCGGACATGTCAGGATGGTTGTTTAACGGAATCAAAGCCCGCTGCGTCGCCGGGCGAGTTTGGATGAGTCTGGATAGATCTGGTTATATCGGGTGATATCTGTTTATCGGGATTGCTGTCTCTATTATTGCCGAAATGGGTCGGGTCGGTCATCCGATACCGGAATCCGGGCCGGGTGAAGACAGATACGTGGGACTGCGGTAAGCTTTCCACTCCAAAACATCCAGACATCAGGAGACAGCGTGTTGAAATTATGCGGCTTTGCAATGAGCAACTACTACAACAAAGTCAAATTTGCCTTGCTTGAAAAGGGCGTGGACTTCGAAGAAGAACTGGTGTGGACCGATCGCTCCCCGGAACTGCTGGCTCGCTCGCCACTGGGCAAAGTGCCATTCTTCGAAACCGATCATGGACATTTGTGCGAGTCGCAGGTCATGATGGACTATATCGAACAAGTTTATCCGCAGAAGCCGCTGATTCCGGCGGATCCTTATCAGGCGGCGAAGGTACGTGAACTCATCACCTTCATGGAATTGCACCTCGAGCTGGTGGCCCGTGAACTGTATCCGGAGGCTTTTTTCGGCGGCAAGGTCTCCGATGAGATCAAGGAACGCACGCTCAAGCTCCTCAAACGCAATGTGAAAGGATTTGCGAAGCTGGCGAAGTTTTCACCTTATGTCGCGGGGTCGGAATTCACCATGGCGGATTGCGCGGGGATGGTGCACCTGCCCCTGGTAAGTATGGCATCGAAGACCATTTATGGCGAAGATGTGCTGGCCGATCTGCCGACACGCGATTACGTCAAGATGCTTGGAGAACGCCCAGCCGCGCAACGCGTCAATGCAGACCGCAAGGCGAACGTGGAGATGATGAAGAACATCAGCAAGTAATCGACATGTAATGCATGAGGTCGTCGGCGCGGAATTCGGATTAGGTCGTTCCGCGTCGCAGGGACGCCCGTAGGCGTGAACGCGGACCCAGTTGCCTGAGACCGTTCCACAGATCGACACGATTGGATGTCAGGAGATATTTTTAATCAGCTTTGGCGTTTTTCACAGGCTGGCAAGCTTTTCGAGCGCTGTTCGCAGGGTTTCGTCTTTTTTCGCAAAACAGAAGCGGACGATGCCGGAATCCTTCGGCTGGTTGTAAAAAGCCGAAACCGGAATGGCGGCAACGCCGATGTCACTGGTCAGCCATTTTGCAAACTCAACCTCGGGCAAGTCGGAAATGGCCGAATAGTCGACGCACTGGAAGTAGGTCCCGTCGGAAGGAAGCAGCTTGAATCGCGAAGACTGCAATCCATCACGAAACAGGTCCCGTTTGCGCTGGTAAAACGCGGGCAGATCCAGATAGGCGTTTTGGTTGGCCATATAGCGGGCGATGCCATGCTGGACTGGCGTGTTGACGGTGAACACGTTGAACTGATGGACCTTGCGAAACTCGGCGGAAAGTGCGGCCGGGGCGGCCACATAACCGATTTTCCATCCGGTGACGTGGTAGGTCTTTCCAAAACTGGAGATCACAAACGACCGTGCGGCCAGATCGGGATAACGGCAGACCGACTCATGACGCGCGCCGTCGTACACCATGTGTTCGTAGACCTCATCCGACACGATGAGGATACGGGTATCACGCACGATATCGGCGAGTGCGCGCATGTCTGATTCGCGCATCACCGAGCCAGTCGGATTATGCGGGGAATTGATCATCAGCAGCCGGGTACGTGGCGTAATGGCAGCAGCAACTTTTTGCCATGGAATGGCGTATCCCTCAGCGCTAACCTCCATCTGCACAAAGACAGGTGTGCCGCCGGCCAGTTCAATGGCGGGCACATAACTGTCGTAGACCGGTTCAATGATCAGCACTTCATCACCGGGATGGACCGTGCACAGGATGGACGTGAGCAGCGCCTGGGTTGCGCCGGCGGTAATCGTGATTTCGGTCGCCGGATTGTAGCGATGTCCATAGATGGTGGCGATCTTTGCGGCGATCGCTTCACGCAGGGCTGGGACGCCAGTCATCGGCGGATATTGGTTGAATCCGCTCTTCATCGCCTCCGTCACCGCGTCGACGAGCGCCGGATCGCAGTCGAAATCCGGGAAACCCTGACCAAGATTGACAGCTCCTTTTTCAGCGGCCAATGCGGACATGACGGTAAAAATAGTCGTTCCGACATTCGGCAGCCGGGACTGCAGCGACAACAGTTGGACGTTGGAAGCGTCGGGAGCAAGTGATACGGAAGTGGGCATATTCATGATAAGGACGGTAAAGACACAGCGGAATGCAAAAATAATATTTTAACCATGCGCAGTAAGTGTTGTCTGGGCAGAACTCCAGGACGCTATCCATTTTTCCGGCGCCATGATCTGAAACATGCCCGCCCTGGCCGTGCGTTTGGCCAGTTTGAGCAACGCTTTGTCCTTGGTGATCAGGATGGCCGCGGAGGAATCTCGTGCCAGTTCGAGGAATTTCTGGTCGTCGCGATCGGTACAGACCGGTAGGCGTACGTCGCTGCGTCCCGGCATGTCGTTCGGCAGAAGGCAGGAAATCAGGCTGTCAAAAGCAGAGATCGCGCCGGGACGGGATTGCTCGTCCAGCGGCAAATGGGGATATTCCAGAACCATGAGCCATTCGGTCCGGCAATCGTCACGGGTAACCGCTTCCAGCTCACCGCTGCGCAGCGCATCCAGGAGCGTGATCCACCTGGGGTCGCGAAAGACAAACAGGTCGAGGCAGACGTTTGTGTCGATGACGATGCGTTTCTGTATCATTGCCGCAATTCTTTTCCTTGAAACACTACTGAAGTGCTGATTTTTCAATGCTGATTGTTATTTCGCCCGCCAAGACGCTGGACTACGAGACCCCGCCGACGACAGAACTTCATTCAACGCCCGATTTCATTTCGCATTCGGCCGAGCTGATCGAGGCCTTGCGGACGCTGTCGCCTGCGCAGCTATCATCGCTGATGGACATCTCCGATGCGCTGGCAGTGCTGAATGTTACCCGGTATGCCTCCTGGTCGCGCAAATTCACCCGCAAAAATGCGAAACAGGCGGTGCTGGCGTTTAACGGCGACGTGTACGAAGGACTCGATGCGCCTTCGCTTACTGTGAAGCAGCTGGATTATGTGCAAGCGCATGTGCGCATACTGTCGGGCTTGTATGGCGTACTCCGGCCGCTGGACCTCATGCAGCCTTACCGGCTTGAAATGGGAACAAGCCTTGCCAATGCGCGTGGCCGTAACCTTTATGCTTTCTGGGGCAATCTTGTCACTGAAGCCTTGAACGCCCAGATTGCCGGCCACCGTGCAAAGGTACTCGTCAACCTCGCATCAGAAGAATATTTCAAGGTAGTGAAACCCAAGTTGCTTGATGCAGAGATTATTACGCCGGTGTTCGAGGACTGGAAAAACGGCAAATATAAGGTTATTTCCTTCTTTGCGAAGCGGGCGCGCGGATTGATGGCGCGCTATGCGGCAGTAAAAAATGTGACGCAGCCCGAAAAACTGAAGGCATTCAATGTCGATGGTTATGCTTTCGATGCATCAGTTTCAACTGCGCGGAACTGGGTGTTTCGGCGACGCATGGAAGCCTGATCCTGCAAAATGGGGGCTAACCCTGGATGTGCCCACGCAATTCTTGCTGACAAAAAAATAACCCCGCACAGCGGGGTTATTTGTTTGTATTGCGGGTATGGCAAACGTCTGTATTACCAGATCTGCCACCAGGGCTTGTCGCTTGTTGGACCACCGCTGAAGTAGACGCTGTTCGGAAAGTTTGTCCTGAGTACCCGGTCGGCGTCGTCACGCAACTGCGGCAAATCCATCGCGTCATAGGATTTGACCATTACGTACAAAGCTTCTTCAACTGCTGGCGCATCACGGTATTCGGTTACCGCGACCTGCGCGCGGTTTGCAGCTGCCAGATATGCGCCACGGCGATAGTAATATTTGGCAACATGCACTTCATACTGCGCCATCGCATTGACCAGATACTTCAGGCGTGAAATCGCATCCTTGGCGTAGATGCTGTTCGGGAAACGTTCCGCCAGCTGCTTGAACGAATCGAATGCATCGCGCGCCGCCTTCGGATCGCGTTCGCTTGGATCCTGCTTGGACAAAAAGTCGAGAAAACCAACGCGGTCGTTGAAGTTGATCAGCCCACGCAGGTAATACATATAATCGACGTTGGGATGATTCGGATGCAGCTTGATAAAGCGGTCGACTGCCGCCAGCGCTTCCGGTTGTTCACCCTGGCGGTAGTGCGCATAGGCGATTTCCATTTGGGCCTGCTGGGCATAGGTTCCGAACGGGTAACGCGATTCCAGCTTTTCGAAGTGCTGGATCGCCTTTTCATAATTACCGCTGCTGAGTTCGTCCCGGGCCTCCGAGTATAATCTCGACGCTGACCAATTCTTTGTTTCGTCCACCTTGTCCGGCAACAGGCCGCAGCCTGACAGGGATAGCGCAAGAGCGATAGCGGCGATTTTCAACAATCTTTTATACATAACGTTTGCAGGAGCACGGCTGGACAAGGCCACGATTATAGCCGATGGCGACTCCTTCAAGCGATACTCACAGAAACCTCTGATTTTGACCTCAAACCTGACCGAAAATGAACTGTATGACGGCGATGATGAAGAGGGCGCCACGCCCGACGTCGCGCCCATCGAATTAAAGCTGACCCCGGAATTTTGCGGCGTACGCCTGGACAAGGCCCTGTCGCAACTGGTGCCAGAGTATTCCCGCAGCCGTCTGCAACAATGGATGGACGGCGGCTTCGTCACGGTGGATGGTCAACCCGCAAAGGGCAAGACGCTGGCGCTGGGCGACGAAACCATCGTGGTTCATCCGCAGGCAGCGCCCGAAGATACGGCATTCACGCCCGAAGCCATGCCGCTCTCCATCCTGCATGAGGATGCCGAACTGATGATCATCGATAAGCCGGCCGGACTGGTGGTGCATCCCGCTGCAGGTAACTGGTCCGGCACTTTGCTCAATGGCTTGCTGCATCATTTTCCGGCAATTTCGGGCGTTCCTCGTGCTGGCATCGTGCATCGGCTCGACAAGGAAACCAGTGGACTGATGGTGGTCGCCAAAACCCTGCAGTCACAAACCGACCTTGTAAGGCAACTGCAGGCACGCACTGTCAAGCGCGAATACCTGGCGCTGGTCTGGGGTTCGCCGCAAATCAGCGGAAAAATCGATGCGGCCATTGGGCGCCATCCGCGTGATCGAATCAAGATGGCGGTCACTGACAATGCCAGCGCCAAGCCGGCGGTCACCCATTACCAGCGGATCGCGACCGGCACACTGGATGGCCGTCCGGTCAGTCTGTTGCGTTGCCAGCTCGAAACCGGCCGGACCCACCAGATCCGGGTCCATATGCAATCGATCGGCTTTACGCTGGTTGGCGATCCCCTGTACGGGAAACCGCATCTGGCACCGATATTCCCACGCCAGGCGCTGCATGCCTACCGACTTGGGCTGATCCATCCGGCGACCGGCAAGGATTGTGAATGGCAGTCCGTTTTGCCTGAGGATTTCGCCAGCCTTCTCATGCGCGCCGGAATCGACAGCTCTATTGTCGGATAAAGGATTTCCATGGCCTCGCCCGAACCCATCCGTCCGCAATGGAACGCCCCTGCATCCGTCGGCTCGCTGTCCACGACCCGTTGCGGCGGAGTCAGCACGGTACCGTATGACGATGGCAAGGCTGGGGGAGGGCTTAATCTTGGCACTCACGTCGGCGACCGGCCGAAGGCGGTCGATCGCAACCGGGCATTGCTGAGAACATTTTTGCCATCGGACCCAGCATGGCTGTCTCAGGTTCATGGCACGACAGTCGTCGATGCCGCAAGCCTTCATGGGGTCGTACCGAATGCGGATGCCTGCATTTCCAGCACACCCGGGGTAGTCTGCGTCATTCAGACAGCGGATTGTTTACCGGTGCTCTTGTGCGACCTGGATGGACGCGTGGTGGGTGCTGCCCATGCAGGTTGGCGCGGGTTGGCGAATGGGATACTTGAAAAGACGGTTGCCCGTATGGGCGATGCAGGGGCGGGATCGCTGATGGCCTGGCTGGGACCGGCCATCGGGCCCAATGCATTCGAGGTGGGACAGGATGTGTTTGATGCATTCGTCGTTCCCGACCCGGAAACGACCGCGGCATTCAGAGCCATTGAAGGCAGGGCCGGTAAATATCTCGCAGATATCTATGCGCTGGCTCGCCGGCGCCTTGCCAACGCGGGAGTGAGCGAGGTTTTCGGTGGCGATTTGTGTACCGTCAGTGACCCGGCCCGGTTTTATTCTTATCGCCGGGATGGTGTTACGGGCAGGATGGTCTCTCTGATCTGGCTTAAATAAAGGTTCAGCGCAATGCAAACGCTGACGATGCCCTGAATCAACTTAAATCAAACCTTGTTAATCAAGCAGGCCGTTAATCAAGTCTTTTCATCCATCTGCGGTGGAATGCACGCCTGGACCTTCATTTCTTCTTCCCGTAGCAATTTTTCATCTGCCGCACGCTTGCGCTTGCGCCGTGGGGCGTCCATCAAGTATAAAATGATTAACAAGGGCAGAACGCCATAGAGCAGGAAGGTCATCACACCGGCGACGACCGAATGTTCGGTGATGGACATCATCAGAACAACATAAATCCATGCGATGGCGACGATATACATAGCAGTTCAAGGCATTCAATCAAACCGTAACCTTACGCGAAAAAAGAGATGCAGACATGAATAATATGTTCCCGCCTCAGATGGACCCGCAGGCATGGATGGCCCAGTTTTCCGATCCCAATGCCTGGAAAGCCTGGACACAAGCCGCGCCGCTCGATACCAAGCCGATTACCGCAACAGTAAAGGAATTCGGCGCGACCATCGACCCGTCAACGCTGTCCAGGCTGCAAAGCGATTACATGCAGCAGATGACTTCACTCTGGCAGGAAATGCTGAACGCAAAGGCACCGGCAATCGGAGACAGGCGTTTCACTTCGCCCGAGTGGCATTCCAACCCGATGTTCGCCTTCAATGCGGCAGCCTACCTCTTGAACGCACGGTTCTTGATGGCACTTGCGGACTCCGTCGAAGCGGCGCCCCGCGCAAAGCAGAAGATTCGTTTCGCAGTGCAACAAATGGTCGATGCGATGTCGCCGGCGAACTTCCTGGTGACCAATCCGGAAGCACAGCAGAAAATCATCGAGACAAAAGGGCAAAGCCTTACCAAAGGGATTGCCCATATGCTCGAAGACATGCAGAAGGGGCGTATCTCGCAGACTGACGAATCCGCATTCGAGGTCGGCCGAAACGTGGCCACGAGCGAAGGCGCAGTCGTCTTCGAAAATGAATTTTTCCAGCTGATCCAGTACAAGCCGCTGACAAAATCGGTGTACGAGCGCCCATTACTGCTGGTGCCGCCTTGCATCAACAAATACTACATCCTTGATCTGCAGCCTGAAAACTCACTGGTCCGCTACGCTGTCGAGCAAGGCCATACCGTGTTCCTGGTTTCGTGGGTCAACCCGGACAAATCTCTGGCACAGGCAACCTGGGATGACTACATCTTGCAGGGTGTCGTCAAAGCCATCAACGTCGTGCAGGAAATCTCCGGTCAGGATCAGATCAATGCACTGGGTTTCTGCGTCGGCGGCACATTGCTCTCGACAGCGCTGTCACTGCTGTTTGCGCGCGGTGAAAAGCCGGTTGCCAGCCTTACCTTGCTGACTACGTTCCTCGACTTTTCCGATACCGGTGTGATCGAGGTCTTTGTGGACGAGGCGCAGGTGGCGATGCGCGAGCAGGCGATCGGACATGGTGGCCTGATGCCGGGGCGTGACTTCGCGTCTGCGTTTTCCAGCCTGCGTCCGAACGACCTGGTCTGGAATTACGTGAAGGCCAATTACCTGAAGGGTGAAGAACCACCGCCATTCGATCTGCTTTACTGGAATGCCGATAGCACGAACTTGCCTGGTCCGATGTTTTGCTGGTACCTGCGCAATATGTACCTCGAAAACAATTTGCGGGTACCGGGAAAGACACAGGTCGCTGGCGAGCCGATCGACCTTGCGAAGATCGATGCGCCTACCTTTATTTACGGTTCGCGCGAAGACCATATCGTGCCGTGGACATCGGCCTACGAATCGACCAAGCTGCTGAACCCCAAAAAACGCGACCGCAATCGCTTTGTGCTCGGCGCGTCCGGGCATATCGCGGGCGTCATCAATCCACCGGCGAAAAAGAAGCGCAGTCATTGGATCAGCGATGTGAATGCGGATTCTGCGGATGAATGGATGGCGGCCGCCAAGGAGCAGCCAGGCAGCTGGTGGCCGGAATGGGCGGAATTCCTGAAACAGTACGGGGGCAAGCAGGTTCCTGCCCCGAAGAAATACGGTAATACAAAATATACGCAGATCGAGCCTGCGCCAGGCCGTTATGTAAAGGTAAAAGCCGACCATTGAGCGACTGGACAGGGCCGGCCGTGGCCCGTCCTTCCGGCAATTTCAGGTAGTTGGCACAACATACAGGATGCGGCAAACTGTTAAGTAAAGGAAACTCTATCAAGCAATGCCATCAGGCAGGATTTTTCGCAAACGCATTGCAATAACCGGGTAACCTCTTGACAATAGTTGCGTAAATCTTTGTTTTTTCGCACTATAATAAAAGTAAGCAGAGCGAACGGTTGTTCGCTTTTCAGATAAAACGGCATCGACGCGTTGCGACGCAATAACTGGAATTTTCGATGAATAGTGCAAAAAAGCTTTCCGAGCGCTTGATCAAGAAGTATCCGAACCGCCGTCTGTATGACACACAAACCAGTTCCTACATCACGCTCGCTGATGTAAAGCAATTAGTCCTCGACAACGAAGAATTCACCGTCGTCGATGCCAAGACCGAAGAAGACCTGACCCGCGCGATTCTTTTGCAGATCATTCTGGAAGAAGAGGCCAACGGCACACCAATGTTTTCCAGCGGCGCACTGTCGCAAATCATTCGCTACTATGGCCATGCCATGCAGGGAATGATGGGCTCTTATCTGGAAAAGAACATCCAGGCCTTTATCGACATTCAGAACAAGCTGGCCGAAAGCTCCAAGGGTTTCTATGAAGGCAAGCCTTTCAGCCAGGAAATGTGGACTCAGTTCATGAATGTTCAGGGCCCCATGATGCAAGGAATGATGAGCAACTACATCGAACAGAGCAAGAACCTGTTCATGCAGATGCAGGACCAGATGCAAAGCCAGACAAAGAACATGTTCGGGACTTTCCCGTTCCCGCCGCCGGACAATACAAAGAAGTAATACCAATCCCAAGCTATAACGTGACAAATAGGAGGAGTCAATAGCGAGCTATTGACGACGAGTGCAACGCAGGCAGGCGGAAAAAGACGCGATCTCATGGTGCGTTATGGGTTGGGATTGGTATAAGACCGGAAACAGAGCCGATAACGCTGCCAGAATTGCCATGGAAATGGATAGGACCGCAGCGTTGATGGAAGAGCAAGGGTTGCGGAGATTTGCGTGAATGGGAAACCATCCCTGACGGGGTACAATAGCGGATTACGCTTTTGTGCCCTTTTCCTTCATGTCCAACGCTTCCTCCTCCCCTAAAGTCGGCTTTGTATCGCTCGGTTGTCCCAAGGCGCTCGTCGACTCCGAACAAATCCTCACCCAGCTGCGCGCCGAAGGTTATGACACCGCCAAGTCTTACGATGGCGCTGACCTCGTCATCGTCAACACCTGCGGGTTCATCGACGCCGCGGTGCAGGAATCGCTGGACGCCATCGGCGAAGCGCTCAACGAAAACGGTAAGGTCATCGTGACCGGTTGCCTTGGCGCGAAGAAGGATGCCGCCGGCAACGACATTATTCAGAGTGTGCACCCCAAGGTGCTCGAAGTCACCGGCCCGCATGCTGTCGGCGAGGTGATGGCTGCCGTGCACAAACATCTTCCCAAGCCGCATGATCCCTTCACCTCCCTGGTCCCGGCACAAGGCGTCAAACTGACGCCGAAACATTACGCTTACCTCAAGATTTCCGAAGGCTGCAACCATCGCTGCAGCTTCTGCATCATCCCGTCGATGCGTGGTGACCTGGTGTCGCGCCCGATTGCCGACGTGATGCTCGAAGCGGAGAACCTGTTCAAGGCCGGCGTAAAGGAATTGCTGGTCATCTCGCAGGACACCAGCGCCTATGGCGTCGACGTCAAGTTCCGCACCGGTTTCTGGAACGGCAAACCCGTACGTACCCATATGACACAACTGGTGGGCGCGCTTGGCGAGCTGGCCGCGCAATACGGCGCATGGGTCCGCCTGCACTACGTCTATCCCTATCCGCACGTCGATGATGTCATCCCGATGATGGCTGAAGGTCGCGTGCTGCCCTACCTGGACGTGCCGCTGCAACATGCGCATCCGGATGTGCTCAAGCGCATGAAGCGCCCGGCAAATGGCGAAAAGAACCTTGATCGCATTCAGGCATGGCGCAAGATGTGCCCGGAACTGACGATACGCTCCACGTTCATTGCCGGTTTCCCTGGCGAGACGGAAGAAGAATTTCAGTACCTGCTCGACTTCCTGAAGGAAGCCGAGATCGACAGACTCGGGTGTTTCGCCTATTCACCGGTAGAAGGCGCTACGGCAAATGAGCTTGCCAATCCCGTTCCCGAAGAAGTCCGGGAAGAACGCCGTGCCCGCGTCATGGAACTGCAGGAAGGTATTTCCAAAAAACGCCTGCAATCGAAGGTTGGCACCACCGTGCGCGTGCTGCTCGATGAAGTGGGCCCGAACGGCGGCGTCGGCCGGACGGTTGCCGATGCCCCGGAAATCGACGGCGTGGTCTACGTGAAGCCCCCCTACGAGCCACATCTCAAACTGAAAGTCGGCGAATTTGTCGACGTGCGCGTCACTGCCGCCGATGCGCACGACCTGTGGGCGGAGGCCTGATGATCAGGATGTTCGTCAAGCCGCTGCTGGCGGCTGCCATTGTGATGTCCGCGCCATTTGCTCATGCCGCCGAAGGTCAGGCTCAGGCCGTACCGGCAACAACGCTGAACGGCAAAGCCGCCTTCGTCAAACCCGTTACACTGCGCGGCAAGCTGGGTGACGGGGATATTCAAGTCAGCCTGCGCACCAAGGAGCAGATGGAGGACGGCGTGGAAGGAGAGTACTTCTACTTCGGACGCTCGCAGAACATTCTCCTGGCCGGCGAAATCGACGGTGAATATCTGTTCATGGAAGAATCCGAAAACGGCACGGATGTATCCGGCCAGTGGGACGGTAAACTCGCGGACAATACCATCAGCGGCGAGTGGCAGTCGGCGGACGGCAAGATCAAGAAGCCGTTCACTCTGCGCGTGGTGCGTACTGAAGAAAAGGCGAAGCAAAAATCTGCCTCAAACGGAAAAACTGCGATGCCGTCCCGACAATAACCAATAAGCCATCCAGCGGAGAATACGCGTGACTGACCGGAAATCGATACAGACTTCACTCATTCATTCCGACTATGTGGCGCCCTCGGGCTTTGGGGCATTCCCGACCGCGATTCATCATGCATCGACAGTCCTCTTCAAGGACGTCGCGGCAATGCGTTCGCGCAACTGGCAGGAAAAGAATGCCTATACCTATGGCCTGCACGGCACGCCCACCACTTTCACACTTGAGGGCCGTCTCGCCGAAATCGAGGGCGGCAACCATTGTCTGCTCGCACCGAGTGGGTTGGCCGCAATCGCCATGGTGGACTTTGCCTTGCTCAAGACCGGTGACGATGTTCTGCTTCCCGACAACGTCTACAATCCGAACCGCGAACTTGGTCGCTGGCTGACGCGCGACTACGGCATCACCGCCCGTTACTACGATCCCTTGATTGGCGCCGGCATCGCCGAGCTGATTCAGCCGAACACCCGCCTGATATGGACCGAGGCTCCCGGTTCGGTATCCATGGAAGTACCCGACATTCCGGCGATGACAAAAATAGTCCGCGAGAAAAGAGCCGCTGGTCAGGATATCCATGTCGCCATCGATAATACCTGGTCTGCCGGACTGGCTTTCCGTGCCTTCGATCACGGCGTCGACATCGTGATGCATGCCTTGACCAAATATCAATCAGGCGGCTCCGATGTGCTGATGGGCGCGGTCATCACGCAGGACAAGGAATTGATCCACCGGATTGAAATGGCCCATATGCGCCTTGGATTCGGTGTCAGTGCCGACGATACCTATCTGGTGCTACGCGGATTGCCGACCATGAAACTCCGCTTCGAAGCGCACGATGCCGGTGCACGCAAGGTGGCGGCTTGGCTGAAAGCCAGGCCTGAAATCAGCCGTGTACTGCATCCGGCTTTCGAAGATTGTCCGGGGCACCTCAACTGGAAGCGCGACTTTACCGGCGCAGGAGGATTATTTTCGGTCGTCTTCAATGAGCGCTACAGCGAGGCCCAGACTGATCGCTTCGTCGACAGCCTCAAGCTCTTCAAGATCGGTTTCAGCTGGGGCGGGGCGAACAGCCTGTGTATTCCATACCGTATTCAGAACATGCGTAGCAATTGGCAGGGAAGCGGGCAACTGGTCCGTTTCAATATCGGACTTGAAGAGCCAGGCGATCTTATTGCGGACATCGAACAGGCGTTCAGCGCACTCGGATAGGCGCCAAATAAAGTCCATATGGACAGGGACACAGCCGGCCCTGTCCACTTAGAGCGGATTTCATCGTGTGTAGCGTTGCTTGTCGCTTGTGTGGCCCGCCACACGGCACTTCGCGCGCCTTGTCCTGCACGCCAGGTCGACCCGATTCTCCGTACACCACGATGAAATCCACTCAGGTTTAGCGGGTCAACCCGTTTAAATTGGCATGGCCTTGTTATCGTTCAGATCGATAATGCCCTTGATCAGACGATAAGCTTTCCATACCCAGGCACCTGTCCATACCAGCCAGGCGATGGGGATGCCGATGACGGTAAGAAATAGCACGCCGCCAACGAGCATCCAGAACAAATACCACCAGAAAGACCGGATCTGCCAGCGATGATGGCTTTCGACGAAGGTACCCCTTGCGTCATCTTTCTTGACGTAATTGATGATCAGGGGAATCCAGGAAAATGCGCCAAGTGAGAAGGCAAAGCTGACGCCGTGAATGATATATAGCCACCATGCCAGGCTTTTGTTGGACTGCAGTTTGCTGTCGAAAACGAGTTCTTGGGCCATTTGGTTTCCTTGATGAATGAGTACGGGGCGCGATATCGGCTGCCATACCCAAAAAGATCATTCAAACAAAGATAAGATTCCGTCGAGTCCAACAAAATTCAAGGCCACATCTGCTTGCGCGCGTACAACGGGTTTGGCGCGGAACGCGACCGACATGCCGGCAATACCCATCATTTTCAGATCATTGGCACCGTCACCCATCACAATGGCCTGACGCGGAGAACAACCAATTTCCTGGCACACACGTTCCACCGTACGTTGTTTCTCATCGGCGTCGACAATGCCGCCCACGACACGGCCAGTCAGTTTACCGTCGGCAATTTCCAGTGTATTGGAATGGGTAACATCCAGTCCAAGGCGGGTTTTCATGCGGTCGGTAAAGAAGGTAAATCCGCCGGATACTAGCAAGGTTTTCAAACCCGCAGCCTTTACTGCGGCAAGCATGCGTTCCGCACCGGGGGAAAGCTTCAGCCTCTCATCATAGACACGCTGCAAAGCGCTGGCATCCAGTCCCTTGAGTAGAGCGACTCGGCGGGTCAGGCTCTCGCGAAATTCGATTTCGCCACGCATCGCCGCCTCTGTGATCTCGGCAACCTGCGGTTTCAAGCCTTGCATGTCAGCGATCTCGTCAATGCATTCTATCGTGATCACGGTGGAATCCATGTCCATCGCAACCAACCGGAAATCGCTTAGCTTTCGACCTGGTTCGGTGAACGCATAATCAAGCTGAGCGGCGAAACAGGCGCTATCCACCTCGGCCTTCAGTGATTCGGAAAACTGCACCTCTTCGCAGCGGAAGACATTGTCATGCAAGACCGTGATGTGCTTGCCGTTGACGAGCCGGGCAATACGCTCGATGGTGGAATGGTCGACCGAGAGGCCCTGGAGAATAAGATTCATCGAAAGAGTTTAAAAGTTAACATTCATACGATCGCTTAACCGATCAGCGACCGTATCGTGGCCTTGACCTGCGTCACCCGCGCCGCAAGATCCGGCATGTTGGCGGTGATGCGCAGCTTGTCCTGGCCATTCAGCTTGACCTGCCGGTTCTTCTGTACCAGCTCGATGATGCGCATTGCTTCAATTGGTGGATTAGGGCAGAACTGGAGCACCGCTGATTCGGCATGGGCATCGATTTTAACAATACCTGCCGGAATGGCGGCGATCCGCAGCCGGTGGGTTTCGATCAGCGCCTTGGCCGGCTCCGGCATCTTGCCGAAACGGTCGATCAGTTCCTCCTGCAAATCGTCGATTGCGTTCTGCGTTTCGCAGTTGGCGAGCCGCTTGTACAGCGACAGCCGCTCATGCACATCGCCGCAATAGTCCTGTGGGAGCAGGGCAGGTACGTGCAGGTTGATTTCCGTTGTGGTGGACAAGGGCGCGGCCAGATCCGGCTCCTTGCCATTCTTGAGCGAGCGCACCGCCTCGTTGAGCATGTCCGAGTAAAGCTGAAAACCAATCTCCTGCATTTCACCGGACTGGTTTTCACCGAGGACTTCGCCCGCGCCACGGATTTCCAGGTCGTGCATTGCCAGGTAAAAGCCGCTACCCAGTTCTTCCATCTGCTGGATGGCTTCCAGGCGGCGCTGCGCCTGCTTGCTCAGTCCCTGCACATCGTGCACCAGCAGGTAAGCATAGGCCTGATGGTGCGAACGACCGACGCGACCGCGCAGCTGGTGCAGCTGCGCCAGGCCGAACTTGTCGGCCCGGTGCATGATGATGGTATTCGCCGTCGGCACGTCGATACCGGTTTCGATAATGGTCGTGCACAGCAGGATGTTGAAACGCTGCGCAACGAAATCCCGCATGACCTTCTCAAGGTCGCGCTCGTGCATCTGCCCGTGTGCGACCGCGACCCGCGCTTCCGGTAGCAGGCCTTCCAGCATCGCCTTGCGATTAAGGATGGTCTCGACTTCATTGTGCAGGAAGTACACTTGTCCCCCGCGCTTAAGCTCGCGCAGGCAGGCTTCGCGCACTACCGAATCGTCTTCTCGGCGAACAAAGGTCTTGATCGCCAGGCGCTTTTGCGGCGCGGTTGCAATCACCGAAAAATCCCGCAAGCCTTCAAGCGCCATCCCGAGTGTCCGGGGAATCGGTGTCGCAGTCAGCGTCAGTACATCGACTTCCGCACGCAGTGCCTTGAGCGCTTCCTTCTGACGCACACCGAAGCGGTGTTCCTCGTCAATGATCACGAGGCCCAGGCGCGAAAATTTCACATCGTTGGAAAGCAGTTTGTGCGTGCCGATCACGACGTCTACAGTGCCGTCGGCCATACCTTTGATCGCCTGAGTGACTTCCTTGCCGGTGCGGAAACGCGACAATTCTGCAATCTTGACGGGCCAATCTGCAAAACGGTCAGCGAAGGTTTGCGCATGTTGCTCCGCCAGCAGTGTGGTGGGGGCAAGAATGGCAACCTGCTTGCCACCCATGACGGCGACGAACGCCGCACGTAGCGCCACCTCGGTCTTGCCAAAGCCAACATCGCCGCAGATCAGCCGGTCCATCGGTTTGCCGCTGGTCATATCCTTGATCACGGCATTGATGGCGGCACCCTGGTCCGGCGTTTCTTCAAATCCGAAGCTTTCGGCGAAAGTTTCGTAGTCGCGCGCCGAATACTGGAAGGCGTGGCCCTGGCGCGCAGCCCGGCGGGCATACAGGTTGAGCAGTTCGGCCGCTGTATCACGTATCTGCTGGGCGGCTTTCTTTTTTGCCTTTTCCCACTGACCCGAACCGAGCGTATGCAAGGGCGCTTCGTCGGGCGATGCGCCGGAATACCTGGAAATCACATGCAATTGCGAAACCGGCACGTACAGCTTGGTTTCCTTCGCATATTCCAGATGCAGGAATTCCGCTTCGCCTTCGCCAAGGTCCATGCTGATCAGGCCCATGTACCGGCCGATACCATGATTGACGTGCACTACCGGATCACCGACCTTGAGCTCGGACAGGTCGCGCACCATATACTCGACCTGGGTCACTGCTTCCTGTTTGCGGCGACCGGCCCGTCGTCCCGATCCTGCATACAACTCGGTTTCGGTAATGAAGGCAATGCCGCCCAGGTCCTGGCTCAGTTCGAAGCCAGCCTGCAAGGGCGCCACGGCGAGCACGAGCTTTGCCGATGAAGTCGCAAAATCGGCATGGCTTTCGCACGGTGCCAGCGGCAGGTTGAACTCGTCAAAATATTGCTGCAGCGTCTCGCGGCGGCCGTTGGAATCGGCGCAGATCATGACGCGCCTGTCGGTCTGCAGAAGGTAGGAACGCAGGTTGACCAGCGGGTCATCGACACGGCGGTTCACCGCGATGTTGGGGATCGGGGCCGACAACGCCGACGCGACGTCGCCAACCTGGATTACCCAGCGACCGTAGGGTTTGGCGAGGACGAAAAAGTCCTCGTCCGTCAGGAACAGACGCTCCGGTGGCAGCAGTGGACGTTCCCGGTCGGCTTTCAGGAATTTATAGCGTGACTGCGTATCGCCCCAGAAGCGTCTGATGGACGCCTCGATGTCGCCGACCAGTGCGAAGGTCGTGTCATCCGGCACGTACTGGAAAAGCGTTGCCGTCTCGTCAAAGAAAAGCGGGAGATAGTATTCAATGCCGGCCGACGCAATGCCGTTGCCGATATCCTTGTAGATCGATGATTTCGACGGATCGCCTTCAAATTCCTCGCGCCAGCGGCTGCGAAAGGCAGTACGCGCGGCCTCATCCATGGGAAATTCGCGTCCAGGCAGCAGGCGAACTTCATGTACAGGATACAGCGAGCGCTGGGTATCGGCATCGAAAGTACGAATGGTTTCAATCGTGTCGCCAAACAGGTCCAGGCGGTATGGCAGCGCCGAGCCCATCGGGAACAGGTCGATCAGGCCGCCACGCACCGAATATTCGCCAGGCGACATGACCTGCGTCACATGCGTGTAGCCAGCCAGCGTCAGCTGCGATTTCAGTTTTGCTTCGTCGAGCGTTTCACCCTTCTTGAAGAAAAACGTGTACGCCGCGAGGAAGGACGGCGGCGCCATGCGCAGCAGTGCCGTCGTGGCCGGCACGATCAAAACATCGCACTGTCCACTGCTGATTTCATGGAGCGTTGCCAGTCTTTCCGACACCAGGTCCTGGTGCGGCGAAAAAGCATCGTAGGGCAGGGTTTCCCAGTCGGGCAAGAGATGGCAGCGCAAACCGGAATCCTGGCCGCCAAACCAGGAAATTTCGGCTAGCAGCCGCTGGGCATCGGTTGCATTGGCGACAATGACTGCCAGCATGCGCTGTTGCGACTTCAGTTCAAGGGCGGCCTGGGCAAGGGCGAAGGCATCCGCCGAACCGTGTACGGGCGGAAGTGCGAAGCGGCTACCGGGCTTGGGAAGGGATTTTTTTAGATCGAACGACATCAACGGACGACATCTGGAATGTCAGAGAGGCCGTAGCATGCGCCTTGTCAGGCAATGCAGCACGCTGCGACTGTGAGAAAATATAACGGGATTATAAACCAAGCCCTTTGCCATAGCCGAACGGCTGCCTATAGCTTGAGAAAATACAGGCATTTCCGGACACAATCGACGTTAACACGCATTAAAACTTTTACTGGACTTCGCATTTACTCGCCTTACCAGATGATTCCACCACGTCACTTTGCTCTTATTCCCGCTGCCGGCGTTGGTGCACGCATGGGGGCAGACCATCCAAAACAATACCTGCCGCTCGCCGGCAAGGCCATGTTGCTGCATGCGCTGGAAACCTTTGCGCTGCATCCGCTGGTAGAACACAGCTTTGTGGTCGTCAGCGCCGAGGACGGTTATATCGATGACGTGCTCGGCGCCCAAACGCATTTGCAGGACAAAGTCACCGTATTGCGCCACGGCGGACAAACCCGGCATGCGTCCGTGCTTAACGGTCTGAGGGTAATCGGTAATCAGCTTACCGACAGTGACTGGGTGCTGGTGCATGACGCGGCCCGTCCAGGGCTGACCGGGGAGTTGATTGACCGGCTTGTTCATACTCTGGAGGATGATGCGATTGGCGGCTTGCTCGCCTTGCCGATAGTCGACACGTTGAAGCGTAGTGATGCCCAGTCGCGTGTGCAGGAGACGGTATCGCGTGAAAATCTGTGGGCGGCACAAACACCGCAAATGTTTCGTTATGGCTTGCTGAAGCATGCTCTGGAATCGGCAACGCACGTGACCGATGAAGCAAGCGCCATCGAAGCGCTTGGCCATCACCCGAAGCTGGTTGAAGGCAGCCCTCGCAATTTCAAGGTCACCTTGCCGCATGACGTGGCACTGGCCGAACTGCATTTGAAAGGAAATTCATGAGTCTTCTTCCGTTCCGCATCGGCCAGGGCTATGACTGCCACGCGCTGGTCCCGGGCCGCAAGCTGATCATTGGCGGAGTGACGATTTCGCATGTTACCGGCTTGCTGGGACATTCGGACGCCGATGTACTGTTGCATGCAGTGACGGACGCGATTCTCGGTGCGGCAGGGCTGGGCGATATCGGGCGGCACTTCCCGGACACCGACGCGCAGTTCTCGGGTGCAGACTCACGGGTGCTGCTGCGCGAGGCGTGCAGGCGTGTTAACGAGTCGGGTTATCGGATCGGCAACGTGGACGCGACCATCATCGCCCAGGCACCCAAAATGGCACCGCACATCCCACAGATGGTGGCACACGTGGCTGAAGAACTCGGCGTGACGACGGCGCAAGTCAACATCAAGGCCAAAACCAATGAAAAGCTCGGGTATCTCGGCCGGGAAGAAGGCATTGCCGCAGAAGCGATCGCATTGCTATACCACGAGAACCAAAACCCATAGTCGCGTTGACACATGACACATGGCGCCGGACCAAGCCCGTGGGATGACGCTACGCGTGTGATTACGCCGGTCCAGCCTCACTTGCCGAATGGCGGCATGAAACATGAACCAGTATGCGAAGCATTGCCGAAAACCGAGGCAGTTTACGTGACGATCAGCCTCCGCCGATGCCCTGCGTAATGCGGCCGGTTCCTTCGCAAATCGGACACGCAGCCCCATCCCTTATCTTTCCGGTGCCGCTGCAATTTGGGCATAAATCCTCACCCGTGCCCGGTGTGCCGGCCACGGCCTCGTCGCCCGGTTTGAGATGGGCGTCCGACTTGCCGGGGGTGCCCGATGATGGCGTGACGCTCATGAAGCCTCCTGATATTCGTGGTGAATGCCGGCACGAAGGTGTTGCATATCGTGCGTACACCAATTGACTATCATTGCATGACAAAATGTAATGCAATGATAGTCAAGTAGATTGGCCTAATTTCAGGAAGTTCACCGAACGGCCGAGCCAGAGGTAGACGATTACGCCTGGTTGCGTTCCAGAATTGACATCGTCAGGCGCGCTACACAACTAAGGCGTTGGGCCGAGTCATAAATCATGATTTGCCAGACGTGGGTCGAACGTCCGAGGTGGATGGGTGTCGCCTTGCCGGTCACATAGCCTTCGCGCACTGCGCGAACATGGTTAGCATTGATATCGAGGCCCACGGCGTAATGGGTTTCGTTGTCAATGGAAAAATTGCTTGCAGCACTTCCGAGGCTTTCAGCCAGCAGCACTGACGCACCGCCGTGGAGGATGCCAAATGGCTGGATGGTACGCTTATCGACAGGCATCCTGGCCTCCAGCCAGTTTTCGCCAAAGTCGGTAAATTCAATGCCAAGATGGTCAATAGCCGTGCCGCGATGCATTCTGCTCAGGCTTGGAAGGTCAAGGTTCGTCTTCCAGATCGTCATTGTCTATCCTTTTATATTGCTCGCTATGACGACGTCACGTGCGAGCGCGATTGCAAAAGAGTGTTTTGCATCATAACAAACCATTGCCTTCCTGTCGGGCGACAGCGTGGACGCACCGCGCATAAAATAGTTCTTGAAGGAATGCCTACTCGGCCTTATTGTTGTCGGGTTGAAAAGTTTTTCCTGATGTTTTGCCAGCACTGGAAATGCTCGCTCTGCAATTACGAGGTCTCCAACGCAAACTGTGTCGGCTTGATGAGGGTGTGGGTCTCGAATACGAATGCCATCTCCCGGCGGCATAGCGACGTTACGGGATGTTGCTGAACGCTCTTAAAGTACTTCAAATACTTCCAGGTAGACAATGCTGCCATCCCGATATCCCGTACTGATAAACACGGTGTCATTGAGCCAGCCAAGCGTGGCACGCGGCGCTTCAAAACGCATTACGCCACGAAAATAGGCATGTCCATTGACATCGGCCGCGTCTACCATACGCCGGATACCGGTGTTCTCTACCAGCACCGTACCGAATGGCCCGAGATCGAGCGCATAGCGGGCCACCAGTTCGATCGTTCCATTCGCGCGCACCAGTTGAATGTCGCTGCCGCCCGGGAGAATGGTCCCGCTGAACAGCGGGCCATTGACGCTTCCGCCCTTGATCGAGACAAATCGCCGTTCGGTGCCGTTAAGTTCTCCCAGCACAACCGGAGGGACAACCTCGATCTCCAGTTTGGCGATGCTGCGCAGACCAATGTTCGATACCTGGCTCATGATTTGAGGGAGTCCTTGTCGAAACCGGCAAGCCTTTTGTAACGCAAGGAAATCGCTTCCAGGGTTTCCTGCGGAATAACATCATTCACATGCCGGAATCCATTCGGCGCCTTTTCCTCCGCCATCTGCATTACCTGTTCCGGCCCGTTCATGCGGTTGCGCAAGACGATGCCTGCGGTACGCGGCAGGCGTTCGGCCTCGTATTCGCGCAAGGCATACAAAGTGTTTGGATCGGTAGCAAGGCAGTCGCTCAAATAGCGTGCATCAAGGATTGCTTGCGCGCTGCCGTTCGATCCGATCGGATACATCGGATGGGCGGCGTCACCCAGCAGAGTGACCCGACCAAAGGTCCAGCGCGGCACGGGATCGCGATCCACCAGCGGGAATTCATAGATTTCGCTTGCGCCGTTGATCACGGAGGGGATATCGATCCAATCCCATTTCCAGGTCTGGAAAGCTTGCTCGAACACCGATTTGTCTACCTTGCGGTTCCAGTCTGTTTTTGGCAACTCGCCATTTGGCACCCGTAGCTCGGCAATCCAGTTGATCAGCGAACGGCCTTTCTGGCGCAAAGGTTCGGAAATCGGATAGCAGACGAATTTCTGGTCCTGATGTCCGGCCATGAACATGCTACGCCCGTCCATATACGGCTCGCCTTCCGTGACAGCACGCCATAACATGCGGCCGGAAAAACGAGGCTCGTCACCGGTCGGATAGAGAAAACGGCGCACCGCAGAATGAATACCGTCTGCGCCGACCAGTACGTCACTCTCGACCCTTACTTCGGAACCATCGACCCGCCGCGTAAACGTTGATACGACCTTGTCGCCAGCTTGTTCGAACGCCGTAAACGCATGTCCGGCGTGGATATGGCCGTCACCGATACGCTTGCCTGCCGCCTCCAGCAGCGCCATCTGCAGCTCACCACGGTGGATGGAAAATTGCGGATACGGATAGCCAGCGGCACGTCCGCGCGGCTCGCGCCAGATTTCCTGTCCAAGCTTATTGAAGTAGGCGAGGGTAGATGTTTCTATGCCTCTTTCAGCAAGACATTCTTCCAAACCCAGCTGCAGGAGTTGCTGGCTTGCATGCGGCAGCAGATTGATGCCGACGCCTAATGGTTTGATTTCATTGACGGCTTCGAAGATCTCGACTTCGATACCGCGTTCATGGAGCATCAGCCCTAATGTAAGCCCACCGATACCGGCGCCGGCGATTGCAACTTTCATGTCAGTCTCCTCAATTGATCCGCTGAGCGACGACTCCTTGATTTCTTGCGCCGCCAGTTTATTGTTCTACTATATAACAGTTATTTATTCGAACACAATTCGCACTGGTTCATTGAAAATGTCACGACCGGGCTCACTAGCAGCCCGGTAGCAGGTTTCGTCATTGAGATGCACGACAGATTGCTGAAATTCACGGTTTTGAAGTTGCACAGGATACAATGCCGCAGCGGCGAGTCGCCCAGTCTCGTGTTTATTCAATTACATCTTAGCGAGCAGACAGCGACGGCGCGCGAAAGAAGCCACAGTTTCTAAAGAATACACAATCGCCATCCAAAGGGGTTTGCCTTGTCCAGCAACAAAAAATCAGATCCGAAAGAAAACATGGTGCATTTCAACGCAAGGATCGAAGGAATCAACTACGACGTCCTTGACGAACTGGTCGGATACGCAGTGCGCCGCGCCCAGCTTTCGATTTACGAAGACTTTGGCGCCGCCCTTGCTGCTGAAGACATCACGCCGCAGCGGTTTTCATCACTGGTCATTATCGGAAACAACCCTGGAATTTCCCAGACGCGTCTTGCGGAAGTCATGGGAATCGCCCGCTCCGGCGTAGTGTCGATTATCGACCGGTTTGAAGAAACGGGACTGGTCGAGCGTCAGGCGTCCGGCGACAGGCGTTCGTATAACCTTCACCTGACGCGCGAAGGGCAGAAGCAACTCAAGCGTTACAAAAAAGCCGTCAAGGACCATGACGATCGCATTACCGGCGCGCTCACTGCGACGGAGAAACAGCAATTGAAGTCACTATTGCGAAAGATTTGCCTTCGCACAGAGATGGAGTGAATCCAGCGATCTGAAAAAACATTTCGTTGATGGAACACCGCGTGTGCAGTTTAGCTATGTGTGACTACCCCTCAGTAAACCACGACGGAGCAGGCCATGCTTGCATTCATTGGACGAGTTAATTATAGTAAATAACTGTTATCCACCATAACAAATTTAAAAACACGCTGGCAACTAGCTGAAGACTGCATTAGGTCCGCACGGCGAGGCATATTACTGACTATTCAAACTATTTAAACTATTCGACGAATCACGAGGAGACAACATGAAAGCATCGTTCAAACCAATTCTGGCTGCAATCGCCGTCTTGGCCGCAGGCTATGCTCAGGCCGACATCACTGTCGGCGTCAGCCTGCCGCTGACCGGTCCGGCTTCCGGCCTTGGCATTCCGACCAAGAACGGCATTTCGCTGTGGCCGGATACGATCGGTGGAGAAAAAGTCAAGCTGATCATTCTGGATGATGCGTCGGATACAACCCAGTCGGCGAAGAACGGCCGCAAATTCATTACAGAAGACAAGGTCGACGTGATCGTGGGTTCCACCGCAACGCCCGCATCGGTTGCATTGGCGGATGTCGCTTCTGAAGGCAATACGGTGCAGATTTCTACATCCCCGGTGGATCTGCCGGAAGGCAAGGGCGGATGGACCTTCCGTGTCGCTCAATCGACGCCACTCATGTCCAGCGCTGTAATCGAACATATGAAAGCCCATGGCGTACAGACTTACGCCTATCTCGGCTACTCCGATGCCTATGGTGAAACCTGGCTCAAGGCCTTTAACGAACAGGCCGCAAAGGCCGGCCTCAAGCCGGTCGCTACAGAGCGTTTTGCCCGTGCCGATACCAGCGTAACCGCGCAAGCCTTGAAGATCGTATCGGCCAAACCGGATGCCATTCTGATCGGCGCTTCGGGCAGCGGTTCGGCGATGCCGCACAAAGCATTGATCGAACGCGGCTACAAGGGCAAGATTTACCAGACACATGGCGCCGCATCGCGTGACCTGATCCGTATCGGGGGCAAGGATGTCGAAGGTTCCTACGTCGTCGCTGGCCTTGCCGTCATGCCCGAAGCACTGCCTGACAATCATCCGTCCAAGAAGCTGGCAACCGAATTTGTCGAACGCTACGAAAAACAGTTCGGGGCGGGGACACGCAACCAGTTCGCTGCGCACGGCTACGACGCCTACCTGCTGTTGCAGGCCATCGTGCCGCAGGCGCTCAAAAAGGGCAAACCGGGCACGCCAGAATTCCGCGCCGCGCTAAAGGAAAACCTGGAATCCACCAAAGGCATCACGATCACGCAGGGCGTGGTGCGTTACACGCCCAAGGATCACTTCGGTCTTGAAAACAATGCCCGCGTCATGCTGACCATCGACAACGGTAACTGGAAACTGGTCAACCAGTAATTTGATTTGCCTTGCATCCTTCACCGGTTGGCGGAGGATGCTGCCTTATCGCGCACCATACTTCGCAGCCAACAGCGTTTCCGACTCTATGTTGAAAAGGATAACGTCAATGCGCAGCGCACCTACCAGTCGCTGGGCATGGCGTTCGACACATTGACCGGCAGAAGGATTCAGCAGCCGAGGACCGTGCGTCTCGTCAGGCATCGCCGACGATGACAATGACTTTTCCACTGCCGCCGCAATTGGTGCACACCGTGTCATTCGCGGTACGGCCGCTTCCATTACAGACCGGACACGTATTTTCGCCGGTTTGCTCAGTCCCCGGTGCGGCTTCGTCTCCGGGATTGCGAGTGGTTGAGGACGGCTCGGTTGGAGAGGGCGGTTTGCTCATCGAGACTCCTTAAATGCTAGTGTGACGTGGCGCGATAGTGCATGCCTGCGATACCTCTCGGCGGTCGTTCGGCATGACATTGCCTGTTTGATGACAGCTTAGGCGAGAGGTTCTGTTTCCCTTGTTTCCCTTACTTGATGCCCGCCCAGAAAGTTTCCCTCGTTACAATGTGAAGAGAAGGTTTCAATGAAGGGCCGACATTAAGCGGCGAGCAAGTCATTGCGGCTTTCAGTCGCGCCCCCATTTCAGGCTGGACCTTTATCTTCAGAACTGCGTAAGCCGCGCCCCGTTGCGACAAAGAAACCATGAACACGCTTAATTCGACGCATAAGCTAAAGTCTTCCGTCGAAACGCCGTAGTAGTTGATATAAGACCCAAAGCTTGTACTACGCCCTCTGCATCGAGCAGAGGGCATTTTTTTGCCCGGATGAAACGCGCCTGTTAAGGCACAGCATTGGCATACGAATGCCACAATGATCCCACGGAACGTTCCAGGTCGAATACAGGTCTGCATGTTGAGCGAATGACATCAGACCACAAGGGACGCAAGCTAAATTCTCAATTTCGTATGAGACCTCCTATCACCTGGTAGAAAAAATCCCGGCAATGGTGTCAAGCATTGTCAAATCCACGAGTGATTTGACGCGCATCGACCGTGCTCATTTTCGCAATTATTCGGAAAGTGCATTGCAGTTTGAAGTGGTCTATTACGTACTGACTCTCGACTTCAATCGGTACATGGACATTCAGCAAGAAATCAACCTGGCAATACTGCGCGAGTTCCGCCGCCTCGGTGTCGATTTCGCGTTCCCGACACGGCCCTTATATCTGGCCCAGCAGACATTTGGAGAAAAACGGAACCTGGCATAGTCAGTGCGACGATGTGGGAGGGTTTCAATCGGAATCGCGGCTTTTTAAGACAGCGAATGGTAGTTCACGAGCCTCTTTTTTCAGCTTGGAAATTGCTGAAAAAAGAGGCATTTTTCACTTTAAAATCCCTTGAAAACCCTGTATAAAAACCCATATGAAACAAAGGTAAGTTCGTCCTTAAAAAGTGCTTTCCGCGTGGAAAAATTCTTTAAATATCAACATGTTGCAGCAATGCCCCGAAGTTAAAAAATACATCGATATTTTCGAAAAAAAACCGAAATTCATGTTGTAGTCAGAAGCGGTTTTGATTAAAATATACTGTATATACATACAGTATCAATTGAACGATGAAAGTTGAACTTTAGGAGTTTATCGGGCTTGAGGAACAGCATCATTTTCCGGCGTTGAGCCGGGTTTTTGGCTTTGAGGGCGAAGCCTCAAGACGCTGGCGCAACAGGTTGATCATGAACTCCCGTGCCTCCGCTTGCTGTGATCGAAACAGGGTGAGTGCCATGTCGACAAACAGCTTTTCGTTCTCATCGACCGGTGGATTTAACCGGTCATGTTCCCGATCCATCCAGCCACGCGGCAGCCTGAGTCGCTCTTCAATCATGCGAGCGACACTGCTTCCGATATTTTTACGATTGCATTTGATGTGGCTAAGGTATCGGTTCGACAAACCTAGGTGCTCTGCGAAGAGTTTGAGCATGCCGCGTTGCGGCAAATGGGGGCGCTGGTCGACAAAGTCGGTATAAAGCTTTTGAAAGTTCTTATGCCGGATTTGTGCACTGTCCATCGCCATTTGACATCTCCCTGATAGCAGCGTCATTCACGCAACCGTCGAAGCCATGCAGCGAAGTCCGACAGGACTGCACCGCAACAGCCGATGCCGGTCCGTTCGCTGCTCATTGAGTTCGGCAGTGTACCTCACCAACGCCAGGGTTGGATGAAGTTATGCAACCATTTTGGTTGTTGTTAGGCACACCCACGCTCGCATTTGCAAATTTTGAGAACGGTAAAACGGTTTATGAGCAAAACGAAAATTCACTATCCCCAATGGAAAGAGCGTGTGGCCTCGAACAATCCGCGCCGAGACATCGGCTACCGCGAATTGATTGAAGCGATCACGCTGACTGCGGAAGTCTGCGGACAGGTGTTGTCGCGGGCTGCCGCCGAGATGCTTGCGGACGATCTGGCTGACTTCGGTGAAGACGACGTGCTGGCGGCACTGGCGCGTTGCCGGCTCGAGTTACAGGGTCCGCTTCGCGTCAAGGAAATCCTGCTGCGCCTTGAAGATGGTCGTCCTACACCGGATGAGGCTTGGGCAATGCTGCCGCGTGACGAGCGAACCTCTGTCGTGTGGACCGAAGAAATGGCGCATGCCTGGGGCGTAGTCCTGCCTCTGCTGGATTCCGGCGATGCGGGCACTGCGCAAAAAGTGTTCCGGGAGCTGTATGTAAAGTGCGTACTCGAGGCGCGTCTGCGGCGCGAGCCCGCACACTGGACACCTTCGCTTGGCAGCGATGTGGCGGCGCGCGAGCAGGTACTGCGCGATGCGGTCGACGCGGGTCGCATGACGGCGGCGCATGCTGCCTTGCTCCTGGAAGGAAGCACCAAAGAAGTAGATGAAGCGGCATTGCTGGACCAGGCCGATATCAAGAATCTGCACTAAGGAGCAAATGAATACGCTTCGCAGGCTCGAATCGACTTCTTTAACGCTACCTGTTTGGTAGTGTGTTGGGAAACTCAATGATTGGGATCGCTTGATGGATTGCCAAGTTGATATGGATGATGGCGGCTTGCAGTGGTATGAGCAGATCGGCCGTCAGGAGCAGTTTGAAGACGAGGAACGAGAAAGGACACGACTT
This sequence comes from Noviherbaspirillum sp. Root189, assembly GCF_001428545.1. Classification (GTDB taxonomy): domain Bacteria; phylum Pseudomonadota; class Gammaproteobacteria; order Burkholderiales; family Burkholderiaceae_D; genus Noviherbaspirillum. Next base: position 108,959 of record NZ_LMHZ01000056.1, read on the forward strand.
ACCATGGCTACATTTGAAATTCACCGCGCAACCAAGCGCCGCGCAAAGCTCCGTCTCGGCATGTCCGGACCGGCAGGCAGCGGAAAAACCTATTCAGCCTTGCAAATCGCCGGTGGACTCGGCGGCCGCATCGGCATGATCGATACCGAGCATGGGAGCGGCGATCTGTATGCCGATCTGCTCCCTGAAGGCTATGACGTTCTTTCGCTGTCGCCGCCATACACGCCTGCGCGTTATATCGAAGCAATCCATGCGCTGGAAGACCTCGGCGTATCGACCATTATCATTGACAGTCTGACGCATGCATGGACCGGCGAGGGCGGCTCGCTCGATCGTCAGGGCAAGATTGCTGACAAGTCAGGCAATAGCTGGCAGGCATGGCGCCAGGTGACACCGGAACACAATGCGCTGGTTGAGGCCTTGCTGCAGAGTCGCTGCCACATCATTGCGACGATGCGTGCAAAGACCGAATACGTGCAGGAAAAGGATGAGCGCACCGGCAAGCAAGTGGTGCGCAAGATCGGCCTCGCGCCAATCATGCGTGACGGCATCGAGTACGAATTCACCACTTTCTTCGAACTCGATGTACAGCACATGGCCTACACAGGCAAAGACCGTACACGTTTGTTCGATGGCGAGATCTTCCGCCCCGACATGGAAACCGGCCGCAAGCTGCTCAGCTGGCTTAATTCCGGCGTTGACGGACCTCGCTCAACCACGGTCATGTCAGCGGATCAGAAGACCGCGATGTCGGATGCGATCAACCGTGCGAGCACACTGGACGATTTGTACCGCGCATTTTCGGTGGCCTACCGTGTTGCCAACTCATTGCCCGATGCGGAAGCCCTGGCTGAACTGACGGCATTAAAGGACGAGCGGAAAGCTCTGCTCGAAGTGCATAACGACGCTGAATTCGGGATAGCAGCATGAATCCGATCTTTGAAGCGTTCGAGCTGGCTGCGCAATACCGGCAGCTCGCCGAACTGCTGGCCGAGCGGCACGACGACCCTCAAATTATTGAGGACACGCTGGAAAGCCTGTCGGAGCCGCTCGATGCCCGCCTGGAAAACCTTGCCAAGATGGTGCGGAACATCGAATCGGCAACGCGCGGCGTCGAGCAGACCATTGCGAATCTGGAAGCGCGTCATGCGTCTCTCGAACGTGCGGCGCAGCGAGGCCGGCAGCTCATCCTGGATCTGATGCAGACGGCCGGACGGGAGAGGGTGACGACGGCGCTGTTTTCGATGGCCGTGCGAAAAAATCCGTTGACGGTCGTTGTCGATGACCCCGCCGCACTGGAGCCGGAATTCCTCACGCACCACGAGCCACCGGCACCGACACCCAACAAGCGCGCGATCGCTGCCGCGCTAAAGGCAGGTATAGCAGTACCCGGCGTACACAGCGAACAAGGCTTGCGCCTTGAAATTCAATAATTTCATCCACCTTGGAGATTGTCATGGCAACACTGAACAAAGTCACCTTGATTGGCTACCTCGGACGCGATCCTGAGCGCCGGGTCACAGCGCACGGCGATGCCGTCACGCAGATGACGGTGGCGACGAACGAAAGCTGGAAGGACAAGTCCTCCGGTGAGCGCAAGCAGACGACCGAATGGCATCGTGTCGTCCTGTATCGCAAGCTGGCCGAGATTGCGGGTGAATACCTGAAGAAAGGTTCGCTGGTCTATGTGGAAGGGCGCCTGCAGACACGCAAGTGGATAGGCAAGGACGATGTCGAACGCACGGCTGTTGAAATCATTGCCGACGACCTCCGCATGCTGGGCGCACGTCCACACGATGACGAGCACGAAGGCGAAGCGTCACATCCACCCCAGGACACGGCGGAACAGCGGGAAAGCACGGCTACCGAGCAGGCCAAAAGTTCGCGTTACGATTTCATTGACGACGCGATTCCATTCTGAGTTCCAGGCAATGGCCGGCTCGATACTGCGATCACGCGGTACAGCATTCCAAAGCAGGACCCCGTATCAGCTCACCGGCATTTTCCAGGCTCTGGAAATGCCGGTTTTTTTTCACCTGCACCAAGCATCCGATGACACAGCAGATAGTCGGCATACTCACATCCTGTCAGGTTTATAACGAACGGTGGGGAAGGGGCATCGTACGCCTCGAAGATGGAGACCATCTTGTCGTCACCGGAGAGTCACTGGTCGGTCTCGCGGAAGGAAACCGTTATCGGATGGATGGCCGTATTGTCCAGCATCCAAAATTCGGCAAGCAGTTCGACTGCGAAGTGGCGGCGATCGATATCCCGTTAGACGAAGAAGCGCTGGTTCGTCATCTGCGCAAGAACTTCAAGGGCTGCGGCGAAGTCACCGCCCGCAAGATCATCGACAGCCATCGCGGCAATCTCTCGGCGCTGCGGGATCAGCTGGTGACCAATCCGTATTCTCTTGATTTCAGCAGGATTACCAAACGCAAGGTTTCTGTCGCCGGGGCCGGAGACCTCAAAGGTTTGCTTTACCGCGATCTGTCGACGCGTATCGGCATGATAGGCATCAAGGATGCGGTGCTTCGCAAGGTAGCGGAATGGCTCGCACCCCGGGTCGAAGATAAACCGGAACCGATTTCAGCTGGTTGGGCATTGTTTTCCAAAGACCCCTATGCGCCGATCCAGGATATTGACGGTTACGGGTTTACCGCAGCAGACCTGATCGCCGTACGTGCAATCGGGTTTCCGCGGTTTCATGAGTTCCGCCTCGCGGCATTGGCCACGCATGCTTTGCGCGAAGGATGTGAGCAGAACGGACATGCCTATCTCAGTCTGCAAAACCTGTCGGAACGCATCGCCGTGATCGATCCGGACGTCAGCGCCGAGCGCGCCATGGCTGCTGCCCGTGATCGCAAGCAACCTCTCGTTGTCGATGGCGACCGATACTATCCGCGTCATCTCTGGATTTCGGAACGGACGCTTGCCCGCAATCTTGCTGTCCGCGCCCTACAAATGGCAGAGCCGATTACGCGGCAGCCCGAAGAACAATTGTTGTCCGAGATTGCCGCAGCAGAGGAAATGCTCTCGGACACGGGACAGCAGTTCCGACTGGATCCATCACAGCGAAAGGCGATTCTCGGCATCCTGACTTCCATGCACTCCGTCCACACATTGACGGCCGGGCCCGGTTGCGGCAAGACCGCGCTGATGGAAATCCTGGTCCATGTTACGCGAGATAAAAAGATTCTCTTTTGTGCGCCTACCGGCAAGGCGGCCAAAGTGCTTTCAGCAAGGGTCAGGCGCTTCGGATTTTCAGCGACAACCATCCATGCCATGCTCGGGGTAGGCGTGGAGGGATTCCAGTTCAATGAAGACAATCTGCTCGACGCGGACATCATCGTTGCCGATGAAACGTCGATGGACGACCTCGCCCTGACACGAGCCTTAATGGACGCCGTGCCCTACGAGGCACATATTATTTTTCTTGGGGATGTCGATCAACTACCTTCCGTCGGGCCGGGCCAGATGCTGAAAGATCTTCTCGAAATGCCGTTCGACCATCACAGGTTAACACATACGCATCGAAACGACGGCGGTATCCTCGACGTGGTCCGGCAGGCAGGAAAAGGGGAGGTGGATTGCGAAGACCGCACCGATGTCATGTTCTCACGTCGACTGCCGGCCCCGGATGACGTGGGTATGTCACGCGTCATCGCCGCTTACCTCAAAGCCATCGAGCGCCATGGCATGCCTCGCGTCGGCCTGCTCATGCCACGTCGAAAGGGTGACATCCATGTACCGGGCTGGAACATCACGTACCTGAACGAATTGCTGCGTCAAAGTTTGAACCCGGATGGTGAACGTGTGGTGGGTACCAGCCTGCGCATTGGCGACAGGATCATCGTTCGCAAGAATATTGTCATTGATCTGGGCGAAGACCTTGAGGGTAACAAGCGGAGCGAGCAGGTGGTCAACGGCGACACCGGCTTTATCCGCGATGCACATGTCGACCGTTCGGGGCGGAATGTCCTTGCGGTGTGCCTCGAACTGGACGATGGCCGGCAAATAGAATTTCCCGGCAAGGATCTCGAAGCAATCGGCCTGGCTTATGCAATGACTGTTCATGCGGCACAGGGCTCGGAATACGATGTAGTGATCTTCATTTGCACCAATGGTTCGCCAAACTTCGTACATCGCGGCATCGTCTATACGGCCTTTTCAAGGGCGAAAAAGAAGCTATGGATCTTGGCTGATGACGGCGTGCTCAAAAGTATTACCGCACGGGACATTCCGGTACGCAATTCAGCACTCGCAGACCGTGTGCGAACAGCAATGCGCCGCCTGCAGAAAGCAGGTGGGATTCACGGCGAGGCAAACTACGCTATGTGAACTCTTAGGAGGCGTGATACGGAGTAACCGGGATGCCGAGTCCATGGCGAGCATTTCTCAGATACAAAGGAACGATGGGCAGGAAGACAACAATTTCTGGCTTCCCACAAACTATTCTTTGACTGAAAGGTCTATTTAGGTGTCTGCACGCGTCAGGGATAGGCAACGATCACATGCTCGTATCAACCTTACGTAGAATATTTCCGCCTGATAAGAGAATCCACAGAGTTATCGCTGGCGGGCTGCTTGTTTCGCTGCTCGCGAGTTACTCCTTTGTTCAATATTATGCGCAGGCAATCTGTGGGCATTTGGCGATTGTCATGGGCGCGCGTCCCATCGATGACTGTCTCAAGGACCCGTCTGTTGAGGTTGACCTCAAAGTCCGGCTTGCAAAGATCAAGCAGATTCGCGACTTTGCGGTACACGAACTCGGCTTGCCTGATAACGACAGTTACCGCACCTACGTCGACATAGGGCGTCCCTATGTTGCATGGAACGTCATCGCGACGACGCAACTATCGCTTCAGCCCGTCGAGTGGTGCTTTCCGATCGCTGGCTGTGTCAACTATCGCGGCTATTACAACAAGGCCGATGCCGTTTCCTATGCGCGAACGTTGCAGAAGGCTGGTTATGATGTGCATGTTTCCGAAGTTCCGGCTTATTCGACCCTGGGATGGTTTAATGACCCTGTGCTCTCCAGCTTCGTCAACTACGCCGAACCGCAACTTGCGCGCCTGATCTTTCATGAACTTGCGCACCAGGTGCTGTATGCAAAGGGCGATTCTCAATTCAACGAATCCTTTGCAGTGACGGTAGCCGAGGAGGGCGTGCAACGATGGATCGCCAAATTCGGTGCGGCAGGTGTCCAGAAGAAGCTCACTGCCTATGAAAAACGGAAGACAGAATTTCTGACGCTCCTGACGAAATACCGGGAACGTCTCGCCGACCTGTACACCAGCGAAAAATCCACCTCGGAAAAGCGCGCCCGTAAATTGCAGATCCTACATGGCCTGAAAGACGAATTCGGTACGCTGAAAGTAAGCTGGGGCGGGTATTCCGGCTACGACGACTGGTTTGCCCAACCACTCAACAACGCGCACCTGGCATCCATCGCAACCTATCATGATTTCGTGCCCGGCTTTAAAGCGCTTCTCCACAAGCAACCGAACCTTCAAGCATTCTATGTCACTGCGCGCAGTCTTGCGGCGCTTCCGAAACCATTGCGCGATGAGCAACTTACACAGCTGGGTGAAAGCGATCCGCTGACCAACCCATTAAAAGGAGGCAAAAACGGCGGTGCAAACCCCTTGCATTCAAAGAAAGCGGTCAGTTAAGGATATAAGCTTGCCGGCTGCCGTTTTCAGATTCTTACCCCCGCATACTCATGGTAATCAGTCCTTGGTTTGCCATCACTGGGCTCCTTAAACAGGAAGGAACCTTCAGCATCGCCTAGCCGTAGAATGGACATTTGAATCTGGCCAGATGTGGACATTTTGAAACGGCTGCCACAGGAAAATTACGCCTAATTTGCCTTATGCCGGTGCTACCCTAAAACCTCATGTCACCGCGTTGCAAGCCTTCTGCGACGCGGGGTAGCCTGCGACATGAGGCCTTTAAAACCCATGGAAAATTTTTCCAGAATCGTATTCCACATTGCCTGATCCTCAGGCTCGCGTGCTCGCTGTCTCTGCATATCAAGCATGATAATTCCGGGGTGCTTATTCAGAAGCGCACCGACGCGGCGGCACACTGCATCATCAAAATGGGCCTTGTTATTCCGGTATTTGCTGATAGCGGCCTTTGTCACGCCTAATTCCTTTTGCAGCGCGTAATCAGACGGCAATTTAAGCTCGGCGCGCAATGCGTCGAGATATTCGGACGGTTTCATTTATTGCTCCTTGGTCGAGGAAAACCGAAATTAATCGGATGTGCGAATGGTAGTACACGGTCAATTTACCATCAACCGGTATCAGAGGTGTTGACGAGTATCAGACCAGTAGACTATATTCCGACATGTCGTCAGGCAATTCCTACGAAAAGCTTCCTTGGTCGGCTAGTTTTCTAGTGCCTGACGGCATTCTGACCAAGGGAGATAAGACCAAGGGGCCGTTATGAACGTTACAACTGGTAACAAAAACACATCAGAATTCATTCTCCGTTGCGCCGCATGCGGGCTGTTTCTCGCCGACGCAACGTCACATTTCGACGTGGTGGCGGTCACTTATAAGGCGGACAAAGCCTTAACTTTCCCAGACGGCGAAGCGGCGGAAAACGCTCGCAAATTCATGAAATCCCTTTATTCGTCGTTTGACTGGCGTGCAGTCGAGCGCGATGTACATCTGCGCGTTTCGAACATTTATCTTTTGCAGCAGCAGGCGGCTTAACCATGGGCGCGCGCGATCTGGATGGTGACATTGGCGACTATGACAGCGGCGATCACGATCATACAGAAGTCGTGCGCCGGGTTTCTAACGTGTGGCATCCGTCCTTCATGGCAGCATCTGCGCCGGTTACAACGTGCGGACCTACGCCAGCGGGTAGGGCGCTGGCAAAAGAAGCGCTCGCAGCTGCAAAACGGCTAGAGGCTCGTGAACTGGCAGACGCTGAGGCCGTGCGGGCGGCTTACTGGAACCGTATGCCTCAACGCATGCGGCAGATGGTGTGCCATATGGCCGGGATTGACGCAAAGAAGGGCAAGGGGCCATTGCTGGCATTGGATGCGGCGGAGCGTGCGCGAGTGCATGCAGAGATCGGTCACATGCTGCGGTTCCTGCCTGACCTTCAAAGGTGCTGCACTGGTGGCAAGGTCAACGATCATGGCGAAGTCGCGGCACATTGTTTTGACGGCATTACGGCAAAAACTACGCTGCAATGAATTATCCGTACATTCCCGGCCTGCCGCGTCGCATGGGCGTTGCGCTGTCTGCGCTGTTCGCTCGTGACGGCATTGCAAAGCACATTGCAAAGCTAGAAGTGCTGCATGGGGCCGAATCCGGCCCATTGCCACTGGATGCCGGGGATGATGCGATTTATCAGGCGGGTGACGCGGCGTCGCGTCACTGCTACGCGGTTGCAGATCGTATTAAGACGGTCGATGCGATTCTTGATGAAATCCGCCAGGAATGTGCGCGGCGCGAAGTGCCGGAACCTGAGGGAGAAAAGCCTAGTGAAAAGATTGCTCGTGCTGTTGACCGGGGTTGGTGGATTCGCAGCATTCGGAAAGCGCATGCCCGCCGTTTTGAACATGCGGCTATACAGTTGGGCTTTACCAGCTATCGTACAGGTCCATATCTGTCGAATGAGAGTGCGGCGCGGCAGGCAAGGCGCAATAAGCAGAATGAAAAACTGCTTGCTTCCATCGAAGTGCAAAACGAACTCGGACAAAGCTACACACTCGCACATCTGGCCTCCTTAGGTATGTCGAATAAGACTATCAGGCGTGGCGAACTTATGACGCGTATCCGGGGCTTCGAGGAAATCGCAACGGACCTGAAGCATGTGGGCGTGTTCGGCACGCTCACTGCACCATCGAAATATCACGGCGTCTTGTCGGCAAGCGGCGAGGCCAATCCCAAATACATCGCGTTCGGCTCGCCTACACCTAGACAGGCGCAAAAGCATCTGGTGGGCGTATGGGCGCGTGCGCGTGCTGCGCTGCATAGGCGGGGAATCCATGCCTATGGATTCCGCATTGCTGAGCCGCACCATGACGGTTGCCCACATTGGCACATGCTGATGTTCGTTGCGCCGGAACACGTAGAGACCTATGAACAAATTATCAAATCGTATGCGCTCGCTGAAGACGGCGACGAAGCCGGGGCGCAAAAAAACCGCGTTAAGTTCGTGCGCATCAACCCGGAAAAGGGCAGCGCAGCGGGATACATTGCAAAGTACGTTTCAAAAAATATCGACGGTGAAGCTGTCGGAGATCATCGAACAATCGAAGGGCATATTGTCGTTGCCGACTTGATCGGCGATATGGAGATAACGCCTTCGCAGCGCGTCACGTATTGGTCGCAGACGTGGGGCATTCGTCAATTTCAGCAAATCGGCGGTGCGCCGGTGGGGGTATGGCGTGAACTTCGCAGGATCAAAGCAGAGACAGTACAGGGCGGTTCAGAGGCACTTAAAAAAGCGTGGCAAGCCGTCCAAAAAATTGAAGGTTCGCCGGAAGTTGCAAAACAGGCTTCGTGGGCTGCGTACCTCAAAGCCCAAGGTGGTCCGGTTGTTGGGCGCATGGGCGCAATTAGGCTTGCTTGTAGAGAGGCGGATATTGAAGGCAAGTACGCGACATATACGGCTGCTAAGCCGGTTGGCGTCTATGAGGCCGCGTGCGTCAATCGCGAGGGCGAACCGACAAGGATATATGAGTCGGTTCGTTACGTATGGACTCGTAAGCAGGTAGAGGCTTTTGCCGTTGCCGTTCCTTGGACTGGTGTAAATAACTGTACGCAAGTTGACTACGGCGACATATCCGCAAAGATGGAAAAGAGCACTGATGCAGTCATTGAAGCGGTAAAAAACAAAAAATTTTCCGCTCCCGCGTGGGTTGATTGGCCGGAAATCAGGCGGCAGGCAAAAGAGATAGATCAGGCCACATGGAAATTTGCATCAAAAAAGAATTGACGCGACCTCGTTGCAGCTACTTGGCCGATAGCAGCAGACCGTTAACCTGCGCAGCGGTTGTCAATGGCGTGGCCCCGGCCAGACGGGGCATTTTCAGGGATATCCGATGAAATGCGAAATAACAGGCAAGCCGTGCATGTCAACTGAGGGGCAAAGCGGCCAGCATCAGGAATTGGAGCGCGAAGCGGTCGCGCTCTGGAAGCAGTACGGGTTTTTTCTGCCGGGTCAGGTGAAGGGATTTCTTCGCAAGCTGGCGGCTTTTCTCAACTGGAAGGAACTACAGGGGGCGATGGGATGAAAAAAGGGGATGAGGCACGTATACATGACGTCGTGCGGGTCAACGTCGGCAAATATGCGGGGCTGGCAGGCACAGTTGAGGCAATCGACGGCGACAAAATAACGGTCGCTATCAGTGGCGTGCAGAACGGCGAGCATGTCGAAGTACGCCAGGAATTTAACGAGAAGGCATTAGGGAGGCTGAAGCATGGCTAAGGTACGGGCCGGAATCATGGCATGCGAGGGCCAGCGGTGCGAATCTCACGATCACGGTGCGCCGGTAGTCGTTTTCCAGAACGAAAAGCAAACACTGTCCTATTCCTGCGACTGGTGCGGGCGTGCGCCATACGCAAGGCCGGGTACTGGCCAGCATGCGGAATGGACTGAGGCAATGCAGCGCAATGCGCCGGCACCAGCACCAAAACCGGTTGCGGCGCCAGCACCAGCACCAGCACCAGCACCAAAGCCGAAAGCAGGCAACGGGTTATTGATTAGCTAAGGGGGAGTCATGGAAATTCAGGGTCAGGCAGGTGAAGAGGTAGCAACAGGAGATCCGGCGCGGGCCGAATCGCTGGCGGCAATTCAGGGTCAAGTACTCGAAGCGGAGCCAGTGGACGATGCGCAGGGTGGGGGGGTCTCAGGAGGGATGCCAATAGACCCGGCAACAGAAGCGCGGGAAGTGATCCGGTTTGCGACTACGCTGTTCTTCCCTTTGTATCCGTCACTGGAACGGGTATATACGGAAGCGCGGCAGGAGCAGCTTGCCATGGTGTCGGCTCCACTCATGCAGAAATACGGTCTCTCTATGGGGACAATTTTCGAACGGTGGGGCGCTGAAATCAATTTTGCGCTGGTCGCTCTGCCGTTGGCAAAAGAAACTGCGGCGGCGGTAAAGCACGACAATCAGCAGCGGAAAGAGGCAGCGGCGCGGGAAGCGAAGGAAAAGGAGGCGTCGGCCAATGCAAACCAATGACGGGCGCATTGTCATCATCTCAGGGAAAACCCGGTCGGGGAAAACGGTCTACGTAGAACGGCGGACGCGTTCGGATAAGCGTATTTTCGCTTGGGACCCTGAAGACCAATGGTCGCAGGTCCGTGGATTCCAACGCGTTACAACACGGGCGGAACTGGCGCGACTGGCAGACAAGCCGGGACAAATGAAAGTTGCCTATGTCGCGTCGGCAAACCTAAAAGAAGAATTCAATTTCTTCTGCCGGTGCGCCTTCCATTGGGGGCGGTTCCATGGTGGCGGGGTAGTAATTGCGGAGGAACTTGCGGACGTGACTACCACGGCAAAAGCGCCAGATGCTTGGGGGATCATCATTAGAAGGGGTCTCAAGAGGGGTATCACAATGTACTGCATTTCGCAGCGGTGGGCGGAGGCAGATAAAACGGCCTTTGGCAATGCGTCTGAGTACGTCTGTTTTATGTCGGCCAGTGCGGACGATGTGACCTATCTATGCCGGAAAACACGTATTCCGGGAGAGGAATTAGACCAATTGATGCCTCTGCAATACATCAGATTTGAGCCGGGAAAGCCATTGGAGCGCGGGAAAATCAAATTCCGCTAGGGGTTCCTGAGGAGGTATCTATTGACAGCCTGCGCATATATGCAGGCTGTTTGTTTTTTGGGCGTCGGAATTGCAACATGGGGACTCGTTACAACAGGGGGCGCAAGCCATGAACCAAACCGTAAAAACAGTTTTGATTGTCGTGGCGACGATGGCTCTGGTCTATCGCGTTACCGATGTTCGTAGACTGGTCACTAACTCTTTCTAAGGAACCGAAATGAATGCATATCTGAAAACCGCTCTGATCGCACTGGCAGCAGTTGCCGTGATCTCCCGCGTTGATGCTGCAAAAAAAGTCGTTTTTAACCTCGCCTAAGATCGGGGCATCACATGCAAATTCTGAAAAATCTTCCGTTCTTTAACGTCGTCGCAACCGGTGTTGCGTCGTTGTCTCTGCCATTGGGCATGACATACGAACGCATCATTCTGGAACTCGGCGGCACTGCCTTTACTAAGGCAATGATTACCGATCTGAAGGCCAAACTTAACGGTAAGGTGATCTGGCAAACAACCGGCGCAAAGCTGGATTTGCTGAACAAATTCCGTGGCCTTGCGACAGACGCTTCGCACTTGGTGATGGACTTCACCGAAATTTTCGCTCGTGATGAAGTCGGCCAAAGCCTCGGCGCTATCGGCACTGCGGACGGCGTCGGCAGCTTCACTCTCGAAGTCACCATTACAGGCGCTACGGCTCCTACGCTGGAAAGTTGGTCTGTCCTGTCTGGTCCTAAGAAGCTCAGCGTCATCAATAAGCTGCTGAGCTATAACGTGACGCTGGGCGCGGCGGGTAAGTTCCCGATTCAACTGCCTTACGGTAATCAGGGCGGGAGCATTATCAAGCGCGTTGGCTTCTTCAATTCGTATATGACAGAACTCGAAGTGAAGAAAAACGGTCTGGTGATTCATGACACTAAAAAGGTCATCAATGAATACTTCCAGACTGAGAACCGTCGCGTTCCTCAAGCGGGTCTGTATGTCGCTGACTTCATTGTCGATAACAACCAGTCCGGCATGCTGGTGACAGCAGATGCACAGTCCATGCAGTGGAATGCAACCGTTTCGCAAGCTGACGTCATCACAGTCCAGGTCGAATATCTCGATTTGCTGAACAACCTGTAATCGGGGCCATGAATGGACGAAGATCAAACAACCGTTGATAGCGGTCCTGCATGGTGGCAACAGACGCTTGACTTCGTGGTTAAGGCTGCGGCGACGAAAAAGTTTTCAACGCCGCAGCTTCAAAACGGGCAGAGCTACTACGTCGACCAAAACGGCAATGTGGTGCCAACAGGCCAGATCATTAACCGTGTGCCGGGTCAACTTGCAAACACCATGGCGTCAAACCCCATGGTCATGCTAGCTGGCTTGGCGCTGGTGGGCGTGGTGCTTTACAAGCTGGTGAAGTAATGAGCGCGCAAAATGTGGCGGCTGGCACGATGTTGATGAGTCAGTTACTAGGATCATCGTCGGTTGCTTCCGCCGCTAATCCATATGTGGCGGCGGCCAACCTGTTAGGTTCGGCGGCAGCGTCGAACGCTACCTCGTCGGCGGACGGTAATACGTTCGGGGGCGGCTACGATCATTCGGGGTGGAATGTCAATTTCGGCAGCGGAGGGATCACCAGCAGCGCGACGCGTGAAGCGGCAAGCCAATGGATCGGCATTGCTGCGGGCGTCGTTACTTTGCTAGTCGCTTTCAAAATGCTCAAGAGGTAAAAAAATGGGTTTATTCGGCGGCGGCAATTCCAGTAGCAGCACCGTAAATGAAACGCAAAATAATGACCGGCGCGTTGCGTTAGACAACGCGTCGCAAGGCATTACCGGCGACGGTAACGCCTTGTCGGTCATCACAAACACAACTACGTCTGATTTAGGCTCGATTGCTAAGGCAATGGCGCTGAGTGGCAATGTAGTAACTGCGGCGAGCGACTCATTAATGGGGTCGCTATCGCTTGCTGATCGAACGGTGGGCGGTGCACTTGCGGCTAACTCGTCTGTCATTCGCGATGCACTATCGGCGACAAGCCTCGCAACGCGAGACGCAATTACTGCCGTATCTGGGGCGAATAGTAGTTCGCTGAACTTCGCCTCACAGGTCAACCGGGATTCCTTAGACCTTGCGGCGCGTGGTCAGTCAATGATTGCGACCAGCGCGGCGGAATCGCTCGGCATGGTCGGTCATGTGGTCGACCTCGCTTTCAAAGCGAACGACAACAATACAAAAATGTCGCTTGAGGCAAGCTCCAATGCAGCGAACCTCGTCGGGCGGGCATACGACACGGCGACCGGGTATCAAGCGGAGAAGCAGACCGCAGATAGTAAATATTTGGTGATCGCGGGCTTGGTTGCGGTTGCCTTGGTTGCTATGAGGGCCTTCAAATAATGCAACAGTTTATTCAAGCGTTAGGGGCCGGGGCAATCTGGCAGCTACAAACCGGAGGCAACTATTTCCGGCTGGTGTCAAGTCCTTCGCCGGTCGATATCAAGTTCTTTCGTGCAGGTCAGGAAATAGCAAGCGCAACCCAAATGGATACCGGGTTCTATCTGAAACCGGCAGGTGGGTTTGATCGCATAGATATCACCAATGCGACGGCACAGACCATAAAAATCATGGTGCTTGATGGTGACGGCGGCTATGACCATTTCAACGTAGACCTTACCAGCGCGTTGGCAAACCTGCGCATTGAACAGGCGTCGACGGTCAATCAAATTGCGGCGGTCAATGTCGGCACAGTGGCAACCGCATTGGTTGCGGCCTCGGCGCTGCGCAAGGGCCTGCGCTTCACAAATGACGGTTCTGCGGACGTGTACCTAGGCGGCGCTGGCGTGACAGTCGCGGGCGGCGCGATCAAGATCGCTTCCGGCCAAACATGGATTGAAGATCAGGCAGCGCCAGCGGCATGGTATGGAATCAGCGCATCGGCGGGACAGTCCGTCAGAATTCAGGAGCTAATCTAATGGCCGGTTTAATTGGTACAAGCGGCGGCAAAACTCTGCGCGTGATGGAGTTTCGTGCTTCAGGCACGTTCACAGTGCCATCAGGCGTAAAAACCGTTGAACTGTTCCTCGTCGGCGGCGGCGGCGGTACGGCATCTAATACCTATGCGGCGGGGCAGGGCGGCAACGTCGTGAAAACGAAGTATGACGTGAACGGAAAAGCGTCTTGCGCGGTCGTGATTGGTGCGGGCGGAGCGGCGGGCGGCAGTGACGGCGGAAATACATCGTTTGACGGCGTGGCAATCGCTTACGGCGGCTCAGGAAACGGGATTCGTGCGACGGATTCTAGCGGGTCATTCGGTCCTGAAACGGGATCGTCAACAGGAGTAGTGGTTGGCGTGGACGGTTTCGGCGGCAATGGCGTAACAGTCAGCTATCCATATGCAGCGCATCCTGCAAACGGCGCTAAATCTTTGTCAGCGGGACCAGCTAATACCGGGGCCGGTGCTTCGGGCGGCAACAGGGCTGGCGGTTCTGGTTATGCACGTGTGGAGTGGTACGAATGAAAAAGACAGAACAACTTTTTGCGATTGTATCGGGCGGTATTGTGCAAAACATCATCGTTGCTGATAAGTCCTTTGCGGATCTCATCGCGCCGGATTATGACGCGGTGGCCGAATGCACAGGCAACCCAGATGCTTACATTGGCGGCGAGTATGTCAACGGCGCATTTGTGCCACGTCCTGAGCCTGTAAGTGATGCGGCGTGAAGTCCTAATTTGCGCGTATGGATTGCTCCTTGGCGTGGCTTTCTACGAATGGAAGAAGCGCCAGGGCGAACAAGTGACAGACGATGAAGGCGATTCAGATTTTGTCGATGACGTTACAAGCGAACTTGAATCAGCAGCGGCAACCGCGGCGAATTTCTTAGACTCGGCAACGGGGGGATTCTTGAAAATTTCAGCAATGCGAACGGTCGATTTATCCGTTCTGACTAATCCAAACGTGCAAGCAATTTTGCGCGTGATCCGTACCGGGGAAGGCACGGCAGATGAGGCGGGATATCGTCGCATCTTTGGCGGCCAGATGTTCACATCGTATGACGATCATCCACGCATCACGGTAACGAAAAGCGGTTACAAGAGCACGGCGGCGGGCGCATATCAAATGCTGGCGTCGACGTGGGATGAAACCCGCAAGATGATGGGTTTAAGCGATTTTTCGCCAGCGTCGCAGGATGCGGCAGCAGTAGGGCGCATCGCAGCGCGTGGGGCGCTTCCTGACGTGCTGGCGGGCCGGTTTGATGTGGCAATCAAGAAGATTGCAAAAGAGTGGGCCAGCTTGCCCGGATCGCCTTACGGTCAACCTGTAATGACGATCGACAAAGCGCGGCAAATTTACGCAATGGCGGGCGGTGAAACTACAACGGCGGTGGCATGAGCGCAAAAGACATTTTGATTTTCGCAGGTGTTGCGGTGGCGGCATATATGGTGCTCAAGCGACGGGGCGCGGCATCGTCGTTTGCAACCGAAATTCCAAACTCGGCTCTGCCGGGGCAAAACGGATACGGGTGGCGCTATTTCTCGGACGGCACGGCGATTTCTCCCGATGGTACGTATTACCTGAAGGGCAAAGTCATTTCCAGCACGTATGACGGCGTAAGCGTCGGTTCTAACTACGGGAATCTGACAACGTGATAAACCAGCGGACATTGGTCATTGCGGCGGCGGGCGTCGGCGCGGCGGTGCTCTTGTACGTGGTAACGCGGGGCGCAAAGAATGTTGGGCAAGACATCGGCAGCGGGGCGATTGATCTGGCAGACGGTGTTGTAAAGGGCGCGGTGACTTCTGCTGGCTCAATTCTTGGCATTCCACTTACGGATGCAGAGAAGGCGGCAAAGGCGCGAAAAGAGGGCGACGTGTGGGCTGCGTCTGAGTACATGCCAGCGGTCGATTTTATTAAATGGCTAGCCGCTGGCATGCCAAAAAACTAGGGGGAAGCATGGATCGCATTAACGAAGCAAGTACATGGGCGGGACTCGGTTTGATGGTTCCGGCCATTGGTGAACTGGTGATGACGGGCGGGAAAAGCGCAACGGCGTGGGGCCAGCTTATCGGCGGTCTAATCGCAATTATCAAGCGCGAAAAGGCAGCGTAATTATGTCCATTGCTGAAACCCTGCAATTGCTGAACGGGGCGGGCGTGCTATCGCTGGCGGCGGCTATTTTCAAGTGGGGTGTAGCAATGGAAAAGCGCGTGACGGTACTAGAAACTATCAATGACGTGAAAGGCAAAAAATGACGAAGAAAAAAGCAGCGCCGAAAAAGCGCAAACCGAAAACGCCAGCACGCAAGGCGAACGGACAATTCAAAAAGCGCAAGAGCGCCAAGAAGAAATAAAAATGGCCCGGTGATGATCCGGGCCTTTTTCATTAAACGCATGTGAATGTCAGCGTTACGCGGTAATCAACTGGCGGGTTAATCAACCCGGATTTATTGAGCATTTCGCCAAGAACGGTGTTTGGAACCTGCGGGATAGTTTCGTCTTTCTGGTCTGAGACTTCGTATCGCTTTTTTAGCCGTGAGCATTGAGACTCAGCGCCAGAAAGCGCGTCATTGAGCGCTATAGGTTGCGTCTGTCCGTAGGAAATCGTTTTGTATATCCCGCCAGTCTGAGGAATGACGGTTGCGTTGGTTGCGCATCCGGCAATGGCAAGGACCGTGATGGTGATGGCGATAGATTTTCTCATTTAAAGCTCCCTGATTTATTAGGCTATGCCGTTTTATGGAATGGGTCTTTTGCGGCAGGTTCGGCAGTATGCGGCTTTTTATTTGGCGGTGTGAACTGGATAACGTCGCCGGTAACCAAACCTAAGCGGGCGAGCCGAGGTTGCATGTTCATTTGTCGAAGTCGTTCGGCATGTTCCATCTTTTGCAGGCGGATAATTTCAGGAACCCACCAGGGCATTTTCGTTTTGCCTGAAATCCAATCATGTACGGTCCTTTCAGATCGACGCAGGCGTTTTGCTAAATCTGGTAAGGCAATAAATTGCGCATGGTAGGCCAATTCCTGCGGATTCCCATAGCGTAAATTCGGGTAACGCATCATTTCTCCAATGAAACAAAAAGGCCGGGTTTACAGTAACCCCGGCCTTGTTATTTGGCATCCCATGTTCATGGGAAATTGCTTGACAGAATGTTTCTTGGTAGCACCGGAATCGCTCATAATTTGCGTTATGTAAAATAGAGTCGGTGAGATTGAAATGATCCTGACTTCAGCACACCGGCCGTCGCATAGCCGCTACCGTAGTTCTTCTCCAGCGTGGGATCCCTTGCTTTGCATCGAACCGGAAAGCAGCACCTCGCGGCCTTGTGCTACGGGTACGCGTTCAAGTAAGGCCCGCGCGACGTCAATGGCAGCGATTGCACGAAAGTTCGAAGGAATGAGCGGTCGTAGCAGCGCACTGACATACTTTCCAATAGTCTCGCCGGATCGACTAGGCTGACCCAATACGTTGCGGTCGCCCGTTAAAAGCGACGGGCGCGCTATGACAAGGGCTTCGAAGTCAAGCGTCGCCAGCGCCTGCTCAAGTTCACCCTTCACTCGATTGTAAAATACAGTCGATTGCGCATTCGCGCCCATTGCGCTTACCACACCGAGACGGCGGCAGCCTGTTGCCAGCGTTGCTCGCGCCACCGCCAGATTGGCGTCAAAATCGACAGATCGGAACGCTGCCTGGCTACCGGCGATTTTGATCGTGGTGCCGAGCGCGAGATACGTTTCATCAATTGCCTGAAGCCTTGGCAGTGCCTTGAAATCGACCACATGCGAGATCAGCTTGGGATGTTGGACGTCCAATGGACGGCGCCCTAGCGAATGGACCGACGTGACCGAGTTATCTGCCAGCAGACCAAGCAGAATTTCCTTGCCGACCAGACCGGTTGCTCCTGCCAGCACGACCGTTCGACTGGCGGCATTTCCGTTCGCACCTGATGCTGCAGATCGCATTGAAGTTACGCGAGTGAGTTTGTCCACCGTCTCGTTCCGTAAATATAAGACATATAAAACCAATTGGAATATTGGAATCAGTCGTTTTTCACAGGCTCCTGTCTGCCCATGCGCTCTTCTCTCATTCAACCTTTAAACTTGGTTTTTCTTTACTTGCCAATATTGCCATACGCCGGCGCAGCCGTATATGACCTGGTATTGGACCTGGCATTGCGCAACGCGCGCACAATTTATGCAGGACAATATCGCGTTATCTCTATTTGATGTGTGGTGACTTTCATATGCAGGGTTTTAATACATTAATCCAGGTAGTCGAAGTACTGGGCCTCATTGCCTTTGCTTTCTCCGGGTTCATCGAAGCACGCCAAAAGGACATGGATCTGGTGGGCATTTTTACAGTCGCATTCATTACCGCCTTTGGCGGAGGAACGCTGCGAGACCTGCTACTCGATCGGCGCCCGCTGTTTTGGGTCGAGCATCAGGAATACACCTTGTTGATCTTTATCCTTGCATTGGTGATTACTCCTTTCATGCGTCATCTTCGTTCTGCCTTCTCGGAAAAGCTTCTCGTGACAGCCGATGCCTTGGGCTTGGGTTTGTTCAGTGTTCTCGGCACATCCCTGGCGATCCGCACAGGGATGCCCCCTTTTGTCTGTGTGATGATGGGTGTCATTACCGGCATCTTTGGCGGCGTGCTGCGGGATGTCATCTGCAATGAAATCCCCATGGTTTTTCGGCGTGGACAGCTTTACGCGACCTGTGCCTTTCTTGGCTGCTGGGTCTATCTGTTGCTGGACTGGCTTTCGTTTCCTGAAACGCTCAGTTTATCGACGGGTATTCTAGTGACCGTTGTCACGAGAATGGCGGCAGTAAGATTCGATTTGAAGTTACCCGGATGACGTCGGATGTTGGGTAGCCGAATGCGTCGTTCGCCAGCCAATGAGATACACATACGGTGCCATGTACCAAACCGCTACTTCACGGTGGTTAAAGCGTAGCCGTCATAGAGCTCCCTCAACAAACGCGCAGCATGAGATGCTTAATCACAAATCTTTTCCCTATCGGATGCTGTATAAGGTTGATAAAGCCTTTCCCAAGGGAGCTCTTATGTCGCCAGCCCGAAAAAAATACTATGTCGCTGTCAGTCGACCTGTCATCCAGTCCACCATCATTGAAGTTGAAGCAGACAACGAGGAAGATGCAGCGGACAAAGCGTTTCAGGAAGCCTTTGCGCTTGATGATAACGTCTGGTCCGGAAAATTCGAACCGGAGAATTACGGACATGATGTCGTCAGCGTCTTGGAGCAAGACCAAGGGCATCTACAGGCCGAGCCAGAATTTGTTCTTCAAGATCGCATCGACGATGTAAAGTACCTGCTGTTACGCGGCGATACCAATATGGGTGAAGGGTCTATGCTTTTTCAGCCTTGGCTTCAAGACCACTCTTCCCTCTTCGTTGCCGATGTGTGCAAGGGCTGGCTGGGCGATATACAACTACTGGCCGATGAGGGCGTTGAGGGTTTGGTGGAATGGGTGGAAGACCCGATCCTTGATGCCGCAAAGATCCCGCCTGAAGTGATCGCACGGCTTCCGTGGCTTGGGCAGAGTGGGCACAAGGGTAGTGGCAATAATCCGCTCTAGTGAATTTATAAGGTCCGTACGGTTTCCGAATCGTCGTGAACGATAAGGCGGTCAATCTCCTCAAGCAATTTCGGAATGTTGACCGGCTTCACCATATGCAAATTGAAGCCGGCTTGCAATGCGCGCTGCCGGTCCGTTTCCTGTCCATATCCGGTAAGCGCAATCACGGGCATCCCGGCGATACCGCGTGTGTCTCGGACTTTCCGGACAAACTGATACCCATCCATGCCGGGCAAGCCGATATCGACGATGGCGATGTCCGGTCGTTCCTCTACCGCGATTTTCAATCCATCGAGCCCATTGCCGGATTCATACACAATGTGGCCATGTGCGCCCAACATGGATGCAACCATCAAACGAGCCTGTTCGTTATCCTCGACGAGCAAAATACGGCGCGAAACGCCCGCAGGAAGGGCATTCGGTGATGTCGTACCGGACGTGGCCGCAGCAACGGAAACCGGGAGCCTGACCGTGAAGCTGCTGCCCTGCCCTGCACCCTTGCTGCTCGCCGCCACGCTGCCGCCATGCATGGTCACAAGCTGATGCACCAGCGATAGCCCGATTCCCAGTCCGCCCTGGGCACGATCGATGGCGGTGGAGCCTTGCACGAAAACATCAAAAATGTGTGGAAGCAAATCGGCGGAGATACCGATGCCGGTGTCCTTGACGGTCAGCACGGCAGACTCGCCCTCCTGCCGCACGCTGACGTCGATAAGCCCGTCTTCAGGTGTGTACTTCACCGCATTAATCAACAAGTTGTTGACGATCTGCTCGATACGCGTCGCGTCGGCAGCTATCCGCATCGGATGCAAATCAAGAACTAGGCGATGCCCGGTCATTCGTCCGGTCGTCTTCAAGGTGTCGATACACATCTGCACCGTTCGGCCCAGGTCGATCGGTGCAATATTCAGTGAAATTTTTCCGGACATGATACGACTCAGGTCCAGCAAATCGTTGAGAATCGTGCCAAGGTGTTCGGTTTGCTGACGCAGGATGGATCGAGCTCTTTCCACCGTTGCCTGCTTCATGCCGGGCGCCTCGATGACGTCGATGGCGGAGGTGATGGCGCTGAGAGGATTGCGCAGCTCATGACCGAGCATGGCAAGAAACTCGTCTTTGGCCTTGTTCTGCTCTTCCGCGAGTCGACGCGCCTGTTGCTCCCTTAGCAGCAATTCGGCCCGTTCGCGCTGGCCGCGCTGGATCAGTGTTCCGGCATTATTGAGCGCTAGGTGCAACTGATCGACTTCTCCGACGGAGGTTTTCAAAGGCGGGGGCGCCTCCCCTTTTGCCAGCGTATCCGCCGCATCGACGGCGCCGTCAATCGATCCGATCAGGCGGCGGGCAAAAACTACGGCGACAGTTGCCGCACAGAGAACGGCGGCCCCCAGTCCCAACACCGATAGCCATACCGCGCGACGCGCAGCCAGTTCGATCTCAGCCACCGGCACACCGACCGCAATGGTCCATCCTGCCTTCCGCGAATGCGTGTACGAATCAAAAACGTCCACCCCGTCACGGGTCTCGTGCCGAAGCACGCCGCTCGCATTGGCACGGGACGCGCTGTAAAGTTCGGGCCGCACCGGGCGGCCGACAAACCGTTCGGCGCCGGGCCTGCGGACAATACTGATGCCTGAGCGGTCAAAGATGCCGATGACCCAGCTCTCCGGCAGGTTCCGTTCCTGCAAAGCGCCGGCAAAGTGATCTGCGCGGAACGCCTTGGTCAGAATATAACGGACACGTCCATCCACCTTGACTGGGTAATCCACTGCAATGGCATGCTCCATCGAAGCGGTCACGATGACCAGATCGGACACCTGCGGCACACCGGTCCGCGCAACGTTCTCGATACGTGCGATGCTGCGGGGTGACAAGACCGGTAGCGCCGCTCCGCGCGGAAAAAATGTATTCATCAGCTGCTGACCGTTGAGCGCGGTAAGAACTGTCCACTCGTCGCGCCCTTTACCGACAGCTTTAGCCTGCCAGTATGCCGAGTCGGAGTCACCGGACTTAATCGCCTCTGATTGGGCCAGTACCGCCAGCGCGGCTTCGGCACTCGATAATTCCGCATCAATGGCGAGCGTGATGGCATTGACGGTTTCACGCATGCCGCGCAGGGCAGCGCTACGTTCCGCCTCCAACAGCTGTCCAATGGCTACAGTCGAGAAAATAATGACTGGAATCAGCGTCGCGAGCGCCATCAGCAATAGATATGAGCGGACTTTCATGAATTCATTTTGGCCGGCGAAGTAGGAAGTAAGGCGGTCAGTAAATCGTTGTGAATCCGTTATAACAACGCTATAAAAGGACGTCCATGTAACTGCCCCATTGCTGCCGGGACTCATCGGCTAAGGACGGCTCAAAATACCGCTAATCATTAACGCACTTTCTTTGCAATCTCCGTTCCCGCTATGCAAGCCGGGAAAAAATGATGTCGATTCAGGACATCGGTATGAGTTGCCCGATAAATAGGCACAGTGTTTGCACTCGGATCTTACTTCCAACAGCAACGCAGGAGTAATGACATGACGATGAAACTCACTACAATCACGGCAACACTGGCCTTTGTTTTTGCCGGCGCAGCGCAGGCACAGGCGCCGTCAAGTGGCGCATCTGGTCAACAATCGCCGAAGGACCAGGCAGAGCAACAACACAAGGCCGCCATGGAAAAATGCAACAGCATGAAAGACAACGCCAAGGATATCTGCAAGGCCGAAGCCGACGGGCAGCAAAAGGTTGCAGAGGCTCAAGCGAAAGTGACTGAGCGCGACACACCGAAAAACCGTCTGGAGCTTGAACAGGCAAAGGCTGAAGCGCAGTATAAAGTAGCGAAGGAAAAATGCGACGACCAGGTTGGCGACGCAAAAAAAGCTTGCCAGAATGAAGCGAAAGCAACGCAGGATCTTGCAATCGCGCAAGCGAAAAAACAGGCGCAAGCAAAACCCGCGACTAGCAGCGGCAGCAGCGGAACAACAGGCACCTCGGCCGCCGGCACGAGCACACCGACTCCCGCAGCCCAACCGGCGACTCCACCATCAGCTGATGCACAGCCGGCACCCGGTGCGCCAGCTACACCGCCAGCGCAACCTGCCGCCGCCCCAGCGGCCCAGCCGGCAACTCAGTCTCAATAAGACTGCCGCAGTCACTGCGTCGACAAGTGCAAGGCAAGTGCATCACCCAGCCTGTCATTCGAACCGGCTGGGTGATTTTTATACAGATGCAATGGCAGCGGTAATCTTGCGCTTCCACTTGAAGAAATTTCAATGTACAGCTAGGCAAGCGTCCGACGCGAATGTTGCCACGTGGCTTCGGGTTCGCTACGCGCACGTTCGCGTTCCCATTGCGTACCGCATGCATTGCATACGTAGTATTCGACCCGTCCGGTCGCCGTCGCTCCAAAGTTGATCGGCGCCTCAGAATGGAGCAACAGATTGGCATGGGGCGACGTGGCGGTATTCGCACCTTCGAGCGCAAGACATTCCTTGCAAACGGACATTTGTTTATTTCTTCCTGTTTCGCGGCCTTCTTGCCATGCAAAAGCAAGCGTTTCGGGAGCGCAGTATGGGTGGCTTCAGCTTTTTCACTTTTTCAATGTTGTGCGGGTTTCGAGGCATGCAGATCGATGGGGATGATTTCGAAACCGCCATCGTAATAGCCACGGCTCTCGGCCGTTTCGCGGGCTTCTTCAACACTGGAAAATCGGCCCGCCTGGGTTTCATCGTCAGTCAGCGATAAATCACCAGCGAAGGGATAGAGATAGCCGTCCGGGGTTTTTATGATGTATTCATGCATGGCAACGCCTTTCGGGACATGGTGAAACCGGGAGACCGGCATCACGCAAGAAGCGGAGCCGTGCCCGGTTTTCATTGGTCAGTCTCGGCCTGCCAATAGTTCCGGTATCTAAAGTGACACCCTGGTTGGTCTTCCTGTACGCCGGTCGCCTGATTGCTTTGACGGGACTTAATAGGTCCCGGGAAGCAGGATGCCCTTGTCGACCTTGCGGACATCAGTGAGTCCGCAAAACGCCATGGTCAGGTCCAATTCCTTTTGAATGATCTCCAGGCACTTAGCGACACCCTCTTCTCCCATGGCGCCAAGGCCGAACAGGAATGCGCGGCCGATATAAACACCTTTTGCTCCAAGGGCAAGGGCCTTGATCACATCCTGACCCGAACGGATGCCGCCGTCCATGTGGACTTCGATCTTGTCGCCAACGGCCTCGACGATACGCGGCAATGCCCAGATTGATGAAGGCGCACCATCCAGCTGTCGCCCTCCGTGATTGGAGACGATCAGTGCATCGGCGCCGCTCGCGGCGGCAAGGCGCGCGTCTTCTTCATCCATGATGCCCTTGATGATGAGCTTGCCGCCCCACTGGTCCTTGATCCATTTCACGTCATCCCATGACAGGCGCGGATCGAACTGCTGCGCGGTCCACGATGAGAGAGACGACATGTCCGACACATCGCTTGCGTGGCCGACGATGTTGCCGAACGAGCGACGCGAGGTGCCGAGCATGCCCAGGCACCACCGCGGTTTGGTCACCATGTTGAGGATGTTTGGAATGGTCAGCCGCGGCGGTGCCGACAAACCGTTGATCAGATCCTTGTGCCGCTGGCCCAGCACCTGCAGGTCCAGTGTCAGCACGAGCGCCGAGCAGTTCGCGGCTTTGGCGCGAGCAATCAGGCGCTTGATGAATTCGCGGTCGCGCATGACGTAAAGCTGGAACCAGAACGGCTTGCTGGTATTGGCCGCGATGTCTTCGATCGAGCAGATGCTCATCGTCGACAACGTGAACGGCACGCCGAATTTTTCGGCCGCCTTGGCCGCCAGGATCTCGCCGTCCGCATGTTGCATGCCGGTCAGTCCGGTCGGCGCCAGCGCCACAGGCATGGCCGCCTCCTGACCGGCCATGGTAGTGCGCAGCGTACGGTTTTCCATATTGACCGCGACGCGCTGGCGGAATTTGATGCGTTCGAAATCCGAGCTATTGGCACGATAAGTCGATTCGGTCCATGACCCGGAATCGGCGTAATCGTAAAACATTCGCGGTACGCGCTTTTGCGCGAGACGGCGCAGGTCTTCGATGGTGGTAATGACAGGCATTGGGGCAACTCCTCACTGAGATGAGCAAGTGTAATCCAGGCAACCACATTCAGGCATGCGGACGGTGCTTGAAATTAATTCACTTCAGCGCAAAACGCTTCATGTCCCCCATCTCAAGCCCGCTCCCGCCAAGACAGCCTATGCGGTCTATGCGGTCTATGTGGTCAATGTGGCTAATGCGGGCCCGGAATCGTACAGGCGTCCGCGCCGGGCGGCGTCTGCAGTATCGACTTGGCTTCAGCGACCCGGACACCATGAGGAAGATCGATGCCGTTTTTTGCCGCCGTCAGTTCAGCCAGGATGGACACGGCAATTTCGGCCGGTGTCTTGCTGCCGATGTAGATGCCGATCGGACCGTGCAGGCGCGCAAGCTGGGTATCGTCGAGATCAAACAGCTTAAGCCGTTCTCTCCGTTTGGCATTGTTGGCGCGTGACCCGATGGCGCCGACATAAAATGCGTCTGACTTCAGGGCTTCCATTAAGGCCAGATCATCCAGTTTGGGATCGTGGGTCAAGGCAACCACCGCACTCCGGCTGTCCGGACGCATGGAGATCACGACGTCATCCGGCATATCGTGTACCAAACTTACCCCCGGCACCGACCATCCTTGTCGATATTCTTCCCGCGGATCACAGACTGTAACTTGATACTCCATACCGACCGCGATCTGCGCAAGAAATCTGGAAAGTTGGCCGGCCCCAATAATCAGCAGGCGCCAGCGCGGTCCATGAACGGTCGTCAGGACGGTGTCCGAGACTTGCATTGTCATAGCGGGACGCGCCTCGCTGTACACCACCGCACCGGTGTGGAGATCCAGCCGACGGGCGACCAACTGCTGTGCGGCAAGGCGATCCAGCAATTCGGGAATCCGGCTTTGGACCGACAGCGGTTCGATCGCCAGTTGTATGGTCCCGCCACACGGCAAGCCGAATCGATGCGCTTCCTCTGCCGTAATGCCATAGGTCACCATCTCCGGGTGTTCACGAACAATTCCGTGGCGCCGGACATGCTCGATCAGGTCGTCTTCGATGCAGCCGCCGGAAACGGAGCCGACGACCATGCCGTCATCCCTTATCGCCAGCATCGCGCCTTCCGGCCGTGGGCTGGAACCCCAGGTGCGGATAACGGTGACAAGCTCGCAGCGGTGGCCGGCCTTGAGCCAGTCATCGCAGCTTTTGAGTACTTCCAGGTCGATGCTGTCCATGCGTGCCTTAGGCTGTTTTGGTACCTGCGTTCAACTCAAAGGGCAGCTTGCGCAAGCGCTTGCCGCTCAGTTTGGCGACGGCATTGGCGAAGGCTGGCGCCAGCGGTGGAAGCCCCGGTTCCCCCATTCCTGTCGGCGCATCGCCGGACGGCACGATATGCACTGCGATCTGCGGCATGTCGGGCATGCGGGCCACCGTATAGTCGCTGAAATTCTGTTGCTGGACGACGCCATCCTTAAGCGTGATCGCCGCACCTGGCAAGGTCGTGCCCAAGGCCATCAGCGCCGCGCCCTGGACCTGCGCTTCGATCGACAATGGGTTGACTGCCTGATTGCAGTGGACCGCTGCCGTAACCTTGTGCAGCTTCGGCACACCCTTCTCAATCGACGCTTCGACTACATAGGCAACCACGCTCTGGAATGACTCGTGCAGCGCCACGCCCCAGGCTCTGCCCTTGGGCAAGCTTATCTTGCCATAGCCGGACTGGACGACAGCAAGATCCAGCGCGGCCAGGTGACGCGGATGCTTGTCTCCGATCAGCTTTTTGCGGTAGGCGACCGGGTCCACGTTAGCAATCTGTGCCGCTTCATCGATCAGGGTTTCCATCACGAAGGCGGTATGGGTAGAACCGACAGAACGCCACCAGAGCACCGGCACGTTGGCCTTGGCATTGTGAACCGATAGCCTGAGCGGCACCTCGTAGGGTTCTCCCATGCCTTCAACCATGGTAGCGTCGACACCGTTCTTGACCATGAAGGGTTCGAACGGTGTCCCGGTCAGAATGGATTGCCCGACGATGGTGTGATTCCAGGCGAGGATATTGCCCTTCGCATCAAGCCCGATCTCGGCACGATGGACATGGGCTGGCCGATAGTAACCACCCTTGATATCGTCCTCGCGACTCCAGATCAGCTTGACCGGGCCTGCTTTACCTGTAGCGTGATAAGCCTTGGCCACATTGACCGCTTCGACAATGTAGTCCGAGGTCGGCACCGCGCGACGCCCGAAACCGCCGCCGGCCATCATGGTATTGAGCGTGACCTGCTCGGGTTTGAGTCCCGCAGTCTTCGCAATGGCACCCTGGTCGACGGTCTGGAACTGTGACCCTGCCCACACCGTGCACGAGTCGGCCTTGAGGTCGACCACGCAGTTCAACGGCTCCATCGGCGCATGCGCAAGATAAGGAAACTCGAATTCCGCCGTGATTTTCTTTGGCGCTCTGGCCAGTCTGGATATGTCGGCATCCCTGGCGACGATGCCGGGTTTCTTCGCGAGCTCTCGATAGGTGGCAAATTGCTTGTCGCTGCTGACCTTTTCGACTGAGGACGTATCCCACTCCAGCCCAAGCGCTTCGCGTCCCTGCTTCGCCGGCCAGTAGCCGTCCGCGATCACGGCGATCCCCGTCCCGCCGCGATCAGTCGGTACTTCGAGCACATCGACGACGCCCTTGATCGCCCTCGCCTTCATCGCATCAAATTTAGCTATCCTTGCACCGAACACCGGCGGCCGTGCGACGACTGCGACCTTCATGCCAGGAACGTTGGCGTCGATACCGAATTGCTGTTTGCCGCTCGATTTTTCCCGGGCATCGAGACGCGGCGTCGGTTTGCCGATGATCCGGAAGTCCCTGGGATCCTTCAGGCTGACTTTTCCCGGCACAGGCAGCTTCATCGCCGATTCGGCGAGCTCGCCGTAACTAGCCTTGCGGTCACCCGGCCCGTACACCATGCCCTTGTCCGTCCGGCATTGATCGGGGGTGACATGCCATTGTTGCGCGGCTGCGGCCACCAGCATGGCGCGCGCCCGAGCACCAATTTCACGGTACTGCACAAACGAGTTCTTGACCGAATTGGAGCCGCCTGTCATCTGCATGCCGAAAGCCGGGTCCTTATAGGCGCTGCCGGCTGGTGCGAGCGTGGCTTGCATGGCTGTCCAGTCCGCATCGAGTTCTTCGGCAATCAGCATCGGCAGGCTGGTATGCACGCCCTGGCCAAATTCCAGCCGGTTGATTGATACCGTCACCGTGTTGTCAGGAGCAATCCGCAAAAAAGCATTGGGCGCCGAGACTGGCTTGTCCGGCTGGGCCAGCGCGACGCGACCAGCGCCTGGCACAAAAAAGCCGAGCACCAGCCCGCCGCCGACAGCACCCGTCGCCTTCAGGAAGCCGCGCCGCGACATGCCGCCCTGTCCATTGAGCGTGGCGGGTTCCGGTGCAGCTTGTGTATTCATCCATTCGGTGCGCATGGCATTTTCCTCAGGCGAGAGTTTTAGAGGCGTCTTTGATAGCGGCGCGAATGCGTTGGTAGGTACCGCACCGGCAGATGTTGCCGCTCATCGCGGCATCGATATCCGCATCGGTCGGATTTGTTTTGACCCTGAGCAGGGCCGTCGCACTCATCACCTGCCCGCTCTGGCAATACCCGCATTGAGGAACGTCATGCTTGACCCAGGCGTCCTGAACGGCCTTGCCGACCTTGTCGTTTTCCATGGCTTCGATGGTGGTGATTTTTTGTCCGACAGCGGCCGAGATCGGCATCACGCAGGAACGGGTTGCCTCGCCGTTGAGATGCACGGTGCAAGCCCCGCACAGTGCGGCGCCACAGCCGAACTTGGTACCGGTCATGTTGAGGTTATCTCGCAACGCCCACAAGATGGGTGTGGTGGGATCAGCATCGACTTGCACGTCGCGGCCGTTGATATTCAATGTGATCATTGTTCTGCTCCAATGGATGGCGTTGCGGTGAGGAGAATATAGACGAAATTTTATGAATGCGCAGAACCTCCCGAACGGCGCTCGATGGTGCGGATCGCGCGCCCGGTCTGCTCACGCACAGTGATGCCGCAGTGATGCCGCAGTGATGCATCAGAGAACTTTTGCTACAAGGGAACAACTTTTAACTTTGCCGGTCTAGGGTGATATATCGGTTTTATGGAAAGTGATTGAACATGATGCTGGACGAACAACACAGTGAAGAGTTGCGTGCCCTTCGCAACCTGGAACGCACCGTGCGCGCTTACAGCGTCACGACCCATATGGTTTCACAACAGCGACGGCAGGAAATGCTCGCTGCCGCGTTGCGCGAAGTCGTGGAAGCACGCAAAACAGCGATTCGACGCTCGCGTCGCGTACCTCTCAAGGATTAAGCCATTGCCAACTCATCGGCAACTGAGGGCCATCACTATTTATCATCAGCAGATTCTTATGCAACAGCCTTTCGACTGCTCCAGGAGGTTATCGTCCTTGGCGTGAAAGGCTTTTGCACCTCTACCGGCTCAACGAGCCTAAGCCATTAACCAGCAGATAGATTGCCGTGCGCAACGCCGGTCATTCCATTTTTCTGTTTGTATTTTCTTCTCCATTTTCCGTCCTTAACAGGCTGACCGCGCTAGCGGGATCGGCTGGGCCTGTGCATAAGCACAACTGAATTTTTCATCTTCGTACAGCAAGCCTGTCAAGAAGATCGACACCCATTGCCCGTTGTCAAAAGCCTCATGTGTAGAAATGGCAACATGGTGGCCGTTACGGTACTTGGTAAACACACACTCAATGCTTTTGAATCTGTTTCATACTCTTGCTGCGCCGCGCCGGCTTCTTGCCGCTACGGCAGCAATTGCCGTTTTTGCACTACCGGCGCAAGGCGCGTTGGCCTTCGGTTTTGCGGATGTCGCCGCCAAAGCGAAAACCCTGGCGGCGGCTTCCTATGTCAAGCCGCCGAAGAACCTGCCCAAAAGCCTGGAAACCCTGACTTACGATCAGTATCGCGATATCCGCTTCAATCCCGAAAAATCACACTGGCGCAGTGCCAAACTGCCGTTCGAACTGGCGTTCTTCCATCAGGGTTTGTTTTTTGAGAGTCCCGTCCGGATCAATGAGATCAGCAACAAGACGGTGCACGAAATCCGCTTTGACCCCATGCTCTTCAATTACGGCAAGAACGATCTCAATCCCAAGGAGTTAACCAACCTCGGTTTTGCCGGCTTTCGGGTGCACTATCCGATCAATACCAATAAATACAAGGACGAAGTGCTCGTTTTTCTGGGCGCCAGCTATTTCCGGGCGATTGGCAAGGGTCAGTTATACGGCTTGTCGGCACGCGGACTGGCCATCGACACTGCGTTGACCTCCGGAGAAGAGTTTCCCCAGTTCGTTGAATTCTGGGTCGAGCGCCCGGAACCGAAGGCGAAACAGCTCACGATTTATGCGCTTTTGGATTCTCGACGGGTCACAGGCGCCTATCAGTTCGTCGTCAAACCCGGCACAGATACCGTGGTCGACGTGAAAGCCGAATTATTCCTGCGCGAAAACGTTTCCAAATTGGGCATCGCGCCACTCACCAGCATGTTTTTCTTTGGTGAGAACCACCGTCCCAACATAGATGACCACCGTCCGGAAGTGCACGACTCCGACGGACTGTCTGTGCAATCGGGTACCGGTGAATGGATCTGGCGGCCGCTGGTTAACCCGAAACGGCTGCTGATTACTTCATTTGCGGTTAACAATCCGCAAGGCTTTGGATTAATGCAACGAGATCGGGAATTTTCCAGCTACGAAGACCTCGAAGCACATTATCAACGTCGTCCCAGTGCATGGATAGAGCCGCGGGGCAACTGGGGGCCGGGACGTGTTGAACTGGTGCAGATTCCGACGCCGGACGAAACCAATGACAACGTCGTCGCGTATTGGGTACCGGACGTACCGCCCAAACCAGGTGCGGCACTTGACCTTGCGTACCGGATGTACTGGCAGAAGGATGCCGACAAGCGCCCGCCACTTGCCTGGGTGGCGCAAACACGGCGCGGTCACGGCTACCTGAGGAAGCCGGACGACAGCATTGCTTTGTTCATTGATTTTGAGGGTCCGGCACTGAAAAAGCTGGAGGACGGCACCAAGCCGGAAGCATCGATCACGGTCGATGGCAACGCCAAGGTGCTGGAAACAAATACGTATTTCAATGATATGACCGGTGGCTGGCGAACCGCCATCCGCTTCAAGCGCAACGATGATAAGAAACCCGTGGAATTGCGCGGTTTCCTTCGAAACAACAACACAACCTTGTCAGAGACGTGGAGCTACATTCTTCCGCCCGATTAAAACGTGTCTATAGCAGCTCGCCTTTGTGCGAGCGCTATCTTGATCGTCTGCGGGCACTTCCCGCTGTGCGCAAGAATGCTTCCGATGCCATTGACGCTACCGGCGCTGCCAATGAGGCAGAGGCATTTTCCGCGTTGCATGCTGCCCTTGCCGGCTCCGCGCCGACTCCCGGCAATCCGGCGCTTGGTTCCGTGCCTGCGCGTGCTGCACTTGCGTCCGCTCCCGGCACAGATTTGCCCGGTGTGACTGATGCTGCCTCGCCAGGCGAGCAGCATGACGTGTCAGCCATACCGTCAGGACCACTCGCACCACCGCTGAAGCGCACGTCGATGGTGCCGCATCCGTGGACACCACTTAATCCCCTCAAGCGATGGGCGATCGCGCTCGTTCGCCGGCGCCGGCACTGGGTCGAGCGGCGCGTGGATGAGGCCGGGCGAAAAGCCTGGCCTGCCGCCATGCCGTCGACGCCGCGCGAAGACGTCATCGATGCGCCTGATCCGCACGGTCAGTGGCAGCACTTGGGCAATATACGGCGTCTCGTGTTGCTGGTATTGATGCTGAGCCAGACCGCTGTCGCCACCTGGTTCATGACCAAAGTCCTTCCTTACCAGGGAACGACCAAGCTCGAAATCGCCACTCTGACCCTGTTCGCCATTTTGTTCTGCTGGGTCTCTGCCGGGTTCTGGACCGCCATGACGGGCTTTCTGGTCATGCTGCGCGGCACGGACCGTTTTGTCATTTCCCGTCGCGGCATGGGCCACGTCCCGATTCCACGTGATGCGCGCACCGCCATCGTGATGCCCATCGCCAACGAGGAAGTGACACGCGTGATTGCAGGATTGCGAGCGACGTATGAATCCGTTGCGAGAACCGGCGATCTTGATCGTTTTGACTTCTTTATTCTCAGCGACAGCAACGATCCCGACACCTGCGTTGCCGAGCTCAATGCGTGGAAGGAACTATGTCGTGCTGTTGATGGATTCGGGCGCATTTTCTATCGGCGTCGCCGTCGTCGCGTCAAGCGCAAGAGCGGCAATATCGACGATTTCTGCAGGCGTTGGGGTGCAAATTATCGCTACATGCTGGTGCTCGACGCCGACAGCGTGATGAGTGGCCGGTGCCTGACCGATCTGGTCAAAATGATGGAAGCCAATCCCGGTGCGGGCATCATCCAGACCGCTCCGACAGCCGCCGGCCGCGACACCCTGTATGCCCGCATCCAGCAATTTTCGACGCGCGTTTATGGCCCGCTGTTTACCGCTGGCCTGCATTACTGGCAACTGGGCGAATCTCATTACTGGGGCCATAACGCCATCATCCGGGTTGCCCCTTTCATCCGGCATTGTGCGCTCGCTCCACTGCCCGGACGCGGTTCGCTTGCCGGTGAAATCCTGTCACATGATTTTGTTGAAGCGGCATTGATGCGACGCGCCGGCTGGGGAGTCTGGATTGCCTACGATCTGGAAGGTAGTTACGAAGAGATGCCGCCCAATCTTCTCGATGAACTCAAGCGTGACCGCCGCTGGTGCCACGGCAACCTGATGAACTTCCGGTTGTTTACTGCACGCGGCATGCATCGGGTACACCGGGCGGTCTTTGTGACTGGCGTCATGGCTTACTTGTCCGCGCCCTTGTGGTTCCTGTTCCTGGTGTTGTCGACCGGCATGCTGGCGTTACACACCCTGGTCGAACCGCAGTACTTCGTCAAACCGCGGCAACTATTTCCGATATGGCCGCAATGGCATCCCGAAGAGGCTCTGGCCCTGTTCAGCGCGACGGCGACCTTATTATTCCTGCCGAAAATTCTCAGCGTGCTGCTGATTATATTGCGCGGCGCAAAACTGTTTGGCGGCATATTCCGCGTGACCGTCAGCATGTTGATCGAACTGGTGTTTTCGATGCTTCTGGCCCCGGTTCGCATGCTGTTCCATACTGCATTCGTCACAGCGGCATTCCTTGGCTGGGAAATGCGCTGGAAATCGCCGCCCAGAGAAGATTCCGAAACCACTTGGGGAGAAGCTTTCCGCAAACATGGCTTGCACACCCTGATCGGCCTGGCATGGGGAATTGGTGTGTATTTCCTCAATCCGTCGTTTGTCTGGTGGCTATTGCCGATTGCCGGTGCGCTCGCCGTCTCCATCCCGATGTCCGTATTCTCAAGTCGCGTATCGTTGGGTCGCCGTTTTCGCAATGCCGGGCTATTCCTGATTCCAGAGGAAACCGCTCCGCCGGTGGAGTTGACCGAAACCTTTGCTTACGCTAAAAACGCCGTCGAAAAACCCGACTTCGTGGATGCGGTTGTCGACCCCCTGCTAAATGCTGTGGTGTGCCGGGGCTCGCGCCCACACCCGCATCTTCCCGCGCAAGTGCGGGAAGATCGAACAGCGCTGGCCGATGCAGCGCTGCAGGATGGTCCTGCCGTGTTGGACGCAGCGCAGCGCCGACTCCTGCTCGACGATCCGATCGCGCTATCGCGTCTGCATTTCAGTGTCTGGACTTCCGCCCTCGCCCATCCGGCATGGAGAGAAAGAATTTACGGCGCCAAGCCGGGTGCAGCGGGGACTGCGGAAGTCACAGGTGCCGCTGGTGACGCTGGTGACAACAGCGTACCGTTGGCGAACACAGCTTGAAGCAAGGCTTCAGCTTTCACCTGTCCCAGCGGTTCGCTGATGCAGGTACCCTGGATTTCGTCGCAGGACGTGGTACGCAAGAAGGCGAGATGTTCTTCACTTTCCACGCCTTCGGCCACGACCGACAAATCCAGTGTATGGGCAAGTTTGATGACAGCTTCCGCCAGTTTCCAGCGACTGGTGTCGTGCGCCTGAACCTGCATCAGAAAGGAACGGTCGAGCTTCAGGCTGTCAAGGGGAAAACGACAGAGATAGGCCAGCGAAGAATAGCCAGTGCCGAAATCGTCGACTGACAGTCGCAAGCCTAAGGCCTTGAGTTCAGTCAGCAGGTCGGCCGCCACGTCCGCATCTTCCATCAGGGCTGATTCGGTTAGTTCCAGTTCCAGTTGATGCGCCGGCAGGCCGCTGTCCTGCAAGGCCTTTTCTACGGAGGTCAGCAACTTCTTGGTGCGAATCTGTCGTGCCGACAGGTTCACCGAAACTTTCAACGGTTTGCCGAAGCGCAGACTCCATTGTTGCGCCTGCAGTGTGGCTTGCTGCAAAACCCAGTCGCCAATTTCATCGATCAGTCCGATTTCTTCAGCCAGCGGAATGAATTCATTCGGCGAGACCGCGCCCAGTTCAGGATGCATCCAGCGCAGCAATGCTTCGACGCCGGTGACGGTAAAAGACTTCAGCTGTACACGCGGCTGGTAGTACACCTGTAGTTCGTTGCGCGCAATCGCATGGCGCAGCGCTGCCTGCATCACCATGCGCGAACGTGAGGCTTCCCCCATCTCGGGTGTGAAGAAGCAGAATGTATTTCCGCCCAGCGCCTTGGCCCGATACAAGGCGGTATCCGCGCTTTGCAACAGGGACTCGCTACTGTCGCCATCCGCTGGATACATGCTGATGCCGATCGATGCGCTGGCCTTGATTTCGTGGCCTTCGATGATGACCGGATGGTCGAGCATCTTGCACAGCTTTTCCGCAAGGCCGATCGCGGACGCATTGCCATTAAGGCACTCGGCCACGACGACAAACTCGTCTCCACCCAGCCGCGCCACGGTATCGTCAGGACGTACGCACTGGCTCAGTCGTACTGCGATTTCCTTGAGGAGGACGTCACCCGCCGCGTGGCCAAAGGAATCGTTGACTTCCTTGAAATCGTCGAGATCGATAAAGAACACTGCATGAGAAACATTGCTTTCACGTTTCTCGAGTCGCTGACGCAAGCGTGTCTGCAGCAAGGCGCGGTTCGGTAACTCGGTCAAAATGTCGCGGGTGGCGAGGCGCTCCAATGCCTTGGCGGTACGGACTTCACGCGTGACGTCGCGACTGACGCCGCGATAACCGCGGAACTCGCCGTTCTCGCTGAATGGCTCGCCAGAGATGCGCAGGAATCGCACCACCTCCGGGTCGGCACTGGATGCCGCCGGGAAAATCACGTCATGGAAAGGACGCCGCGCGCGGATGCTTTCAAGGCAGACCATCAATCCTTGCGCATGCTTGTCCTGTGCATGGTCTTCGAAGCGGGAACCAAGGAGCCGTTCTGGCTGGACTCGCAATTTGCTGTAGATGCCTTCCGAAAAGAAGGTGAAGCGCAGATCCGCATCGGTTTCCCAGTACCAGTCGGAGGAAAGGGAAATCAGGCTGCGGAATCGTTCCTCGCGTCGTGCAAGTTCGCGCTCTGCTTCTATCTGCACCGTGATTTCGCGTGCCACCGACACCATGCCCAGCTTGGCCCCGGTATTCGGGTCGCGCAACGTGCGCGTCGTCGCGCCGAGCCAGACCCATGACCCGTCCTTATGTCGAAACCGGATATTGACCAGCCCACGTCGCTTTGTACCGGGAGGCCGGACGACGCTCGCGTCAGCCTTGAGATCGTCAGGGTGAATGTAGTCATATAACGGCGTGCCAATCAGCTCATGCGCCTCATAGCCGAGCGTGTCCTTGTGTGAAGGAGAAACGTACACATAAACATTATTCGCATCGCAATGCGAAATCATGTCACAGGCGTTTTCCGTCAGCAGCCTGTGTTCCGTTTCACTGCGCATTAGTTTGGTCCGCGTTTCATGACTGTCGGTCACATCGGCAAATGTGCCGACAAACAGATCGACCGTGCCATTGGGGGCCAGCTTGGGCGCCGCAGTTTCAGCGATCCACCGTATGCTCCCGTCCGAACGCACGATGCGATATTCAAGCTGGTATTCGCGACCGTATTGCCTGGCGTCATCAATAAAGGTGGCAACCCTTGCGCGGTCCTCCGTATGGACACAGGCGTACCATTCCGATAAGTCAGGATTGTGTGATATGCGTCCTGTTACAGTAGAACCAATGTAGACGCAGGTTCCATCAGGCTTCGCTTCCCAGACCACGACGCGTGCATGATCTGCAAGGCGCCGCATGATGTCGGGATTTCCTGCGCGGTCAGGATCAGCGACCGGAGTTTTATAGGTAAGGATGAGACGTTTCCGCATGGACGGTAATGTTACCACCGCGGATCGTTTTCCTTGTGGAATGTTGCAGAAAATCTAATAAAGCAATTTTCAAGGAGACGTTACAGGCGTCTCACTATTAATACAGCAAGTATGGCAACACAGAGGAGCTCCTTTGCTTCCCCGCACACACTCGTGTGCCTCATGTGCCTCGTGTGCCGACTATTCCGGCTCAAACCTGGGACGGAGAAGTTGAGCCAGCCTGTAGAGGCAACGTATCACTACCCGCGCAATAGCCAGACTTCCCCGAGGCAATTTCATCGATCTGATTCAGTTCAATGAGTGCCATCGCGAAAACCCCGATGACCAGAACTGCGGTCAGCAGCGCCAATAACATAATGATTGCTGAAACCATTTGGACCTCCTTCTGGACACTTACGATCACCGGTGTGGATACTTCATTAAAGCACTGCAATGCATTATCCAATTGCGAATGGTCAATCTATTGCCGCATGTAATTCACCCCGACAACTTCTTTTTAAATAATCGTTAAAAGGCTTGCAACGTCGTCTTCTCCTATGAGCATAATAGGAAAAAAATCGTGAATTAATTTTTGTCCGGGGCAACCAAAATGCGCTTGCTCTGTCCTATCACTGCTTACCAGAAACGTTGCGGCCAACAGCACCTCCTGACTGTCTCCAGACCGCAATAATGACCGTCTATAGGATTACGCATGCCAAGCATTTCCAAACTTTACGAGTCGTTCAAAAACGGATACGTCGTCGCCGTGGTGTCCGTTTTGCTCGCCTTCCTTACTGTGGCCGCCGTGGTATACAAACCACTGACAACCCACTCCAACCCAGTCGTACAGTCGCAAGACATTTCCGAAATCACCAAGCTGGCGACCAATAAGCATCGACTTGAATATCTGCTGGTGGCTCTGCCCCTTTCCGACTTTCCACGCTACGTCTTTAAATACAAGGACGCGGACGACATTCACGTGGTAAAAGTGCCAAGTACTTCACATGCCAACCTCGAACGCGAAGTGTTGCTCAAGAATGCTATTCCTTATGCAATTGCGAAGGATGACTTTCTCAATGCCAACAGTGCCGTATTACAGGACGCAGAAGCCCAACGCAGTGCGCTGGCGGAAGCCGGTGGCTTTCTTGCGCGCAATGCCATCGGTATTGCTTTGCTCGCCTTTCTTTTTATCGGTATGCGCAAAGGCATCCCGGGCATGATGGGCAACAGCGCTTCCGTGATCAAACCGGAAAACCTGAAAGGCAGCATGGACGATCTGGTCGGCATGGAAGACATCAAGCAGGAAGTAGCTCACCTGGAAGAAATGATCGTCAATCGTGAGTTGTATCGCTCGCACAATATCGACAAGCCCTTCAATGTCATGCTGACCGGACCGGCAGGTACGGGTAAGACCAAGCTGGCCGGCTATCTTGCAAAAAAACTCGGCATCCCGCTGATTCAGGCTTCTGGTTCCGGCCTTGAATCCGGCTTCGTCGGTGGTGGCTCGAAGGCACTGAACGGCATCTACAAAAAGGCTGCCGCCCAAGGCCGCTGCATCATCTTCCTCGACGAGGCGCAAAGCTTGTTCATGCCGCGTGGACGCGGCGACAAGCGCTGGGACGATGACACCGCCAATACCCTGCTTGGCTTGCTGGATGGCATCAAGAGTGATGAAGGCGCGGGTGTGATCTGGGTGGTTGCTTCCAACTTCGACGATGCAAACTCCGAAATGGACGAGGCGATGCTGCGTCGTTTCGCCGTGAAGATCAATTTCCGCCTCCCGAACAAGTCAGAACGCCGTGAGTTGCTGAACGTATTCCTGTCGCGCAAGGAAGTGGAATGCGTAGACTGGAGCAACCTGAATCTCGACTATGTTGCCGAAATCACCGCCAATCTCAGCCCGGCGCTGTTAGAAACCGTTGTCGATCGTGCCAGCATGATCGCGATTCAGGAAAAGACGCTGATCACGACCGATGTGCTGTTCCGCGCTTTCGAACGTGCATCCATCGGCCTGACCGACCGCGCGACCACCGCCGAAAAGGACAAGGAACGCGAGCGCGTTGCATTGCATGAACTCGGCCACTTCTTCATGCAGATTGATCCCTACGTCCGTCAGGGTCTGGCATGGGACGATATCAAGGCCAAATCGCATTTGCTGAAGATCAGCACCGAATCCGTATCGAAGATCGGCGCCCTTGGCTATGTGCTGTCATCGGCCAGCGACGTGTCCTTGCGCACGCTGGAAGAAATGGAACAGGATGTGATCCAGCTTTACGGCGGCGTTGCAGCGGAAGAATTGTTCTACGGCGCGCGCGGGATTTCGACCGGGAGCCAGAACGATATCCAGAAGGTCACCGGGATGCTCGACCTGATGGTGAATCGCCTGTCCATGTATTCCCGCTCGAAGCTGGACTACAGCCAGCTGAAGCGTGAGGGCTCGCCGGAGGAAGCACTGAAGCAGGTGGAAGCCAAGGCAGATGAACTGTACACCCGCACGCTCGAAGCGATGCAGGACTACAAGGAGCTGATCAGCGCCCTCACCGGCACCCTGCTGGAACGCTATGTCTTGTCGAAAGATGAAGTGTTCTCCCTGCTGGCGGAATTGACTGAAACACCGCGCAAGGCTGCCTGAACCTTTTTAGAGCAGTAGCGTAAAAAAGCCCCGTCCTGACAGACGGGGCTTTTTGCTTTCCTGCGGGTGCGATACGTGATTAGAAGTTAGAAGTGAGCCTTATGTCTCATCGCTTCAATCGACATTCCGCTCAAAGCGTTCCTGCAATTCTCTGGCGACAGGCAGTAAGCCTGCGGGTGACAAATCCTGCAAGGGAATCTGCGGCGATGAATCGATTCCCGGGTAATTACGCAAAATGGAACGCCGATAAGTGGGATCGTAGTGATAGCGCATCAGGCGCTCGAACAACTCAGGCACTTGCCGGGCGGCAGCCAGTGCTTCCCATTTTTCGAACTCTTCACCGCCGATCAGCGGCCGAAGATTACGCAGGCGATCGATCAGGACTTGCGGGTCTTCTTCAAAATGCTGGTAATCCTCTCGCAGCAATTGCACGCGCTGCGCCATCGGTGCATTGACCGCAAGCACCTGGCCTTCCCGCATCTTGACGAGCAAGGCTTCAGGCAACTGCACCTGCCCTATTTTCTTGCTCTCGGATTCCACCCATACCGGGCGTGACGGATCAAATTGTGAGAGGCGTTCGAGCAAGCGGCTATCGAACAGTTTCTGGGTTGGCTGCGGCTTGCCGGGCACCGCTCCGATGATGGAGCCACGATGGGACGCGAGCCCTTCCAGATCAAGCACTTGCGCGCCGCTTTCGTGCAAAGCTGACAACAGCCGGGTCTTGCCGCAACCGGTCGGGCCGGAAACCACAATGTAGCGAAAGTTTGCCGGAGCAGTTACCAGTTGTTCATTGACCCAGCGACGATACGCTTTCCAGCCGCCCTTGACCCGCTCGACACGATAGCCGATGGTTTCCAGCACGTCCTGCCAGACCTTGCTGCGCTTACCGCCGCGGAAGCAATAGACGAGAATGCGGCTCCTTGCCTCGACATGCGAAATATGCGTTTCGATATGGCGCGAAATATTGAGCAGGGAATACCGTGCGCCGAGCTGGTAGGCGGCAAGAGGGTCGGTGCGATGCAGAGTCCCGACTTCGGCAAACTCGGCATTGTCGACGACCGGCAGGTTGACCGCGCCGGGAATATGATCGTCGGCGAATTCACGCGGACTGCGCGCGTCGATGATCAGGTCATAAGAATTGAAATCGTACATAGCCCGCCATTGTAAGGCCTTTGGACGGGAAGTCAGCAAACGCCGGCCAGTTCGGCGATAATCTCCAACTTCGCCCGGTCAATGACGGCCTGGCAGTATTGATTCCATTGGTTGCTACGGGTTTCCAATGGATTCCCTCCAATGGTTTCCCTCGACCGCTTTCGACCTGCTGACACGACGATGACTTCTTCCACTGCACCTGCCCCCGCCTCTGCGATCTCACCAGCCTCTAACGCTCCCGTGACCTCCGCTGACCTCAACATCAGGCTGACTTCGTTTTCGCATGGCGGCGGCTGCGGCTGCAAGATTGCCCCTGGCGTGCTTGCGGACATTCTCAAAAAATCAACAGGTTTCCCGGTTCCGAAGGAACTGATGGTCGGCATCGAAACCGCAGACGACGCGGCGGTCTACAAGCTGAACGATGAACAGGCGCTGATCGCAACGACCGATTTCTTCATGCCGATCGTGGACGACCCTTACGACTTTGGGCGCATTGCCGCGACCAATGCCATTTCCGACGTGTATGCAATGGGCGGTACGCCCATCATGGCACTGGCGCTGGTCGCGATGCCGATCAACCAATTGCCGGTCGACGTGATCGGCCGCATTATCCAGGGCGGCGAATCGATTTGCGCTGAAGCAGGCATTCCGATCGCTGGCGGACATACGATCGATTCGGTAGAACCTATCTACGGTCTGGTCGTCATGGGCCTGGTGCATCCGTCGAAGATCAAGCGCAACGCCGATGCGAAAGCGGGCGACAAACTTGTGCTGGGCAAACCGCTTGGCGTCGGCATACTCTCCGCGGCCCTGAAGAAAGAAGCACTGGATGATGCCGGATACCGTGCCATGATCGCCAACACCACCAAGCTCAACAAACCCGGCAAGTCGCTATCGGGTCTGAGCGGCGTCCACGCCCTGACGGATGTCACCGGTTTCGGCCTGCTCGGCCATGCACTGGAATTGGCGCGCGGTGCGGGTGTCGAGGTTCGTATCAATATGCCCGATGTTCCATTGCTGCCCAACGTGGAAGAATTGGCTGCCAAAGGCTATATCACAGGAGCGTCAGGGCGAAACTGGGCCGGCTACGGCCATGATGTCGTGTTGTCGGAAGCGGTGACGCCGGTACAGCAAGCGCTGCTGACCGATCCGCAGACATCGGGCGGGCTGCTCGTATCCTGTACCGCCGAATCCGTCGAAGAGGTATTGGCACTGTTCCGCAAGGAAGGTTTTGAAGATGCACAGGTGGTCGGCGAGATTGTCGACGGACCGGCGCAGGTACGGGTGCTTGCCTGACCGTAGTGCCTTCGCTTTTGCCGGTGGTTCTTGTTCGTGCTTTGCAGGCGATACTGATGCGGCCTACTCGGCAGGGATAGCGCTGCCCTTCAGTATTCGTCGGGCCCGATGCGCCCAATGACATGCAGAGTTCCTTTGCCGTCTGCCTCGGTCACAATCATTTCCCCGGAGGCGGGCGACACGTCGGCGATGGCGAGAATATTCTGCTGATGGGTGACCAGGATCAGATTGCCTGAAGTTTTCCCTGCGCGCTGTCGTTGCATGATGGCGTCCCGCACCAGATTTACCTTGCGAACACGCGCCTTGCTTTCTTCATTGAACATGGAGTCCAACATCGGCGCTGGCGTTGCCCGTCCGAATGCCAGAGTCGCGGTATCGACGCAACGGCACCAGCGGCTGCTCAGGACATCGGAAATCGGAATCTTGCGAACTTTGAACGCCTCGCCGATACGTAGGGCGTCACGACGTCCCTGTTCAGACAGATTGCGCTGTGTTTCACATTTTCCGATCGTAAATCCGGGAGGATCACCGATGCCGGCTTCCGTAACTGCGTGGCGCAGCAGGACAATGGCGCGTCCCCTTTCCAGGGCGCGCCATGCGGCTTCATCAGCGTTCGCCGTTCCCGCCATCAAGCCGGTCACCAACCATGTCACCAACGACATCAGCAAGGCTCGACATGGCGGGCTGCGTCGCATTGCTAGCTTTTGCGATAGGTATTGAGCACTTCCTGTATTTGTGCAAACTTCACCGGCTTTTCAAACACTCGGTCGAAACCGGCATCGCGTGCGCGCTGATGCTCGATAGCGTCATCGAAACCAGTAACCGCAATCAAGGGAATGTGCTCGAACGCAGCATCCGCGCGCAGTGACGAAGCGACGTCAAATCCGCTTTTTTCACCTGGCAAACGCAGGTCGCAAAAAATCAGATCCGGCATGGTAGTGCGTGCCAGTTCAAGTGCGGTCCGCGCATTGAAAGCAACACTGGTGACGCAACCCATGACCTCAAGAAGGTCGCAAAACAGTTTTGCCAGGTCCTGATTGTCTTCGATTACCAATACACGCATTGGATAGAGTGGAAGGTCGAAAAATATATTGCGTTAGGAAGACAAGATCATGCAACTCGTCTGAGAAGTTAGCGCATCGCGCCGCCGCCTTGCAGCCAAGGTTCGGCCAACACCTACGGGTAAAGCAATTCCGCCTGCGTTGGAGCTTGCATTATAGTCG
Source organism: Noviherbaspirillum sp. Root189 (assembly GCF_001428545.1). Classification (GTDB taxonomy): domain Bacteria; phylum Pseudomonadota; class Gammaproteobacteria; order Burkholderiales; family Burkholderiaceae_D; genus Noviherbaspirillum. The sequence continues at coordinate 151,128 of NZ_LMHZ01000056.1, forward strand.
GCTATTTACGCTCCTTATGTTGCTCTAAAACAAAGACACAGCGGTTACGAGAAAAGCGTGCAACACCGTCTGTTATATTCGTACCAAAAAGGCTGGATTTCGACTTTTATTTATATAAGGTAAGGACCATTCGCCCATCGCTTCGTTCCACAGCTTGACCTGTCCATTGAACGTAAGCCTCAACGATGCTTAAGGCCTTGTCTGTATCGACATTGCTTGTCCATGGCTTGCACATGATAGACCATCACGCTCACTACCTTGCGGTATACAGCATATACAGCATGGTGGAATGCCGCATGTTAAGGAACAATCTCGCCGGCGTAATGACCAATAAGAAATTCGTTAGCCATCGGAAAAGTTTATATAACTCCGTGACGTAATGCGTTGGCATCGGGATCGATATAACGATTATTCTGACTGCGAAATATGCCTATCTCATATTGAAGGAGCTTACATGCAGCAGATGTCGGCTGGTATCCAGTGGTACTTTGAACTTCTCGACCAAGCAAGAAGACGCCACGGTATTGCGATGGAGCACCTTGGCTATGTGCCAAACGAAACCGAGTCTGAAGTTGCTTTGAGTATGCCTGGTTTACGCCTGCGGCGCTTTTCAGGCAACCATACATCCAGGGATATCGCGTTGATTGTCCCGGCACCGATCAAACAGGCGTATATCTGGGATCTCGCACCGGAACGGAGCGTGGTAAGGGATGCGCTTAACAACGGGTTGCAGGTCTATCTCATCGAATGGACTGAACCGGGCAAGGCGGAAGCCGGCTTTGGCCTGGAGCACTATGGATATCGCTTGCTCGATGCGTGCGTCGATACGATCGAACGGGAAAATTCACGACATCACGACACCTGCATCTCGTTGCTCAGTCATTCTCTTGGCGGCGTCCTGGCTGCCATCTATGCGGCCATGCGCCCTGAGCGCGTCGCCAGTCTGGTGCTTGTCGAGGCACCGCTCAAGTTCGCCGGCTGCACAGGTGCCTTCGGCCCGCTTCTTGCCGCCGGACCGCGTGCTCACACGATGACCGCAGAGTTTGATCGTGTTCCTGGCACGATCCTCAACCTCGCCAGCATGCTTGCCGCTCCGTCCACCTTCGGCGCGGAGCGCTATGCGGATCTGCTGGCGTGCATGGGTTCGTCCGAAGACCTTCGCACACACTTCCTGGTCGAACGCTGGACGCTTGATGAAGCACCGATGTCAACCGCACTGTTTCAGGACGTGATCGAACGTTTGTACCACGGAGATGCGTTTATGTGTGGCACGCTGGAGATTGACGGGCATCGACTGGCTCCTGCTGCGGTCGTTTGTCCGATCTACGCCGTGTATGATCCACGCAGCCGCATTATTCCTTCCATATCGGTAACCGGCTTTGTAGAAGCGACATCAAGTAGCGACAGGCGCTTCTATGTCTATCAGGGAGATACCGGTGTCGCGCTCGCTCATGTCGGTGCGCTCGTGGGAGAAAGCGCGCATAGTAAGCTCTGGCCAGAAATACTGGCGTGGCTGCCGAAGGCGCATGGCAGCACCCATTGATGTTGTGTCGCGATCTGTCTCAGCCGAATGAAAAGCCCGCGCAAGCGGGCTTTTCATGTCGCTCTTAAAAGCTGCGCTTACTTGCTGCCTGAAACCTCTGCGCCTGCACCGGATGAATTGCCGGTATTGCTGCCGCTGCGTGACTGGGAACGGGAATGCATCTTGCCATGCCCTTTGCCGCCACGCCCACTACGAGATTTGGTCGTGGTCGATTCGCTCGACCCCGAGCTCATATCCTGGCTGGATGTCGACGCCTGCTGTCGTGCCTGGATATCAGCGGCGCGCTGCTCGACATCGGCGACTTTGGCCGGATCAGTGCTTTCACGGATCTCTGTCGACGGTGCCTGGGACTGGGCAAATACTACGCCCGTGACAGTCAGCAGGGAAATCAGCATTGCCATCGATGTTTTCTTCATTGTTACCTCCATTATATAAACTGGAACGAACGCTCGGGATCGTGACAGTGCGTGCCGTAGACCTGATGCGCATTTTTCATTCAGCTTGTCTTCTGAAAACCTTGCGTCAAGCTGCTATCCATACGACCGCACGCTACTATTTCAGTTTCGTCAACATCGGTAAAAATGCAATGGCCAATTAGCGCGATCAATAATTGGATGCGTCTGAACTGGATGTGCCAGTGACACGGCCTGTGGTCATATCGAAATGCACGTTAAAGAAACGTTCAGTGGTGCCGGTCAGATAGCGCCAGTCCCATGCTTCTTCGTTCTTCAGCTTATATTGCTGGACCGTGCGTGGCTTGCCAAGCATACGGCGCACGGTATCTTTTGTCATACCGGTCTTGATGCGGCCAAAGGTTTCCTCGGTCAGCAGCTGCCGGTAGTCCTTGAGTTTTCCATGCTTGTCGATGATGAATTCCCAGGTGCGCACTCCTTCCGGGCCTTTGGGATACTGCAGCTCACGTCCGCCGTCGTCGTCTTCCCACACGGTTTCCGGCTGTCCCATCACCATGCGTACGTCCGATTCGGACGAAACTCCTTTTTCCAGTTTATCCAAACCAAACTCCTGGATCGGCTTTCCTTGCTTATCACAGCCGACAGTCAGAAAAGCCACTATCGCCAGCATGAATCCGCCAAGCAATTTATCCATGACGCTCCTTATGTTGATGTTGTATTGAGAGTGCCTGTGCAGTGATGTTGCACAAAGAAAGGCGCGATATTGAGCACCGTCAAAAAACATAGTAATGGAAAGAGCCGCCTGCCGCTGCGACGCGGCGCACGATGGCGCACTAAAGTAGTGAACGCAGAAGGTCTGCAGGTCGCGGTTGCCTTTGCCGTCAGAACCCGATCCGGCGCTTGCCCGTTTCCGCCTTGAGTCGAACATCTTCCGGGGTCAGAGCGGTGCGCCCGGCAGCAACGGCATAGCCGAGGCCATCGAGCAGCGCCTTGCGCATTTCTCTTGGAGAGACTTCAGATAACTTGTCGAGCACGTTATCCGACAATTCCTCATCGACATGCTTAAGCCGCAGCTCACGCAGCAGGCCTACATATACACGCTGTGCAATACCTGCAGCCTGATCAGGCGTTGGCGACGGCACTTCGTACACGGCCATGCGCGACAGCAGCGCTTCCGGTATGCCATCGATACTGTTGGCAGTCAGCACCCAGAATACCTGGCTGGCGTCCAGGTCGACATCGATGAATTCATCATGGAAAGCGCGCGACGTTTCAGGCTCAAGCAACTGGTACAGGGCGGCCATGGGGTCAGACTGGGTTGAGCCTGTCGCCTTTTCAACTTCATCAAGCAGGACAACAGGATTGGCGAACTTGCCGCGTACCAGGCGCTCGGCGACCTTGCCGCATTTTGCACCTTTCCAGGTCGATGAACTGCCAGTAATCACAAAGCCGGCCGACAATGCATTCATGCTGATGAACTCGAATTCTGTGCCGAGCACGGCCGCGAGCTTTTTTCCAAAATGGGTCTTGCCGACACCGGGATCACCCAATAGCAGCACCGGCATCACGTTAAAACTTGCACCGCCTGCAATCGACAACCCAAGATAACGCTTCAGGTCGTCCAGCACGTCGCTGAAATTGGGGCAATCTTCGTAAAGCGGTTCCAGCGCACTGGTCGAGGAAGGCGTGGTCACGAAACGCTCTGCACCAAGTTCAAGCATATTTTCGTAAAACGCTTCAAGCTCTGGCGATTTCAATGCGCGTGCCCTTTCCTGGGCAGACTCAACTTCCTTCATGCTATAGATCGGATGAGAGCGAGCGAGTGTAATCGTCATGTCTGAAACTCCTGAGGCTCCGGGACGCATGGCCGCATAGTCGAATGGTCGTATGTCAGCTCTGCAAAAACTACAATTGGCATTGTCCTTTAAAAATATCTGCTAGCGAGTAAGTTGCAGCGTTCGGCATGGGCCAACTTTTCCATGCCTTCATTACTCACCATGCAAACTCTGTTCCAAGGCAAAGATTTCCGCTATTCATCGTTACCCTTATTCCACCTAAATTGGCGGACCATGTCAATGACATGCTGCGAATGCAGAAGAGATGTGGCTGTCGCGCCGCACTAAGCACTGCATTTCCAGAAAAGAGAACCATGAAAAGCCAATGCCGGCGTACAGTATCTGATACTGCCGCTCCGCAATCTTCAAACAGAACCCTTGGCAAAAGTCTTTAAGCGGCTAAAGCCGTACGATTCAGCATCTCGGCCGCTGCGATGGCAATCGCGTCAGAAACATCGATTTCGTTGGTCTCATGTGCGATTGTGTTGCAGCTGACGATCCGTGCCACACCGGCCTCAGTCAATTCCTGGCAAGCGCTGCCAGCAAAAACCCCATGGACCGCAACACACACCGGTGCCGGCAGGTTTGTGTTGCGCAGATGGAGCACGGCGGCAAGCATGGTCTTGCCGCTGGAGGCAATGTCATCAACCACGACAGGCGTTGCACCATCCCATCCCGTGGTGTCGGGTACGGACACTTCCACTTCGCGATCGCCATAGCGGGTCTTTTGCAGGATGGCATGCTGACAGCCGGCAGCGGCTGCAACCTTCGCAGCCCATTGCTCGCTTTCCGCATCAGGACCAATGATGACCGGATCAGGTATATTGGCCTTAATCCAGGCAGCGATTGATAATGCGGATTGCACGACACGGGTAGGAATGGAATAGATCTCCGATAGGCTGCTGTGCCTGTGGAGGTGTGGATCTACCGTTACCAGCCAGTCACAGCACGAAGAAATGAGTCGTGCAATATGGGACGAAGTTTGGCCTTCACCAGATTTGAACCTGGAATCCTGGCGCATATAGGCCAGATATGGTGCGATCAGGCCGACACTGCGTGCACCAAGCTCGCGGGCAATATTTGCCGCAAGGTAAAGCTGAACGAGTTTCTCATCAGGCTTGTGCAGCGTACAGACAAGCACGACATCCCGGCCCTCGACTGCCGACAGCAAGCGGATATACGACTCGCCATCGGGGAAGCGACGGCTCTCGATCCGTCCGACTTCACATCCAATTGCACGGGCAAGACGCTTGCCTGCCTCTTCGTTGCCTGGCAACGCAAACAGCACCGGCATCATGGGTCAACCTCTATTTAGTTCCGAATGGATTCAATGTACACATCCGCCTATACCAATCTATGCGCCAGCGCAGACCGCGCTTCTTTAGCGCTGCAATGCGCGCTTACCCAACACGCCAGTTGATCCATAGCAAGCTTGGCCATGCGCATTCGTCCCGATCTGCATGTAAATTTTACCGTGCGCATCTTTTCCATCGCGAACTGAAAGAACGTGCAGGCAAGACCGAAACGATCAACAAGCGATCCAGCCATTTTTAATGCCGGAACCGGGCGATGCAGCTTGTGCTACTCCGATTTTCACACCGCCATTCCCGCTGATGTGCTTGCATGCATCTTGCTACTAACGTAGATGTGCACATGCACCTCAAGCAAATACAGACGCGAGGCAATGTGGATTCATTGACGAGTCTCATCATTTAATGTTTTCAGCCCGCCCTATACTTAACTTGAGAGCGACAGAAACGTAAACCGATTTCGTGTGTCCATCCTGAATACACGGCAAACTTGCGGGGAGCAGATGCAATGACCACTCAAAGTGATGTCAACCGTACCGAGCAGCAAGAGGACCTTCTGAAAAGTCTGGTCGCCTTCACCAAGGACCATCGTGCAGTGTATTGGTCCGGGACGCTCTCGGATTTCCTCGATCGCATAATGACTGCAGACCCACGTGGTGCTGCGCGTACGTCCCACCAGTACATGTGGGACATGATTCGCTGGATGGGCGGCGAAGATGAAACCGGCAACTTCCGATGCAAGTTGTTTGACCAGGAACTGTTCGGCGTCGACGAATCGATCGAACGTGTCGTCGACTACTTCAAGGCTGCTGCTGCGGGGTCGGAAGTCGGACGTCGCCTGCTGCTGTTGCTGGGTCCGCCATCGGGCGGCAAATCAACGCTGGTGATCCTTCTCAAACGCGGGCTCGAAGAATACAGCCGCACGGAAGCGGGCGCGGTATACGGGATCCAGGGATGCCCGGTGCATGAATCGCCTTTGCACCTCGTACCCCATTCTTTGCGCGCACGCTTCCGCGAGACGTATGGCGTCGAAATCAGCGGTGAAGTCTGCCCGCACTGCCGTACCCGTCTCGAGAACGACTACGATGGCGATTTCCTGCGCATGCCGGTTGAGCGGATTTTCATTTCCGAGGCAGGACGCGTGGGTATCGGCACCTATGCGCCGCACGATCCGACGACTGCGGACCTCGCTGACCTTGTCGGCTCCGTGGATTTGTCCAAGGTCGCCGAGTACGGCGACGAAGGCGACCCGCGTGCATGGTCGTGGTCCGGCGCTGTCTACGCAGCGAGCCGCGGCATGCTGGAGATGATCGAGATTCTGAAGGTCAAGCGCGAATTCCTTTACCTGCTGCTGACGCTGACACAGGAAAAGAACGTCAAGGTGTCACGCTTTCCGCTGATCTATCTGGACGAAACGATTCTCGCTCACACCAACCTTGCAGAATTCCGCAAATTTTTGCAGGAGAGCGAGAATGAAGCCCTGCTTGACCGCATGGTTATTATCCAGGTGCCCTATACGCTGAATTACAAGGATGAGGCGCGAATTTACAAGAAACTGATTTCGTCCGCCGCACCGGCCTTCCGTGAAGTGCACCTCGACCCGCACGTGTTGCACGCCGCCGCGGTGTTTGCAATCCTGACTCGCCTGCATGAAGGCGAAGACAAGGAACTGGAACTAAGCAAGAAAGTGCGTCTCTACGCCAGTGAAGAGGTCGAGGGCTATGCACATGCGGAAACGGAGAAGCTCAAGCAACGCATGCCCGATGAAGGCCTTGCAGGTATTTCACCGCGCTTTGTCATCAACGCGCTGTCGAATGCCATCATCCAGTCGAACGCAAAGAGCCTGACCACGATGGACGTGCTGCTCGCACTGAAGGACTCGATTGAAAACGATGCACGTATCGACCCGAAGCGCAAGCGCAAATGGATTGATTATCTTGTGCTGGCGCGCAAGGATTTCTATAACCGCTGGGTCAAGGAAGATGTGCACAAGGCCTTGTTCGTCTCCTTCGAACAGGAAGCCCAGGATCTGCTCGACAAGTACCTTGATGAAGTGGAGGCGATGCTCGACAACCGCCACATCAAGGACCCGATCACGAACGAAGAACGCAAACCGGATGAACGCTTCCTGCGCGCGGTCGAAGAAAAGATCCACATCTCCGATTCAGGCAAACAGTCCTTCCGCCAGGAGGTGGTCCGCAAAGCCATGGGCGCGTACAAGCGTGGCGAGAAGTTCACGCTCGACAGTCATGCGCAGTTGCATAACGCGGTCCAGCAGTACCTGTTTGAACAGCGCCGTGATGTATTGCGGCTTGTCAGTTCCACCACGCGTCCTGACGAAGAAGTGCGTCAGAAAATTTCCGTGGTGGAGAAACGGCTTGTCGACGAGTATGCGTATGACAGCCACAGCGCACGCGAGGCACTGAACTATGTGACCACGTTGATGGCGCAGGAATGATGCGCATTGCGCATCTTAAGGTTCAACTATGAGCGATCTCATCACGATCTCTGCTGAAACACCCTGGTATGACCTGTTCTCCAGGGGCTCGCGCGACTGGCTCCGCCACAATGAGAAAGTGCGCGAGGCCGTCAAGGAGAACCTTCCCAACCTGGTAGCGGGGCCGGATGTCATCACCGGCTCCCAGGAAAGGACCGTGCAGGTTCCGGTGAAGCTGCTGGAACATGCGCGGTTCCGCCTCAACGAATCTCCTTCGCAAACCCATTCGAGCGCAGGCCAGGGTCAGGGCAAGCCCGGCGACATCCTGCGGCAAGCGCAACCCGACATGGGTGACGAAGATGGCGAGGGCGGGAATGATGAAGGTGAAGTCAAACTGATGCTGGAGTTCAAGGTTGATGACATCATCGACTGGCTGTGGGAAGAATTGCAACTGCCCGATCTGCAGCCCAAGCGCAACACTGCCGTGACCGACGATGAGTATGTCCGTGAAGGCTGGGACAAACATGGCGCGCGTGCCCGCCTTGACCGTCGGCGCACCGTCAAGGAAGCGGTCAAGCGGCGCGCGACGCAGGAAAATCCGGTTGCCTTCACCAATGAAGACTTGCGCTTCAAGCAATTGGTGCACCGACGCAAGCCGGCCACCAACGCCGTCGTGATTTTTGCGCTTGATGTTTCGGCCAGCATGACCGACGCTGAACGCAAACTGGCGAAGAGCTTCTTCTTCTTCGTGCTGCAGGGCATCCGGCGTCGTTATGCAAAGGTAGAAACGCGATTTGTCGCTCATACCACGCAGGCGTGGGAATTCTCGGAAAGCGAGTTTTTCAATGTGACTGGTACCGGTGGCACCGGCGCTTCCACAGCGTTCAAGTTGGTCCATGAAATGGTGGAGACTGAATACGACCCGTCGCAATATAACGGCTACATGTTCTACGCATCGGATGGCGAAAATTTCACCGAAGACCGGGCCGCGGCGACCGAGTATCTTGCGAAGCTGGGCAAGTTGCTTAATTTCATCGGTTATGTCGAAACGGTACCGGGTTCGCCGCGAACCAGCGAAACGGAAATGAAAATGCTTTGCGGGGAAATCGAGCGTACCGGCGCACCGATCGGCAGCAGCATCCTGACTCGCCATGAAGACGTATGGAAAGCAATCCGTAAATTCTTCGTGCAACAGGAATCGGAATAAGCGCAACAGTAACAGTGAATAAGGATAGGCGGATACATGTGCACAACGACGAACTCGCCTGAAACCATCGAGGCGCTGAAGAAATACTCAGGCCAGATCGAGCAGCTCGCACGGGATCTTGGGCTGGATTATTATCCGGTCGACTTTGAACTGGTGCCGAATAATTTCATGATGGAAATTGCAGTGTACGGCTTGCCCGTACGCATGCATCACTGGTCATTCGGCGTGCGCTACATCCACCAGTTGATCCGCCAAGGGATGGGCCACTCGCGCATTTTTGAAGTGATGTTTCCCGGCGACCCATGTCGCGCGTATCTGGTCAACGGCAATACGCTGCCGGAAAACACACTGGTCACCGCTCACGTGCTCGGGCATGCCGATTTTTCCAAGAACAATCATCTGTTCGCCAAGTTCATGGAAATGGCGGGCGGTCACATCCTCGAACAAGCCGCGGCCCGCGCGCACCGGATCGAGACGGCGATTCAGGAGCACGGACAGGAACGCGTCGAAGCGGTGCTGGATGCGGCGCTTGCGCTGGAGCCGCACATCGACATTAACCGCGAGCTTCATCGCCCACTCTACGCGGCCCCGGGACAGAAGGCCGAACCGCAACCGGACGTAGATCCCTTCCTCAAGCGTTTTCGCAGCTTGCCCGGCGAGAAGGCGCCGACGGATCATCATGCGACGGGCAAACGTGCCACTATTCCCCCGCAACCGGAATATGACTTGCTGTGGTTCATCGCCAACTACGCGCCGGATCTGGAAGGCTGGGAGCGCGACATTTTCCTCGCGGTCCGGGAAGAGTCGTTTTATTTCTACCCGGTATTTGCCTGCCAGATCATGAACGAAGGCTGGGCATCGTACTGGCACGCGCGGCTGTTGCGCGAAGCGGACTTCCTCCCGCATGACCTCTACCTGTCGGCGATCAAGGCGCACTCCGACGTCGTGCGCCCGTATGCGGCGGAGCGGCAACTGGCATTGGCGGTCAATCCGTATCACCTCGGCTTTTCGATGTGGGAAGACATCATTGAAAAGCATGGACTGGACAATGCGCGCCGCATCATGAAAGAAGAAGATGACTTCGGCTTCGTACGTAACTATCTGACCAAGGAACTGATTGAGAAGCTGGAGCTGTTTGTCTACGAGGCCCGTAACGATGGCGACATTCGTATTGCGGACAACGACGTCCACGCAGTGCATGAGGCCATCCTGTCGCCGAAATTCAACTACGGCGCCCCACGTATCGCGGCCAACAACCTGCACGTGGACGGCAGTCTGCAATTGCTGCATGACCACCAGAGCGACGGTCGCGGTATCGATCTTGCGCGCGCGGAACGTGTGCTCGAATACATCGGGCGCATCTGGCGTCGGCCGGTCACGCTGCATACCATTGGCGATCGCGGTGAAGCACGGGTCGTCACCAGCAAGCGCATCTGACGCATCTGAAAGACGTTAAGGAAAGACGCTAATTCGGCAGTTGTGGAACAGCGCCGGAAGGGCCTGATTCTACTGCGAAGAACATCGCATATATAATGGGCCAATCCCGCTTTGCACGATTGGCCTTTCCAATGCGTCTTACCGATTACACCGACTATTCCCTGCGTGTGCTAATGTATCTTGGCATGCATCGTGATCGCGTGGTCACCATTCAGGACATTGCAGATGCCTACGATATCTCCAAGAGCCACCTGATGAAAATCGTTCATCAACTGGGTCTTGCGGGTCTGGTTGAAACGACCCGTGGCCGTAGCGGCGGGTTGCGTCTGGGGAAAGAGCCCGCAGCCATCAATATCGGCGACGTCGTGAAACTGACCGAGCCGGATTTCAAAATGGTGGAATGCTTCGACACTGAAGCCAACGAATGCGTGCTCTCACCTTCGTGCCAGCTGCAAGGCGCACTGGCCAAGGCGACACAGGCCTATCTGAGCGTGCTCGGCGAATTGACGCTCGCCGATATACTCAAGGGCAACGGCAGCCTGCGCAAACGCCAGATCATTCAGTTTCACAGCCGGGAAAAAGAAAAGGCCACGGCCTGAGCCGCTGCCCTCCGCGCTGTCGACCAGTTTTTGCAAACGGCGAACCCTCAGATCAGTTCACAGCGAATCGTCGCCGGTTCGCTGCGCAACTTCTGCAGCAAGTCTGCGGGAATCACCGCATCGACGTCCGTCATTACATAACCAATCGGCCCGCGCGTCTGCAGGTGCTGCGCGACGATGTTCATTCCACTCGCTGCAAAATCGGCGTTCATGCGCGCGATGACGCCAGGCTCATTCCTGTGGACATGAAGCACGCGGCTCTTGGCTTCTTTTACAAGATGGCGAATTTCCGGGAAATTAACAGCCCAGCGCGTCGTGCCGGCCTTGAGGAAACGCGCCAGCTTGTCCGACACCTCCCGGCCAATGTTTTCCTGGGCTTCTTCGGTACTGCCACCGATATGTGGCGTCAGGATGACATTGTCCAGCCCGCGTAAAGGAGAAATAAACTCTTCCTTTTCATTTTTCGGTTCTGCCGGAAATACGTCGAGCGCCGCGCCCGCCAGTCGCTTTTCGCGCAAGGCCGTATTCAGGCCATCGATATCGACCACACCGCCGCGCGACGCATTGATCAGTACCGCAGTCGGTTTCATCAGACCAATGCGCTCCGCCGTCATCAGGTTTTCCGTTGTGCTGCCGCCTGGCACATGTAAAGTGACGATGTCGGCCGTTGCCAGCAAGTCGTCCAGTGTCGGCATGGGACGAGCGTTACCCAGCGGCAGCTTGCTCTCCACGTCGTAATAATTGACCCGCATGCCGACGCTTTCGGCGAGGATGCCGACCTGGGCGCCGATGTTGCCATAGCCGATGATGCCGAGCACCTTGTTCCGTACTTCATAGGCGCCCTGTGCGCTTTTATCCCATTGGCCCCGATGGGTCTTCGCATTTTTTTCAGGGATACGACGCAGCAAGAGAATCGCCTGTGCAATGACCAGTTCGGCAACCGAACGGGTATTGGAAAATGGTGCGTTAAATACTGGAATACCTTGCGCCGCAGCGGCCGTCAGGTCAACCTGATTGGTACCGATGCAAAAGCACCCAATTGCTTTCAGGCGCGGTAACTGTTGCAAGGTATCGGCCGACACGTGGGTAGCGGAACGGATCCCAACCATATCGACGTCGGCAAGGACGCGTTTGAGTTCATCCGGCTTGAGTGCGGTGGGCATCTGGACGATATCCGTGAAGCCTTCCGCTTGAAGATGTTCCACTGCGCTTTGATGGATTTTTTCGAGTAAGACGATTTTTGCCATTGCCTGCCCTTGAATAAAGATTCACGTACAATATATCTTAAATATTCATGGTGCGTTGCCTGTCACGCCAGATACAAATGCTGAATGAAGAACTCATTGCGTCGAAAGCGACGACCGAATCGATCACCGGGATGAAATGGTGGAACGATAGGCTGCTCACGTTTACGACCACACGTCCTGAAAATTATTCCTTCGTTGCAGGCCAGTATGCACGCCTTGGCCTGCGTGACGACAACGGGATTATCTGGCGCGCTTTTTCGATGGTTTCGGCGCCTGCGGAAACAGCGACCCTGGAGTTCTACGGCATCATTGTTGCCCATGGCTTGTTCACCACGCGACTGAAGAGCCTGCGTACGGGCGACCCTATTCTCCTAGAAAAACAGCGTTACGGCTTCATGACCCCGGACCGTTTCAAAGACGGCAGCGATCTGTGGATGCTATCGACCGGAACAGGCGTCGGCCCGTATATCTCAATGCTGCGCGATCCCTATGTCTGGCAGCATTTCCGCAATCTGGTTCTCGTACACTGCGTGCGACATGCCAATGAATTTGCTTATACGGAAGAACTTGAACGCCTGTGCCGTGAACCGGCTTTTGGCTCCTCGGCGCAGCTCCACGTGGTGCGTTCGGTGACACGAGAAACGAGTCTTCCGGCAAATGCACCTTATCTGCAAGGCCGAATCACGACCTTGCTCGAGGACGGTAGGCTGGAGAAGGCGGCGGGAGTGCCACTTTCTATGAACACCTCGCGAATCATGATGTGCGGCAATCCGGAGATGATCGACGACATGCGCGCCCTTTTGCACCAGCGTGGCATGCGACCGGACCGCCGCGCGACGCCGGGACAGTATGTAACCGAGAACTATTGGTAGAACGGCAGATAAGGTTCGCGCAATACCAAAAGCCGTCAGCTCGTTGCCAGCAGCGCCGGTGCGGTTGCCTCAAGGTAGGGTATCCACACCATGAATTCTGAACCGCGCTCGGGCACACTGGCAACCGTCATTGCCCCGCCGTGCAAATCGACTAGTTGCTTGACGAGTGCAAGTCCAAGCCCTGTGCCTTCGTATTTACGGGCCATGCCGCTGTCCAGTTGTACGAAGGGCTGGAACAAGCGGCCGAGATCTTCATCACTGATGCCGATGCCAGTGTCGATCACGCAAATCGTAATGAATTGCCGCGCGTCGGGCGCGATGGTGGATTCGTCGCCGACAAGGCGCCGGCCCGCCAGCTGCTCGCGCTCCATGCGACACATGCGCAACGTAACGCTGCCGCTGGCCGGAGTGAACTTGACCGCATTCGAAACAAGATTGAAGACAATCTGCCGCGTCTTGCGCTGATCGAGCATGGTCCACCCCAGGTTTTCCAGTTCGAGCCGCAAGTGAATCTGCCCGATCGCCGCCTTTTCCCTGAAGACCGCCATCGTTCCTTGCAACAATCGCTGGATATCGGTCGGCTCCAGTTCGAGTTCCATTTTTCCAGCTTCGATTTTCGACAGGTCGAGAATGTCATTGATCAGCGAGAGCAAGTGTTTCCCGCTGTCAAAGACATCACCCACAGCTTCCTCCTGGGCAGATTCGAGCGGTCCCAGCAGCCCCGTTTTCAGCGCCTCGGAAAAGCCAATGATCGCGTTGAGTGGCGTGCGTAACTCATGCGACATGTTGGCGAGGAATTCCGACTTCATGCGGCTCGCTTGTTCCAGTTGCAGGTTCTGATGGGCGATTTCCCGGTTGGTGGCTTCGAGTTGCGCGGCATGTTGTGCCAGGCGTACGTTCAATTCATTGACCTGGCGCTCACGCGCCTGCAACTGTTCATTGACCAGTACGGCTTGTTCATAAGTGGACACCAGCAAATCCAGGATCTGCTGCTTTTCTGCGGTGATGTGGTGTTGTGCGCCATTCAGGTAGACGACAATGCCCTCGCCTGCCTCGTGGTTCTGACGCAGCCTGCGGTTCATCAGTACCTGTTCGATCCGGGCCAGCAGGTAATCATCAGCATACGGCTTGCGGATGAAGTTGTCGGCGCCACACTCCAGGCCGCGCACGATATCTTCGGGATCGATCAGCGAGGTCACGAGAATGACAGGGATATCACGCAATGCCGGATCGGACTTGAGCGCATGGCACAAGCCGTAGCCATCAAGTTCAGGCATGACAATATCGGACAACACCAGATGGGGCTTGCGCTGTCGGATTGCCTCAAGGGCGAGGCGTCCATTGCCCGCCACTCGCGCCACATATCCTTTGCCCTCCAGCAAATATCTTAATTTCCCCGCCTGTGTGGGGCTGTCTTCCGCGATGAGTATCTCAGTCAATTCTTCGTGCATGCCGTCGTATTCATGTAATGTCAGTTCACTGCCTGCCCGCCCACCTTGCTATTGACTGATCGTTTTCCTGATTGGTGCCCGCCGACGGTGCGGCAAGCGTTGACGTCCAGACGGTCGCACTAATGCCTAATGCCTTCAATCGCACGGCGACTTTCTTGACATTGGCAGGGCTGCGCTATTCGACAGCAGGACGCGCACATCTTCCGGCGGAACGGGCTTGCTGAAAAAATAACCCTGCATCTCGTCGCAACCCTGCTCAAGCAGATAGTGTAACTGCTCTTCGGTCTCTACTCCTTCCGCAATGGTATGGAGCCGTAATGCCTTGGCCATGGCAAGTATCGCACGGACCAACTCGGCGCTCCCTGCGTGCTCGATCATGTCATTGACAAATGAACGATCGATCTTGAGCCGGTCCATTGGATAGCGACGTAAATAGCTGAGCGAGCAATAGCCGGTGCCAAAGTCATCCAGTGACAGTGTGACGCCAAGTGCCTTGAGTTCATGCATCGCGCCTATCGTGGCTTCGGCATTTTCCAGGATCAGGCTTTCGGTCAGTTCGAGTTCCAGCCATCGGGCATCAAGTCCGGTCGACTTCAACGCCGAGCACACTACGGACGTCAGGTTCGCCATCCTGAACTGCAAGGCCGACACATTCACCGCCATTCGCACTGACGGCAGACCACTGTCTTGCCACTCCCTGGCTTGGGCGCAGGCCGTTTGCAATACCCATGCGCCGACCTGGGGCATCAGGCCGCATTCTTCCAGCAAGGGGATGAAAACGCCGGGCGACAACATGCCGCGCTCGGGATGCTGCCACTGCAATAGCGCTTCCATGCCAACCATGTGCCCGGAATTGATGTCGAGCTGCGGCTGATAATACAAACGGAACTCTTCCCGTTCGAGTGCCTTGTGCAGCTCGATCTCCATCTGTACGCGCTGCTCAGACCCGTGGTCCAGCTCAGAACTGTACAAGCGGTAGCCGTAGCCGGCGCCGGTACTGTCCGCCGCGACGCGCGCGCGCCGTAAAAGCTGCGCCGGGTCCGTTTCCTGATCCGGATATCGCACCACGCCAACCGACGCATGCAGGAAGATCTCGCCGCCACTGAAGGCCAGCGGCTCCTCCACCAGATGCAAGATATCCTGTGCAAGGATGTCGATGCTGCCATCTCCAGCCGGGGTCGGAACGGCCAGAACAAATTCATCCTGTGCGAGCGTCGCCAGGAACCCTTCGTTGCCGCGAAAGGCATCCAGCCTGGAGGCTAACGAGCGCAACACGCCTTCCGCTATCGGGCGGCTGAACGCCTCGGTCACCTTATCGACGCGATGCACGCGGATATCGAGAACAAGCATGTCACCGAGGCGTCGGGCAAGGACCGGCAGACGCTCATCGAGTAGTGCCCGGTTGGGCATGCCGGTTTGCGCGTCGTAGAACGCGAGGTAATACAGCTTCGATTCGGCGGCCAGCCTGCGCTGGTCATTCAAGATATGACCAAGCGAAAAACCAATATCGTCAGCGACCTCGTGCATCAACTCAACCACGGTGTCATCGAAGCATTCCGTCTGGTCCGTATAGAGCAGGAAAACGCCGATAGCCTTGCCGTCTTCGGATAGCGGAAGACCGGCCATCCCGTGGAAGCCCCGGTTGAACAGCTCCAGACGCCCCATGTGGTCTGGCAGCGTCATGAGGTCGTTGTAAATGCACAGGCGGCCGCTCTGGCGGACGACATCCGCCAGGCCGCCACTGGCCACAAGACTGGCTTCGTCGCCACAGGGATCGCCATGGGAAGTCATGAGGCGAATATCGCCGCTGACTGAATCCACCATCCCGATCCAGGCAAAACGAAACATGCCGCATTCCACGGCGCTCCGGCATGCCTCGCGGTACAGGGTATCGGGGGACTCGGCACGGATGATCGTGCGATTGATCCGGCTGAGCATGGTCAGCACACGGTTGGCGCGATCCAGGCTAGCGATGTTCTTTTTCTTCATCCGCCGCTGTTGCCCTTCATCAGATCTGCCATACCACGAGAGAGTTGCCAGCGATCGATCGGTTTGACAATCAGCTTATCGGCACCCGATGCAAGCATCCTGTTGCGTGCTGCGGGATCATCGAGTGAGGACACGATCAATACGGGAATAGCCTGTGTCCGCACATTGCTTTTCAGCGCGCGTGCAACTTCAAATCCATCCATTTCCGGCATCATCAAGTCCAGCAGGACCAGATCCGGCTGATGTTCGATGGCGATGGCCAATCCGGCTTCGCCGCTTCCAGCCACAAGGGTTTGGTAACCGTCGGCTTGCACAAACACTTCGAGAAGCCTGCGATTGCGTACTTCGTCATCGACGATCAGGATCGTCGATTTGCGGGGATCTTCCATGACACTGCTTTCAATTACCGTCTTGCGCGGACCTCCGCTCAAGGATACAAGCCTGGAACATCGGGCCTGCGCATCGTTTCGACTATAAACGCAACAAGATACATCCGGTATCCCATAACTATGGAAGGACGAGACCCTCCGTCGTCAATGTTGCTCTACGACAATTAACGTGTTTTGACATTCGTCAAGCAAGGTGCCATTTGGATGCTGTTTTTCCCGGGTCGCGCAAACAGGGGGCAGAAAGCCAAAAAACAAAAAGCCCGGACCATGCCGGGCCGGGCTTTTCTCTTGATGCTTCACTGACCGATAAATTCGGCCAGCGATTCTGCTAACGTCAGCGCATCAGGACATCAGGACATCAGTTAAACGTTTTACCTTCCGCAGCAAGCCTCGCCAGCAGTGGTGCCGGCTTCCAGGCCTCGCCGTGGCGGCCCTTTGCGTACTTCTCCATCGCCATCACGACGTTTGGCAGGCCGACCGTGTCGGCATAGAACATCGGGCCACCACGGAATAGCGGGAAGCCGTAGCCGGTCAGATAAACCATATCGATGTCGGACGCGCGCTGGGCGATGCCTTCTTCCAGGATGTAGGCGGCTTCATTGACCAGGGCGTACACCAGGCGCTCAATGATTTCCTGGTCGCTGATCTTGCGGCGCTCGATACCGAGGTCGGCCGAATGCTTGACGATCATGTCATTGACGACTTGCGATGGATATGGCTTGCGGTCGCCCGGCTTGTAGTCGTACCAGCCTGCGCTGGTCTTCTGACCGTAGCGGCCCATCTCGCACAACAGGTCGGCCGTCTTGGAGTAAGTAACTTCCGGTTTTTCGACATAGCGGCGCTTGCGGATAGCCCAGCCGATGTCGTTGCCCGCGAGGTCGCCCATGCGGAACGGACCCATCGCAAAACCGAACTTCTCGATGGCCTTGTCGACTTGCTCCGGCAGTGCGCCCTCTTCCAGCAGGAAGCCTGCCTGGCGGCTGTACTGCTCGATCATGCGGTTACCAATGAAGCCATCGCAGACGCCGGAAACAACGCCGGTCTTCTTGATCTTCTTGGACAGTTGCAGCGATGTGGCAAGCACATCCTTGCCAGTCTTTTCGCCACGAACGATTTCGAGCAGCTTCATGACGTTGGCCGGGCTGAAGAAGTGCAGGCCGATCACGTCTTGCGGACGCTTGGTGAAGCTGGCGATCTTGTTGACGTCGAGTGTCGATGTGTTGGACGCGAGGATTGCGCCGGGCTTCATGACTTCATCGAGCTTCTTGAAGACCTGTTCCTTGACGCCGATTTCTTCAAACACCGCTTCGACGACGATGTCCGCCTGGCCGATCTCATCATAGGACAGTGTGCCGGTGATCAGGCCGACGCGCTGGTCGAATTTTTCCTGAGTCAGCTTGCCCTTCTTCAGCGTGTTCTCGTAGTTTTTGCGGATGGTCGCGAGGCCCTTGTCGAGCGCTTCCTGTTTCATTTCCAGAATCTTGACCGGGATGCCGGCATTGGCGAAGTTCATTGCAATGCCGCCGCCCATGGTGCCCGCGCCGATTACCGCAGCCGACTTGATTGGGCGGGTCGCGGTGTCTTCCGGAACGTCAGGTACCTTGCTCGCCGCGCGCTCGCCGAAGAAGGCGTGGCGCAGGGCTTTGGATTCGGTCGTCTGGACCAGATCGAGGAACAGTTCGCGCTCATATTTCAAGCCGTCTTCAAACTTCATCGTGACAGCGGCGCCGACAGCGTCGACGCACTTGAGCGGTGCCGGGAACGGACCCGCCATTGCGCGCACGGTATTGCGCGAGAACTGCAGGAAGCCTTCGTAATTCGGATAGTCGATCTTGATATCACGTACTTTCGGCAACGGACGCACATCGGCAACCTTGTTGGCGAACGCAATAGCGGCCTCCATCAGGTCACCTTGCACCAGTTCATTGAACAGGCCGGTCTTTGCCAGCTTGTCAGAAGGAACCGGGTTGCCGGAGACAATCATGTTGAGGGCCATTTCGAGGCCGAGTACGCGCGGCAGACGCTGTGTGCCGCCGGCACCCGGGAGAATACCGAGCTTGACTTCCGGCAGCGCGATTTGCGCACCAGGCGACACGAGGCGATAGTTGCAGCCGAGGGCCAGTTCAAGGCCGCCGCCCATGCAGACGGTGTGGATGGCAGCGACGACCGGCTTGGTCGAGCTTTCGACGACGTTGATGACGGTGTGCAGCGAGGGTTCCGCAAGAGCCTTGGGGGAATTGAATTCCTTGATGTCCGCGCCGCCCGAAAATGCCTTGCCGGCGCCGGTGATCACAATCGCCTTGACAGCATCGTCGTTCAAGGCCTGCTTCATGCCGTCGACGATGGCGCTGCGGGTTGAATGGCCGAGGCCGTTTACCGGGGGATTGTTGAGCGTAATGACGGCAACCGCGCCATTGACCTTGTATTCGGCAGTCATATCTCTTCCTTTTTAAATTAGATGTCTACGAGATTGCCGATCCATCGACCACACTGCTAACTCACAGCATCGGCAGCGATGAATCGCAAGCTTATTCCCAAGCTCGGAACCACTTTCTTATTTTTTGACGCCACAACTATACCGCAAAAAAGCACGGCCGTATTATTTTCAAGAAAAAAAACCGGGTCGTCAGTAGACCCGGTTCGGTGAAGCGAGTTGCAGCGCTGTCGCTGCTGCCATTCACCGGTTTTGCACGAACTTTTACGCTCACGCCCACACAGGCTTATTGCGCCTTCAATCGCAGTAGCGCACCTTTCTTCTGGTCATCCATATACGCATAATCAACGCGCCCGGAGGCAACCACCCCCATGATCAACATATTCTGTGTGATTGCGTCGTGATCTTCTCTGGAGAATGGCTTGTTGTAGCTCGTAATCACGCCCTGGTAACGACTCTTCAGGTTCTCAAGCGCAGCCACGATCTTCGGTCCTTCGGTCGAGTTGGCCTGGCGGATCGCGAGATACAGCAGATGCATGCCATCATAGCCCTGCGCAGCACTCATCGGAGAAGGAATACGGTCGTTCTTGAACGCACGCTTGTACGCAAGGAGGAAACTATTTTTGCTGCTGGAACCGAGGTCTTGAATAAACGTTTGCGGCATCAGCGCACCTTCGCCCGCTCTGCCAGAACCGTCAATAAAATTGCGCATTGAAAAGGTCCAACTGCCGAGCATTGGCACTTTCCACCCGGCCGCATCCTTATTGCGTGCGATGGCGGCCAGTTCAGGGCCGATACCCCATACGATCAAGGCTTCCGCGCCGGCGGCCTTTGCGCGTTTTACCTGCGCACTCATATCCTGGTCACCGATCTTGAAGCGCTCTTCAGCGACAATTTCCAGCCCAGCCTGCTTTGCCTGCTCCTGAAATGCCTTGAGCCCCGCCTCACCATACGCGGTGCCATCGGCGAGGATCGCGAGGCTATCAAAGCCTTTGCGCTTGACATCGGCGACGAGGACCTTCGCTTCCAGATCAAGTGTGGGCGCAACCCGGAAAATATAATTCTCTGACGCTAATGGCGGTGCATATTTTCTGGTCAGCGAAGTGCCTGTCGACACGGCGATCATTAGCGGTATCTTCGCCTTCTGGTATGCATCAATCGATGCAAGTCCGACACCTGTGTTCACAATACCGATTGTCGCCACGACTTTCTGCCTGGTCAGTTCATCGGCGATCTTCGCCCCTACTTCATTTTTAGCTTCGTCATCGCGTTCGATCAGTTCGATCTTGCGACCGTTGATACCGCCGATGTTATTGATTTCGTCCACAGCAAGACGAATTCCGTTGCGCATGCTCTCGCCCATGGGGCTCGATCCGCCACTGAACGGACCGGATACGCCGATCTTGATTGGATCGGTGTTTTGCGCATAGAGGGAACCGCTGGCAGCGGCTGCGATGGAAAATGCGTACAGCAGGAATGTCCGGCGCTTGCTCAGGTTTTTCATTGTGTCTTCTCCCCAGAATATGGCGCGGTGATATCCCAAAAAGGGATACATGCCGTCATGTCGTTAGCTTTTATTTTTAATGAAGTATTGAGCAGGCTTGTTCGCAGAGGTAGGCGTAGTATTACGTAGACACTTTATTCACATTCGAATTTACTGGACCGGATTTTCTAGAGCGGATTTCATCGTGGTGTTGCAGGACAAGGCGCGCGAAGTGCCGTGTGGCGGGCCACACAAGCGACAAGCAACGCCGTCCTGCGCGTCAAGGCGGACCGAGGCGACAGTACACACGGTGAAATCCGCTCTATTAGATTGCGGCAGTCTGGATGCGCGCCAACATATGAAATCTGTTCTAGACCTCGCCAGCTTCCACCAGTGCTGACAGGCGGCGGACCTCTTCGGCCACTTCATGTGGAAAGGACTCCGTTGACCAGGCACGATAATCGCCGGACGCGTAGGCGAGCGCGTTACGGTAATACATGTAGGCATTCAGGCGGTTACGCACGAAGTTGTTTTGCGTGCGTATCACCTTGCCCGGTGTTCCCATCACGATCGAATTGGGCGGAATGACTGTGCCTTCTTTCAGAAAGCTGTGTCCTGCAACGATGCTGTTTTCGCCGATCACGCAGCCGTCCATGATTGTCGTGTTGATACCGATGAGGCAATTGTCACCGATCGTGCAGCCATGAATGGTGCAGTGGTGCGTGATAGAACAATGGCTGCCGATGACGGTCGATGTTTTGTCACCGATGTGCAGCATTACAAAGTCCTGGATATTGGTGTATTCGCCAATCACGATCTCCTTGTGCTCGGCGCGGGCAACGACGTTCATCCAGATCGACGCGTGCTTGTCGACAGTGACCTTTCCGTACAGCAGAGCACTGTCGTGGACATAGGCGGGGTTGTTCAGAGTGACATCAGGTCCGATGAAGGGCATGAAAGGTGCTCGCGTCGTTGTCTGGATTAAACGGAAAGGACAAAAAAGAAAGGGTGGACAACTCCACCCTTTCCTGTGCTTCTTGCTTCAGACTTCCAGCCATTCCTTGCGAATAGCCGCATTGCCGCGCAGGTCATCCGGCGTGCCCTCGAACACAATCGAGCCRTGCCCCATCACGTACACGCGCTGCGAAATCTCCATCGCAATCGCCAGCTTCTGCTCGACCAGCAATACCGAAATGCCCCCACCAGTTCCACAATCTTCGGCGCCAGCCCTTCGGTCGGCTCGTCGATCATGATCAGGTCCGGGTCGCCCATCAGCGTGCGGCACAAGGTCAGCATCTGCTGCTCKCCGCCCGACAGCACCCCGGCCGGCGTATGCTGSCKCTCCTTCAGCCGCGGRAACATCTTGTACATGTCGTCCAGCGACCAGCGCGACTTCTTGCCCTTCTTCTCGCCCAGGATCAGGTTTTGCTCGACCGACAGCGTGGGAAACACATCGCGGTTTTCCGGCACATACCCCAAGCCCTTGTGGGCAATCTCGAAGGCCTTCAGSCCGGTGAGCTCTTCCCCCCTGAACTTGATCGAGCCRGTCACATCGACATGTCCCATGGTCGACTTGACCGTGGTCGAACGACCCACGCCGTTGCGRCCCAGCAGGCTGACGATTTCCCCTTCGCCCACATTCAGGTCGACCCCGTGCAGCACATGGCTCTTGCCGTAGTATGCGTGCAGGTCCTTGATTTCCAGTAATGCTGCCATTTATGCCRCCTCCGCCGGTGCATGGCCGCCCAGATAGGCTTCCTGCACTTTCTGATTGCCACGAATATTCTGCGGCGTGTCGCAGGCGATCACTTCGCCATACACCACCACCGCAATCTTGTCGGCCAGGCCGAATACCACGCTCATGTCATGCTCGACCATCAGCAGSGTCTTGCCCACCGTSACCTTGCGGATCAGYTCCACCGCCGCGTCCGATTCCGAGCGGCTCATGCCGGCGGTCGGCTCATCGAGCAGGATYACTTCCGCACCGCCGGCGATCGTGATGCCGATTTCCAGCGCACGCTGCTCGGCATAGGTCAGCAGACCGGCCGAGGTGTCGCGMCGGCGCCGCAGGCCGATTTGCTCRAGGACCGCTTCGGCACGTTCATGCGCATCCTTCAAGCCGTTGAGGCGATGCCAGAACGAGTATTTGTACCCCAGCGACCAGAGCACCGCGCAACGCAGGTTTTCGTACACCGACAAGCGGTGGAAGATGTTGGTGATCTGGAAGCTGCGCGACAGGCCGCTGCGGTTGATCTCGAAKGGCTTGAGCCCCAGGATGCTCTTGCCGTTGAGCAGGATGTCGCCCGAGCTGACCGGGAAACGCCCCGAGATCAGGTTGAACAGCGTCGACTTGCCGGCGCCGTTGGGGCCGATGATGGCGAAGCGTTCGCCTTTGGGGACCGCCAGATTGGCGCCGCGGATGATCTCCGACTTGCCAAAGCTCTTGCGYACRTCTTTCAGTTCAAGGGAATACGCGCTCATGCCGTGGCCCTCCGGATCTGTTCTTCAATTTCGCCATTCACTTCGCCCCACACATGGGTAAATGATTGTTTCGTTTTCCAAAAACCAGCACTGCCAATGGCCACCAACGCCAGCGCAATCGCCCAGGGTATTGGCGCGGCCGTATCGACCATGGTGCCAAACAGYTTCATYTGCGTGCCGTTGACCGATTCCAGCGTGTAGTGGTACAGCATTTCGATCACCATCACGRCACCGACCAGGCCGAYCAGTGCGGCAATGCACACGGCCAGCATCTGCGGCCAGACCCGCCGGAACTTGCCGAATTTGGCCACCCGCAGGTTGAGCATCAGGATGCCGGCGATACCGCCCGGGGCGTACATCACGATCAGGATGAAGAAGATGCCGAGGTAAAGCTGCCAGGCCTTGGTGAAGTCCGACAGCATGACGGTGAGGAACACGCCGATGACGGCACCGATCATCGGGCCGAAGAAGAAGCCGACACCCCCGATGAAGGTGAACAGCAGCACGCCGCCCGAGCGYAAGGCACTGACGTTTTCGGCAGTCACGATTTCAAAGTTGATGGCCGACAAGCCACCCGAAATGCCRGCAAAGAAACCCGACAGGATCAGCGTCAGGTAACGGGCCCACTGGGTGTCRTAACCGATGAATTCGACCCGCTCCGGATTGTCGCGCACCGCGTTGATGATGCGGCCCAGCGGCGTCTGCGTGAACGCATACATGCCGATGGTGGCRATGAACAGCCAGGCRGCGATCAGGTAGTACACCTGGATCTGCGGACCGTAGCTGATGCCGAGGAATTTCTCGCCGTACACGCGGTTGGTCGAGATGCCGCCTTCCCCGCCGAAGAACTCGGGGAACATCARCGAACAGGCAAACACCAGTTCGACGATACCGAGCGTGATCATCGAGAAGGTGGTGCCGGACTTCTTGGTCGTCACATAGCCAAACAGCATGCCGAAGAACATGCCGGCCAGCCCGCCGACCAGCGGGATCATGCTGACAGGCATCCACATCTTGCCGGCGGTGGCCAGATTCATCGCATGGATCGCAAAGAACGCGCCCAGGCCCGAATAGACCGCATGGCCGAACGACAGCATGCCGCCCTGCCCCAGCAGCATGTTGTAGGACAGGCCGAAGATCATCAGGGTGCCGATCTGCGACAGGATCGACAGCGACGCRCCCTTGTYGAAGATCAGCGGCGCGACGATCAGGGCCACCGCAAACAGGCCCCARATGATCCAGCGCGYCAGGTTGAGCGGCTTGTACGTCATTGTTTTTTTCATGGTCAAGGTATTCATGTTCATTAGCCCTCCCGTGTMCCCATCAGACCGCGCGGYCTGAAGATCAGGATCAGCACCAGCAGCAGGTACGGCATGATCGGYGCGACCTGGGAAATGGTCAGGTTCAGCACCGGGAAACCGAAGGTTTCCGGTGTCACCCTGGTGCCCAGGCCGGAGAGCAAGGTGGCAAACGAATAGTCSAGTGCCACCGCGAAGGTTTGCAGGATGCCGATCAGCAGTGACGCGAGCAAGGCGCCCACCAGCGAGCCCATGCCACCCACCACCACCACYACGAAGATGATGCTGCCGACGGTCGCCGCCATGCCGGGTTCGGTCACGAACGCATTGCCGCCGATGACACCGGCCAGTCCGGCCAGCGCACAGCCGCCGCCAAACACCAGCATGAASACGCGCGGCACGTTATGGCCGAGCGATTCCACCATGTCGGGATGSGTGAGCGCRGCCTGGATGACCAGGCCGATCCGGGTTTTGGTGAGCACCAGGAAGATCGAGATCAGCATCAGGATGGCGATGAGCATCATGAAGCCGCGRTACATCGGGAAGGTGGTGGTGTACAGGGTGAACAGCGAGCCATCGAGTTCMGGYGGAATCGGGTAAGGCACCGCGGCSCGGCCCCAGATCAGTTGCACCACTTCGACCAGCACATAGGACAGGCCGAAGGTAAACAGCAGTTCGGGAATGTGGCCGTACTTGTGCACCGAGCGCAACCCATAGCGCTCGACCAGGGCGCCAATCGCACCRACCAGCAGCGGCGCGACGATCAGGGCTGGCCAGAAACCGATCTTGATGCTGATCGCATAGGCGAAATACGCACCCAGCATGTAAAAGCTGGCGTGCGCAAAATTGAGCACGCCCATCATGCTGAAGATCAGCGTCAGACCGGATGAAAGCATGAACAGCAGGAGCCCGTAGCTCAGACCCATCATGCTGAAGATCAGCGTCAGACCGGATGAAAGCATGAACAGCAGGAGCCCGTAGCTCAGACCGTTAAGCAAGGTAATTAAAGTAAACTCCACGCCTAACTCCTAGAATGGGTATGAATTGACAGGAAAGGATTTTTATTAGCGTACTTGACTGAACAGAAAGTGCCAAGTGCCACCTGGCGGTGGCACGCAGCAGGAGGTGATTCCTTAGTCAGGACGCTTCATCTGGCAAGATGATGGCTGTGACGCGATATACGTGTCTACTTTCCTGTCGGTTTTCCAGCCGTAGCCGGTGTTTTCCTGGTCGTACTTGACGTCCTTGCCGTTCACCTTGGTCCACGTGGTGATATACAAAGGTTGCTGCAACTGGTGATCGCTCTTGCGCATTTCGACCTCACCGTTGAGGCTCTGTACCTTCATTCCTTCCATGGCTCGGGCGACCTTGAGCGGGTCGGTCGAATTGGCGTCCTTGAACGCCTTTGACAGCATGGCGACACCCGTATAGGTCGCCATGACAGAGTAGTCATCGTTGTACTTCTTCTTGAAGCCTTCCACTATGGCCTGCCCCGTTGCTCCTGGACCATTGGGGTTCCAGTACGACACGGTTTTAACGCGGCCTTCACCCGCTGCACCCATCGCGGTGGGAACGCCAGTGGTGCCAGCATAATACGTATAGAAATTGGCGGTTAATCCCGCCTCCTTCGCCGCCTTGATCAATAGGGCAAGGTCGGCACCCCAATTGCCGGTAATCACGGTATCCGCTCCGGATGCCTTGATCTTGGCGACATAGGGAGCGAAATCCTTCACCTGGCCGATCGGGTGCAAGTCATCGCCAACGATCTGCACATCCGCACGCTTACGTTTCAAGTAGTCCTTAGCCGCCTTGGCAACCTGATGTCCGAATGCATAGTTTTGGCCGATAATGTAGGCCTTCTTGATGTTCTGATCTTTCTCCATCAGAGAGGTCATTGCTTCCATCTTCATGTCGGAATTCGCGTCGAAGCGGAAGTGCCAGAAGCTGCATTTGCTATTCGTGAGATCGGGATCCACCGCGGCGTAGTTCAGATAGACCACTTCTTTGCCAGGGTTGCGTTCGTTATGTTTGTTGACCGCGTCCAAGATTGCCAGGCCCACCCCGGAGCCGTTACCCTGAATGATGTAACGATAACCCTGGTCAATTGCAGCCTTCAAGACCGTCAGCGATTCTTGTGGACTGCCTTTGTTATCGAAGCCGACGATTTCAAAGGTATGGTTGCCTGCCCATTTTTCCTTGTTCGCCATATCAGCGATGTACTGCCAACTCTTCAGGATGTTCTGGCCGACCGGAGCGAATGAACCGGAAAGCGGATCGATAAATGCGACTTTCACATTCTCGGCATGCACGGTTGGCGATGCGGAAAACGCGGATACGATGGCAAGAGCCGTCATCACGGGGCGAAGTTTGAATGTCATGTAAGTCTCCTTGTTGAAATAGTTGGCAGTGGCTTGTATCACTAGGTTGTAGGCAGCTTGTAATCCCTCAGCTGGTTGCGAATTTCATTCTTTAGAATTTTCCCGGTTGCGCCGACCGGCAGCGAGTCTACAAACACCACATCATCTGGTGTCCACCAACTGGCGACTCTTCCTTTGTAGGAGTTGATCAGCTCATCCTTGCTGACGTCGGCGCCAGGCTTCTTGACGATGACAAGCAGCGGACGCTCATCCCATTTCGGGTGGAACACACCGATGCAGGCCGCTAGCCGAACTGCGGGATGAGCCAACGCAACGTTCTCGAGTTCGATCGAACCGATCCACTCACCGCCGGACTTAATGACATCCTTGCTACGGTCAGTAATCTGCATATAGCCTTCCGGATCGATGGTGGCAACGTCTCCAGTCGGGAACCATCCATCCTGCAAAACTTCGCCGTTTTCCGCCTTGAAATAGCTTTTGGCGACCCACGGCCCCCGAACGTACAGATTGCCGCGGATAGTACCGTCCCAGGGCAGTTCACTGCCCGCGTCGTCGACGATCTTCATATCGACGCCATATACCACGTGACCCTGCTTTTCCAGGATTGCCTGTTGCTCGTCCTGCGGCAGAACGAGATGATGGCTCTGAAGCGTGCAGACCGTTCCCAACGGCGACATCTCGGTCATACCCCACGTATGCACTAGCTCAACGCCGTACTGCTGACGATAGGTCTTCATCATTGCGGGCGGGCAGGCGGCTCCACCGATCACGATCCGGCGAAAGCTCGAAAACGTCAATTTCCCTCGTCCTGCATGCTCAAGGAGTCCAAGCCAGACCGTAGGCACGCCCGCGGAAAAGGTCACTCCCTCTTGTTCGATAAGCTCGTAGAGCGAGCCGCCATCCAGCGCCGGCCCTGGCAGAACCAGCTTTGCGCCTGTGAGCGGCGCGGAGTAAGGAAAGCCCCAGGCATTGACATGAAACATCGGTACTACAGGCAGCACCACTTCGCGACCTGACATGTTTAATGCATCGGGCATCGACGAGGCATATGCATGCAAAATCGTGGAGCGGTGCGAGTATAGGACGCCCTTTGGATTACCCGTGGTGCCTGACGTATAGCACAACGTCGACGCGGAATTTTCATCGAACGTCGGCCATTCGTAACGGTCCGAGCTCGCCTCAATCAAGTCCTCATAGCACATTAAATTAGGAATCGTTGACACGGCCGGCATGTTGCTTCGTTCCGTCATGGCGATATAGCCCTTTACGGATCTGCATTGCGCGGCAAGGGTTTCCACGAGGTGCAGGAAAGTCAAATCGAAGAAAACATAGGTATCTTCCGCATGGTTGGCAATGTATGCGATTTGCTCCGGATGCAATCGAGGGTTGATTGTATGAATTACCGCGCCGCTTCCTGATATAGCGTAATAAAGCTCCAGGTGACGGTAGCCATTCCAGGCCAGGGTGGCCACCCGATCCCCCATCGCTACTCCGAGGTTTCCAAGCGCATTGGCCATTTGGCGTGCGCGCTTGTGGCAGTCCCGATAGGTGTAACGATGTATATCGCCTTCGACGCGGCGGGAAACGATTTCCTTGCGCCCGAAATGGCGGTCGGCATGCTGGATGATGCTAGATATCAGCATGGGTTGATTCATCATCTGGCCCATCGTCGGGCTCTTGGGGTATTCTGGAGTAATGTCCGAAGTCATATCGCAAGGAATAAAATTGGCGGCCGTTATGGCCATTCATGTTTCATGTGCTGCACCGGAATAGACGAAGCTGCTGTATGGCTTCCCATCACGCCACCGCAACATCGTCACACCGGGTTCATTTCCCGTGACGTGGCCTGACGAGAATAGTGTCCGTTAAGTCAAATCAGAATGCTATGTGCAGATGTACATGCCGACCTATTCGTAATGTGCATAATCCACTGTTTAGCAGGCAAGCCAGCACGAACGTCATGACGCATTTTTGATGAAGGCCTGTACCGTGTGACCGCCAGACGATAGACGCCGCATGTGAGCCAATTCAGCGTGCCTGCGGCCAAGGGCAACAGGTTTCTCACCAGCGATCACTACCTCGTAGATATGACGCCTGAGACGGAGATGCGTCTACCTGTTTTATTGGCATTCCGAATGTTTGCAACATTCGGGTATGCCCGATATTGATCGGCAGAGAATTTGTCGCATGCAAATTCTCATTCGAACGCCCAGCGCTATGGCAAGAGTCCCGCCTTGGCGAGCTCCAGTCGATACTGCTCCCAGCCCGCCGCGGGCACAATCTCATCCCGCCGGTCCTTGATCTCTCCGAGCCTTTCGACGATGTGCTTCACCGGCTCGTCCGTGCCCCCAAGATATATGCCCTGCGTCATTGTGATGTTGGCTGCCTCAAAACTTCCTGCTCCGGCCAAGAGAATCATCCGCGACGGAGCATCTTCCCCGACCAGTGCAATCACCCCGGGACTTACCGCATCAGGACGAAGACCTTCAAGGTCCGCCGACGGAAGAATGCCTTCGGTCATCGCTGTAGCGGCGCTGGGCGCCAGGCAGTTGACGCGAATGTTATGTTTTGCGCCTTCGAGCGACAGAGTTTGCATCAATCCGACCACTGCCATTTTTGCGGCGCTGTAGTTCGATTGCCCGAAATTCCCATATAGTCCCGACGACGACGAAGTCATGACGATGCGCCCATATTGTTGAGCGCGCATGTGCTCCCACACCGCTTTGGTGCAGTTCACCGCCCCCATCAGGTGGACATCAATCACCAGGCGAAAATCCTCAAGGGACATTTTCGAGAAACTCTTGTCACGCAAGATCCCTGCGTTGTTCACCAGAATATCCACGCGGCCCCATTCTCCAATGGCGCGCGCAACCATGGCCTCCATCTGTTCCATGTTCCTGACGTCTCCGCCGTCGGCGATCGCGGCACCACCGTCTCTGACGATTTGATCCGCAACGTCACGCCCGGGAGAACCTTGATGCCGACCGTTGATGTCATTGACGACCACTTTGGCACCATGCTTTGCGAGAGCAAATGCATGCGCTCGTCCTAATCCACTGCCGGCCCCTGTAACGATCGCTACCCTGCCCTCCAAATACCTTTTCATTGCATTAGCTCCTTGATGACATTCGCACCCTGTTCGATGGGGCTGTATTTAACGGTTTGAAAAATTTTAATGACTGCCGGCTTGACAACGTCCATGCCAGTAATGCGTGACCCATTCCTGCCACACCGAAAGGAGGCAGATAGATAAAGATCAAGGAGGAAGTCAACGTATGACCAGCTTGCCGGTCTGCTCTTATATCCTTCGGCGTCGAGTACACCAGCGACGTTGAACATCGCAACAGGTGTCGATCTGTCTTATGCAGTCTTCCTCTTTATAATAATTTTCATGCCGTTCAACAGCTGCCAGTTTCGCAAACCTGAGCTTGGCAAGCTATGTGGAACTGAACATCTTTCGCCCCTTATTATGTCTATAATCGACATCGTGGCTGTCAGTGCAATAACGTAAAGTCATCAGCCAGGGGGTCAGCCGATCCGTTGTTGTCGACGCAAGAGCCTCTTGCGTTAATGTGGAAACATTTGAATTGCAGAATTGCTATGACTATGCGCCATGAAACTGAAGAAGTTGCCTTCGATCTCATCCGCATGCTTCAACGGGACGCGCCCATCGAGGAATTCAATGCGCGGCTTGCGGTGATAGAACAGCTTCCGAACGATACACTCGGCAGATCCAGCGCTATCGAGGCTATAAAAACGGCAATGGCGATAAAGCATCAATTGGAACTGCATCAGCTCAGTGAGCAAGGCCTACTCGCCACAGTCGATTCTGCAAAAGATCTATCCGGCCGGCTTGACCTGACAAGCTTGCTGAATGCGATCGTCACGCGCGCAAGAAACCTCTTGGGATCGCATTTGGCCTGGCTCACTGTGTACGATGTCGAAGCCGAGGAATTTCGCGCTCTGGTCACCGACGGTGCGATATCTATCAACACGACGAAGATGACGGCGAATAAAACACAGGGGATCGCGGGCATGGTGATGTCAACGCGCCTGCCGTTCTATACGCCAAACTATTTGCTGGACAACCGCTTTCCCCATGATCCCGTGCTGGATAACACGTTTCGAAATGAAGGGGTTGCCGCAATGGCCGGTGTACCCTTGCTGTTCGATGACAATGTCATCGGCCTTTTATTTGTCGCTGACCGGTATCAGCGCTCGCATACCGCATTAAATATCGCCATTCTTAGTACATTGGCAACGCACGCTGCCGTGGCAATCAACAATGCAAAAGCTTTTGAACAAGTCAAGATAGCGCTTGAGAAGGCGGACCACGCTCGTGCGGAACTCGAGCGTCATGCACGAGATGTCCAGAGAGCGGCAGCGGCGCACGAACAGCTCACATCGTTGCTGGCAAAAGGTGCATCGCTTGACACGCTCACGAATACGGTCGCTCATTTGCTAAGAGGCAGTATCCTCGTGCTGGACGAGGCTTTTCATGTCATCAGCCGGGCGACCTCGCCTGAATACAACGGCACGGCGGCAGAGGCCTATGAACCACATGGCGCTCCCAACACGACTATTACGCAAGCCATACGAGCCAGCAGACAAGGGGGACGATCCGTTGTCGCTTATGAGAATGGGGGCGAAATATGCAGGGTCGCCGCCGTGATAGGGGGCAATGATGTACTCGGCGCGGTGCTGCTGTTTCGCCACGACGACTTGGATGAGATATCGGTCCGGACTCTTGAGCGGAGCGCCACCGTCATGGCTATTGTGCTTCTGTCTCAAGAGCGCATGGAGGCAAACAAGCACCGGGATGCCTCGGCTCTGCTGCGGTCGCTCGCCACAGCCCATCGGGAGGAACGGGCATCAATACTGGAGCGCGCCAAACGTCTTGGGATAGATCTCTCTCAACCTTTCTCGCTGATCGTCATCGACACAGAGCATCCCAAGCCGGAATCCGTTGCCCGTCGCCTACGCGCCGGGTCTCGGCTGTCTGAACTAGTCCTCGATGAGATGGACGACATCTTGGCAATCATATGTCCCACCGCGAAAGCGCAGATGACTCTCAAGGAATTCAACGCAATAGCCAAGCACGAATTCAGCGGTGAATACCGTGGCATTCTTTCCAAGCCCATCCAGGTAATAGAGGCGGTGCCCGCATTGTATCTGTCGTTACGCCGGGGCCTATCGGTCCTTCACCGAATCGGAGTCAAAGGCCAGATCGTCGACCAAAGTGAAATGGCCCTGTATTCGGTGCTCTTCGAGTCGCATGATCAGGAAAGTTTGAAATCATTTATTAACGCGAGCGTTGGCCCAATAATTACGCATGACCTCAAGCGCGGCACCCGAGTCGCAGGCACCTTACTTAATTACTTAGACAATAATCAAAATGCCAAGTCGACGGCAGCCAGTTTGGGAATTCATGTCAATACTGTTCGACAACGGCTGGCAAACGTAGACGAGCTTCTGGGGCATTGGAGCAGCCCCAATCGTGCCCTCGAGATTCATGTCGCGCTTCGCCTTTGGAGCCTGACTTTAGAGTGATGCTTAGAGCGGATTTCATCGTGTGTACTGTCGCCTCGGTCCGCCTTGACGCGCAGGACGGCGTTGCTTGTCGCTTGTGTGGCCCGCCACACGGCACTTCGTACACCACGATGAAATCCGCTCTAGGAAACCTTATTGGGCAAAGCGCTCCAGACAGGTTATCAGTCACAGTCAGGCGAACCAAGGCGATCTTGACTAATAACATGATCCCGGGCACACCAAGCCAGATATCTTTGGTGCGTGGGCGCTTGCCATTCGCTCTAAAATTCCGGTTTCCGACTAACTCATCATTTTGCTTAAATCGGCGAGATTCATAACCGCTCGAAAATCGCCGCAATACCCTGTCCGCCGCCAATGCACATAGTGACGAGACCGTAGCGTTTCCCGGTGCGGATCATTTCATGCAAACATTTGACTGTAATGATCGTGCCGCTCGCGCCGAGTGGATGCCCCAGTGCGATCGCTCCGCCATTCGGGTTCGTTCTCAGCGGATCAAGTTCCAGACCACGGCACACGCCCAAGGCTTGTGCAGCAAACGCCTCATTCGACTCGATGACGTCCATCTGGTCCAATGAGAGGCCGGCACGCTTGAGGGCAAGTTGAACCGCAGGTATGGGGCCGGTACCCATCATCGATGGTTCCACACCGGCAACCGCGTAGGACACCAAGCGAGCCATTGGGGCTACATTGGCGCGGGATGCGGCTTCCGCATTCATCAGGAGACAAGCCGCAGCACCGTCGTTCAATCCGGATGCATTTCCCGCTGTGACGGTCCCGTTTTCCCGTCTGAATGCAGGTTTAAGCTTGGCCAATGCATCCGCCGTGGTTCCAGGCTTCGAATGCTCGTCAGTGTCAAAGCTTATAACGCCGTTCCGACCCTTGATCTCGACGGGAACGATCTGTGACTTGAAATGGCCAGCAACGATAGCAGTTGCCGCTTTGCGCTGGCTCTCGGCAGCAAACGCATCCTGCTCTTCGCGGGAAATTTTGTAGTGGTCTGCAACATTTTCGGCGGTAACACCCATATGTCCGGCACCGAAGGGATCATTCAAGGCCCCCAGCAGCATGTCCAGCAGCTTTGCATCACCCATGCGATTTCCCCACCGGGCGCTTTGCATTACGTATGGAGCGCGGCTCATGGTTTCCACGCCGCCGCCGATTGCGATATCTGCGTCTCCCAGCTGAATGGCGTTTGCTGCCGTGATGATCGCTTGCAGGCCGGAACCGCACAGACGGTTCAGGGTCAGCGCGGCAGACTGCTTTGTCATGCCCGCATTCAGGCCCGCCACGCGTGATACATACAAGTCGCGCGGTTCGCATTGTATTACGTTGCCGAGCACGATCTGTTGTGCGGAGACCGGATCGACTTCGGCGCGGACGAACGCCTCCTTTACGACGATCGCTGCGAGGTCGGAACCGGAGAAGTCCTTGAGTGAGCCGCCAAAGGTGCCGATAGCTGTTCGAACAGCGCTTACGACGACAATATCTTTCTGATTAATCATTTTTAATCTCTATTAGGGCCGCTAAATCTAGACTCTGCCGAGGTAAAGTCGTGTTTGCCGAACTGGCATTCACGACTTCCTTCTTTATCCCAAAGTCAATTGGAACATGTAAATGACGAAGCGCTGTTGATATCTCCTGCGCCGCTATACTTCGGCCACTTCGGATAATCGCACAGTGGTCGTGTACGGCCTGGAACTCCCGCAGTATCGGTTACTACTTCGGCTGTGGGAGTGGCGCTATTTTCCGTCCATTTTTCCAGTGTAGAAAGCGAATCCCAAGAAGCGTTGAACGACGTGCTGGCAGCGTGTCCGTAGCCCGGCACCTCATAGTAACGAACAAACTTGTTCACTTCGGACGGTCCCATCTGGCTCTGGAGACGCTGGTAATACTGCTCGGTGGCACGGCTGCTTACCAGTACATCGGACAAGCCATGTGCCAACAGCAGTTTTCCGCCTTTGGCGGCAAATGCGTTCAGATCGACTCTTGTGTCAAGCAGTGTGCTGAGTTCACTAATCCTTCCTGCCCAAGGGCCGGGATTTTCGGGGTCGAGAGACAAGGAGTCGTAATTGGGATCCCGGGTAACGGAGTACTTAATCCATTGATCCAGCAAGACGCTTACGTATGGCGCCGTCCTCGGCATTGGCATGGCTGGCTGTGAAGTTCCGAGCGCGAGAAAGGTAACGGTTGGCTGAAGCGGCGAGGGATTGGTCGTGATCCCAAGATCCGCGCCCCAAACATTGTAGCCAGGATAGTGAGTCTCACCGCTTGCGAGCGAGAAGTTGAAACGTGTATCCGTATTAATGGTTTTTAATGCCGTAATTTGGGCGTCGGACAAGCACATATCTCCGGTGTCCGCTCCGCCTTCACAGCGCACTGGTCTACCATTGAATGTGGCGGTTGACGGATCGAAGATGGCGTTGCATCGCGACTGGTTGCTGATGAGTCCGTCCATGGCGCCATCCAAGCCGTCGCAGGCTGCAATGGCGGCTTTATAGACCAGTTCGCGTTTAGCCGTGTTTGGATAGGCTCCCGGCTTCGCGAGAGCGCGATTCATTCGGTGGCCGCCAAGAAGCGCAGCGGCGTCATTCCAAGCCGGATACCATGCGATAGCCCCATCCCAGTCGGCTGGCCACCGGGTAATTGAAGCTAGCGCCTCACGACCTCCAGTTGAACCGCCGGCGAAATATGATTTCTGAACTTTATCCACTGCATAACGAGCCTTGATAAGATACATGGCCGCATCACGGGTTTTCTTAAGCGCATCGCCGCCGAAGTTGCGAGCCGCCTCCTCGTTTAGAGCGAAGGATCCATCTTGCGAGCCGAATGCATTCGCCTGGTGCCCCGAATCGCTCGCAAATGTCGCATAGCCCCGGCCGAGCGGAGTGGGCTGATTGGTAGGTCCGGCCGGCACATTCCCGGTGACGCTCGGAATGCTACCGTCGAATCCGCCGCCACCAAACATGACTACCTTCGAATTCCATGTGGTCGGCATCGCTACTCTGAATTGGATGTTGGGCGCTGTTTTGTCGAATGGCGAGATACTGCCTGTGACGAGACAGTGTTCCGGAACCGCGCTGGCTCCTGTACCACTAGCTGCAACCACCGAGGCGGCTGTTACGACGCCGCCCGATGTGGGCAGTCCGATGGAAGAAGCCGGTATAACGGTACCAGGCAGTTGCGCGCATGCGAGAGGTAATGAGGTTGACGTGTCCGGTGCAGCGACCTGCCCCGAATCGCCGCCACTCCCGCCGCATGCCGTGAGTGCTATTACCAGTGCTGAGTACGAAATCGAGAGCGTACATCCTAACTTTTTCATATTGTCTCCGGGATTAATATAGTGTTCGTTCAAACACCTGGTCCGTCTAGAGCGGTCCTTTTAATATCGTGCTGCGCACTCAAAAGGGTAACGTTCTGATGTAAATTGACGTTACCCAAGTTTAGATGCGCAGAGATGTAGCGCAATGTGCGGGGAGCACACTCTCAACCCGAAATGAGTGTCAACAGGAGCCATAGAGCGCTGTCGCAGCTATTAGTGACCGTGATCGAAAATAGTTGCATTTTTGAACTATGGCTTATCCGCCGATAGTTGATTTGGTTGATTTGTCTCGCCCCGGTTAGGGCTTGTCATACAACAACATGGTGATTTGCTGAGATTGGGAGGAGAACCGGTTTCATGGCATCAGGCGTTGATGACCAAGTTGTTTACTGCTGAGCCCTAGATGAAGGTTGACCATATGATGGTGATCGCAGTGAGGATCTCCGCTCAGCGCGTCGCCGTTTCAATACCACGGGCTCCCTGGGTGTTCGCCTGGTCCAATCCCTTTACGCCACGGAAGGTGGCGTTCGTGAAATCCGCATCGCGGAGATCTGCGCCGGTGAAATCGGTATCAATGAATTTCGATCCGCTGAAGTCAGCGCCGGTGAGCCGGGCACCGCGCAGATCGGTGCCGCTGAATTCGGCGCCCCGCAGCTTGCTTCCTGCCAGATTGGCGCCGGAAAGATCCGAAAAACTGAAATCCGCCCGCGAGAAATCCGAGCCGGACAAATCCGAATCCTTCAGGTTGGCCGACGCGATGTTTGCACGCATAAGCCCCATCGATTGATTCTTCATGTCCGCCGCGCCGTCCATTTTTTTGAGGATGGCTTTTTCGAGATTCGCCTTGCGCAGGTCGCCGACGAATCGCGCACCCGATAGATCGGCTCCCGTCAGGTTGGCGCCGCCAAGCTGCATCGAGAACATCATCGCACCTGTCAAATTGGCGCGAGTCATGTTCGCGCCTTCCGCAAAACTGACGGTTAATTTGCAGCCGGAAAGATTGGCATCGGTCAGATTGCTTCCGTTCAGCACGGCGGCGGCAAGATTCGCCCCTTTGAAATCGATGCCCGACAGATTCAGCCCGGAGAGATTCTTTGCATAAAAATTGGCCGGTGTAGCGGGTGATGCGCTGGCCAGTGCATCAATCACCTGTTCGCGTTCCAGCTTTTCATAGCCGGCCCAGTCGGCGGCACCGGCTGCTTGCACCGTCCATAGCAGGCACAAGGTGCTGAGGCTTGCTTGTATAAACCGGCGCGTCATCTCTGCTCCGGAACGGTTTGCGTTTGCTCTTTGGCGAGGTCACCGCCATAACCGATTTGCTTCGGATCGTCGCCGCCCTGCTGCAGCCTGACGGCGCAGTATTTGAACTCGGGGATCTTGCCGAACGGATCCAATACCGGATTGGTCAACTTGTTGATCGCCGCTTCAAAATAGCAGAATGGCACGAACACTGTACCGCGCGGCGAGCTATCGTCGGCGCGGGCAAACAGCGACACCTTGCCTCGGCGCGATTCCAGGGTAATGACTTCACCGGGTTTGGAGCCAAGTTCCGCAAGGTCGAGCGGATGGACCAATGCCACCGGATCGGGTTCGATCGCATCGAGCACGGCGGCGCGGCGCGTCATGCTGCCAGTATGCCAATGTTCAAGCTGCCGGCCAGTGATCAGTACGACCGGATACTGCGCATCCGGCCTTTCCGCAGCGGGGATGATATCGGCAGGCACAAAGCGCGCGCGGCCGGTCGGCGTCGGGAATGTATCGGTAAACACGACGGGCTCTCCCGGATCGTCCTCGTTCAGGCAAGGATAGGTTGCCGCGTGCTGGGCCTGCAGTCGCTCCCACGTAATGCCGGCGATGCTTGGCATGCAAGAGCGCATTTCATTGAACACATCAGACACAGCGGACGCATCGCCATAATGCCAGTTCAGTCCCATGCGCGCGGCGATCTGGCGGATGATCCATAAGTCCTGACGCGCATCGCCGGGTGTGTCGACCGCCGGCCTGCCGAGCTGCACGACACGGTCGGTGTTGGTGAATGTGCCGGTTTTTTCCAGGAACGCGGATGCGGGAAGGACGACGTCGGCGAGGCAAGCAGTTTCGGTAAGGAAGATATCCTGCACGACCAGATGATCCAGCGCGGCGAGCGCCTCGCGCGCACGGCTTGCATCCGGGTCGGACATCGCCGGATTTTCACCCATGATATACATGCCGCGTATCTCGCCCGCCTTGATTGCATGGATGATCTCGACCACAGTCCGTCCGGGTCGTGGGTCTAGCGGCATCCCCCAAAGCTGCTCGAATTTTGCGCGCACGACGGGATCGTCGACCCGCTGGTAGTCCGGATACATCATCGGGATCAGCCCGGCATCCGATGCACCCTGTACATTGTTTTGCCCGCGCAATGGATGAAGGCCGGTGCCGGGGCGCCCGATCTGCCCAGTCATCAGGGCGAGCGCAATGAGACAACGCGCATTATCGGTGCCGTGCACATGCTGCGATATGCCCATCCCCCACAAGATCATCGAGTGTGGTGAGGTGGCATACAGCCGTGCGACCTCACGGATGGTGCCCGCATCAATGCCGCAGATCGGGGCCATCCGTTCGGGGCTATAGGTTTCGACGTTCTGCACAAGCGCATCGTAATCGACGGTACGGCGCGTAATGAAGTCCCTGTTGACGAGATCTTCATGCACGATCACATGCATCATCGCATTTAATAAAGCGACGTCGGTATCGGGAGCAAACTGCAGATGCCGGTAGGCCAGCCGCGCGAGGTCGGACCGGCGTGGGTCGGCGATGATGAGCCGCGTCCCGTTCCTGACCGCATTCTTGATCCAGGTCGCCGCAACCGGGTGGTTAGTGGTTGGATTGGCGCCGATCAGCAGGACAAGATCCGCTTTGCTGACATCCATCACCGGATTGGAAACGCCACCCGATCCTATACCTTCCAGCAGCGCCGCCACCGACGATGCGTGGCAAAGGCGGGTGCAGTGGTCGACATTATTGCTGCCGAATCCGGTGCGCACCAGTTTTTGGAACAGATACGCTTCCTCGTTGCTGCCCTTGGCCGAACCGAACCCGGCGAGCGCCCTTTTGCCGGCGGTTTCACGGATATGCATCAATTGCCGGCCGGTCAGGTCCAGCGCTTCTTCCCATGACGCCTCGCGGAACAAGCCCATCGCGTCGGCCGGGTCGATTTCAATTCCGGCAAGCTTGGACACGCCCGCGCGCCGGACCAGGGGTTTTGTGAGCCGCTGGCGATTGTGCGCGTAATCGAAGCCGTAACGTCCCTTGACGCACAACCGCTTGTGGTTGGCCGGTCCGTCGCGTCCTTCGGCATACAGGATCTTGTTATCCTTGATGCCATAGCTGACCTGGCACCCGACGCCGCAATACGGACACAGCGAATCCACTTTCTTTTCCGGCTCGATAAGTGCAGCGCCGCCAGCGGAAGTCAGCGCGCCGGTAGGACAGGCCTGCACGCATTCGCCGCAGGCGACGCAGGTCGATCCGCCCATCGGGTCGTTCATGTCAAAGACAATCTGTGCATGGTCGCCGCGAAATGCGAGGCCGATCACATCGTTGACCTGTTCTTCGCGACAGGCGCGCAGGCAACGGGTGCACTGGATGCAGGCATCGAGGTTGACGGCGATGGCAGGATGGGACAGGTCCGCCTTTACCTGCAGGCGCGGCGCAAAGCGCGGCGGGCCGATCCCCAGCCGGCGAATCCATTGGGTCAGCTCGTTCTGCCGCGTGTATTCGGTCGCCGGCATATCGGACTGCAACAGTTCAAGCACCATCCTCTGCGCCTTGAGCGCACGCTCACTGTCGGTCACGATCTCCATGCCCTCGCGCGGATAGCGGCAACACGATGGAGCGAGAACGCGCTCACCGGCGATTTCCACCACGCAGGCGCGGCAATTGCCGGCCGTATCAAGGCCATCCATGTAGCACAAGTGCGGGATCTTGATGGCATGATGGGCGGCCACTGACAGGATGGTCTCGTTTTCCCTGGCGCTGATTACCTTGCCATTAAGTGTGAAGCGGACTGTGGCGGCCGGAAGCAAGCCCAGTTCGCGGCGGGTAATGGCATTCATGTCGCCTCGCTTCCCGCTTTGTCCAGCTCATGCGGGAAATACTTGATGACGCAATCGACAGCATTGGGGGCCGCCTGGCCAAGCCCGCAGATCGATGCATCGCGCATCACCTGCGACAGTTCACTCAGCAAGGCAATGTCCCAGTGCGGCCGGCAAATAAGCTCAAGCGCCTTCGCGGTGCCGACGCGGCACGGCGTACATTGACCGCACGACTCATCCTTGAAGAAACGCATCAGGTTCCGTGCCGCGCCGACTGCGGAATCCTGGTCCGACAGGATAATGATGGCGGCCGAACCAATGAAACAGCCATACGGCTGCAAGGTATCAAAGTCGAGCGGAATCTGGTTCAGCCGCGCCGGAAGAATGCCGCCGGACGCACCGCCCGGCAAATAAGCATAGAAAGTCTGATTTTCCGTCATGCCGCCGCAGTATTCGTCGATCAGTTCCTGGACCGTAATCCCGGCCGGCGCAAGATGCACGCCGGGCTTGCGTACCCGGCCGGACACTGAAAATGCGCGCAGGCCGGTGCGTCCATTGCGACCATGCGATGCAAACCATGCGCCGCCTTGCTCCAGGATCTGGCGCACCCAGTACAGCGTTTCGAAATTGTGTTCCAACGTTGGCCGCCCGAACAGGCCAACCTGCGCGACATACGGGGGACGCAGGCGCGGCATGCCGCGCTTGCCTTCTATCGACTCGATCATTGCCGATTCTTCACCGCAGATATAGGCGCCCGCGCCGCGCCGCAAGTGGATTTCGGGCATGTTCTCCATCGGCGGGTCAGCATGCAGCTTGTCGAGCTCCGACTGCAGCAGCGCACGGCATCCATGGTATTCGTCACGAAGGTAAATGTAGATGGCGGCGGCGTCGACCGCCCATGCGGCGATCAGCATGCCCTCAAGGAACCGATGGGGATCGCGTTCAAGATAGGTGCGATCCTTAAACGTGCCCGGCTCACCCTCGTCAACATTGACTGCCATCAGGCGCGGAGCAGGTTCGGCGCGCACCAGCCGCCATTTACGCCCGGCCGGAAAACCTGCGCCGCCCAGGCCGCGCAGGCCGGCCGCTTCGATCGAGCCGATCACGCTGTCGATATCGCGTTCCCCCGACAGGCATTGCTTCAATGTCTGGTAGCCGCCATAAGCGCGATAGGCGGCGAGCTCGATATAGTGGTTGGGAACGTGGTGAATTGCCTTTGCCGCGACAGTGGCCCGCACCACACCGTCAGTGGCATTGGGTACCGGGTTGTGGCCCACGATCGCCACCGGCGCTTGTTCGCAACGGCCGACGCAGGCGGCCGGGATCACGCGAACTTCGGTGCCGAGGTCCGTTGCCAGGCTACCGAGCAGGCCGGGTGCGCCGGCGAGCTCACAGGAAAGGCCAGTACAGACACGCACCGTGACCGCGGCCGGAATGCCGATTTCATCCTCTTTGACGACGTCAAAGTGGTGATAGAACGTCGCCACTTCATAGACCTCACTCTGCGCCATGCGTAGTTCCTGCGCGAGCGCCGCAAGGTGCGGTGCCGATAGTCGGCCGTAGCAATCATTGATCAGGTGCAGGTATTCAATCAGCAAATCGGCCTGCCTCGGGCGAGCCGCAAGCAGTTCCTGTACTTCATGGAGCGCTTTGGGATCCACGATTCGTCCCCTTGGCGCCTGGCGCTTTCGCTCTCTCGTCGGCGCGGCGGCAGCGATAGGAATGATTCTGCTGTTCATGGATGTCTCGCTATTCCGCTTTGCCGGCTTTCAACAAAATGGCCTGATTCGCGTTGCCTGCCGCGCACATACCAGCCAAATCCTCTCGCTGGCTTTCTGCTTTATGCATGCCTCGCATTTATCTTGTTTTTGCTTTGTCGTTGCCTTGCGTCGCTGCTCCATTCCTGAAACAGATGTTCCAAGTACGGTGCCTTTCGTTCCATATGTCTTTTGGCGTGGAAGGCAGGCTGAGAACAAGCTGGGAACAAGAATACGCCTGGAACCTCGCCACACCATGAAGCAGCGTATGCAAATGCAGCAGACTTCGTGCCAATTGCGTGTCAGTAACCTACGGTATGGATATTGCTATTGCTTCGCATGTTTAACAACTATTCCGCGCAAACGGATAGCGTTAACGAAAGGGATGTGACATGTCCGGCGTGGACGCTCCTATGTTCTATCGGCATTTAATAAGGTACATCGTCGCGGCCTTGCTCGCCATGTTGGCCTGCATCGCATATGCCGACGACCAGGCAATGAAGAAGGTACGC
This sequence comes from Noviherbaspirillum sp. Root189, assembly GCF_001428545.1. Lineage (GTDB taxonomy): Bacteria > Pseudomonadota > Gammaproteobacteria > Burkholderiales > Burkholderiaceae_D > Noviherbaspirillum. The sequence goes on from NZ_LMHZ01000056.1 coordinate 193,145, forward strand.
GTCGGCGTACTGGAATTCGGTTCCGTCAATTGGGAGCTTGACGTGATGCAGGCCCATGGACTTACACGCAAGCATGGCATCGAACTGGTCGAGGTTCGACTGGCCTCGGGCGATGCCTCCACCATCGCATTGCAGGGTGGCGCAGTGGATATCATCGTTTCTGACTGGATCTGGGTTTCCCGCCAGCGCGCCGAAGCGAAGCCGTATGCGTTCGTCCCCTTCTCCAATGCAGTCGGATCATTGATGGTCAAAAACAGCAGCCCATATCAGAATCTGGTCGATTTAAAGGACAAGAAACTGGGCATCGCCGGCGGCCCGAACGACAAAACATGGGTCTTGCTACGCGCGTATGCACAACGGCAATTCAATACCGACCTCGCGAAGCTGGTAAAGCCGACTTTTGCCGCGCCTCCCTTGCTTAACGAGCTTGCATTACGGGACCAGGTGGATGGCGCACTCAACTACTGGCATTACGCCGCGCGGCTGGAAGCCAATGGGATGCGTCCCCTGATCACCATGCCGCAGATATTGAGCGGATTGGGTATTGACCGGCCGATTCCGCTGATCGGCTGGATTTTCCGCGACGACTGGGCGGCAAACAATCGGGACACGGTAAAAGGCTTCCTCGCCGCCTCCTACGAGGCCAAGACGCTGCTGGCGAATTCGGATGACGAATGGACCAGGCTACGCCCGAAGATGCGTGCTGAATCGGAAGGTATTTTCAAGGCACTCGTCAAAGGGTTCCGCGAAGGGATTCCAGCCTGCTCCGACCGGCAGACCATGGACGCGGTCAGCAAGACCTTTCAGGTCCTGGCGGAAGTGGGCGGCAAGCAACTGGTCGGCAACTCTACTCAATTGACACCGGGGACATTTTGGCCGAACTTTCAACTACCGGAGTGCTAAGGTCGCCAAAACCTGACCGAGCGTGGCTACACGACGGATGGCCGCGGGTACTGTCCGTGCTTGTCTTGCTCTGCGTCTGGGAAGTGCTCGCGCTCGGACTGGACAGCAAGGCCCTTCCCTCGCCGCAAAACGTGCTGCGGGCACTTTGGCAAGAGCTTTACGCCGGCGAGTTGCTTTTCCATCTCGGCATGACGCTTTCCAGGGTAACGATCAGTTTCATCCTTGCGATGCTGGTTGGCGTCGCACTTGGCATCCTGATGGGAAGTTTCCGCCACTGGGACAACCGGCTGGATGTTCTCATCATTCTCGGCATGAACATCCCGGCGTTGGTCACCATCATCCTGTGTTATGTCTGGTTCGGCCTGACGGAAACTGCCGCAATCATCGCCGTGACAGTCAACAAGATTCCAATGGTGACGGTGACGATCCGTGAAGGCGCACGGGCGATTAACACGCAACTGCTGCAAGTCGCCAGCGTCTACCGGCTCTCGAGGCGCGATACTTTTTTTTCCGTCTACCTGCCGCAGCTTTATCCCTACCTGTTCGCGTCGGCCCGCAACGGCTTGTCGCTGATCTGGAAAATCGTGCTGGTGGTGGAACTGCTGGGGCGCAGCGACGGCATCGGATTTCAGTTGGGCAGCTTTTTCCATTTCTTCGATATCACGAACATCCTCGCCTATACGCTTGCCTTTATTCTGGTGATCTTCGCGATCGAAGCATTGCTGTTTCATCCGCTCGCGTCCCGCCTGACCCGGTGGCGCACATGATTTCACTTTCCGTCAATATCCGCAGCAAGACCTTTACCAATGGCGTGTGCGCGATCAAGGACATGTCCTTCGATGCCCGGCCCGGCGAATTCCTTGCCATCGTCGGCCCTTCGGGCGCGGGGAAGAGCACGCTGCTTGGCCTGATCGCCGGACTCGATCCCGCAGTGGATGGCGATATTTCCGCCAAAACTGGCGATGCACAGCAGCACCGGTTCAGGACCGGTTTCATGTTCCAGGAGCCGCGCCTGATGCCGTGGCTGACCGTCCAGCAAAACATCGACCTGGTGCTGAGGCCTTATGCGGGCCGGCGCAATGCCGTGGACGACGATGCGCAGGTCCGGCATTTGCTGGAACTGGTCGGGCTAAAGGACTTCGGCGGCATGTTCCCCAGCCAGCTTTCAGCGGGCATGTGCCGGCGCGTGGCACTGCTGCGCGCCTTCATTATCGATCCCGACCTGCTATTGATGGACGAGCCTTTCCAGTCGCTGGACGCGCCCACCGCCGAGCAACTGCGCCAGTTGCTGTTCGATCTGTGGCAGCGCACCTCGCCTACGGTCTTGTTTGTTACGCATAGCCTGCAGGAAGCCATCAGCCTTGCCGATCGCATCTTGTTTTTTTCCGCGCGGCCGTCCCATGTCATCCTGGACTATGAGATCCCATTGCCCCGGCCGCGCACATTGGACAGTGCTCCAGTGCAGCAGATACACCATCAACTCTTGTCGCGTTATCCGCAATTGCTGGAGGGCTCCGCAGCGCCGGCACATGCATCGGCGATGCTCGGCCAATACCGGGCGGGCTGACAATGGGTACTATCACGACGGCCGGCGGTCACATGGCGTTGACGATCGGCCTGGCATTGACCGCCCTGCCGCTGCTTGCCGAACCGCCAGCCTGCAGACCGCACGAGGTGCTGACCGAAACCGTGATGCCGCACCTCGAAGAAAATCTTCGTCACACCATTACCCGCGAGAAGCGCTGTTTGATGCCTGGCGAGCTGCCGAATGCGTTTCCGATCCTGACGCATTCCTCGCTGCGCGGATGCCGGCTTGGCAACGAAAGCCGCAGTGCGGACAAGGTTGCCTATACGCTTTTATGCGATGGCAGCAATGGCACGACAGGGACGGCGCTCTGGGAAAAGTGGAACGGACAGACCAGGGGGACCCTGCAAGTGAAGCTCGGCGGCAAAAACATGACGTTCTCGCAGCGTATCACCGCTACGCCTTTGGATACCGGTTCGCTTGAAATTCGATGAAGCGCCTTCGCTCCATCCGTTCACTACTTCGAAGCCGGATTTTCGCCGCTTTGTGTCGTGGGGCTGCCCGGTATGCCTTTCGGGTCGGACTTCGATTCATCCCTCGATACTGTCGCACCGCCAGAAGAATTTCCGGCGCTTTCCTCGCCAGCCTTCGAGCTGCCCGATGAGCTGTTTGATGAATCACCCGATGAGCTGCCTGATGAACTTCCCGATGAGCTGTCTGATGAGCTGCCCGATGAAGAACTGGAAGCGTCAGCCGGATCCTTACCGCTTTGCGTTGACGTACTACCTTGCACGCCCTTCGCATCCATCTTCGATTCATCTTTTTCCGGTGCGGCCTTGTCCTGTGCCTGGACGGTCAACGGCACGCCTGCTGTGCTGATTGTCAGTATTGATGCTGCTACCAACTGGATAAAGGTTTTCACGGCAACCTCCAAGTTGAACAATTACTTATTAGTGAGTCACAAACCAATTGCAATCCGACTACAGGCATTTTTCCCTATCGCTTCTTCTGTGCAACCCACCCGTGGCATAGCGTCCGTCATTCCGTCTTGCGCAAATCCCGGATTGCCTTCCGCAGCGCCTCTCTCACTGTCGGATCCGATGGTGTGTGCGTTCCCCTTGTGATCCAGCGTAAATCGGCATGGGGCATACAGCGGGTCAGCCGCAGTGCATTGCAAGGCGGACAGATCCAGTCATGCGTGCCATGCAGCAGGATGGCCGGTATTGCCGCCGTCCGCCGCGCGCAACGGAAAAGTGACCGCGTATTGGTGAAGCAGGCATTACTGATGTAATGGGCTTGCACACGGTATTTACCGACCCAGCGAGGATCGAAGTCCACCGGCACAGGCCCGTTTCCCATCATTGCCTGCAACACCGCCTCTTCGTATTCCCCCCATCGGCGTGCTGCATCCTGCTGTTCCTCCGATGAGACACTTTGTAACATCACCGTCAGGGTTTGGAGCACATTCCGCTTCTGCAATATGTTCCATCCGGCGGTCAAGCGCTCCCATGCGGCCGGCACTAATGCTTTCAGGGATTGAAAAAACCAGTCCAATTCCATTCTTGTTGCAAGAAACGCGCCTCTCATCACCAGGCCATGAACGGCTTCCGGATAGCGGCCCGCATAACACAGGGCAAGCATCGCTCCCCAGGAGCCTCCGACAAGCAGGAAGCTGGACAGTTGTAATCGCATGCGTAGACGTTCAATGTCCTCTATCAGGTCGCCTGTCTGGTTATTGTCTGTCGCGCCCGCCGGCAGGCTCCTGCCCGCGCCGCGCTGGTCAAACAAAACGACCTGATCTTGCGAGAGGTCGAACCAATCCAGCATGGAAAGCTTGCAGCCGCTGCCCGGGCCGCCATGCAATACGAGGGAGGCGGGTGCATTGGGGTTGCCGTATTGCGCGAAGTAAAGCCTGTGCCCGCCGCCTACCGGGAGATATCCCTCATGGAACGGAAGCGGTAACGATAGAGGTATTGGCTTCGGCATAAACATTGCGTAGTTGGTTGACTGCCCTGGATCGACGCAGCGCGGAGCGCGTACGGAGCGGAGCTCATCGGTGCGGATGTATCCGACCGTCCTCATCTAACATGCAAGGAGAAAGCCATGCAATGGACCACACCTCAATTTACCGATTTACGTTTCGGCTTTGAAATCACGATGTATATTGCCAATCGCTAAGCTAGTACATGCCACGGTAGCGCGGCGGCCGTGAAGCGGATCGCCGCGCGCTTTTTCGGGGATCCGCCACTGAATGAAGATACATATCCTGGGCTCCGCGGCTGGCGGTGGGTTCCCGCAATGGAACTGCAATTGCCGCAACTGTGACGGCATCCGCAAGGGAACAGTCCGGGCCGTTCCGCGCACCCAATCATCCATCGCCGTTTCCGCAGATGGCATGAATTGGGTCATCGTCAATGCATCTCCCGACATATTGGTGCAGATCCGTGCGACGCCGGCACTGCAGCCAGGACGCGCCAGTCGCGATACCGGGATCGCGGCGGTGATGCTGATGGATGCGCAGATTGACCATGTCGCTGGACTGCTGATGCTGCGCGAGGGCAAGCGCTTGCCGCTGTATTGCACGGCATCGGTCTGGGAAGACCTGAACAAGGGCTTGCCCGTGGCATCGGTGCTGATGCATTACTGCGGCGTCCAGTGGCACCCGGTCGACGCTCAGGACGCTGCCGGTTCCGCCAGGCGCTTCACCATACCGGACATTGAAGGCATCCGCTTTAGCGCCTTGGCATTGAAGAGCAAGGCGCCGCCCTATTCGCCGCATCGACAATGTCCACAGCCCGACGACAATTGCGGACTGCTTATCGAAAATATGGCAACCGGGCGGATCCTCTTTTACGCGCCGGGTCTTGGCGAAATCGAGCCGCACATTGAAACAGCCATGCGCAGCGCAGACTGCGTGCTGGTGGACGGCACGATGTGGACCGACGATGAAATGATCCGAATGGGATTGTCGGGCAAGACGGCAGCCGATATGGGACACCTTCATCTGTCCGGCCCCGGCGGAATGATTGAAGTTCTGGACGCGCTCGAATCCCGCCGCAAAATCCTCATCCATATCAATAACACGAACCCGATACTCGATGAAGATTCCGCCGAACGGGCGACGCTTGCGCGGCACGGCATCGAAGTTGCCTGCGACGGGATGGAGATCAACTTATGAGCGCGGTCGTAGAGACGAAGACGAAGGCAGCATGGAGTCGCGCCGAGTTTGAGGAACAATTGCGCGCCAAGGGTGCCGGTTATCACATTCATCATCCGTTCAATCGCCGGATGAACAGCGGCCAGCTTGAACCCGAGCAGATTCGCGGCTGGGTGGCCAACCGGTTTTACTACCAGCTCAGAATCCCGCAAAAGGACGCGGCGATCCTCGCCAACTGTCCGGACCGCGAGATGCGGCGCAAATGGGTATTGCGCATACTTGACCATGACGGCTTTGGGGACGGCGAAGGCGGCATTGAAGCGTGGGCCCGCCTTGGCACCGCGGTCGGCATAGAGCGCGAACAATTATGGTCGCTGCGGTCAGTGGTGCCCGGTGTGCGCTTTGCGGTGGATGCCTATGTCAATTTCGCCAGGACCGCACCATGGCAGGAAGCCGTATGCTCGTCGCTGACCGAAATGTTTGCGCCGAAAATCCATCAAGACCGGCTTGCCAACTGGCCGCACCATTATCCCTGGATCGACCAGGAAGGCTTGCAGTATTTCCGCAGCCGTATCGCCCTTGCCGAACGCGATGTCGAGCATGGTTTGCAGGTGACGCTGGATCATTTCACCAGCCGGGCACAGCAGGAACGCGCGCTGGATATCCTGCAGTTCAAGCTCGATATTCTGTGGGCGATGCTTGACGCAGTCGACAAGGCATTTCCTTAGGACGCAATGACAGGACGACAGGAGAGACGATGAACGACGTTCCCGACAAGCCCCAGCTCTCGCGCCTGTTCCGCTTTCAGTGGGAAGAAGCGCAGGGCAACTACGTGCTGCTGTATCCGGAGGGGATGGTAAAGCTGAACCAGAGCGCGGCGGAAATCTTGAAGCGCTGCAACGGCGAACGCGACATCGTCCATATCGTGACGGACCTGGAACAATCGTTCTCCACCGCAGGACTGGAACAAGATGTCAGGGCCTTCCTGCGTACCGCAACCGAGCGAGGCTGGCTTGTCTGAATCACGCAACGAGGCTGTACAGACGATTCAATCCACGGAATCCACGAAGCGCGCGCAGGGCGCCGCTGTCCATGCCCTTGCGCCACCGCTCTGGCTGCTGGCGGAACTCACCTACCGCTGTCCCTTGCACTGCGTGTATTGCTATAACCCGCTGGACTACGCAACAAAGGACTCCGAATTGAGCACTGCCCAATGGATCGACGTCATGCGGCAGGCACGTGCGCTGGGTGCCGCTCAGGTCGGCTTCTCCGGCGGCGAACCGCTGGTGCGCGAAGACCTGGAAGAGCTGATTGGCGAAGCGCGCCGGCTTGGCTATTACACCAACCTCATCACGTCCGGCGTCGGACTGAACGAAGCGCGCATCGCAGGGATGCGGCAGGCCGGCCTCGATCACATCCAGCTGTCGTTCCAGGACTCCACCAAGGAGATGAACGACTTCCTGTCCAGCACTAAGACCTTCGCGCTGAAATCGCGCGTCGCCAGCCTGATCAAGCAGTACGATTACCCAATGGTCCTGAATGTGGTACTGCACCGGTATAACCTCGACCATGTCGGCCGCATCATCGACATGGCGCTGGAAATGGGGGCGGAATACCTGGAGTTGGCCAATACGCAATACTACGGCTGGGGTCTTGCCAACCGCGATCATCTGCTCCCAAGCAAGGAACAATTGCAACGGGCCGAAGCGGTCGTCAGCGAGTATCGCGCCCGGTTCGGCAACAGGCTGCGCATTCTGTTCGTGGTACCCGATTATTTCGAAAACCGTCCAAAAGCTTGCATGAATGGCTGGGGCGGCGTGTTCCTTGCCATCGCCGCCGACGGTGTTGCCCTCCCTTGCCATGCGGCGCGCACCCTGCCCGGGCTCGAATTCCCGAACGTCACGCAACACAGCCTGCATGACATCTGGTATCACAGCGAAGCCTTTAACCGCTACCGGGGCGATGGATGGATGCGCGAGCCGTGCCGCTCCTGCCCGGAAAAGACGAAGGATTTTGGCGGCTGCCGCTGTCAGGCGTATGCGTTGACCGGGGCCGCGGAAAACGCGGATCCGGTATGCAGCAAGTCGCCCCACCATGGCGAGTTGGAAGCGATTGTCTTGCAGACGCAGCGCAAGCAGGCAGAGCAGGCTGCGCGGAAGATGGAACAACCTATCCTGTTTCGTACCGACGCCAATTCGAAGCGCTTCGTGGATGGACAGCTTAAATAAGCGAGCGCGAAAGCACGCTCAAGCGGGCCGTGCCGCCTTGATCAGGCTTCCTTGCGGGTTGTACCCGACCAAAGCCATCGCATAAAACACTGCCGTGCAGAGGGCGACCACCGCCAGCGATGCCGGCTCAACTTGCCCGTACAGCGCAAAGCGCAAGGCTTCCACCGCGTGCGTGAAGGGATTCAGGCTGGCGAGCCTATAGATCCACTCTGCTCCTGATTCGCGGATCTTCCATAGCGGATACAGGGCCGACGATAGAAAGAACATCGGAAAGATCACGAAGTTCATCGTCCCCGCGAAATTTTCCAATTGCTTGATGTAGACCGACAGCACCAGACCAAAGGCGCACAGCATCAAGGCGCCAAGCACGATGACAGGCAGGCCAGCGAGGATCTGGACAATACCCAGATCGACGCCGAACAGCAGGGCCAGTACGATGAAGGCTATCGCTTGCAGCACGGACAGGAAAGTGCCCGCAGCAAGCTTGCAGGCTAGCAGATAGGTTCGCGGCAACGGCGCGGTGAGCAGCAGCCGCATCACGCCCATCTCGCGGTCATACACCATCGCCAGCGACGACTGCATGCCATTGAACAGGCACACCATCATCACCAGGCCCGGCAGCAGGTAGACGCGGTATTCGACATAGGTATCGTAGGGCGGAATGATCGCCACTCCGAATACGTTCTGGAAGCCGGCGGCGAATACCACCAGCCAAAGTGCGGGCCGCACCATCGACGATACCAGGCGCCCGGGCTGGCGCAGGAACTTATGCACTTCGCGGCCGGCAATCGCCCGCAAGGCAAGCAAGGCATGCGCGGTTTTCAATGTTCATCTCCTTATTTTGCTTTGCCAGGCGCTGCCGGCACTTCTCCCAGCCGGCAGGGCGATTCCTTTTCATCGGCGCCCAGCGTGTCGAGATTATTTTTCGGGTGCAGGAAACCTTCGAATGGCGCTGCGCCGGCAATGCCGCCCCCAATGCCGCCATGCGCTAGAAACACTGGCTGGCGTAATTGCTGGTCCCAAGGGCGGAACGACAGGCGCGCTCCCTTGAATCCGTCCAGAACAAGTTCCTGGCTGCGTAAGGCATTGCGGTGCTCGCGCGCATCCGGCACCCTGAGCGCGACATCGATGATCGCCTTGGTCGCCATCCAGGCTGCCCAATCTTCGCTGGCCATTGGCCGGCGCGCAGCCTTTCTGAAGCGGCGGTTCAGTTGCGGCGCCCCATTCCGCTCCCACGAGGAATGCCAGCCCTCGGCCACCAGGCCGGAACTGCCTACCACCGGGCGCGGCAACACGGTATGGTAGGGCACATCGCGCGCAAACTCGCCGTCACTATCCACTACCCAGATCACGTCCGTATCGATGCCGGCCGTGAGCAATGCCACATTCGCCATGTCCCGTTCGCGCGGATCGTTGGACAGCTTGAAGGCTTTGCTGGCGACCAGCTTGAGCCCATAGCGCTTAATCGCATTCTGTACCGCTGCGGCCATCGCCTGATCAGCGGGCAAGGTGCCGGAAAGGAGCAGCACCCGGTTCCATTTGCGTGCAACGAGGAACTGCGCCATCGCGTCTGCGCGCATGGTTTCATCCGGCAGGGTATGAAAAAACTGCGCGTTGCATGCGGCGCGTCTCAGCCTTGCATCGGGCGCCGATACATTGAACATCAGCACATTGCCAGGCTGGATGGCCTTGCTTAATTCTTCCATCGCGGGACCGGGAAGATCGAGCAGAAAATGTGCGACGCCCTTCTTTGCGAGCGCATCGATCTTGGCATGTGCGTCTTCGATGTTGTCAACCTCAACGTCGACCAGGCTCACCTGCAGGCCCGCCTGCCGAAGGCTGAATTCCGATTCCGCAATGGCCAATGCCGCTCCCGCCCTTGGCCGGCCAAGCGGCTGCCCGGGGTAATTCTTGTCCAGCCGCGTAGCGTCATAACGCGGGTCGGCAGGATCGGACACCACCGCGATGCTCAGCTCGCGCGCCTGCGCGGTCACGCCCATGCAGGCAAACAGGCAAGCGAAAATGGCCTGCAGCAGGCGGCGTACGGGCTGATGGCCGGTGCGCTTAATCATCGATCACCACACTATGCGGTACACGCCCGACCTTGACCGATTTGATCGCACGACCGCTTGCCACGTCCACCACCGACACGTCATCCGACAGGCCATTGGTGACATATAACAGGCTATTGTCGCGTGCCAGCGCGACGCCCCAGGCGCGTTTTCCTACCAACACCATTTTCTTCACGGTTTTTGTCGCCACGTCGACGATAGCCACATGGTTGGCCCTGCCCAAAGTGACGAAAGCGGTCTTGCCGTCGCTCGACATCGCCATCCCGACCGGCGTCACATTGTCCGGGCGAAAGCCCTTGGGCTCGAACTTGATGGTGTCGGTGACGGCATAGTCGGACGTCCGGATCACGCTGACGGACGCGCCGAGTTCATTGGTGACCCAGAGCTCCTTTCCATCCGGTGTCAGCATGAGGCGGCGCGGCCGCTTGCCCACCGGGACATTCTTGATGACCTTGCCGTTCGACAGGTCAATGACATGCACCAGGCTGGCGACCTCGGAAGCGGCATACAGGCTTTTGCCATCGGCCGCGATCAGCACGCCCTCGGGCTCTTCACCGACCTTTATTTCCTTGACGATCTTTTTAGTGACGAGATCGATACCGACGATCGTTGCCTCGTCTTCATTGGAAAAATAAAGCGTTTTACCGTCGCGGGATACGTCGAAGATTTCCGCGCCCTGTTCCAGCGCGACCTTGTCGACCACCTTCCTGCTCTCGACGTCAACCACCACTGCGCTGCCGTCGTCACCGCAAGCGGCAATGAGTCGCTTGCGGTCCGGAGTGAATTGCATGTGGCGCGGACGCTTGCATGTCTTGATCACGCCGATCTGCTGCTGCGTCTTGCCGTCCAGTACGGTGATCGTATTGTCCTTTTCGCTTGAGATGAAGACCGCGCCGCTGGATGACCATGCGGGCACCGACGCGAGCACGAAGGCCGTGGCCGCCATCAACATCCCCAGGTACTTTGCCATGCTCGGTCTCCCGTTTTGTTCACGAAGGATAGTGCACACGATTCATGTCACTGCGTCAGCTCCAGGAAGGCATCGGTCATGTTTCCATGTCCACGCCGGCCCTTCAATTCGACCGGCGTGCCGTCGAACCTGATCTGCCCTTTCGATAACACCACTATGCGGTCGGCCGCCTCGGCTTCATCCACCAGATGCGTGGCCCACAACACACCGAGGCCTTGCTCATGACATAAGGCGTGTACATCGGACAAGATCCGGATGCGCGACGCCGGATCGATGCCGACGGTTGCTTCGTCCATCAGCAAAAGGCGCGGATTGGAGAGCAAGGCGCGCGCCAGTTCCACCCTGCGGCGATTGCCGCCCGACAGGGCGCGCACCGGATCGCCGGCCCGATCGGCCAGTCCGAAACGTCCGAGCCAGTGAGCAATGCGGTGTCGCGCATCGGCGCGCGCGATGCCATGCAGGTCGGCCTGGAATTGCAGGTTGGACCTGACCGAGAGGTCGAGGTCGATGGCGGGCTGCTGGAACACGATGCCGATCTGGGCCAGTGCCGGCAAAGGGGCGGTCGATATCTCGGCCCCGAACACCGCGGCGCCTCCCGCATCCGCAGTAAACAATCCGGAAAGGATCTGGAACAAGGTGGTCTTGCCCGCCCCATTGGGGCCGAGCAAGGCGACGAACTCGCCTTCGAATACGCTCAGGCTGATGTTGTCGAGCGCTTTCCGGTTACCGAAAGACTTGTTCAGTCCCTGGATGAAGAGCGGCTGCGAGCGTGGAGATACCGCACGCTGCTCCATGTCGATTTTCGTGGCGACAGCTGCGGTGTTCGTGACAGGAACGATGGCGCTCCTCCTTCTATCGGGTTGGGACCGTGGGCATGGGCAGCGACTGCATGAAGCCCGGAGACCGGCCGGTAGCCATGGGACGCCGGCCGTACGCTCATGCGCTGATCACGCTGCGGCCGGGATTCCCGGCATCGTGATAAAGCCGGGCATGCGCTTCATGTTCCCAATCCATTTCAGGATATTCGGATAAGGTGCAAGGTCGATACCGCCTTCACCTGCCATCGCGGTGTACGGGAAGCAGGCAATGTCGGCAATCGTCGGGTGCCCCAGTTCGAGGAAATCCCTGTCTGCCAGATGATCGTCCATGATCTTGAAGACGCGCCTGGCACCGGCCTGCAGTTTTTCCAGGTCAAGCGGATAGTTCAATATCTTCACCAGGCGCGCGCCAGCGGAATTCATGATCTCGCCGCCACCGGTGGACAGCCATTGCTGGATCAATCCCATCGACCTGGCGTCGTCCGGATACCATTGGTTGCTCTTGTCGTATTTTTTGGCGAGATAAACCATGATGGCCTGCGCATCGCGCAAGCGCAGATCGTCGTCGTCCAGGATAGGGATTTCGCCGAATGCATTGAGGGCCGTGTATTTGTCTGTCTTATGCTCCTTGTTGACGAAGTCGACCGGGATCGTTTTGTAAGACAGATCGAGGATGTTCATGAACATCCGGATCTTGTAGCAGCTTCCGGAAAGCTCAAAGTCATAAAGCGTGATCATGTTGGCTCCTTCGTTGGGTTTCTTGAAACAACGGTGTAACGGTTACCAGAATTGTTAAACCAGGTGCTGCGATCAGGTGCTGCAAACCTTTGCTGCAATTGCCTGCTTGCTACAGCATTCGTCCGACGCATGAACCGACCGCAACGGCGAACGAATGCCAGCCCACCACGTCGTTAGAACGTGACAACGGAACGGATCGATTTTCCTTCATGCATGAGGTCGAACGCATCGTTGATTTTTTCGAGCGGCATCACGTGCGTGATCAGGTCGTCGATGTTGATCTTGCCGTCCATGTACCAGTCGACGATGCGCGGCACATCGGTACGTCCCCGTGCGCCACCGAATGCGCTGCCTTTCCAGACGCGTCCCGTGACCAGCTGGAACGGCCTGGTCGAGATTTCCTGTCCGGCCCCGGCCACACCGATGATGGTGCTGACGCCCCAGCCTTTGTGGCAGCATTCGAGCGCCTGGCGCATGAGGTTGACATTGCCGACGCATTCAAACGTGTAGTCGGCGCCACCCTTGGTCAGGTTTACCAGGTAGGAAACAATGTCGCCGTCCACTTCCTTGGGATTGACGAAGTGGGTCATGCCGAATTTTTCCGCCAGCGCGGTGCGGCCAGGATTGATGTCGACACCGACGATCATGTCAGCGCCTGCCAGGCGAGCGCCCTGGATTACATTCAACCCAATCCCGCCCAGCCCGAATACCACCACCTTCGCGCCCTCCTCCACCTTTGCCGTAAAGAGCACCGCGCCGATGCCGGTCGTTACGCCGCAGCCGATATAGCACACCTTGTCGAAGGGGGCGTCCTCGCGGATCTTTGCCAATGCGATCTCAGGTACCACGGTATAGTTGGCAAAAGTGGACGTGCCCATGTAATGGAACAATTCACTGCCATTCAGGCTGAACCTGCTGGAGCCGTCCGGCATTTTTCCCTTGCCCTGTGTCGCGCGGATTGCCTGGCAAAGGTTGGTCTTGCGTGACAGGCAGTATTCGCACTGACGGCATTCTGGCGTATACAGCGGAATGACATGATCGCCTTTCTTCAGCGAACGCACGTCCGGTCCTACGTCGACGACCACACCCGCGCCCTCATGGCCGAGGATGGCCGGAAAAAGCCCCTCGGGATCTTCGCCGGACAAGGTAAAGGCATCGGTATGGCAAATGCCGGTCGCCTTGATTTCGACCAGTACTTCGCCGGACCGCGGGCCCTGAAGTTGTACGGTTTCGATGGTCAGCGGTTGGCCTGCCTGATGTGCAACAGCCGCACGTACGTCCATGTTCTGCTCCTTGATGTATGAGAGTCCATGTGTTTCTATCTGTTTCAAATTCATGTTTGCGTGCCTGGCGCGGCCCGCAATACACTAACCTGTCTGTGAGTACCGTTTTGTCGTACGAAGTTTGCAGGCGGCAATAACCGCGAGATCGCTATTAACTGTTCTGCTCCACGTCAATATCGATTTACGAATTTGGTGCGAAGGTTAAGAACGGCCATCGCACTTAACTTATTTACCCGGCCGATGCTGTTCAGATTTGTATCAGTCTTGGTTTTCAGTGTTCAGTGTGCTGCACAGTTTTCCTGTCAAATTGTTGTGCGTTCGGGCGCTTGTCCGTGCCACCTTGCCGGCCACCGACCGGGCTCTCTACAAACGGAAGCGCGTACGATGCAATAACTACACTGGCGGCGGTACCTTGTCGTCTGCCTTATAGAGGCAATGAGCAAAAAACAGGCCACTGCAAGCATTCCGTTAACACTGCTTGACGGCAAAAGACGAATAAAAGAAATAAGGAGAGGATGAGACACGGGTAGCCGCAAGAGGGTAAAAAACCCCGCCGGGAACTACCTGATAGGAGACGCCAATGTCGGGGTTAGATGTCAACCATATTCGGCGCGTGCACTCGGCTGTTCAGCACGGAATGCGGCTTAATGGCGGCGCTGACGTAAAGAATCAGATTACGAAGTCATGGATCAGATGCTTCAAGGAATACCATCTCGACCCGGGAAGCGGTCATGACATTGTCGTGATCGGCCGCACCGAGTTGCAGGAGCGGCAGGAGCGCATTGCTGATGTCCTGGAAGTCGCCAGCATCGAGATGGCAAATCTCTACCAGCAGTTGTCCGGTTCCGGGTACGCGATCATGCTCACCGACCGCGATGGGGTCGTCCTGAATTACTTTGGCGACCCGAGCTTTACGCATGCCGCGTCCCGGACGGGACTGATGCAGGGTGCGGTCTGGAGCGAATCGGTACAAGGCACTAACGGCATGGGCACCTGCCTGTGTGAAAACCGGCCGCTTATCGTTCACCGTGATGAGCATTACCTGACGCGGAACACCAGCATTACCTGTGCCGCCGCGCCCATCTACAATGACCGGGGCGACATCGTGGCCGCCCTTGACGCGTCCGGCGAGGCGCGGCTCGCCCAACAGCACACGCTGGTCCTGGTCAACATGTCGGTACACATGATCGAGAACCGGGTATTCCAGCGCCAGTTCCGCAATGACTACATTGTGCACTTCCACGGCAGGCCGGAATTCGTCGGCACGCTGAATGAAGGGCTGATCGCCTTCAACTCCGATGGCATCGTGCTTGGCGCATCCCGCACGGCGCGGTTCCAGCTCGACATTCCGGCGCCTGCGGATATTTGCGGGCTGCAGATAGGCCAGTTGTTCAATGCATCGTTGCCGGTGCTGATGGAAAACAGCTTGGGCAAGGGATTTCACCCCGTTCCGATCTTCGATGTCAGGCGCGGCGGCCGCTTTTACGCGGTCGCCTATTCGCCTGAACCTGCGGTACGTGCGTCGCGCCCGATGGCGGTGCCGCGCACCAAGCAAAAACCCGAGACGACGCTACCCGAAGGACACCGTACTCCGCTGGACGAATTGCAGTTTGGGGACCCCGCCATGCAAGCCAACATCAGGTTGGCCCAACGCGTGCTGGAGCGCGATGTCGCTGTTCTGCTATATGGCGAGACCGGCTCCGGCAAGGAATGGTTTGCCAAGGCCATGCATCAGTCCGGCAGCCGCGCGCACAAGCCATTTATTGCGATCAACTGCGCCTCGATACCAGAATCGTTGATCGAGAGTGAACTGTTCGGCTACAAGTCGGGTGCCTTTACCGGAGCGAGCCGTGAAGGCCAGCGCGGAAAATTGTTCCAGGCGGACGGCGGCACACTCTTTCTGGATGAAATCGGCGATATGCCGATCCTGCTGCAGGCCCGTCTGCTGAGAGTGCTGGAAGAAAGAGAAGTCCTGCCGCTGGGCAGCAACACGCCGGTGAAGGTGGATATCAGGGTGATCAGCGCCACCCATTGCGACCTGATGCAAAAAATTGAAGCGAAGGAATTCCGGGAAGACCTTTACTACCGGCTGCATGGATTGGCGATTACCCTTCCACCCTTACGCGACCGCACCGACAAGCGTGAGCTCATCAAGCATATCCTGGCAAGGGAAAGCGGTGAGGCGGGCGAATTCGGGATCGATGACGAACTGCTCAATGCCTTGATGCATTATGACTGGCCCGGCAATCTGCGCGAATTGCGCAATAACCTGCGGACCATGCTGGCGCTGTGCAGCTCGCGGATATTGACGATCAAAGACTTGCCGGCGGATTTCGCCGGCGGGGCAGCGCAGTTCACAAAAGGCCATGATGTGGCTGCCGAACAGTCTGTCGGCTTGAATCCCCTTGAAAATGCCGAACGCGAGGCGCTGATTCAAGAACTGGATCACCACCACTGGAATATTTCGAATGTCGCGAAGAATCTCAAGATGAGCCGCAACACCTTGTACCGCAAGCTGCAGCGATTGAATATCCGGGATTCGGACAAAGCCGCACATTACTGACATGGCGCCATGTCAGTAATATTGTCCTGCCATCCTCTTACGCTATGAGGGTGGACTGTTGTCGCCGACCGGCCTGTTTGGCGGCGGACACTTCATGTAGCGCAACATGCTGCCTTCCCGCTGCAGCAAGCCGTTCGACTCCATGTAAAGATTTTGCGCATTGAAGGCTTGCCGTTCGCTTTCTATTACTGCTTCGCAAGACATGAAACGTGTGCTGCCATCCCTTTTGTACTGCAGCACATGCACCATTTCATGAACAAGAAATGAGTTGTGCGAAGGATCGTCCATGTTGAGCGAATCACGAATGACAATCCGATAGTGCTGCGTATCGAATGCCGCCATCATGGGGACGCATCGCGCAGGCTTTTGCGGGCATACCGCCTTAAGGAAGGCGCCTGTATCGATGACATCAATCGGTGGCAGATCGCTAACGTCGATGGCAGGCAAACCTGAAAACTGAACGGCGGCGGCCAGGAGTCGCCCCAACAGCAAAGTGGATAGAGCCATGAAATAAAAAAATCTGGAATCGCCTTCGCGCGTATTTGGACAAAGGAAAGGCTTGTACCTTTGTCTACAGGACTTACCAACACTATTTACCGTTCGCATCCGGCATCTGCTTAGACCTTAGTCAGCTGCCAGGGTTTTCTTCACCATAAAAACATCAGGCGGCATGTCCGGAGCGCAAGGGAATCGGATGACAGTAGTGTCGCTTGAGATGCATCACCGCATGACGCCATACGGCTGGCTACCGTACCCGATGACGCCAATTGACGATGGCATATTCGTTGCTTGTATCACAATGTTTTAGACTGGCGGTGGCGACCGTGAAGATATTTGCATATGAGTATGGCTCAGGGGGCGGCCTGTTCGATCGAACGATGCGGCCTCCCCTGGTGTATCAGGGTGATTTCATGCTCTGTGCCTTGATCTCTGATCTGACCAGGCTGCCGGACATTGAAGTCATCACGACGCGCGAGCCACGCCTGCCCGCATTAAACCTGCCTGAGTCGGTGCTTGTCGTGTCGACTGACGGCTTGACCGACAACGGTTTCAACCACTGTCTCCGCGCGTCGGATGCAGTCTGGCCAGTTGCGCCGGAATGTGCGGGCATTCTCGAACGTCTGTCGCGCAAGATCGTCAGAAACAAGCGCATTCTTTTGGGCAGCAGGGCCAGTGCGGTCCGTGTCGCATCCAGCAGGCTGCTAACCGGGCATCGTCTGGCTCGTGCCGGCGTACGCGTCATCGACACTTATCTGCCTCACGACGATTTGCCCGGAGATGTCGGTGCCTGGGTTGTCAAGTCGGATGACGGGGTCGGATTCCACACGACGCAGATATTTCACAGTGCCAAGAATGCGCTTGACTGGATCAACGAAAGCCACGAAAAACAGTATGTGCTGCAGCCATTCCTGCACGGTAAACCGTGCAGTCTGTCACTACTATGCTGCCGTGGCGACGCCCACCTGCTAAGCTGCGACGAGCAGCGTTTCGCGGTAATGAACAGCCAGTTCCATTACCTTGGCACTTCGGTCAACAGCATCCGTACCGGCGCCGCGGAATGCCATCGCCTTGCAGGCAAGATCGCCAAAGCGATTCCGGGCTTATGGGGCTATGTGTCTGTCGACTTTATCCTGACGGAATCCGGACCGGTCGTGCTTGGCATCTACCCACGATTGACCATGTCCTACGCGGGACTGCATGCATCGATTGGCTGCAACCCGGCGGGACTCGTGCTCGATCTTCTGCAAAAGAAGATTGATATAGTCCCGGCGTCGCTCAACAAAGTGGTGGTCAATGTCGATGCTCAGACATTCAGCGTCAACTAAGGAAACGTGCCCGAAGCGGGCAACATTGCCGGCGGCATTCCGACCAGCGATGCTTGGTTTTTACCTACCCTGGCCTTCTCGCATTGCCCGCGGAGACGTGTCCCTGTTGGATACCAGCAAAAATGCAGTGACTTATTTTTTCCCCGACGGCTGCTCCCTGATGAGCGTAAGGGTTTCGACAATCCCGGATTTTTCCTTTTTTGCCGGGTCCGCGGATGAACTGCTTATCTGGTACAGGCCACCGGGCAATTCGGGACTGAATACGAATACGTAACTCTTGTGCTCATATTCAGGAAAGCGCTGGCGCATGGGATCGTTCAGATAGGGCTGGATGCTCACCTCTTGACCTTGTACTTCCCTCCCCGCGTAGCGAAAGCGCACCGGCCGCAAGTCGCGCGCATCGGCCAATGCCAGGCGGATGCGCTTGCGAAAATAACTGGACGCGCCGCCGGTGAGTCGCTTCATTTCCACGATGTCGCGCTCCAGAAAGCCGAGCACCGCCGGGTTACCGTGCGCTTCCTCTATGGCAGGGATCGGCACTTGCCGGTCGCCGGAAAGAAAGCGGGTCGTCGTCGCGACGGTGTTGTCCGGATTGATCCTGCTGATGTCTATCTGAACCTGGTCTTCAAAACCGTCCTCCGCTGCCGCTTCCTTCCGATATGAATAGGTCAGCGTCGACGGGACACGGATGCCTTGCATGTGATTGGTTTCGAACAGCAAATGTTCGGCAGCTGAAATTCCTTGCGCCATTGCTGCCGTCGAAGACAGGCATGCGCACAGAAAAAAGATGCACTGAAGGAAGTTTC
This sequence comes from Noviherbaspirillum sp. Root189, assembly GCF_001428545.1. Taxonomy (GTDB): domain Bacteria; phylum Pseudomonadota; class Gammaproteobacteria; order Burkholderiales; family Burkholderiaceae_D; genus Noviherbaspirillum. The sequence continues at coordinate 212,034 of NZ_LMHZ01000056.1, forward strand.
GCGATACATGGCGCGTGACGGAAAACCAGCTCATCGATGTTTCCCGAAAATAGGCGACAAAGATAATGCAAATAGTCCGCGTGGATACCATCGCCGGTTATCTCCGCAGGGTCGAGACCAGCAGGTCACCATGCTCGTCGACCATCGGTACGCCATAGTTGCTGAGGATGACGTTGATTTTCTCCTGGTTCTTTTCGATTAACTGGTCGATCTTCTCCTTGAATGCCTTGTCGCCATGACGTACCGCCATCGCAATGCTGAAATCGAACTTGATGTCAGGCTGCGGCTTGAATGGAATCGCCACGATCGGCGCACTGGTAGAGTTTTTAGCGTAGTACGCAACGATCGGCCCCCATGCGAAGGCAAAGTCGATCTTTCCCTGAGCGAGGTCTTTTTCAATGATTTGACCGGGATATTGGTTTTCATCGCCGGTCTGCGACTGATAGGAAACGATCTGGTCGATCATGCCGTTCTGCAGCAGCCAATCGGTGGCCGGGGAACCTATGAATACGCCGAGCCGCAAGGCCTTGCGCCGCTCGGGGTCGAGCGCAAGCAAATCCGCAGGTGTCTTGATGCTGTCGAAGCCCTTGCCCTTCACGTAGGCCATCTCATAGGTGGACCGATAATAGGGGCGTGTAGTCGCTCCCAGTTCAAATTCCTTCGGCACGCCGACGATCAGATCGCATTTATATTTGTTCGAGTCGGGAATTTTCGCCCGCAGCGTGTTGCGGACAAAGCCCATACGTTGCGGGTACCAGGTGTATTCGACCGTCCAGCCGAGCTCCTGTCCGAGCAACTGGGCGATCTTGTTTTCGAAACCCATCAGGTCACGATTCGAGAACGGCAGGTTGTTAGGGTCCTGGCAGACCCGTAAAACCTTGTCTTTGTCGTCTGCGCTGGCCATTGGCGCCGACACACCGGCTGCGATAGCGACCGCCGCAAAAACGACCCCGGCCCGGAGCACGCGGACACGTGGCAGTCGGTTCGAGTGATTCTGCTTTAAGTGAGTCATTATTGGCACGATGGTATTCATTCCTCAATTGCAGTCACGCGTCCAGGCTGGATCTGGCCGTCGGACCGACCTTTCAGATATGCGTACAGGAAATCGATGTTCTCGACGACTTGCGGACTGCCGTCGAAATTCGGCATGCCTTTTTCCGGCCGGCCTTTCAACACGGTCTTTTTGAAGTCATCCTTCGACAATACTTTTAAGCTGTTGACCAGTGAAGGACCGACCAGGCCTTCCTGCTTTGCCCCATGGCAGCGCTCGCAGGCGGCGGCGCGCCAGGTGCGCCAGCCTTTTAGGGTATTGGCATCCACCTTGGTGCCATCCACCACTTTGTACGGCGCTGCATCGGCCGCCTGCGCCATGCCAGACGCGACGAGCATGGCCGCTATCCACAATATCACTGCTATCCGTGGCGCTGTAGGTCCCATTGCGAGCCTTCCAACCGGTAAAAAAAGTCCGACAGACCGGCCGGGACCGGGCTGTCGGCAAACATGCATAAACATGCAAGAGGAAAAAACACCATAGAACGACAGATCATAGATATCGTCTTCCCGGACTTAGCTACCCGGCTTGCCCGGCAGTGCGAACACGGTCAGTACGCCGCCCAGTTCAGTGTACTTGGACAGTTCCTTGTAGCCGCCCACCGCACCCAGGCCATCCGTATCCTTTTCCAGGCCGGCGGCCATGCCGATGCCTGCCCAGCCGCCAATGCCGGAAAGTACACCGACGTATTGCTTGCCTTTGTATTCCCATGTATTGACATTGCCGATGATCCCGGATGGCGTCTTGAATCTCCACAGTTCCTTGCCGTTATTGTCGACCGCCTTGATGTGGCCTTCCAGCGTGCCGTAGAACACCACGTCGCCGGCCGTCGAAAGCGCGCCGCTCCACACTGAGAATTTTTCCGGCTTGGACCAGACGATCTTTCCCGTGCTCGCGTTATAGGCGATGAAATTGCCCATACCGCCATGGCTGTCCATCGCAGGGTACATCGACAAGGTGGCACCTACATAAGGCTGGCCTGCCGTATAGTCGACCTGGAACGGTTCATAGTCCATGCACACATGGTTGGTCGGCACATAAAACAGCCCGGTCTTAGGCGAGTACGAAGATGGCTGCTGGTCCTTGGTGCCCAGCGCTGCCGGGCAGATGCCCTTGGAATTGACGTCGGGACCGTTCTGCTGAGTGCTGTATTTGGCGACCACTTGCGGGCGCCCGGTCTTCATGTCGACGTGGGTTGCCCAGTTGACCTTCGGATCGTATTTTTCCGCTACCAGCAATTCACCCGTCTCACGGTTGAGCGTGTACGCAAAGCCGTTGCGATCGAAGTGTACCAAGGCCTTTACCGGCTTGTTCTTGATCTTGATATCGGCCAGGATGTTTTCATTGACGCCGTCAAAGTCCCACTCGTCATGCGGCGTCATCTGGTATGCCCATTTCGCCTTGCCGGTATCGACGTCGCGGGCGAAGATGGTCATCGACCACTTGTTATCCCCCGGCCGCTGGCTCGGGTTCCATGTGCTCGGATTGCCGGTGCCGTAATACATCAGGTTCAGCGCCGGGTCATAGCTATACCAACCCCAAGTCGTTCCGCCGCCTACTTTCCACTGGTCGCCTTTCCATGTCTTCAGCGAGGAATCCTTGCCTACCGGCGCCATCTTGCCGTCGGTCCAGGTCATTGTCTTCTCGGGATCGATCAGCATTTCTTCATCGGGGCCGACGCTGTATGCCTTCCAGACCTGCTTGCCGGTGTTGATGTCATATGCGGTCACATGCCCTCGCACGCCGAATTCGCCGCCGCTGATACCGGTGATGACCTTGTCCTTGAACACATGCGGCGTATTCGTATTGGTCTCGCCGATCTTTGGATCGCCGTTCTTGACCTTCCAGATTTCCTTGCCAGTCTTGGCGTCGAGCGCCACCAGATTAGTGTCGGCCTGCTGCAGGAAAATCTTCCCTTCGGCAAAGGCAAGCCCACGGTTGACGGTGTCGCAGCACATCACCGGAATAACGGCCGCGTCCTGCTTAGGTTCGTATTTCCAATTGAGGCTTTGGTCAGCAAGGCTGATCGAGAATACTTTGTTCGGAAACGGGCTGTGCAGGTACATGGTGTCGCCGACGACCAGCGGCCCCCCCTCGTGACCACGCAACACACCAGTGGAAAAGGTCCACGCCACCTGCAGATCCTTGACGTTGCGACTGTTGATCTGCTTCAATTCGCTATAGCGCTTGTTCGAGAAATCGCCCGCCTGCATTGCCCAGTTCTTCGGATCTTTGGTGAGTTTATCGACATCTGCATTGGCGAGTGTCAGACCCGGCACGCTCATAATCAGTGCGCACGGCCATAGCCCGATCCAGCTTTTAGTGGATGACATCTCTGAGCTCCTTAAAAATTTTTATCGGCAAGGTGCCGGTGTAAATCACCGGGCTTTGGCCAAGAGCCGGATGAAACAACCGGCGTTACCCTGGGAACAACGTAGCACTTAGCATGCCAGTCGCAACAAGGCTGTCCCTATCGAATATCGCGTCAGCTACCGTACCTTCTTTGGTGTACGGCTCGACATGCTGCTATCGCGTGGATGTTGCGGAGCACCATGTCCTGCTTCGTGAACATGCTGCGAAACGCCTTGTTCCGGCTTGTGCCGATTTCGTGTCACGCTGGTGAAGACCCGTACGGGCACGCTGCGAGGCATAGATACGTCGGCGCTGTCAGACGCTGGCGAGCCTTATCGGTTGCCTTGCTGTTTATCGACCATGCTGCGTACCATGAAATTGATCCCACGTGTCCAGGTCTGGTCAGTATTGCCGCGGATATCGACTGATTTCATCAAGACAGTGGCGCCCGTCCTGGCATCCTTTATCTCGATGTTGAGGTTCAGGATCAGGTTGCTGACCTTCTGCACCCATGCGGTCAGGACACGATCAGCGTTGAGCGCCCTGGCGATATCCAATTCGCAGCCGTTGCAATCATTCAGTTTGAAGCGGCTGCGCTGCTCATCGATCATTGCCTGTACCGGTGCCCGGTCGAGGATCGTATAGAGCTGTTTTTGATGGAATTCGTTGCTCAGCTGTTGGCTGATGATTTCCAGGCGCGCATTCTGGGCAGGCAAGGCAGATGTATCGCCGGTCTCGTCGATCATTTCAAAGTCGAGCATGAGCAATGTCTTCAAAGCAGGATCCGCATGAGCACCCAAAGGTGCCGCAGCCGCCAGCAGCGGCATAGACAAGCGGATTAGCCGGCAGTAAACCGGCAAGCGGGAACCCTGACTGTGCACCGATTACCCCGCGAAGCAGGCAGACTGGGCGGCGTCTTCGATCGCCTTATAGTTCTTGGCCACCTTCTTTACATTCTGCGGATCGCGGAACACTGCACCGCGTTCACCGCCGAGGCTCTGGTATCGCTGGGCAGTCGAGGCCTCGACGTACTCGTCATACTTTAGCTTCTTGGCAATATTGTCTATCGCACAAGAGCATTTGTACAGGTACTCCTGCTTGCCTCCATGATTCTTCATGCATTCGAGCACGTACTCGACGCGGTCAGTCGTCGGGAAATCGTAGGCGTGGCAAGCAAGCGGCGACATGACGGCCATCAACAAGAGCCGCCTAACAGCTTTTTTCATCGTCATCCCCTTTCACTGGGCAGTAAGGCTTCTTTCAATTAGACGAAACCGCTCATATCGGTGTGGCGAGCTTGCATGCCGCCAAGGCGGCGTGCAAGCTCTTGCCGAAGTCGAGGTTAAGCGTGAGCATGTTACATGCCAGAACAAAGAATGCCGGTGCCTATGGGGGTATATCCACGTGTGTGAGATGACGAAAGACTATTTCTTGATCATCGGGCAGTTACCGTCCGCCAACGGACGGAAAGCCTCGTCGCCCGGCACCGTCGCCACGACCTTGTAGTAATCCCAGGGATACTTTGACTCGGCCGGGGTCTTCACCTGGATCAGATACATGTCATGTACCATACGCCCGTCTTCCCGGATTTTCCCACCACGCGCAAAGAAATCGTCAATCGGGAGTTTCTTTAGCGTCGTCATCACTGTAGCCGTGTTGTCTGTGCCGGCGGCCTGCACCGCCTTCAGATACGTAGTCACGGCCGAATAGGTGCCGGCCTGAGCCATGGTGGGCATCTTGCCGACCTCTTTAAAGTATCGATTCGACCATTTGCGGGTTTCATCGTTGCGGTCCCAATAAAACCCGGTAGTAGCGTACATGCCCTGTGCGGTCTCAAGGCCGAGCGCGTGTACGTCGGTCAGAAACAGCAACATGGCTGCTACTTTCTGCTTATCGGTAATCTGAAACTGACGCGCAGTCTTGATCGAATTAATGGTATCGCTTACTGCGTTCGCCAGACCGATTACCTGCGACTTTGACGCTTGGGCGGTGAGCAAGTAGGACGAGAAGTCGGGAGCATTTAGCGGGTGCTTGACCACGCCCATTACTTTTCCGCCCCCTTTTTGTACTTCGTCTGTCACGTCCTTGGTCAATGCCTGTCCAAAGGTGTAATCCACTGCGACCATATACCAAGATTTTCCTCCCTGCTCGACGATTGCCTTTGCGGTGCTCTTAGCTAGCGCATAGGTATCGTAGGTGTAATGCACGACAACCGGGCTGCAGGATTCGCCGGTGATGCCGCTGGAGGCAGCTTCAGTATTAATGATCGCGCGATTCTTTTCCTTCCCGATATTAGCTACTGCCATGTGAACCGCAGTGTTCCCCAGGCCAAACACGACGTCTACCTTTTCCCGATCAAACCAGGTACGTGCAGTCGTCGAGGCAACGTCAGCTTTATTCTGGTGGTCGGCTGACACCAGTTCGACGGGCTTGCCCAGCACCTTACCGCCGAAGTCAGCGATAGCCATTTTGGCAGCCGCAATGGAACCCTTGCCGCCGATATCCGCATACGCGCTTGAGATGTCACTAAGCACGCCAATCTTTACGACGTCATCCGTCATCTTCTGTGCCTGCACCGGCAGCGCGCATAGACCCGATGTGCCTGCGACGGCCAGTAAGTAGCTAACCCGCTTGTTCATGATGCTGTCTCCGTTGAATTGTTGTGGAAAAGATGAGCGTGTCATCAACCAGAACTTTTTACTGGCTGGTAGTAATATACTACCAGTTGGTAGGTTTTGCTATTGACGCGCGGGCGCGCCCCGTGCAATCAGCCGATTCATTTGCCCCGCTTGATCCGCACACCCATAAAAGGAGACAACACCATGCACTGCGCCACGTACCGACAAGGAGAGAAACCCCTGCATGATTACCTGCGCCAGCACGCCTTGGCTTGCCCCGACAAGGCCGCCTTCATTTGGTACGGCGCCGTCATTACCTACGCGGAATTGGACCATCTGAGCGACGCTTTCGCAAGTAAGCTCGCGTCCCTCGGTGTCAAGCAAGGTGACCGCGTTGCGCTGTTCATGCAGAACTGTCCGCAGTACGTGATTGCCCATTTCGGCATTCAAAAACTGGGAGCCGTAGTCGGCCCCTGCGGCCCGCTCTTCAAGGAACATGAGTTGGCATATCAACTGGCCGACCTCGGGGCCGAGGTCATTGTTGCAGCCGATAACCTGTATCCGATTGTAGCGGCGGTGCAAGGGCAAACCGCGTTAAAGCATTGCTTCCTCACCCATTACGGCGACTTCCTGCCGTCCCAGCCGACGCTTGATGTTCCTGAGGAGCTTCGCACGGCCCGGCAGCCAATCTCGGGCACACTCGATTTCCTCGACGCGATCCGAGGCTTGCACGACATGCCGCCGTCTCTCGTGGTTTCCATGGACGACGTCGCCTTGATGACTTATACCTCCGGCTCAACCGGAATGCCCAAAGGCGCGATGCTTTCCTATCGCAACGCGCTGTTCAAGGCATCGGCGGCCGGTGATTGTAACGAGCTAAACGAAAATGACATCCTGTTGGCGATCGCACCGCTCTATCATATTGCCGGCATGCTGATGGGGATCAATCTAACGGTCTATACGGGCGCCACCACGGTGTTGATGTACCGCTTCGATCCAGCCACCGCCTTGCAGGCAATCGACCATTATCAAGTGAGTTGCTGGTACAGCATCGCGACAATGAATGTCTCCGCAATGCAAGTGGAAAATGCGACTCGATACAATTTACAGTCACTGCGCCTGAATCCGGTAACCAGTTTCGGCATCATCCTGACTGAAGCGCTTGCTGAACAATGGCGCAAGTTTACCGGCCGTTGCCACACCTATGAGGCGACTTACGGTTTATCTGAGACCCACACCTGGGATACCTATATGCCGCTGGACGCGGTCAAATGGGGAACGCATGGGAAGCTGGTGCCCGGGGTCGAATGCCGCATCCTCGATCCCGAGAACGGTAACGAGCAGCCAAGCGGGGAAATGGGGGAAATCGTGTTGCGCAGTCCCGGCACGTTCAGGGGGTACTGGAACAAACCCGAAGCGACGGCTGCAACACTACGTGATGGCTGGGTGCACACTGGCGACATGGGAAATCTGGACGCAGACGGTTACCTGACGTTTTCCGGACGCTTTAAGGAGATGATCAAGATCTCCGGCTACAGCGTGTTTCCAGAGGAAGTCGAAACGATTCTGATCAGGCATCCGGCCATCCGCCAAGCTGCGGTCATTGGCGTCGCGGATCCTGTCAAGGGACAGGTTGTGAAGGCGGTGGTGGTGCTGAAGGACGGTGTAGACGTCCTTACCGACGAGGCACTAATTGCATGGTGCCGCGCGAATATGTCGACGTACAAGGTACCCAGGATCGTCGAGTTCCGAGAGTCATTGCCGGCGACCGGGACCGGCAAACTGCTACGGCGCAAATTGGCGAACGCCTGATACCAATCCCGACCTGTAACGTGACAAATGAAATCGATGGATTTTTTTGACTGACAAGGCGCAGGAGGAGTCAATAGCGGGCTATTGACGACGAGTGCAACGCAGGCAGGCAGCTCGGCGCGCCCAGAAAAAGACGCGATCTCATGGTGCGTTATGGGTTGGGATTGGTATGACACACATAAGCGCCCTATCGGGAGCAGGACCGGCCCCGCGCGCGCGTCGTCCGTGGCCGGTCGCCAGCAATGCGCAACAGGATTGAGGTTAGTTGCGCCGCCATGTCTTCCGGAGATATCGCCCCGTCCGGCTTGTACCAGGTGTAAAGGAACCCAGCGATGCTTCCGATGGCGAACGCCGTCAGTTTCGTGTCCTCGAAGTCAAGATCACCATTCTCTCGTCCCTCGTCGAGCAGACTGCGCAGTTCCTTATAAAACTTGCGGGCGAGGTTGCGCACCTCGCGGTCGACTTCGGGATGACGCGTGGCACTTTCACGGTAAGCAAACGTACCGGATTTGAAATACAGGACATTAGCGGTGGCAAATCGTTGCAGCCCTTCCCTCAGCTTTTCCACCGCAGGTCGGGTATCGCTCGCGTCAAAGTGCATGGCCGTCAGGCAGGCATGCGAAGAACGTAGGGTCAGGGTTTCATATATTTCCGCTTTGTTGCTGAAGTAATAATACAGGTATGGTTTGGCAACGCCGAGCTGTTCGACGATGTCTGACATCGTCGTGCCAGCATAGCCTCGCTGGAAAAAGAGCTCTTCGGCGACGGCGAGGATGCGCTCTCGTTTTTGGTCGTGCACATCCTCCATGATCGCCTCGCGATGCTGGCGCGCGCCTCCAACTGGATGGTTCTTCATAATGCCAGGCACATAGGTAGAAGTGGATATCGGGGATTTCCAGCAACTATACCAGTCATGAGAACAAGCTTTTCACTTTGATTCCCTCCCGGGATGAGTGCCGATCTAAGGGAAAGTTTTCGGCTCTTTGCTTCACCAGGATGGGAGTCTCACTTTTGCTGCAAAAGAACTTGCAGTTTTGCTTCACCGTGCGGGTGCCCGCCGAGTAAAATATCCACCTTGAGGCGGTGCTTCTTCCTCCATGCAACGCCCCCTACCCTATCGGCTCGAGGAAGGCCCTGGCCAGACACATGTCCAACGATCACACCCCGGCTGCGGCAACGATCCGCGCCACCCTGAATGATGTCGCACATGCGGCAGGCGTCGATGTTTCCACCGCATCCCGGGTGCTGCGCGGCGTGCAGAAGCAGCGTGTGGCGGAGGAAACCAGACAGCGCATTTTGGATGCGGCCAAGGCACTGGACTACCGGCCCAACTTCACTGCACGCAGCCTGCGCGCGGCGAAAACATTTACGCTGGGTATCGCGGTCCCGCAGCTCGACAATCCGGTGTACTCGCAGATGATTATTGGAGCGGAGCGCGGAGCGCGCGAACGCGGCTATTCGTTGCTGATTGCGCACATCGGAGAAGGATCGTCGGACGAGGATGCGTACGAACGATTAGCTACCGCCAACCGGGTCGACGGCCTGCTGATCACCACGCTCGACGACAACAGCGTCGTGCTGCGGGCGGCGCGAAAAGCAAGGGTGCCGGTCGTGATGCTCAATCGCACCGTCGACGGAATTGAAAATTCGGTCTACTTCGAGAGTGCCAGAGCAGCCAGAATGGCGATGGAACATCTGATCGGCCTCGGACATACCCGCATCGCCCATCTGTCCGGCCAGCTCAACCCATCCACCGGTGTCGGTCGCTTCGCGGGTTATCGCGATGCGCTGGAGCTGGCAGGTATCGCCATTGACCCAAGCCTGGTGGAGGTATCCGGCTATACGATCAAGGGCGGTGCCGACGCGATGCGGGCGGTGCTGCAACGGTCCAGCGCGCCGCCGACGGCGGTGTTCCCGATCACACTGACGGCAGCGGCTGGCGCGGTAATGGCAATCCAGCAGTACGGCCTGCGCATCCCCGAAGATCTGTCCGTCATCACCGTCCACGACGGCGCACTGGCAGAAGCGATGTATCCGCCACTGACGACGGTGCGCATGCCGATCGACCAGATGGGATACGACGGCGCGATTGGTCTGATCGATATTATCGAGGGACGCCGCGACGGCGTATCCGAGGCGTTGCTGCCGCTGGAACTGGTCGTGCGCGGCTCGACCGCGGCGCCGCGGCCGGCTGGCCGCTAACCCAGCTAATCCAGCCCTCGCCCAAGCGCATCGGCGCGGCGGAGGCAATCGGCGACCCGCGACGCGTTCGCCGCAGGACGCAGATTCCCGATATACGGCGCCGCGCATGTCCTTTCAGTGATGCCGTCCAGTTCATCGTCAGTGATGGCCGGCACGTTCATGTCCGCAAAGCGCACAGGCAATCCCAGCTCGCGGCAAAAACGCGCATGCCGTTCCACTTCTTCCAGCGGGCGCTCTTCGGCGATCAGCTGTACGATGGTGCCGAACGCAACCAGTTCGCCGTGCAAGAATCCGCCAAGTACCGGATGCGCCGTGAAGCCGCGTGTCAGCGCATGCGACAACGACAGCCCGCCGCTTTCGAAACCGAGACCGCTGAGCAGGACGGATGCCTCGACCGCGCGTTCGACCGCTTCGTTCGGCGTACCATGGGTACGTACCTGGCGCACTGCTTCTGCTCCGAACTCGATGATCGTCTCGTAGCAGCGGTCCGCCAGAAGGCGCGCCGTCGCCAGTGACGCAGTGCCGAAGAAGTTCTTCCCGCCGGCGAGATGACATTGCTGCGCCTCGAATTTCTTGCTCAGTGCATCGCCCAGCCCGGCGCTGAAGAATCGGGCTGGCGCACGGCTGATGATCGCAGTGTCGACCAGAACCACGTCAGGATTGCGCGTCATGGTCTCGACGCCAGCGACCCGGTGCTGCTCGTCGTAGAGCACGATCAGACGGCTGGTCGGGGAGTCATTGGAGGCGATCGACGGCACGATCATGAGCCGCGCGCCAACCGCCTTCGCGACGCCTTTCGCGGTATCAATGGTTTTTCCGCCGCCGAAGCCTATCACCAGATCGGCGCCGGCACCTTCTTCGGACAGTGCCTGGATCGACTCCTTCGTGCATTCGCCGGCGAAGCGCAAGTGCCGGGCACTGACGCCCGAAGATGCCAGCGCTGTATCCAGCGCGGCGCCGGCAGCTTGCCGCACAATATCGTCCATGACGACAACCGGCGACATGCAGCCGAATTCCCGCAGCAGGCTGCCCAGCTCGGCAATGGCACCCGGTCCCTGAAGATACCGGCCTGGAAAACCTATGGTCTTGACTGTCATTCTTCGTCCTTTCAATTTCCCCAATAGAAATCGCGCCGGCCGCCATCCATGCACACCAGTTCGCCGTTGATGAACGCTGCCTGGTGCGAGCAGAGAAAGACCACTAACGCAGCGACTTCTTCCGGCCTGCAGGTGCGGCCCACCGGGTTCTGCTTGCAGAGCCGTTCACGCATCTCTTCAGAGAATTGCGCAATCAGTTCGGTCTCGACATAGCCAGGAGCAATTGCATTGGCGGTAATTCCAAGTGGGCCGGCTTCCTTGGCGAGCGTGCGCGTGAACCCTGCGATCCCGGCCTTTGCCGCCGCATAGTGTGCCACTCCCGGCCGCCCACCGCCGGTGAAGTTCATCGACGACACATTGATAATGCGGCCGAAGCGATTTACCTTCATCGCAGTCATCGCTTCGCGCGACCACAAAAAGGTGCTTCTCATGTGGACATGGATCATTGTGTCCCAGGCATCAACTGGCATGTCTTCCACGTGGTAGGCCGGCTTGACGCCGATACCTGCGTTGTTGACCAGGATGTCGAGCCGCCCGAAGCGCTCAACGATGCGGGCGACCGTATTCCGTGCCACCGACTCGTCGGCGGCGTCCCCCGGATAGCAGACCGCGTGTATGCCCATGCCGGTGAGTGCATTGACCGCCACCTCCCCTGCCTCGGGGTCGAGTTCATTGAGCACGATAAGCGCCCCTTCCTCTCCCAGTGCACGCGCATCAGCCAGGCCAATACCGCGTGCGCCGCCAGTAATCAGTGCAACCTTGTCCTGCAATCCGAAATCCATGATCTAACCTTTCAGTGCGCCAGCCGCGAGGCCTTTGATGAAATAGCGTGACAGGAACATGAACATGATGAACAGAGGCAACGCAATCAGCGTCGCGCCCGCCATCAGTTCACCCCATCGCGCATCGAAGGTGCCGAGTATCGAGGCGAGTCCGACCGGCAGGGTCTTGTTCGCATCGCTGTTGACCAGCACGAATGAGAACACATAGTCGGTCCAGGACAGCAGGAACGAAAAAATCGCCACGGTGATGATGCCCGGCGCCGACAGCGGCAGCACCATGCGGAAGAAGGCGCCAGCTCGTGAGCAGCCATCGACCATTGCTGCCTCCTCGAGATCGAACGGCATGGCCTTGAAAAATCCCCACAGCATCCAGACGCCCAGCGGAATCGACAGCGTGCAATGCGCCATGACCACGGCGATCAGGTGATCGGCCAGCCCCATGCGCGCGAAGATCGACAATAGTGGAATCGCCAGCAGCAGCGGCGGAAACATATAGGCATACAACATGCTGCCGATGATCAGCGTCTTGCCCGGTACCCGGTAGCGGGTCACGACATAGGCAATCACCACTGACACCAGCAGGGTGATCACCACGACGGCCAGTGCGACCTGCACGCTGTTAGCAAATTGCACCGGGTAATCGGTCAGCTCCAGCAGGTTGCGGTAGGCACTGAATTTCCAGTCGATGTTTTCCGGGATCAGCTTCGGCGGGGCGAACAGGTCGCGCTCGGGCCGAACGCTGGAAGCGATCATCCAATAGATCGGAAAAAAGGACCATAGTCCGAGCAGTGCGGCGGCCACCAGTGTCATGGCGCGCAGGATCAACGGTCGGTCGTTCATTTGTTGCCACCCTTTCCGTCCAGCGGATAGAAGTAGAAGTACACGATGATCAGTATCGAGAGTACGGCGAACGAGAGCGTGGCGACTGCCGCCCCGCCCCCGACGTCATACTGCAGGAAGGCCTTTCGATAAGCCATGACCGGCAAATGCTCGGTGGCCGACAGCGGTCCGCCCTTGGTCATCAGCCAGATGATGTCGAACTTGTTGAACATCCAGATACTGCGCAGGAGGACGATGACCATCAGCATCGGAACCAGCATCGGGATGGTGACATGCCAGAACCGCTTCCACGGCCCGGCGCCATCGACACGCGCGGCCTCATACAAGGATTTAGGGATGGTCTGCAAGGCCGCAAGAAACGAGATGGTGACGAATGGTGTCCAGGTCCAGACGCTGGCGACCACCACGACCAGCATTGCCATCGTCGGGTCTTCGAACCATGCCGGTCGACCAAATCCCAATCGCTCCGCCCACACGGTAAACAGTCCGAGGCTGCCATCCAGAAGCCATTGGAAGGCAACTGCGACCACCACTGTCGGCAGCAGGTAAGGCAGCACCGCAAGGCCGCGGATTACCGGACGGCCAAAGAACGGCTGGTCAAGCAGCAGCGCACAGGCGATGCCGAGCGTGACCTGCAGCAGGATGGTGACCACGCTGAATGTGATGCCGATTCCGAACGCTCGCCAGAAACCGCTTTCTCCCAGCATGCGCAGGTAGTTTCCAAGCCCGACCCAGGTGCGCTCGGAGACGAAGGACTCCGAGCGATAGAAGCTCAGCTGGATCGCGTGCAGCACGGGAAACAGGATCAGGACCAGCGTGACGGCGACGCTGGCGACGAAGGCGACCAGCAGTAGCTTGTCGCTGTTTGTGCGAAAAGAGAGCATAGATGTTTGAACCTGGCTGCGTGAATTCGCAGGCCCGCTGCGCGGCGGCGCTGCGGGCCTGGCAGGTGGTTGTCAGAGCACGGTCCGGTATTTCGCTGCCATGACATCGACTGCCTCTGTGGCCGGCATGTTCTTGTACAAGACATTCTGGACCGCATCGCAGATGGCAAACGTTTCGAACATCTTCCCAGGCCGCAGATCGATTTCCGGACCTTCGGTATCGATAGATCGGATCACCGCGTCCTTTCGGGTCAGTATGCTCTTCATGAACTCGACCAGTTCCCCATGCTTCTCGATCAGCGGATGCGCACGCCAGCGGCTGTCGTCATAAACATCCATTCGCGGCGGCTGCATGTGCAGCGGCGCGGAGTGCAGGAAATTGATGTAGTGGTTGTCGACGAACCATTCCATGAACTTCAGGGACTCTTCGCGCATCGGCGTGTTGAGTACGACCCAGCCATCGTAGCCGTGGTTGACGGCCTGGGACTTGCCGGCCGAGTCCGGGTACATGAAGAATCCAGTCTTGGCGACCAAGTCCGGTGCCTTGTCCTCCAATACCTCAATCAGGCGTCCGGCATACGGCGCGTGCGCGATCTGTCCGCCGGAGTACTGGCCAAGCACTGTTCCAAACAGGGCTTGCGTCATTCCCTGCGGCATGGATGGCGCCATCTTTTTCATGAACTCGAGATAGCGTACGACCTTCGGCTTCATCTCCGCATTGTCGACGATCAGCTTGTAATTATTGTCCAGCATGCGCACCCCGTCCGCCCACATGTACCCGATGGACATCCATTGGGCGGCGGCGTTCGAGCCTACCGGGTGGCCTACGCCATACTTGCCGCCTTCCGTCAGCGCCCTGCAATTTTCCGCCATCTGGTCCCAGGTGGTCGGGACCTTCAGTCCTTTCTGCTGGTACAGATCCTTGCGGTAGTACATCCAGCAGAAGTTGTAGTCGTACGGATACCAGTAATTTTCGCCCTTGATGGGAAACAGGACGTTCGGTCCCCACTTGTGACGCTGCACCAATTTGGTCAGCGGCACCAGTTTGTCTGCCTGCTGCAGCAGCAATACATGGCCGCCGAACGCGAGCGTCCCCACGTCATAAGAGGTGCCTGCGGCAATTGCGCTCTGCAGCTTGTTGTATGCGTCGTCCGGCGGCACCGTATCGATGACCACCTTGATACCCGTTTTCTTCTCGTACTCTGCTGCGGCAACCCGTAGCGCCCGTACCGATTCGCGCCCCGGCTCGGCATTCAGGAAACGCAGGATCTTGGGCTGCGCAAATACCGCTGGCGCACCGACGGCCATCAGCGCCGCTCCCGCAGCCGCTGACTTCAGCACGCTGCGCCGGCTGACCGGTGGCTTCTCCTGGGCAAGACGGCATTCCTCTGCCAGCAAATCGTTCTGGTCACGCTGAGTCATTTTTTGTCTCCTTTGTTAGTGTGATGAAATGAACTGCTTGCCACTACGGTTACGCCATGTCCAGATTCACTCCCGATGCGGCGTCAAACAGGTGAATGCGGGAGTAGTCCAGACTGATGCACGCACGATCGCCTGGATGCACATCGTTGCGTCGGCCACCGAGGACGCGGATGCGTGCCGATGCTGCGCCTTGCGCACCGGCGCCAGACGTCTCCAGCATGATCAGCGTCTGCGCGCCGAGTTGTTCGACCAGGACCACCGTCGCTGCATTGCCATTGGCTTCCTCACCGGTCATGCGCGCGTGCTCCGGCCTGAAGCCCAGCACAACTTCGCTATCCGGACGCGCCTTCGCAGGCGGGGCATCGACCGGGACCTGCAGACCGGGAGCATCGAATATCAAGCGTCCGGCGCTGGTACGCAGCCGTCCCTTGACGAGATTCATTTCGGGCGCGCCGATGAAGCCTGCCACAAAGAGATTGGCTGGCCGGTCGTAGACCTCCAGTGGCCGCCCTACTTGCTGTACCTGGCCCTGGTTCATGATCACAATGCGGTCGCCGAGCGTCATCGCCTCAACCTGGTCATGGGTAACGTAGACCATGTTGGTGGCGACGCGCCGATGCAGTTGGGCGATTTCTTCCCGCATGCGGATGCGCAGCTTGGCGTCGAGGTTAGACAGTGGCTCGTCGAGCAGGAATACCTCCGGCGAACGCACTAATGCGCGCCCAAGAGACACACGTTGCATCTGACCGCCCGAGAGTTCGCGCGGCTTGCGGCCGAGGAGGTTTTCGATGCCCAGCATCTCTGCCGCCCAGCGCACCTTGCTTTCAATTTCGGCTGTCGGCACCTTTCGCATGCGCAGCCCGAAAGCAAGGTTTTCGCGCACGGTCTTGTGCGGATACAGCGCATAGTTCTGGAATACCATCGCGATATTGCGTTCCCCGGGCTGCAGTCGGGTGACGTCACGGCCGCCGATATGGATGGTTCCGCTGCTGACTTCCTCCAGTCCGGCCAGCATCCGCAGCGTGGTCGACTTGCCGCAACCGGACGGTCCGACAAGGACGACAAACTCGCTGTCGGCCATCTCGAGGTCAAGCTCATGCACCACCGCCTGCTCGCCGAAGCGCTTGCACACTCTGGAAAGAACGATCTTGTTCATCGCGCTCATCCCGTTATGCGTGACAGAGCATGGTTGACGTTCGCCAGGCCGGCCTGTGCTTCCTTGTAGACCCCGAACAGGCGATCGTAGAACGCGACGTTGTCCGGGTCGGGAGTCGACCTGTCGATGACTTTTGCACAAGCAGCGGCCGCTGACAATTCATCGCTGAATACCCCAATACCCACGCCGGCAAGCAGGGCGGCGCCGAAAGAGGCATCGGTAGTCTCCGGCAGGAGAATTTCGACATTCAGCACGTCTGCGACGATCTGGCGCCAGGTCGCGCTTTTCGAGCCGCCCCCAATGATGCGCGCCGTGCGGATATCCATTTCCTGCGCACGGAACTGGTCGAGCACATCGCGCAGCGAGAAAGCGATTCCTTCATAGATCGCCCGCGAGAAATGCGCCTTATCGTGCCGGAACGTCATGCCGACGAAGTCCGCACGCAGCATCGGGTCCCAGTACGGTGCCCGTTCGCCCTGCAGGTAAGGATGGAAGAGCAATCCCTCGGCACCCGGGCGCACGGTGGCGGCGAGCCGGTCAATTTCGGCGAACGCGGCGCTGCCGCTGGTACCGGCCCCCATCATGAAGCGGTCGCGGAACCAGCGATGTGCCGATGCGCAGCTATTGGTCCCTGTGATGGTGTACCACAGCCCCGGCACGGCAAGCGGATAGTTGATCAATGTCGGGTGGACCCGCGGCTCGCGGCTCACCACACTGATGGTGCCGGCAGTGGCAAGCTTGACAGTGCCATCTCCCGGACGGACCGAGCCCGCACCGAAGGTCTCGATCGAGGTATCTGACGTGCCGCAGACTACCGGCGTGCCTTCCGCCAACCCGGCGGCACGCGCCGCTGCCGCCGTCACCTGGCCCACGATGGTGGTGGGTGTCACCAGCGGCGGCAGCGTGGCGATGTCCCAGTGCGCCATGTCGCACAGTTCCGGCGACCATCTGTCGTTCGCTGCATCGAATAGCAGCGTACCGACCGCTTCGGTGCGGTCGGTCTCCCAGGTGCCCGTCAGACGCGAGCGCAGCCAGTCCTTGGCAACATAGACACGCGCAGTGCGACGCACGGCGTCGGGTTCATGGCGTGCGAGCCAGAGGAACTGTGGCAGGGTCCAGGTCGGCGCAGGCCGGTTCAGCCCGATGGCGAGGATGCGGTCTCCGTATTTCTCCTGCAGTTCACGCGACTCGGCGCCGCTGCGCTGGTCATTCCACAGAATGGCGGGCCGCACCAGTCTGCCCTGTCCGTCTTCCAGGACCGGGGTGTGTGCACCGGCGCTGAAGGAAATGGCGGCAATCTGACCAGCGGTCAGACCCGCTTCTTTCAATGCCATCGGTACGGTGGTGCAGACCGCCTTCCACCAATCCTCCGGGTCCTGCTCACTCCAGAGCGGATGGGGCGAATGGGTAACGATATCGACCGCCGCGCTGCCGCGGACACGCCCCGAAGAATCGATGATCATGGTCTTCAGACTGCCGGCGCCGATATCGATGCCCATCAGGCAGGTCTTTTCAGGTACGGCGCTCATGTCTCAATCCTTTCGGCCAGCGCCGCATCGAGCGTGGCGGGGATATTCAGGCCGTAGGTGCAGTGCCCTACGCTGGCATTGGCGGCGTCTCGCCTGCCAAGCGCAGTCCGCGTGTCAATGTCGAGCGGCAGACGGCCGTCGAGCACCGCCAGGGTGATCAGCGACAGCGCCGAAGGGGTCTGTGATTCCGTCTGTACTGCGTCGTTATCAGCATAGCTCGGCCGGCAGGTGTTCGGACAGTAGGCACAGGTTGTCAATGTGGCGCGATGTTCGTTCATGGTATCTCCTCAGGATTGCCAGCCGGAGCCGGGCGGCTGGCGCAAGGCGAGCTTTCCGGGATTGATCAGGTTGTCGGGATCGAGTCCATCCTTGAGAATTTGCAGCAACCTTAAACCCTCGTTCAGTTCGGCGCGAACATAAGGGTTCCGGAACAACCCTGCTCCATGGTGGTGAGCAACCGATCCGCCCATGTCCAGGCACAGCTGCTCGATCCGGTCCCATGTCTGCCGGTGCAGGCGGAGTGCCTCTTCCTGCGGCATCGGCGGCAGGCGGATAGTCATATACTGGCAGGCACCTTCCGGATAAATATGTGACCAGTGCGCGCCGAAGTGCATGTCGGGATGGATGGACTCGGCGGCGCTACGCATTGCTGTGTACATGTCGTGCAACCGGGTCCAGGTTCCCGTCACCTCGATCGTGTCCATGTAATAGCCTTCGCTCTGCCACTTCGTCGAGTAGGAATGGAAGCGCGTCGCATCCCAGTGCTCGTAAGGCGCATTGCCGGCCACGACAGCTCCGTGGCGGGCACAGATGGCGAGAGACAGACTGCGCTCGACCATGGCCAGGTCGCGCTTGCCGGCAAACTTCATGATGCAGAGGATGGGATGACCTGCGAACTCCGGCATGCCTTCGGTGCGCTGCGCGCTTTCCTTGACGTCGTACAGGCGAATGACCTCCGGCCGCAATTCTGCCTGTAACACCTCGCGCAATGCGCTGAAGCCTTCGGCAAGGCTGGGGAAAGCCAGCACCAGCGGGCTCGCGAACTCCGGGCTGCGCCAGACACGCAGCGTGACCTCGGTGATGAAGCCGAACACGCCTTCGGAACCAACCAGCAGGTCCTTGATGCTCGGTCCGACCGCACGGCGGGCCACCGGCCTGACGTCGAGCGGTCGTCCGTCGGGCAAAATCGCCTTCAGGCCAATGACCATGTCTTCAATCTTGCCGTAGCGGGAGGACGCCTGGCCGGCGCCCCGGCAGGCGACCCAGCCGCCGACCGTCGACATGGCAATCGATTGCGGCAGGTGACCGGCAGTAAAGCCCTCGCGCCGCAATTCCTCCTCAAACTGCATGCCGTTCATGCCGGCCTGGACCGTTACCGTCCCGTCGATCTTGTTGAGTTCGACGATGCGGTTCAGGCGCTTGAGATCCACCACGACCTCATTGACGAGCGGCACCGTGCCGCCAAGCACGCCCGATCCCGCGCCGAAGGGAATAAGACGGAGCTGCTTGCGGCGCGCGTATTCAACAATCGCCTGCAATTCCTCCGTGTTGTGCGGGGAGACGATCGCCGAAGGCAGCGTGCCGGGAAGATTGCCGGCACGCAGTTGGAAAAGGCCGTATGGCAGGCGGTCGCGGCTGTAGGCGTAGCGATCCGCCACGCCTGTCATCACATTGGCTTCGCCAACGATCGCTGCAAAGTCGGTAATTGCTTCTTTGCCAAGTGGCGATTCGTCCGTTGCCAGCGTCGCTGGAGCTGTCTGAATCATTCTGTTGGTTCCTTAATCAAGCAAAACTTGGTTGAACAAACGATTGTTCATTGTGCTTAGATTGGAATTTACTGTCAACAGTTTTGTAATGCGCAACAAATTGCATTCATGCAAGACAAGGCCCGTATGCGAACCAACTGCCAAAGAACGGCATTTCTTTCGCAGTTCAAGCCGTCAAATGCAAGTCGAATAACAACGTATTTCGCTAGCTGACAGATGGAGGAAAGAAATGAATGATTACCGACTGCTTGAAATAGGGAAGAATTTCAACCAAGGCAGTGATAGGCAGGAGTAGAAAGCGGATCCGCTTCTATGTCTGAAACGCAATACGTCTGCCGAAGCAGATGGCGTATCTCTACGCAAAGCTTGCGTCCGTTGAGGAACATGCAACATCTCAATGGCAAGATGGCTTTGCCATGAGCGAATAGCTGAGTTTTATACGAAGCCTTTGGCGGAATGAAGTGCCGCTGGCTTCGTATCAACACTTAATTGGTCAGCAGATCAAAAAGCCGGAACCACGGCGCCCTTGTATTTTTCTTCAATAAACTTCTTCACTTCCGGCGAGTTCAGTGCGGACGCCAACTTCTTGATTGCCTCGCTGTTCTTGTTATCTTCACGAGCCACCAATAGGTTGGCGTAAGGAGAATCGCCATTCTCGATGAAGAGTGAATCCTTGACCGGGTTGAGTTTGGCCTCCAACGCATAGTTGGTATTAATAAGCGCCAAATCTACCTGGTTCAGTACACGCGGCAGGGTCGCCGCTTCAAGTTCACGGAACTTCAAGTTCTTAGGGTTGGCAACGATGTCCTTTTTAGTCGCAGAGATGTTGCCCGGGTCCTTCAGCGTGATCAAGCCATGACGTTCCAGCAGCAGCAGCGCCCGACCAGAGTTGGATGGGTCGTTTGGAATGGCGACGGTGGCGCCTGCCGGCAGGTCCTTCAGTGTCTTGTGCTTCACCGAGTAGCCAGCGAAAGGCTCGACATGCACCTTGGCGACAGGCACTTCGATGTCATTCTTGTGCCCCTTCTTGAATTCATTCAGATAGGGCTGGTGCAGGAAGAAATTGCCGTCAAGGCGTTTTTCGTTAACTTGCACCGCCGGTTGCACGTAGTCGGTAAAGACCTTGACCTGCAAGTCGACACCTTGCCTGGCCAACTGTGGCTTGATGAACTCCAGGATCTCGGCGTGTGGAACCGGCGTGGCAGCAATGGTCAGCTTGTCGGCAGCATAGGCAGATGGCTGAGCCAGAACGAACGATGCTGCAAGCAGAAATGCAAATTTGAAACGCATGGGAACTCCTGTTCTTTGAATGTTGTTGGGGAACGATTTATTTTCGGGTGAACTTGCGCACTAAGCGGTCGCCGCCTGCCTGCAGCAGTTGCACCAGGACGACAAGGATCGACACGGTGACAATCATCACGTCGGTCTGGAAACGTTGATACCCGTAGCGCAGCGCCAGGTCGCCAAGACCGCCGCCACCGACTACGCCGGACATTGCGGCATACGACACCAGGGCAATCGTAGTGACAGTGATTGCTGCCATCAGTCCGGGCAAGGCTTCCGGTAGCAGGGCTTGCAACACGATTTGGTGAGTCTTTGCGCCCATCGCCTGGCAAGCCTCGATCACGCCGCGGTCAACTTCGCGTAATACGTTCTCCACCAATCGTGCGAAAAAAGGCGTGGTGCCGACGACCAGCGGGGGGATAGTGCCCTCCACACCGAGCGAGGTTCCAGCCAGCACCAACGTCACAGGGATCATGACGATCAGAAGGATAATGAAAGGTAGGGAACGCAGCACGTTCACGACGAGCGATAAGGCCGTGTACACGCCCGGCTGCTCGAGTAGCTGGCCACGCCCGGTCAGGAATAGCAGCACGCCCAGCGGCAGGCCAAGCAGGACCGTGAATACCAGCGAGAAGCCGGTCATGGTCAGCGTATCAAGGGTGGCTTGGGCGATATCAACCCAGTCAATGTTGGAAAAGTCCATATGGTTCATCAATTCAGCAGCTTCAATTCAATACCTCGCAGCGAATATCCAGGCGCTGAAACAACTCTTGCACCTTGGCGAATTCCTCTGCTTCTCCACCGATTTCCACGAGCATCTGCCCAAAGGGTGTTTTCTTGATCCGCGACACCGCACCTTGCAGAATAGTGATGGTGGCACTAGTCTGCGCGGCCACGACACTGAGGAGCGGCTGGTAAGCCGCATCGCCGACATAGGTAAGGCGCAGGCGACGGCCATTGCCAGTCATCGCACGCTGACCATCCAACGCAAGGTCATCGTAGGTATTTTCGGCCACCAGGCTTTTCGTGACCGCATGCCGCGGATGCAGAAAAACTTCTTTCACTTCGCCGGTTTCTACTATCCCGCCTGAATCAATCACTGCGACGTGGTCACAGATACTGCGGATGACGTGCATTTCATGAGTAATGAGCACAATAGTCAGCCCGAGCCTGACATTGATTTCCTCAAGCAGTCCAAGAATAGACTGTGTGGTTTCAGGATCGAGTGCGGACGTCGCTTCATCGCAAAGCAGAAGCTTGGGTGCATGTGCAATTGCGCGCGCAATGCCTACACGCTGCTTCTGTCCGCCGGAAAGCTGCGCTGGATACTTGTGCTTGTGCGCTTGAAGGCCAACGAGTTCGAGCAATTCATCGACACGTTCTGCACGCTGTGCCTGGCTATAACCGCCGGCAAGCTTGAGGGGAAAGCCGATGTTGTCCAGGACCGTCTTCGACGATAACAGGTTGAAGCTCTGGAATACCATCCCTATGCTTTGGCGCACTCGATTAAGTTCTGCCTTATCCAGCTGCGTGATGTCCCGTCCATCAATGTAGATCTTGCCTTGTGTCGGTCTTTCGAGCAGGTTGAAGGTGCGCAGCAATGTACTTTTTCCGGCGCCGGAACGTCCAATGATGCCGAAAATTTTACCCTTGGGGATATGCAGGTTCACATTGGCCAGAGCGCTAACGGTGCGGCCGCCGGAGGAATACGTCTTGTGGAGTGCTTCAATATGAATCATGGAAGGTGTAGCGTATGACTACTTTATTACGTATGGCCACGAGGATAATGATTCCGTCGCGAATTGCGAACGAAGTAATTCCAATTTGCATATGCTCAGTGCGAACGATAGCCAGGAAATAGGTTCTTCAAGCACCGCACACAGAACAAAGATCAGCGCGCCGGTATATTGACGAAATATTCTTCCAAATTCGAGATTGTTCTCGGATTTACACTGCGCACACGGCCACGGCGGCTACGGCAATAATCACCCCTTGCAGCATCAGGCATCCGGCTTTGCGCCCGGCTCCGAAGATCGAGAACGTATAGATCCGAGTCATTTGCCTTGGGGCTTTGCCAACACCGGCGTGATATACTTTTTAAGGGTGCTCACACAATTACGTGTGGCAGGTTGTGCGACGGTCGGGCCGCCTCGCGGCTTTTCTACGACCTATGACCTATGACCGCATCCACGTCCATCCAACCTCGTGGCGCTAGCCTCTCCAGCGCATATCTCTTCGGCTGTGTCCCACATTCGCTTGCGGAAAGTTGGAAAACTTCTTCCCTTTCGCAAAGTTCATCGTACCGGGATACCGGTTACGAGGGACTGAAGTCGGTCCGAGCATATATCCCTTGCTAAAAAAATGGAAAACATAAACGTTATCGCAGCGGTCATCTTCGCAATTGCCCTTGTTCACACTTTCGCGGCAAAGTCTTTTGAGCGGATTGCCGACAGGAGCACGAAGCATGCAGGCTTGTTTCATCTACTTGGTGAAATTGAAATCGTATTCGGACTATGGGCCTTTGTCCTTATCGTGATAATGGCGATGCTCATGGGAGGTAAGGAGGCAATCGACTACGTCGAGTCGCGCCACTATACGGAGCCCTTATTCGTCTTCGTCATCATGGTCATCGCAGCCTCGCGGCCAGTTCTGGAAGCTGTGAAGTCGCTGGTTGCGGCGATTGCAAAGCTGTCTCCGGTCAGAACAGCTGTCGCTCAGGTTTGGCTCTGTCTTGCCCTGGTGCCCCTCATCGGTTCGCTAATTACTGAACCCGCTGCAATGACGCTCGCTGCCTTAATGTTGGCGCCATTGGTATTTAGGCCTGGCATTCCCGAATGGCTCAAGTACGGCGCATTGGGTGTGCTCTTCGTGAACATTTCCATCGGTGGGACACTGACATCTTTCGCCGCACCGCCAGTGCTAATGGTAGCTTCCACCTGGGGTTGGGACAGTGCGTTCATGGCATCAAACTTTGGCTGGAAAGCGGTCGCCGCCGTCTTCATCAACGCGACAGTAGTCACCTTCCTGCTTCGCTCGCAACTGTCCGACCACGTCCCCACTGACAACGAGAAAAACAGGGTCAGCGTTCCGGCCTGGGTGAGCGGGATTCACCTTGTTTTCCTGGCATCTGTCGTCGTCTTCGCCCATCATCCGGTGGTTTTCCTGGGTTTCTTCTTGTTCTTTTTGGGCTTCACGCATGCTTATGGCGAATACCAAAACCCCTTGATTCTCAAGGAGGGCCTGCTCGTAGGATTCTTTTTAGCCGGTCTCGTCGTGCTCGGGGGCATGCAGCAGTGGTGGCTTCAGCCGATTGTCTCGAGCCTTGAGCCGACTGCGTTATTCTTTGGCGCACTCGGTCTGACGGCAATCACCGACAACGCTGCACTGACCTATTTGGGGTCACTAATAGAAGGAATGACCGATCAGGCAAAGTACATGTTGGTCGCAGGAGCCGTGGCTGGTGGTGGACTCACCGTGATTGCCAATGCACCTAATCCTGCAGGCGTGGCTTTGTTAAGGGATGGCTTTAACGATGGAGCAATTGGAATCGGCGGGCTGCTGGCTGGGGCGATTCTGCCAACTGTTGTTGCAGCCCTGCTCTTCCTGCTCTGATTTGCAGACGGGCAAGGCCCATCGCTATGGGTGCTTCCTGAGACATTGATAAAAACATTTGTGATTACGGTGCAATAGATATAGATTGACCAAGTAACGGTGAAGCAAAGATTCGCTTGTCTCTTTGCCCACTTAAGTTAAACTCCGTTCCATCGAGGCGAAACAAGCTACGATTAGCTCGATATATCAGCTCCTATGCACACGAGAAACGAGTGGCACAGTGCAGGAGCATTTCAAACAGTAACTAGGAAGAAATGCAATTATGGCAACAGGTACAGTAAAATGGTTTAACGATGCAAAAGGCTTTGGCTTCATTACGCCAGACCAAGGTGGCGAGGATTTGTTTGCTCACTTCTCGGCCATCAATTCTTCGGGCTTTAAGTCCTTAAAAGAAGGTCAAAAAGTATCGTTTGAAGTCACGAGTGGCCCAAAAGGTGCGCAGGCGTCTAACATCGTTCCGATGTAATTAGACTTTCCGGCAAGTCCTGGTCCGAAGTGCGTGACCAGGGCTTTATCTTCAACACTTCGCTCCCTCATTCAAACATGCAGGTCGATTGCACAAGTGTTGTGCCACTGACTACTGCAAGGCGCCTACCCGATCGCCTCTAACGCTGCTGCAATAGCACATCCGCTTTCGTTCCAAGTACAACGATCCAGCACAAAGCGGCCCGCGTACCCTCTTACGGGTCCGGACCGATCTACCGCCAAGTAGCGTTCACTAATCAAGAATAAAAACAATGCCTTCTTAAGGCAGACCGCGACCCAGATACTCTCCATACGAGAATAGAGCTGCATGACTCCTGGCTGCTCTGAAGAATAACGGGTTAGAGCCCAGGTCGCGTACCAGTTTTGATACATATTCTTACAATGGTTCCAAACCTCGGCGATTAATTTTCAAGTCGTATGCTCCGTGTAGGGCCGACCCCGAGGGTAAGAATTATCCGTTGCGGACAATGCAGATCCCATCTACTTTCGGCAGTCTTTATCAAGCGGTGAAATTAACACGCAGCAATCCAAAATGTTTCCTTATTGCATTGCACAATAAAAACGTTGAAAGTCTCTACCATCCCTCTATACTGCGCATCTTGCACTGCACAACTCCAGTTTAATTCAGTCATTTTTCTGATCCTCGCCTTAAGGAATAAATCGATGTTTCCCATGAACGACCAATTCGCTACTTTCTTCAAAACCTTGCAGCCTGCGAGTACGCAGTTCGCCAACACATTCCAGACATTCCAGAATATGGGTCCGGCCAATGAGCAATTCCTAGGCACGTTCAAGGCTAGCGCTGAAAAGCAATTGGCGTTCTTCAATACCTTAGCCGAAACTGCCATCGACAGTGTGAGCAAACTTGCCGAACTCAACCTTACTGCTTGCAAGGCATCGCTGGAAGAATCAAAGACCGTCACAACTCAGTTCCTTACGGTGAAGGAACCGCAAGAAGCACTGCAGTTGCTCACTGCACTGCAGCAGCCAACACTGACGAAGGTCACCGCGTACAACCGCCATCTCGCCGATATCGCATCGGGTGCGCAAACTGCCCTTTCCGCAGCCATTCAGGAGCAGGTGAAGGAAACGTCCCGTCATTTCACCGAAGCCGTTGATGGCGCGGCTAAAAATGCACCAGCCGGCTCCGAAAACGTCGTGGCAGTCATGAAGGCCGCGATTGCCAATGCCAACGCAGGTTACGATCAGTTCAACAGAGCAACACGCCAGGCAGCCGAAGTCGTTCAGGCCAACGTTGCAGCCTCCGCTGACCAGGTCACCAAGGCGGCTGAACAGGTAACCGGGACTGAGGCGCGCGCTCGCAAGTAAGTGCTACGCCGAAGGCAAACAAGGGCCGCATTGCGGCCTTTTCCTTTTATACCAGTAGAAGCCTAGTGCATCATCGTGGCCAGGAGATGGTTCGCCATATCGATATTTGAAAAAAATCGGGCTTCGCTTTTTCTGGATGGACGGTGCGGATATTGGTACAAATGACTGATGCTGCAAACGGATGAAATGAGTAATGCGCTCATCAAAATTATAAGTGCATGCATCATCCTTTCTGCTTATCGCATTGCTCTTCAGTCCCTTATTCATACAAGAGGCGCTCATGATAAGCACCAGTGTCCATGAGATGCAGCAGTGTATTGCACAGCTGAAAAAGACACTTGAAGAGAAGTCCACTTCCCTGGCATCAGCGGAGATGGCCCTGGTCCGCACAAAGGCCAACCTCGACGAAGTC
This sequence comes from Noviherbaspirillum sp. Root189, assembly GCF_001428545.1. Lineage (GTDB taxonomy): Bacteria > Pseudomonadota > Gammaproteobacteria > Burkholderiales > Burkholderiaceae_D > Noviherbaspirillum. The sequence goes on from NZ_LMHZ01000056.1 coordinate 238,668, forward strand.
ACGCAGATCTATCGAACGACGTTCGATCTTGCCGCTATCGGCATAGCCCATATCACGTTGGACGGAAGATGGTTTCGTGTGAATCCTTGCCTGTGCGAGATGCTCGGCTATAGCAAGGAAGAACTGCAAACAAAGACCTTTGAGGAACTGACCTATCCTGGGGATCTTGTGCTCGATCTGCAACGGCTCACTGAAGTGATCAATGACAAGCACACGTCATACGCGGTGCAAAAGCGCTATGTCACGAAAAGTGGTGATCCGGTGTGGGCGCACCTTAGTGTTTCTCTGGTACGCGACGCCAATGGTTTACCGAGCTACTTCATCGTTATCGTCAAGAATATCGACGCACGTGTGCGAGCGCAACGCCACAGGGAAAAAATCCGCGCACGCCTGAAGGCCGTGCTCGATAGTCTCGATGAAGGCGTTCTTGTCTATTCAAATACAGGCAAGCTTCTGGAAGCCAACCCGGCTGCAATGCGATTGTTCGAGTACAAAACTCAAGCCGAAATCCGTTCGGTGTCCAACGCGCTTACGGATATGTTTGAAGCCACTACGCTGGACCGGCAGGGGATCCCGATAGAAGACTGGCCCGTATCGAAACTCTTACGAGGCGAAACAATTTCCAACGCGGAAATGATTGTGAGCCGCCGTAACTCCGGAAGGGCATGGATCGCGAGCGTTTCTGGAACCTTGGTAGACGATGCGCAGCTACCAGGCCCGCTCGCAGTATTGACCTTCAAGGATATCACCAAGCGCATGACGGCAGAGACTGCGTTACGGGTGAGCGAGCAACGGTTGCGACTGGCGTTCGACCATATCCCTGACATGATCGTGATTTACGATGCTGGCCAGCGTATACAGTATGTCAACCTGACGGCTGCCTACAATATCGGCAAGAGTGCCAATGAATTAATCGGCCAACATATCGAGGATGCCCCGACAAAGTCCATTCTGGGTTTATGGCAACCCTTGCTAGCCGCGACGCTCACGTCAGCCACACTGCAAACCAGTAATTTTGACTTTCCTACGGAAGCCGGGCTTCGCAACCTCAGAGTCACCTGCGTACCCATTACCGAAGGAGGTCAAACGGTACGAGAAATCATGGTCATCTGCCACGACTATAGCGAACGGCGACAGGCTGAAGAAAAGATCCGGCAGGCGGCCTTGCATGATCCTCTGACAGGATTGCCGAACCGTGCCCTTCTCTACGAGCATGCCCGCCATACCTTCGCAACTGCAAACCGCGCCCAGCAAGAAGTGTCGGTATTGTTTATTGATCTCGACCGTTTTAAGCCGATTAACGACGTCCACGGCCATGAGGTCGGCGATATGGTACTGCGTCAGGTCGCCAGCCGGTTAAAACGGAATATGCGGGGACAGGACATCGTGTTCCGATTGGGAGGAGACGAATTTCTCGCCCTCGTCCCTCATCAACGTGAAGCGACTGCCGGAGAAAAAGTGGCACGGCATCTGATGGAGGCAATCAGTCGTCCATACCATGTCGGCTCAGTGGAAGTCTCTTTGTCCTGTTCCATCGGAGTCAGCGTCTACCCCCGCAATGGTGTTGACGTTGACATGCTGATCGGCCATGCGGACGCTGCAATGTACATTGCAAAGCAGATGGGGCGTAACACCATCCAGCTTTACACGTCTTCCCTGGCGGAGCGCGTCTATATGCAGTCCCTCATTGAGGAGGGAATTAAACATGCCCTCCGGCATGATGAGTTCACCCTGTATTACCAACCATTGGTCGATATGGAAACCGGTCAGGTGGTGAGCGTGGAGGCCCTGCTTCGGTGGCCCGCCAACGGCATGGGCCCTGACCGCTTTATTCAGGTAGCCGAGATCACTGGCTTGATCGGACGCCTGGGCGAATGGGTTTTTTCACGGGCGTGCCATCAACACGCCGCATGGATAAAGGAAGGCTTGCCAGCAATTCCGATTGCAGTCAACGTGTCACCCATGCAGTTTCGGAGAAAGGACTTTGCAACGTATCTGGAATCGACGATTCATGATCATTGCATTGCCACAAACGGGGTCCAGATTGAACTAACCGAAACGGCAGTAATGGAAGACATCGACCATGCCATCGTCATGTTAAACCGGCTGCGTAGTAAAGGCATTAAAATTTCGCTCGATGATTTTGGAACTGGATATTCGAGCCTGAACTATTTAAGTCGCTTGCCGCTAGATAAAATCAAGGTCGACAAATCTTTTGTGCATCGGCTCCAGAATGACACAGCGAGCCGGGCAATTATCGAGGCCATTATTGCGATGGGCCGCACGCTCGACCTCGAAATCGTTGCCGAAGGTATTGAGTGCGACTCGACGATGGAGTATTTACGCCGACATGGATGTCATCAGGCACAGGGATATCATGTGTGCAAGCCGGTAGCTGGCGGCAAGTTTGCGACATGGTACCGCGAGCACGCTGCTTCCTACACTTGTCCTGATGAAAAAGAAGGCGTTGCGGCGGTACTTGCGCGTGGCTAACGCACGCCAAACCTGCGCCGACGGCCCAACCGCGCGCTGCGCTGCCTTTTTCCGCTGCCAGCGGCTTGAGGCGGATCGCAGCCGACAGGTCAGCCGGGCCGAAAGGGAGTACGCACCGCGTTGCAAATGAACGCAGATTTCATGATGGATCTTATACCAATCCCAACCCATAACGCACCATGAGATCGCGTCTTTTTCTGCCTGCCGGCGTTGCACTCGTCGTCAATAGCTCGCTATTGACTCCTCCTGCGCCTTGCCAGTCAAAAAAATCCATCGATCTCATTTGTCACGTTATAGTATTGCTCCACACCAGTTGCTGAATCAACGGGGAAACGCGGTACCGATCCTCGCCGTACGTGCGCGCCAGGTTGTTCAGTACGCGCCGGACGTAACCAAGACCAATTCCGTCAGCCCATGCCAGAGGCCCCTGCGGATAGTTCACGCCCTTTCGCATCGCAATGTCTGCGCCAGCAGCATCACATACCCCCTGGTTGACTGCATCCGCAGCCTCGTTTGCCAGCATGGCGACTGTGCGCATCACAGCCATCCCGGGAACATCCACAATCCGGGACACTGCGTAACCTGCCATCTGCAAGAAACCTACTGCCATGCGGAACGCGTGATCGTCGCACTGCGCAGCCGCTGTAACTGCCAACCTGCTTGCATTGGTATAGTCGAGAGCCAGGTCGACGAGCACAAGATTGGCGATGCCCTCCTCTGCAGCGCGCTGCGTTGCGGTTCTGCCATCGCTCAGGCAGAGCACGGCGTCACCGCACTGGATAAACGCATCCGCCCCGCTACTGCCGTCAACGCGCTGGACGGACGCACCGGCCGACATGGCACGGCCAGCAATGCCGTCGATCGCGTGGCTTTGCCCGACTACGGTAACGCGATCGGTTTTGGGAACATCGGCAATGGTTTCCGGAACGGGCTTGCTCCCGTCATCATAGCGATAGAAGCCACGTCCGCTTTTACGTCCGAGGAAACCGGCATTTACCAGTTCCTGTTGCACAAGTGAAGGCGTGAAGCGAGGATCATTGTAGTAAGCAGTGAAGACCGACTGTGTCACGGCAAAATTCACGTCGTGTCCAATCAAGTCCATGAGCTCAAATGGCCCCATCCGGAATCCCCCTGCTTCGCGCATGATCGCGTCGATTGTCGCCGGCGTGGCAGCCTTCTCGTTGATTAGACGCAGCGCCTCGCCATAGTACGGGCGTGCGACGCGATTGACAATAAAACCGGGAGTTGATGCCGCATGTACCGGCGACTTTCCCCATGCGGCGGCCGTGGCGAAAATGCATCCGGCAACCTCCACATTCGTCGCAAGGCCACTGATGACCTCGACCAATGCCATGAGCGGTACCGGATTGAAAAAATGCATGCCCACAAGACGTCCGGGCAAGGCAAGCTTGGCAGCCAAAGCGGTCACGGAAATCGATGAGGTATTGGTGGCGAGGATGCAGTCATTGGCGACTACCTTCTCCAATTCGCCAAAAAGCTGGCGCTTGACGTCCAGGTTCTCAACAATGGCTTCGACTACCAGCCTGGCATCGGCGAGCTGTTCAAGCGCATTGGCTTTCTGCAACCGCTGGCTGGCCGCATCGGCCTCATCCTGCGTCATTCGTCCCTTCTCGGCAAGCATGCCAAATGTCTTGCGAATGCCGGCAAGCGCTTTGTCCACTGCTTCAGGGTGGGTGTCGTACAGTTTCACCGGATGTCCGGCCGCCGCGGCGATCTGGGCAATTCCCGCCCCCATCGCGCCGGCGCCGACGACGGCAACAAGAGAGGATGTCGTTAAAGCGCTTTGCATATCATTTTCCTTGGGGCTTACCGCTGTTCGTCGTCAACACTACCTTCCCATTGACTTCCCCCTTCTTGACCAGGGAAAGCGCCTCGGCAAATTGCTCCATCGGGAAAGCTTGCATGACGTGTGCCTTGATCTTACCTTCGGTGTACAGCTGGAAGAGTTCATCTTGAACGCGCCGCACCCACGCGGGATCGCGCTCCCGGTAATCGCTCCACTGGATCCCGGATACGGCGATATTCTTCACCAGCAGGTAATTTGCCTTGATAGTAGGAATACGGCCCGCCGCAAACCCGATCACGACCATCCGTCCACGCCACGCCATCGCACGCAGGCTGCCGTCGAACACATCGCCGCCAAGCGGATCAAGCACCACATCGGCGCCGCGACCATTTGTCACGGCATGCACCTGGCGGCGGATTTCTTCGTGCAAGTTGTCCACGCCGAGGTTGATAATGTAGTCTGCACCGCTCTCCCGCGCCAGCTGTGCATGGTTTTCCTTCCGGACGCCAGCCAGCACAGTCGCTCCCAGGGCCTTCGCAATCTGCACTGCCGCGAGACCAACACCACCGCCGGCGCCAGTGACCATCACTGTTTCACCACTGCGGAATTGACCGCGCTCGACCAGCGCGAAATAGGCGGTCTGATAAACCAATCCCATCGCGGCTGCTTCTGTGTAAGGCATCGATTCCGGCAGCACAAAACAATTTACGCCGCGGGCGACAAGCTGTTCGGCGTAGGCTCCGTACTCAACCTGCGCTACGACCCGGTCCCCGGGCTTGCAGGAGGTAACGTACTTGCCTACGGCTGCGACCACCCCTGCCGCATCTTTGCCAGGGCTGAATGGACGTGGGGGCAAAATCTGATATTGGCCCCCGATGACGAGCAGATCGGGATAGTTGACGCCGATGGCTTGAACATCAATTAAGACCTCGTCATCGCCGACAACAGGGGTGGAAACGTCTTCAATAACGAGGGACGACGGTTCACCGTGTTCACGGATTAGGATTGCACGCATAGTTGTTCGTTTGTATCAAGCAGGCGTTAAAGCAGCCCGCGATTCATGGAGATGATTTATGAAAAACCGAAATCTTGATTGCCTTCACCCAGCTTGGGATAGCTGCCGCTTACGGCGTCGTCGCGGAACGCACTTGAAACCGGCACCGGCAGTGCGCTAATGCGTTCTCCGCCGCTTTCCAGTTCCTTGGCAAACAGGCCGCGTGAGTGGAAGTGCTCATCCTGCATCGCTTCCTGCATGGTGGCTACAATCACGCTGCAGACATCCTTGCCGGCGAAGCACGCGCGCCAATGGTCAGCAGGTTTAGCGGCAATGAGGGCGGCAACCGCGGCGCGTACGCCAGCCGGATCCCTGGTGTCGTCCTGCAGTTCACGCGGGGCACCGATCGCCTCAAGAAAGTTCACCCAGAATTTTTCCTCAAGCGGGCCAGCCGCGACGAATTTCTCATCGCTGGTGCGGTAGATCTGATACCGTGGCGAGCCGCCGGTGACCAGCTCACCACCCGGTACTGGCCATTTTCCTTCTACTTGTCCGTTGCCCATCGCCCAATAAAGGAAGGTAAACAGATTATCGGCCATCGCAATGTCGAGTTTACAGCCCTTGTTTGTGCGATCACGCTGGCGTAGCGCGAGCAGCATGTTGACCACCGCCGGGTAAGTTCCGCCGGCGATATCCGCAATCAGCGCAGGCGGCAGCACCGGCGCACCGTCGCTGCCTGCCGATAAACCCAGCATGCCCGCCTCCGCGACATAGTTCAAGTCGTGTGCTGCGACGTTCGCTTTGGGGCCTGTTTGCCCATAACCGGTGATTGCGCAATAAATGATGCGTGGATTAATTTTCGACAGCGCCTCGTAGCCCAGGCCGAGTCGATCCATCACCCCGGGTCGAAACTGCTCGACGACGATGTCCGCGCTTTCAATGAGTGGGCGCAGCATGTTGACAGCATCGGCATCCTTGAGGTCGACTGCGACGCTGCGTTTGCCGCGATTAAGCAATGCAAAGTTCACGCTGTCCTCGCCGAACTTTGGCGTGTAGCTCCGCATTTCATCCCCTTTTCCGGGGCGTTCGATCTTGATTACTTCCGCTCCTGCCTCGGCAAGGATCAGCGTCGCCATCGGGCCGGGCAAAAGCGTGCTGAAGTCAAGTACACGCACGCCTTCGAGTGGTCGCATCATGTCAGCCTGCTTTCTTCTTCGAACGGACTTTCGCAACACGGGCCCGCCGTGCGGGCGCATACGGCGACTCACCGTAGGATTCAAACAGAGCCTGTGTCACATCAAAATGGTGAGCAAGCCCTGTGCGCTCGAGCAGAGCGATCGGCCCTTCCGGATAGCCAAGACCCAACTTGAGTGTCAGGTCCATGTCATCAGCGGTGGCGAGTCCCTCGTCAAGGCGGCGCAGCGCGGCGTTGTAATAGGGCCGAACCAGACGGTCAATGATACGGCCGGAAAAGTCATAACAGACTGCAACTTTAAAGCCAGCGGCTTCAAGAACTTCCTTTGCCGCATTGAGTGCCGACTCGAGCGTATTCGGCTGCCGTACCAGCTCAATGAGGTTGGAAGGTTCACCATCTCCTAATCGAAAACGCGCAAAACCGAGCACATTTGAACCTTCCTTGGCGCGGCTTTCTCCGGTATGAACACCAAGGCATTCAGTGCCGAGTTCAATCAGCACGGCTGTCTTTGCGTCGACATCAACAATTCTGTCCAGCTGGTCGCCAGCGTTCTCACCGATGAGCAGGACAACATTTCCGTCCTTGGATTGGCCGTCCATCAGCGGATGCCTGGAGGGGAACGAGCGGCTGTTGCCGGTATCAATAATGGAATAAGTCATGTTTTAGCTCCCGAACATCGCGTTGCCTTCATAGGTATAGAACCCGCGTCCCGACTTCCGGCCGAGGTGGCCTGCGGCGATCATCCTCTTGACCAGTGGCGGACATGCTGCTCGCGGCTCGTTGGTGATTCCATACATCGCCTCACACAGCAGCAGCTGAGTGTCGAGCCCGATCAGGTCAAGCAATTCCAGGGGGCCCATCGGATAGCCCAGCCCTTCCTTGATCGCACGATCGATGTCGGCGGGCGAGGCGACGCCGGCCTCCACGAGACGGATGGCATCGTTGTTGTAGGGGATGAGGAAGTAGTTCAGGATGAAGCCGGGGTTATCTTTGGTCTTCACCGGACGCTGCCCCATGGCCTCGCAAGCGGCCCATGCCTTTGCAAAGGTCTCTTCAGCCGTGTTGAGCCCGGGTGACATCTCCACGAGCTTCATCAGTTGCGCCGGCAGGCAGAAGTGCATACCGACAAAGCGGTCGTCACGGCCGGAACCAGCGGCGATCTCCGTGATCGACAAGGTCGAGGTATTCGACGCAAAGATGGTATGCGGTGGACAGATCTTGTTGAGCTTTCCGAACAAATCGTGCTTTACCTTCAGGTCCTCGTAGACAGCATCAATGATCAGGTCGCACTCAGCCATGTTCTCGAGCGTCGTTGTCACAACCAGGTTCGCAAGCGCTGTCGCCTTTTTCTCCTCGGTCATCTTTCCTCGTTGAACCGACTTCGCAAAGAAGCCATCGGTCTGCTTCAGTGCATTGTCAAGCGCCTCCTGACGCGTATCGAATACGACTGTTCGAAAGCCAGCGCGCGCGGCGACGATTGCAATGCCCGCTCCCATGGTGCCGCATCCGGCGACACCGATAGTCTTGATTTCACTCATTGAATGCCTCTTATTTGGTCAGGAAACTGCGGCCGATCAGCTGACGGTGCACCTGATTAGTACCTTCCCATATCTGGGTAATCTTCGCGTCGCGCATCAAACGCTCAACCCGGAAATCCTGGCAATAACCGTAGCCGCCAAACAGCTGTACCACGTCGGTGGTAATACGCATGGCGATGTCGCTTGCCCTCATCTTCAACATCGAGGCGTCAATGCTGAAATCCGTAGCGCCGTTGTCCACCAGTTTTGCAAGGCGCCAGAGCCAGGACTCGCACATTGCCAAGTCAGTGGCCATATCCGCCAGCATGAACTGGATCCCTTGAAACTCGATGATCTTCCGTCCAGACTGTTTGCGCTCGTTGATGTAATTCAATCCATCCTCGAGTGCGGCGCGCGCAATCCCAAGTGCGTGAGCCGCCACGCTCGGACGTGACTTGTTGAGCGAAGCGAACAGGATGTTCAAGCCATCACCGGGGTTGCACAACAGATTGCTTCGAGGTACGCGACACCCGTCAAACGAAATCGTCGCGGTGCTTGATGCCCTGTGACCCATCTTTTGTTCGGTCCGCACCACCGAAAGCCCTGGCGTACCCTTTTCCAGAACCACCACCGAAATGGATTTTTTCGGATCGTCGATTTCACTCCATTTACCAAAAAGGATATAGACGTCAGCGACATCGCCATTGGTGATGAACGTCTTGCCGCCGTCAATGACGATTTCGTCACCGTCAGGCGTGAAACGTGTGCGCATGCCGGTAGCATCGGACCCGGCGTTGGGTTCGGTGATCGCTAGTGCAGCAAGTCCACCTTCTACGATACGGGGAAGCAGGCGCTGTTTCTGCTCTTCGGTGCCGAAATCAATGAGCGGCTTGATCGCATGGAAATTGGTTGCCCAAATGATGCCTGTGGATGCACAAGCCTTGGAGATCTCGCGCACACACTCAAGATAGGACGTGTACGAAAGTTTGGCGCCGCCATACTCTTCTGGAATGAACATGGCATTCAAACCGAGGTTATTGATCGCCTTGACATTTTCCCAAGGAAATTCGCCTGTTCGATCGTAATGTTCTGCCCGTTGCTTTAACTCGGTACGCGCCAGCGTGCGTACGCTGTCCAAGAGGAGTTTTTCGTCGTCCGAGAGCTCGATGCTTGCATCGAGTCGTTCAAAAATGTTCACGTTGATCCTCGCTGGTTCTATTAGTGCGCCACGCCCTGTGCGCCGTCGATATAAATGGTCTCTCCGGACAGGAAAGGCGAATCCGTCATATAAAGCGCTTTAACAAGCTTGGCCACATCTTCTGATGTACCCGGGTTCCGGCCCGGGATGCGTTTCTCGAGATACTCGCGCAAAGGGCCGGATGACATGGCTTCCTTATTCAAATCGGTGGTGATATAGCCTGGCGCGACGTCGATCACACGGATGCCCTTGCTCGCCCATTCCACTGCCAGACAACGTGTGATGGCACCCACTGCTGCTTTCGATGCGCAGTATGCGAGGTTGCGCTTCACACCCAGTTTGTCGAAGAAAGATCCAATGTTGATGATTAAGCCGCCACCAGAATCCACCAAGTACGAGTAGATATGCTGGCAGCTCATGAACACCGAGGTTGTGTTGGTAGCGAAGACGGACTCGTAGTCCTCGCGCGAGAAGCTCGTGCTTGGGCCTTCTAGATGGACACCGGCATTGTTGACCAGCCCTACGATCGGTCCACCGATCTTTGCCGCCTCCGAGAATGCACCACACAAGCTGTCACTGTCTGTGACATCGCAGGTGAAACCCTTGCAACGCGTCAGCGCTTCTGCGCTGGCATTGCCAACGGCAGGCAGTTCACCGCGACGCGATAGACATGCTACGGTATAGCCAAGGTCGGCGAGGGCAATGGCGATTGCTGCCCCGATTCCGCGGCTTGCGCCAGTGACGATGATAGTTCCTTTGTCTGACATGTTCAGCAATCCTTAAATTGTGGCTTGCGCTTTTCCAGGAAAGCCGCCATTCCTTCGTTGGCATCCTTCGTCTGGTACGCAAGTGTGGACAAGTCGGCCTCCACCTTCAGGCCTTCGGAAAGCGGAGACTGAAGTGCCCGTTGCACGGCCCCGCGCGCCAAGCGCAGCGCGACCATGCCATTAGCACTGAATTCGCGAGCGAACGCAACGCCAGCTTCTATTGCATCCCCTTCTACAATCCGGTTCACCAGCCCAATGCGCATTGCTTCTTCTGCGGCGACTGTGCGGCCAGTCAGAATCAACTCCATGGCACGCGCTTCACCGACGACGCGGGGGAGTCGCTGCGTGCCGCCATAGCCTGGAATGAGCCCTAGCTTGATTTCAGGCAGGCCCACCTTCGCGTTCGGCATCGCAATTCGGAAGGTGCACGCCAATGCCAGTTCAAGGCCACCTCCGAACGCATAACCGTTGAGGATCGCAACCGAAGGCATGGGAAGTTGGTCCAGGCGGGCGAAGACCTGCTGACCCAATTCCGCGCCGCGCTTTTGCGCTTCAAGATCACGTCCAGTCAGTTCCGCGATGTCCGCGCCCGCGCAAAATGCCTTGGATCCGGCGCCGGTAACAAGAAGGCAGCGTGCCGATGATTTTTCGACTTCATCAAAACAACGCGCGATATCGCTGATTAGTGAAAAGCTCAAGGCATTGAGCGCTTCCTGCCGGTCGATCGTAAGGACCGCAAACTCGTCGCGATAAGTAAGTGTGATTGGCATATTCAGTTGACCTTTTCCGTGACCTTGTTTTCGGTGCTTTGCCAACGCACCGGAGTTGGCGTAAGGCGCCCTTGCTTTACCCACTCGATTAGTTCGCGCTTTAAGATTTTTCCACTGGCAGTTTGGGGAAATGCATCGAGTGATACATAGTATTCCGGCATGTCAAATTTCGACAAACCGACGTCATGCAGATGCTTGAGGATCTCCTCGCCCATGGGTGGCGAGGCACCTTCTGGACAGGTGATTGCCAGGCAAACCTTTTCACCAAGCCGGTCATCGGCCACCGGAAAGGCTGCCGCCTTGAGGACGGCAGGATGGGTGATGGCGAGGTCTTCAATCGTAGCGGGATAAATGTTATGGCCGCCGCGAATAATAAGATCTTTTTTGCGCCCGATAATGACAAGGCACCCGTTCTCATCAAATTTGCCAAGGTCACCGCTCAGGAACCAGCCATGCGCGTTAAACGACTTCTCGGTCGCTGACTGGTTGTTGAAGTAGCCGAGCATCAGGCAACCTCCGCGGCCACCGATTTCGCCGGTCTCGCCTGGCTTTGCCTCGATGTCAGGATTTTCCTGGTTCCAGAGCCTGACTTCATAAGCATCGCAGGCGCGTCCGCAGGTACCAACGATGGTGTCTGTATTGTCAGTCGGCAGGGTGTACTGGTGTGAGCCATTTTCGGTCATGCCATATACGTTTTGCGGCAAAATGCCGCGGTTCAAAAAGCCTTGGGCAATCTCACGGGGGATGGCGGCGCCGGCCATGTAGAACACCTTCACGTTGCCCAGCTTGTCAAGCCCGCGCTGCTTTGCCTCTGCCAGTATGTCCATCGCATGCGTCGGAACGCCCATGACATAAGTCGCGCCGGTCTCAAGGATCCAGTCGATCGGCTTCATCCCCGAAGGAAGGTCGTTTAACACCAACTCCATGCCGGCGACCAGCATTTGCTCGATTGATACTGTCGCAATGTGGTGGCTTACCGGGCTTAAACTAAGCAGGATCGTATTGTGGTTATGAGCCCAGTCCTTCACCATGGCTCGACCGTTGGCCAGCAACGTATTGTCACTGTGCAAAACCGCCTTGGGCAGACCAGTGGTGCCGGAGGTAAAAGCGAGATACACCACCTTGTCGGCATTGTCATCAGGCATGGATGACGGACGGTTTTCTCCGGCTTTGGGAAACCCGGTTTCATCGGTACGCGCCGGGTCCAGCCAATAGGTTCGGCGAAGGCTCTTGACCGCCGCAATCTGGTCGATTACCCCCTCTCGCTTCGCATCCGCTCCGTAGCCTTTCTCGCCAACAAACGCCTCGCAATCGATGCGTTCGATCAGACGCACGATCTCGGCCACCGTATAGTTTTGGTGCAGCGAAGGGTTGCAGATGTAGCCATTGCGCGAACAAGCGAGGAAGACAACGACAGATTCGACCCGGCTGGGAAGCCAGATCGATACCCGCGAGCTTTTGCGCAAACCCGCGGCCGCCAAATCGGCTGCAACAGCGTCTGTCCACTCAAGCAGCTGGGCCCATGTGAGGCGACGCGAGCTATCCCGCAGCGCCCAGTCATTGGGGCGTGCGCGCGCATGAGATTGCAACAGCGTGTACATCGTCTGATCCTGCCAGACGCCAGACTCGTAATACTGGCGGGCGGTCCTCGGATCGTGGAGGGTAAGGACTGTGCTCATCAAACAGCTCCCGCTAGTGCCCAAACGTGGAAGAGTCGGGTGAACGTTTTTCACTAAAGGACTTCGACAGTTCCTTGGACTCATCCGTGTCGAGGTTCAAGCGGAGCAGCAGGTCGTGCGTGACGCGCGACAAGCCCGCTACTCCACCGTGGCGGGCGCCAAAGGCGGCCTTGATCGAGGCCAGCGCAAACGCGCCACGGTCTGCGATCTCCAGCGCCATTTCCCGCGTCGCCGCCGCGAGCTGGTCGTCGGGCACGGCCTTGTTGATGAGGCCCATTTCAACCGCTTCCTTCGCACTGATCTTTGGATTGCGGAACCAGATTTCCTTTGCTCTTTTCTTGCCGACCAGGTCCTCCAGATACCACGTGCCAAATCCCGCATCGAAGCTTCCCATCATCGGCCCGACCTGCCGGAATACAGCGCTCTCCTTGGCGATCGTAATGTCGCACATGACCTGCAGCACGTTTCCGCCGCCGACGGCAAAACCGTTCACCGAGGCAATTACCGGCTTCTGCAAGCGGTCGATTGCTTCGTACATGTCGAGGACAGGTAACACGCCGGGATAGAGATGGGTGTCAGGCATGCCGGTCTTTTCGCCGCCGATGCAGAAAAACTTGTCGCCGGCGCCTGTGATGACGATCACGCGCGTGCGGGTCTCACGTCGAATGTCGTTGATGCAGTCGCGGATTTCATGGCACATTGTTTCGTTGAACATGTTGCCATTATTAGGTCGGTTGAGGGTAATGGTGCCGATTGGGCCGTCTTCGCTGTAGATAATGGTTTCGAACTGGCGTGTCATGATGTCGTTCTCCTTAAATTTATAGTTCCGATGGCGTGCTGCTGCTCTGTTAAAGCAGTCCAGCATCGTCGAGTTTCTGAATCGCGTCGTCATCCCAGCCTAGCCAGGTATGAAAAGCTTGACGGGTGTCTTCGCCTAGACGAGGCGGATCCTTGCGATGGGTATTGAAGTTACCATTAAAACGGATGCCAAGCCCGACCTGCGGCACAGCAACGCCATTGCGACGAGTTGCGTAAAACAGCCCACGTTCCGTTAGGGTCGGATCTGTGACAACCTGATCAAGACGGTTGATTGGACCAGAGGGAATGCGTGCACTGGCAAATGCGTCAAGCCAGTATGAACTGGGCTTTTCCAGCAGCATCTTCTGCAGTTCACGAACAATTTCGGAACGGGCAGCACGGCGGCCTGCATTGTCGGCGAAGCGTGGATCCTGTGCCATGTCGGGTCGACCAACCACGTCACAGAAGCGTTTCCAGATCGCATCGTTGCCAAGCCCCAAGGTAATGGGATGGTCAGCCGTATGGAACGTCTGGTAAATCGCGATCACGCTGTCGGTACCTCCGCTTCGGCGCGACAGTTCACCGGAGCCAAGATAAGGCACGATCCGTGGCGTCATAAAGCGCGTCATGCTTTCGACCATCGCGATATCGATCTCGTGTCCATTTCCTGTACGGCTGCGGTCTAATAGAGCCGCCAGCACTGCCATGGCGGCATCCGAGCCAGAGAGCAGGTCTGCCGCGGGCGTGCCTACTTTTTGTGGTTCGGACTCCGGGGATGCGCCAGTGAGGTCCATTACGCCGCTGTACCCTTCCGCAATCAGGTCGTAGCAGGGCTGATCCTTCTTTGCGCCGTCAAGGCCGAATCCGGTGATGGACACGTGAACCAGACGTGGATTTATCTCGCTCAGGCGAGCGTAGTCGATGCCAAGCTTCTTTTGGCTTTTTCCTACCTGATTAACGATGATGACGTCAGCCACTTTGACAAGTGAATGCAAGACGTCGAGACCAGCGGATTGCGCGTAATCAAGTGTGACGCTGTGCTTGTTTCGGTTGACACTCAAGAACCACAGCGACTCGCCATCAAGGAACGGTGGTCCCCAGGCGCGTGCGTCATCACCACGTCCTGGGCGCTCAATTTTTACGACTTCCGCACCGAAGTCGGCCAGAAGCAAAGATGCATACGGTCCGGCAATAGAGGTTGTGAGGTCGAGGACGCGGATCCCCTCGAGCAGGCTTAGCGGTTTGCCATTTGGAGCAGGCGACAATTGTTCAGCAGGTAGCATTGGTTGGTCAGCGTCAGTTGCAGTGTCCGTCTTATTGCAACCTCCATGCCATTAAACCGTATATTAGCCAGAGACTGTTACAGACCAACACAGACAAGCCGGTTTTCCTTGCAAATACAGGGGCTTACAGAAGAGGCCCGAACGATGAAAGCGAATCGAGAAATAGAAAATCCTATTTTGTCTCCATCAATTGTCTTTTTAGGAGACAATGACTATATTGAATTTTGTATTTATAGCAGACACATTAAATTATGGAGTCGAGAAAGAACGATCCGCTTTCCTTCGGCGCATTGATCCTGGATGCAGAGGGAAAAGTGGCCTTTGCCACCGGCTTCGGGCGCGACATGGTGGTTCAGCAACAAATCACGGAACGCTATCGGAATGAGGGACGGCAACGGGGCATGATGGCGCTGAGTGGGCCACCGGATCTGATTGCAAGCTATCGTTCAAATGAAGATGCAACCCTGTTTTTTATCCAGCAGGCATCGAGCAAGTCGACCTTGTTTGACTTTGTCGCCACTGTTGACTTCGCGCACACGGTGCTCGACTATTTTCTGAACAACCCTTACGAATCTGTCGTGGTCGTCGATGATCAGGCCCGCATTCAATATATACCGCCTGTGCACGAACGCTTTTTCGGTATTGCGCATGGCGATGCCCTTGGGAAGAAGGTAACGGATGTCATCGAGAACACCAACCTGCATGAAGTGGTGCGCACGGGCAAGGCTGAAATCGGCAAGCTTCAGGAAATGGGTGGCGTGACTCGGGTCGTGGCCCGCATTCCGATTATCGAGAATGGCAAGACGCTTGGCGCCCTTGGCCGCGTGATGTTCAAAGGTCCGGAAACTTTGGTCGAGCTCAGCAAGGAGGTCACCAAGCTGCGCTCGGAGGTGGAGTTCTATCGTAATGAGTTGAGTGGCCTTAAGCGCCAGACTTCCGGCCTAGACAAGATGGTAGGCGACAGCGATGCAATGCGACAGCTAAAGGCTGATATTGCCAAGGTCGCGCCACTGTCCGTTCCGGTACTGATCATTGGTGAGAGTGGCACCGGCAAGGAACTCGCGGCGCATGCAATTCACACTTTGAGCCCCCGGTGCGACAATCCCATGGTGTTCGTGAATGCCGCCGCCCTTCCCGCTTCGCTAGTCGAAAGCGAATTGTTCGGCTATGAGGCCGGCGCTTTTACCGGCGCTGAACGCAAGGGTCGCAAGGGCAAGTTCGAGTTGGCCGATCACAGCTCGCTTTTCTTCGATGAAATCGGAGATATGCCCGCTGAAGTACAGGTCAAACTGCTGCGCGTTCTGCAGGATGGCATCTTTGAGCGTGTGGGCGGCGACCGGCCGCGTCACTCTGACTTCCGGCTCATCAGCGCCACCAACCGCAACTTCCAGCAGATGATTGCCAACGGCGAGTTCCGGCTCGACCTCTATTACCGGATCAGCGGCGTCACCATCCGGATGCCCAGTCTGCGTGAGCGTCCCGAGGATATTCCTGAACTGGTCAGGAGCTTCCTGACGGCTTTTGCACAGCGACACCGGACCCGGGTGAAGGGTGTTGATTCCCGCGTCTACTCCTACCTCAAAGAGCTGCCTTGGCCTGGTAACGTTCGGCAGTTACTCCATGAGGTAGAAAAGGCGGCCATCTTTTGTGATGGCCCGGACATTACGCTGGACAACTTCCGTCTGATGTCCCCGGAACTCGTCGAACATCACGCCCCACCGGTCAATGAGCCTCAGCCAGAGCCAACCTCCGGCAAGATCCAGGACGCCATCGAGGATCTGGAAAAAGCGATGATTCGTAGTGCGATGACCAAGTACAAGGGAAACAAGAAAAAGGTGGCAGAGGAGCTTGGCATTTCGCGCGCCTACCTCTATAAGAAACTTTCGGACGAAAAACCGGAATCTGCCTAAAACCCTGGCACCGGACACGGGGTGCGCCAGGCTACCTGCATGGCGTACCAGATGCGCGGTTTTCATAGATCAGTTGATACCGTAACCACGAACCCAGAAGCAGGCCAGTGCGTGCGCCTTCACCTTCCATCACCTGACTGTGCAGCGCCAGGGCGACCTGACCAAGATCCGTGCTCTCGATGAACAACACCCAATCGGCCACCATGTCGGCGGCAGGGCGCAATTCGCGTTCCACATTGGCGACATTGGTGACCGCAGGGTCCGTTTCCCACAGAGCGATGCGCACGTTGCAGGCGTTTCGCATCAGTCTGGGGCCAAATTCCTCGCGTATGAAGCGGCGCGCATCTTCTTCCCTGCCATGAATGGGCTTGCAGTGCGCCACAATCGCGGCACCGCCAGTGCCCATGCCGGATGACCACGTTTCGCGGCAGGCAGAGCGCTCCATGTTGAGGAAATGGGGCATGATTTTCTTCGTCCATGGTGATGGATCGGCTAGCCGCTGTCGGTAAGGCGCCGAACGCAGGACCTCGACAGTCTGGCAATCATAGACGACCATATAGTTCGGCTGGCCATCGACCGAGCGATAGCGCCGCGCTCGAAGAAAACCCGGTAATGCAAGTCGCTCCACCAGGTGCTCTTCGTGATACCACCGCGTGAATTCTTCTTCCATCCCTTTCGGAACGTCATTCATCACAAAAAGCACTCCAGGCTGATGGATCAATATACTATCCGCCTGTTTTACGTCAGCGATTGCCGAGAGTGTGCTCATGAACTTCCTCTGTTGAGTTACGTTGTTCCGGCGTCGCCCAGCCGAGTTCATGTCTGATCTGGTCTGGCTCAGGCGGAGGCCCCGCGTCAATCCTGCGCTTGTGCAACCAGTTCCTGACCAGTTCCTTGCTTGGCGCGACGCCGAACTGTTTAGTGCTCATCGAATGCTACCCAACAAAAGGCGGCGAAGCCAGCCATCGGCTCCGCCAAAATGACTACTTCTTGACCAAAGGACAAGTGCTCTCGGACAAGGGCTGGTATGCCTGATCACGAGGAATCACGTTCTTGATTTTCATGATGTCCCATTCTTCCTTGGACTCGCTAGGCTTTTTTGCTTCGGCAAGGTACATATCATGAATCATTCGGCCGTCTTCACGGATACGACCGCCTTTGGCGAAGAAGTCGTTGATTTCTGTTTCTTTCATCTTCTTCATCACGGCATCGGCGTTGTCCATACCCAAGGTCTGGATCGCCTTCAGGTAATGCATGGTCGCGGAATACATGCCGGCCTGAATCATGGTCGGCATGGCCTTGTGCACATCATAGAAGCGGCGAGACCACTTGCGAGTCTCATCGTTGTAGTCCCAGTAAAAGCCCGTTGTGAACAACAGTCCCTGGGCGGATTTCAGCCCAAGCCCTTTGATGTCGGTGTCAAACACCAGCAGCGTAGCCAGCTTCTGGCCACCGCTGACAATTCCGAATTCCGCCGCCTGGCGCACGGAGTTCTGCGTGTCTTTACCCGCGTTGGCCAAGCCAATCACCTTGGCCTTGGAAGCTTGCGCCTGCAAAAGGAAGGAAGAAAAATCCGATGCCGACAATGGGTGTTTGATGGTGCCTAATACCTTGCCGTTCATTTCCTGGATCACACGCGTCGTGTCCTTTTCCAGAGAATTTCCAAAGGCATAATCAGCAGTGATGAAATACCATGTGTCACCGCCCTCCTTCATGACGGCCCGCCCGGTGCCAGTCGCCAGCGCATAGGTATCATAAACATAGTGAATGCCGTAAGGGGAGCATTCCTTATTGGTGAGCGCGGTCGTTGCAGAACCGGCGAAGATCATCACTCGCTTTTTGTCAGCGCCAAGTTTCTGCATTGCGAGCGATGCAGCAGAATCGGTTGATTCGATGATCATGTCCACCTTATCGGTGTCTATCCATTCACGCGCCTTCGACAAAGCGATGTCGACCTTATTCTGGTAATCGGCGGAGACGACCTCAATCTTCTTCCCATTGACCTTGCCACCGAAGTCCTTGACCGCCAGTTCGACTGCCCTGACGGCGCCGGGGCCGCCGTTGGCAGAATAAACGCCGGTCTTGTCGACAATGACGCCAATCTTGACAACGTCATCGGAAATCTGGGCTGCCGACTGTCCCGATGCGAGGGCGGCTGCGGCTGTAGCCATTATGGTCAATATGTGACGTGCGACCTGCTTCATGTGATTCTCTCCATTTTTAGTTAAGTGTATGACCTGAACGAGGCGGCGCGATAAGCTTGCGCTTTCCGGTACGAGTCCTTCGCGGCGATCCATTGCTTTTTCCGCGACGTCTCCTGCAACCTTTAGGAAGTCGGCCCGGCCGGGCTGAGACACGGGTCTGAGCTGGCTATCTGCAAGGACCGTTCCATATGCGTAAAACGCCATAAAACAAAGTTTCCCGCCCATACCAAGCGTCGGATGTGTCTCGCGAAGACACACATGGCCTCCAATTGTGTTCACGCGGACGACACTTGCGTCAAGTTTAGGTCCTTGCCGTGATGTGCGGTCACTTCTGCCGATCTCCTTGCCATCGTGCAGCGCCGCCATCCGTTCTCCGCTGTCCTAGTTAGCGGAATATTCATGGCACGCTTGTTGCTGTCGTAGCGCGCCGACCCAGATACGAGAGATATTTTCAGGAGATAACATAGAAATGGTGCCAGACGACATCATCTTGGAGACGAAAAATCTTACCAAGGAATTCAAAGGTTTCACCGCAGTACAGAATGTGAACCTGCGCGTACAGCGCGGCAACATCCATGCTCTGATTGGTCCCAATGGGGCGGGCAAGACCACGTGCTTCAACTTGCTGACACGTTTTCTTGCCCCTAGCAAAGGACAGATTCTGTTCAATACACAGGACATCACAAACGTTCCCTCCGCAGGGATTGCCCGGCGAGGCATCATCCGGTCATTTCAGATTTCAGCGGTATTCCCGCATTTGACCGTCCTTCAAAACGTCCGTATTGCGCTTCAACGTACTCTGGGAACGTCATTTCACTTCTGGAAGAGCGAGCGTACGCTGTCGCAACTTGACGCACGGGCCCTGCAGCTGCTCGGCGAGGTCGATCTCGAGCGCTTTGCCGATACCATGACCGTCGACCTTCCTTATGGCCGCAAGCGCGCTCTGGAAATCGCCACGACGCTGGCGATGGAACCAGAGTTGATGCTGCTGGACGAACCGACCCAGGGCATGGGTCATGAGGATGTTCATCGGGTGACCGAGCTGATCAAGAAGGTGTCCGCCGGACGCACCATTCTGATGGTCGAACACAATATGGCCGTCGTGTCAGGCATTTGCGATCGCATCACGGTGTTGCAGCGTGGCGCCGTACTTGCCGAAGGCAGCTATTCCGAAGTTTCGGCGAATGCTCAAGTCATGGAAGCCTATATGGGAAGTACCACTGCGGTACTTGAGGGAGGGCATTGATGAATACCGTAACTGAAGCTGTCATCACCAGACAATCCAAAAGCAACGTGTCCGCGCTTGAAATCCGCGGCTTAAAGGCGTGGTATGGTGAATCGCATGTCCTGCATGGCGTCGACCTGTCGGTGCATCAAGGTGAAGTCGTCACTCTGCTCGGGCGCAATGGCGCGGGACGCACGACCACGCTGAGGGCAATCATGGGACTGACCGGACGCCGCGAAGGCTCCATCAAGATCGGCGGCGTCGAGTCCGTCGGCCTTCCCACACACAGGATTGCTCATCTCGGCGTCGGTTACTGTCCCGAGGAGCGCGGCATCTTCTCGTCCTTGTCGACGGAAGAAAATCTGGTGCTGCCGCCAATGGTGTCGAAGACCGACATGGGAATGTCGATCGACGAAATCTATGCGATGTTTCCCAACCTGAAGGAACGCCGCAACAGTCAGGGCACGCGACTGTCAGGAGGCGAACAGCAGATGCTGGCAGTAGCACGTATCCTGCGCACGGGAGCCAGGTTGCTGCTGCTCGACGAAATCTCGGAAGGGCTGGCGCCGGTCATTGTGCAGGCGCTTGCCCGCATGATCACGGCTCTCAAAGCCAAGGGCTACACCATCATCATGGTGGAGCAGAATTTCCGTTTTGCCGCACCGCTGGCCGACCGTTTCTATGTCATGGAGCATGGTCAGATCGTAGAGCGGTTTGATGCGCAAGAGTTGGAATCGAAGATGCCGGTTCTTAACGAACTGCTTGGCGTGTAAAGGAAAAATCATGGAAATTTTCGGCATTCCTCTGCAAGCCATGCTTAGCCAGCTCATGCTGGGACTGGTGAACGGCTCGTTCTACGCGATGCTGTCGCTCGGCCTGGCGGTCATCTTCGGCCTGCTCAATGTGATTAACTTCGCGCACGGCGCGCTCTACATGATGGGCGCCTTCCTCGCGTGGATGGGCATGAATTACTTTGAAGTCAATTACTGGGTCATGCTGATCGCCGGTCCCCTGCTGGTTGGCGTTTTCGGCGTGATCATCGAAAAGACCATGCTGCGCTGGCTGTACAAGCTCGACCACCTGTACGGGCTGCTGCTGACCTTCGGCATTACGCTGATGCTCGAAGGCCTGTTCCGCTCCTTCTATGGCGTGTCCGGGCAGCCGTATTCGGTGCCTGAGGCGCTTTCAGGTGCGTTCAATCTCGGCTTCATGATCCTTCCCAAATACCGGGCATGGGTCGTTTTCGCATCGCTTGCCATTTGCCTGGCGACCTGGTTCGTGATCGAGAAGACCAAGCTGGGCGCCTATCTGCGCGCCGGCACCGAAAACCCCAAGCTGGTCGAGGCCTTCGGCATCAACGTGCCGCTGATGGTCACGCTCACCTACGGCTTCGGCGTGGCCCTGGCCGCCTTCGCCGGCGTGCTGGCCGCTCCGGTGGTGCAGATCTCTCCGCTGATGGGCTCGAACCTGATCATCGTCGTGTTTGCAGTAGTCGTGATTGGGGGGATGGGATCAATCCTCGGCTCCATCCTCACCGGCCTGGGTTTGGGCATCATTGAGGGCCTGACACGGGTGTTCTATCCCGAACTCTCCGCCACTGTTGTCTTCATCATCATGGCCATCGTGCTGATGATCCGTCCGGCCGGCTTGTTCGGCAAAGAGAAATAAGGAGTTGTCCATGAACAAGAAAGTCGCTTATTCGCTCGCCCTGATTGCCGCATTGGCAGCGCCGTTTCTGGTGTACCCGGTGTTTTTGATGAAGGTGCTGTGCTTTGCGCTGTTTGCCTGCGCCTTCAATTTGCTGATCGGCTTCACCGGCCTGCTGTCGTTCGGCCATGCGGCCTTCTTTGGCGGGGCAGGCTACGTCGCCGGCTATGCGCTGCGCAACATCGGCCTGCCGTTCGAGCTGGGATTGGTGGCAGGCGTGCTGGCCGCGGCGCTGATCGGCCTGGTAATGGGCTTGCTGGCGATCCGCCGCCAGGGCATCTACTTCACCATGATCACGCTGGCGCTGGCACAGATGCTGTTCTTCGTGTTCTTGCAGGCGCCGTTCACCGGTGGCGAGGATGGCATGCAGGGTGTGCCGCGAGGCAAGCTGTTGGGCATGGTGGAACTGTCCAGCGACATGACGCTGTATTACGTGGTGCTGGCCATTGCAGTGGCGGGCTTTGCGGTGATCGTGCGCACGGTGCATTCGCCGTTTGGCCAGGTCATGAAGGCGATCAAGGAAAACGAGCCGCGGGCAATCTCGCTGGGGTATGACGTGGACAAGTACAAGCTGCTCGCCTTTGTGCTGTCGGCGGCGCTGTCGGGGCTGGCGGGCGCGACCAAGACGGTGGTGCTGGGCTTTGAGACGCTGACGGACGTGCACTGGAGTATGTCCGGACTAGTGGTGCTGATGACGCTGGTCGGGGGCCTGGGTACACTGGCTGGCCCGGTGGCAGGTGCGATTGTCATCATTGCGCTGGAAAACAAGCTGGGTGACATGGGCGACTGGCTGGCGGTGACGACCAACATTGAGTGGTTCCGCTCCATCGGTGAATCAGTGACCATCGTGACCGGCTTCATCTTCATCATCTGCGTGCTGGCATTCCGGCGCGGTATCGTCGGCGAATTTGCTGCGCTGGCCAAGCTGAAACATATAACACCGACGGCTACTGGCAAGAATGCCGCCGTTTCCTAGAGCGGATTTCATCGTGGTGTACGGAGCATCGGGTCGACCTGGCGTGCAGGACAAGGCGCGCGAAGTGCCGTGTGGCGGGCCACACAAGCGACAAGCAACGCCGTCCTGCGCGTCAAGGCGGACCGCCCGGGACCTCGCGGAGTAGGAAGGTCGTGGCAGTCCCCGCCTCGGACACGCGAGTCCGCCTACCTTATGGATTGAACAGTGGATAAGTATGCCAACGGCAAGCGATCAACTTTACCAATCGTCCTGGCCGGTGTGGTATCGCTGGCAGTGGCGATGGGAATCGGCAGATTCGCGTTCACGCCGTTGCTGCCTCTGATGATGCGCGATGGCCTAATCGACATTACCATTGGCACGGAATGGGCAGCAGCCAATTACCTCGGCTATCTCCTGGGAGCGCTGACCGCCTCACGCTTTGGCACTCGCCCACTGCGTGGCATGCACTTCAGTCTGATCGGCATCGGGCTCACCACTTTAGGTATTGCCGTCTTCGGCGGTTCTTCATCAACCGCTGGCGCCATCCTGCGTGGAGCTGCAGGGGTCTTCAGTGCCTGGTCACTCGTGTGCACTTCCGGCTGGTGCCTGGGTGAACTCGCGGCGCGCAAGGCATCGGAACGTGGCAGCTGGATATTTACCGGGGTCGGTCTGGGCATCACATTGACTGGATTGTTGACCTGGCTTGGCGCAAACCAAAGCGCAACCGCGCTCTGGGTCGAACTTGGCGCACTGGCGTGTGCAGGAGCAGTCCTTAACATGGCGTGCGCAAAAGGCAGCCTTGTTTCTAGTAGGCCTCCCCTTACCAATAAGGCATCGGGCGCAGGGAATGAACAACATGACACTTTCGCTGTCGTGATCTGTTACAGCGCGTTCGGCGTTGGATACATCATCCCTGCAACCTTTCTGCCGACCATGGCCAGGCAGCTGACATCCAATCCTCAAATCTTCGGACTTGCCTGGCCTCTCTTTGGCTTGGCTGCCGTGATTTCAGTCGCGCTGGTATCGCAGTGGATGGGAGGCTGGTCAAGGGCACGCTTATGGGCGATGGCCCAAGGCTGCATGGCCTTGGGAACGCTTTTGCCGCTGTTTATCACATCGCCATGGTCGATCGCGATGAGTGCCGTACTCGTCGGAGGCACCTTCATGGTGGTCACCATGGCGGGGCTGCAAGCAGCCCGGGAGATGATGCCTGACAACCCCACGGTCCTGGTAGGGCGAATGACTGCCGGGTTTGCGTCCGGGCAGATCCTGGGGCCGTTGTTGGTTCGGATGTTCGATGCTCTCCAGATTGCGGGTTGGGATGGCATTCAATGCTCAAACGCTTTTGCCACACTCTTACTTTTCGCCACCGCAATCTGGCTGTGGCGTATCGACCGTTCCAGATCCCTGCGCGCCCTCTTTTCATAACAGGCATCTTTGCCTACCAGTGACAAGACGGTGGAACGGACCGCGCCAATCTGAAGCGGTCCGTGAGCACTTCCGGAAGCCTGGCGTCATCAAGAAGATGAAGCAGCCTTCTATAGCGCTGTATCGGGGAATTGCAGAACTGCCGGTCCAGCCCGATTCAGCATTTCCATATGCATGGCTACTTGAGGTAGCAGCTGCGCGAAATAGAAGCGTGCCAGCTCGATGATACCTTGCAGGTACACTACGTCGCCTTGTCCTTCGTCTATGGTGTTCTGAGCAACAAGTGCGGCGCGTGTCATCTGCCAGGCACCGCATATCGTTCCGAGCATACGCAGGAAGGAGGTTCCACCGGCAAGAAGCTCACCGATAGTGTCACTTTCATGGCTGAGGATCCAGTCTCGCGCATCCTCAAGCAATGCGAGCGACCGTTCCAGCTCTCTGCCAAGCGAGGTAGTACGTCCATCCTCGAGTGCCTGATGCGACGAGCTCCGGATCTCGGCAATCAGCAGGCCGAGGGCCGCGCCCCCGTCACGCAGGATCTTACGGCTGATTAGGTCGTTCGCTTGAATTCCTGTTGTGCCTTCGTAGATGGCAGTGATCCGCACGTCGCGCAGGTATTGCGCCACGCCCGTTTCTTCAATGAAGCCCATGCCACCGTGGATCTGTATCCCCATGTTGGCGACTTCGATGCCGAGTTCAGTGCTCCAACCTTTGACAACGGGCATGAGCAGATCAACCAGGCTGCGGCATTGCGCCACAGTCACTTCGTCGGGGTGGTGTCGGGCCTTGTCGAACCAACCGGCTGCGACATAGGCAAGCATGCGTGTAGCCATGACGCTGGCTCGCATGACCAGCAGCATCCGCTTGACGTCCGGGTGACGGATGATCGGCACGTTGGCTTCGCCGGTAATCGCATCGCGACCCTGAGTGCGCTCACGCGCATAGGTCAGTGCCTTCTGGTAAGCCCTGTCTCCAAGAGCGATACCCTGCAAGCCAACGTTGAAGCGGCTCTCGTTGACCATCACGAACATGTATTCGAGACCACGACCCGGTTCCCCCACCAGATAGCCGACCGCACCGCCGGCGTCGCCATAGCTCATCGTGCAAGTCGGGCTGCCGTGTATCCCTAGCTTGTGCTCGACCGAGATGCAGTGCATGTCGTTGCGCGCACCGAGCGTACCATCGGCATTGACAAGATACTTCGGAACCAGGAACATCGATATGCCTCGCACGCCCGCGGGCGCACCGGACATGCGTGCCAGAACCAGATGCACGATATTTTCGGCCAGATCATGATCACCGTAGGTGATGAAAATCTTTTGTCCGAATAAACGATAGCTTCCATCGGCGTGCGATTCGGCACGCGTCTGGATCGCACCCAGATCAGAGCCAGCATTCGGTTCAGTCAGATCCATAGTGGCGGTCCATTCGCCACTGACCATACGCGGAATGTAGCACGCCTTGAGATCGTCGCTTGCCGCCCGCATCAGCGTATCAACCGACCCGACCGCCATCGGCGGCAGCAGCGAAAAAGCGAGGTTGGCGGCGAACCACATTTCATTGACTGGTGCCGCGACCGCTTTTGGCAACCCCTGGCCGCCGTATTGCGCCGGCATCGCCAGGCCCACCCATCCGGCGTCGCGGAATTGGGCATAGACCTCGCTCCAGCCAGTCGCCGTCCTGACGACACCATTTTCAACACGGCATCCTTCGGCGTCGCCGACTGGATTCAATGGCGAGAGCACTCCTGACGAAAACTTGCCGGCTTCTTCCAGAATGGCATCAACTAAGTCCGGCGTCGTCTCCTCATAGCCAGGCAGGCGCCCGATTTCGTCGATTCCGGCGAGGCTGGAAAGAATAAACCGCATGTCACGTAGTGGAGCCACATATTCATTCATGGAAAGTCTTCGCTTGCATTAACTCGGTCTCTGACCAAAGGTATGGGTGGTACGGGTTCGCGGCGAATTTGGAAAAGCCGAAGGGCATGCCCATGCCGCGCTGTGGCACATAGCGGAGGAAGCAGGCTCTGCCCCCTCCACGTGCACCACACTACTGCACGGCCTTCAACACCATGGCGATACCCATGCCACCGCCGATGCACTGGGTCGCCAACGCATAGCGTCCTTCGCCACGCATCAGGCGTTGAGCCGCCTTACCGATCAGGCGGCCGCCGGTCGCGCCGAGTGGATGACCGAGCGCGATGGCGCCCCCGTCCACATTCAACTTTCCCGGGGCGATGTCGAGTTCGCGGCGGCAGGCTTCGGCCTGAGCGGCAAACGCTTCGTTCATCTCGACCACATCGATATCTCCAATCGACAGCCCGGCGCGTGCCATTGCCTTGCGACTGGCGCCAATCGGACCAAGACCCATAACGTCGGCGGCGCAGCCGGCAACGGCGAAGCTCACCACTTCCGCTTGCGCACGGAGGCCATGTTTCGAGGCAAACGTGTCGGCGCACACCAGCAGCGCGGTTGCACCGTCCGTCATTGGCGATGTCGTACCGGCTGTGATGGTCCCGTCTTCCAGGAAAGGCGGCTTGAGCTCGGCCATTTTTTCCAGCGAGGGCTGGCGGATGCAGCCGTCCTTGTCGACCACGGTGTTCTCTATCCGGATCGGTACGATTTCATCTGTGAGCCGACCTTCTATCTGCGCCGCGAACGCTTTGGCCTGACTTTCAAAGCCAAACTGATCCTGCATGTCCCGCGTCAGTCCATACATTGCGGCGACGCGCTCGGCGGTCAGGCCGACCTTGATATAGGCGTCCTGCTGTTCCTGGGTCCAGGCGGTCGGCGGTGCCATATTGAAACCATACATAGGTACGCGTGACATGGATTCCACGCCGCCGCAAATGAACGCATCACCGGCATTGGTGGCGATCATGCCGGCTGCATCCTGTACCGATTGCATCGCCGATCCGCACCAGCGGTTGACCGTCACGCCCGACACCGATTCCGGCAGGCCGGCCAGCATAGAAACAATGCGGCCGAGATTGAGACCTTGTTCTCCCTCCGGATACGCACAGCCCCAGATCACGTCCTCGATCTCATCGGCGGGCACATTTACCTTTGCCATCAATGCGCGGATTACCTGCGCACTGAGATCGTCCGGCCGTATGGCGGCCAGCGCGCCTTTACGGGCCGCAGTGAAAGGCGAGCGCACATAGCCCGCGATAAGAGTCTTCTTCGATTGCAACTTATTCTCCAGATAAAATCGGAAATGAAATTTGGCGAACCCGTCACGCATGCAACGGGTTCGATAGCGGACAATCCGGGCGCCTACAGCACTTCGGCTTTTTGTCGCCGGTAGCTGCGCCGGCCGCCTGCCGAATCGCCGTGCACGCCAAGATAGAGTTCCCTGACTTCGGGATTGCTAACCAGGTTCTTGGTCGGACCGCTTAGCACCACTTTGCCGCTCTCCATGATGTAGCCGTGGTGAGCCACCGAAAATGCCATCGACGCGTTTTGCTCAACCAGGAGCATGGACACACCCTGCTCGCCGTTGATGCGAGCGATGATTGAAAAGATTTCCTCGACCAGCTTCGGCGCCAATCCGAGCGATGGCTCGTCCAGCAGAATCAGCTTGGGCTGAGCAACCAGTGCCCGGCCGATCGCCAGCATCTGCTGTTCGCCTCCCGACAGGTAGCCGGCCAGTCCGTTACGTCGTTCGTATAAGCGCGGGAAATATCCGTACACGACGTCGAAGGAATCCTTTAGGCTGACAGCGCTCGCGCCACGACCCGATACCGCGAAGGAGGCCACCTTCAGGTTTTCTTCCACCGTCAGGTCGCCGAAGATGCGGCGGCCTTCCATCACATGGAACATCCCGCGCTTGACCAACTGATCCGGTGCGAACGACGAGGTCGCCACGCCAAGATAATTGATCGTTCCTGACCGGATAGCGCCGTCCTCCAGCGCGAGCACATTCGTGATGGCCTTCAATGCCGTTGACTTGCCGGCACCGTTGGCGCCGAGCAGGGCAACAACACTTCCCTTCCCTACTTTGAGGGAAAGGCCGCACAGGGCCAGTACGGATTTGCCATAAACAACCTCGACGTCGTTGACATCGAGGATGTTTTCGGACTCTTCGTGCATAGGTGCCTCTTTCAGATTCAGTGGCTTACTTAGTGAGGTCGATCCAGTCGGACGCAGCAACGATGGTGTTGCGCTTGGCATCGTACTGATAGACGCGACCAATCGGAATCGAGTTGCCATGCACCGAGATCGGTGCACCGATCAGACCGCCGGTGTCGAAGTCCTTGATCGAATTCAGCGCCGCCTTCAGGTTGGTGCCGTTCAGTTCCTTACCAGCGGCCAGCGTACGCTTGGCACTTTCGGCGAACAGCATGGCAGTCAGAAAGCCCTGGGTGTAGCCAACCTGCTGATACTCCGGCCGCAGCTTGCGGATCTTTTCCAGCATTGGCGAGCTGCCTTCCTTGTCGAAGTAGTAGCGATACGGCATGACGCCCATGAAGCCATCGGCACCGGGTCCCATCTTCTCGACTGTCGTCAGATCCATCGACCATACCGTTCCCATGAAGCGGGTCTTCATCCCCAACCCCTTGGCCTGGGTGATGAATTCCGGGATCGGTGCCAGCGTATAACCGTGGAAGATCGTATAGTCGGGATCGGCGCGGCGCAGCTTCAGCACTTCGGTCGATACGTCAACCGTGCCGGGCGGTGTGGCAATCTGCTGGACGAGGTTCAGGCCGAGCTCCTTGGCATAGGCGACGCTGGACGCGATCGGATCGCGGCCAAACTCGTTATCGGCATAGACCAGCGCTACCTTCGCTTTCGGTGTTGTCTTGGCGATGTGGCGCAACAGGATCTTCACCATTTCTGAATAGTCGGGACCAGGCATGAAGTACAGAGGGTGCTTCTTCGGATCGTTCAGCTCGGTAGCGAACGAAGTACCCGACATGATCATGCTCCCCTTCCGGGCCACTTCCGATGCGATGGTCTTGGTGAATCCCGTAGAGTCGCCATAGTAAAAGTTGACGTTTTCCTTGGAGGTGATCTTGTTAAATACGGCAACCGAAACGTCCACCTTGTAGCCAGTATCTTCCGCCACATAGCGTAGCTTGCGGCCAGCGATGCCGCCTTGCTCGTTCATGAGCGTGGCGTAATCCTGCATCGCGTTATTGTAGCTGGGGGCAGTAGCGGCAAAGATGCCGCTCAACGGGATCGATGCGCCGATCACGAGGTCCGGCTTGGCTTGCGCCATCGCCTGATTCAGCGAAAAGGCCAGGGTGCCGGCAGCGAGGCAGGCGGCAAGGCGAATGGTATTGCGTCTGGATTTGTGCACTTCAGTCTCCTAGGTTTTTATGAAAGAGGGCAGATATTTAATCAGGGCGTTGTTGCCTGCGGCCAAAGAAACGCCGCAAGCGGGGCAGGACTTCGGCCAATCCCTGAGGTTCGAACAGCAGGAAGCCGATAATCAGTGCCCCAAACACGATTGAGCGAACCGCTGGAATGATCGTCATGGAGTCCGGTATCCATGGCCCCAGGAACGTGAACCCGAAACGCAACAGCTCCGGCACAAGCGTCATGAACGCCGCTCCCAGGATGCTGCCACGGATCGTTCCCATGCCGCCGACGATGATCGCGGCGAGGAAGAAGATCGACATCACAATCGGGAAGCTCTCCGGCGTCACGACACGGAAGAAGTATGCCCACAGACCGCCAGCCACCCCCGCGTAGAACGACGACAGGCCGAAACTTAGCAACTTGTACTTTAGCAACGGAATGCCGAGCACCTCAGCCGAGATGTCGCGGTCGCGGATTGCAATGAAGGCGCGACCCACGCGGGTCCGGAAAAGGTTGGCCGCCATCGCCACGAAGAGGATCGCAATGGGGACGATGATCCAGTAGAGCTCGGCCGGCTGGTCGAGCTCGACGCCGAAGATCTGTGCCGGTGCAACAGTTAAGCCCTTGACACCGTTGGTGACCGACTCCCAGTTGGCGAATACGAATTCCAGGATGACCGAGGCCGCGATGGTGGCGATGGCGAGATAGAGTCCTTTGACACGTAGGCTCGGGATGCCGACAACCAGCCCTACCAGCGCAGCTACCGCGCCGGCGACCGGCACATTGAGCAGGAACGAGGTGCCGGCATGGAGCTCGAGCAGGGCAACGGTGTACGCACCGACACCCATGAACGCGGCCTGTCCAAGGCTTGCCAATCCGGTGTAGCCGGACAGGATGTTCAGTCCGGTGGCGCTGATGATGTTAATGGCAATCAGGCATATCCAGTACAGCAAGTACTGGTCGACCAGAAAGGGGACGATTGCAAAAGCGATTGCCGATGCAGCGAAAAGCATTCGTTTCCGATTTCCGTCCGACATTGCCTTTTCGCCTGTGACGCCATTGAGGGCATCGATGTTTCGTGCAGTAGTCATAGTCGATCGATCTCAGCAGTTCCAAGAAGGCCGTGCGGGCGCACCAGCAACATAATCATCAGCAGCGTGAAGGTGGAAATCTGCTTGAACTCACCGCCCAGAAATGCCCCGGCGAACGCTTCAATCAAACCGACAAACATCGCCGCCACCAGCACACCAAGAATCGAGTCCAGTCCGCCCATGATGACCACGGACAGGACCGACAGACCGAACACACCCATTGCGGGAGAAATGCCGCCGACTGTACCCACCAGAATTCCGGCGCCGGACGCGATCATGCAGGCGACGGCCCACGACATCGAATAGACCTTGGGCACGCTGATACCGCACGAGTAGGCAGCGCCGTGATCGCTCGCTGTCGCGCGCAGCGCCAGGCTGCCGCGCCAATAGCGCAGCACCACCAGGAACAAAGCGATGGTTCCCGTTGCCACGACGAGCGCCACTGCCGTCTTGGGCGAGACATAGGCCGGTCCGAGAAACACCGGCTTCTCCTCAACGAACGAGATTAAACGGTGCGGCTCAAGTCCCCACAGCAATTCAACCACGCCGACCACCATCGAGCCGATGCCGATAGTCACCATGAAAATGGAAAGCGGGCTGGTCCCGAGCATGGGTCGAATGATCGTACGCTCGACCACGGCCCCGAACAGTGCGCCGCACGCCAGCACCAGCGGAATCGCCAGCCATGCTGGCAAACCCATGGCGCCGGTAAATCCGAAGAACAGATAGGCGCCCAGCATCAGCGTTTCGCCGATGGCGAGATTGACGACTCGCGTCGTCTTGTAGATCAGGACAAAAGCGACCCCCGTCAGGGCCAGCAAGGCGCTCGATCCAATGCCTGAGAGGGCGATCTCGGCGAGATAAATCCAATCGATCGTCACACGACCTCCTGTGTTGTTACGGCAACGCTCAATTGACCGGCTGCATCGGTACCAAGATAGGCACTGATCACTTCAGGATTGCGCTGTATTTCTTCCGGCTTGCCCTGCGCAATCACCTTGCCGAAACTGAGCACCACCACATGGTCCGAAATGTCCATCACCATCCCCATATCATGTTCGACCATGAGCACCGTGACGCCCCACTCTTCCCGGATGTCCTGGATAAAATGCGCGATCTCTTCGGTTTCTTCGCGGTTCATGCCGGCCACCGGTTCGTCCAGCAGCAGCACCTTGGGTCGCATTGCCAGCGCACGCGCAAGTTCCACGCGCTTCCGGAGCCCGTACGGCAAATTTGCCACAGGCTCATCACGAATGTGGCCGATATCGAGAATCTTGATAATCCGTTCATCGATCTCGGCGCTAAGCGCTTCTTCTTCACGCCTGGCGCGACCTCGGTAGATCAGGCCGTCGAGTAGATTGCTCTTCATATGCGAATGGCGTCCGAGCTTGATGTTGTCCAGCACGGTCATGCCCCGGAATAGCGCGATGTTCTGGAAGGACCGTGCCAGTCCACGCTTGGCGCGTTCGGGGGGCGGCACCCGTGAGATCGATTCCCCCTCGAATAGGATGTCGCCCGAGAACGGCTTGTAAAAACCGGAAATGCAGTTGAACAGGGAAGTCTTGCCGGCACCGTTCGGTCCGATTAGGGCCGTGATAGAACCAGGTGAAACCGAAAAGGACACCTCGCTCAGCGCGTCGATGCCGCCGAACTTCAGCGACAGCTTATTCACCTTCAGCACTGGTTCGGCGGCACCTGTCATTTGCGATGACATAACTTTCATATCGGTGATCTTTCTACAGGCTGTAGGCGAGACGAGTGCCTTCGTCGATTGCGCGTTTAGCATCCAGTTCAGACGCAAAACGAGCACCACCGATGAGAGTTACCCCGATCCCGGCCTTCTCCAGCGGTTGCGCGAGGCTTTGCTCCGGATCCTGGCCCGCGCACATTACAACGGTGTCCACCGGGAGTATGCGCATCTCGCCATCGACACTGTAGTGCAGGCCAGCGTCATCCACCTTGTGATAGGTGCACCCTGTAATCACTGGAACGCCGCGCTTGTTGAGCTTGGCGCGATGTATCCAGCCAGTACTCTTTCCGAGACGCGCGCTGGGTTTCGTATCGCTACGCTGGAGCATAGTAACTTTGCGTGCCGGTGTTTCTTTCACGGGTTCGCGCAAGCCGCCACGTGTCGAAATGCTCGGGTCGACGCCCCAAGCGTCAAAAAATTCCGGATTGGTCGTCACCCCACGCTTTGGCGCCGTCAGCAGTTCAGCGACATCATGGCCGATGCCGCCGGTGCCGATAATCGCGACCTGTTCCCCTACTTGTGCACGGCCGCTGATGACATCGATATAGCCCACCACCTTTGGATGTCCTCGACCTTCAATGTCGGGTATGCGAGGCTTGATGCCGGTGGCAACGATGACGTGGTCGAATTTCTGACGTATTAAATCCTCGGTGTCGGCGAGCACCCCGAGCCGCACTTCGACGCCGCTCTTGTCAAGCCGCTTGCGGAAGTAGCGAATGAGTTCAGAAAACTCCTGTTCCTTCCCTGGAATGCGACGTGCGATATTGAGCTGACCGCCGATATCCTGATTACTTTCGAACAGCACGACCTGATGGCCACGCTCGGCTGCCGTAGCAGCGCACGCCATCCCGGCCGGCCCCGATCCGACGACGGCAATGCGGCGCTTTACTTCCGGTAATTCATCAGAAAACTCGGTCTCGTGGCATGCCTTTGGATTTACCAAGCAAGTGGCGAGGCGATCCGTGAAAATGTGGTCTAGGCAGGCCTGATTGCAGCCAATGCAGGTGTTGATCTCATCTGTTCTGCCGGTCGCTGCCTTGATCACGAATTCTGGATCGGCGAGGAAAGGACGCGCCATCGATACCAGATCGGCCTCGCCTTTAGCAAGGATTTCCTCGGCAGTGGCTGGCATGTTGATCCTGTTCGAAGCAACAACCGGGATAGAGACAACCTTTTTCAGCCGAGCGGCGGCAAAAGCAAATGCGGCACGCGGAACGCTTGTCGCAATTGTAGGTACCACTGATTCATGCCAGCCAATGCCGGTATTTAGCGCATCGGCACCAGCGCTCTCCACGGCACGCGCAAGCTGATTTACTTCTTCGCCGGTGAGGCCACCTTCGACCAAATCGATCGCCGAGATTCGATACATGATGAGAAAACCGGGGCCGAGACTCTCGCGGGTGCGACGCACAATCTCGACCGGGAAGCGGATCCGGTTTTCGAAGGAGCCGCCCCATTTGTCAGTACGTTGATTGGTACGTGGTGCAGTGAACTGCGTAATCAGATAACCTTCGGAGCCCATTAGCTCGATGCCATCGTAGCCCGCCTGACGGGCGAGCAATGCGCATTTGACGAAATCGTTGATTGTGCGCTCCACTTCGTCGGAGCTCATCTCACGCGGTACGCGACGATTGATTGGCGACGCCGATGCACACGGTCCGACGATTTGCGGATGCTTGGCATAGATGCCGGTGTGCAGGACCTGCAACACGATCTTGGCGCCGGCTTCATGCACGGCATCGACAACGGGAGTGTGCTCAAGGAGTTTCTCTTCCGAATCGAGAACCTGCGCACCTTCCTCTACGCGCCCTTCGAAGTTGGGCGAGGTGCCGCCGGTAATAACAAGTCCGACACCGCCACGCGCACGTTCGGAATAGAAAGCGACAAGCCGTGGAATCGCATCGGGTTCATTTTCCAATCGAGTATGGAGGGAACCCATAATGACGCGATTGCGCAATTCATGCGCGCCAACTGTGATCGGTGAAAGCAGGACTGGGTAGTTTTCGTTCGACATTGCTCGTTTCATCATTCGTTAATATCGGGCCAGAACCTCAGCCAGTCAGACGGCCCACCAGATGGTTCTCATACTGGGAGCGCAATACGCTCTTGTGCAGCTTGCCAGTAGCGGTATGCGGCAGAGAATCGACAAAAATAATGTCGTCGGGCATCCACCACTTGGCGATCTTGCCGGTCAGGAATCCCATGATGTCTTCCTTGGACACGCGGCTCCCTTCCTTACGCACTGCGACCACCACCGGGCGCTCATCCCACTTCGGATGTTTAGCACCGATCACCGCCGCTTCGAAGACGTCCGGATGGTCCATTACATGGTTTTCAAGATCGATGGAAGAAATCCATTCGCCACCGGATTTAACCAGGTCTTTGGCACGGTCCGTCAGACGTACGTACCCGTTCTTATTAATGGCGGCGATGTCGCCGGTATCGAAGAATCCATGTTCGTCAAGCGCGCTGCCGATTTCATTGCCGTAGTAGGCTTGCACGATGCAGGGCCCGCGCGCCTTCAGGTGGCCGGCACTCACGCCGTCCCATGGCTGGATCCGACCTTCGTCGTCCTCGGTCCGGAACTCGACCATAAATGGCGGCCGGCCCTGCGTCTGCAGCAAATCGACCATGGCGTCACCAGTAAGATCATGGGTTTCCGGCATCAGCGAACAGATAGCCGCCATCGGTCCCATTTCCGTCATGCCGAATGCGGAGCGCACTTCGACGCCGTGCCCATTCATAAACGCTTCCATGAGCGAGCGCGGACAGGGCGATCCACCGATGTAGATGCGCTTAAGGTCCGTCAGCGTTTCACCGCGCTCGGCAAGGTGTGCCAGTACGCCTTGCCAGACTGTCGGCACGCCGCCCGTACAGGTTACGCGCTCATTAAGCAGTAGTTCACTGAGTGATTCGCCGTCCAGCTGCGCTCCTGGCAGCACCAGCTCAGCACCTGCCATCGGCGCGGAGAACGGCCAGGTCCAGCCGTTCGCATGACACATCGGCACCACCTGCAAGACCACGTCATTGGAACCGAAACCATACATATCAGGCGAGTTGGCGGCAAGCGACATGAGAACGATGGAACGGTGCGAGTACAGTACGCCTTTCGGTTGTCCGGTGGTGCCGGAGGTATAGGCCAGGCTGGCGGCGGTGTTTTCGTCGAAGCTGTGCCAGGTGAAATCAGCATCGACTTCCGCTATCCAGTCTTCGTACGCAATCGCATTCCTCAAGCGCGTCTGGGGCATGTTGGCGCGATCGGTCAGGATCACGTAACGCTCGATCGTCGGTAGTCCGTCGGACAGGCTTTCGACAAGTTCAACGAAACTGGTGTCGAGGAGCAGGACCCGATCTTTCGCATTATTGATGATGTAGGAAATCTGCTCTGAGAACAGACGCGGATTGACGGGATGGTAGATTGCGCCGATGCCGGCGATGCCGTACCAACATTCAAGGTGGTTTGACGTGCTCCATGCCAAAGTCGCAATTCGGTCGCCGGGACGAATGCTATCCTTCACCAGGCGCTTGGAGACACGCAAAGCACGCTCATGTATCTCGGCGTAGTTAGTCACCTTGATCGGGCCTTCTACCGTGCGCGAGACCACCCGGCGCTCTCCATGTTGACGTGCCGCGTGCTCGATCACACGATGACACAGGAGCTGCCAATCTTGCATCAAGCCGTACATGACACACCTCCAGTCGTATCATTGCCTGATGAATGTGGGATTGAGCGATGCGCCGCGATATGGACGATAGCAAGTTTCCGCTTGAGGTAGTGGGGCATTCCCGAAGTCTCCTTATCCAAGGTATTTGTTATATGAAGCTCAGCGAGTTGAACGCTGCATTTATTCAGGCGCCTTGAGTGTTTTCGCTCTGATGATAGACAGTCCGGATTTCGGACTTCGACTGCGTTGTAAGCAGCTTTTATGCCCAGCCATGTAATTCACGGTTCCACAGGCTTTCGCCTTGTGAGTTGTCTGTTCCGTGTTCATACTGCAGACAAAACCACGAAGCGCTGTATCCGGAAAAGACAGAATTTTCGGCGTGACGAGCGCTCCCGAATGCGTATTCGCCTAATACTCGTAGAAGCCGCGCCCCGACTTGCGTCCGAGGTAGCCGGCATCAACCATCTCTTTCAGCAGCGGTGCCGGACGATACTTCGAGTCGTTGAAGTCGTGATAAAACACGTTCATCACCGAAAGAAAGGTGTCTAGGCCGACCAGGTCGGTTAGCGCCAGCGGGCCGATCGGATGATTCGCGCCCAGCTTCATGCCGGCATCGATCTCTTCACGCGTAGCGAGACCTTCCTGCAATACAAATATGGCTTCATTCATCATCGGGCACAGAATGCGGTTGACCACAAAGCCGGGCGCGTTCCTGACCGCGATCGGCGCTTTTCCGATCTTTTTCGCCAACGCATCGGTCGCCGCGAAGGTGGCATCTGTAGTCTGTATGCCACGTATGATTTCGACCAGAGACATGACCGGCACCGGGTTAAAGAAATGCATTCCGATCAGACGGCCTGGTTGCGCCAGCGTTGCGGCAAGTTTGGTGATGGATACCGAAGACGTATTGCTGGCGATGATGCTTTCCGGCTTCGATACGCCGTCGATTTCCTTGAGTATCTTTTGTTTGAGTTCCAGATTCTCAGTGGCCGCTTCGATAATGAAGTCGGCTGCGGCAAGTTCATTAATATCAGTGGATCCCTTGATTGACCCAAGAATCGCCGACTTCTGCTGCTCCGAGATTTTTTGCTTGCTGACGAGACGATCGAGATTTGACGAGATGGCAGCGATGCCGCGCTCGACGGCGGCATCGTTAATGTCGCGCAGTATGACGTTCAGCCCTGCGGCTGCGCATACCTGAGCGATGCCGTTGCCCATCAGACCAGCGCCAAGGACACCTACCGTTTGAATGTTCATTGCATTTTCTTTCTTTAGTCTAATGTTGGTTGAGGCGCATAGACGTGTTCAGGCCACGTATGCCGACCTTATTCTTGCTGGTCGATCGGGCAGCTAAGTGCAACAAATATGCCATGGCGGCGACTGTGTATTAATTAGGTGGCGCAAGACTGCGAAGCCATAGGCAGAACCGCAGATAGAAAGCCTGCCGTACCAATTTTTATGTACAGTGTGTTTCTGGCGAAGACACTTGCTGTAATCATTACTGTCTGCATGAAGAACATATTCAGCCTAGCTCACGGCTTAAAAGCGAGCAGTAAGACTTTCTGCTGGATGGATGGCAGGTAGACGGTCTGCATGGAAGCTCGTTGTTCTGACCGTGCAGCACGGAATTGCATTTATCCGAGCATCGTCGAATCTTTAAGAAGAACTTCAAGCCATTGGTCCTGCGTCTTCAGAGTCAACGCGCCCATCATCGCGGCGGTCAATGTAGTCGGAGCTGGTGGCTACGGTTTCAGTAACGCAACGCATTGCCTGTAACCTCGCAAGGCGGAACGTACTATCGAATGCTCCTGGCGTCTGGCAGTCGCCACAGATATATGGCGGGCTGTGCGATGTGCCAATCTTAATTTACTTGACAGCTCTACGTCTGAGAACGGCGCGCACACTTGCCATATACCACCTCCCACCATATCTTCCTCGTATTCCCAAGCGGTTCAGCGATTGCGCGATCGATCCTAGCGTTTCGCCATGCGCACGTTGCTCAAGGATCTTTAGTACGGCGCTTTCCATGGTCGAGCCGGACAAGTCGTCGCGCGACAGCGCATCCTCACCGGGTGATCCGACAAGTTCTTTTGCTCGTGCGTTAGACATCGCACCATTCAGTGAACTGAGTTGGCGAACCAGAAAATCACCTTTATTCATGTTGCATTTCATCTCTTTAGGCTGGAAGGAGTAACGCCTCACCTCCACGGTAATTCCCGCTTTTTTGCGCGTAAGGATTCGCGTAATCATTTGCTCATCCACACACCGGCCGCCTGTCATTACGCTTATTCTCCCTGGCCCTCGGCCATCGGATTGCCAGTCCGATCACGCGACACAGACGATTGACCGTCGCTACCTCGGCAAGAAGGTAAGGCAAAGACGCGATAGGCGAAGAAAGCGCCGCTGACCAGTGTGTCGGATCGCAAAAACCGTGCCAATCGTAAAATAAATTTTTTAGGTAGTATCGCCACCTGCATCAATCCTACTGTCTAGCTACCGGGGCTTCTCATGTACTTTGACTTCGCCGCGCCTTCAATACTGGACGGTTGTTCGACTAAAAGTGTTCTCACTGTGAACATTCTGGTTTCGCGGGTGTATTTACTATGTGCATATAGGGTCTTCAAGACTTATCTCCCCTGGATTTTTGCGGATACCCCAGATTGAATCGCGGCAGCGCCTTGAATTGATTGATACCAGTGTCTCGCTAGCACCAGTCTTCCAATACCTGTACCCCGCTGGCAAGGAAGCCCGACCAGCGGCTGGCCTGATCGATATTGGCGCTGTCGAGATTCCTTAAGCGCGTGATGGTGACGGTAAAGGCGTAGTCAGCGCTACAATAGGCGCTTCCCAGAGAAAGGACGCCATATGAAGATAGCGAAAGATACCGTGGTCTCGCTCCACTACACCTTATCAGATGCCGAGGGCAATCAAATTGACAAGAGCAAGCAACCCATGGTGTATCTCCATGGTGGATACGGCAATACGCTGCCTAAAATTGAAGCGGCAATGGAAGGCAAAGATACAGGCTATACAACCACAATTAACGTCGAACCGTCCGATGCGTTTGGGTACTACGATGAGCAATTAGTGAAGGTTGAGCCGCGTAAAAACTTGCCGGCGCAAATCGAGGTCGGCATGCAATTCGAAGGAAGGGTAGACGCCGAAGACAATACGCACAGCGTTGTCTTTACCGTGACTGAATTCAATGACGAGCAGGTGACATTGGATGGAAATCATCCACTGGCGGGCCTGTCGTTACGGTTTGCACTGAACGTAACGGACGTACGTGCAGCCACCACGGAAGAAATCTCGCATGGGCACGTGCATGGCCCGCACGGCCATCACCATTGATCTACCGGTGCAGCGGTCGTCAAGCCGCGCACCGTAAAGTGCAAACAGATATTCATCGTCTAGTCTGATGCCCCCTGCTGTACCCTTGGTTTAAGCTTCATACGCAGTCCCACAGGGCTTAAGGTGGCTTCCTATTATATTTTTGTGCGTATAAGCATATAAAGAAATTAAAGAAGACAACG
The DNA here is from genome assembly GCF_001428545.1 of Noviherbaspirillum sp. Root189. Taxonomy (GTDB): domain Bacteria; phylum Pseudomonadota; class Gammaproteobacteria; order Burkholderiales; family Burkholderiaceae_D; genus Noviherbaspirillum. The sequence goes on from NZ_LMHZ01000056.1 coordinate 277,940, forward strand.
ATGGTGCGGCGCAGTATCATGAATCTGTCTCCTCCAACTCAACTTGAATTGGATTCGCCCGCTACCGCAAGGTCTGCGGGCTTTTTTCTTTTCCGACCTGCCTGCATAACTACATCATGCTCCTGAGCCAGATTTCCGGCTCTTATTAAAGCAGATCGGCTAACCGCTTCGCCGCGGCATCAAGAAAAAGCCGTAGCGCTGGAGTGATGCTTGCAGGATTCCACAACAGATGCGCCGCTGATACAGCACGCGCGCCGAGAATAGGCACGAACCGCGCGCCGGAGATCGCCGATCGCGCCAGGGATGCCGGCACCAGCGATACGCCGAGACCGTTTGCTACCAACGCGGTAATGGTAAGCCATTGTCTCGCCGCATATCGGGTCTGCGGTTCAAAGCCAGCCTGTCGGCAGATGGCGATCACATTGTCGTAGTTCGCCGGCGATATCTCGCGTGCGAACATGATAAAGGGCCTGCCGACGAGTTCCTTCAACGCGATCTGCTCTCGCCCCGCCAGTGGATGCGAGGCAGGAAGGCAGCAAACGAATGCGTCGTCAGGCAGTGCAAGACCCGCCAGGCCATCCGGTATGTGAGGCACGTTGACAAAGCCTGCGTCGAGCCTTCCATGCTTCAGGCCGTCGATTTGTTCCATCGATGATTGCTCGCGCAGGGTGACCTCGATGCTGGGATGCCGCGCAAGAAAACAGGTGACGATGTCAGGCACGTCGCGGTACACCATCGATCCCGTGAACCCGATATCCAGTCGTCCTAGACTGCCGGACGCCACTGAACGAGCAGTGTCATTCGCATGTTCGAGCCGATCGAGGATCGCTTGCGCCTCGATGTAATACGCCTTCCCCGCCGCCGTCAGGCTCACGCGCTTGTTGTCGCGCTCGAAGAGCCGGATGCCAAGCTCCTTTTCCAGAGACTGAATCGAGAAGCTTAGCGGCGGCTGAGTGATTGCGAGCCGCAATGCCGCGCGGCCAAAATGCAGTTCTTCGGCAAGAGCGACGAAATAGCGTAAGTGCCTGAGCTCCATGTCTCCCCGTGCGTTGAAGGTCGTATAAACAATAAATAAAGGCGCTTTTCCTCCTTATGCCTTCAATACGCATGCAATACGCATGCTGTGCGGTCAATAGGATTTCGCCAGTCCAAGTACTTTCTCGGCAATAAAGCACAAGATGAGCTGCGGACTAACGGGCGCGAGCCTTGGAATCCACGATTCTCGCAGATAACGCTCGACATGGTATTCCTTTGCATAGCCCATGCCACCGTGGGTAAAGATAGCATTCTCGCAAGCATGAAAACACGCTTCGGCAGCAAGGTACTTGGCAGCGTTGGCTTCCGCGGCGCATTGCCTGCCGCTGTCATAGAACGAGGCTGCCTTGAACACCATCAGGTTGGCCGCCTCGAGTTCCATCCATGATTTTGCCAAGGGATGCTGTATTCCCTGGTTCTGACCGATGGGCCGGTCAAACACGATGCGCTCTTTCGCATACTCGGCTGCGCGGCGCAGCGCAGCGCGGCCGAGGCCAATGGCTTCCGCCGCGATCAGGATCCGTTCCGGATTCAGACCGTGGAGGATGTAGTTGAAACCTTTGCCTTCCTCGCCAATGCGATCCTCGACCGGGATACGCAGACCATCAATGAAGACCTGGTTGGAATCAACCGCCTTGCGGCCCATCTTCTCGATCTCGCGTACTTCCACGTGGCTGCGGTCGAGATCAGTGTAGAACAGCGAAAGACCATCGGTGCCTTTGGCCTCCTCCACCGGCGTGGTACGGGCGAGCAGCAGCATCTTGTTGGCGACCTGAGCCGTCGAGATCCAGACTTTCTGCCCCGTCACCACATAGTGGTCACCTTCGCGTACGGCACGGGTAGCGAGCTTGAGCGTATTGAGACCGGTATTGGGTTCCGTCACCGCGAAGCAGGCCTTGTCCTTACCCTGAATAAGGGGTGGAAGCCAACGCCGCTTCTGCTCGTCGGTGCCGAACACAACCACTGGATGCAAGCCAAATATATTCATGTGTACGGCCGACGCACCTGATAAACCCGCGCCGGTGCTGGCGATCGTTTGCATCATCAATGCCGCCTCGGTGATGCCCAGCCCTGCTCCGCCGTATTCCTCCGGCATCGCAATGCCCAACCAGCCGGCCTCTCCCAGCGCGCGATGAAAATCCTCAGGGAATCCGCCCTCGCGATCCTTGGTCGCCCAATAGTCATCATCAAATGGGACGCACAGCTTTTCGATAGCACTACGTATCTGTTCCTGTTCTGCGCTCAGCAAGTAGTCCATTCTTTACTCCTTCGGCAGGTTAGCGGTCGTGCGGGCATTGGATTCCGCATAAGGCGGGCTGTATATCACTAGTAACCGGGCCGGCTTTTCACTGGTAACCGTGAATACATGCATTGCATCCGCAGGAAAGAAGCAGGTGTCCCCCGGAAGCATGTCGAACATCTCGCCGCCAACTTCGACACGCGCGCTGCCTTCTAGCAAGTAACACACCTGCTCAATGCCAGGATGTGAATGCGGCAGTGCTCCGCCATCACGCTCGATGACGCCCAGCACGACTTCGACATGCTTGGCACCGACGTTCTCCCGACCGATCAGGCGCCGGTTAATCGTGCCGGTGTGGTTTGCCGGCGAATAGGCGGGCGCCTCGCCAGCGCGCACCAGATATCGATTGGTCATTAACTGTTCTCCTTGTCGAGCGAATGGCAAGCGGTCACGCCGCTGGCGATCAATTGTTCAATCTGCTGTACCGAATAACCCGCCTCAGCCAGGATCTCGGCGGAATGCTGTCCGAGCAGCGGCGCCGGCGACACCTCGGGATTAGGCGGGGTCTGCGACCACGAAGTCGGATTTCCCGTGGTGCGTATCGCCCCTTCGGTCGGATGTATAACCTCACGAATGAAGCCCGTCTGCCGCAGGTGCTGGTCTTCAAGCAGGTCGGCCGGGGAGTTCATTGGCATGTTGGGAATGTCAGCCTCATCGAGTAGGGCTTGCCATTCCGCCGTGGTCCTTTCGCGCATCAGGGAGGCGACTTCTGCATAGACAGCATCGATATGGGCGGCGCGCATGCGGTGCGTCGAAAAGCGCTCGTCCCGGGTAAAACGCTCCGGATCGCCGATGGCGGCAAAGAAGTTGCGCCAGTGCTTATCGTTATAGATCAGCACGCAAAGATAACCATCGCGGGTTTGATAAGGCCGACGATGCGCAGTAAGCAGACGTGCGTAGCCCGGCTCGCCCTCCGGCGGTTCGAACGACAATCCGGCCAGGTGGTCACCCAGCACCAACTGCGACATCGCCTCGAACATGGGCACCACGACTGCCTGCCCTGTCCCGCTTTTCTCACGCGCATACAATGCCGTCGTTACCGCATACACCGCATGCAAGCCAGTGACGCGGTCTCCCATGGTGACCGGGGCATAGCATGGCGCTTCTGCGCCATACTGCTGCATGAGCCATGGCAAGCCGGTGGCACCCTGAATCAGGTCGTCGTAGGCAGCCTTCTCCGCATATGGCCCATCCTGTCCGAAGCCGCAGCAGCTGACATGAATGATGCGGGGGTTGCGCTGCCGGACCGATTCATAGTCGAGACCGAGGCGTGCGATGGCTTGTGGTCGCACGTTCGTGATCAGCACATCGGCATGCTCGGCAAGGCTCAGCACCGCTTCGCGTCCCTGCGGCTGTTTCAGGTCGAGCACGATGCTTCGCTTGCCCTGATTGGCGTGAAGGAAGATGTGGCCCATGCCGGCATGGCGCATGGGTCCGACATGACGCATGTTGTCGCCGTCCGGCGTCTCGATCTTGATGACGTCGGCACCGAGCGATGCCAAGATCTGTGTTGCGTATGGCCCCATGATGACCGAGGTCATGTCGAGAATCCGGATGCCCGCCAGCGGGCCTGATTGCGTTGTCATACCTTACCTATTCGGGTTGGATGCCGGCCTGCTTGATGAGCATGCTCCAGTGGTCACGTTGCGCAACGACGTACTTCGCGAATTCCTGTGGCGTCGCCGACGGGCTCACCTGGAAACCCTGTGTCGCAAGCTTGTCCTGCACTTCTTTATCCCCGAGGACCGCCAGGATTTCGGTATTAAGGCGATCGACGATGGGTTTGGGCATTCCCGCCGGGCCGAAGATGCCGTTCCATGACGTCAGATCAAAGCCAGGAACTGTCTGGCCCACGGGTGGCACATTCGGCAGTAGTCTTGACGGCGCGGCAGTAGTCACCGCGAGCGTTCTGACCTTATCTGTCTTAAGCATTGACATGCCTGAGCCGAAATCGACTACGTAGAAATCGATCTGTCCACCGATCAGATCAGTCATTGCCTGCGGACTGGATTTATACGGGACTTGAAGCATATTGATGCCAGCCAGCCGCTTTATGGTCTCCGTCGCGACCAGCGATGTGCTGTTGGGCGTGCCGTAGGACAACTTGCCGGGATTGGCCTTGGCATAATCAACGAATTCCTTCAGTGTTTTAACAGGCAGTTTCGGATTAACGACGACTGCAAATGGCAACTCGCCGACCAGCGTGACGGGTGTGAAATCCTTTACCGGGTCATAGCGCAGCGCCTTGAACAGGCTCGGATTGGCGGAGTGGGAGGTATTGGTGGTCATCATCAACGTATAGCCATCCGGCTTGGCGCCAGCGACATGCACCGCCGCAATCTGCGCGCTTGCGCCCGGTTTGTTGTCCACGATCACGGGCTGCTTCAGCCGGTCGCTTAATTTCTGTGCGACCACCCGTGCAACCCCGTCGGTACCGCTGCCGGCAGCAAAGGGCACTACCAAGGTGATCGGTCCCGAGGGATATGTCTGTGCACTGGCAGAACCAGCGGTTATCAGCAACCCTATGGTTCCGACGAACGTTGCCATGAATTTCATGTAGGTCTCCTCACTTGTTGAAACCGCTCGATGTGGCGGTAGAGAGATCATCATTCAGCGATCAATCCATGTCCAATCGTAAATATGGCTTGTACGATCTAAAGAATGTATCGAAGGGAGCCTGACGGCGATAATAAAACGACAAAACGCGAGCGCTTGAATCACGGCTTTTCGCTTGAAATCGCAATGGAAGCTCTGAAACCTACCTTGCCGCTATACGTATTTTGGACGAGGGCTGTATTAGGGCGAATAGCATTGAGAACGTCGCCGCATTGGCGAGAACTGGAACTTGATTAGGCGTGCTTAGTCACAGAATTTCTTACCTTATGAAGCACTTGAAATGACCGATACGAGAATACAAACATCTTTCGAAGACACAGAGATTGACTATTTTTCTAGTCTTGACGAGTTCGAAAAATGGTATGACCAGCACCTTGCTGCAGAAAGAACTGTAGAACTCCTCGTGGAGATGCTCAAGCTCGGTGCTAAAACCTAATCATCAAGTTCGAGAAACTGCTGGGACCGTGGCGGAAGGTTAAGCGATGCGACACTTGTCATCGCTTTAACCACGTCGCCCCTTGGCTAGAATGCCCCTAGCCTATAAACGCTGCACTCCAATAGCTAGTCGACCTTTCCGATTTTCTTCACCACATCCTTCATTTTCTCTGCATCGGCGGCGAGATAACGCTGGAATTCCGGTGCATCCATATACATGATTGGGCTACCTGCGGTGCTGATGGCCTGCTTAACTGCAGGATCTTCCGCAACCTTTTGCGCAGCATCGCGCAGTCTGGCTATGACGGGTTCGGGGGTATTTGCAGGCACGAACAGCCCTGACCATTGTGCATATTCGACGGGGAAACCTGATTGCTTGAGACTAGGCACCTCAGGGAGCGCGGAGAGACGGTCGGTTCCCCAGTGCGCAAGTGCACGCAGCTTACCCGACTTGATATGCTGGACAACGCTGGCAGGGCCAGTTGAGACCGCATCGACCTGGCCGCTGAGCAAACCAAGCACGGCCGGTGCTGCGCCGGTATAGGGAATATGCAGAATACGCAGATTGGCCTGCGCTTTCAACATTTCCATCGGCACATGCATGGTCCCGTAATTGCCGGAGGAACTGTATGAGTAAGCACCAGGTTTGCTGCGCACTGCGGCGATGAAATCATTAAGATTTTTCCAGGGACTGTCGGCCCGCACCACCAGCACGGTGGGGTCGGCGGTAAAGCGAGCAATGGGTTTGAGTTGCGCCAGCTCAAACATCGCAGGCCGCCCGAGAATCTTGTCGGCCTCAGGAATGGTTGTCATCGATGAGAGCGACATAAGCAGGGTATGGCCGTCCGGCGTTGCCTTGGCAACCTGCGCAATGCCGATACCGCCGCCAGCGCCGGCACGATTTTCCACAACCACGCTTTTCTTCAGTTCCTTTGCCAGCGCCTGCGCTACGGGACGGGCAACTGTGTCGGCCACGCCTCCGGGTGGGAAAGGAACGATGATGGTAATCGGCTTTGCAGGCCAAGCTTCATCGGCCGCATAAACCCACGCACCGGACAGAGCAAGTACGGCGCTCGCAATCATGATTCGTAGAGGAAAATGTATGCGTGACATGGAGGTCTTCCTGTTCAATTGACTGATTTTCTATGTTGCATGTTTTTGGAAATGAAGCGGCATCAGCGTCCGGCAACCAGGTTCTTGAGTGAATTGAATGCCGCCTGAAAGACGCCCTGCCCGATCGACTCGGCAAGCTCCTTCTCGCGTTCCCTGGCGCAGTCAAATTCCGCCGTCCATTCGGCGAAGGTACGATTGCCATCAGTAACCGGCGTCAGCTTCAACGTCGCTACATAATTGTCAACGCCCATCGGGCTCTCCAGTATCGAATAGACGCAGGTGTACTCGTAATCCGACAGAGCCAGCAACTGTTCGCGTATCGTGCCGCCGGAACGCAGCTGGAAGTTGCGGATGCAGCCGATGCTGTCGGAGGGAAGACTGCCCTCGATCCGGCTTTCAGCAACAAACGGTGCCCACTGCGGCAGACCGTTGAAGTCGCGCACTTTCCCCCATACCTGATCGGCCGGAGCATCGATCACGCTGCTGGTATAAACGCGTATCATCTCCGCCTACTCCGACGACTCGCCGTCTTTATGCTCTGTTGCGGCTGTTGCGGCTGTTGCGCCTGCGGTCACTGCAGCAGGCAATGCCGATGCTGCAGCACGCGTCAGGTCCTTGGCATCGAGTCCAATCTCGCGCAGCAGCTGATCGACGATGGGCGCTTGCGCGCGGTAACGCAATGCGGAGCTCACCACGCCGTCGGCCAGTCCACCGCCGTGATCGCCGCCGCCGCTATTGCCACCGCCCGCGCCGCCAAAACCGTCGAGTTGCAGAATCTTGATGCTTTCAATGCGCTCCATTGGCTTGACCGATTCACGGATAATGGCATCCATCTTCTCCACTACCTTCATACGTAGAGCCGAGGTACGGGCGTCGGCCGACAGGACATTGGAGGCTTCGTTCATCTGCCGCAGTCCTTCGGCTTCGATTTCCTGGCGGATACGGGTCGCGACGGCGCGGATCTTCTCGGCATCCGCCTCGGCTTCGGCGTGAGCGCGGATCGCCTCGCCCCGGTCGGCGGAAGCCAGCTTTTCCGCCTCGGCGGCCAAGCGCTTGCCCAGCGCTTCACGTTCCGCGGCTTGGCTGGCGGCGATCAGTTCGATCTGCTTACGGCGCTCGGCAATCTCCACTTCACGTGCGGAGAATACCCTCTCCTCGGCGGACACCGCTTCAGCACGGGCGGCATCAGCTGCGGCCTGCGCCTCGGACTGTGCCTTTGACTGCTGAGCTACAGCGATGGCGCGCTGCTGCTCGGCCAGCTCGAGCGCCTGCCGGCGCTCAATGTTGGCGGCCTGAATCTCGCGTTCCTTCATGATGCGCTCAGCCTCGAGCAGCTTCTCGGAACGCACCCGCGCCTGTTCGATAGCTTCGCGGGAGGCGATCTGGGCACGCTCGGCTTGATGGTCGGTTTCGGCCCGCTCTCGTGCTAATTCGGCGCGCTGCTGGGCACGGGCAATCTCTACTTCTCGTTCCTGAGACAGGCGTGCATATTCGGCTTCACGGTCGATCGAGAGGGACAGCTTCTCGGCTTCCAGGTTCTTGGTCCGAATTGAGATGAGCGTATCCTGCTCGATATCGTTGCGCTGCTTCTTGCGGCGCTCGATCTGCTCGGTCAGTCGCGTCAGGCCCTCGGCGTCGAACTGGTTGGAGGGATTGAAATACTCCATCGACGTCTGGTCGAACTGGGTCAGCGACGCCGCTTCCAGCTCCAGTCCATTCCTGGTGAGGTCGTCGGCAACGATGGCACGTACGCGCTTGACGTATTCCCCGCGCTTTTCATGCATTTCCTCGATGGTCATCTCGGCGGCGGCGGTACGCAGCGCATCGACGAACTTGCCCTCGACCAGTTCCTTGAGCTGCTCCGGCTCCATGCTACGCTGACCCAGGGTCTGGGCAGCGACCGCTACCGACGATGCATTAGCAGCCACGCGCACATAGAACTCGGCGATGACGTCTACACGCATGCGGTCTTTGGTGATCAGCGCCTTGTCACGGCCGCGCTGAACTTCCAGACGCAGGGTATTCATGTTGACCGGGATGACATCATGCACGATCGGCAGCACAAATGCGCCGCCGTTGAGCACTACTTTCTCACCGCCCAAGCCGGTGCGCACGAAAGCACGCTCCTTGGACGAGCGCAGGTATAACCAGTGCAGCAGCCAGACTGCCACTGCAACGACGATGGCCACCGTGACGAGGCCCAGCATAAACATTCCGAAATCAGCACCACTCATGGTCATACTCCTGTTAATACTTAATGTTCTTGAATTCGCGCGTACGTTCAGTCAGCGCGACCTCGACGGGCAGACGCTCCATGCTGGAAGCACCATAGAACCCGTTGCATTCGCGGCATTCGCCAAGGATGAATTGCGCATCGGCCGGCGTCGCGATCGGCCCGCCGTGGCACAACACGATCACGTCCGGATTGAAGCGGCGCGCCGCTTCGGCCCACGCTTGTATGCGGGGGACAGATTCCGCCAGCCCGAGCGCCGTTTCTGCCCCGATCGCTCCGCCGGTGGTGAGGCCGAGATGGCAGACCACGATGTCGGCACCGGCGCGTGCCATGTCGGCCGCATTCCCCTCGCTGAATACATACGGGGTGGTAAGCAGGTCAAGTTCCCGCGCCTTCCGCACCAAATCCACTTCCAGGCCGTAACCCATGCCGGTTTCTTCCAGGTTGGCCCGGAAGCTGCCATCGATCAGCCCTACGGTCGGGAAGTTCTGGATGCCAGAGAACCCGAGATCAATCAGGCGACGCAGGAAGTGCTCCGGAATCATGAAAGGGTCTGTGCCGTTGACACCTGCCAGTACCGGCGTGCGCTTGACCACCGGCAGTACTTCGTGTGCCATCTCCACCACGATCTCATTGGCGTTGCCATAGGCTAGCAGGCCGGCCAGCGAGCCGCGCCCGGCCATGCGGTAGCGCCCGGAGTTATAGATTACGATCAAGTCGATGCCGCCGGCTTCCTCGCACCTCGCCGACAGTCCGGTGCCAGCGCCGCCGCCGATAATCGGTTCGCCGCGTTCGATCATTGCGCGAAACTTGGCCAAGACCTGTTGTCGTTCGATTCTTGCCATGTCGTCTCCTAGCGTGCCTGGCGCAGCGGCGCGCGGTTGTTGACGGCGATCTCCAGCCAAGCTTCGACTAGCGCTTGGGAAAAACGCGCGTCGTTAATGTTATAGGGCAGCTTGATCAGCCTGCGCTGCGGGCCTGCGCGGAAGTCCTTCTCGATTGCCGAAAACAGTGCCCGGTCGGCAGCAGGGTCGTGAAAGGGCTGGCCCGGCACATCAAGCAGCGACACGCCGCCTTCTGGAATCAGGAAGCGCACTGGCCCTTCCATACGGTTCAGCTTGGCCGCGATGAATTCGCCAAAGCGGTGGTTTTCCTCAGGCAAGGTACGCATCAGCGTCACGTTGTCGTTATGCCTGACCAGGGTGCGGCCGCGGAATTGGCTTGGCATGGTGTCGATGCCATGGAAGTTCACCATGTCGAGCGCGCCGCAGGAGCCGACGTAAGGCAAGCGACTCCGTATGATGGCGTCCATGCGCTGCTCGCCGGCCGAGAATACGCCTCCTACCAAGTGGTCGGCAATCTCGGTCGTGGTGATGTCGATTACCCCGTCGAGCAACCCGGATTCAGCCAGCTTTTCCATCGATTGGCCACCTGTCCCGGTAGCGTGAAACACCAGGCAGTCGAAGCGCTCCTCCAGCGCCCTTGTCACTGCCTGCACACAGGGCGTGGTGACGCCGAACATCGTCAAGCCGACCGCTGGCTTGGCTTCGGAGGCTGGCCGGACCGGGTGGGCAATCATGCCGGCCAGCGCATGCGCGGCGTTGCCGAGCACCTGCTCGCTGATGCGGTTCAGGCCCGAGACGTCAGTGACCGAGTACATCATGCAGATGTCGGTCTGCTCGATATACGGCTTGATATTGCCAGAGGCGACAGTTGACACCATCACTTTCGGCACGCCCACGGGCAGTGCACGCATCGCGGGCGTGGCCAGCGCGGTCCCGCCGGAGCCGCCCGCCGAGATAATGCCACCGAGGTCGCGCCGGCTGGGCAGGAAGGCCTTGAACGCTTCCGCCATCGCGCTTACCGCCGCGCCACGGTCACCGCAGAACACCGCCTGCTCGCCGCCGGGATGGAAGCGTGCGACTTCGCGCGGGTGCACGTTCGCGGAAGATGGTGCGCCGCTCGTTGATAGATCGACAGTCACCGTACGGATGCCCATCCGGTCGATGCAGTTGCGCAGGTAGAACAGTTCGCGGCCCTTGGTATCGAAGGTGCCGACGATATAGGCGGCGCGCTCCATGGTTGCCGCCACCGGGAAGTCAAAGACGCGCGCTTCGTCGGCAAGCTTACCGGCTGCCGACGCAATCGGGGCCGGCGGCTGCGCCGGCAACGACGGCAGCGCCGATGCAGCAGACTGTGGCTGCCGCTCCCAACGCGTCACCCGTTCCAGGTTCGCGCTGGCATCGTCGTCCCGGCCCAAGGCGTCGCCGCCACGACGTATAGTCAGGATCTCAATGACGGAACCGTTCTGTTCGCCTCCGCTGCCGCCGCCTTCTGCCTGCGCCGAGCGCGAAACGGATTCTTCATTACCCTCTTCGCCGCCGCGCACGCCCAGCAGACGCTGCTGCAATTCCCGGTCAGCGCCGAGTTCGGCGGCCGGAAGTACCCGCGCCACCCGGCCGTTGACCAGCACCGCAACCGTATCCGAGACATCGATGGCGACACCCAAATTCTGCTCGATCAGCAGTACCGAGACGCCTGCATCCCGCGCCAGCTTGCGGATCATGTCAGCCACGTGCTCGACGATCACTGGCGCCAGGCCTTCGGTTGGCTCGTCCATGACAAGCAGCTTCGGATTAAACAGCAAGGCCCGGCCGATGGCCAGCATCTGCTGCTCGCCGCCCGATAATTGAGCGCCGCCGTTTTCCTTGCGCTCGCCCAGCCGCGGGAACAGTTCGTAGATCCGCTTCACGGTCCATTCGCCGCGCCGCGCCGTCCGGGAAGCCAGCCGTAGATGTTCGTCCACGCTCAACGACGGCCATACCCGTCGCCCCTGAGGTACGTAGCCAATGCCGGCATGAGTAATCCGGTGCGGCGACATGCCAAGCATTTCGGCGCCCTGAAAGCGCACGCTGCCGCGCGCCGGCACCAGCCCCGTGACGGCATTGCAAAGCGAAGTCTTGCCCATGCCGTTTTTGCCGACAACGGCCAACACGCCCTTGTCCAGAGCGAGCGATACGCCCTGCAGCGCATGCGCTTGCCCGTAGTAGACGTCCAGATCGCGGATTTCGAGGATGGGCGCGTCGGTCGCGCCGTCGGTCAGGCCGCGCGTCATGCCCTTAATGGTGGCCATGGCCATGCTCCCCCATATAGATCGCCTGCACCTGCGGATTGTCTTCAATCTCGCGCGGCGTCCCGTGGCATAGCACGCGCCCGTTATGCATGACCGTGACCCGCTCGACCACGTTGAGCGCAATCTCAAGGTCGTGTTCGATGATGATGTAACCGATGTGCTGCGGCAGGCCCTTTAACAGCGCAACCAGCTCCTTGCGCTCAGCCGGCGACAGCCCCGCTGCCGGCTCATCGAACAGAATCAGCCGCGGCGCTCCAGCCAATGCCATGCCGATTTCCAGCTGGCGCTGCTGCCCATGCGACAGTTCCGACACTGGGGCATCGGCCAGGTGCGCGAGGCGCGCATGCTCGAGCAGATCCCTTGCCGACGCTGCACTGGCGTCGTCCGTCTTGGCACGAAAAAAACTGAAGCGACCGCGATTGACGCCGCGAACCGCCAGAAATAAGTTATCGCGCACCGTCAGATCGCGAAACAGCAGCGATGACTGATAGGTGCGGCGAAGCCCGCGCCGGATGCGCTCCTGCGGCGGCAGAACGGTCACGTCCTCGCCGAACAGCAGCACACGTCCGGCGGTCGGCAGAAAATCGCCGGTGATAGCGTTGAACAGTGAGGTTTTGCCAGCACCATTCGAGCCCAGTACCGCGTAACGCTCGCTGGCTGCGACGTTGAAAGAGACGTCGTCGATTGCCTTGAGCGCCCCAAAGCTGCGCGAGACGCCGTGCAGTTCCAGGGCATTGCCGGAGTTGAATCCGGTAGCCGCTCGGGTTGCAATGCTGGTTGCATTCATGGAATAAGGTTCCAAATGGGTCCTAATGGGTCCTAATCGCTAGGCACCGGTACTCCGTCGCGCGGCGGAGTACGGCGCGCGACGGAGTACCGATGGTCCTGGTTGCCTCGATGTTTACTTGCAGTCGGGGTTAGTGCGGGAGCCGATGCCCATCTTCTGGAATTCGTCGCGGCTCATGCCCAGAGTCTGGGCAACGTTGGGCGTTACCTTGACCACCTTGTTGTACAGGTTGCCGTCCGGTCCCTTGGCGACTTCAGTCAGGAAAATGCTGGCCACGCCGTTGCGGTTCTCATCCAGCTTGACATCGCCGGTCGGCGTCTTCAGCGTCATCGAGGTAAGCTGCTTGCCAAGTTGCGAGACGTCTCCTTTAGTCGCGTCCAGGCCAGTCAGCACCGCCTTGGTGTTGACATAGTAGGCATGAGCGAACAGGCCCGGGGTCGGATAAGCATCCTTGAAGCCGGCTTGCTGATAGGAAGTCACGAATTTTTTCCAGTCGGTATTGTCCCAGTTGTCAGCGATCGGGCCGGCGGCTGGCGTGCCAACCAGGCCATCCCGGCGCTTGCCTTTGTAGCCAAGCACGGTCTGGTCGACGGTGATGGAGCCGGCAATGAATGGCTTGCTGCCGCCAGCCTGCTCGTACTGCGAAAAGAAGTTGACTGCATCCGAGCCGCCCAACACGACGTAGATGGCATCGATGTCATTCGGCAGCTTGGCGATGACCGAGGAGTAGTCCTTGGAGCCGAGCGGCACCCACTGCTTGTCCACCACTTTTCCGCCGGCCTTGCAAAACTCGGCCATGAAACCCTGCACCTGGGAATACGGGAAGGCGTAGTCCTCGGCCACGATGGCGACCTTCTTGTAACCCTTCTGGTAAGAGTAGGAGCCAAGACCGTAGGACCACTGGGCACCATCGGTAGTGAAGCGGAAAAAGTTGGGTGACGGATCGGCCAGTGTGGTTTGCTGAGCCGCCGAGGAGCCGTTGACGAAAATGACGTTAGGCTGGGTCTTGGCGTAATCCTTAATGGCGATGCCCTCGGAGCCGGACAGCGGTCCGATCAGTACCTGCACCTTGTCTTGCTCGACCAGCTTGCGGGCAGCGTTGACGGCCACGTCAGGCTTGCCGTTGGAAGAAGCGCGGATCACCTCGATTTTCTTGCCACCCGCGCTGAAGTTATGTTCCTTCATCGCCAGTTCCATGCCGCGCATGCCATCTTGGCCCGATACGGCGAGCGCACCTTCGAGGGTGGCAAGTACGCCGACCTTGATTACCTCCTGGGCCTGGACGGCCATGCCGATGCCGGCCAGCGAGAGGGCAAGGACCGTGGCGCGCAGTTCTCTAGTTTGCAGCTTCATCATTCGTCTCCTGGTTTTGGTTATGGAAAACTCACCCTATCGTTTAGTGGCCGGGTGAAGGTAGCCACGCGCCCGATGCCACAATCCAAGCAGGCCATCAGGGGAAAACAGCACGATCAGCAAGAAAGCGCCGCCAATCACAAGGTTGAAGCGCTCACGGTCGATCAAGTCAATCGCAAAGTTCTGAAGCAGCACGAATACCAGGGCGCCGATGAAAGGCCCAATCGGATGACGCATGCCCCCCAGCACAGCCACTACCAGGATATTGATCAGGGCATCGGCACCGATCGTGCCTGGTGAAATGCCGGCGTTGTACCAGACCAGCAGGACGCCACCGATGCCGGCGATCAGGCCGGAGAAGGCATGCGCCGCCACACGGTGCGCCGTCACGTCGAAGCCGAGCGCCCTCATCCGCCTGGCGTTGTCGCGCACGCCCTGCAGCGCCATGCCGAACGGCGCCCGCACGAGATACTTGACCGCCGCATAGGCACTTAGTCCGAGTGCCAGCGCCACATAAAAGAACGGAACCGGGTCACGCAGGCTGATACCGCCAATCACCGGTGCCGTCACGCGCGAAAAACCCTGGAAGCCATTGAACACGGTGTGGTTCTGCTGGGCCAGATAAAACATCGCAACGCCGATGGCTAGCGTAATCATGATGGTGTAGATCCCGTCGGTGCGCACCGAGATCAGGCCGATCAGGGTGGCAACGACGACCGCCAGCACCACGCCCGTCAGCGCCCCCAGCCACCACGGCCAGCCCAGACTGATGTTACTGACTGCGGACTGCCCAAAGATGGCCACGGCATAGCCGGCAATGCCGGCCACGGTCATCTGCGACAAGCTGACCATGCCGCCGTAGCCCGCCAGAAAGGCAAGCGACAAGCCGATGATGCCCAGCACCAGCGCCTGCCCGGCGACCTGGAAGGTGAAGAAGGAGGATGCCACCCATGGATAGACTACGAGCGCGACGAGCACCACCGCATAGCGAAGTGCCTGCATTCTGCGCAATGAGGTTGCTGATGGCGTTTTCACAGATGCCGGTGTCGTAGCAAGCTTCAGGTGCGGCCGAATTTTGCCCTTTGCTGCTGCGGATGCTGCGGCCCGGTCATGCCGCGGCGCCGGGACAGTGCTGGTGGCATGCCGCCACTTGTTCGCGCTCATGCTTTTTTCCCCATCAGTCCTTGCGGACGGAATGCCAGCACCACCACCATGATGACGAAGGTGAACACCACGCCGTAGGTCGGCGCGTAGGCCATGCCCATCGTTTCGGCGATGCCGATCAGCAGCGCGCCGACCGCCGCGCCGCTGATGCTGCCCATGCCGCCGACAATGACGACGATCAGAGAAGCCAGCAGATAGCGGGTGTCTTCACCGGGCGCGATCGATAGCGCGGTGCCACCGATGACGCCGGCAGCCCCCGCCAAACCGGCGCCAATGGCAAACGTCAGTGCAAAGATCCGCTGCACGTTGACCCCGCTGGCCGACAGCATTCGCTTGTCGTCGACACCGGCGCGAATCATCATGCCGATGTGGGTACGGTTGAGAAACAACCACAGTACCAACCCTACCGCGACCGCCGCCAGCAGCACCAGCAAGCGATAGCCAGGATAGGCATTGATAATCGGCAGCGGCACTGGAAATTGCGTCCACTCCGGTGGGTCGAATTGATAGGTGTCGCCACCCCAGATCCACAGGAAGATGTCGGCCAGCACGATCGAGATGCCGATGGTAACCATGGTCTGGCGCAGGTCTTGTCCATCCATGTGGCGCAGCACAAAGACCTGCAAGAGCAGGCCGGCCAGCGCCGCGAACAGGAAGCCGGCCGCCACTGCCAGTAACCAGGATCCAGTGGTCTCACCGACGCTGTAGCCGACATAAGCGCCCATCAGGTAAAGCGAGCCGTGCGCGAGATTGACGTTGCGCATCAACCCGAACACCAACGTAAAGCCGCTCGCTACCAGGAAGTACAGCGCAGCCAGCGTCAGGCCATTGAGCAGCGAGAGAATGAACAGCTTGGGCTGAGTCGACAGCGCCAAGATGGACAGTGCCAGCAGCGGGATGCCGATCACCGCCGTCACCACTAGCGTTGACGTGCGCGGCATATGGGCGCGGGCGAGCATCATGCGTAGGCCGCCCAACGCGAGGTGGAAGTGCTGCGAGCGTTGCGGATTGCCGGTGTTTTGTGGAACTCGCCATCCTTCATCACCGCCAGGATGCGCTCCGGATCCTGCAGTATGCGGATATCAGCCAACGGATCACCATCGATCAGAAGCATGTCGGCCAGATAGCCCTCCTTGACCTGTCCAAGTTCGTGCGGGCGCATCATCATTTCGCCGCCGTACCTGGTAGCCGAGATCAGCGCTTCCATGGTGGAAAAGCCGAGGTATTTGACGAAGTATTCCAGGTCGCGTGCATTGGTGCCATGCTTGATCCAGGCAAAGCCATAGTCGCCGCCCGGCAGGATGCGTACGCCGCGCTTGTGGATCTTCTTCATCGACTCGATCGCATGTTCGAGCTCACGGTGGTAGCCCATCGCCTTGGCGGCCTCCGGGGTGATGCCGTACTCGCTGGCGTTATAGCTGGTGTTGATTAGCCAGGCCAGCCCAGGCGCCACGAACACGCGGTGCTTGTTGGCTTCCAACAGGTCCAACGCTTCATCGTCCGTAAAGCTGGCGTGGTAGATAACTTCAATGCCGTGACGAATGCACTGCTTGATCGATTCGCAAGAACGGGCGTGAGCCGCTACGCGCTTGCCGTGACGGCGCGCCTCTTCGACCAGCGCTGCGATCTCGGGGTCGGTGAACGGGCTGGATTCAGCCGAACTGCCGGCGATGTACTCACCGGAGAGATTGATCTTGAGCGAATCGACGCCGTACTTGATGAAGGTGCGCGCCACCTTGCGCATCTCGTCGGCGCCGGTTGCCACGCAGCCGAAGCTCAACTCCGGATATGGCAGGTGCGGCCGGGTTTCATCACCGAGGCCGCCGATGGTGGTGATTTCCTGGCTGGCAGCCAAGTAGCGGGGCCCGGGAAATTCACCGGCATCGATGGTGTTGCGCAGGACCACGTCCAGTCGGGCTTTGGCGGTAGCTGCCCCGACGCAGGAGGTCCAGCCCATGTCCAGGTAACGCTTGGCCACTCGCACGCACCAGAGAATGTGCTCTTCCGGCGGCATCATCTGGATCGCTGACAGCGAAGGCTGGTCGTTCCAGGCGAAATGGGTATGGGCCTCGGTCATGCCCGGCATCAGAAAGGCGCCGGCGCCATCGATCACGGTAACGTCGCCTGGATGAAAGGTGCGAGCGCTGCGGGCGATGCGGGTGATGCGCTTGCCTTCGACCAGCACTTCGCCATGGTAAGGCTGGGTGCCGCTGCCGTCGAAGATGCGGACATTCGTGAACAGTACGTTGGCCATGCTTGTCTCCTTGTCGGTGTTTTTTGCTGCCTGCTATCTGCTACCCGCGGCTGTTGTTCAGAAACGGCCAGCGTGGAATTCTTTCAGGTCACGCACGCACTCCTCCGGCCGCTCAAAGGTGGTCCAGTGCCCGCATTGCGGATAGACGACAGTACGGCTGCCGGCGATGCGTTCACCGATAGCGCGCACCGACTGCGGCGGTGCGACCACGTCCTCGTCGCCGGTGACCAGCAGAGTCGGGCAGCCGATTTGCTCTACCGGCGGCGCAACTGCCTCGGCCAGTGCTTCGCAGCTTCGTGCATAGCCGTCCGGGTCCTGGCGCATCACGCTTTCACGTACCATGGCCACGGTGACTGGCCGCTCGCGCCTGGTGCGGGCCGACAATGCGGAACCGACGATGGCATCCGCAATCTCCTGCATTGCTGCGACTCCGCCTTCGCGTGCCTTAGCAGCGCGGGCGCGGATGTTTGGGCGCGCGCCGTCTGGCGGGCACAGCAGCGGGCCAAACAGTGCCATGCTGCGCACTAGCCGCGGTTCCATCACGGCCACTTGGAAGCAGACGATGCTGCCGAGCGAATGGCCAAGGAAACGGGCACCGGTGATGTCCAGGCGCCGGCAGACGGCGATCACGCTTTCGGCCAGCCGTTCGATCGACAGCGGCCCTTCTACCCGCGCTGAACGCGCACTGCCGGGCATGTCGATGCGGATCTGACGCATCCCCGACAGAGCATGCTCGACTGGCGTCCAATTGTTGGAAGATCCACCAAGGCCGTGGATGCACACCACCGGCTCGCCTTCGCCGTCAACTTCTACAGCGATACGTTCAAAGAATGTTGTCGTCATTGGGTCGCTTATTCGTTGAAAGTGTTTTTCGGTATAAGGTGTTCATGCGGCCATGCGCAGGAAGCTATTGAGTTCGGCTCCGCAATGGGCCGGCTTCTCGAACGTCGGCCAGTGACCGCATCCTGCAAGCACCACCATGCGACTCGACGGAATGCGCGCCGCCATTTCCTGAACCGCCTTCACGGGAGCCACGCCGTCCTGGTCACCGGTTACCAGCAACGTCGGCACCTCGATGCGCTCAATGGCTGCAGATTGGGCGCTTGCCAACGCCAGGCAACTTTGCGCATAACCCTGCGGTGACTGGCGCATGACGCTTTCCCTGACCAGCGCCACGGCAGCCGGCTGCTCGGCTCGGGTTTCCTGGCTGGTGGCGGCCGCGACGATGGTATCGGCTATTTCCTGCATGGCCGGCAGGCCGCCGCTGCCCGCTTTGGCGGCGCGGGCAATGATATGGGGTCGCGCTGCATCCGGTGGGCAGGTCAATGGGCCGAACAGCGCCAGGCTTAGCACCAGTTTTGGGTGCCGGGTAGCAAGGTGCTGGCAGACGATCGTCCCCATTGAGTGGCCGATGAAGTGGGCGCTGGCTATGCCCAGATGCTGGCATACGGTCGCCACTGCCTCCACCATTTGCGCGATGCTCAAAGCGCTGTCGGTATTGGCAGAACGGCCGCTTCCCGGAAGGTCAATGCGCACCACGCGGTAACCCTGCATCACCGGCAGCAGGGGCGTCCAGGTATTGCTGCTGCCGCCTAGGCCATGTACGCAGACGATAGCCGCTCCTTCGCCTTCTACCTCGACTGCCAGGTTCGTGATAATTTGCGTCGCCATGGTTTTCCCCTGTTAGATGGCGGAATCAAACAAAGCGGTTTTCAATCGCGCCGAGGCCGTCGATCTCGATGCGCACCACGTCGCCGGACTTGAGAAACCGGGGCGGCTGCAAGCCCATGCCGACGCCGGCCGGCG
Organism: Noviherbaspirillum sp. Root189; assembly: GCF_001428545.1. Lineage (GTDB taxonomy): Bacteria > Pseudomonadota > Gammaproteobacteria > Burkholderiales > Burkholderiaceae_D > Noviherbaspirillum. Next base: position 297,169 of record NZ_LMHZ01000056.1, read on the forward strand.
TGCCGGTGGCGATGACGTCGCCCGGATACAGAGTGATGCCGCGCGAGACCGTCTCAATCAGGGTCGGGATGTCGAAAATCAGGTTTTCAGTTGGACCGTCCTGGCGCAGCTCGCCATTGACCCAACAGCGCACCCGGGTTCGGGTGCCGTCGAGTTCGTCGGCAGTCACAAGCCAGGGACCCATTGGGCAGAAATTATCGAAGGACTTGCCCATGTCCCATTGCTGATGGCGCATCTGCACATCGCGGGCAGTAACGTCGTTGACAGCGGTATAGCCGAACACATGCTGCATCGCGTCGGCGCGCTGAATGTTCTTGCCACCACGGCCGATGACCACCGCCAGCTCCGCTTCGTAATCAATCTGCTCCGAGACTGCTGCGCCCGGCAGGCTGACATCGTCGTATGGGCCAACTACGCATTCAGGTACTTTAGTAAAAACAATTGGCCAAGACTCAGGATTGGCATCGTTGCCCTTGAATACCGACGCCTGCAATTCTTTGGCATGCGCGTGGTAATTGCGGCCGACGCACCAGATGTTGCGACGTGGCAACGGAATCGGTGCTTCAAGTTTGATCGCCGAGACTTCCATCTCTGGCCCGTCCGTTGCCGGCAACATTTTTCCAGCCGCTACTATTTCGATGATCGCCAATGCGCCGCGCTCGGCTTGTTCCTTTGACAAAGCCAAGGGCGTCACCTTTGTCTGATCCGCCGACACCAGCCCGACGAAACGTTGGCCGTCCACTCGATAACTTGCAATTCGCATTAGTTCATCCTTCCACGATGATGTTGCCGCCAGGGCAAGCTGCCAAGGCGCTGTTCAGGTGGATTCGAGTGTAGGAAGAGATGACAAAACGCGCTTATCGACCGGTCGCGTGGCTTATCTAGCTGTCTTAAGGCTTATCGCTGAGTCTGATATCTTTCGCATGAATAGCTGATATCACTAAAAAGTGTGGTTACAATCGACCGACACGCCGAATACCGGTGGGAGGAGACAAGCATGTCAGAGGCATACGCTTTTCACGAAGGCCCCTTCGGTCAGGCCATTGTGCTGGAGTCCCGTACCAGTCTCGTGGCGCACTCGCACACAGAGTCGCAGGTGGCGTTCTGGCTAGGCGGCGCCCGCGCCAAGGCCCAAGTCGGCAATACCATGGTGCATTACGCAGAGGATGTCGGCGTTGCGACCAATGCCTACCAGCTGCACGACATGGCGCTGCTGGAACAGAACGGCACTGCGGTGTTCTTGCTGCTGATGATTTCCCGCGATTGGCTCAATGAGCGGCGTAAGGCCACCGGCCGCCCTTTTCTATTTCCTTGTCCTCGCATCCCGATCGACGACAACCTGCGCAAGGCCTGCTGGCGGCTGCTGAACATTCTCATGACAAACAGCGGAAACCGTGCGCTGATCGATGCTGAAGCCGAAAGCCTGATCGATGCCTCAGTTGCAGCGGCAACCGGCTCCAAGGAGGCAGCCGGCGTGCGGATGTTGCCGCCGCTGCTCGACCACCGCCTGCGCACTGCCATTTCTCTGATGCGCGACCACGTTGGAGGCGGCATCGGCGTCGAGGAAATCGCCGAAAAAGTGGGCGTGTCGCGCGCGCATTTCTTTGTGCTCTTCAAAGAGCAGCTTAACACCACACCCCAGGTATTCTGGAGCGCGCTGCGCGTGGAGGAAGCAATGCGGCGACTAATCGCACCCAAAGCGACGCTTACTGACGTCGCCTTCGATCTCGGGTTTTCTGCGCCCAGCAATTTCTCGCGCTTCTTTAAGGAACATATCGGCGTCTCCCCTTCCACTTTCAGGCGCGCGGCAATCGGCCAGTCCTCGCAGACGCAGATGACAGCCTAGTGGTGGAAATAAGCAATTTCCACCACTAGGCTGGTCAGTGACGATCTTGCGTGGGCCACTCGGATACTCGTCCAGCAGCCGCTGAAAGAAGCGCCTGGCGGCTGCCTTGTCACGGCGACTCTGCAACGGAATGGCATGGCCTGGGGCTGCCAAACATCGTTGTCGAGACCCGTTCCATCGTGGTTCTCAAAAGCCTGGTGATCAATGCCGGCTTTATTAGCTGGATGCCGGCACCGATGTACGAAGTCGAACGCAACGCAGGTCTGATTGACGCCCTGCCTATCGAGGGAGCACATGCGGAACGTACCCTGACCGCTTTCCGTCGCCGCGAAGGACTGCTGCCAGGGCCCGCGGCAAAGCTGATCGAGGAACTGCGCAGGATCGCTGAGGCTCCGGGCACCCGCGGCTGACAAGCTTGCCGTTGCTACATCCGCACCGGCTATAAGGTCCAGGCTATGTTTGACATGCTGCTGCTTATATTCGTCGCGCATAGCCGACGGCATGGCGATTCCCATTTGGGGAAATGGTGACTTCTAGCACATTGGTATACCGTACCCCATCAGTACGGAGAATATCGCCCACATTTCGGCCTATTTTTACTTAAATTTAGCATCATGGTATACATTATATAAATCTTGGTGTACTTTAATAGACATTAAAGAATGTATTAACCGAGACAATAAACGTATGGACACCCAGACTGCCCGCCTGTTAGTCGAACTCCGCGACCTCATCATGAAGGGCGCCTTCGCCGCCGGCGAGCGCCTGGTCGAAGCGACGTTGTCGGAAAAACTGCAAGCATCCCGCACGCCGGTGCGCTCCGCGCTTTTGATGCTGGAACAGGAAGGCCTGGTGCAGCGCGTACAGGGCGGCGGTTACGTGGTGCGCAAGTACACAGCGCGCGAAGTTTCCCAGGCCATCGCAGTCCATGCCAACCTGGAGGGAATGGCCGCCCGCCTGCTTGCGGAGCAGGGAATGGCGCGAAATCTCAGTGACGAACTGCAGTCCTGTCTCGATGAAGGAGACCGGATCACCTCCGCCGAGAAGATGGAAATGGAAGCCATTGCCGCCTACCTCGAGATGAACAACCGCTTTCATCAATTGATTGTTGATGCCTGCGGCAATGAGGTGCTCAAGCAATGTCTGGCATCGATAGACCGTATTCCATTTGCTTCCGCCGGCGGCATGCTGCCGTTCCAGTCCAAGCAAGCACATAGCGATGAACTGATGCGGTTCGCCCACCGCCAGCATCACATGCTGGTCGATGCCCTGCGACGCGGACAAGGTGCGCGTGCGGCGGCGCTGTCAGAAGAACACAGGCAAATTGCCTTGCTGAACCTGAAGCACGCCACCGAACACAGCGGCGAAGACAATCTGATTCCTATCCTGCGTCTGGCTTCCTGACAAGCCGGTCGCTTATCGGCACCGGCGCTGATGGTCCGCCGGCATATCGATGTGAATAGTCCTTTTCCGGCCGGAAAAGGCGCTGTGCCGTAGCATCCGCAATAAAACAAAAGATTCGTGCACCAACAAAGCATCACAACAACGGAGACAACATGAACTACCCTATCAATCTGAAACGCAGAACCCTCGCAGCTGCTCTCGCACTCGCTGCTGCTGCCGCTGCTGCAGTTCCCACCGTAAGTTTTGCCCAGGCCGACAAGCCGATTCGCGTTGGCTACACCATGTCGCGTACCGGCCCGTATGCGCCGGGCGCGCAAGTATCGCAGGAACCGAACTACCTGCTCTGGGCCGAACAGGTCAATGCCGCCGGTGGCCTGTCAGTCAAGGGCCAGAAGCGCAAGGTCGAACTCATTGCCTACGACGACCGCAGCGAAATCGAAACCGCTGTACGTACCTACGAAAAACTGATGGGCAGCGACAAGGTCGATTTGATTCTGCCGCCTTGGGGCTCGGCGATGAACTTTGCGGTCGCCCCACTTGCCAACCGTTACGGCTATCCCTTCCTGGCGCCGACTGCGCTGTCCCGCAAGCTGATCGACATGCAGCTGCCGTATTTCTTTTCGCTGCTGCAGCAGCCGGACAAGATGATGGGCGCCCTCGCCGACATGCTCGCCGCAAATGGCGTCAAAACCGCTGCGGTGATCTATATGGATGACCTGTTTGGCATCGAGAACATGGCATCGCTGCGGGTCGCCCTGAAGGAAAAGGGCATTCAGATTGTCGAAAGCAAAAGCTATCCGCTCGGCGTGAAAGATTTGTCGCCGGTGCTCAAAAGCATCAAAACCATCAATCCGGACGCATTCATCGGCATTACCTATCCGCCCGACACCATCCTGGCATCGACACAGGCGCGCGAGATCGAATTCAATCCGAAGTTCTTCTACGCCTCGGTTGGCACCGCATTCCCGCTCTACAAGCAGCGCATCGCCGCCAACGCGGAAGGCGTGCTCGGCATGGGCTCATGGAACCCGAAGGTGACACCTGCTGCCAAGGCCTATTTCGATGCGCATGCTGCGCAGATGAAGAAGGAACCGGACCGCTGGGCCAGCGGCCACGCATGGGCAGGCCTGCAGATTCTGCAGCAGGCGGTTGAGAAGGTCGGCCTCGATCGCAAGGCATTGCGCGAGCATATCGCAGGCAACGAGTTTGACACCATCCTGGGCAAGATCCGCTTCCAGCGCGGCGAGAATGCGAGCATTCCGGGCACTGTCGGACAGTGGCAGGGTGGCGAATTCGAAGTCGTGTGGCCGCCGTCACGCGCCACAGCCAAGCTCGTGACGGCCAAGCCGGCCTGGAAGTAAGCCACCGGCCTGTAGCAGTTCGCCGCAGCTCATAGCAGTCCGCAGCACTTTTCGAGTATAGAAAATGGATCTTTCCCTGTTTGCCGACCTGGCGGTGAACGGCCTGGTGATCGGCGGCATTTATGCCGTCATCGCCATTGGCCTGAACCTGCAGTACGGCCTCATGCGCATCCTCAACATCGCCCATGGCGAGTTCCTGATGATCGGCGCCTTCCTCACCTTCACGCTGCACACGCTGACAGGTGCAAGCCCGCTGCTATGGCTGCCGGTGATCGTGGCCTTGTGCTTTGCCGGCGGGCTGCTCCTGCACCGACTGGTGTTCAGGCGCCTGACCGCGACCTCCAAATCTCTGGACCAGGTGGAAGAACGCAGCCTGATCATCGGCTTCGGCCTGATGTTCATTCTGCAGAATGCCGCCAGCCTGATCTGGGGCGCCGACATTCGCGGCTATGACTTCATGAGCGAACCGGTCAAGTATGCCGGCGTGGTCGTTACTCAGAACAGACTGCTGGTGCTGTTCCTGGCGGTGGCGGCGAGCGTCGGATTGATCATGCTGCTGCAACGCACGCTGCTCGGCAAGGCGGTGCGTGGCATGCTGCAGTCGCCGCTGGGCGCCTGGCTGGTCGGCATCGACACGCAGCGCCTGCACCCGTTTGTGTTCGCGCTCGGCATCGCCATGGCGGGACTGGCCGGATCGCTCCTGAGCATGATCTACGAGGTGTCCCCCAACATTGGCGAGACCTATACCGTCATGGCACTGATCGTTATCACCCTGGGTGGACTCGGCAGCATCGGCGGCAGCTTTGCCGCCGCCATATTGCTCGGTCTGGTGGAAAGCTTCGGCACCCACTTCACCAACCCCTCGCTGAAGATGCTGTTGAGCTACGGTATTTTCGTTCTGATCCTGATGACCCGACCAAAAGGCCTGTTCGCAAAATGAAAAAATTCATGAGCTTTGTGGCCCTCGCAGGTATTGTCCTGGCTGCCGGTCCCTGGGTCTTCTCCGACTTCTGGCTGTCGCTGGCGATGACCTGCATGATGTACTCCGCGTTAGCGGTGAGCTGGGCCATGTTCAGTGGCACCACGCGCTATCTGTCGTTGGCGACCTCCGCGCTGTTCGGCCTGGGAACCTACACTACCGCGATGGCAATGCAGCACCTGCCCTGGCCGCTGCTAATCGCGGCGGGTGGACTAGTGTCGGCGCTGTTCGCCTTGCTGGTAAGTGCTGCGGTATTCCATCTGCGCGGCACCTACTTCGCGGTACTGACGTTCGGCCTTGGAGAGTTGGTACGCCACTCCATTACCTATACCGAAAAGAGTGTGTTCGGCACGGTTGGCCGGGTGCTGACCGAAGTCCCGTCCAACGAGATACTGTACTGGACTATGCTGGTGCTGGCACTGCTGGCCATCGTCACCTACAAGCTGGTGTCGGTGTCGCGCCTGGGCATGGCGATGCGCGGCATCGGTGCCGACGAGCAGCGCGCCGCCACCTTCGGCGTCAACACGCGTGTTACCAAGCTGGCCGGCTTCGCGTTGAGCGCCTGGTTCGCCGGCGCCGTCGGGGCTGCCATGGCGGTGCGATGGACCTACATCGATCCGCATTCCGCTTTCAGTCCATTGATCGGTTTTCAGACCGTGCTGATCGCCATGATCGGCGGCGCGACCACCTGGCGTGGCCCGGTGATCGCGGCAATCGGTCTGAGCCTGCTGTCGGATGCATTGCGTCTGAACTTTCCGCATGCCTATCTGGTCATTCTTGGCGTGCTGCTGATCGTGTGCGTGCTGTTCATCCCTGGCGGCATTGCCAGCATCAAATGGAAAAACCTGTTCCGCAGGAGTGATGGCGGTCTGGTCGCAGGACACAAGGAGGCAGCATGAGTACATCCATGCTTTCGGTGCAGGGATTGGGCATGCAGTTCGGTGGCCTGAAGGCGCTCGCCGACGTCACCATGGAAGTCAAACAGGGCGAATTCGTCGGAGTCATTGGTCCCAACGGGGCTGGGAAGACCACGTTCTTCCATGCCATCAGCGGAGTCCATGTGCCGACTTCGGGCACAGTGCGTATCGATGGCCGTGAGCTTCAGGGCCGGAGCCCGGATGCCTTCTGCCGCGCCGGCGTGGCACGCACCTTCCAGACGCCGCGCATCTTCGGCGACATGACGGTGCTGGAAAACGTACGCTTTGCCTTCCTGTTCGGTAACCAGGGCGGCGATGTGAGCCTGGTGGACAAGGTGATTGGAGAAACGCATCTGGCTACCCTGCGCAGCGAGGTCGCCGGTGCATTGCCGCCGGCCCGTCAACGCCAGCTGGAGATCGCCATGGCCCTGGTGACCGCTCCGCGCCTGCTGCTGCTGGACGAGGTGGCAGCCGGGTTGACTGAAGGCGAAGTCGAAGACGTGGCAAGGCTGATCAGGCACTTGCACGATAGTTATGGCTTGACCGTGGTCTGGATTGAACATGCGGTGCGCACCCTGATGAAGACGGTCGACCGTGTCGCGGTGTTGAACTTCGGCCAGCTGCTGGCCGATGGCACCCCGGCCGAGATCGCCGCCAATCCCAAGGTCATCAGTGCCTATCTGGGCGATGAGGTGGTGGAATGAGCACAGCCATGAATGTACTGCTTGAAGCAAAACGCTTGTCCGCAGGCTACGGCCCTCTAGAAATCATCCGTAACATCAACATCCAGGTACTGCAAGGCAAGCTGACAGTGATCGTTGGGCCGAACGGCGCCGGCAAGACAACCCTGATGCGGGCGCTGTCCGGCATCCTGCCCCTCGGGCAAGGCGGGGTTGCGCTCGCCGGCAATTCGGTCGAGTCCTTCAACGTATCCAGGCGCGTCTCTAGCGGCCTGGTGCTGGTGCCGGAAGGACGTCATCTGTTTGCACAGATGACGGTCGAGGAAAACCTGGAGCTTGGCGGTTATCTGCTGCCTTCCGCCGAGCGGCGTCGCCTGATGAACGAAGTTCTGGCGCTGTTTCCGCGTCTTGCCGAGCGGCGCCAGCAGCTGGCTGGCACCATGAGCGGGGGCGAACAGCAAATGGTGGCGGTGGGTCGGGCAATGATGGGCAAGCCCAAGTGCATGCTGCTGGATGAACCGTCACTCGGCCTGGCGCCAAAGATGGTCGTCGAATTGTTCCGTATCTTGAGGCAGATCTGCGACCAGGGCACCGGCGTTTTGCTGGTGGAGCAGAATGTACGGCAGGCGCTTTCCGTCTGCGATCACGCCTATATCCTGGAGCAGGGTCAGGTCGTGGCGGAAGGTTCCGGACAAGAACTGCTCCAGGGTGAGCGAATCAGGAAGTCGTATTTGGGGCTGTAGAGAAGCAATAGGACAAACAAATGGCCAAACCAGCCAGGCGCTCTTCTAGCCTTGGCTGGGTTTTACTCACAATTCAACTTGATTGGGAATCGATAATGAGCACTATTTCCATGCTGATCAATGGCGAGCGCGTTCCTGCCCGTAATGGCGCGCAATTCGAACGTCGCAATCCGCTGGACGGCAGCGTTGCCACCACTGCACCCGCCGCCAGCGTCGAGGACGCCACTGCCGCAGTCGATGCTGCGGCGAAGGCCTTTCCTGCCTGGGCCGCGATGGGGCCGGGCGAACGCCGGACATTGCTGATGAAAGCCGCGCATGCCCTCGAATCCAAGGGAGAGGCGTTTGCTGCCGCAGTGGCTGCAGAGACAGGCGGCTCGGCAATGTGGTCTGGATTCAATGTGCATCTGGCAGCCGGCATGTTGCTCGAGGCCGCATCGATGACAACGCAGATCAGTGGCGAAATCATTCCGTCGGACGTACCTGGCAGCCTCGCGATGGGCGTACGGCAGCCGGCGGGCGTGGTATTGGGCATGGCGCCCTGGAATGCTCCGATCATCCTGGGTGTACGGGCCATCGCCATGCCGCTTGCCTGCGGCAATACCGTGGTGATGAAAGGTTCCGAGCTGTGCCCTGCCACCCACGGGCTGATTATCGAGGCCATGCAGGAAGCCGGCTTGCCGCCTGGCGTCGTCAATTTCGTGACCAATGCGCCGCAAGACGCATCGGCGGTCGTCGAAGCAATGATCGCCCATCCCGCCGTGCGCCGCGTGAACTTCACTGGCTCGACGCGCGTAGGCAAGATCATCGCCGCATACTGTGCAAAATATCTGAAGCCGGCCGTGCTGGAACTTGGTGGCAAGGCGCCATTCATCGTTCTGGATGATGCTGATCTTGACGCGGCAGTCAATGCAGCTGCCTTCGGTTCCTTTGCCAACTCGGGGCAGATCTGTATGTCCACCGAACGCATCATCGTCGACCGCAAGATCGCCGACGCCTTCACTGAACGGCTGGCCGCCAAGGCAAAACAGTTGCCCCTGGGCGACCCGCGCAAGGGACCTGTGGTACTCGGTTCAGTGGTCGACATGAGCACCGTCCATCGATGCAATGAGCTCATCGATGATGCGCTGTCGAAAGGCGCGAAGCTGCTCTGCGGCGGGCGCGCCGATTCCACCTTGATGCCCGCCACGCTGCTGGATCATGTCACTCGCGACATGAAGATCTACCATGAGGAATCGTTCGGTCCGGTCAAGGGCATCGTGCGCGTCGATGGTGTGGAAGAGGCAGTGAGCTGCGCCAACGACAATGAATTCGGCCTTTCATCGGCGGTGTTTGGCACCGATATTGCACGTGCGATGAACGTTGCAAAGCGCATCGAATCCGGCATCTGTCACATCAATGGCCCGACGGTGCATGATGAGGCGCAAATGCCGTTCGGCGGCGTCAAGGGTAGCGGCATGGGGCGCTTCGGCGGCAAGGCCGGCATTGCTGAATTCACCGACCTGCGATGGATGACAGTGCAGACTACAGCGCGGCATTATCCGTTCTAGTTACGATGGTTTAACCATGATGTGTGTTCATTCGGAACGGGTTTGAGTTACCGGGAATCGCCAGATTTCTATTTTCTCAAAAGGTCCAGCCTATGTGGGTTAAGCAGTTGACAAATATCTGTCAACTGCTTAGATGGCGCATTTAGTTCCGAACATGTGGAGACATTAGAGCGAATTTCATGTCGATGTAGGAGATAGTCACAATGTTTAAACCAGCCTTGAGCATCAGCGTCACTGATTGAGTCGATCGCCGCAGCCAAGGCTTCATCAAGGGCCTGCCGGGTTCTTGCCTTTGCACTTCTTAGTTTGGTTTTAAGCTTGGACCAGCAGTTTTCAATAGGCGACAGCTCTGACGAGTAAGGTAGCGGATACATTAAGATGGCGCCAGCACCTTCAATGGCTTGCTCAGTACCGGCGACTTTGCGCGCTTAAGTTATCCATTACCACGACATCGCCCGGTCGCAAGGTTGGTATCAGAACATGATTGACAAAGGTAGGGAACACCGTGGCATCGGTGGCGCTATCGACGGTTATGACCGCTTCAAGACCATCGCAGGACAACGCTAATCAACCGACGTAGCTCCATCCGAAAGCGCTTCTCCACGCAATCGGTCACGATCTGTGTTGCCCGAGATTAGGCCACATGACCGGAGGACGACGCATCATATAGCCGACAACACCTTGACTAGCAGGCAATCACCGAACAGGTTGCATATGGCCGTTAAGCCTCGCCTAATGTAACGTATGTATAGTCGTTCCCGAACGCACGTTATAGTCCTTCTTTTCTTTACTACTGCAGTAAGATGGGAGCGCTTACGCATTGATATATGACGGATAAAAAGGATGACACAATGGCGCTGACATACGACCGTAACAATCTACCGGTTTCCTGCGGCGTTGGACTGGTCCTCGCCAATCAATATACCGCCCATGAAGTATGCCCCCCGCGCGTTTCGGCACGCAAACGCTGGCTACGGACGCGATGCGCCTCCTGCATGTCTACTTGCAAAGCTGCTATTAGAGTACTTTGTATGCAGACGGTGGTTCCCGATAATGATGTCTAACCGGTGATAGTTCATTTAAAAGTCACTGTACACCGCGTCCGCACCGCAGGTGTATAACACTGTCGTTCTTTGCAGGAATTGCACGAAGTATTCATTTTAAATGCCGTATTTGTAGATAGATGCATCGCCGCTTGCCAGAGGCTTGCGTTGCCGCTGCCGGCAGACCTCCATTCTCTTTTGACTGTTTTACATGCTAAAGCCTACTATTTCTATCATTGCCCGCGCCTTCGTCTCCGGTGCCATTCTGGCAGGAGCCTTACCTGCTGTCGCACAAACCGTTCCAGCGCCTGTCGCCGCCGCACGAAGCTGGACTGTTCTTGACGCCAATACCGGCAAGACGTTGGCTTCCCAGGACGCCGGACTACGCATCATCCCTGCCTCACTGACTAAGGTGATGACCGCATATCTGGTATTCGAGGCAATACGCGACGAGCGCCTGGATTGGGATCAGATGGCAAATGTATCGCTCAATGCATATCGCGTTGACAAATCATCTTCTAAAATGTTCATCGACCCGAAGGTGCCGGTGTCGATCAAGGACCTGACCTATGGACTGATTATCCAGTCCGGCAATGACGCAGCCGTTCAGCTAGCTGAAACGATCGCCGGCAGCGAAGAAACGTTCGCGGCGATGATGAATAAAAAAGCACAGGAGCTCGGCATGAAGGGAAGCCACTTCATGAATGCGTCCGGTTTGCCCCATCCCGAGCATTACTCGACCGCGGAAGATTTGGCGTTGCTGGCCGCGCGCCTAATCCGCGACTTCCCTGAAGACTATAAGATCTATTCGATCAAGGAATTCACTTACAACAATATCAAGCAGGGTAACCGCAACCTGCTGCTGTATCGCGATCCAACCGTCGATGGCATGAAGACCGGCTATGTGAACGGGTCTGGCTACAACCTGATCGCATCGGCCAAGCGCAACGGCGATCAACGGATCATTACCGTGGTGACCGGCACTGCGTCGCCGCGGCTACGTGCCGACGAAAGCGTGAAGCTACTCGGATGGGCATATTCCAACTTTGAGAGTGTCAAAGTTGCCACCGATGGCCAGCAGTTAGTGACGCCGGCTGTATGGAAGAGCGACCAAAAGTCTTTCAAGGCTGGCTTTGGCGCCGATCGTTTTGAAACCCTTGGCAAGGGTGCCGGCAGTAAGATCAAGACTGACGTTGTGTTGCAGGACAAGCTGGTCGCTCCCATTGCCAAAGGCACCAAGGTTGGCACTGTCAAAGTAAGCTACGACGGCAAACCGCTGACAGAACTGCCGCTGGTCGCGCTCGAAGATGTCAAGGAAGCCGGATTTTTTGCGCGCCTCTGGGACTCGCTGCTAATGCTATTTGCTTAACGCGCAGCATCAGGCAGCACGCCGCGCTCACTAGAGCAGTTTCACCCCGACTTAGAGGCCGCGACATCGAAGAGGCGGGGCGTGACGTATCCGAGATATTGTGGGTCAGGAACGAAGAGATCGATATCCTTGGGAAGACGATGTTCGTAGGGCAACATGAGTACCGACCCTCCGCCAACTGTCCAAGACGGCTGGCTGGGGCCATGACGCTTGCCGATTTCTGTAAGCCGCATGAGTTGGTAGAAGGCTCCGGAATCGATGAATGTAAAATAATCTTACATATCGGCCGGGCATTTTAGAAATATCTGTAAATGAAATGATAAGACTCAGTAATTGAAACAAGGAAACCGATATCTTTTTAGATTGCTTTTTCTTGTGCAATTAACCCATCATCCGAATAAATTACACCCTACTCTTATTCAGTACGTCTCGCTGCAATCCGCTTCACAGTGCTTGCAAGCCATTAATCGATATCAAAGCTTGGGAGGACGTACACCGAGAGTTGACCCAGTGCTGATAAACTTCGCCGGTCGCGGCAAGGATAACGACCTTAAAAAGGAGTTTTATGGATAGACGCGGTTTTTTGAGAAATGCTGTTGCCCTTGCAGGGACTGGTATTCATTCTTCGCCGCTGTTTGCCATGGCCACTGCACCGCGAGCGCTCAAATACATCGGCCACACGCAGGCATTTGATTATGCGTGGCTAAAAGGGCAAGCGCGCCAGATGGCTGCGACGGCCTACCAGGCACCGTCCAGCCAGTTGCCGGATGAGGTGGACAAGCTCGACTGGGACCAATATCAGATGATCCAGTACCGGTCGGATCATGCGTTGTGGGCGAACGAAGCTTCAATGTTTCAGGCTAAGTTTTTTCATCGGGGCCTATTCTTTAAATCCCCCGTGCATATCCATGAAGTGGTGAACGGCCAGGCCAGGGAAATCGCCTATGACCCGGAAATGTTCAACTACGGCAAGAGCGGTCTGCATCCGCGCAAGCTACCGGCAGATCTTGGTTTTGCTGGCTTCAGGATCAACTTCCACACAGATCTGTCGCGCGATGTCACTGCGTTTCTCGGCGCGAGTTATTTTCGCGCAGTCGGCTCCGACTGGCAGTATGGCTTGTCGGCAAGGGGCCTGGCGATCGACTGCGGCATGGAACGTCCTGAAGAATTTCCGATGTTCACCAAGTTCTGGCTGGAGCGCCCGCAAAACAATTCCAACCGCCTGGTGGTGTACGCGCTGCTCGATTCGCCGAGCGTTGCGGGCGCCTATCGATTCGAAATGGAACCGGGCGCTTCCTTCGTGATGGATGTGGACGTCGCGTTATATCCACGCACGACCATCGAGCGGCTCGGCGTCGCGCCGCTGACCAGCATGTTTCAGTATGGCGAAAACGATCGCCATATCGCCGCGGCCAACGACTGGCGGCCTGAGATCCATGATTCCGACGGCTTGTCGATGTTGCGCGGAAATGGCGAATGGATCTGGAGGCCACTGACCAATCCTGCGCAACTGCGCTTCAACGCCTATCAGGATGAAAGTCCACGCGGCTTTGGCCTGCTTCAGCGTGACCGCAATTTCGACCACTATCAGGATGATGGAGTATTTTATGAAAAGCGCCCCAGCTTGTGGATAGAACCGAAGTCGGACTGGGGCAAAGGATCAATTCAGCTTGTCGAGATTCCGACTGTCGACGAGACCTTCGATAACATCGTTTGTTTCTGGAATCCCGCCGATAAGCCGCAGCGGGGACAGGAATACCTGTACTCCTACAGGATGCACTGGGGACGCAATATTCCCGTGTCACAGCAGCTGGCAACCGTGGCTGCGACACGCACCGGTATTGGCGGCGTGATAGGACAGAAGCGCAACTATTTTTCATGGCGGTTCGTGATCGACTTCGTTGGCGGCAACCTCAAACTGCTGGGTAAGGATGCGAAAGTCCTACCCGTCATTAGCGCCTCCCGCGGCATTGTGGAGCTTAGTTCGGCACGTCCACTGGACGATATCCAGGGTTATCGGGTGATGTTCGACCTCAGGCCAGCCGACGACAGCGGCGCACCGATCGACTTGCGCGCCTACATGACAGTGGGAGGAGCACCCTTGAGTGAAACCTGGCTCTATCAGTGGACGCCGACGGCAGCAGCCATGCGGCAGCTTTAATCGGACACAACGAATGATGATCTCCTGCTCGATGTGTCGTCGCCTGAACAACTCATCCAAACCAGTCTAGCGAAACCGATTATTTGCACCAGAACCCAATTTTCGACCTCGGGAGGCGACCTCGTGCATGACGTCACGGTTGACCACCCTGGCCTGAAGCGCGTCATGCCTCTTCGTGCAACCTACCTCGCAATGCCCGATAGCAGGCCACCATCCACAATCAGGTCATGTCCATTGATGTAGGAAGCATCCTGAGAGATCAGGAACAATGCCGCATGCGCAACCTCCCATGCCGTGCCTTGTCGTTGAAATGGCAGCGGTCTGGTGGCACGGTCAGGCCGTCTGGCACTGGCGGCCCGCCCCATCGGCGTATCAATCAAGCCGGGCGATACCACGTTGGCGCGGATGCCCCGGGGTTGGCCTTCCAGCGCGGCGGCTCGGCAAAGCGCCGGGAGCGCTGCCTTCGATGCTTCATAGGCCGGCTGTCGACTCAATGGCAGCCTGGAGGCGAGAGAGGAAATGAAGACCAGCGAACCGCCATCTTTCAATGAAGTCATGGCATGTTTGGCAACGAACATATGGGCCTTTAGATTGATTGACAGCACTTGGTCCCAGGATGCCTCTGTCTGGTTGTGCAGGCCAAGACCATTACTGATGCCGATATTAATGACGACACCGTCGAGGCCGCCCAATGCAGCCGCTGCATTTTCCACCATGTTCTGGACCTGCGATTCATCGGTCGCGTCGCATGCAACAAAATACCCTCTGCCTCCGTATGACGTAATTCGCTCTACCGTTTCCTGCCCTGAATCGAAATCCCGATCGGCGCAGGCCACTGCCGCGCCTTCGCGTGCGAACAACAGGCTTATCGCGCGCCCGTTTCCGACCGCCTCGCTATCGTCGCACTGGCGTTGACCCGCACCGACCACCAGAATCCTGCGCCCATCCAGTCGCCCTCGGCCGGGGCCATCTCCAAGAGCCGATGAAAACGCTTGTGCCTGACCTTGTGAATGTGTGTTCATATACGTCTCCCGTAATAAATGACTGGCGTTGAATACCAGTAAACTGCTGTCGAAATTCGGCTTGTTCCGCCCGTCCTACGGTATGATTCCCCGCGGAGCCATAACCCATGAAAATAAACAAGAGCAATTCAGTCCTGCAAAAAGTGTCGGTAAGGGAAGTCGCCGCGGCGGCCGGCGTCTCCATTGGCAGCGTTTCGCGCGTCCTCAACGGCAACGGATATGTCAGCGCAGACCTGTCGGCACGGGTGCTGCGCGCAGTAGAACAACTCGGCTATCACCCAAACGCCAATGCGCGCGGCCTGCGCATGGGCACCAGCAAGACCATCGGCTGCCTGGTTCCGGATATCTCGAACCCGCTTTATGCCTCTTACGTGTCGGGGCTGGAAGCGCGGCTGCAGGAAGATGGTTACATGCTGCTGCTCGGCAGCACCCGCGGCCTGCTCGCCCGTGAACGGGAACTGATCAAGCTGTTTGAAAGCCGCGGCATGGACGGCATCATCGCCACGACAGTCAACGAAGGACGATCGGAATCGGAAGAGACTTTTGCCCGATGCAAGATCCCGGTGGTTATCATCGACCGCGACATGGGCAGCCGGTATGACACGGTTTTGCTCGACCACCGAAACGGCATCCGTCATGCTGTCGAATATCTTTTTTCCTTGGGCCATGAGCGAATTGTGTTGCTTACGCCTGGTACCGAAATCCGCCCGGGGCGTGAGCGCATAGCAGGCTACAAAGAGGCCTACCAGGCCGCGGGACGAAAGATCGATCCCAAACTGATCATCGGCGCAAACCCGCGCCTGACCTCCTCGTACGACGACATGAAAGCGTTGCTTTCGAAGCCCAGGCGTCCAACTGCCATTATCGGCCTTAGCACGCACGTTCTGTCCGATGCCACCCGCGCTGTCTACGAACAGGGGCTGGCGATCCCGGCAGACATGTCCGTCATCGCCATTGGCACCGCCGACTCGGTTGGATTTGCCAATCCGCCGCTCACGATGCTGCGTCTGGACATCGACGCGCATGCGCGCACGGCAGCCGAGTTGCTGCTTGAACGCCTCCGCGTCGGTCCTCAGGTGCCCCCGCGTCATATCACTAAATCCATTGACCTGGTCATTGCGGGCTCTTGCGCATCGAACAAATCATCGTAGCTGTAGCCCGGTGATGCCCCCATCGGCGACAATGACTTGCGCGTTGATAAACGAGGATTCGTGGGATAGCAGAAACAACGTTGTATAAGCAACTTCCCACGCCGTTCCCTCGCGACCAAAGGGCAGGCGCTGCGCGCTACGTGCGGGACGAGCGCGGCTTGCTTCTCGGCCTAACGGCGTGTCGATCGGCCCGGGAGCGATGACGTTGGCGCGAATCCCCAGGTTCTCTCCCTCAAGGGCGACATGCCTGCATAATGCGGCGAGCGCTGCCTTCGACGCGTCGTACGAAGGAATTCGCGTTCCCGGTCGCATGCTTGCTGTAGAAGAGACAAAGACGATAGAGCTGCCAGGCTTCATCAGGGGCAGCGCATATTTGCACGCCAGCATGTGGCTACGCAGATTGACGGCGAGCGCTGCATCCCATGCGTCGGCAGTCTGGTTAGCGAGCCCGGATGGGCCGCCGATCCCCACATTAAGCACCATCCCGTCAAGATGTCCAAGGCCGTCCGCAGCTTCCTTGACGGCACGCTCAATCGCGTCAGGGTCCGACACGTCTACCAGAACTTGCATTGCACGACTACCCGTCTTCTTGACTAACTCGATAGTTTCTTCGACCGCCCGAACGTTGACGTCAGCACAGGCAACGGACGCACCTTCGCGGGCGCAAATCAGCGAAATTGCACGTCCGTTTCCGAGCGGAGGCCGTTCCTCTCCTTCCAATGGACGTTGGCCGGCGCCTACGACAAGAATCGCCCGGCCTTCCATGCGGTTGCGGGACGGCGCCATGCCCAAGGCCTCTTCAAACACGTGGCGAAGCGGATCGACCGCGGTAAGGCCACGAGCGGGAATTTCGTTATCTGTCTGATTCATTATTTTGCCTTTTGAGTAACTCACTCTTGCTGCCGGCTGGCCATACCCTGCGCATCACGCCGGCGACGGATATTGCGTTCAGTGCGGTGGCGTCTCTTCGATGTCTACCTCAAGATTTTCCAGCAACCGGCTTACGAGCATGTAAAACCCAATCGTCATCATCAGTTCCACCAGCTGTTGATGCGGCAACCGCGCGGCGACATCATTGAACAACTGTTCCGGGGCTTTAACCTCGCGGACGACCGCGTCGGTAAAGCGCAGCACCAACTGCTCCAGATCCGTGAACAGGGTCGAGTCAACCGGTTTCTCCGGATTGGCGAGTACTGCCTCGATCTTTTCCGCGGAGACGCCGGTCTTGCTCGCCACCCTACGATGCTGGAATACTTCATAACTCGCATTGCTGATTGCTCCTACACGAAGAATCACCAGCTCGCGTAGTTTCGGTTCGATATCGGACTTGTTAAGAATTGCACTTCCCAAGGCGAGAAATCCAACCGCCGTATTGCCGCCATGTGCAACCATGCGATAGATGTTGAGAGGTAAACGGCCCTTGATGATGGATGCGAGTTCCGGTGACGCCTTGTCAAGATCAAAGTACGGAATACGTGCCATAGAAGATGTCTCCTGGTTGGTTAAATTTTCGACTGCAAAAGCAGCCGTGAAGCTGATCGGTTTGTAAACATGACGCATTGAAGAGCAACGACTGGTGCTTTACTGGAATGAGTATTTGCCCGATCAGGCTTACATGCCGTCGATAATTCCCTTGACGGGATCGTCAATCGCAGCTTGCATGAGTTGCTCCGGTGTCCAGGTCGAATATTTGCGCGTAAGAGACCGCAAGTCGGAAACGAGCTGGCGTGCCGGCAGCCCTTTGGCTTCGTTCTCACGGATGAAGTCTTCCCACATCGGTTCTACCGCTTTCTTCCACCTCTCTAATTCTTCAGGTGACGGGTGTATAACCTTGACGCCACTTTCCTCGATAGTTTTTCTCGATAGTGAATCGTACCTGTCGAACTCATTGCCGCTCATCTGGTTAAGCCGACGCAGCATTCGGTACATAAAACGCTTGACCTCGGGCGGATAGCTGTCGAAGCTCTTTTTGTTGAATGCATAGGCAAGAGGACTGTTATTGAGCTTCAGGTCCGTCATATACTTGCTGACCTCATGTACCCTGTAACCAATGGCACCGGTATCGTAGAAAGCAACACCATCCACCATGCCCCGCTGAAAGGCTGCGTACGACTCCGTCGCTGGAGTACTCACGGGAACCGCGCCAAGTGCTTTGACCATTGTTGTCCCTGACCCTCCAGAAGCACGAATCTTCATTCCCTTAACATCTTCGAGCGTTCGTACCGGCTTTCGGGTGAAAAGGTTATATGCGCCAGTCACGCTGTAGTTGGCCAGATAGACTCCCATTGCTTCATATTCCTTCTTGAAGTACTTGGGATAAAGTTCTTCAGCCACACGGGACGCTACTGCAGCATTCGGAAAGGCGAACGGTAAACCCAGCACATGATGTAGCTGAAAACTGCCAGCCTGATACATCGTGTATGCCGGCGTAAAATCCGTAATGTCGTTCACCGCTGCTTTAAAGCCATCCTTTGCGCTATGCAATACGCCGCCGTAGTATTTCTCGACGCGGATCTTTCCGTTACTTTCCTGCTCAACCATCTTGACCCAAGGATCTAGCGTCGACTTAATCGTAGGAAAGGTGGCGGGTGCAGAGTGCGACAGGCGGACGGTAATGACAGGACCATCATAAGTGAATTTTTCCGTACCCTGTGCACCAGCGGTGCCCGGCAAAACCAAGGTCGTCACGGCGAGCGTGTATAACAAACGGTTCAAAATTTTCATTGTTTCCTCTATGCGGAGCAAGCAATCAGGAGCATGGGCCGAACGCTCATGCTTTCTCTTTCGGGCGCAGGTGTTGGTAGTCCGGTTCCACGTCAATATCCATGGACTTCAGGAAGCGGCCTACGCAAACATAAAAACTGGCAGTCAGTACAAGCTCGACGACTTCAGGCTCACTGAAATTACGTTTAAGGTCCTCGATACATTCCGCAGAAGCGCTCGGTCCGTTGGTAACTTCCTCAGCCAGTCTGATCGCTGCTCTTTCCTCTGGACTGAACAGTCCAGATTCTTGCCATGAAAAAAGTACGTCGATCTGCTCCTGCGTAACGCCTGATTCAAGTGCAAGCGGCACATGGTGCGCCCATTCATAATCAGTTTTCGATACCTGGGCGCCACGCAGAATCATTAACTCGCGGGTTTTCCGTGAACTGCTGGCTTGCCGCCGGAGAGGCCAGGCAAAATCTATCCATGCGCGAAACATCGCTGGCGATCGGCCCAGCACGCGGTACAGATTAGGCAGGGCGAAGTCGGGGCCGAGCATGGACGCCAGTTCGTCATATATTGGTTTCAGCTCAGAGTCCGTCGGTTTCGCCGGTACCATGCTAATTCTTGTCATTGTGTCTCCTCGGTCGGTATTTGCTTAATATTGATTCGTCACCCTTGCGGCGCTTTAACTGCCAGGGGCGTAGGGCTATCAAGCCTTGGTTTCCATACGCTTTGCCACAGCATCAGTGGCGTCACATTTGCCATTCTTTGAATGGCA
Organism: Noviherbaspirillum sp. Root189; assembly: GCF_001428545.1. Lineage (GTDB taxonomy): Bacteria > Pseudomonadota > Gammaproteobacteria > Burkholderiales > Burkholderiaceae_D > Noviherbaspirillum. The sequence continues at coordinate 316,876 of NZ_LMHZ01000056.1, forward strand.
CATTTAATGTGTGCCAGAACCATGGAACAGTTCGTTCCTGTGCGCTATCCATCTTCCTTACTCATCACCGTCAGGCGTGTCATGTCCTGGAGCAGCACGAAAACGTGATGCTCTTCCGCTGCAATAATTACGATCGCCTGCACGCAAAGGCCTGCCGGTTTTATACCAATCCCAAGCTATAACGTGACAAATGAGATCGATGGATTTTTTTGACTGGCAAGGCGCAGGAGGAGTCAATAGCGAGCTATTGACGACGAGCGTTATGGGTTGGGATTGGTATTACTTCATCATGCGAGGCAACCAGGTTGCAAGGTCAGGGAATGCGATGATCAAGCCGATGATCACGAATTCGCCTATTAAAAAGGGGAACACGCCTTGAAAGATTTTTCCCATTGGTACGTCATCAGCGATACCTCTCATGACGAATACATTTACGCCTACCGGCGGCGTAATTAATGCCACTTCGGTCATGATCACGATAAACACGCCAAGCCAGATTGGATCAATACCCAACGCGGTAGTAATCGGAAATATGAATGGCAACGTCAGGATGGTCATTCCAAACACATCGAGGATGGCGCCCAGCAGAAGGTACAACACGATCATGAAAAAGATGAATTCATACTTTGATGGATTGATCTCAGTAACAAAGCTGACAAGAAGATCGGTGATCTGCGTTACTGCCAGGAAGCGTGAAATGAGATAGCCGCCGACGATGATTGCGAAAATGAATGCACTTACCATACCGGTATCCGAAAGTGCCTTCTTAAAGTTCTCCCAAGTCAGACGCTTCATCAAAAGACTCACCAGTACGACACCCGTGGCGCCGATTCCTGACGCTTCGGTCGGCGTACAGACGCCACCATAAAGGGTGCCGATGACGATCAGGAAAATGACGGCAATTGGCCAGATCCCTTTTGCTGCCACCAGCTTTTCCCTCAGGGTGTACTTCTCTCCCAGAGGCCCGAGCTCAGGCCGAAGTAGGCATTGCACGTAGACGATGCCAGCGAAAACAATCATGGTAAGAACACCGGGAACAATGCCCGCAATAAACAATGCCGCAATTGACGTGTCGGTAAGCGTCCCATAGAAGGCGAACGCCAGACTGGGCGGAATAAGGATCCCAAGCGTCCCGGACGCCGCCAGCACGCCCGTCGAAAGCTTCGGGTCGAAGCCATACTTTTTCATCTCCGGATAAACAATCGTCCCCATGGTTGCCACACATGCAACGCTTGAACCGGTCACTGCGCCGAATCCGCCGCAGCCAAGCACGGAAGCAATCCCGAGCCCGCCGCGTACGCGGCTCAGACATCGTTGAAGAAACAAGTAAAGGTCGCCTGCGATGCCCGTGGTTGCAGTCAACTGTCCCATGAAGATGAACAGCGGAATGCAAACGATAATGAAGTCCGTGCCTTTGTCCCAGGTTACCAAAGTAATTTGGGACATGGTTTGCGTAACGCCGACCACTGCAGCCGTTCCACCTATCCCGACGACGGCCATGGCAAAGGCAATGGGAACACCCAGCACTAACATGATGAGCATCGCAGCGATACCGACGATGCCGATGGTAATGGGGTCCATTATCTTTTCTCCTTTTGAATGACGACGCCCTCAACTTCAGTAACGATCTCCCCTTCTTCGTGTCTGCCCCGCGCCAGGTAGTACACCAGCTTGATGACAAAGACCAGACTGATAAGCGTGGCCAGCGCACGGAATGGCCAGAGCGGCATATGCAGTTCTTCCCCAGTCTCATTGGTCTTGATCATGTAGCCGATATCCGAAAAACACTGAAGGCCGAGAAGCCCGAAAAAGATGATTCCGGCGATGGCGGTCACCCAGTCAGAGAGAGTGCGCCAGCCTCCCTTGAGGTGCACATACACAAGTTCCATGCGAATGTGCTTTTTCTGGTCCCAGGTATAAGTCATGGAAAGAAAAAGAACCAGGAAGAGCAACAAGCCGTTCACCTCTTCCCCCCACGCGATCGGCGCGTTAAAGAAATAACGCATGACAACGTTAATTGTTATGATTAACGCCATTATCGGCAGAACTGCTAAGGTGCCAACGTTATGGCACCATGTGGAAAAGTCTTTAAGGACAGCGTGAAGGCGTTGCAGCATGACGGTCTTTCTCCCTTCATCCAGTAGAAATTTGGTACGCAAGAGACGCGGAAAATCAGGTCTTCGACCGCATAGCTGCGCAGTCGGACGTCAACGCGCGACGTCGCTCATGTCAGATACTTTATGAAAACGTTTGCACAAATGGCGCTAAACATGTAGGTCGCGTCACAGGATGTCTGTGCAGACAACAACGAAAGCGGCTCCGGATTTACATGCCGTCGATGATTCCAGAGACGGGATGCTCTGTTACTTCCTTCATAAGCTGTTCAGGTGTCCAGCTCGCGTATTTATCGGAAAGCGCGCGAAGATCCTTGACTAGCGCCCGTGCAGGCAAGCCCTTGGCCTCATTCTCCTGAATGAATTCTTCCCACAACGGCTCAGCGGCAGCCTTCCAGCGCGCCATTTCCTCCGGCGAAAGCTTGATGATCTTGATGCCCTTTTTCTCCAGGATTTCGCGGGAAGCAGTATCCTGTCGGTCAAATTCAATGCCATACATCATGCTTAGCTTTCTTTGCATGTTGTACATATAGCGCTTTACGTCGGGTGGCAAACTATCCCAGGTCTTCCGATTAAACGCCCAGGCATTGGCCGGATTGTTCATCTTCGTTTCCGTAAGATGGGTGGTAATTTCATGAACGCGATAGGCAATTGCGCCGGTGTCGTAGAAAGCCACCCCGTCAACTACGCCGCGCTGGAAGGCGTTATATGCTTCCGGCGCCGGAACTGCGACAGGCACGCCACCCAACGCCTTGATAATTTTTGATGGCGTTCCACCCGCGGCACGGATCTTCATTCCCTTCATGTCTTCGAGCCGGGATACTGGCTTCTTGGTAAAGAGATTGTAGACACCGTTGGCGTTATAGTTGGCAAGGTAGACGCCCATTGCCTCGTACTCTTTCTTGAAGTACTTCGGATAAAGCTCTTCCGCCACTTTCGCTGCGACGGCTGCATTAGGGAACGCAAAGGGAAGGTCGAGCACGTGGGTCAGGCTAAAGCTGCCGGCCTGGTACATGGTGTACGCAGGCGTAAAGTCGGTGATGTCGTTCACGGTCGCCTTGAAGCCGTCTTTGGCGCTGTGCAAAACCCCGCCCAAATAGGTCTGGATCTTGATTTTCCCGTTACTGTCTTTCTCCACCATCTCTATCCATTTCTTACTGACTGCCTTGCTCAGTGGGTGGGTCTCGGGAGCGAAATGGGAAAAGCGGAGAGTAATCGGAGGACCGTCATAGTTAAGTTTTTCGGCAGCCTCAACTCTTGGGATGGCAGATGCTAAAACCGGAAAGAGGAACAGGGATACTACCGCACGGCGTGAAACCATTGCTGTCTCCTTTTAATGTTTTACTCTGGACTTATCTGAATCCGTTTTTCAGAAAGTTATCAGAAAACGTTTTCATACGCAATCACGATTACATACAAATTAATTTATTTCTCTTAAGCATTGACCGCTCCGCACCGGCACTCTCTTTGACTCGTAGATAGTTTCATGTGACACTAATGATAGTTTCACCTGAAACTAAATCAGAAAGGGCAGAGACATGGGAAATCAATTCGATTTGGTAATTCGCGCGGGAGAAATCATTGATGGAAAAGGCACCCCTGGCTATACGGCTGATATCGGGATCAAGGACGGCGTAATCCGCGAAATTGGACGTATCGGAAAGACTGGTGCGGAAGAGATCGATGCATCCGGACTGCTTGTCACGCCGGGCTTTGTTGATGTCCATACGCATTACGACGGGCAAGCAACCTGGGATCAACGCATGTGGCCATCCAGTCTCCATGGCGTCACAACCGCGATCATGGGTAACTGCGGCGTAGGATTCGCGCCGGTCCGTCCGACTGATCATCAGCGACTGGTCGAACTGATGGAAGGGGTCGAGGATATCCCTGGAACTGCCTTGCATGAAGGGCTCAACTGGAATTGGGAGAGCTTTCCCGAGTATCTCGATGCACTTGAAAAATCCGGGCGCGACATCGACGTGGCGGCCCAATTGCCTCATGCCGCTCTTCGGGTTTATGTGATGGGCGAGCGCGGCACATACCTCGAGCAAGCGCGTCCGGATGACATCGCCGCAATGCGCCGACTTGCTGAAGAGGCGATGCAGGCCGGCGCAATCGGATTCTCTACGTCCCGCAGCAGCAATCACAAGGCCATCAGCGGAGAGCCGACGCCGTCCTTGCGTGCCGCGGAGAACGAACTCGCCGGGATCGCACAAGGCCTTGCTGATGCCGGCAAAGGGGTGCTGCAATTTATCTCCGATTTTGGCGATGATCTCGTCGAAGAGTTTGACATGATCAGCCGCGTGACCCGACTAGCAGGAAGGCCGACATCCATTTCCATTGCTCAACGTCACGGCAAACCCGAAGGATGGCGAGACCTCCTCAATCGCATTGGTGAAGCCAATAAGCAAGGACTGGAAATGCGTGCTCAGGTCGCACCGCGCCCCATCGGCATTCTGCTCGGGCTTCAAACCAGCCGTGGGCCGTTCCAAAATTGCGATTCTTTTAAAGCGATCTCGAAACTGCCACTGCAGCAGATTGTCGCGACAATGCGGCAAAGCGGCTTCCGGCAAAAGCTGTTGAAGGAGGCAAGGGAACATCCCGGCATGAGCAATGGTCACGAACTGGACTACCGCAATGTCTTCCCGCTCGGCGAACAGCCTGATTATGAACCGTCCGCTACGCGTTCGATCAGTCAGATCGCTGCCGCCGGCAATCGTGATGAACTGGAGGTGGTGTACGATCTTTTGCTGGAGCGGGACGGACGCGCGCTTATGCTGATGCCGTTTGCCAATTACGCTTATGGCTCCCTCGACCCGACGCGAGAGATGTTGTCGGATGCACACAGCATCATCGGGCTAGGTGATGGTGGAGCCCACGTCGGTGCGATCTGCGATGCCAGCTTCACTACCTATCTGCTTACGCACTGGGGCCGCGACCGTCAGGCCGGGCGTTTCGATCTTCCACGGCTCGTACGAAAGCTCACCAGTGAAACTGCGGCGGCAGTCGGGTTATTTGACCGGGGCATTATCGCGCCCGGCATGAAAGCGGACCTGAATGTTATCGATTTTCCCGTGCTAGCCGCGGAAGCGCCCTATATTGCGTTCGATCTTCCCGCCGGCGGGAAGCGCCTACTGCAAGGGGCACACGGTTATGTCGCCACGATTGTCTCCGGCGTGCCGGTTTACCGGAACGGCGCAAGCACGGGGCACCTTCCCGGACGCCTGGTGCGCGGTGCACAAAAAGGACCCGCTGGCACATTCACCCGCTAAATCCGAGTCCCGCTTCCGAAGGGATGAGCCGTCGGTGCTGCTATAATCGGCTTGGTTTTCTGCAGCTCCAAGGCTCTTTTCCTTAAACAGGCAGCGATGATGCGCAGGCAGATTGAACCGGCCTGAACGCCTGGCCCGCATGGCGTTTATCACTCGATAGATCAAAGGTCACGCGCATGGCGAGGCAACCTGCTAAGCAGTCCGGGAATACGCTGGAAGAATCCTTCGGCCGCAAGCTTATTCTGTTGTACAACTTGTATACACAACCGTTTTTTGAGGAAATCGGGCGCCCGGAAGGAATCAATCTGCCCGAGTGGCTTGTTATCTATACGATCGCGCTTTATCCAGATATCGGGCCAAGCCGGATTGGGCACTTTACAGGATTGCACAAGACTACCATCAGCCGGGTCCTCTCCCAGTTACGGGACAAAGGGTACATAGAGCAATGCGTAGACCCTAACGACGGGCGCGGCAAGATTCTCAGTCTCACATCCGCAGGCAAGAAAATTTTTGTTCGCAGGTCCGGGTGGGCACGCGAATGGAGTACGCTGCTTACAAGCGGCCTGAGCGCAGCGGACAGGCGCGCGCTTGCACGGATGCTTGATGTGGTTATCGATAATTCACGCGCTCGCAGTGAATGACTCCGGTCCATGGTCCATTAAGCTGCATCGGTTTCGATGCCTTGTCCATCGAAGTCATAAAGATTCTGGAGCGACATCATTGATTGCCTAAAGCGGTGAAGTTTCTTCACGTGACATGCAATTTGTTAGACTGAGATCCAGGCAAAGCGCGCCCTACTCCCACCATTAAGTGCCGTGGATCTGGAATTTAAAATTGCGCCCCCTTTCCTGTATTCGACCAACCGTCATGGTCGCGCCATATGCTGTTCGATACCGTCAGCAAGTGCCATTAACCGCGACTAAGGTTTTTAAATACTTCGAATCCATTTTGCCAATGACATGTTGAGAGGCGCTGCCTTGCCGGTCTCCGCCCTTGCAGCTCAGTACCCTCTTTCCATATCAACCATGTTGAAAAGCGGCTTGCCCTCTGTCAACTTAACGCCTCGGAAGTAATGAGAGGGCTGGTCGGTTGGGGCTTACCCTGCGGTATTCCGCTTACTAGCAGCAGAATTCTTCGATAAAAGACGCGAGCTTCTCCGGCTGGTCATGGTGAACCATATGGCCTGCATCGCCAACTATTACTTCACGGAAGTCGCGAAATGCCTGAAGCCTGGCACGGAAGCGTGCAGCGGCCTCCAGTTCGGCCTCCGAAGAATGGACACTGTTATGGATCGCGCTTATGTGGAGCACAGGAGCTGTTACCGCAGCCCAGAGCGCATCGAGTTCCGCCTGCCTATATCTGCCCGGTTCGCGTACCTTATAGGTGGGATCGCCAAGCCGCTGGAAACTGCCCTCTGCACTACGCTCATACCAGTGTTCACACAGATACCGGGCGCGGTCTTCGCAAAGCCGGGGATTCAGGCGATGCAGCTCCGCGATGACTTCGTCTTTCGTTGCGAAACGAGTGAAAGGCCGTACAGCGCGAAGCTCGTCAAGCCAGCGCGCAAGGCGCGCCGGAGTCCCTGCGGGATTTTCGTCACCGTTGCGCAGTAACAGGCCAAACCCTTCCAGGCTGACCATCCGCCGTACCAGATCCGGACGAATCCCGGCATAGTGGCAAGCTACATTCGCTCCCATACTATGGCCAACCAGATACACCGACGCGTCAGTCTTACAGACTTCAATGATGACGTCGAGGTCTGCCACGAAATCGATGAAACGGTAACCGTTCGTGCCGGAGGCCCGTTCACTCAGCCCGCAACCGCGCCAATCGGGCGCAATGACATGCCAGCCCTTTTTGAATGCATCGACGATGAACTGAAAGGATGCCGACACGTCAAGCCAACCGTGCAGCATGAAAAGTTGAGGCGCGCCGGATGGCCCCCATTCGCGCAGATGATAGCGCAGGCCGCGGATGTCAATGAAGCGGGATCGGGACGACGGTACCATGGCGGGACTCAGTCCTTGCCTCCGAGTTCTTTTTCCCGCTCAATGAATTCGCGCCCAAGCTGTTCCAATTTTATTAATGTATTTTCCAGAGCGCGGCGCTCCTGCGGCTCCAGCGCGCCAAGAAACGCTTCGTTGCGCTCTGCCGCAGCCTCAATCAAGCCTTCGTATAGGCGCTGACCGGCATTGGTCAACGACAGCCGGAGGCCGCGCCCATCGTTTTCGTCGCTGCTACGCAGAAGCAGTCGGCGCTCGCTCAGGCCACCGACTACCCTGCTTGCCTGGCTCTTGTCCAGACCGGCCGTCTTTGCGAGATCCTTGAATAAAATGCCGGGTTGCCCGCCCACCAATGCGATCGTTCTCCATTCCCATAGCGTAACGCCGAAATCGCGTTTGTAACGCAGGCCGGCACTGCGCGACAACAGGTTTGCGACCGAATGCAGCCGAAATGAAAGAAGTTCGGTCATGCCTACGGGGCGCGCACCCTCTTCTGGGCCTGCGCTACTGTTGATGATTCGTCCAGCGGTTTTTGCTTTTGCCATAATAGTTGTAATTATCAACGAGTTGACCACTCAGGTCAACGGCTGTGTGGCCGTTCAAACAGTTGGAATCCTCACTACGTAACGCGTGACTTCCGGTGCCGCGTCACCGACGTGAAATGCCAGTTTGCGGTCGCGCAACGTGACGTCGGCGCCTGTGTGCCGGTCGAAGCGTCTCAGATATTCGGTCCAGGAAACATCCAGAACCTGTTCAATATATCGTTCGGGCCGGGCAATGTCGTGCAACAGATTCCAGCTGAGTACACCCTGGCGCAAGCGATGGCGACGGCTTTCCTCCATTAGCGCTACGAACTCGTTGGCGCGGAGCGGATCGATCTGGTACTCAATCGTCACCAGTACTTGCCCGTCGCCTGGAGGACTGGTGACAGCAGGAACCGGAAGCTCGTGCGACGGCCTCAGGTCTTCCTCGCTGATATTCACCTTCATAAAATACCAGGCAGCCGCCATTGACAAAGCACCGCTGACCGATGCCATCAGCAAGCTGCTTTGCACACTGCTGAACGCCGCCACCTGTCCCCAGAAAGCAGCGCCGAGGGCACCCGCTCCCATGATCGCCATCTGGTAGACCGACATGGCACGCGCCCGAACCCAGTCAGGCAGGGCAAGCTGGGCGGATACAGTCAGCGTGTTGACTGAGGATATCCAGGCCATTCCACAAATGAACATTGCCGGCGCGGCGACGTAAACATTTGGCGCATGGGCCACCACAGCCATCATCGCCGCCTGTAGCATCGTGCTGTACATCACCAGCCGGTCGCGTGACATCCCGGTACGCAGGCGCGGCAACAGCACAACAGTGAACACCGCTCCGCACCCCATGGATGCAAGCAGCAGCGTGTAGGCGTTCGCCCCGCCGTCTCCCAGCCCGCGGGCGACCAGTGGCAGCAGCGCCTGCAAGGTAATCGCATGAAAGAAAAACAGCGAAACACGCAGCAGTACGGATTTCATGGTGGCTGAATGACGTACGAACTGCAGGCCTACCTTTATCGCGCGCCCGAGATGTTCGGGCCCTAGCGGACTCACCACATGGTTGCGCTGCCACCGCAGCAGGCACATGCCGGAAAGTACGGATATTGCGCCGGTCAGCATAAAAACGTAGCCACTGCCGGCACTCGCGATCAGCAGGCCGGCGCCCAGCGGGCCTGCAATTCGCGACACATTCATCGCCACTGCGTTGAGGGCTAAAGCACTGGGAAGTTCTGCACGCGGCACAAGTTCAGGAACCAGCGCCGCGTAGAGTGGCCAGCGCATGGCCAGACCGATCCCGTTGGCAAAGGTCAATGCCAGCAACAACACCGGGGTCACCATATCCAGCAGCACTGCCGTACAGAGAAGAAGGGAAATGCCTGCTATCCAGAACTGGGTGAAGATGAAAAAGCGCCGGCGGTCGAGGATGTCCGCCAGTGCGCCGCTCGGCAGACCTAAAAGGAACACCGGCAGGTTCGACGCGGTCTGTACCAGCGCGACCCAAGCCGGCGAGGCGTCGAGCGAAGCCATCATCCACGCCGCAGCCACGTCGTTCATCCACATGCAAACATTCGCTACAAGCGTTACGCTCCAGAGCAAACGGAAAACTTCGTGCTTCAGCGGCGCGAGCGGAGACGGCGTCACCGTCGCGTCGTCTGGTGAATCAGGAAACGGGCCAGGCGACCGGGATGGCATGAATGACAACATGAATGGAAACGATAAGATCACGCTCACGGTGCAGGAGCATTTCGCTCCCCCACCGTGCTGGCGTGTACCGCGTCAACCTGAACGGTTGCCTATGACTGTTCTGCACCGAGCTTGTCGATCACAGTTGGCTTTTGTGCATACAGTTGTGTTACGTAGGACTTGTTGTGCGGGCCGCCGTCGACTGTGAGCGCCACGCCATTGATGTAGGACGCACGCGGCGACGCGAGGAATGCGATGACGTCGGCGAGTTCCGATGGTTGTCCCCATCGCTGGCCCTTCGGGACCGATGTTTTTTCGAGGTCGCGACGCACAGCGTCGGCCGATTTGTCGTCCAGTGGACGATTCAATGCCTGCCCTTCCCACAATTTGAAGCGATCGTCTGATTCGACTACGCCCGGGACCACGCAATTCACGCGGATACCGAGCTCGGCTAACTCTGTTGCCAGGTCGATCGAGAATCGCACTTCGGCGGCTTTGGCAGGGCCGGTGCAGCTGGATCCAGGAGGAAAATTGCCGCGTAGCGCCGTGCGGCCAGATATGTTGATGACCACGCTATTATCAGTCTTCGCGAGCAAACCCAGCATCCGTTGAGTGACCCGGAACTGCGCAAAGAAGTTTATCGCCATGCCTTCCATCAGGTCCTGGCTAGTGACCGATGCGAATGGCTTGTAAATGCCGGTTCCGGCGTTATTGACAAGCACGTCGAGGTTGCCATGTTTACTTTCCACGTACTGACCCAGACGTTCAATGTCTTCCGGCTTCGTGACATCCGTCTGCACTGCCTCAATACTCACGCCGGTTACGATGCGCACATGCTCGACAGCATCTTCAAGTCGACCAGCATCTCGCGCGCAAATGATGACTTTCGCACCTTCCGTTGCGAACGTGATCGCTGTTGCCAGTCCGATGCCCCGACTACCGCCGGTAATGCAGACGACCTTGTCATTCAGATTAAGATCCATGTTGTCCTTCCTTCAAATAATGAGTTGCTGCATTCAGGCTGGGGTGAACATCGGCACGGGGGGCCCGCCGTCTGTAGGCGAAAATACGAGGCGCACGGCTTGCCCGATCGATAGGCGATCAACGTCGCAGTCGCGCAGATTCGTCAGCATGGTCGGTCCTTCTGCCAGAGTGACATAGGCAACCGCAAACACTTCCGGTGCGCGCCGCATCACGCTGTACGAGTAGATTGTTCCGTTGCCTGACGCCTCGCGCCACTCCGTGTTTCCGCTAAAGCAGAACGGGCAGACGGCGCGGGGATACCAATGGGCTTTGCCGCAGTCAGCGCACCACTTAAGCAGGAAGTGCCCTTCCTGGGCAGCGTCCCAGAATGGCTGCGTTTCCGGATTGGTTGCCGGTGCGGGTACGATACGTTCCTTTTGCGTCATGAGCTTATTCCCGTTCCATGATGAGGGTGGCGCTGCCATGGCGTGTCGCGAGCATGCCGCCGGTACCTTGTGCGAGAGCCAGGTTGCAGTTGGGTACCTGCACCGCCGGATGTGCTTCGCCGCGCAGCTGTCGCACCGCCTCGATGACTTTAGTCATCCCGCCACGATTGGCCGGGTGGTTATTGCACAGCCCGCCGCCGTCCGTGTTAAAGGGCAGCTTGCCCACGCCGGAGATCAGGTTGCCATCCGCAACGAACTTACCACCCTCGCCTTTGGCGCAGAATCCGAGATCCTCAAGCTGGATCAGCACGGTGATGGTGAAGCTGTCATAGATCGATGCGTACTTGATATCGGCCGGTGTCACCTTTGCTTCTGCGAACGCAGCTGCACCAGACCAGACGGCACCTGAATACGTAAGGTCAATCTCGCCACCCATCTGGTGCTTTACCGTCTCCCCAGCACCGATAATCTTCACCAGCGGCCGCTTAAGCGTGCGTGCAATTTCGGGACGCGCGACGATCAGCGCGCCGCCGCCATCACTGACGACGCAGCAATCAAGGCGACGCAGGGGATCGGCCACCACCGGCGAAGCAAGCACATCCTCTACCGTGACGACATCGCGCAGCATCGCGCGCTCGTTGTACTGTGCGTGGTGGGATGCCGCGACCTTAATCCATGCCAGTTGCTCGCTGGTGGTGCCATATTCATGCATGTGGCGCATCGCGCACATCGCATAACCATTCACGTTGGCAATACCGTACGGGTACTCCCATTGGAAATCCGCCTGAGAGGGGTTGCGCAAGCGCGGTGTTGTGCCCGTCGTCACACCTTCGCTGCGCGGGCGTCCCGCCAGCGTAATCAACGCCACATTGCATTTTCCTGCCGCGATAGCCTGTGCTGCGTGATTGACCAGCGTGAGATAGCTCGCACCGCCGATGTCGGTGGAATCGACATGCTTTGGCCGCAGGTTCATGTAGTCGACCATTGAGGTCGGCCCCATGCCGGGAGCGTCTCCCGAACAAAAGTAACCGTCGATGTCGTCTTTGTTCAGTCCGGCGTCGTCCAGCGCACCCTTGGCGACTTCGGCATGCAACTGGGCAACCGACTTGTCTGGCGCTTTGCGGGTCGGATGCTCGTATGCACCGACGATATAGGCTTTTCCATGTATGCTCATCTTGCTCACGCTTCCTGCGGCTCTGCGCTGACGGAGGCCGCTACCAGGACCGCGGTCGCCTTGCCACGTAATACCGATGTGTCGCCGACCCGTGCTTCCAGCTCCACCAGCGCTTCTCCGGTGGCTGTCATTTCCGTCACCGTAGCGGTGACATCTACGATATCGCCCACCCACACCGGGGACAGGAAGCGTGCCGAGATCTGCTTTAAGAAGACTTGCGGACCCACCGCCTCGGACAGGCAGGAAGCCGCAAAACCCATCGTCAGCATGCCGTGCGCAATCACGCCCTTCAGGCCTGCGCCTAACGCGAACGGCTGGTCAAAGTGAATGCGGTTGAAGTCGCCTGAAGCGCCGGCGTATTTCACCAGCTGTGTGGTGCTCACCGGTCCGCGCCGAATGCGCATGATGCTTCCCGGATGGAGAAGATTTTTTTCTGCCATGATGTGCTCCTCCGATTATGGTTTTTCGCTCAGGGCGCCGGGCACGCGATAAACGACGACCCGCCCGTTGGTGACGACCAGCCTGCCTTCACGGTCCACCGCGCGCAGCTCCTGAACCAGCAGCTGCATTTTTCCGCTACGGCCGGTCTTTTCTTCGATGCCCACAAAATGCAGGCGGCATTCAAGAACATCTCCGGCTACGATGGGGCGTTCGTAGTTAAAGTACTGCTCGCCCGCCAGAATCCGGCCTTCGTCCAGCCCCAGCATCCACTGCTGGCGCTGCGGCGGCCGGAAATTGGTCGGGAAGGTCGGCGGAGCCACGACATCGTTGTAGCCCATGCGACGTGCAAAGGCGGCGTCCCGGTAGAGCGGATTCTCATCCTGAAGCGCCTCCGCGAACAGACGGATCGCCCCCTTCTCCACTTCCACAGTAAAGGGCGGTGTAGCCGTCCCTACGAGAGATTTATCTACTTCCATTGCTTTTCCTTAATCGAGAGGAAGTTCAACTTATGGTGCGGGCTCGCGGTTGAGTACGAGCAGCGCATCTGCCATATTCAGCCGGTCGCCGCCCATGGCGATCAGCGGGTTGATGTCAATTTCCTTAACCAGGTCCCGGTTGGCCACGGCAAAGTCACCAAGAGCAACCAGCAGTTCAGCCACCCGGCCGAGGTCGACCGGCTCGCGGCCGCGTGCGCCCTGCAGAATCTTTATACCGCGCAGCTCGCCGATCATGCGCAGCGCTTCATCATGGCTGAACGGGGGAAGCCGCATCGATACGTCATTGAGGATTTCTACGAAAATTCCGCCAATTCCGCACAGCACGACCAGCCCGAATTCCGGATCGCGGGTCACGCCGAGAATGAGTTCGGTACCCTGAGGCAGCATTTCCTGAACCAGTACGCGCCCCCGTTTGTCACCGGGCATGGCTCTTAGCATGCGCTCAACGATGGTGGCATAGGCATCAGCCACCGCATCCTGATCCTGCAGATTCAGAAAAACGATGCCGGCCTCGGACTTGTGCAAAATGTCCGGGTGTTCACCTTTGAGTGCAATCGGAAATCCAATGTCCTGTGCCGCTGCGACAGCTTCAGCAGCGCTGGAAGCCACCCTCTCGCGGGTTGCAGGAAATCCGAGCGCGGTGAGCACCTCCTTGCTTTCGCGTTCTGTGAGAGACGACCGGGCTCCGTCGGCGGCGGCGCAAAGAATGGCGCGCGCCTTATCCATACCGTCGGCATTGCGTGTCGTTGCCGGCTGTTGTATCCGGTTCTGCACGGTGCAATAGCGGTCGAGTGCCTCGATGGCCGCGGCGGCGCGGGCAGCAGTACGGAATACGGGCACTGTGCTTTCTCGCAGCAGACGCATGCCATTGCCTTCAAAGCTGCCGCCTGCCCAGAGTACCGTGACGATTTTTTCGGATTGCCCGGCAAGCGCGATGAAATCTTCAATCGCACGGTCATAACTGCGCGCCACCGTAATGATCGGTACCGCAACCTCAACCGATTCGTCTTCCAGTAGAACCTTCAGGCAGCGTCCCCAGAATGCATCATCGCCAATTGCGCGAGCAGTGGTATCGAGCGGGTTCTGGAAGTTACCGGAGAAACCCAGCTCGCGCTCAATCGCGGCCATGGTGTTTACTGAGAAAGGCGCGAATTGAAGGCCATGGGTCGATGCATGATCCGCAAACAGGCCAATGTGCCCGCCCGAAATCGAGAAGGCCGTGCACTTCGATCCCGGTGCTACCGGCCGCTTGAGCTTGCCCGCCGCGCGCAGCTTGCCGAACATCGCTGCGATTTGATAGAACTCATCGACGTCATGCGTGCAGGTGACGCCGAACTGCCGGCACACCGCCTCGAATACTTCCGCAGAGCCGGCCAGCGCCCCTGTGTGAGATGCCGCCATGACTTTTCCAAGATCGGTGCGCCCTGACTTGAGGACAACGACCGGCTTTCCGGCTTCGCGTGCATAGCGAAGGAATTCGATAAAGCCCTGGGGATCGCGCACCGCTTCGATCGTGATCGCAATCACATCTGTACGCGCATCGTTGACGAGGAAGCGTGCAATGTCGATCGTGTCGAGGTCGGCCTCATTGCCCGTGGTAACGACGTGACTGAAGCCAATACCTTCTTCCAATGCGTTGAACAGCACCGTCGCAAATCCCAGTCCGCCGCTCTGCGACACAAGGCCGATGCGCCCGGGCTGGATATCAGGCCAGTCCATGGCGGCGGCGGCAGTAGCGCAGATATGGTCAGCAAAATTAGCGAAACCAATGCAATTCGGGCCGATGACGCGCATGCCTTGTTGATGCGCAAGCGCCACTAACTCCTGCTGCAGACGCTTGCCTTCTTCATCCCCGCGCTCGGCGAAGCCGGCGCTAGCCACGACCAGCAGTTTAGCGCCGAGTCGATTGGCGCCGCGCAATGCAGTGTGCATCTGCTCGGGCGCAAGAGCATAGACGATACAGTCGACTTGATCGGGAATAGCGGCCAGGTCGGGATAACATTTGATACCTGCAATTTCCGCACTCTTGGCGTTTACCGGGTAAATACTGCCTTTAAACCCTTGGCGCAGCAGGGTCGGAATGATCTTTCCGGTAAACCGCGTCGGGTTGCTGGAGGCGCCGATAACGGCAATGGACTTCGGGCTGAACAACTCGGCCAGGGAGGCTGCCGGTACACGTTCATGTTTTGCGGCAGCCATACTTGTGGAAGACATTATCATCGTAAAGACGTTAGTGAGAGTAAAGTGCGGAGCGATCAATCCTTGTTGCCAAGCGACTGCAATTCGAATCCGACAGACGACTTGAACAGGTCACGCAAGTTTTGCACGGTCCAGCCGCCGAACATGAAGGCTTCCGATACCTCGTGCGGATGCGACCACAAGGACAGCTTGTCGCCGGCAATACCGATGACCTGGCCATTAATCCAGTCAGATTCATCTAAAGCAAGGTATAACGCGGCCGGCGCAACTTGTTCCGCAGTACCGCGCAATACCACGCTGCTGTCCTTCCATGCAGCATCCTTTTTGGCCTTCACGTCATCCGGAATGCTGTTGGTCATGTCGGTGACCGCGCGCGGTGAAATTGCGTTGACGGTGATACCATATTTGCTCACTTCCTGCGCGAGCGTGCGGGTCAACCCCAACACGCCGGCCTTGGCAGCTGCGTAGTTGGCCTGTCCCATAATACCGCGCAGTCCTGAACGGGACGCAATATTGATGATGCGTCCGCCAGTGCCGGCGGCGCGCATTGCGCGGATCGCCGAGCGCGAGCAGGCAAAGCTGCCCTTTAAACATACCGCGATCACTTGGTCCCATTCCTGCTCGCTCATGTTGAAGCTCATGCGGTCACGCAGGATGCCGGCATTGTTGACCATTACGTCGATCTTGCCAAAGGCCTGCAGACAGTCGGCGACGAGCTGATCGGCCCCGGCAAATGTGGAAATGTCGGAATGCTGGGCAATGGCTTTGCCACCCGATTCCTGAATCAGTGTGGCCGCTTCGTTAGCCTTGGCGGCATTGATATCGTTGGCGACCACTTGCGCGCCTTCCGCGGCGAAGGCTTTGGCAAATGCAAGCCCGATGCCCTGCCCGGCCCCGGTGACGACGACGGTTTTGTTTTCCAAAAGCATGGTTCGTTCTTTCTTCAATGTAAGGTATGTAAGGTGCTGACGCGTCACTCGACGCGAATATTCAGTTCCTTGATGACCTTCCCGAACTTGGTGATTTCTGCATCAATAAATGATTCGAGTTCCTTGGGGCCGGCGGTGATCGGGTCGGCACCCTGAGTTGCAAAAGCCTGTTTCATCTCTGGCGACTTCACTGCATCGGCGACCGCAGCGCTCAGCTTGTTCGCAACATCCTTGGGAATATCCGCAGGCGCCATGATTGCGTACCATTGCACGAAGTCGATATCCTGCACACCTGCTTCGGCAAAAGTAGGAACGTCCGGCATCGAAGAAGATCGGTTCTTGCCTGCCACTGCCAGCACACGCAGGCGACCAGATTTCATGTGTGGGACTACTGCTGTAGCACCAATGAATGCCACAGGGATTTGGCCGGCGATAACGTCTGCGACTGCGGGGCCATCGCCCTTATACGCTGCATGGATGATGTCCATGCTGGTCGCCTTCTTGAATTTTTCGCCAGTCATGTGCCCGGTTCCCCCCACTCCGCTGGAGCCGAAACTTAGCGTTCCGGGATTGGCCTTCGCATAGGCGATGAGATCCTGAACAGACTTTACCGGCAGCTTGCTGCTGACAACCATTACTAACGGAACCGCGCCTACCATACCGATTGGCGTGAAATCTTTGATGGGATTGTAGGTGGTCTTTGGATAGAGCGTGAGGTTGGTGCCGTGGGTCGCACTGTTGCCCATCAAGAGTGTGTACGGATCACCTTTGTTCTTTGCAACATAAGTTGCGCCAATAATCCCGTTTGCGCCAGTCCGGTTCTCGACAATGAAGGTCTTCCCAAGCGTTGTCTCAAGTTTCTTTGCCATCGCGCGAGCCAGATAATCGTTTGTGCCTCCTGCAGCAAACGGCGACACCAGCGTCGTGGTGCGGGAAGGATAAGTATCTTCCGCCGCTGCCGGGTTAATCCCGAAAATACTGACCAATGCCGCAGCGGTTGCGGCGCCCTTGATTAACCGAAATACCATTTCTAGTCTCCTGTGAAGAATTCGGCCCTGCTCATCGGACCAAGTCGCCGGAAGTCGCTCATCTCAGCGCCGCCCGCCATTTCGTTGTATGTATCAACGTTGTAAGTGTCAACGAACTCGTTGAACATGTCAACATGTTTGTGGTCGGTTTTTACTTTCAAAATAGAAAAGGAAGTTAGGAGCAAACAGTGGCGGCAGCAGCAATGTGCAATGCCCGTAAGCGCTCATCATCGACTAGATGATGAGCGCTTACGGGCCGGAGTCTACCGTTGGGAAAGCGTGAGTTTGATACCGGGTATCTGCGCGCGCTGTTGGCGCGGGATACGAAGTTGCAGGGGATAGAACGTGGAAGACGCCGATGCGCTGGCGTCGATGCCATCTTATGTAGTGCTATTACGTCGACATCAAGCCCGGTGAGACATTACGCAATTGCCTCCCATGTTGCCGGGCTTGACTACTTGCTTTCAATCGTCGGCTAGCTTGAGGTTTGCGGGCTGGCGTTTTTCGATGGCCCATTTGAGCAGCGCGGCAGAGCGGTATATCCCATGCGCGAATTTTCCGTAAGGCAGAGTCAGGAACAGCGCCATAACGGTACCAAGATGCAGGGCGAGAAGTAAGCCCATTGCAGGGCCGTCACGTAGCGCCAGGAGGGCCAGACCGGTCGCGCTGATCAGTAGCAACAGCGCGATAAAACCGCGGTCCATCGGCTTTTGCGCTGCATCGCCTTGCAGTGGATGGCGACGCAAATTCAGCCAAAGCAAACCGGCCGGACCAATCAATAGACCAATCCCACCGATGGTGCCTAGCAGGACTGGCAAGCTCAGAAACGGATACGGCGCATGTAGACCAAGAAAATAATGGTAAAGGGTAGCAACGCTCGTAGATGCGAAGCAGAGGAGAAATCCATAGAAGGTGAAATGATGAAATTTACGTCGCAACAGCGTAAATCTATCATCTTCCTCGTTACATCCCTTGCCATGACCACCGTCCAGATACTTCAGGCGAAGAATGTTGTGCGTGGCCTCTCCGACAGCGTCTGATGAAGCCGCCTTCAGGTAATCGGCCGGCGTGACATCACGCCAGAAACGGGCGACACCAATGACTAACGCGATGACGGCAAGACCGAACACCATGCCGAACATTGCCGCCAGGGTGTTATGCGGAAAAATTGCATAGAAATTGCCGGCCATCGGCTCGTGGAACAAACCACCGGTCATCACAATAGCGAGTATGAGAAATAACGCGAGGCCACCAGCGAGCGCGAGTGACACCGTCAGGCCGGCGCGCTTGTATAAGGTGCCAAATGCTCGCGGAACCGCATAGTCGGTATAGGTCTGCATCCGTACTTTGGCCATCGCACGAGGTACGTTGACCGCAAATTCATGCGGAGGTGCGTACTGGCAGGCATGCAGACATGCGCCACAATTGTGGCAAAGATTTGCGAGAAAATGGATGTCCGCTTTACCGAATTCAAGTCGTCGGGTCATTGCGGGAAATACCCCGCAAAAACCTTCGCAATAGCGGCAGGCATTGCAAATCTGCATCTGCCGGCTTACTTCTTCTTCGTCTGCGGTAAGAGGCAGCACCTTGATAGGGATGACACGCGGCGATTCGACGCGGGCTTCTTCGATAAGTGACTTAAGCTGTTGCATGCTGTAATTCCTGATTCTGTTCTCGCTCACCGGCCGCGCTGGCCGAACGCGCCGCTTCAACACCGGCAATGCGGCCAAACGCCGTGCCGATAGTCATGCCGACTCCGGCGGTATATCCTTTTCCCAGAATATTCCCCGCCATCATTTCGCCGGCAACAAAGAGATTTGCACTTGGTTTGCCGTTGAAGTGCACCGCCGCCCTTTCGTCGATTTTCAGGCCCAGATAGGTGAACGTGATTCCTGGCCGCAGGGCATAGGCATAGAACGGGCCGGTGTCGATAGGCTGAGCCCAATGTGTCTTTGACGGATTTAGCCCTTCGGTATGACAATCGTCCAGGACTGCATGATTGAATGTGCCGACGCGGCAGGCAACGTTGTAATCATTTACAGTTTGCAGAAAGGCTTTTTCGTCCAGATTCAGGCGAAGTGCCAATTCAGCAAGTGTAAGTGCCTTAATACCGGGAAATACCGGCGGCATGAAACGGCCGATCGCCTTGCTGTCGATGATGCAGTACGCTATCTGACCCGGCTGGTGGGCGACCAGTCGGCCCCACAGGGCATAGCGTTTCGGCCAGAAGTCCTCCCCTTCGTCATAGAAGCGAACTCCATTCTTGTTCACCATG
This sequence comes from Noviherbaspirillum sp. Root189, assembly GCF_001428545.1. GTDB lineage: Bacteria > Pseudomonadota > Gammaproteobacteria > Burkholderiales > Burkholderiaceae_D > Noviherbaspirillum. Next base: position 336,436 of record NZ_LMHZ01000056.1, read on the forward strand.
ATGCCAAGCGAAACGCAGTCGACCCGTGTACAAATACCACCATCGTATAGCGGCGCACGCGCATCGATCGCGACGCAATGCGCTTGAGTCGGGTCCCCGATCATGTCAGCGCCCGCATCCATCATGAACTTCAACAGCACGCCCTTGTTAAAGCGGGTACCGCGAATGAGAAAATTATCTGCCGTCCATTCGCCCCATTCGTTTTGTCCCCACGCCTCCCGCTGCCATTCGAGGTTGGATTCAAATCCGCCGCACGCTAGTACGCATGCATGGGCCTCAATACGCTCTGCGCCAATACGCGCCGCAACGAAACGGCCGTCGTCAAGTTCAATCGCATCCACCGGGGCTTCGTAGCGAACCTGCACCCCGAGTGCTTCGGCGCTACGATAGTACGCGTTCACCAGAGCCTTGCCGCCTCCCATGAAAAACGCATTGGTACGGGCGACATGCAATGCGCCCGACAATGGTGGCTGGAAATTGACGCCGTGCTTGCGCATCCAAGGCCGAAACGTCGCAGATGCCTTGATTGCGATACGCGCGAGCTTTTCGTTGGTAAGGCCGCCCGTGACCTTCAACAGATCCTGCCAGTACTCTTCTTCGGGATAAGCATCCACAAGCACATCCTGTGGCTCATCATGCATGCAGCGCACATTTCGTGTATGTGGAGAATTGCCGCCCCGCCATTCGCGCGGCGCAGATTCAAGGATCAGTACACTAGCGCCGGCTTCACGCGCCGTTAACGCGGCACAGAGTGCAGCGTTGCCGCCTCCAATGACCAATACGTCGTATTTCAATTCGGGTCTCCAATGTTCCAGCTGGCGCCGGCCTCGGACATCGACATGCTCGATGTCCTGCATTTACGCGATTCCTGAAAGGATAGGATCACAATGTATGCACTAGTATACAATAGTGTTCATTGATATGTATACGTTTGTATGCAAATGCTTTCAACTGTCTAATCGCGTTAAAATGCGATATACGATCCACCTGACTTGCTCTTCAAAATAGGCGCTTGCAATCCTTTTACGACATCATGTGTTCCCAAAAAACTAAACAGACTCTCGATTCTTTTAATGACAGTGAACAGCCGTCCCTGTCGCGGGGCGAAGATGCGTATCAAAAGATGCTGGAAGGCATTCAAACCGGCAGATTAAAGCCGGGAATGCGTCTTCGGGAGGTAGAAATTGCTGAATGGCTTGGGAGCAGTAGAACGCCCGTGCGAGAGGCTCTTAACCGTCTGCAGACCGAAGGACTGGTGGTGCAGGAACCCCGACGCGGGATGATCATCGCCGAGCTGGACCATAGCATGGTGGCCGAACTTTACTTTATGCGTGAGGTGTTGGAAGGCGCTGCGGCCAGACTAGCCGCGCGACATGCATCGGACGTGGAGATCGCGATGTTGCGCGACATTGCCGATCGCGACAAAGCTTTCGGAGACGACCCTGTTAAGTTAGCAAGAAATAACCGCCTTTTCCACGAAACACTCTATCGCGCTGCCCATAACCGCTATCTGCTCAAGACCTTGAGCATGCTGCGCGACTCAATGGCCCTACTTGGACAAACGACGCTTAGTCTGCCAGGCCGCTCTGCTCACGCTTTTGAAGAACACGATCAATTGGTGGCTGCAATTGAGCGCCATGATGCGGCGACTGCGGAAGAAGCAAGCCGGGCACACATCCGTGCGGCGCACCGGGCTCGTATGGAATTGATGTTTGAGCAGGAGGAGAACAAATTAAACGAATAATTGAATTTTTTTCTCTGGCGGGCTGTTGATGGACAAGAACGGCACCATCAAGCGGCGCGCGCGGCCCATGTTCATCTTCAGTCATTTCGGTCGGCCATGTCCTGGCCGGTATCGAACTCATGCACGTGATCCGCAAGGGACAGATGGGCATGTCCGGTGCTGACATGATGTCTTTCGCGGAACAGTTCTATGCGCTTGCGGGCGCATTCCGTCCAGCGTGACGGGCAGCGCTTCGCGCGCCCCCGGACGGCTAATGCGACAGAACCCTCCTATTTTCCTTCGAATACCAGACTGATTGCCGGTGCGTACTTGTCACCGTGTCCTGCGGAAATTGCCTTATCAAAGCAGGCGACCAGATTCTTTGCACCTGTCGCATCGACGCCCATCTGTTCAGCGAGCGCTACGGCATACAGGAGGTCCTTTTTTGCGTAGGTTACCGGGAAGGCGCGTTCAGGAAACTCCTGTGGAGCAATAGCCTTCATGCCGTGGTTGCGCAATGCGAAACTGTCGGCCGAACCGACGGAGAGTGCCGAGAAAAGCTTTTCCGCGTCCACTCCGGCACGCACGCCGATGGCCCGTGCTTCTGCCAGTGCGAGTACTGTCTCGTATAGGACCATGTTGTTCAGAATTTTGACCACCTGACCGGCACCGACCTTCCCGACGTGAATGACATCGGCGGCAAACATGCGAATGAATTTTTCGATGTTCGCAAACAGAGCCTCTTCGGCTCCTACCGGAACAGCCAACGTGCCGGCCTCCGCTGCTGCACGGGTACGCATTACCGGTGCATCAGCAAACAGAAGACCCCGCTCGGCCAACGCCTCCCCCAGCTTGCGGGTTGTATCCACAGGCGACGTGCTCAAATCGACGATTACCTGGCCGGCGCGCCCTTTTTCGAGAAGCCCGCCTGTTCCAAGAACGACTTGTTCGACGACTTCCCCGGAAGGTAAGGAAAGAAAGATGATGTCGGCAGCAGCGATCTGTTCAAGGGAACCTGCCTTGACCTGGTGTTCCGCGAGTCGTTCGAGCGGGCGGCTGTCACGATCATGCGCGATGACGGAAAGGCCGCTTTTGACGGCAATATGCCTGCAGATAGGTTCCCCCATCACGCCAACGCCGATAAAACCGATTAGCTTGAACATAAAATTCCTCTTTAAATTATTGGTTCGGAGCAGGGAAATTAGCCGGATCCATGCTCCAGTAGATGCCTTTGCTCTGTTGATACAGGCGCACGCCCGTGACACCCTTCTCGCGCCCGATGCCGCTTTCCTTGAAGCCACCGAACGGAGTGGAGATCGAGAGTTGCTTGTACGTATTGATCCAGACTAATCCGGTTTCGAGCGCCTGCGCAACGCGCCATGCACGCTGGTAGTTAGCCGTCCAGATTCCAGACGCAAGACCAAAAGCGCTGTCGTTCGCCTGAGCCACCAGGTCGCGCTCGTCGTCGAACGGCAAGACACACAATACCGGCCCGAAAATTTCCTGCTGTACCGCCGTGGAACGATTGTTCAAGCCCGCGATAACAGTGGGAAGATAATAGGAGCCGCGCTCATACTGCGCACCGCTCGGGCGGGCGCCGCCGGCCAGGATTTGTCCGCCTTCTTCCCGGGCGACCGCCACGAGGCGTTCCACATGGGACCGGTGCCTGAATCCTGCCACCGGCCCCATTTCGGCACCGGAGGCCTCCGGCGCATCAACCTTGATCGTCTGAGCCCGCGTGACCAGCGCCTCAACGACCTGGTCGTACACGCCGCGCTGGATGAACAGGCGTGAACCCGCGATACAGGACTGGCCGCTACCTTCGAAAATTCCGTCTACCACGCTCTTGAGCGCTGCGTCGACATTGGCGTCGTCAAATATGATGTGTGGCGACTTTCCGCCCAGCTCAAGCGCAACAGGGATCAAACGCTCTGCGGCAATGCGGGCGATATGCTTTCCGGTCGCGGTGCCGCCAGTGAAGGAGACCATGCGCACGTCGGGATGCGAGACCAGCGCGCTACCGGTAGTCGCACCATCGCCGGTAATGACGTTCAGTAGACCCGGCGGCAATCCGGCTTCAAGTGCGATTTCACCGAGCAACAAAGCGGTAGATGGCGTGATTTCTGAAGGCTTCAGAATGACGGCGTTCCCCGCGGCAAGCGCGGGCGCCACTTTCTGAGCCTCCATTGTCAAAGGCGAATTCCATGGCGTAATTGCGGCAACGACGCCATAGGGCTCATACGACGTCATCGATAGGTAATCCCCCCGGGATGGAGTGATCTCGGCGCCCAGCGTTTCGCACACGCTAGCGTAGTAGCGAAAGATGGCGGCCGCACTTGCCGCTTGCGCTTTGCATTCAGACCATACTTTGCCGTTCTCGATCATTTGCAAACGCGCCAAATCTTCGATTCGGGCTGATATGCCATCGGCGATGCGCGACAGGAGGCGCGCACGCAGATGGGGTAGCATGAAGCGCCAGGCTGGGTCATTCGCAGCAGCCTTCGCCGACGCCACCGCTGCTTGAACGTGTGACGCGGTCGCCAGCGACAAAAAGTAATTGACCTCCCCGGTTGCCGGGTTGACCGATTCGAATTTTTGGTTGTGGTTGATAACGTGCTCACCACCGATGAGCAAAGCCTTTGTGACGAGGCTGGACTGCTGTTGCATGAATAGGACTCCGATGATGATGAAATTGCTGTTTGGGACATCGTGCCGCTTACCGGATTCATGACTCCACGGCAATCAAGCGCCGCAGGCTCCGTGGATCGCGCTTGGATCGACGTGAATCGGTGCAACGGTCCGCTGTAGGCCGACTTATGCTCGAAGCACGACCTCATTATTGAGCGCTGATCCCTTGCACCATCGCTCAAGGTTGTCGAAGAAGAGATGGGCAATTCGTGCATGCCTGCCTGAGCCGTCGCCGGCGCTATGCGGCGAGATAAGCACATTATGCAAATCCCAAAGCGGCGAATCAGGCGGCAGCGGCTCCGCTTCAAACACATCCAGGTATGCGCCCGCAACGCGGCCATTCTTCAAGGCGGCAATCAAGTCTTCTTCGACGATGAGTTCGCCTCTTGCGACGTTGATCAAATGGGCTCCCTCCGAGAACAGCTCCAGGCGCCGACGGTCAATCATCTTGCGCGTCTCATCCGTCAGTGGACAAGTAAGGATTATCCAATCTGCCTTCGGTATTGCCTCATCCAGATCATTGATCGAACCTAGAACATCAAAGTACTCCAGGGGCTCACTGACATTGCGGCGCAGCCCATGGGTGAACAAGCCCACCGCCTTGCACAAGCGAGCAAGCTCCCGGCCTATGCTGCCCGTACCAACAATCAGCGCCCTTTGACCTTGCAGCTCTTTCGGTTCACGAGAGCCTGAGCGCAAAGGCAGCCAACTGTGACTCCGCTGCGCTTCAACCCACAGCGGAAGGCGTCTTGATAGCGCCAGAAGCCCGGTCAACGCAGTCACCGCAACGGTCACCGAGGCCATGCCTGCCGCATTGGTGAGTCGTACGCCACGTGAGGCCAGTGTTTGGTAGATCGGACGATCCAAGCCTGCTGAAGGCACTTGGAGCCATTTCAGCTGCTTGGCCTCGAGGAGCATGTCACAAAACAAAGCCATCGATTCTGTCAGGTCGGTCTTAGTCGATGTGCCAAGTATGTCGCTTGATAAATACGCGACATCAACCGAGAGCAAGTCCTCGTTCGACAGACGGTGGGTGCCATCGAATGTCAGCCATCGAATGTCCGGTCGATTATCGGTTACCGATCCGGCGGAGGAGAAATTCCGCCAGACAAACTCCGAAGTCAATATTGTCGTCATTAGTGCAGGCATGTAATGTTCATCATTTCAACAATCGCTCAACGTGAATGCTGCTTTGCCGGTCATGTTTTATAGGATGGATCTTTGCGGTCCAGCATGCGTAATAACGCCGGCCATTCCAATATGCCATATGGTTTCTGCGAGCCCGGCTTGTCTGCGCTGGGTTGAAGGCGCAATTGGTTGTTCGTTTTAGTGATCACCTCTTGTGGCGGAATGACAAGTTCCGCGCCGCATGACATGGCTTTCACTTGAGTCCGACAGGCACGCTCGAGCCGATAAATGTTATTGAAGGCCTGCTGGACAGTTTCGCCGACGGCCAGTAAACCGTGATTTCGAAGAATCATTACTTCGCTGTTTCCCATATGTTGCACCAAGCGTTCGCGCTCGTCTTCTTCGACGGCTACTCCCTCATAATCGTGGTAAGCCACCTCGCCGAATCGCATCGCAGTCTGCGTAATGGGAAGAAGTCCGCACTTCAAAGCAGAGACGGCCATGCCATCGGGAGTATGCGTGTGCACTACACATGCAATCCGCTCATTCGCTGCATGCAATGCGCTATGGATCACGTAGCCGGCCTTGTTGATGGAGTATTCACTCCATGGGTTGTACAAAATACGTCCATCTATATCAACTTTAAGCAACGATGATGCGGTGATCTCCGAATACATCATCCCGAATGGATTGATCAGAAATGCGTGACCTTCCCCCGGCACGCGCAGTGAGATATGGTTATAGATCATGTCGCACATATCGAAATGATCCACCAGCCGGTAACAGGCTGCCAGCTCGACTCTCGCTTGCCATTCGGCAGCGGAAAACTCCGTGTTCTGTAACGTCTCTTGCTTCATTTGCCTCTCCAATTAGAATCGAGCACACGAAATCGTGGGCGAACATAGCTCATTTCACTGGGCTTCTGCGCCTGACGTTTTCACAATATCCGCCCATCGTGTCACCTCAGAATCCAGTATCTTCTTGAACTCGGCTGGGCTATTACTCACCGGGGTCGAGCCCTGCCGCTCCAAGGTACTCTTAACCTCTTCACCGTTCATGACCTCCGCGATGGCATTGCTCAGCAATGCGACGCGCTTAGGGTCAGTACCGGTTGGGACAAGAATGCCATTCCATAATGCGATTTCAAATCCAGGCAACGCTTCGGCTACAGTCGGCAGGTCTGGAAGTGCTTTAGCTCTTTGCTGCGTCGTGACGGCCAATGCCTTCAAACGCTTCGACTCGATATAAGGAAGGATCTCAACTGCAGGTGCAAATACAGAATCTATCAAGCCACCCATCAAGTCGGTCACCGCTGCAGCGCCTCCTTTGTACGGCACATGGGTCATCGGCGCGCCGATTTTGCTTGCAAATAAGGCTCCAGCTAAATGCTGCCCCGTGCCGCTACCGGCGGACCCGTAAGTAATGGGGTCCTTCGACTTCCTTGTGTACTCGATGAATTCCTTAAGCGTATTTGCCGGAATGTTATTGTTGACTACTAGGACATTGGGTATGCGCGCCACTTGGGTGACGGTCATGAAGTCCTTGAGCAAATCGTAGGGCAAGGTCTTGTAAAGTGATCTGTTCGCAACATGTGCGCTACTCGTCATCAGCATGGTGTAGCCATCGGGCTGCGAGCGCGCCACAAATGAGGCGCCAATATTACCGCCTGCACCGGCGCGATTATCCACAATGACGGGCTGCCCAAGCTTCTTTTTCAGACCGTTAGCCAATAGCCTTGCCGTCGCATCTGTACTTCCTCCAGGACTATATGGAACAACGATCGTCAGTTGCTTTTCGGGAAAACTGTCCGCCATTGCTGTCGCAGAAGCGCCAATCAGAAAACTTAGGGCAATTCCAAACACAGTACGCTTCACTCTTATCTCCTGGTTGTATGGACCTAGGTGTCTCTGCCCTCGATGCGAGGAACAACAAACCACGTCTGGTCCACTTATTTTGAAAGCCGATGAAAGCGCAAAGTTGGCGCTCCTCAAAGTCTTGCTTTTGAATGCATTCTTATTGAAACGGATGAGACTCGAATTTTCGTTCTCCCTGACAGAACTTTGGTTCTGATTTATGAATTCTACGTGCCCCTTAGCAGCATGTCAAGGCGGTATAACGGAGGAGTTTATGAGCCTAAACGGCCACAATCGTCACTAGAAAAACCGGAACTAGTGTTGATGTCGTTCTCTTTCACAGAACAGTTATTCTTTGAGTTAGAATACTGAGCGAAACCGGCTCCCTACACTATGATGTCGTTGCGACCGTGAATTTCCGCCAACTGTTTACCGTAGATTCAATTTGACCGACATGACCGCAGACAGCGCCGTCGGCCAGAACGACGGCGTCGCCGCAGTCGACCGCGCCCTCGCCATCGCCATCGCGCTCGCGCAGGCCGGTACACCGCAGTCGCTCGCCGACATCGCGCGCCTGACGGGCATGTACAAGAGCACTTTGCTGCGCCTGCTGGCATCCCTTGAACGTAGCGGCCTTGTTGTCCAGCGCAATGACAAACGTTATGCGCTTGGTCCTTTGGCATTCTTGTTCGGCCGCACGTTTGAGAACAGTTATGGCCTGAAGGATGCGATCTTGCCGGTGATGGAGTGGCTAGTACAGCAGGGTACGGAGAGTCCATCGTTTCATGTACAGCAAAGCGCCGATACACGTGTCTGCTTGTGCCGCATCGATTCGGCGCATTCAACGCTCGACCGGGTCAGGGTAGGTGATTTACTGCCATTAAAGAATGGTGCGCCTGGCAAGGTATTGCGCACCTACGCCAATGGCGGCCCTACTGACGGCGATGATGTGCAGCTCGTATTTACGTCGTTCGGGGAACGCGACCCGCTGTGCGGCGCGATATCCAGTCCGGTGTTCGGCCCGGCCAATACGCTGCTTGGCGCCTTGTCACTGTCGGGACCGCTTGAGCGTTTCTCCGAACTTGCGGTTCAGCGAATGAGCAGCCTGCTGCTGACCGCAGCCGAGAGAGCCACCTTATCGCTTGGTGGACGCTGGCCGAACAGCCGCCCGCCGCTGGCACAGCACAAAGTGCGATAACAATATCCTACCGGCTGCTGGCGTAGCAAACATGACCCGGTTGCAGAACTAAGATTCCGTTGCAGTAAGCCGGTGCCGGTTCTGGCAGGGTAGTTAGTTTGTATCAGGGCGAATACCGATGAACGACGGTTATGCACTCTGCAGGCCTGTATCAAAACCATGCACATGATCAAGGAAGGGCAACTGGACAACCCATACGGGCAAGTTGTGTCCACTGTAGACCAATTCTATTCCCTGGCCGCCTGAGCGACCGATACTGCATTCTTTCTCTCGCGCTGACCTCCTTATCAAGGAGTGACTCCATGATGTTCATTCCCGCTCTTAGTTTTGATGCTTTACCACCTTGCTTCTTTACAGACCCTGAATACAAAACGGCACTTTTCGCAGATGTTCTATGGAGCGTGCAGCAAATCCTATCTCGTTGATCGTTAATTTCTATTGGGAGATATTTCTTAATAGAAATACACTTTACCAATAAAGTCGTTCCCGACCACGTTTTAGAAAGGCTATCGCATGTTCTTGTCTCGTTCGGTTTCTCGACTCAGCACCAAGGCCCGTATCGGTCTTGGCTTTGCCGTCGTGCTCGTGCTGATGGTAGTCCTTACCGTTGCAGGTATTCTGCAAGTCAACGCCATCCATTCCAGCCTTAAAATAATTAGCGAAGTTAACAGCGTCAAACAGCGGTATGCAATTAATTTCCGTGGTAGCGTGCACGACCGCGCCATCAGCCTACGCGACGTGACTTTGGTCAGTGACGAGGCGGCGTTGAACACGGCAGTTGCTGAAATCGAGCATCTGGCACGCGATTATGAAGCGGCAGCGGTGCCGCTGGACCGTGTCTTTAACGAGGAGGCGGGTAATGCTGGCGAGGATTACCGGATACTGGCCGATATTAAGGTAGTGGAAGCACGTACTTTACCTTTGATTCACAAGATCATCGCCCTGCGCCGTTCAGGTGATATCGATGCTGCTCGTGCACTGATGTTTGAGCAAGCCAGACCCGCTTTCGTTGCGTGGTTAGCAGCGATTAACCGTTTCATCGACTATCAGGAAAAGCTAAACCTTCAGGAGTCGGCGCGTGCACAGGAAACAGCGCGCGGTTTCGTGGCTCTGATGTTGGTGCTCTGCGCAGCGGCACTCACGCTCGGCGCCATTGTCGCCGTCCTGATTACGCGTCAGATCATCCGTACGCTCGGCGCTGAACCGGACACAGTCAAAGCACTGGCGGAAGCGGTGGGTCGCGGCGAACTGTTCCATGCGGCGCGTCTGCGTAAGGGGGACGATACCAGCATCATGGCCTCCCTTGTGCGCATGGCCGGCACCTTGGGCGAAACAGTCACCGGCGTGCGCCGCGCCGCGGAAGAGGTCGCTGCCACTAGCGCCGAAATTTCTGAAGGCAACCGCAACTTATCGACCCGCACTGAGGCACAGGCGGGTTCGCTGGAAAAGACAGCGTCTTCGATGGAAGAATTGACGGCGACCGTGAAACAGAATGCTGACAACGCGCGCGAGGCAAATGGACTGGCAAAATCCGCCTCGGCAGTCGCCGAGAAAGGCGGCAGCGTGGTTGCGGGCGTGATTGAGACCATGGGTTCAATCAACACCTCTGCGCAGAAGATTTCAGACATCATCAGCGTAATCGACGGCATTGCCTTCCAGACCAATATTTTGGCGCTGAATGCTGCCGTCGAGGCGGCGCGTGCCGGGGACCAGGGACGCGGCTTCGCAGTGGTGGCTGGCGAAGTCCGCAACCTGGCCCAGCGCTCGGCGTCTGCTGCCCGCGAAATCAAAGCGTTAATCGGTGATTCGGTGGATAAGGTCGAGGCCGGTACACGTCTTGTTGATGACGCGGGCCGCACGATGAAGGAAATCGTTGCCAGCATCCAGCGCGTAACCAGCATTATGGCCGAAATCATGTCGGCCAGTGCCGAGCAGAGTGTCGGCATTGAGGACGTTAATCGCGCAGTCGGTCAAATGGATCGCATGACCCAAGAAAATGCAGCGCTTGTCGAGCAGGCTGCGACCGGCGCAACTGCGCTCCACGAGCAAGCAGCCCGCTTGGCGGCGGCGGTGGCCGTATTTCGCTTCGTGGAACGCACGGCCATTGGTTAGCAGTAAAACTGCCCTACCAAGTTTGCCCAAATAAGCCGCGCTCCGTTGATTTGGATAGGTTGACAGGTTTGCGCCACCTTCGCCAAAGGCGGACTGTGCCGCCGAGAGTTTCCTTTCACTCACTCTCACTGACGGTTTCCTTATCAGGTGGTCAACTGAGGTCGACCACGCCAGTTTCTGTACCATCTTTCAAACTCCGCTGCCGGCATCGGTTTTGCGATGAAAAAACCTTGGGCGACATCACAACCGAGGTCTCGAAGACGTTCGTAGACAACTTCGGTTTCGACGCCTTCGGCAATCGTTTTGATACCAATCTTACGCGCCATCGATACGACTGCTTCAACGATATGGGCACTAACTTCTTCTTCCGCGAGGCCTTGAACGAATGACTTATCAACTTTCAGGTGTGTCACTGGAAGACGGTAAAGGTATGTGAGGGATGAGTAGCCTGCCCCGAAATCGTCGATTGCGATTTTGATTCCATGGCCTGCAAGTTGTTGCAGTTCAACTGCTACTCGCTCTATGTCTGTCATTAGTACATTTTCCGTCACCTCCAGTTCCAGCATGTCAGTCGTCGCGCCAGTGCGTTTCATGGCGGCCAGTACCGCCTCGCAAAATCCTGGTTGTAACAGATTGCGCGGTGATACGTTAATCGCGATTGGTATTCTGATGCCTAAGCCGTGCCATTCGGCCGCTTGTTGCAGCGCTTGGTCCAATGCAAAGGCGGTAAGGGTATGAATTAATGTACTTTGCTCGGCTCGCGGGATGAAATCGCCTGGTGAGATCATTCCACGCTCACGGTGATGCCATCGCATCAACGCTTCAGCACCGGCAATAGTTCCTGTCTGAAGGCAGATCTTTGGCTGGTAATGCAAAGAGATTTCGCCTCGATCAATGCCTTCTGTTAGCTCGCCAAGAATGGCAAGACTCTCACGTGCATGCCAGTGAATGCTCGCGTGGTACTGGCTAACATCGTCACCATTTTCCGACACGAGCAACGACGCAGCCTGCGCCTTGCGAAGATACCCTTCTGCGTCCTCCACAGGTTTATCGATAAATTAGACCGGCAATCAGGATCGGCAAATACATCGAATGCGAGAAGACGTATTTGATTCCGCCCGTGGAATAGACAAGTCCGTAGACGCCGGCCATTACCAATAGAAGCAACGGCGCTACTACCACGCTAACTGTCGGTTGATAGGACTGCAGGCGCTGATAAATTCGCACGGCTTTCATTGGCTGCTTATCCTAGTGTCTTTCGTTAAGCTTTTCTATCTTGATGACGTACCGCCTCAGTCAAATTACCCAGCTGTCGTTCTGCGGCGACGCTTAAAAATGGCCTCACGAAATAAGACCTTGAAGGGGATGGGCCTCAAGTCGCTATAGAAGAATACCGGTGACTGGTAACTTCGACTCTCCCTGCCCTAGCCTGCTTCTGCTGTCCGCTAAGTTATGTGCGGCCTCAACACGGTTTTTCCCCGCTCTTTTTGCAGCATATAATGCCTTGTCGGCAGCATCGATCAACGCAGCAGAATCAGCGTGGGCGGTTTCCAGTGTAGCTACCCCGATACTGACGGTATAGGATGGTATGTCCGCGGACCATACTTCTGCAGCGATAGTACGGATGCGGTCAGCTACCCCATATGCATCCGCTTTCGGCGTATGGGGTAGCAGTACAAGGAACTCCTCCCCGCCGTAGCGCCCAATGGCGTCGTCGCGACGCAGTATCTGTAACACCTTCGCGGAAAAGTCTGTAATGACACGGTCACCGATCGGGTGCCCATGCCGGTCGTTGATGTCCTTAAAATTGTCCAGATCCATCATCAGCACAGACATCGCGCGATGTGTAAGTTTAGACTCCGTCATTTCTCTGGACAGAACAGCAAGAAAGGCCTCTCTGCGATATACGCCAGTCATGTCGTCACGCAACGCCAGGGCTTCGAGCTTGCTGTGCAATGCACGGTTGATGATCAGCATGAATCCGATACTCAGGGCGACGATCGAGAATGAGAAAGTGGCCATGTAGATCTTGTGGACCCATGAAGTATCAGTCTCAGGCGTCAGGCTGCTGGATTGGAAAAGTGCGGCGATGCAGCGCATGAGCATGATGCCTGCTGTAGTGAGAAATATGAATCCGGTAAAGCGCTCGGCGAAGGCATTCCTCTGTAACCTGAACGTCGCGAGCGCGCATGCGGCAAACAGCGTGGCGAGCGTGCAGCTCATGATAATGACACGCGCCCGATAGTCATCGTACATAAATGTGGCCGTGGCCAGACAAAGCCCTGCCGCACCTACGAGTAACAGCAGGTCCCTGTCTTTCCGTTGCGAGCCACCAAATTCCCTGATACTGCCGTGCATGGCAATAACACCCGCCGCGACCAAGAGGTTGGGCAGGAAGCTTGAAAACAGGACTGGAATCGAGCCACGCATTGTAAACAGCAACGCTGCCACCGCCATGCTGACGCAACCACATCCCCAGCGTGTGAGCCCCATGATATCTCGAGGAAAGCCGGAGCGCATCACGAATAGAACGAACGCACACAGGGCTCCGAACGCTGCGGAAATCACAATAAAAGCACGAAGATCGATTCCCACCACAGCGCTTCCTTTACATCCTTGACAACTACATTAAGTAGATAAATCTCTTTTGGTAACTGACACACAGTTGCGGAAAGAGATGGTTGCATACTTGTTTCCATGATGCAATTGGAAAAGGCAATGGTCGCTATCAGCCGTCACTGCTGTCGTAAGATTGATAAAGTGGTTTTCTTTCGACGGGCGTGTTTGCGCTTTTTAGCGCCCTAACGGTATGCACGCCGACGTATGTTCTACTTTTTGGGGGATTTTGCTTGAAGGCTGGTAAAAATTGGCGGAGCAGGTCGTTCGGGCGTGTTGGTAGAACCTACCCTGATTTAAAAGTAAACATGTCAGTCATTTGTCTCTGCCAATATCCGCCGCAGCCCGCACGATAGCGCGGCGAGTAGCAAAGGCCGGATCGTCTCCTAGCGGCTCCGAAACTGAACCATCATGGTCACGCCTCAAGACAGAAACACGTACGTCAGTCAGCTTAACTGACATCTTCAACTCTACCGCTAAGCGAAATGCGTCTCCATCGTCGACCAGCGGATTCCATTCTGCAAATGTTTTCCTTACAAACATGGTGCGCTCTTGCGGAAGCCAATATGCTTCAATCCGAGCCGCTTTTGCCGCTAGTACTAGTAGCTCCTGGTTTTCGTCCATAACACCTCTTCCGTTACATTGTCCGTCTATTGCGACAAGCATCCGCCCATCTCATCCACACTGATTAGTGCCAATATGTGTTTCGAATTTTTGCAGGAACCTAACGTGGGGACACAGCTACTGCTTAGCAAGCAAGCTGACGGAGGAGTGTACATGGTTTTCTTTACCGAATACTCCAGCAAAACCACTAATCCAGCTTCGTCGCAGCTTCCGGATACAGCTCTGGGAACAAAAACTGCAAGCTGTCCAGCGGCAGGCCCCAGCGCACCGGTCCAGAGGCTGAGTCGCTCACCAGCAAGCCTTCCTTGAGCAGCTTTGACATCAAGGACCGCGCAGTACGCTCGCCAAGGCCGGTCATCTGCGTGAATTCTTTGCGCAAGAGCGGGCCAGCGGCGAAGAGGTGGTAGAGCGGCAGGATAGATTCAGGCCGCACTTCCTTGTCGTGCGCGGCGCGGAAGGTGATGAGCGCTTCAATGCGGCGCTTCATGCCATCCAGCTCGAGCATGCGCCCCATGAACTTCACCTGGTCTTCGCAGATACCAAGAAAAAACTCAATCCACTCGATGAGGCCTGCCGTGGTTAGGTTGCCTCTGCCGTCGAGGTCTCCTCGCCGCGGTGCATCAGCGTTGTGCAGACGGGCGTAATAGTCTGCGGTAGCGCGGGCCAGGCCGCGACTGGGCGACCACAGACCATCGGACAGCTGCCACAGGGCACAGTGGCTCTGAAGACGTGCGGAACGACCGTTGCCGTCCAAGAAAGGATGCACCCACGCCGCCCGGTGGTGCATGCACGCGACCATGATGAGGTGCAGGTCCCAGGACCGCCGGTGGTTGTACACCTCGTCCATGCGCCCCATGAAGCGCGGCAGCGAAGTGGCTGTGGGCGGAATGTGCCGGCCAACCTTGACGTCGTCACCGCGAACCTCGCCCGGCACTACGATGCGGCCATCTTCTGTAGTCCGGTCTTCTTCGGCCAAGCGGGAGTACAGCGCATGATGCGCCTTAACCAGGAAAGCTGCCGCCATCGGGGAGCTTCCGTCGGCCACTAACTGCTCCAGCTGAATTTCCGCTTCGATGTGCGCCAAGGCGACTCGCTGTAGCCGAGCTACTTCGGGTTTGTCGGAGAACTGTTTGTGGAGCGCGCGCTCAATGTTGAGCGGGTGTGTCCCCTGTCCCTCAATACGATTGGAGTAATACGAGTTCATTGAACGCACGCGCTCACGGATGGTTTTGCGTGAGACGGCATGAGCCATCCCGGTCAGACGAGTTGCATTTTTAACAATGTCAGCAGCCTTCTCGATCATGCCTGGAGGAATAGTCGAGGGCGCCAAAGGCTCAAACTGGTGCGGGGAATCGTACATGGATTTGCCGCCTTTTATGCCGGAAGGATTTATTACCTAAGTATCTGATACAAAAGCGTATTATACCTATCAACACTTTCTACTGCCACCTGGATTTTGCCACCTTTTTTGCCGGTCAATTTACCGAAGTCACCGGCCATAGTACCGGTATTTTTTCAACAGGTGTACACCTGCCTTTATCAATCGCAATCCTTCAATTCTTAATTTTCAACGAAGCAACTCCATGTTGAGTTTCTTAGGTTTCTTCAGCGCTGATCCGCCAAACTGCTGCACTTACGCACAAGACACGGGCTGCGTAATTTTCATCACCTTCTACCAATCGGGGCGAGCGAACTGTCGTGTCGATAATCGGTAGTTGAAAGATTTCGCATCGTTATTGTCGGACTGATTTATCAAATAACTGTGCTCCCGTCGGCCCAAAAAAGAATTACACTAACAGTAATTGCTGCATGACAAAAAGTAGACGATCTCATGTCAATGAAGAGCATTCTTATCGCAGTTGCGCCGAATGATTCCCCTGTTGTGTCTGCCATCGTCGGTACAGAATTTAATGTCGTGATGTGCCATACATTGAGAGAAGCTGAGGCAAACCTCAAAGACAACATCGGCTTGATTGCATGCGGTGTGCATTTCGATCACGGAAACATGTTTGAACTTCTTCGCGCTGCCAAGGCTAACCAGGCGACCCGGTCTGTTCCATTCTTCCTTGTGCTAAAAGAAAACACTAGCCATTCTCCAGCGGTTATACATGGCATTCGCTGTGCGGGAGAGTTATTGGGAGTGGATTTATTTATCGACCTCTCCGCATTAAGTGCAGATGCAGATATTCAGGTGCGGTATGAAAAAGTGAGACAAATCGCACGAGAGGCTCTTTTAACCTCTGCGCTGCCACACGATGATGAGCTTTGACGATTTTGTTTTACTACCAAGTCAAGTCATCCGGAATCTGGAAGGCAGCATACGGATCGTCCGCATCGATTTCAGTACTGGTCCTGTTCACTCTGACAACGAGCGAGGCATCGCGCTCGGCAATCTTGTCCGCGATCACTCTGGGCACCAATTCAACAGTTCCGCCGTGGCAGACGATCACTAGACGTCCGGCTATTAAATGTGCCTGGACCTCAGCCGACACATAGATCCGTTCGATTTTATTGTCATGGGTGAAATTGTAAGCAATGTCGCCTGTGCCCTTGCTTTGGCGATTTTTTTCCACCATCTGGGCGATCTGCGCCATGATTGCTTTTGCATTGACTGCCGCATCGCGCTGGGCATTGAGTTCGCGAGCCCGCTCGGCATTTTGTCGTTGCGTCTCGTTAGCAGCCACTCTTGATTCATTAATACCCTGGGCGCCGGTCCGGCGCTCGGCCTTCTTCTGCTTGCTCTTTTCCTGGTTCGCCTGTTTGACTTTGTTTTTATCGACCAGGCCGGCTTTCAAAAGCTGCTCTTGCAAAGAAACCATTTGTGTTATTCCGTAAAGAGGATGTCGGACTCACGCAGCGCCGCCGGCCATCGCGCTCACGAGGAGAACAATTGCTGGCCACCTGCGGGACAAGTTGAAACGATCAGAGTCACGCCGACCGAAGATTATACCGGTGCTGTGGTCCTTATCACCGTAACACGGCTAATGAGGAACTCCCCATCTACTACGGTTCTATGAGGAACCCCAACGACGTTGAAGCCAGGCCCTCCATCATCGAGCCAGCGCTGCGCCATAGGATCGAATTCTTGTGGTTTCAAGCGGAGCATTTGCGCACTAATAACGAACGACGCGCCGGCCTTCTGCTTTTTAACTAAATCATCAAGCGAAGCCATAGATTACCTTTTCGTTCACGGAGATACCAATGATAAGGCAATTTATTCGCTAAGGTCGTCGGCCATTCATGCGTAGATGACTGTTGGAGGTTTAACCGGTTCTGGTGCAAATATCAACTTTGGCGGTAGCAACGTCCCCCTTCGCACTCAGCTGGAAATCGACGGTATTTCCTTCATGATCGACAGCACGATACAGCTACATCCATGTGCCGCGGACTTTGACACATGTCTCGTCGACTCGCCATGAGGAACCTGCCTTATGAGCAAAACGGTTCCAGCGTTTCTCAAACTCAGGCACATATCGCTGTACCCAGCGCATGACCGTTGTGTGCGCCACGGCCAGCCCCCCGTTCTGTCATCATTTTGACGAGGTCGCGAAATCACAATTTATATCGCAAATACCATCGGACACAAAGAATGATGATCTCCCGCTCGAAGTGACGTCCCCTGAGCAACTCAGCTACCCTTGAAGCAATCACCGCGCGCCCCCTCCACCATTGCTTGATCCACGCGGCTATCGCTGCCCTGTCTTAGTGCCCGCTAAAGCGCGATGCACCCTTGCAGAGCGCGGGCACCACGCTGGGTGCTTCATCGCCCCAAACTGCGGCAATTCCTCTCTGGAGGACCGTTACAGCGTTAAAAAATCCAGGCACGCCAGTTGCTAACTAAATCTTTATTCAAGTCACTTGAATTTGTTGAAAGTCGCTTTACCGATCACTCCCTCATTAAGGTTATCCATGAAAATCGCGTTCAAACATTCCGTATCGATGGCCGCTTTACTTGGTGGCAGTCTAGGCTTTCTAGCTGCATTTCCCGTCACATCCAGCGCAGCCGACCTGCTCACTACAGTGAAACAAAAGAAGGAAATGAGCATTGGGACCGAGGCGCAGTTTACGCCTTTTGAATTCATCAAGGATGGCAAGATCGTCGGGTATAGCACCGATTTGCTGGAACTGATCATGGTCGACCTTCCCGGCGTGCGCGCGAATCGGCAAGATGTGCCCTTTCAGGCGATTTTGCCTGGGCTGGCCGCCAAAAAATTTGATTTTGTGGTGACCTCCGTGACCGTCACAAAGGAGCGCGACGCAAAATTCGCTTTCACCCTGCCTATCGCTGAAGCCACCGTAGCCTTGCTGCGCCGGGCACAAGACGGCAGCTTTACTTCGCCGGAACAGCTCAGCGGCAAGGTCGTCGGATCACAGGCGGGTTCCGCGCAATTGAAGGTCGCACGTGAGTATGATGCAAAGCTGCGCGCTGCGGGCAAGCCCGGCCTGAAAGAGATACGCGAGTATGTTGCGTTCGATGAAGCTTATGCTGACCTGGCCGCCGGGCGTCTTGATGCAGTTGCCCAGTCCCTTTCCAATCTTGGCCCTCTGGTCAAGGGCCGACCGGACACGTTCGCGGTCGTGCAGCCCTCCATTGGCCCGAAGACGTATTACGCTTGGGTTGGCCGCAAGGACAAGGACAGTGCGCCGTTGGTGAAATTCTTCAGTGACGGCATCGCCCGCGCCAATACCAGCGGAAAAATGGCCGAGCTCCAGCAGAAATGGTTTGGCTTCACGACACCGCTGCCCGTCGATCGCTTGCCTGCGCCGGAAATGTAAAGCTTCGCCAACCTCCCCTTCCATGACGCCATCAGGAGATGCTTCGATGACCTTAGCGGCTCGATTGAGTGACTATGCGCCTGCAATCGCTTCCGGCCTGCTTACAACAGCGGCGCTCTCCGCCGTTGCAATCGCAGTCGGATTTGTTACAGCCGTAGGCTTGTATATCGCGCGTATGCGATGGCCTCGGGGCGGGGTAGGCCTTGTCCGGATGTACGTAAGTTTTTTTCGTGGCACGCCGCTGTTGGTGCAATTGCTGATGCTGTTTTACATGCCCACGGCATTTGGTCTGGACTTGAACCCTTGGTTGGTGGCCATGACCGTCCTGGGGATGAATTCGGCGGCATTCCAAAGCGAAATCCTGCGGTCGGGGTTTGCATCAATCCCCGTAGCGCAGATTGAGGCTGCACGGGTGTTCGGGTTGAATCAGCGCCAGATCCTTTGGCATATCCAGATGCCGCAAGTTTTGCGGCTTACATTGCCTTCCCTTGTCTCGGAGTCAATAGACATCATCAAGGGCTCCGCGGTCATTTCGGTGCTGGCAATAGCGGATCTGATGCGCGTTGGGAAACAGCTTGTCGCCGTCACTTATCGACCGCTGGAAGTCTATTTATCGATCGCTGCCGCATATTTGCTGCTGACCACACTGGTTGCCTGGTCTGCCGCCGCGCTGATGCGCCGCCAGCACGCAGGAAAACACGTATGAATCCAGACTTGCTCCTTGAGATTATTCCCGCCTTTACGCGCGCGGCATGGATAAGTGTGTGGATTTCCATGCTGGCCATCGCCTGCGGGGCGGCCGGCGGATTCTGTTTGAACGCCTTATTGCAGTTGTACCCGCGCTGCGGCGGCGCCTATCGCGCATTTGTCTGGCTAGTCAGGGGAACACCGTTTCTAGCGCAGTTGTTTGTTCTGTATTTTGGGCTGCCGCAGCTTGGCATTACGCTCAATGCGGTACAAGCTACCGTCCTCGGTCTAAGCCTGTATGGCGCTGCCTATTTCGCGGAGATCTTCCGAGCTACGTGGCAGTCGATACCACGCGGGCACATCGAAGCGGCCCGCATTTTCGGCCTCAGCCGCTGGCGCATCCTACACCACATCGAAACGCCGCAAGCAGGCAGGCTTGCCATTCCGATGCTAACTAACCAGGCAATCCTGATCCTGAAAGAGTCTTCCGTCGCTTCCATTATCACGGTGCCTGAATTAACGATGACCGCTGGCACCGTTGTAGCGGAGACGTTTTCCTACATTGAACCTTACTTGCTACTTGGTCTGATTTACTGGTTGCTGGCCCTGTCGTTGTCTTGGCTCGGCCGCACGACCGAGCGGCTAACATCGCTTCGCTATCAGAGGAACATTTAAGATGAATACCATTTCTGTGCCCATGGTGAGCCTTCGGGGAGTTGGAAAGTCGTACGGCAGCAATCGTGTACTGCAAGGCTTCGACCTGGAGGTGCAGCGTGGTGAAGTGGTCACGCTCATCGGCCCATCCGGCTCCGGGAAGACCACTGCCTTGCGGTGTATGAACTTTCTGGAGGAATACGACGAGGGTGAAATTCGCATACGGGGCGCCTTACTCGGCTATCAGATAAGCGCCGATGGACGCCGGAGGCGTGAAACTGAGCGCGCGATCACAGAAGTCCGCGCACCGGTATCAATGGTCTTCCAGCAATTCAACCTGTGGCCGCATATGCGTGTAATCGACAACCTGCTGACGCCGCTGAAACTCGCTAAAGGCGTATCGGCCGAGGCCGCGCTCAACCGTTCCATGAAAGCACTGGAACGTGTGGGAATGGCGGCCAAAGCTCAGTCCTACCCGTCAGAACTGAGCGGCGGCCAGCAGCAGCGAGTCGGCATTGCGCGTGCGCTCGTGGTCGAGCCACAAGTAATGCTGCTAGATGAACCGACATCGGCGTTGGACCCGGAACTCGTTGAGGAGGTGCTCGAAGTGATTCAGTCGCTGGCGCGGGACGGCATGACCATGGTCATGGTTACCCATGAAATGGGCTTCGCAGCCAAGGTTTCCAGTCGGGTGGTCTTCATGGAAGCGGGCCGGATCGTTGAATGCGGAACACCGCAACAATTATTCTCCGCTCCATCAACTGAGCGCCTGCGTGGCTTTTTGCGTACTTGGTTCGCCCGCAATCGTCACGATCCCGAAGACATTGCCACCGTTGCACGAAAGGTGGTAACGGGATGAACGGCCTCCACGCATCCGATACGCTCGCGGTTGATGCGGTACGCGCGATGTCACATGTTCAAGACGACCGGCTTGTACAAATGCAGCGTGCGCTAGCAGGCTTCGGTGGGCGCGACGATGGCGGCGTGAGCCGAGAAGCGCTTACCGCCGCTGAGCTGGCTGCGCGGCAGTGGTTGTGCAGCCAGCTCACTGGAGTGCAGTACCAGTGGTATATCGACGACGCGGCCAACCTCATAGTGCGCCGCCAAGGGTCTGAGCCTAAGCTTGCGCCGGTGATGACAGGCAGCCACGTCGACACGCAGCCGGTCGGAGGCTGGCTCGACGGGGCGTATGGCGTCATTGCAGGGATCGAGGTGCTGCATGCGCTTGATGACGCCGGGATACGGACGCGCCGCAGCATCGACGTTGTCGTATGGACTAACGAAGAGGGGTCTCGCTTTAGTCCTGGTGCAATGGGTTCCTGTGCATTCAGCTACCCGTCGCGCCTGCCCGCGTTTTTGGCGGCACAAGACGCCTCTGGACAATGCTTCGAAGTCGCGCGGGATGCAGCGTTCGACGCGACGCCGCACGCAAGAAGAATTCCGCTGGGCTATCCCATCCATGCATACATCGAAGCACACATCGAACAAGGTCCCGTCATGGAAAACGGCGGTCAAAGTCTCGGAATTGTCACTGCCATTCAGGGAGTCCGCTGGTACGAGATTACGGTGCACGGCAACAGCGCGCATGCAGGGACCACTCCATTGGCTGCCCGGCAGGATGCATTATTCATCGCCGCCACCATGGTCAGCGAGCTCGGCACAGCGGCCGCCGCGCGCCGCGACGATGCGTTGCGCTGGACGGTCGGCAGGTTTGAGGTTTCGCCCGGCTCGATCAATACGATTGCCGATCGCGTGACGTTTAGCGTCGATCTTCGCCATCCACAAGAATCCGTGCTGGTCGCCATGGAAGCGCTGCTCCACCGGATGCTGGCTCAGCACCGCGGCGCCTGCAGATATGAAGTACGCACGCTCATGCAACGGGCTCCGACCTTATTCGATGCAAATGTCGTTTCGGTACTGGAATCGGCAGTGCAGAAGACCACCGTACCCTATTGCCATCTGACTTCAGGGGCGTTCCATGATGCCATGTACATTGCTGACCACTGCCCCGCCGCGATGCTGTTCGTGCCAAGTAAAAAAGGAATTAGCCACAACGTGGCGGAAGATACCGACGTAACCGACTTGGTCGTCGGGGCGCGCGCGCTGACGGCTGCACTGGTCACGCTTTCCATAACCTGAAACCATTCAACCAACCGATCAACCAATCCCGCATTTATCCAAGGAGCGTACCATGACCACTTCGTCCAACCCTTTCGCTATCGTTGACAACAGCGAGCCAGCCGGCCTCAACAATACCTTGCATGAGCCTATTTCCACGGATGGCACGCCGGAACTCGGCAAAGTGTACGAGGTGCCGGCCCGTCATGGCCGTGCCGTGCGAGTAGCAACAGGACAAACGATCCGCATCATCAACACCTATGGCACACAGGTCTGCGACATGTGGGCCTTCAAGGCCGATAGCATGAACGAATTCCTGTCCATGGAGCACCTTCGTGCATGGATCGACCGCGTCAACCCGCGGCCGGGCGACGCCATGGTGACAAACCATCGCCGCCCTATCCTGACGTTTAAGACCGATACATCCGTCGGGGTTCATGACACCTTGATCGCTCCCTGTGACATACACCGCTATCGTACCCTGGGCGTCGAAGGCTATCACGATAGTTGCGCGGATAACCTGCGCCTGGCCATCAAGGCGATCGGCCTCCGTACGCGTGAAGTACCCGGCTCGCTGAACCTGTGGATGAACATTCCATTCAATAGCGAAGGAAGCATCGAATGGCTGCCGACGGTGAGTAATCCGGGCGACTACGTCGAATTTGTTGCCGAGATGGATTGCGTGGTAGTCATGTCTTCATGTCCGCAGGATATTGTTGCCATTAACAGCAACAAGCCCATGCCAGTGCATTTCTCTGTGCAGTAAACAAGAAAGCCAAACAGAGAGAGCATACCGAGTTATCTGCCCAGATCTCGCCCGTTTGGCACATCCTGAGCGCATTCTTCGAGCCTGACATGCCACCTTCAACAAATACACGACCAGCCGTTAGCGGTAGCTTAAACCGTCCCGAAACCGGGACCACTTCTTCACTCACCCCTGCTACGATTCTCGGCGGCCGAATTAGACACGCGAGAACCCTGCGCGGCTTGAAGCTTAAGCAATTAGCTCAGGAAGCAGGCTGCTCCGAAAGCATGCTGTCCAAAATTGAGTGCGGATCGGCTTCTCCGTCCTTAGCCATGTTGCACCGTATTGCCCAATCGCTGCAAACCAACGTGGCACAGTTAACAACGCTGGTAGACACGCGTTCAAGCCCCATCATGCGGTCTGCCGAACGCCCTGTTGTGCAGTTTGACTCAGGCAACGATAACAGCAGCATTCGACTTGAACGCCTTGTGCCGCCGCAGCACGGTCAACTGCTGCAGGGCGACATTCATGTGCTGCAGCCAGGCACCTCGTCGGCTGACAGTATTCAGCATCAGGGCGAAGAGATGGGCTATGTATTGCAAGGTTCGCTCAGCATTACTATAGGTGAAACGTCTTACCAACTACAAGCGGGCGATTCATTTTACTTCGCCAGCGAGCAATCGCACAGCTACAGCAACCCGAGCGAAGAAGTCACCAAGGTCTTATGGGTGAACACACCTCCTACTTTCTAAGGTCATCATGACAGCCACCGATACCTCAGCCCAAAGCATGCCGCGCTTTTGCGGCATCCCTACATTCATGCGCACCCCCCTGGCCGCGCATCCAAGCGAGATCGACATCGGCATTGCGGGCGTGCCCTACGACGGGGGGGTGACCGCACGTGCAGGTGCGCGTTACGGCCCGCGCGAGATTCGCAACATGTCTTCGCTGACACGCGCCATTCATCACGTGACCGGATTTAATCCATTTTCCACCTGTCGCATCGGCGATGTTGGCGATGTTCCCTTTTCCAATCTCTATGAAGTCGAACAGGCCCATGACGACATTCGCCGCTTCCTGACCCCATTTTTTGCAAGTGGGAAAAAGATGCTGATTGCCGGCGGCGACCACTCGATCACCTACCCGGTGTTTCAGGCGATGCAACCGGCCCGACCGCTGGGCATGGTTCACATCGACGCGCACACGGATACCTGGGACAGCTTCGCGGGCTCCAAATTCACCCATGGCTCCCCGTTCAGGCGTGCGGTCGAAGCCGGACTACTTGATCCCAAGCGTACTATCCAGATTGGCATCCGTGGCGCGCAAAACTCAGACTCGGGATGGCGGTATTCCCTTGACTCCGGAATGCGCGTTGTTTTCATTGAAGAGTTCGATCGCATTGGGGTCGATGCAGTCATCGCGGAAGCCAGACGTGTAGTGGGAGATGGGCCGGCGTATCTTTCCATGGACGTTGACGGACTTGATCCTGTTTTTGCACCGGGCACCGGTACGCCGGAAATCGGCGGCCTGACCACGCGCGAAACCCTGCAACTGATCCGTGGACTCGATGGGCTCGATCTTTTGGCCGCCGACGTCGTGGAAGTCGCACCGCCCTATGATCCAAGCGGAAATACGGCACTGCTCGGCGCTACGCTAATGTATGAAGCTTTGTGCCTGTTGGCGGCGAGCTACTGTAGTGGAAAGTAATTTTAAGTACACCTACCGCGCCAGTAAGAAAGTTTGTCTAATCAATTAGGGCTTCGCTGAACAAGTCCATGTTGGGGACCTGCCTCGTCGAATTTCCCTGCCTTGCCCGAACCGCCAAACGCCGCGAGCATGAGTGAGCTTTTAGGCTAGATGCGCGGAGGACATTAAAAGAAGGACTGCGATGCTGGATGGGAAGGAGGCGCTGKAACGCAAAAAGCCCCATCCTGTTGGGGATGGGGCTTTTGGTAATACAAGCCTGACGATGACCTACTTTCACACTGGTTGCAGCACTATCATCGGCGCGAAGTNGCAAAAAGCCCCATCCTGTTGGGGATGGGGCTTTTGGTAATACAAGCCTGACGATGACCTACTTTCACACTGGTTGCAGCACTATCATCGGCGCGAAGTCGTTTCACGGTCCTGTTCGGGATGGGAAGGGGTGGGACCAACTCGCTATGGTCATCAGGCATAACTGGTAAGGTCGTTTGCAGGGCCGTTCTTGCYGGCCAGTCAAACAACGCAATCTGGGAAGAAGTAGTCATGCAGAWKTCTGCATGGATATTGGTGGGCGTGATGCATGAATCAATCAAGGCATACGCTTCATACTTGTCTAACCTGGTCAAGGTTATAGGGACAAGCCGCACGGGCAATTAGTACTGGTTAGCTTAACGCATTACTGCGCTTCCACACCCAGCCTATCAACGTCCTGGTCTCGAACGACCCTTCAGCAGGCTCAAGGCCTGGGGAAGTCTCATCTTGAGGCAAGTTTCCCGCTTAGATGCTTTCAGCGGTTATCTCTTCCGAACTTAGCTACCCGGCAATGCCACTGGCGTGACAACCGGTACACCAGAGGTTCGTCCACTCCGGTCCTCTCGTACTAGGAGCAGCCCCCCTCAAACTTCCAACGCCCACGGCAGATAGGGACCAAACTGTCTCACGACGTTTTAAACCCAGCTCACGTACCACTTTAAATGGCGAACAGCCATACCCTTGGGACCGGCTACAGCCCCAGGATGTGATGAGCCGACATCGAGGTGCCAAACTCCCCCGTCGATATGAACTCTTGGGAGGAATCAGCCTGTTATCCCCAGAGTACCTTTTATCCGTTGAGCGATGGCCCTTCCATACAGAACCACCGGATCACTATGTCCTACTTTCGTACCTGCTCGACTTGTCAGTCTCGCAGTTAAGCACGCTTATGCCATTGCACTATTAGCACGATGTCCGACCGTACCTAGCGTACCTTCGAACTCCTCCGTTACACTTTGGGAGGAGACCGCCCCAGTCAAACTGCCTACCATGCACTGTCCCCGATCCGGATAACGGACCAAGGTTAGAACCTCAAACAAACCAGGGTGGTATTTCAAGGTTGGCTCCACGGCAACTGGCGTCACCGCTTCATAGCCTCCCACCTATCCTACACAGATTGGTTCAAAGTCCAATGCAAAGCTACAGTAAAGGTTCATGGGGTCTTTCCGTCTAGCCGCGGGTAGATTGCATCATCACAAACATTTCAACTTCGCTGAGTCTCGGGAGGAGACAGTGTGGCCATCGTTACGCCATTCGTGCAGGTCGGAACTTACCCGACAAGGAATTTCGCTACCTTAGGACCGTTATAGTTACGGCCGCCGTTTACTGGGACTTCAATCAAGAGCTTGCACCCCATCATTTAATCTTCCAGCACCGGGCAGGCGTCACACCCTATACGTCCACTTTCGTGTTTGCAGAGTGCTGTGTTTTTATTAAACAGTCGCAGCCACCAGTTTATTGCAACCCCTTCACCCTTCTGGCGCAGGCCAGTCAAGCTACCAGGGCGTACCTTATCCCGAAGTTACGGTACCAATTTGCCGAGTTCCTTCTCCCGAGTTCTCTCAAGCGCCTTAGAATACTCATCTCGCCCACCTGTGTCGGTTTGCGGTACGGTCTCGTTAGACTGAAGCTTAGAGGCTTTTCTTGGAACCACTTCCGATTGCTTCGCGGCTATAAAGCCACTCGTCCCATGCCCTTGAATTGCGCGCCCGGATTTGCCTAGGCGCCTTCTCTGACACAGAAACCGGGACATCCAACACCCGGACAACCTTCCGCGATCCGTCCCCCCATCGCATCTAACGACGGTGCAGGAATATTAACCTGCTTCCCATCAGCTACGCATCTCTGCCTCGCCTTAGGGGCCGACTCACCCTGCTCCGATGAACGTTGAACAGGAAACCTTGGGCTTACGGCGTGCGGGCCTTTCACCCGCATTATCGCTACTCATGTCAGCATTCGCACTTCTGATACCTCCAGCATCCTTTACAAGACACCTTCGCAGGCTTACAGAACGCTCTCCTACCATCTGCATTGCTGCAGATCCGCAGCTTCGGTGACTGGCTTAGCCCCGTTACATCTTCCGCGCAGGACGACTCGATCAGTGAGCTATTACGCTTTCTTTAAAGGATGGCTGCTTCTAAGCCAACCTCCTGACTGTTTTAGCCTTCCCACTTCGTTTTCCACTTAGCCAATCTTGGGGACCTTAGCTGGCGGTCTGGGTTGTTTCCCTCTTGACGCCGGACGTTAGCACCCGACGTCTGTCTCCCAAGCTCGCACTCACCGGTATTCGGAGTTTGCAATGGTTTGGTAAGTCGCGATGACCCCCTAGCCATAACAGTGCTCTACCCCCGGTGGTGATACTTGAGGCACTACCTAAATAGTTTTCGGAGAGAACCAGCTATTTCCAAGTTTGTTTAGCCTTTCACCCCTACCCACAGCTCATCCCCTAACTTTTCAACGTTAGTGGGTTCGGACCTCCAGTACCTGTTACGGCACCTTCATCCTGGCCATGAGTAGATCACTTGGTTTCGGGTCTACACCCAGCGACTAAATCGCCCTRTTCGGACTCGCTTTCGCTACGCCTTCCCTATCCGGTTAAGCTTGCCACTGAATGTAAGTCGCTGACCCATTATACAAAAGGTACGCAGTCACCCCTTRCRRGGCTCCTACTGTTTGTATGCACACGGTTTCAGGATCTATTTCACTCCCCTTCCGGGGTTCTTTTCGCCTTTCCCTCACGGTACTGGTTCACTATCGGTCGATATCGAGTATTTAGCCTTGGAGGATGGTCCCCCCATGTTCAGACAAGGTTTCACGTGCCCCGCCCTACTTGTCGCAAGCCTAGTTCCACAACCGTGATTTCATGTAAGGGGCTATCACCCTCTATGGCCGGAGTTTCCAATCCGTTCCATTATCACGACTGCTAAATCTTGCAGGCTGTTCCCATTTCGCTCGCCACTACTTTGGGAATCTCGGTTGATTTCTTTTCCTGCAGCTACTTAGATGTTTCAGTTCGCCGCGTTCGCTTCACACACCTATGTATTCAGTGAGTGATGACCCAAAGGGCCGGGTTTCCCCATTCGGAAATCTGCGGATCAATGCGTGTTTGCTCGCTCCCCGCAGCTTATCGCAAGCTACTACGTCCTTCATCGCCTGATATCGCCAAGGCATCCACCATGTGCACTTATTCGCTTGTCCCTATAACGTTGACCTCTGTTGCCAGAGACGTCATAGAGTATGAGTTTGAATATGC
>NZ_LMHZ01000057.1 GCF_001428545.1 Noviherbaspirillum sp. Root189
TGACGGACTCCTTTTGTTGGTTGATCCCCATGCCCATGCGAACCAGTACGTCTACTTTGGCGCAAAAAGACGGAGGGAGTCCATCCCATCAATGCAGGCAGAGAGGACCGACAAGTTGCGTGGCATTCTGCTGGTTTCCGTTCCCGACCCGCTAGGTCCGAACTTCCCCGCCGATGCCAAGGGCTTCTCCCGCCCCGCATTACAGCCTTTGCCGGCGCCCGGCATTGTTGTCTCCAGTGAAAACGATCCCTATGGTGCTCCAGCCTATATGCGAACCTGCGCTGATGCCTGGGGATGCCGTTTTGTTAACGCCGGACTGCTTGGTCATATCAATGCCGCCAGCGATGTCGGCGATTGGCCGATGGGGAAGGCGCTTCTCGATAGCTTGCGCTGAGAGGTCTGCGGAGGATTTGCACAACTGTTCGATGGCGGTTGCATGGCTTATACCAATCCCGAGCTATAACGTGACAAATGAGATCGATGGATTTTTTTGACTGGCAAGGCGCAGGAGGAGTCAATAGCGGGCTATTGACGACGAGTGCAACGCCGGCAGGCGGCTCGGCGCCCCCGGAAAAATTAGATTGGTATTACGCATCAGGCAGTCGACGCCACGGCAATAGCGTGTTTAAATCTAGGCAAGCTTTCCTGGAAGCATGCCAGGGCCTCTCCTCGATCGACCCCTTATGTACGACTGGCTTCGCCGTATTTTTTCCGATTCCGCCAAAGGTGGCGCGACCGCTGTGGCGTCACGCCCCCGAGTAGCTGCCATGGCTGCCGCGGCAAGCACGACACCTGTGCCGGCACCCGCCAGGACTGCACATTTCGCATCCGATAGCGTGACCTCGATGCAGCGTGACCAGGTGGACTTTATCTTTGCGAGCTGGCTGTTCGAAGCGGAAAGCCATCCCGATCTCTTCACCAACGGCAGCGAAGACGCCATCCTGGCCGCGCTGGACGGCGTGGTGAAATCGAATGAATCCGGTGCACACCTCGTACGCCGCATGCCCGGCGTGATTCCGCAACTGCTGCAAAGCCTGCGCAGCGGTGATTTTGCAGGCCCCGAACTGGCACGCAAGATTTCTTCCGACCTGGTATTAGTAGCCGAGGTGCTGCGCCTCGCCAACAGCGTTGCCTACAGTACCGGCAAGCCAATCACCAGTATCGACCATGCCATCCTTGTGCTCGGCCAGGATGGCTTGCGTCAGCTGATCACCAGCGTCGCCTTCAAACCCATCATCAATCTCAATTCAGGCAGCTTTACCAGGATGGTCGCGCCACGCCTGTGGGCGCAATCGGAACGTTGCGCCCTCGCGAATCGGCTGCTGGCGGTGGAAGAGCCGGTCGAGCCGCTGGAAGTCTTCCTTGCCGGACTGGTGCAAAACGTCGGACTCACCGTTTCACTGCGGGTGATCGACAAGCTGTCAGACGGGCGTCAGCCGATCGGTTCGCCGACCTTTTGCAATGCGCTGGCAAGCTATGGCCGCACCCTGGCGCACAACATCGGCAGCGAATGGCATTTTCCGGAGTCAGTGATGACCGCCATCCATGAGCAGGGTGAGAACAAGCGAAGCACAAATCTATCGCCGGTTGGCAAGGTCCTGCTGATGGGTAACTATCTCAGCAAGATTGAGCTGTTATCCCGTCACGGTGTGGTGGACATCGATGATCCGCACATGGTTGACGGCCTGTCGGACAAGGAAATGGCATGCCTTCACCAGTTGACTGAAGTCGAAGAACGCGAATGGGTGACGATCTCGGGTGGCAATTCACGCTGAACGCATTGTGGCCAGCACGCTCTAGCAACCACTCACCTACATTGACCGAAAACAGGGTTGGCTAGCTTCGGTCAATTACCGCGCTGAACCAGTTGCCTCGGGTGAGGACTAAGCATTTTGACATGCTCCGTCATGCAGCCCGCTCACGAAAGGCCAGTCTACATGCGTATCGAAGAACTCCCCGGTCCAAATAACTCCGACGTCGCGTCCGACAATCCGGGAACCGGCTCGGAAGCGGATGTCGAACGTACCGAGCCAGGGCAAAGCAGCTTGGGGGAACAGGCCGCTGCGGTTTCCGCCATGCTGGGCAATCACAAGGGCAAGCTGGCGGTCGGCGCTGCCGCGATGCTGGGTCTCGCGGTCTTTTACAAGTGGCGCGAAAACAAGCTTGCCAAGGAAGACCCCGCCGAATATGCGAGAATCCAGCGACTCAAGGCCGTGGTTGGCAGTGATAACCCAACCGGAAAAACTGACAAGCCCGGCAAGTCCGGCAAGAATGCGACCGATCCAGATCAAGGCAACAAAAAATGACGACCAAATTGAAAATTGACTTCGTGTCCGATGTGTCCTGTCCCTGGTGCATTATCGGACTCAAGTCGCTCGAACAGGCGCTGGAGCGCGTTGGCGACAAGGTGAGTGCTGACTTGCACTTTCAACCGTTCGAACTCAATCCCCAGATGGTGCCCGGAGGCCAGGACATTACCGAACACCTGGCCGAGAAATACGGCGCCACACCGGACCAATCCGAACGCAACCGCGAAGCGATCCGCGCTCGTGGCGAAGCGGTCGGTTTCACCTTCAGCATGGACAAGCGCAGCCGCATCTATAACACCTTCGATGCCCATCGCCTGCTGCACTGGGCCGAAACCGAAGGCCAACAACATCAGCTGGCCCTGAAGCATGCCTTGTTCGACGCCTATTTCACGCAGGGCGAAGACCCGAGTTCGCATGAAGTCCTGGTGCAGGCTGCCACGAGGGCCGGCTTGGATCCCCAACGCGCGCAGGAAGTGCTGGCCACGAATGCGTATGCCGAAGAGACACGGCAACAAGAAAAGTTTTACCTCGATCAGGGAATCCATTCCGTACCGGCTGTCATCATCAATGATCGCTACCTGGTCCAGGGCGGGCAGCCGGTCGAGGTCTTTGAAGATGCATTGCGGCGGGTTGCCGAAGCTGCCTGACGCTCGTGTATCCGGAAAGAATGCCAATGAATCGCGAAGAGCCCCGCGCCGATCCGAGTCCCATCCAGCCACGAACCAATACGCCGGGACAGGACCCGCTGATCAATCCCGGCTATCAGCCGGTACCGCAAGATCTGCCGCCCGATAACGGCGATAACGGCGGTAATGCCGGTGATGCCGATAACGCGAAACCACCGAAGCAGACTGCCAAATATAAAGATTAATAAAGATTAATCAGCCCGATTAATTGCTGCGCGGTTTTACGAAGAAGCTGTCCATCGCCGCGCGTCCGACAGCCGGATCGTCGGTAAAGAAACCGTTTATCCCTGCTTTCAGATAGGCCTGGATCTCTGCCGCGAGGTCGCCACGCTGCGACGGTGATGCAGGGTCGCCCTTGCGCATGTTCATCGGCAGGAAAGGATTTTCCGGGCGGAAGGTATAGGGATGGACCAACAACTTCGCTGCGTGTGCATCGCGCACCAGGCTGGTCGCTGATCCGAGATTTTTTTCTTCATCGCGCGGGATCACCATGTCCTTCGCCGGCCCGATGCCATTGGCATACGTCGCGATTTCCAGCAATCCCTCGGCAGTCGCCATGTCACGATAACGCCGCTTGTCCCCGGCGAGCCGGAAGTCTTCAGGTTGACCCGATCCCGACATCAGCTGAATGAGCGGCAGCTCGGTCAAGGTGCGCATTTCCTTCAGGCTGCCGACTTCGAACGACTGGATAAAGACCGGCGCATAGCGGCCCCGATAACCATTGGCGTGCAACAGATCGACCAGGCGTTTTTCGAGGGGCAGGCCGATCGATTTGAAATAGCTCGGGTGTTTGGTTTCCGGATAGATGGCGATGGTGCGGCGCGTCTTCTGCGTCTTTTCCTTTGCCAGGTCAATGATCTCTTGCAGCGTCGGAATGGCGAACTGTCCGTTGAAGCGCGTGTTATCCGGACGGTTGTCCGGAATGCGTTCAGTGGCGCGCAAGGTCTTGAGTTCTTCCAGCGTGAAGTCTTCGGTGAACCAGCCGGTCACAGACACATTGTCGATCAGCTTGGTGGTCTTGCGGTCGGCGAACTCGGACTTCTCCGCGACATCGGTCGTGCGGGTAATGTCATTCTCATGGCGTGCGACGAGTACGCCATCCCTGGTACTCACGATATCGGGCTCGATGACGTCGGCGCCATCTTCAATCGCCTTGGCGTAGGACTCCAGCGTGTGTTCCGGCCGCAGGGCGCTGGCACCGCGATGGCCGATGACCAGATGGATGGGCAGGGGAGCAATCGCTGCGGTCGTATCGTGGGCGAATGCGGGCGGAGCAAGCAAGCTGATGGCCCCGGTTACAGCGAACAGGCTGGTATAAACAAAAGAATTCATCGCATTCCCCTAGACGCAAAGCTTGCCGCTTGTGTTTAAACAACAAGATTTTTTACACTTGTCCGGATACTTCGATCGCCCTCAATGCTTGAGTCGATACCCAGTCTTAAACACCCACCAGATGCCGCCAAGGCATAACAGCATGAACACCAGTGTCATACCGAGGCTGATGCCGACGCCCACATCGGAAACACCATAGAAACTCCACCGAAATCCGCTGACCAGATAGACGACAGGATTGAACAGCGTGACCTTTTGCCAGAACGGCGGCAGCATATTGATCGAATAGAAGCTGCCGCCAAGGAAGGTGAGCGGCGTGACGATCATGACAGGTACCACCTGCAGTTTTTCCCAGCCATCGGCCCACACGCCGATGATGAAGCCGAACAGTGAAAAGGTAATGGACGTCAGGATCAGGAAGCCCAGCATCCACCAAGGATGCACGATGGTGTAATCGACAAAGAGCCAGGAGGTCAGCAGAATGATCAGCCCCAGGATCACCGACTTGCTGGCGGCCGCGCCCACATAGCCGATAACGATCTCGAACGCCGAGATCGGAGCCGACAGGACTTCGTAAATGGTGCCTGCCCATTTCGGCATATAAATGCCGAACGAGGCATTTGAAATGCTTTCGGTCAGCACCGACAGCATGATCAGGCCCGGCACGATATAAGCGCCATAGCTGACGCCATCGATCTGTGCCATCCGTGAACCGATCGCCGAGCCAAAGACGATGAAGTACAGCGACGTCGAGATCACCGGTGAAGCGATGCTTTGCAATATCGTGCGCCAGGTACGCGCCATCTCGAAAATATAGATCGCCCTGATTGCATGGAAATTCATGCGTTCCCCCTTACAAGGCTGACAAAGATTTCTTCCAGCGAGCTTTCGCTGGTCTGCAAATCCTTGAAATGAATGCCATGTTCGTCCAGCCGTCGCAACAGCTCCGGAATGCCGAGTCGCTCGCCCTGGGCATCGAAGGTATAGACCAGTTGACTGCGGTCCGCGGACAGTTCCAGTCGGTAGTCGTCAAGGTCTGCGGGGACTTCGGCAAGCGGTTGCTGCAAATGCAGCGTCAGTTGCTTCTTGCCGAGCTTTTGCATCAGTACCGTCTTTTCTTCCACCAGGAGAATTTCACCCTTGTTGATGACGCCGATGCGGTCCGCCATCTCTTCGGCTTCTTCGATGTAGTGCGTGGTCAGGATGATCGTGACGCCGCTTTCACGCAAGCGCCTGACCATCGCCCACATATCGCGCCGCAACTCGACGTCGACGCCCGCGGTCGGTTCATCCAGAAAAAGAATCTTTGGCTCGTGGCTGAGCGCCTTGGCAATCATCACGCGACGCTTCATGCCACCGGACAGTGTCATGATTTTGGCGTCGCGCTTTTCCCAGAGTGACAAATCCTTCAATACCCTTTCCAGGTAGGCATTGTCGGGACCCTTGCCGAACAGGCCCCGGCTGAACTTGACGGTATCCCATACCGTCTCGAACGCATCGGTGGAAAGCTCCTGCGGTACCAGGCCGATCTTTGTACGTGCCGCACGATAGTCACGGGCAATGTCGTGGCCATCTGCCAGCACGCTGCCGCTGCTCGCATTGACAATGCCGCAAATGATACTGATCAGTGTGGTTTTGCCGGCACCGTTCGGACCGAGCAAGGCAAAGATTTCGCCTCGCCGGATCTGGAGATCGATATTTTTGAGTGCCCGAAATCCGGACGCATAGGTTTTTGTGACGGCATTGATTGCGATGACAGGGGTGGCGGGTTGCACTGGGACTCCTTAGCAACACGTCATCATGGGTAGGCGCGCGCAGCGCAGGAAATGCGGCATGTTGTTCTCCTTATGGCACGACAATAGCAGCATGTTAAGGCATTGGCGAAAGTCTGGTTGGAAGGCAGCGCAAGCGAAGCTGTCAACGGGGCGATTGGCATAAAGCCGGCAAATCCCAGCAAACCCCAGCAAGGTGGTAAAGCAGGATGGCCGTAATCTTGATGCAAGTCTAGCTTCCGCTGTGCAATGAGAACTGTTTTGACGTTATGGGGACTGAGGAGTAGTTAACCATGAAGGAGATGCAGCATGCCCTTGAGTCAGGACCACGGTCGCGTATGGAAAAAGATTACGGATGTCTATCAACAATGGGATCAGGACCGCAGCAACTTGATGGCGATCGACGATTTGTCGCAACGCCTGCCGGATATTGATCCTGAATTGATTGCCCAGACGCTGGCGCAGGCCCATGCGGAAGGCATGGCATCGGCGTCGCATGAGGAGGGCGTGTTCCGGCCAGTGCCAAACCACTAAGCTTTTTTACTGACTGATCAGATAAGGGCCGAAGAGACATTGTCTCTTCGGCCCTTGTTGCGTCTGCAAGGCCGACGCATGTGCCGGGAACGAACTAATACCAATCCCAACCCATAACGCACCATGAGATCGCGTCTTTTTCTGCCTGCCTGCGTTGCACTCGTCGTCAATAGCCCGCTATTGACTCCTCCTGCGCC
>NZ_LMHZ01000058.1 GCF_001428545.1 Noviherbaspirillum sp. Root189
ACCTTGAATTCTTCTGTGTACCGTTTGCCGCTCATAACACCTCCCTTTAGCCAAATTGTAAGGCTCGGAAGTGTCTATGAAACCAGGGGCGATTCAGACTGGTTTCGCTGAACTCATTGGGGTCCTCTAAAAATAGCCCCGAAACTGATACGCTGCTCAAATGTGTGGGCCGGGGCCGTAGGCATCATTGATATTCTCTTTGGTTAGTCTGACTAGCCCTGCGGTAGTAGCTCTTTTCAGGAGAGCCTGCGCCACCGGGTGGATGAACCCCTCAAATGCTTGAAATATCTCCAAGGCACTTGCGTCTGCAGGGTCGATGTTCTTCAGCAAAGACAAACTACGCAGTGCGTCCTGCGAAATCAAACATTGCTCAACTTTCGAGTCAGCCTGCACTGTAAAAAGAATGCCCTCAGAGGTTGCACGAGGTTGCGAGGCTTCCATTTTCCCTCCATAGACCCTAGGCTTTTTTTATTTATGGCTGCACATCGGCCTGACTTTTTGATAATAGCCCGTTGCCGCAAATTAGCACTGCGAATGAACAAATTGGAGCGTCATCGCACCAAAAGATCCTTTTCCTGGAGCCAATGGTCGTGTGTGCTGATTGTTTTTGTTGTCTGGTTTTTCTCGATGGTGAGAAACAGCGCTTCGGGACACTGAATCGCCCCCGGTACGCGATGCTGCCGCCGGTCCTGCTCGAGCGTCTGCGTGTATGGTGGCGAGTGGCGCATGCCCAGGGCAAGATGCTCGAGGGCGGCTGGCTGTTCCCGGGACTCAATCCGATCGAGCCGCTCAGCACCCGGCAACTCAATCGCGCCGTGCACTTTGCCGCCGACGCCGCCCACCTCAACAAGCGCGTGTCCATGCACACGCTTCGGCATAGCTTTGCCACCCATCTCTTGGAGCAGAAGGTCGATATCCGTGTCATCCAGGTGCTGCTTGGCCATAAGAAGCTCGAAACCACTGCGCTGTACGCGCAAGTGGCCACCGATATCCTTCGTGAAGTGGTCAGCCCGCTCGAGATGCTGTACCCCGGGTAGCGCCTGTCGATGCCTTCTGCCGTGCTGGAGGTTGCGGATATCTTCCGCGCCCATGGGCCGGCCTATCGCCAGGTCCAGGCAGGTCACTTGAGCCTGGGCCAGAAGAAGGTCATGTCGGCCATTGAACAGTGCCGCAGCGCGGCGCTGGGAGGGCATGTGCTGCGCTGTGATGGCTGTGGGCAGGTCGAGATTGCCTACAACTCCTGCCGCAACCGGCATTGCCCCAAGTGCCAGGCGAGTGCCGCACGCCGGTGGCTTGAGGCGCGGCAGGCGGAATTACTGCCGGTCGAGTATTACCACGTCGTCTTCACGCTGCCGGCCCCGATCAGCGAGATCGCCTATACCAACAAGACCGTCCTCTATGGCTTGCTGTTCGACGTCGCCGCCGACACGTTACGCACCATTGCCGCCGATCGCAAGCACCTCGGTGCCCAGATCGGTGCCACGCTGGTGCTTCATACCTGGGGCTCGGCGTTGACGCACCATCCGCATGTGCACGGCATCGTCCCCGGTGACGGGCTCTCTGCTGATGGCCAACGCTGGATCGCTTGCCGGCCGGGCTTCTTCCTGCCGGTACGAGTACTGTCGCGGCTGTTTCGCCGGCGCTTCCTTGAAGCACTAGAGAACGCGCATCGTTGCGGGAAGTTGCAGTTCTTCGGCGAGCACCTGGCGCTGGCCGATGCAGATACCTTTGCCGATTGGCTTGCGCCGCTGCGCAAAGAAGAGTGGGTCGTCTATGCCAAGCGCCCGTTTGCCGGACCGCAGGCGGTACTTGCCTACCTGTCACGCTATACCCATCGGGTAGCCATTTCCAATAGCCGTCTGTTGACGATGGACGAACGTGGCGTGACGTTCCGCTGGAAGGACTATCGCGCCAAGGGGCGCACCCGTCACAAGACGATGACGCTGGATGTGCACGAGTTCATGCGCCGCTTCCTGTTGCATGTGCTGCCTCACGGGTTTCACCGTATCCGCCATTATGGGATCATTGCCAACGCCGGTCGCAAGAAGAACCTTGCCAAGGCCAAAGAGCTGTTGGACGTCATGGCCGACTTGCCGCGTCCGGAGGTGGCTGGTGCGACCGCCACGACCCGGCCGACCTTCGTCTGCCCGCATTGCGGTGCTGCGATGAGTATTGTCGATACCTTCGTACGTGGACAACCAATTCGGGCACCACCGAGACAGCGGAGTGCGGCATGAATGCCAGCGTCCGATACACCTATCCACCATCTATGCTCGAACAAGCAGCGCTGGCAGCAGATGACTTGGTCTTGCACTGGAATATCGCCAAGTCACCTTCAATCAGCAACTCAATAACCTGGTCTGACGGCCCCAAAGTCAGGCACAAGCACGACGTCAAAGTGCGTCGTTCCAGTGACCACCCCACGTCGAGGCGCTGGAAGACAGTCGAATCCCCATAGCTCGTTAGCTTACTCGTACCGCGCCAGTGCATTCCGCGGTTTCCTCCCTTGGGGCTTGTAGGACGCCTGCCGCAGAATTCAGTTCGGCACCACACTCCTGCGCGTGTAGGCAGGCATCCTACAACCCTTAACAGAAGCGGACATACAACTAAACGCCTTTCGCCCTTTTGCACGAACTAAGCGTTGCTACGAAACAGAGACATGCCGGTGTACGGTACGATCCCGCGTTTCCTAGCACCCGGTGCCTTCCAATGTAAGCCGATTTTAGATGCTAAAGAGCCCGGATGTATTGACACCGCCTCGCTATTTCTCTTTCATGCCGCGAATCATCGCGTCCCACGATGCCATGGAGATTTTTGCGACCCTCTGGAGTTCCTCTCTGCTTGCGCCATCGCGCGCCCTAATCGCCATGCCACTCTGAACGGTTTGCACATATCGCGCTAGGTGAGCAACGTCGAGGGACTTTGGCAGTTCGCCATCCTGCACAGCTTTCTCAAGGCGCGCTATGAGAACGTCATAAGCACCTCCGCGCGTCCTCCTCATCAAGTCCTTAAGCTCTGCATGCTCATCGCCGCCTACGGTGCCCAAGTTGACCATGCAGCCGCGCGGCAGATCGCAGTCGGATCCCGTCATAGCCGCCGCCGAGTCCCACAAATAAGAGAATACCGCCTCGCGCGCCGTGGGTGCCGTTCGAAACCTTCCAAGTACGAGATCTACATAGGTTGTTGAGTAAAGCTCGAGCGCCTCGGCATACAGCTGCTCCTTCGAGCCGAAGGCAGCGTAGAGACTAGTTGAGCCGATGCCTAAAGCCGTCGTGAGATCCGTGATCGAGGTCGCCTCATACCCTTTGACCCAGAACAGCTTCATTGCCGTCGCCAAGGCAGCGTCCCGGTCAAACACGCGAGGTCGCCCTCGCGGACCGGATACGCGCGTCGGTGCTGGGGAAGCCTTATCAGTCTTTTCTGCAGCGTTCATTGCAAAATTCCTTGACCAGGCCAAGATCCTACCATAGGATTTATGTATCGATCACTGCATAAAGGATGCAAACATGAAGAGTCTCAATGGAAAACGCGCTCTTGTTACAGGCGGCTCACGCGGCATCGGCGCCGCCATTGCACGCGCGTTGGCTGAGAATGGAGCGGACGTTGCACTGACGTATCAAAGTTCCGCCGACCGAGCACAGGCGGTCGTGGCATCAATCCAAGAACTTGGCCAGAAGGGTCTCGCGATCCAGGCGGACAACGTAGACCCAGCCGCCATCAAGCGCTCCGTCGGCGAAGCGGTCGCCGCGCTCGGTGGACTGGATATCCTGGTCAATAACGCCGGCATCGCACGCTACAGCTTGATCGCCGATTTCAGCGTGGAAGACATTGACGCGCTTTACGCAGTGAATGTCCGCGGCCCGGTGCTCGCGACCCAGGCGGCGATTCCGCACCTCACTGCAGGTGGCCGTGTGATCACCATCGGCTCAGCCGGGGCGGATCGCATTGTCGGCACGCCTGGAACCGTGTATTACATGACCAAGTCGGCCTTGCAGTCGTTCACGCGCGGGCTTGCTCAGGAGCTAGGTGGGCGTGACATCACATCGAATCTGGTGCAACCCGGATCGACCGACACCGACATGAATCCTGCGAATGGCGAAAGCTCGGACTTTCAACGCAGCCTAATGCCACTTGGACGTTACGCTGAGCCGGCGGACATCGCCGCTACTGTTGTCTTTCTGGCTAGTCCTGCGGCAAGGCATATCACGGGAACGATTATTACGGTCGACGGCGGCTTGCTCACCTGACCGCACCCGGAGCTGCATGCGCTCTCGCCTGCCTTCGCGGCAGGATTATGTATCAAACGAAGGACAAGCTATTGCGAAGGATAAGGAATGAGCCAGAGCACTTCGTCGCGACGAATCGGCGTCGGCATCGTTGGGGCGAGTGCCCAGCGAGGATGGGCCCGGGTCGCCCATATACCGGCGCTGCAGATGCTGGAGGCATTCGACATCCGCGGCGTCAGCACGACTCGAATGGACAGTGCACGGGAGACGGCCGAAGCGCTGGACATCGAGCTCGCTTTCGACAATCATCAGGAGCTTGTCGAACGACCCGAGATTGATCTCGTGGTGGTGGCAGTGAAGGTGCCTGATCACCGCAACATTGTCCATGACGCACTTGCTGCGGGCAAAATGGTCTATTGCGAGTGGCCGCTTGCGCGCAACCTTTTCGAGGCCCAGGCGCTTGCAGCTTTTGCCCGCGATAAGAAGCTGAAGACCGTGGTCGGGCTTCAGGGGCGACAGCATCCTCCGGTTCGCTTCCTGCGCGACCTGGTCCGACAGGGCGCCATTGGTCGTCCTTTGAGCACCAGCATCAGAGCGCATCCAACCGAAGCGACGTGGTATGGTCACTTCGATCCGCCATTCGAATTTATGGCGGAGAGTGCAAACGGCGCAACGATGCTGAGCATCGCAGTAGGGCATGCGCTGGAGCCGCTTGCGCAAGTACTTGGAGAGTTCGAAAGCCTGTCGGCTGTCGTCTCGAACCAGCGCGGCGAAGGGATCCGTTTACGGGACGGTAGCCGGATGAAGAACGATACACCTGATGAAATTGCAGCGGTAGGACTCCTTCAGAACCACATCGTTGCTTCCTTGCATTACAGCGCGGGTAATGCCTTGGGAAAAGCAATGTCATGGGAGATCCAAGGTACCGCCGGCAGCTTGCTCGTTGAATCCTCGATGGCAGGGTACATCCATATGGGTGATCTCAGCATCACGCTCAGACGAGGGCTAGCACCACCCCAACAAATTACCGTTCCACCAGCCTATTTGGCTGAATACTCAAGGCTTGGAGATCCCGCTGCTGGAGTGGCCAGACTCTATTCCCAGTTGGCAGCAGATCTCCGCACGGGTACGTCGAATGTCCCGGATTTCGAAACAGCGCTGCGAAGGCAGCGTACGCTCGATGCGTTCAGCACATCTTTTTCAACGGGGGTGCGTGAACGGTTTTGAAAGGCGACCATCGCCACGCCAAAAACTCGTGAGCGCAACCGATGGCTTGGCATTTTTCTCCCTGTGTCCAAGGTTGCTAACGATTTAGACAGCACTGGATCGAGAGGAAGACGACGCTGACTATCCGTTAATCTTTCATCGAATGGGACGAGGCATAGCAGCCATCTATGCATTTTTTGTTTATCAACTCGAGAAGCTACTGATCCTCGCAGACCAATCCACCTCCAAAACCCCTCAATCATTTTCAGGAAGCAATGTTTGGTAGCGATCCGTGTTGTCATGAGCGGTCAAAGCAAGCATCGTTCCGCTGCCGTGTACAGCCATTGTTTACGTTTGGCGTGATCCGATAGTTGATTGGCATCCGTTGCCAGTGTATTCAGCATCGCCCGCGAATAAGATTTTCATGTCATCAACGCAAAGGAAAATTTCATGAAGAAGACCATCCTCATCACCGGTACCTCAAGCGGTCTCGGCCGTGCGACCGCCAAGCTCTTCCAGCGGAACGGCTGGAACGTCATTGCAACCATGCGGGCGCCTGAGCATGAGACTGAACTAACTCAACTTGACAATATGCTTGTCACTCGCCTCGACGTTCAAGATACTACTTCGATCCGCGAGGCCATTGAGGAGAACACCGTAAAGTGCGGACGTATAGACGTTCTTGTGAACAATGCCGGCTACGGTGCGTATGGGC
This sequence comes from Noviherbaspirillum sp. Root189, assembly GCF_001428545.1. Taxonomy (GTDB): domain Bacteria; phylum Pseudomonadota; class Gammaproteobacteria; order Burkholderiales; family Burkholderiaceae_D; genus Noviherbaspirillum. Next base: position 6,148 of record NZ_LMHZ01000058.1, read on the forward strand.
CGCTGGAAGCTACACCTGTGGAGAAAATTCGTCGTCAGTTTGATGTTAACGTCCTCGGTCTGCTGGCGACAACACAGGCTGTGTTACCCCGGTTCCGTGCTGTCTTATCAGAGTGGATGGAGATGAGAAAAGGAGTCCTTGCTCATCAGCACATCGACACGGTGCACCTTTGCCGCATCGGCTAGGATGGCGTTCATCCGCTCGCGGTCGCGGAAAATGTCTCCACCGCCACCCTCYACATGTGCYTGGCGCCCCGCCAGATCGGGAAATGCTTCGAAAATGGCGAAGCTGGACTGTGAAAACCGGACGGCGAACCACGGGCCCGTGGCAGGCTCGTCCTCGACGCAAGCCCGAATGTCACGCAGCATCTGTATTACGGCATCCTCTTGGCCCGGGCGGGCTTCGATCCGGATGAAGAATGCCTTGCGGCCTTCAGCTCCTTGTTCTCCAAGAACCTCCACTCCGCGATGCGRTGCGTGAACAGTTTCCGGTGTAGGGCGGTGCGAATTAATTGGCGGATGGGTCATCTGTGAGTCTCCTGATTGAATGCGAGTAGTATCGTGCTCGGCCTCCCTTGACCTAAAGTCATTATCTGTCTCTTCCACTGGCGCCCCGCCAGATCGGGAAATGCTTCGAAAATGGCGAAGCTGGACTGTGAAAACCGGACGGCGAACCACGGGCCCGTGGCAGGCTCGTCCTCGACGCAAGYCCGAATGTCACGCAGCATCTGTATTACGGCATCCTCTTGGCCCGGGCGGGCTTCGATCCGGATGAAGAATGCCTTGCGGCCTTCAGCTCCTTGTTCTCCAAGAACCTCCACTCCGCGATGCGRTGCGTGAACAGTTTCCGGTGTAGGGCGGTGCGAATTAATTGGCGGATGGGTCATCTGTGAGTCTCCTGATTGAATGCGAGTAGTATCGTGCTCGGCCTCCCTTGACCTATGCTCGAACGTCGATATTTCTTGCCTAATCGTCTGAACTTGTTGGCGTGGGTAGCCGGACATGTTTAAATTCACCATGGTCGACGAACTGAAGCATGCGCTCCTTCGCTACACAYGTGCCCACTCCCAGGTGGACGGCGTGACGGCCACACCTGTCCAAGGCTTTTACCTGTTCCAGCGTACGACACCGAGCGAGGTGGAGCACACCGTGGTGAATCCGTTGGTATGCTTGGTACTGCAGGGGCGCAAGCAGGTCTCGTTAAGCAGCGGTGTGTCGTCATACGCGAATGGAGAGACTTTAATCGTGACCGGCAATGTGCCGACTGCCAGTCGCATCAGTCAGGCCAGCGCTGCCAGTCCCTATCTAGCGCTGGCTCTCGACTTGGATCCAAACGTGATTACGGATCTAGTGTTGAGCGAGCCCGTAGCATCTTCATCACAGGCCGCGCACGACACCAGCGGCGATCTGTGCGATGCCCTACGCCGGCTGGTGATGCTGCTGGACCGCCCGGAATCGCTGGCGGTGCTCAAGAATGGCCTGATCAGGGAGATTCATCATTGGTTGCTGCTGGGCTGCCAAGGACACGCAGTCCGCAACCTAGGCCTGCCCGATAGCCATGTGAGGCGCATTGCACGTGCTGTCGCGATCCTGCGTGCTGACTACGCCCAGCCGGTGCATATTGAGCGCYTAGCGGCGGCGGCTGGTATGAGCCGAGCAGCATTCCATCAGCACTTCCGTGCTATCACATCGCTGTCCCCACTGCAGTTCCAGAAGCAGCTAAGGTTGATAGAAGCACGACGGTTGATCTTGTCCAAAGGCAAACTCTTGAGCCAAGTCGCTTTCGAGGTGGGATACGAAAGCTCCTCGCAGTTCAGCCGGGAATACACCAGAATGTTCGGCCGGTCACCG
>NZ_LMHZ01000059.1 GCF_001428545.1 Noviherbaspirillum sp. Root189
GCCGAGCAGATCGTCACCATCGATGGCTTGCGGGTCGAATATGCGGATGGCTTTGGACTGGCGCGTTCATCCAACACCACGCCGGTGGTGGTGATGCGTTTTGAAGGAGAAACCGAAGCGGCGCTGCAGCGCATTCAAAACGAATTCAAGCAAGCCATCCTGGCCGCCAAGCCAGATGCCGTGTTGCCCTTTTGATGCAACAGGGTCGTGTTGATACACGCGATGAAGAGTTTCTAATGTAGGTCAAGGTGATGTAACGGAATGCAATCTATCTTGAATACAGCCCGCTGCATATGGGCAAGTCAAGAGAAGCTCGACCGATCGGTAATGGTTGAACAAGACCGGTTATGGCAGGGCAGGTTGGCGCGGTGAACGGGACAGCGTGACAAGCGCACGTTTCACCGGCAGCCATAAGGGAAACTTTTTTGGATGGAAAACAAGAACAATGTTTATCGATACGCGACAAGTTGAACAAGGCACCGTGGCTGAAGGCACGGTCTGTATCATCGGTGGCGGTGTCGCCGGCATCACACTCGCCATGGAACTCGACAAACAGGGGATTGACGTGGTGTTGCTGGAAAGCGGCGGCTTCAAACCCGATGACAACACGCGCGACTTGTATCGTGGTGAAGATGTCGGCGAGTGGCGCTATAACTTTGCGGACGGCAGTCGCAGCCGTTTCCTTGGTGGCAGCAGCAACTGCTGGGGGGGATGGTGCCGCCCGCTCGATCCCTGGGATTTTGAGAAACGCGACTGGGTTTCGCACAGTGGCTGGCCTTTCAGCCTGAACGAACTAATGCCGTACTACGACCGTACGCACGCACTGCTCAAGCTGGGCCCGAACAACTTTGATCCGGACTTTTGGGAGCGCTCGATCGGCCGCCCGGATGTGCGCCGTATGCCGCTGGTGTCGGGCAAAGTACGTGACACGATTTCGCAGTTCAGCCCGCCGGCACGCTTCGGCAAGATGTACCGCGAGACGCTCAAGAATTCAAAACGCATTCGCGTCTACCTGTATGCGAACGCGACAAATATCGATACCGATCATTCGGCGCAGACCGTGTCCCGCATCCAGGTTGCGACGCTGACCGGCAAGTATATGGAAGTCAAGGCACGCTTCTACGTGCTGGCAACCGGCGGCATTGAGAATGCACGATTGCTGCTTGCGTCAAACAAGGTACAGGCTGCAGGCCTTGGTAATGGCAATGACCTGGTGGGTCGCTTCTTCATGGATCATCCACGTCTGCTGACCGGCAATATCCGCTTTACAAAGGAATGGAGCCGCAACAAGCTATCCGACGTGAAGTATCACTACATGAACGCCGCGGTTGCAGCGCATGGTACGCATGTCGCGCATCAGTTCGCGCTGACACCGGAAGTCATGCAAGAGGAAGGCATCCTGAATGCGCGCGTATGGTTCAACTCGGTATTTCCTGGCGAAGGCAGCGAGGGCGCCCAGGCGCTGTTCCGCATCAAGCAAGCCTTGCTGCAAAAAGATCAGCAGGACTGGAGCCTGACCAGGGACATTCTTACCATGGCCACCCATCCGGTGGATACTCTGGGCTATGGCTATACGCGCCTGTTCCAGCCACGCTGGCTGATCCAGGGCGTGAAGTTCCAGCTGATCGTGGAGCCGGAACCAGATCCGAACAGCCGCGTCATGCTGTCACCGTCGCAAAAGGACCAGCTCGGCATGAATCGCGTGCGGGTCGACTGGAAGCTGACATCGAAAGTGCAGCGTACCTTTGATCGCACATTGCAGATTCTTGCCGACGACATGCGCCGCAGCGGTGTTGCACAAGTGGATCTGGATCCGCCGATCGAAGGCAAGAAGTGGCCGAACGATCTGGAAGGTACCTGGCATCACATGGGTACGACGCGCATGCATGATTCACCGAAGGAAGGTGTGGTCGACCGCAACTGCAAGGTACACGGCATGAGCAATCTGTTCGTGGCGGGTAGCTCGGTGTTCCCGACCTGCGGCGCCAACTTCCCGACCATCACGCTGGCTGCGCTGGCGTTTCGATTGTCTGAACATCTGGTGCGCGCAGTAAAGCGTCCCAGCGTCGACGTCACCATGGAGGCGGCCTAAGCTCCACACCAATATTCATTCATCCAGTCGGCGGCAAGCATGGACGACGCCCTTGAAAATCAGGGTCGCCCATTTCCCGACGCGCTCACGCAGCAGTGGGAACGCAAGCCTGACCGTTGCCGCGGTTGCGCCCGCGCCGGCTGACAGATTCCGGATCTTATTGAGAGACACTGAAAGACCAGGCGTCTCCCCAACTGAACATGACGACACCTAAAACCATTCTTGTTACCGGCGCCGCAGGCTATATCGGTTCACATACTTGCGTAGAGCTTTTGTCCGCTGGTTATTCCGTCGTCGCACTGGATAACCTGTGTAACAGCTCTCCCGAATCGCTCAAGCGCGTCGAAAAAATCACGGGGCAACTTATTCCGTTTTATGAAGCGGATATCCGCGATCGGCTCGCCCTCAATGCCTTGCTGCGCACGCACCGCATTGATGCCACGATCCATTTTGCAGGTCTCAAGGCAGTGGGCGAATCGGTCAGCAACCCACTGGCCTATTTTGAAAACAACGTAGGCGGCACGGTAACGCTGCTGCAGGCGCTGGGCGAAGCAGGAGTGAAGAATTTCCTTTTCAGTTCATCTGCGACCGTGTACGGCGACCCGGAGACTGTGCCGATTACCGAGCGCGCGCGGCTGTCGACGACCAATCCTTATGGGCGTTCCAAGCTGATGGTCGAAGAGATCCTGGAAGACCTTGGCAAATCTGATCCGTCATGGGCAATTGGCGCGCTTCGCTATTTCAATCCCGCCGGCGCCCATCCAAGCGGTTTGATCGGAGAAGATCCGCGCGGCATTCCCAACAATCTGATGCCATTCATCGCGCAGGTAGCCGTGGGTCGGCGCGAAAAGTTATCGGTGTTCGGCAGCGACTATCCGACGCCCGACGGTACCGGTGTGCGCGATTACATCCATGTCGTCGACCTCGCGCAGGGGCACCTCGCAGCACTGGCGGAACTGTTCCGTTCGGGCCGAAGCTTTACGCTCAATCTTGGTACCGGCCAGGGTTACAGCGTACTGGAGATGGTGAGCGCCTTTGAAAAGGCGAGTGGACGCCGTATCCCTTATGAACTGGTTGCACGTCGCCCTGGCGATATCGCGACCTGCTATGCGGATCCGGCGAATGCAAGACGTATTCTTGGCTGGAGCGCCAAAAAGGGGCTCACAGAAATGTGTGCCGACCACTGGCGCTGGCAGAGTACGAATCCAACAGGTTTCCACGCGCCGAGCAAGGCGGCCTGAAGCGATCGTCATCAGGAATGAAAGGTGACAATACGATGCGGACCAATAAATATCTACTGCGCGCGGCCTTACTTGGGTCGCTTGCTGTATTTGGCTTTTCAGCCTGCGGTGAAGAACCCGCATTCAGCCAGCAAACACTCCTGGCAGCCGCCAAACTGTCGAAGTCCAAACAAACTGCCGTAAGAACACCCTACGGCCAGGACGCTGCCGAATTTGTCCTCACTTTTGCGGACGAGTTCGATCATTTTAATCCGCAGGTCTGGAACGACCATATCTGGTACGAGAAGCCCAATCCAACCAAGAACTACACGGTAGAGAAAGGCACGTTGAAAATATGGCCGCAGCGCGATGCGAGCGGAAAATTCTTCAACCGGACTATCGACACCGACGGCAAATTCGAGCAACGGTATGGCTTCTTTGAAATCGAGGCAAAGCTGCCACGCGGGAAGGGGACTTGGCCCGCATTCTGGCTGTTTGCACACCCTGACAAGCGGCGGCCTGAGATCGACGTGATGGAAGCTTATGCCGGGGGCGAAGATCCATGGGGATATACCGATGCCGACGGCGTGTCACGGCCTACTTCCTATGGTGCGACCGTGTGGCTTGATGAAGGCGTCGAGGCGGGCAAATACCAGCACCAGGCAAAGAAAGATTTATCGGCGAGCTTTCATAAGTATGCGGTTAAGTGGGAGCCCGATCGGCAGACTTTTTACTTCGACGGCAAGAAGCTGCATACGGTGGAAGCGAAGATGACGGATCAGATGTACATCATGCTTGATCTTTGGTTCGGCAGTTCGAGTGGCGACCCGGACGACAGCACACCGCAAGGCAAAGCGAATTCATTCGAAATCAATTACGTTCGCGCGTGGCAAATGAAGCGTTTTATGCGCGAATAACACCAGCGGTAAATTGCCGGCACAGAGTGAGGCAAGCACCCCGCTTCCGACGCAGTTAATTCAAGGCACCGTAACGGTGCCTTTTTCTTTTGACACGGCCATTCAAAGTACCCCTGCGCAGTATGGAAGATCGCGTGTGCAGGTTTAATCCGTCTTCACGCGGCGTATCCCGGCGTAGAAATTACAGACCAACTTGTTACAGACTGAAACAGGCATAAAAATTTCAAAGTTTCCTGGAACCATTTCCTCATGGAAATGCTCTGAAGAAAGTCTTGTTGCTTACGAGCACGATTTTTGTCTACATCAGAGGGGATTATTTTGTTAAGTCTGTCATTTCATCGGAATTCTATATCGGCAGCCTCCTGCGCTGCGGCCGCAGTCCTGCTTGCCGCCTGTGGTGGCGGTTCAAGCGGCACGTCGGTCGACACTGCATCGGCCGAAACAAGTACTAGCCTCATGATGGCAGAGACCACGGTCAGCACAACGACTTGGACTCGCTGTGCGGAAGAATATGGAACATGTACATTCAGTGGCACCAAACAGGTGCGCTACGGACTCGATGGTAAATATGCCACCAGGTCCGCAACTGGTTCCATCGGTTGTAACAACGATGTCTTCGGTGATCCAAATCCAGGCGCCGACAAGATCTGCGAGTACGCAACGACGACAACGCCAGTGCCGGCACCCGCACCGGCTCCTGCACCGGCTCCTGCACCAGCTCCTGCACCAGCTCCTGCACCAGCACCAGCACCAGCACCAGCACCAGCACCAGTTACCACCACTACATGGACGCGTTGTGCTTCGGAGTACGGCACCTGTACCTTTAGCGGCACCAAACAGGTTCGCTATGGTTTGAACGGCAAATGGGCGACACGCACGGCAACCGGTTCCATCGGCTGCAATAACAATGTCTTTGGTGATCCTTATCCCGGTGCAAACAAAGTATGCGATGTGGCGACGACAGTTACGGCGCCGGCTCCTGCGCCCGCACCTGCGCCCGCACCCGCACCCGCACCTGCACCGGCTCCCGCACCCACGACATGGACCCGTTGTGCGTCCGAGTATGGGACATGCACCTTCAGTGGCACCAAACAAGTTCGTTATGGCTTGAATGATAAATGGGCGACACGTACTGCAACCGGTTCGATCGCCTGTAATAACAACGTCTTCGGCGACCCAAATCCTGGTGCTAATAAAGTATGCGACGTAGCCACGACCGTTACGACTTCGCCGACGCCTGCTCCAGCGCCTGCACCGGCCCCAACCCCAACTCCGACGCCTGCGCCTGCCCCCGCACCGGCACCGGCCCCCGCACCTGCAGCAATGTCACCGTTTGGCCAGGACGCCAGCGCCTACTCGCTGACCTTCACGGAAGAGTTCAATAGCTATAACACCAACCTGTGGAATGACCACATGTGGTACGAGACATCCAACGCGACCAAGAACTACACGGTAGAAGACGGCAAGCTGAAGATCTGGCCGCAGCGTGATGCATCGGGCAAGTTCTTCAACCGCACTGTGGACACCGATGGCAAGTACTACCAGACCTATGGTTACTTCGAGATCGAAGCCAAGCTGCCGGTTGGTAAAGGCACATGGCCTGCATTCTGGCTGTTCAACCACATYGATAGCCGTCGTCCCGAGATGGATGTCATGGAAGCRTACGCAGGCGGCGCCGCACCATGGGGCAAGAACATTGATGGCGTTGCGCATCCGACAGCGTATGCACCGACAGTATGGAAGGGCGACCAGGAAGGCCAGCTGGTTGGTTC
>NZ_LMHZ01000060.1 GCF_001428545.1 Noviherbaspirillum sp. Root189
TGTCTTATGTTCCATAGCGTCCACCTAAGTAAGTTTGGTGGACGCCATCTTCCTGATCCATTCGGTGTGATTCAAGGTGACTTGGCTAGGCGCTTACCCAATGGCTGGGACATCAAAACGTTGATGGAATACGTTGGCTGGAAGGATGTGCATTCGGCGATGCGCTATGTCGATAGTGCCGATCCGTTTGCCCGCCATCGGATCAGTGAGATGCTGGCGATTGAGTCAACGAAGTAACGTGCTGAACTCAATTTTCGGCTAGCCTGATTCGATTTTTTCGAGAAGCGTTCGATACCGCTCCGGACGGTACCGAATAATGTTGAATTGCCGTCAAAGCCGACAAGGAGCTCGATGAGAGCTACCTTGCTGATCTCAATCAGACTGGAAATAACCCGTTTGGCATTCCAGACACCACATAATGGTGGCCCTCATCCCATCTCAAGACACAGCGACTACGGCCGGTTTTGAATCAGAAGCAGTCATTACCGATTCAGTGCCCACCGTCGCAGAATCGACCCGTTGCTGCCAGTCGGTTAGATTTCTTGAACGTCTGCTATACAAGAACAAGCAGTCATTTCCGCCTTAGATGCGATCGCGACTCGCCCGCCCGACGCTGCATCCAGCTCTCTCCGCAGTGGTTACCTTACATTTCAACCAAGTGCCCGAACTCTGGTAAAGGTACGAATATCGTTCAGATCGACGCTTCTTGACATCAAATGTTGTCTAAATTCTTGGAATATTGGTCGAGTCCGGTCTGGGCCTCCAATGTTCATAAATAACGAAAATGGAATTCCCTCAGATGGAAAGTTTGCTTCAGCGCGAACGATGCTGCAGCAATTCCACACGGTCCGATGTCCCGTAACGGGCAATTAAAGGATTCCATCAATAAAAGCAAACTGTCCACTGGAAGGTGGACGGTTTGCTGTGACGATATAGACGTTACCTGATAGACAGGCTGCTTCTATTCCGTCGCACAGGTAAAGCTCATCGCTAAGTTTGCATTTCCTTTGCCCTTATATTTTGGCCAGGCCGGGAACTCACAGAGGGGACGCGTACGACCTGGTACTCCAACCCCGTCGGTCGCAACCGGATTAACTGGCGCTGCACCTTTCTCTACCCAGTCCTCCAACGCACTTAGGGAACTCCAAAGTGGATGGAATGCCGTACCGACGACATGGTTAAACCCTGGAACCTCATAGTACCGCGCAAAACCTGCGACTTTCTCGAGGCCCATGGTGGCACGCAGACGTTTCATATACTGTTGTGATGACCGCGCGCTCACCAGTACATCATGTGTGCCGTGGATAATCAGCAGTTTTCCTCCCTTGGCCTGGAACGCCGAGAGATCCGTCTTGGTGGCTTCCTGCAGGCCCGACAGCGCTACGATACGCGACTGCCACGCACCAGGACTAACGGGATTGAGCGTCAGCCAGTTGAAATTCTGGTCCCGTGTAACGGCATTCCTTACCCACTGGTCGAAGAATGTGGCGCCGGACGGTGGCGAGGTAGTCGCTGTCACCGGTGGCAATGGATACCCGGGAGCCACATTGCCAAGGCCCACCAGCTGCAATGTTGGTTTAAGGGCAGCAGGAGCGCTCGAAGTGCCATAGTCCCCGCCCCAAACATTCCATCCCGGGTAACCAGTCTCGCGGGGAATTGAGCGTCTTGAAAGCATTGATCTGCACATCAGACAAGCAGTTATCTCCCGTGTCTGCACCGCCTGCGCACCGGAGCGGGGTAGTACCGTCAATCGTGGCAGTCAACGGGTCAAATGTCGTGTTGCATGCGGCATTATTGCTGATCACACCGTCGGCTACACCGTCGAGCCCGTCACAGGTGTTGATGGCGGCTTTATAAAGTGCGTCACGCTTCTGCTCGCTAACATATGCGCCCGGCTTTGCGAACTCCTGGCCCAGTCGTCCTACGGCAAGATTGAGCGCCACCGAATCCCAGGCAGGATACACTGCGATCGCTCCCTCGAAGTCTTGCGGCCAATTGCTAATGGATAGCAGTGCTTCGCGCCCGCCGGTGGAACCACCGACGAAATACACTTTTTCCGGCGCCGTAGCATAACGTGCCTTAATGATTGCTCCGGCCACGTCACGGGTCTTCTTGAGAGCTTCGCCGGTAAAATTCCTCAATGCTTCGTCGTTGACCGCGAATGACGCATCACGTACCGGGTCAATGGTACCGTCGTTCTTGCCCTGATGGCCGGAATCACTGCCAAAGACGGCATACCCGCGACCGAGTGGAACAGGCTGGGTGGAAGTATTTGTCGCGTAGTTTCCTGCTATATCGGGAATCGTGCCGTTGTTTCCCCCACCTCCATACATAAGTGCTTTTTTGTTCCAGCTGGTTGGCAGACCGACCTGGAATTTAATCTTCGGCGCGGTCTGATCGACTGGATTAATTTCCCCTTCTACTTTGCAATACTCTCCAACTGCCGTCGTCCCGACTCCTGCGGCAGGAATGACCTGAGCGTTCGTCACCACTGCACCGGTGGTAGGAAGCCCGATGGATGCGGCAGCGATCGTCATGCCCTTGAGATTTACACAGGGCACGGACGCCTGCGTAAATGTTTGAGGAGCACTGAAACTAATGTTTTCACCTGCGCCGCCGCCACATGCGGCCAATCCTATTCCGGCGATTGCCGCGGCAATAATTGACATGCTGGATGCCTGGATTCGTATAATGTTCAAGTCTCGCTCCTAGATTTTTTCTTGAAATAGAAAATAACGGCTTTACGCGGCACCACTTCGAGTGGGATCGGACGCACGTACTAGCCGCGATAGAAGTTACATGGATAGGATTTCTATTCGCACCTCCTTTTTTATCGGTCCAGTTCAATCGAGGAAGCCTCTTCTGCTGCCCTCGCAGATTTCGAGCTCAAGCGTACAAGCGTCGCTAACATAAGAAGCCAAACTACTTGCGCCGAACGCCCATCCTTAACGGCAGCCGACGCGAAGATACATAAAACGAAGACTCTGATTTAACGATCATCCTGTCTGCAATCATAAATATGCAGCCATCTCAAGGAAAAGATGGCAACAGGACATCTCCGGCTGGTTTGAGGACATTTCAGCATGAATTGCTGACCATACAGTGGGGTATTCGGTAAAGGTACGAACGACGACTGGTATGAATCTCCCGAATATTGAAGACTGAAGTCTCCTCGTTTTTTGTGGAAAATTGCATTTGATAAACTTCACTTTGTCATCGCCCAGCATGTTGAACCGATTACGGAACGAGCGAGATCAGATGGAATAGTTAAGACCTTCTGCAGCGGGAAGGCTGGCATATTAATCACAAAAGAGTTTATCGTTTGTACTCGTTGCAGGGGCTGGCCCTGCGTAGTAAGCGGCCGAGAAGGCATAAGAGCACGCAGACACGACAACCAAAGGCACCGGCTGATGCGATGAATCAGGCGTGGAGCATGGATTTTGTATCTGATGCGTTATTCAATGGCAGAAGGCTACGCACGCTTACAGTCATGGATAACTTCACACGTGAATGCCTGGCGATCCACGTTGATGCAAGCATTCGTGGTGAACATGTCTAGCAGTCATGGAGACGTTGTGTGCACGACGCGCAGCCCCTGTTTCCATTTCTGTAGATAATGAGCCGGAATTCATTGCAAAAGTGCTCGATAGGTGGGCCTATGAACACAAGGTATCACTCAATTTCAGCCGCCCTGGTAAACCGACGGACACTGCCTACATCGAATCCTTCAACGGCCGCTTCCGTGAGGAGTGCCTGAACGCCAACTGGTTTCTGTCCCTGGAGGATGCGCGAGACAAAATCGAAGCATGGCGCAGGACTATAATGAAGTTCGTCCCCATAGTGCGCTGGACTGGCTAACCCCGTGCGAATTTGCCCGCCAGGCAAGGGCTTGCAGGAAATCCGCCTTACCTCAACAGCCGGATTTTTCTACGTAGGCGTGGTCCTAATTCCGGTGCAGGGTCAAAAACGAACTTTACTAGATCCCGGCTGGCACTCTTTATTGGGGGCACATCACTAAACCTAATGCCGCTCGTTGAACTCCTAGCTATTCTAGTTATCCCATGGAACACGATGGCGGTATTGCCTTCGAAAATTTCCTACTTCATCGTTGATACTCTCTATCCGGGGCGATCTGTGTTCTTGTTGCAGGACAGGCCTCCTGAACCGACTTATGCTCTTTCCATCCCACGTCTAGCTGGATGCGGTCCATACTCGGCAGTGGTGCAGGGTTCGCTTGGCGTTTCCGTAGCCAAGCGCGGATATGAACTTTAATAGACCTTTGTTCCATACTTATTCCATATAAGGCGGACCGCCAGCATTGAGTTGTATCAATTATAGATATTCAACGTTTCCATCAACGCTTATCGTTTGGCCTGTTACATTGCGCGCCGCCGGAGAGCTCAAGAACACCGTCATCGCAGCTATATCATCTGGCGTTACCATTCTGCGGAGTGAAATTTTACGTAAATATTCCTCCCGCATAGTGTCCATGCTAACTCCCGTTGCAACTGCTCTGGCTTGTATGACGCTGTTCATCCGATCACCCTCTACAACACCGGGGAGGATCGCATTTACTCGAATTCCTTGCGGCCCTAGTTCAATTGCCAATGATTTCGTAAGTCCCAAAACTGCCCACTTCGACGCTGAGTATGGAGAACGATAGGCATACCCCAATCTACCTGCGACGGAACTCATTGCAATCACACAGGGATCCCTCTCAGAAAGCTTCAGTAGTGGAATTGCTCTGCGCACAAAGTAAAATTGGCTATTTACATTCACAGCAACAGTGCGTTCCCAGTCTGCGGTGGTAATGTTCTCGATCGGATCAGTTGGACCCGCAATACCTACGTTATTCACCAGTACATCTAGCCCACCTAGTGAAGCATTTAGGTCGTCAAACACAAGATCAACATCGTTTGAGACGGATGCGTCTGCCACAGTCACAGTAATATCAGGATGTGCGCGCGTAAATGATTCGACTGCGGTCCGATCGACATCGCAGACATGTACTCTTGCCCCGGCTTCGGAGAAAGCGCGTGCAATTGCGGCGCCAATTCCACTGGCGCCAGCTGTGACGAGGACTCTTAGGCCAGGCGCTGGGTGTAGCAAATTTAGGAGGCTCATAATGATTATCTCTTTCTATTATTAAGGGCAATCAGATAAGGTTGCGACCGCAGAATCGCGCCCACATATAAGCACAAGCAGCGAGCGAGACACCAATTCTCCGTCGTCCTTGGCAGTTTTGGGTCAGAGTTCATGATAAAGACAGAGCAATTTCAATAAAACACAAAAGTACTTCGTCAGGGTGTTCCCTGACGAAGTAAAACACCACTAACGTGTAGTGGAGGAGACACCTGCTAAATCGCTCTAGATTGTAAAATTGACGTTTGCAAGCCCACATGCATTCGTAAAGAACCAAAGGCAGCAAGCCACCCCTCTTACAAGGTTTTTACCGTGGTGCATTGTTAAGCACACCATCTAAAATTGTCTTGATTTACCTTACTTCGTCCCATGGACGTACCAACGGAATAGGCTTTTTTCCATTTGACCGTAGCGATTGCGGATGATGGCACCTGCAATGTCGTACGTTTCCTTCACGGCGTGCCTCATAAAATTCATGAACGCTTCATCGTTCACAGTCAAGGGCGCATCACGTACTTGATCAATCGTTCCATCGTTCGTGACGTGAAGCTCTGATTCAATAGCTTAACGTTCCGTTGCTTTGTCTGAAACTTAAAACAGCACGAAAACCATTCACAGCGTCCCGTCGGCTAGACCTCGAGCCATTCCTTGCGAATCGCTGCATTGCCGCGCAGGTCATCCGGCGTGCCCTCGAACACAATCGAGCCATGCCCCATCACGTACACGCGCTGCGAAATCTCCATCGCAATCGCCAGCTTCTGCTCGACCAGCAATACCGAAATGCCCCGGTTCTTCAACTCCTTCAGGTACTCNCCTCGAACACAATCGAGCCGTGCCCCATCACGTACACGCGCTGCGAAATCTCCATCGCAATCGCCAGCTTCTGCTCGACCAGCAATACCGAAATGCCCCGGTTCTTCAACTCCTTCAGGTACTCGCCCACCAGTTCCACGATCTTCGGCGCCAGCCCTTCGGTCGGCTCGTCGATCATGATCAGGTCCGGGTCGCCCATCAGCGTGCGGCACAAGGTCAGCATCTGCTGCTCTCCGCCCGACAGCACCCCGGCCGGCGTATGCTGCCTCTCCTTCAGCCGCGG
>NZ_LMHZ01000061.1 GCF_001428545.1 Noviherbaspirillum sp. Root189
CCAGAAGGTGGTGCAGGCAGCCGGACGAGTCATCCGTACGCAATCTGACAGAGGCTACGTTTATCTGATTGATGATCGCTTCGCCCGTCCGGAAGTGCTTGGCTTGCTTCCTGCCTGGTGGAAGGTGGAGCGGCTGACTCAGCATCTGTCTGAATAAGCAATGCGAGTGTGGAAACACTTTGGCTAACAGCCCCCACTACGAATCCCAGCCCTCAATACCCTGAATAACGGTCAACGCGAAGAAACTTCATCGTCACAAGCAGACAAAACGGAAATTGACCCGCTCACCCTCTGGACGTTGGCCGATAAACACTTTAAATTCGAATGAATTAGGGCCTGTACGTATTCTTTTCCAGTCCCATCAATTCCTTAATGCATCGGGTCTGCGGGGCAATCCCGGGAAAAATCACAAAGACGTAGCAAGATTGAAGTTCATCTGGACGCAATCCGCATCGGCCCCGACTCAAGTCGCACTTGTCGATTATTTGGTCAAAGTCAGTTATGACAAGCAATTGCGTCAACTGCGGCTACTCGGTTCATGCGGCAGAGCGCCATTATCCAAGCAGTGGTGCTCTCCTTCCCACATCGTACCAAGGCAATCCGGCCAGACGGTGAATATTTTCCTGGATCGAACTGCCGCATAAGGTCGACATCGACAAGCTTTTTGGCGCGGCCTAGGAATACCTACTAGCCTACCGCGCTGCTTCCCTTTCGGCCAAGCGAGCTAAGATCTTTTACCCTGTCATCGTCCAGTCCAAGGATTCCCTGCATCGGTGCACCGCCGGAGCGATCACTCTTGGTATGCGCAGCGCCGACAAGAAGTACTGAACCAGCGTCTTTACCGCCACGTTCGATGATTGTGGCCGCCATTACTTTATTTCGGTTGCGCATGCCTCTTGATGATGAGGGACTACTTTCGATCGCATTATCGACCCAATGAACCTTTACTCCAGAGGTGGTGGCAATTTCGATTACCTCCACCATGCCAATCGTGTTTTTATGGCGGTCGTCAAGCATTTCTAAGAACGGTGCAACTTCTCCTATCCATAAAGGACTGTCTGAGAGCGGTTGACTCTTCTCCGCCATCCCCCGCAGATGATCACTTACATGTTTCCCGTGCGTGCCGGGCCGGTTATCAAACATGTCCAATTCCAGGCTTCCCAGTTCCAGAAAAAGGTTCTTTACTTGTCCATTGAATATTAACTCGGCTAGAAGCGCCCGCGCGGCCGGCTGGGTATGGTCTTCTCCAAGGATTAATGGTCCGTCCTTTAGTAGTTTCACAGCACTGCTAAGTTCTGTTTTTAGCGTCTCCCGTAGGTGCTTCGGCACCCTGCGGTCATCCTCCATGAAGGATTTGTAGGGGGAGAGTTCCCTGATAATGTCGAAACATTCGGCAGCGCTCGTGTCAGGAAGCGGCAATTCCGTAGCCCTCTCCGGCAACCTTGCTGATGACGAGATCGATGCAGATGAACTCGTCGTAGATGTTTGCGGCTCGCTGAAATTGTCTGTAGCGCTTTGCCGGCAAAGAACCAGATCAACAAATAATCTGCGGAATTGGGTCCATGGTGGGTTTCCCGGTCGTGGTCCGGTCCCTGTGCCATGTGTGATATTGGCCGCACTCTGATCGCGTCGGGGCTCGCGTGAGAACGCGCTAACAAATTGGCTGCATACTCTATTGAAATTTGGAGGTGGCATATTTATTTCCTGTTTTAAAAATTGGCCTTGCCTATTGTTGCTTCGCCCATTCCGGCCTGTACTTGCGTGACGCCGGTAAAGGCTCAAGGAAATGCACCAGGCGCCATTCACCCACTTTCGCAGCAAGCTCGGTCAGCGTACGATGCAGGATGTTCGGCGTGAGCGTCTCCAGCGAGTAGCTTTTTTCAAACAACACGCGCGCGCTTTTCGGGCAGATAGAAAAAGCGGGATCTATTCCGTTATACAGATACCAGTTCATCGTAAGTAATGTCTTGCAAGCATCCGCAAGACGTTCACCTGGCAGTTCACCAAAATCGCAGCGAACCCGCAGTAATGGACTTCCCTGCTGTTCCTTGCACGTCAGCCAAAACATAATGCCGTCCACGGTAACTGATTCGCCCAGGACAACAAGTGCCGGATCGGGTGGCGCTGCCAGTGTGCAAAAGGCCTGGATTAATTGAGTGACGCGCTCGTCCATCGGGCGGGCTGCAATAAGAGAGCTGTCTGCTGACTGCCTTATGGACGGTGCTCCGGACGATATCGCTCCATTTAAAATGGGCTTCGGCGAACGGGCTGGATGAAGAGAGGAAGCCTGCAGTCCAGGCAAGCCGCGAGATGCAGAACCGGGTTGCGCTCCTGTTGCAACGCGAGCCTTGCGCCATTCGACGATCTTCGCGGCCAGGTGAACCAGGACCTCGCGTAATTGCTCTGAAGCGCTCTTTCGGTTGAGCGGGTAGCGGTCGGTCAGCACGCCGCGGCCGGTATCATAAGAGAGGGCATAGACGGGCTCGCCGTCAACGCCCATATTGGCTTCGAGCAGATTCAGATACGGTGTAGCACCGCATCCAGGCGGAAATTCTCCGAGATCGCCATAGATGATCACGGCTGCTGGATTGAGTTTCTCGTTGTGGACGAGCGAGAAGTCCACCTGATTGACGATAAGCGTGCCGCCGTCCAGGACCCGGTTCGGGTTATCCATGCCGCACTGCCTGCAAAAGTCCTCGATCAGATATCTAAAGTCTTGGTTCATGGGTAGCCCGCATTGAAATGCGCGCCGTTCAACACCCGGCCACGCTTATCGTAAGTGGTCTCCCGCGCATCAAGGGTTCCTTCGCGGACAAAGTTTTCAAACAGACGAATGAAAAATCAATGCGCGTCTACTCTACAGACACCCCGCCCCAGGTATCGCGCAGAATGGACAGCATGCCAACCAACACCGGGTCAAACTCGGCATCGACGCGATACAGGAAAGAGAGTTGCGTATCCACCACGGCATGGCTCCAGATGGCAATTTCTCCTTTTTCCGCCGTAATAAGCGCAAGGTCTTCTCTCATCAGCGACAAACCGAGTCCGGCGCGTACGAGACTATGCGGAGAGGTCAGCTCATCCGTTTCCATGACGATGTTGGGACGAAGGCCTTGCCGCCCAAACATGGATACAAGTAACTGGTGTACATGGCTTTTTTCCGGCGCGCCTATCCAGGGCATGCCTGCTATTTCTCCCCAACCGCAGGCAGGAAGGCGGTCACTGTAACTTTTAGGTGCGACGACACGATAGCGGACGCCTCGCAACGCAAGGCTGGCGACATCGGGGTTATGTACGGTTCCAATGTAATAGCCTGCGGCGATTTCTCCGGATGCCACCGCATCGAGTACGGAAGCGGCAAGTCCCGATCGTGTTTTGATTTCCAGCAGCGGAAGAGCGGTCAGCAAGCCATTGAGGAAGCTGCCAAGCCTGAGCAAGTCCGGATCGCCGACGGTGCCGATCAATACACGTCCGGTGATTTCGCCTTTCAGCTCCTTCGCTTTGGCCAGCGTCGCATTGAAGGCGCCGAGCGTCTTTTCGACTTCGGGGAGCAGGATCTCTCCCGCTTTTGTCAGTGAAATACGTCCATGCCCGCGATCGAATAAGGTAATGCCGAGTTCTTGCTCCAACGCCTTGATATGGCCGGTCACGGCAGGCTGGGTTACATGCAAGGCATCAGCGGCCTTGGTAATGTGCCCAAGCTTGGCCACTGTAATAAAGGTGCGTAGCTGATAAATTTCCATAGAAGATATGCCTGCTTTCCGCTTATGTCCACGCGATGCGCATTAGATTGGTCGATCCCGGCGTTCCAAACGGCATGCCGGCCACAATGACAAACGGCCGGCCCGATTCCGTGAAACCCGCCTCTTTTGCCTCGCAAAATACATCGTCGAGCATGTTTTCAACCGTTGGCGATGCAGCCGAATGTATAGGATAGACACCCCACACCAGCGACAACATGCGTGCCGTTTCGAGTGACGGAGATAATCCCAGTATGGGCGATCGCGGCCGCGCTTTGGCGACCGCAAGACACGTTGAACCGGAAAACGTATAGGCAGCGGTAAAACAAAGGGGAAGGAGTTCGGCTATTCCACGCACCGCAGCGCTGATGGCCTCCGTCGCGCTCCACGCGTTGCGCAATGCGGTCTACCGCCGCAATAGCCTCGGTCGCATATTTGCCGCTGGCGGTTTCCGAGGACAATACGACCGCGTCTATGCCGTCGTACACAGCGCTCGCAACATGGCTGGCTTCAGCGGCCACGGGTACGGACCGGTGTTCCATGGAATCCAGCATTTGTGTTGCCGCGATCACTGGTTTACCCTGCGCCCGGCATTCGCGCACAATCGCTCTTTGGGTAACCAGTACATCTTCCATCGGAAGTTCGACTGAGAGTGCTTCGCGGACGATCATGACCGCATCTGCTGCTGCTACGATTTCTTGCAAATGCTCCAAGGCTTCCCGGCACTCGATCTTGGCAATGACACGGGCTTTTCCTTTTCCATCGATCTGCTGATGAAATGCCAGCAGATCCAGTTTGCTTTGCACAAGCGATAGCGCCATCCATTCGACGCCTATAGACAAGCCGAAAGACAGATCGTCGAGATCTTTTTCAGTTAACACCGGATCGTGTAACGGTACATGCGGAATCTTGAGTTCCTGGCCATCATGAATGCGTCCGCCGGAGAGAACTCGTGTATGGATCGCATCCCCACCGATGGTCTCAATGCGCAAGCGAATTGCTCCCTCCTCCAGATATACGTCGCCTCCGACCTGGGCCGATGCATAAATGGCAGGATAGGGTAAACAAACCCGGTTGTGGTCCCCTAATCCCGGCGACAGGTCAAAACGAAACCCCTGTCCGGTAACGAGTTCGACACCTGATTGACGAAATCCGCCGACACGCATGGTAGGACCTTGCAGATCCAGCATGATGCCGAGCGGACGGCCAATTTCTGCTTCCGCTTGACGAACCGCTTCGATCAGCTTTCGATGATCATTACGGCTGTCTCGTGCCAAATCGATCCGGAATACGTCGGCTCCAGCATCAAAAAGTCTTTTGATTTCCTGAGGCGTGCCAGAAGATGCGCCTAAGGTGGCGACGATTTTCAGGTTTCGATTTCTGCACATAGTGTCTCTCACAACGGTAAATACCGGATTTGTGAAGTATCTATTCCTATACGGACCGAGGTGGAGCGCGCAAAAGGAGCCATTCCACAATAATGGGCCTGGTCTGCCGTGATGGCGATGTTGCCAACTCGCACACGGTAACGTGTGAACTCGCCAAGAAACTCGATATGTTCAATCAGGCCGTTGAGCCAGATGTACGCGCCGTCAAGAACCGCATCGCCGACCGTCATCCGTATGGTATGAGGACGGAAACTCAGGGCCATTGGTCCCGAACGTGCATCCGGATGCTTCGGCAAATTGATCTCGCCGATACCGGGTGCCTTGAAACGAAGCAGGTCGCCACCAACCTGTCTGATTTCGCCGGTAAGGAGATTGGCGGTGCCGACAAAGTTGGCCACGAACGGATTGGCCGGATAGTCGAACAGCGCGGCCGGCGTACCCAGCTGCTGCACAATGCCTTTGTCCATCACCGCCATCCGGTCGGCCGTCGTCATCGCTTCTTCCTGATCATGCGTGACAAACACCGTGGTAATGCCAAGCTTGCGTTGCAATGAGAGGAGCTCCTGCCGCATTTGCACGCGCAGCTTCTTGTCCAGGTTCGACAGCGGTTCGTCGAGCAGCAGCACCTGCGGTTCGATCACGATGGTGCGCGCCAGCGCAACACGCTGCTGGCAGCTTCTTGTCCAGGTTCGACAGCGGTTCGTCGAGCAGCAGCACCTGCGGTTCGATCACGATGGTGCGCGCCAGCGCAACACGCTGCTGCTGGCCGCCCGAGAGCTGGTTCGGACGCCGGTTCGCATACTGCGACAGGCTCACCAGTTCCAGCGCTGCTCCCACCTTTTGCCGGATGGTTGCCTTGTCGACGCGCCGCTCGACCAGGCCGAATGCGACGTTGTCCCAGATCGTCATGTGCGGCCACAGCGCATAGCTCTGGAACACCATGCCGATGTTGCGCGCATGCGGCGGCACGCCGGTGATGTCGCGGCCGTCGACCAGCAGCTCGCCACGCTGGTGCTGGTTGAAGCCGGCGATCAGCCGCAGCAGCGTCGACTTGCCCGAGCCGGACGGGCCCAGCAGCGCAAAGAACTCGCCCGGTTCAATGCGCAGGTTGATGTCTTTCAAGACTTCCGTCTTGCCGCCGTCGTACGACAGCCCAATGTTCTTGCACTCTACTGCGATCTTTTTCAGTTGCTTCATGATGTGAACTTGTCTCCTGAGGCGTAGCCGGTAGTGTTGGTGCTACTGTTATATAGCTATTGGTTTTATTGTTGTTGGTACGGTTGGTTCTTCGTCATCGACCTGACGCGAACGGGTCAGCGCCGAGGTACGCTCGACGATCACATGCGACGCATACGTGCCCAGCGCCACGATGACCACCGCCAGCACCCCCATCGCCGCACCCGGACCGCGCCCCGCCACGCTTTGCATGTACAGGTAAATCCCGTAACTCATCGGCGCCTGCGATTCCGACGTCGTCAGCAGGATCGTCGCCGACAATTCCACCGCCGCC
>NZ_LMHZ01000062.1 GCF_001428545.1 Noviherbaspirillum sp. Root189
ACGGGGAGATGGCAGACGCTACTAGGGCACCGCAATGCGAAAGCAGCGGCAAACGGACAAGCCAAGCCTAAGACTACCGCGCCACATCCTTACTCTACCGAGTTACTTCAGTCAGTAGTCGATCCGAAATGTCCAATGAGGACCTATACCGGTCGTTCGCCATTAGCGATCTGACTTCTAGAATCGGCAAATACTGGACAAAAGTGTGGACAGCGCTGATGCTCCAGAGCAGACACTGGAATAGAGTGTGGTATCTCGCTAATTGCTGATGGATTGGCGCGCCAACGCACGGGAGAGCGCGGTCGTGCTGGCATAACCGGCCTCTTTCGCCGCGTGCTTCAATCTATATCCATTCGTTACGGCCTTACGGGCAATTGCCAATCGCACTTGCGCAAGATAACCACCTGGCGGGCAATTCATCGTGTCACGAAAAAGAACGGCGAATGCGGTACGGGACATGCCAGCTTCCAGTGCCAGTGTCTCCAAGGTCCAGGGAAACTGCGGAGCGCTGTGGATAGCGACGAGTGCCCGAGCAATGCGCGTATCGGAAAGCCCATTAAGTATTCCAAATGCAGTCCGAGGCTGTGCGACCAGATGACGCAACAATCCGATAAACAAGATGTCGCCAGCTCTTGACAATAAGGCTGGCTGTCCGCATCGTGGTTGGGACACCTCAGATGCAATAAGGCGTATCACCAAATCCATTTCCGGATCCGCTTCTTCAAGCGACAGCATAAGAGGCACTGCAAATGCTTCCAATAGAATCGCGGATACCGGACCGCCAAAATGAACCTCGACACACATGGCGACCGGAGCATCCGTTCCGCCATCGGCCAAGCTAAGGGTATAAGCCGTATCACCACGTGTCACGGCAATAGCAGGTGCCGACAAGCATTGTTCCCTTTCGCCTGCCAAAGTGAGGTTCGCGATACCCCCTGTGATGAGATGCAAGCGGAGAAAAGCCGCTTCCGCAGACTCATAGAATTTGACCTCAGACAACCTGCCGGCATGTCTGACAAAAAATTGAGGAGCTATTCCTTCGAGAAGGGCTGACAACCGGTCAAGACGAGGAAGTTGAGGCATTTTTGAACGATAAGCTAATGATTTTGAATATACTAGCACCGTTGGTACAGGAAGATAACACTCTCTCCCATACCTAAAAGGAAATCGTCATGCTCATTCCACGGCAACCAGTACCTTCACTTTCGGTCGAGACAGTCGCGCACGGTCACTTTGACTTGTCCACCCGGTCAGCAGCACGGTTCACGATGGTGGTTTTCTATCGAGGACTGCATTGCCCGATTTGCGCCAAATATCTTTCGGAACTCGAGAGACTTGTGCCCGAATTCGAACAGCGTGGCGTAGCGGTGATTGCCATCTCATCGGACAATGAGGAACGGGCGGCCGCAATGGTGGGAAAGGTGCGTGCCGAAAAACTGCCAATAGGCTACGGGCTTACGCTACAAAAGGCGCGTGAATGGGGCCTGTACGTATCTGAAAGCCGCGGAAAAACATCCATTGGGATTGAGGAGCCGGCACGGTTTTCGGAGCCTGGTGTGTTTCTGATAAGACCAAATGGAACGCTTTACTACGGCGCTGTACAGACAATGCCGTTTGCACGCCCGAACTTCTCCGATCTCGTTAGTGCAATCGACTTCGCAGTGGCTCATGACTATCCAGCAAGAGGAGAGTACACCGGAGCGGTATGATTGATGCCATGAGGGCGTGGTTTTAGCGTTAGGGTTCTTATTCGTTGGCCTCCAGACCTTAACCGGCGCTCTTCATTACCCTCGTGATTGTAGTGGCAGGCGCATAATGTGCGATTTTGAGAATGTACTGTATGCAGTCGGCGGACCAACTCTTGCAGCCGCGCCCAATCTTCTTTTCGGTATCGTTCTGCTCTACGCAAGCGCCCGTCTCGTCGTGTTGCGCAGTGTTCCCAAAGTAAGCGTCGATCGATGGCCGTCTGTCTAGACGGGGTATGTTTGTCGAAGCGTAAAATGAAGGCTTTCATTTAGGCTGCCTGCCATGCATGAGTCTCCTCGCTTTACCATTAATCGCAGCATGATTCTCCTAATGTCCAAGCAGCCCGTGCTTGACTGGATTCAACGCGTCGATCCTGAACCATTGCAGCTTACGCTTGCGCAGCTTCGTGAGGATCAGGATGCCTTTCTCATCGAACAAGGTAGCATTGAATCCATCGAAGCAGCACAGCGTTGGGTTTGGCGTCGGTGGAGGACATTCTTCGAACAGTATCTATATGACTAGTTCACCGATGAATCGTATTGGCCGCAGAATCGTAGCCTCAAGATGTTCAAGGAGTGGTTCGATATCCAGTTTCACTCCATGGTATGGGATCTGTCTAGCCAACCAATTTTGCATGAAAATTGGGACCGCGACGATAAGGTAGGGGATAAACCCAAGTGATTGGTACATCTCACGGCAGCAGCTGATCGATCCGGTTGATTGGATGCTCTGCAATGTGGGCCAACACGTAGCGAACGTTCCGCTGCCCAGCCATCAATCTTGATGGCACACTGCCATCGCAATAGAGCATCAGTGCCTGCCACAGATAAAGGGAATAGCGCTTTTAAGCAGTACGACAGAATACCTGATTCAACTGTATGTCTGCTTAGCGTTCTTCGTTTGCCCTGCGTAGCACTTCGGCGACCAACTCATTGGAAAGCCGGTAACCAAAGCTAATCCATTGATCCAGAATCGGACCAACCGCTGGAATTAACCCACGGTTTTTTGCCGTCAGCAAAATGCCGGCACTGCCAACCACGGAAAGGTTATGTCGCCGTGCGACAATTCGTCCCAGACGTTCGTCAAGCAAGATAGGGCAGTTCTGCTTCAGAGCAAGCGCAATAGCCGCCTTTTCACCTGCATCAATCGGGGTGACTTCGAGCGAAGTCGGGAGCTCAGGATCATCAAGACGGGTGATTATGCCTTTAGCGACTGCTTGTTGAATTTTCTGCGCCCCTGGTTTGGACAGATCGTGAACGCATTCTTGCCACACAGTGTGCGGGACGTGAATGGTGCCGGCAACAGTCCGCACCAGATCAAGGTAGTCGGAACGCGCAAATGCAATAAGAGGGCTCGAATCAGCAACAATAAGCTTCATTGTTGTAGCAGTTTTAACTCTTCATCGAGCTCAGCAGGATCGTACTTAACCGCTGCAATACCGATAGACCCAAGAATTTCAATAAACGCTTCCTGGGGAAGTCCGGCAAACCGCGCTGCCTTGGCAAGTGTCAGCACATCCGTTGCAAACAGCTTGATAGCGACATCCACCTTGACACCATGCTGAAGCAGGAATTCGTCGAATGGAACTGTCAAAAAGATCGGTTCGCCATGTTTGGCAACGACCGCCATTTCACCGGACTCGGCAGCGCGTGTGATATCGCCGGTACGCTCGCGCAGATCGCGGATAGAAAATGTTTGCATAAGGCCTCCGTTGTGCCATCAAATGATAGCACAATATCTTTGTTGGACTTAATGCATAGCCGACGATGCGTCATCGGTCATTCTGCGGTATTTAACGCAATAAGATGTTGATATGGTCGTGTATTACAGGAGCGAGAACTGGGTGAGACCATGCCCAATGCAGCTAAAGTATGACTTTAGACACAACAGTGCTTCCGTAGAGGATTAGCATATTGATAATCAACTCCATTACGAAAGGAATGCTATGCGTTCATTGATCTACTTAGTTGGCTTAGTTGTAGTTATTTATGTTGTCTTAAGTGTTCTTGGCCTTGTATAACTCTTCCTCGCACAAAAAGCCCGAGTACCGTCTTACAGGCATCGGGCCTATCTACCGTCGAGTAAAATTCACTGCTGTTCAATATTAATTGACAGAAATATTCCCGGAAAGGTAAGTCTCCGGCGAAGGTGATCAAAAGAGACTAGGTCCGAATACCAGGTTGTCAGACGTGTGACGGGTCGATTCGGTGGATGATGGGGTCGGATGCGCCACGCTTCTCTCCGGCTTGAGACTACTTGCTCATCCAGGCGCATAAGTTGTCGCGCTCCATCATCTTTAAGTAGTTGAAGATGGCGCTCTGCCAGGCGACCAGCATGGAAATTCATGGTCAATTGCTAAAATGGGCCGCATTGCCAAATCAGTGCAGCACTATCTACAATTGGTCATGTTGGTGAATGCTTTGCGGCAGAACGGCAAACATAAAAAACTTCAAGCCGGACTCCGCGCCTAATCACTTGCTGCTTCCGTCAAAGCAACAGACCTGGCAGCCTGACGTAAAATGTGATCTTTTCTTGGTCTGCTAGACGTCGTCAAGCCGAGTAACTTCTTCACCTTTCGAAGTTAACACAATCAGCCGGCGCTCGTTGTTCGCGTTTTGAATGTGCGGTGGAAGCGGGTTGAGAAACGCAAGGCCGGACGATAATAAAGAAAGGTGTTCTTCGTTTGCCGGGTTGAAAACAGTCCCTGTTCTAATTTTGCAGGCTGAGTCGAATAGCGACCGGCGAATGATTTGCATTAAGATCCTAAAAGGTAAGCACGTGAGCCATGTATTGTACGGTTACATACAAAGGCACGCTCGTTTCCTCACAGCCTGTCCAAACCGACTTAACTTTGGCCCGGACTGGCGGATGCCCTTGAGAGCATCGTCGTACGCTCGGTTATCTTTGCATTTGCCAACTGACCGCACAAGACCGTCGCAATATACCGGAACCCGGTAAGTCAGGCGGGAGTTTAAAGTTCGCAGTTTGATCTCGTAAAGGTCAGGTCATGCCCGCCGACAGTTGCAGCAAATGGGATTCGCAACTGCGCGAGCCGCACGCCCAACGTTAAGACACCTTATGTGGGTCACATAAATAAGTACAAACGTCAGCTGCGGTGTCAGAGCCGTTGGGCTTGCTGGCTCTTCGCCGTTCAAAACTCATCTGTAGTCATACAATTCTTTGTCGTAGCCATTCAGCGAATTCCTGTTCGCCCAGGTTTCCGGCGGAAAGTGACATCATGGTCGTGTACGCTTCGCTCTGATCAAACTGCAGCGTGCATTTATTCAGGGCGAGAAAAAGACGGGCAAGGATCCAGGCGATGCGTTTGTTCCCATCATTGAACCCATGGTTACGCACGATGCCGAAGGCATACGCGGCAGCTAAATCGGCGGCATCCGGCGGGGGATTGCCATATGTTGCTCGCTGTTGGGGCCGAGCCAACGCTGATTCAATCAGGTTACGATCTTTGATACCAGCGGCACCGCCATGTTCGGCAAGCTGCTTGTCATGGATGGCATAGACAACTGATGGCTGGATCCAGTCCCAAGTCATTTGGCCAGTGCACGCAACAGGTCGCGATCGCCATGCATGATTTGCTCAGCGAGTTGCATTTGGCGCTCGAAGGCCGGGTCATATGGCGTCAGGCGGAAGCTGCCGTCTTCAGCCTCCGTCAAGAACAAGCGATCGCCTTTTTTAATGCCCATCCGCTCGCGCACCTCTTTGGGCACGATGAAGCCTTCGCTGGAACCAACGGTGGTAAGTTTGAACTCGTACATGGCTGCCTCTCTATATAATGTTTATTATATAGAGTTGGAGTCGGTTGGAAAGGGCAAACTATAGGAGTTTTATACCAACTATTTCCATATCAAAATACGTATAATACATATTATGTAAAATCAACTTTCACAGTAATGTTGAATCTTCGGCCGCCGTACTTGTACAGATACTTCCACCGACCACCCACCAGCACGTAGGTGTCGTCCA
>NZ_LMHZ01000063.1 GCF_001428545.1 Noviherbaspirillum sp. Root189
GCAATTTGCATTCGTCGCTCCCTTGGTTGATGGTTGTCGCAGTTCCTCTACATATTACTGCGATGCAATCTTGGGAGAGGGCGACCATTCCATTAGCCTCGGTCGAAAACAGCCTCCCCCAATTGGTCGAGGGCAAGGACGACATAGCGGCAGCGGTCTCGCTGGACGGTGGCGGTATCAACATCCACCGTGCAATTGGGCGGGCCTTTGCGGGCTTGGTCATCGGGTATTGGGGAATGCTGGATTCTGCAATCCGCCCGCTACGACGCGGTTGCAGAAAATTGAAAAGCAGGGCAGCAAAGCAGGCGAGTGCTGGAAAATTGTTTTGCGCAAGAGAATGGTAGATAATTCCCGCCCATGAACGACATTACACAACTCCCCCCATTTCCTGACCGTCTCTCGGTCGATCCGCGCAGCCCTTACTACAATGCGGCGGTCCTTGAGCACGATGTTGGCATTAAGCTCGATAACAAGGAACGCATCAATGTCGAGGAATATTGCATCAGCGAAGGTTGGATCAAGGTTGCGGCCGGCAAGGCGCGTGACCGCAAGGGCAATCCGATGACGATCAAGGTAAAAGGCAAGGTCGAGCCTTTTTATCGATAACGGCTTTACCTTGCGCAACATAAGAAAGAATGGAAGATACCGCCTGTGAAATGGAAGCAGGCGGTCAATCAGTCCGCTATCGTTTTCGGCGAGCGTCTCACGAACGTGCCTCCCTGAGATTTTTAAGTTGACCTCCGCACACAAAATGTCGCAAATCTTCGGAAGAAACGGTTCCGGACACAACTCGCTGCTCGACAACGACGCTTTGCCCGTGGCAGCTTAATCGTTGAAAAACGACACGGCTATGTCCACTTTCGAGGAAGCCAACTGACTCGTTTGGGTCGGTTAAGGCACATCGCCCTGAGATTACATCGGTCCGCTATGTGGCACAGACCAACCTTTTCAAAGCAGACAGCGTCTTTCCAAGTCCCGCCAAAAGCGGCTGGTCATATTTTTTCGTCAAAGCGTCCGTCGGGACAGATTCGCTGATGGTGCCACAAGTACCAACCCAGCTGCTCGTGCCACACTGACATTCCAGTTGCCGGCTCAAATATGGTATAGATTCATAGGTGAGGATCTTATGGCACATTTTGATCGCTAACTACAGCAAGCGCAGATTTTCAGGACTTATTGAGCATGAGCACCGACGTTGATTTGGCAGAAGATTATGGATTATCCTAATATCGACACTGTATTCGCGGGCACCATCCCACAGCTCTATGAGCGGTATCTGGTGCCGCTCATATTCGAACCGTACGCCGCTGACATCGCTACACGCGTTACGCATTTCCAACCTTCACGCGTGCTTGAAATTGCTGCCGGAACCGGAGTTGTGACACGGCAGCTTGCGAAGATGCTGCCGTCCGAGGTGTCCATCATCGCAACGGATTTGAACCAGCCGATGCTCGCTCAAGCTGTTGCAGTGGGCACGTCCCGCCCTGTAGAGTGGAAACAGGCCGATGCAATGCGATTGCCGTTTCCCGATGGTGCGTTCGACGTGGTGGTCTGTCAGTTCGGCGTCATGTTTTTCCCAGACAAGGCAAGGGCATTCTCTGAAGCAAGACGAGTTCTCCGTCCCGGCGGCCGTTTCATATTCAATGTGTGGGATCGGATCGAGGATAACGACTTCGCCGACCTCGTCACTAATTCACTCAAAACCATTTTTTCGCACGACCCACCACAGTTCTTGGCCCGGACTCCTCACGGCTACCATGATCCTGCAGTCATCACGCAGAACCTTGAGCATGGTGGATTTGCTAAGTCTCCCGAATTGACAACGCTGTCCGCGCGCAGCCTTGCGGACTCGTCACGCATTCCTGCGGTTGCGTATTGCCAAGGCACTCCGCTTCGAGGCGAGATCGAAGCTCGCGACCCATCGCGGTTGGCTGAAGCCACCGACATAGCGGCGAGTGCCATAACAAGTCGGTTCGGCCCGGGTCCTGTTGATGGGAAAATTCAAGCGCGGATCATTTCCATCGAAAATTAGCAATCACGCGAACGTTTTAGCGGCGCGATTAGCCGGACACCTTCAGTCCGCTTTGCCGCCGGCTGCAAACCTTTTCCTATATGTCTACTCGTCGGTATTCATCTAGCCGCTTTGGGTCTAGGTTGTGTGAAAACGCCTCTATATAAGTAAACGAAACTCAAATTGAAGGGTCAAACGGATAAGACCTAACGAGAGGGAGATCCGGATGAAGCGCTTCGTAGAAGGAGTCGAACGGACACAAAGCACCATGTTCCCGGCTCAGTTGGATGAGTACGTTGCTGAAGACAATCCCGTTCGTGTCATCGATGCCTTCATCGACACGCTTGATTTAAAGGCACTTGGCTTCGAGGGTGCGGTACCAGTTGAAACGGGAAGACCTTCCTATCATCCGGCGGTCCTGCTAAAGATCTACGTGTATGGCTACCTTAATCGCATCCAATCGAGCCGGCGCCTGGAGCGTGAAACCCAACGCAACGTCGAACTGATGTGGCTGACTAATGGACTAACGCCCGACTTCAAGACCATTGCCGACTTCCGCAAGGACAATGGCCAGGCAATTCGCAACGTCTGTCGACAGTTCGTCCTTCTCTGCCACAAGCTCAACATGTTTGAAGGCGGCGAAGTTGCAATTGATGGCAGCAAGTTCAAGGCAGTGAACAACCGCGATAAGAACTATACCCAGCGCAAGATCAAGGCCCGCATTGAACAGCTCGAGGAAAGCGTAGCCCGCTACATGGAAGAGCTTGACCGGGCCGACCGGCAACCAGAGTTGACGACCAAAATGCGGGTCCAGCACATCAAGGGCAAGATTGCATCGTTTAAGCAGCAGATCAGAGACTCCACTGCGCTGGAACAGCAACTGCAGCAGGTGCCAGATCAACAAATCTCCGAGACTGACCCGGACGCACGCTCCATGGCCACCAGCGGGCGCGGCACGGGCATGGTTGGCTACAACGTACAGACCGCTGTCGACACAAAGCATCACCTCATCGTTGCCCATGAAGTGACCAACGTTGGTCATGACCGCACACAGCTTGCCAACATGGCCGCTCAGGTAAAGCAAATTACCAACAGCAAACAAGTGACTGCCATTGCTGACCGCGGCTACTTCAGCGGTCCGCAAATTCTAGAGTACGAACAGCATGGTGCCATCCCGCTGGTACCGAAGCCTATGACATCGAACGACCGGGCAAAGGGACTGTTCGACAAGCGTGACTTCATCTATCTTGCCCAAAGCGCCGAATACAAGTGTCCTGCCGGAGTACTGGTCTTCAGCCTGTCCGACTTGTACGTTAAAACCGAAATGCACTACCGGCGACCATCGTCGGATTGCACGCTGGCAGCATGAAGACGTGCTTGAGCGGATGCAGCAGCGATTGGATGCTCGGCCCGAATTTGCAATGACACGCCGCTGCACTGTTGAACATCCATTCGGGACGCTCAAGGCATGGATGGGTGCCACGCACTTTCTGATGAAAAGGCTGCCGAAAGTGCAAACTGAGATGAGCTTGCATGTGCTGGCGTACAACCTGAAGCGAATGATAAATATCCTGGGTACGCAAACATTGATTGCAGCAATGAGCCAATAGGCTGACTGGCCTTCGCATGTGACCAAATGTTGATTGGAGCCAGCAGCTTCTCATTTGAGCTCATTCTGCGGACGTTTCCGCACAACCTCGGTCGCGTCGCGCGCTTCGGATCTGCAATACGACTGCCTGGAATGTAGCGGAGATCTGCCGCTGGCCCAGATTCCTATTGGACGCATAACGGCCAGAATCAGCCAATCGGTAAAGCGTAATCTGATTTGCAGCCGACAGCGCACGAGGTTCATCCTTTGATGTAATTAAATGACCTACCAACTTGGTAGATCGGTGCCAATCGCAGTAGCCAGCATGACGAAATTGTGGGACACACACTAGCGCCTCTTTCAGTCAAGGCTTTTTCATAGTTATGGGACGTGGTTGCACTGTTGCCAGTGTAATATTACCCTTTCGCAATAATCTCATCTGGCAGGGGTAACTACATGCTTCGTATCCAAACCATCTTGGGCAACACCCTGGCGCTCAGCCTGCTTCTGGCTACTGGCGGCGCCTTTGCACAGGCATACGGCCAGTTCACCACCCGGATTTCGCAATATGCTGATCTTAAATACCCAGCGGAGGTGAAAACGCTAGGTCTCTTTAGCAGTGTGTCGAACGGCATCTTTAAACCAGAGGGCGAGGGTCCTTTCCCCGCTGTCGTACTGGTTCATACCTGCGGCGGCATCCAGTCACATATCAGTGAGCGTGCAAAAGAATTGATTGAAGCGGGTTTTGTCGTGCTGGTACAGGATTCGTATGGCCCACGTGGACATACAACTTTCTGCACGCCGGCTGGCGTCGGTGCGCCACGGGTGTACAAGGACTCCTTTGATGCGCTCAAGCATCTGTCCCAGTTGAAAGTCGTTGAGCCGTCGCGCATCTATCTGGTCGGCCTGTCCTTGGGCAGCTTTGCTGCTGCGGCTGTCTCCAGTCCGGAGGTGGCGCGCTGGGTTGGCACGAATGACCGATTTCGTGCTTCCGTCGGCTGGTACGGCGCCTGCAATTTTGATGTCAGCCCTTATCCGAAATGGGAACTTATTCGACGTGATGTAGATCGTCCAGTCATGTTGCTTATGGCAAGGAATGATACTGAGACGCCGATTGCCGACTGCTTTCCCTTGCTGGAGAACTTGAAGAACGAGGGAAAACCGGTAGCGTGGCACATTTACGACGACGCGACGCACGGCTGGGACAAATCTGATCCGAGGCGTGGTTACCAATACAATGCGACAGTGACCACCGACGCCATGAAGCGAACGATTGAGTTCCTCAAACAGCATTAAATAAAGAAGTGAGAAATCAAGACCAGTGGCGAGCTAGGCGTCGGGAAAGCGAAACGTCGGGTTAGCGTTTAGGGCGTTTGATACCACCCCTTTGAATCACTCTCTGCTTCCTAAATGCGTCCAAATGACACGCTCAGCAGCACTATATGCTTAGCCCACCGGCAGCTGTGGGTGTGCGCCGTGATAAGGCGATGTAGTTCCAGCGGGTGGAAGCCCCGCCCGGCGAAGTGCTCCCGCCGGAAGCTACCGGAGCAGCGGTGGAGGTAAC
>NZ_LMHZ01000064.1 GCF_001428545.1 Noviherbaspirillum sp. Root189
GCCAAAATTCATCGACCCCATATTGAGGGACGCAAGCTCTGGCTTAAAGAAATGCACTGGGCGTAGACGCTCTGCAACGGTCATATGCGGGCTGCCACCAGAAGTGATATTGATGACCGCGTCAGTTCTCGCGAAGATATCAGGCAGGAACTGCAGGAACACGTTTGGGTCTTGAGTCGGGCGACCGTCCTTCGGATCGCGAGCGTGCAGGTGCAATATTGCTGCACCAGCTTGCGCTGCCTCTACTGCTGCGTCGGCGATCTGCTGAGGTGTAACAGGTAGAAATGGCGACATAGACGGTGTGTGGATCGCGCCCGTCACTGCGCACGTAATAATCACCTTACGTTTGGCATTACTCATTGGTCTCTCCGGGGTGTGTTGCGGTCTCAGCACTAGCGATCAAGTGGTTCGCGAGTTTCGAACGAACCTCCTCGATACTGTCCTCTGACCACTCGAATAATCCTTTTCCAGTGCCCACTCCGGTTTCGCCCTTGCCTAGCAAGCGTTCTAGTAGAGCGGATGGTGACTGATTCTGGCAAAGGTGCGGAAAGAGGATTCTGTGCACATCACGGATGAGTTCGAGGCCAACGAGATCAGCGTTTTCCATTGGGCCGAGAACAGATAGTCGCCGCCCAAAACTGTTCTTCACCACCGTGTCAATGGTTCGTGCATCGCAAACCCCGGCCTCCACGAGTGCAAATGCCTCGCGCCACATAGCATGCTGCAATCGGTTCCCGATGAACCCGGGAAGATCGACATTAACTTTTACGGGCAGCTTTCGACGAGCGGTATGAGATGAGGTGGATTCCACCAGTGCGTGCCGAGTACCCGCCCCCTATCGGCGCGCGAAAGCCCAATTGCTATCTCAGATATAGGGATAACGGACGTATTACTCGCCAGGATTGCGTGCGCCGGAGCCATCGTGACGAAATTGGCGAATAGCCTCTGTTTCAGTTCCAGCCGCTCTGATATTGCTTCAACGATCAGGTCGGCCCGCTCCACGGCGGAGGTAAGGTCAGCTTGCACGCTTATGTTGTGCAGCGCGGACTCAGGCGACAAGCCCATCTCGATTAAATTCCGCTCAATACAACCCGGTGCACTGTGGAGGACGTCGACGTCTGCATCCGTTAACATGACAGGGTGGCCGGCCTGTGCGAAAGCTTGGGCAATACCGTGTCCCATAAGCCCGGCACCGATCACCGCAATACGTGCTTTTTGACTCACATCGTCTCCTCGTTGAATTTCTGCTTCTCATTGATTCGCGGAAGCGGCAAAACGGAGCATAATTGCGCGAGCGGCCGTAAAAAAGGTGTTATGGGGACATCGGCGGGTGAAACGAGGACAACCTTAGCGCGGGCGTCGCAGCGGAAAAGAGGCTTAGTGAAAATGGACGGGACACCATATGGCCAGTAAACAACCGTTACTGAACGAACAAATTTACGCTCCGTATAAAATTGCAGCACTCGTTGAGACCCTTGGAGAGCAGGGAATTGCTGCAGAGGCGAGCCTGGCAGGAACCGGTCTCACTCTTAATGATGTCTATAGTCCCGATACCCGTACTTCAGTGCGTCAGTACATTGCGGTTTGTCAAAATGCCGTTACCCTGTCTTCTGATCCAGCTACCCCATTTCAGGTAGGTAAGCGGATGCATTTATCCGCTTATGGGATGTATGGCTATGCACTTATATGTAGCCCGACTGTTCGTGACTTTTTTGATCTCGGGGTTAAGTATCACCGACTGGCGACGCCTACAGCGACTATTGCGTGGCGCGAAGATGCAGACAGTGCAGTCTGGGTCTTTCCGGAAACTCGAGGGCTGACTACGTCTGACAAGGTCCGTCAGTTTCTGCTCGAGCAGCAGCTCGCACAACATGTAACGCATATACAGGATGTGGTGAGTGCTACCTGTTTTCCACATAAGATCTGCGTAGCACATCCGCCCCCAGCACACGCAGCACTCTACGACCGGTACTTGCACTGC
Source organism: Noviherbaspirillum sp. Root189 (assembly GCF_001428545.1). Lineage (GTDB taxonomy): Bacteria > Pseudomonadota > Gammaproteobacteria > Burkholderiales > Burkholderiaceae_D > Noviherbaspirillum. The sequence continues at coordinate 1,982 of NZ_LMHZ01000064.1, forward strand.
CCTGTCCAATTCGCAGCGCCCGTCTCGGAGATTTACTATGACCGTACGATTCTCGAGCAAAAGCCGCAACTTGCCCATCGGATAACGTCAACCCTGCTTCAGGGAACCTGCGACCGGCTTATCGGACAGGTAAAAACGTCGTCGGGAGTTGCCGGCGAGGTTTATCAGTTGTTGATGCACGGCCCTGGGCGATTTGTCAACATGGACGAAGTAGCGAGCAAGCTTAATATGACTTCACGGACACTGCGCCGCAAGCTCGACGCAGACGAAACGACATTTGCGAAGATATCAGACGACGTCAGGTACTCGCTCGCCAGCGAGTACCTGCGCGCTACAAGCATGAGCATAGAGGACATTGCAACTGCTTTGGGCTTCAGTGATGCCGCAAATTTTCGTCACGCATTCAAGCGTTGGTCGGGCAAGTCACCCTCAGCGTTTCGTATTCAAAGATAATCATTATCGGTGAACGGCAGGTGCGGTCATCTTCGTCTAATAAAACGTCATTGTCTTTAATCTCGTAATGACACACCAAACACACGCATAACAGCCAGCAATGGCGGCCGATTACATATGTGTGTACAGGTGTATGTGCTCCGGCGACATTGGCTTGCAGATTTTCGGCTCTTAAACTGAATAGTGGAGGCGTGTATGCAGCCACCACGGCAAATTCCATTAATCAACCGGAGACGATCAATGAAGCTGCTCAACTTAAATATAATGGCCGGCGCGCTCTGCCTCGCCTCACTCTCGGCTGGGGCTGCGGTCCCGCTACCGGCGCTGAACGTAGATACGGCCAATATCACGGTATCCGGTCTCTCTTCCGGTGGAGTGATGGCGATCAATTTAGGCTATGCGTACTCCGCGACATTCAGGGGCGTCGGCATCTTTGCTGCTACGCCCTACCTCTGCCAATACCACTACACCTACGAGTCGTGCCAGAACAAGAATGTCATCACGACCGCAATGCTGGACACCATGCAGACTACGATCAATAGCTGGAGCGGCGGGGCGATTGACAGCAAGGCCAATATAGCGAGCCAAAAAGTTTATCTTTTCACAGGCACCAAGGACAACACAGTTGGCGTTAACCCGATGCTCGCCGTGCAGGAGCAGTATTACAACAACGGCGTGCCTTCTGTTAATTTAATCCAGGCGGCCAATACGGGACACGTGTTTCCGACTGACTTCACCTCCGTGGGCAACAACCCGTGCAGCACCTCGTTTACGCCATACATTTCTAACTGTGGCTACGACGGCGCTAAAGCGGTGCTGACCCAGTTTTATGGCGCGCTCCAACCGCGCAACAACGCACCTGCTGCGGCGAACGACCACGAGTTCAATCAACGTGAGTTCACGGGCAACTTGGGCATGGCGGACACAGGGTGGGTGTATGTACCGGCGACATGTGCTGCCTACGCCAAGTGCAAGCTGCACGTTGCGTTGCATGGTTGCACGCAGAACTACGCGACGATTGGCGATAAATTCGTGAAGAACACGGGCTACACGCGGTGGGCTGACACCAACAATATGATCGTGCTGTTTCCGCAGGCTCGCGCAGACTTGAACTCCTATTCCACCGTCGCCAGCGGCATGCAGTCCAATCTCAATGCTTGCTGGGACACTGTCGGCTTATATGGTGCCAACTACGCCCAACAGAGCGGCGTACAGCTCTCGGCCATCAAGGCGATGGTTGATCGGCTAAGCTCGGCCAGTCATTGAAGTGCGAGGTTGATGCCTGCTTGCGCGCAGCTAGAGCGGATTTCATCGTGTGTACTGTCGCCTCGGTCCGCCTTGACGCGCAGGACGGCGTTGCTTGTCGCTTGTGTGGCCCGCCACACGGCACTTCGATTCTCCGTACACCACGATGAAATCCGCTCTAGGCCGCCAGTAGGCACCCGTAGCCTGAGGGGCATTTTCGTATCCTCTGCCAAGAAGTGCTTTATTCTATTATGACGACACGTCGACTCGGCCGGGCTGCCGCCCTCCTCTGCTTCGTCATACGAGAGCTGTCGCTGCACTAAAAAAACCTGATGGCGTCAGACCGACGCCATCAGCACAAAACCAAGTACTAGTAAGCTAATGCGTTATTAGCACTTGATGGGAGACACGTAGTGCAGCAAAGATATCGATTCACGTGCGGTGCATCCTGCAATTCAGACTTCCAGCCATTCCTTGCGAATAGCCGCATTGCCGCGCAGGTCATCCGGCGTGCCCTCGAACACAATCGAGCCATGCCCCATCACGTACACGCGCTGCGAAATCTCCATCGCAATCGCCAGCTT
>NZ_LMHZ01000065.1 GCF_001428545.1 Noviherbaspirillum sp. Root189
TCCAAAGGCAAACTCTTGAGCCAAGTCGCTTTCGAGGTGGGATACGAAAGCTCCTCGCAGTTCAGCCGGGAATACACCAGAATGTTCGGCCGGTCACCGATCAAAGATAAACAGATGGCATCTGAACGGTAGAGATTCACCGGCACAAACGGATAGCCTACTGTCTTGTGGTGTCGGCGACACCTTCAGTGTCCCCCGAGGACCACCGATCTCGCGTGCACGAGTGTCGGTTGTGGGTCGCGGAACGTCGGTAATAGGTGGAGCAGAATGAGTCTCCTTTCATTTACAGAAGGAGACGGTCATGAATGCCCACCAAGCTCAGCCCGCTACCATTGGCCATGGAACAAAGGCAAGTTCATCGGTCAGAAAGCACCCCTGAAGTTGAAGGAAATCTGGGCCATACGCATCCGGCTGCAACTGGAGAATCGTACCCGCGATCTGGCTTTGTTCAATCTGGCAATCAATAGCAAGCTTCGCGGCTGCGACCTGCTTAGCCTCCGCGTCATCGACGTCACGCAAGGTAGTCGAGTACTTCCGCGTGCCATCGTAATGCAACAGAAAACCCAGCGGCCCGTGCAGTTTGAAATTACCGAGCAGACGCGAAGCTCGGTTCTGGCCTGGATTCAATGTACCCAACTGAGCTGCAATGACTTCCTATTTCCAAGCCATATTTCAACCTCTCCCCATTTATCGACACGTCAGTATGCGCGCATTGTTGATGCTTGGATTGAGTCGATCGGGTTGGAGTCGACTGGGTACGGTACACATACGATGCGGAGGACGAAAGCCACTTTGATCTACGGGCGCACGAAGAACTTGAGGGCAGTCCAGTTACTTCTTGGCCATACGAAGCTGGAGAGCACAGTTCGCTATCTGGGCATCGAGGTCGATGATGCGCTGGAGATCGCAGAGCAGACTGAAGTATGACGTATAGCCGCCGGTCAGTGTTCGACATCGGCAGACGCTGACCGGCCAATAGCGGGCATCGGAGCATGTGTTCCTCTACGCAGGAGGGCGCGAACAGAAAGAGTGACCAAGCATAGTTGCCCGCCGGCGGTTCCCTCGGCCGGCGGTAGTAGATCTGCAGTCACTCGCCCAGCTCCTTGGTACATGACGACTTGACATGGGCTGGAGACTACCTTACAGTAGGTAGATGACTCGACGTGCTCTGCCTAAATCTTCCTTTATCGACGCATCGCATGGCGGCACCCGCGAACAGGTGTTGACGGCGGCGCGCCGACTTATCCAGACCCGTTCGTATCTAGGGTTTAGCTTCCAGGATGTAGCCGCTGCCGTCGGCGTTCGCAAGCCCAGTCTGTACCACCATTTTCCAAGTAAGGAGGCCCTCGGCACCGAAGTGCTAAGAGTGGCGAAGGAGGCTTTCCGCTGCTGGGCGCAATCAGTTGCAGACCGAACGCCGGTGGACCAATTCGACGCCTACATCCATATGTACCGGAATGACATCCGGGCAGGTGAGAGAATTTGCCCTGGAGGCTCATTTATTGCCGGATGGGACTGCATTGAAGACGAATTACGCGAAGCCGTGCGAGAGATCCGTGCGGAGCAAGTGGTATGGCTTACCGGGGTACTTGGCGCGATGCTGCCGACTGGCAAGTGTACAAGTCCGTTGGCTAGTTATGTATACGCAAGTTGCCAAGGCGCCTTGATCACGGCTCGCATGACTGGCCGCGTGGAGGATTTCGAAGAAATCATGACCCAGGTTCAACATACGCTTTCTATCTAACCCACCGCCAAGGCTCACAACCGAGGCGGCATTTTTTTAACCCGTTCACCTACCTACTAGTAGGTTTGGAGAAGTACATGTATACAAATAAGGCTTCCGTTTATCCAGACGGTCTCTACCTCGAAGATTTGGCTGTTGGCCAACGCTTTCAAAGCGGGGAGCACATCGTGGACGAGGCACAGATTATTGAATTCGCTCGCCAGTTCGATTCGCAACCCTTTCACAGCGACCCTGAACGTGCGAAAAGCACCTTCTTCGGTGGTCTGACTGCGAGCGGCTGGCACGTCGCCGCACTGACGATGAAGCTCTACTTGAGTGGCGGCGGACCGCGTCTGGCGGAAGGCACCATAGGTGCCGGCAGCGAATTAAGTTGGAAGCAGCCCACGCGTCCTGGCGACGCGCTGCGCTTAGTAAGCGAGGTCACGGAAATCACGCCATCCAAGAGCCGACCTGAACGCGCCATCGTAGTCATCCGTGGCGAGACTTTCAACCAGCGTGACGAACTGGTACAGGTATTCATCTCGCGCCTCGTCGTCTCCCGCCGTTCCACCTGAGGGCATGCATATGTACAAGAACTTATTTTGGGTTGCCCTTGGCACCTTTGCAATAGGCACCGAGGGTTTCGTAATCGCCGGCGTGCTGGACGAGATGTCGCGTGACCTTGGGGTATCGCCCTCAATGGCTGGCCATTTAGTCACCGCTTACGCGCTGATCTACGCGTTGTCGGCACCGGTCATGGCCACGCTCACCGCTCCCTGGCAACGCCAGACAGTAATGCGCTGGGCAATGGCGCTCTTCGTGTTGGGTAACGTCGCCGCCGCACTAGCGCCGGGCTTTGCTGGCTTGCTGGCTGCCCGTTTGATCCTTGGTTTGTCTGCGGGCACCTTCACACCCGCCGCCGCCGCTTGGGCCGGTGCCGCCGTTACGCAAGAGCGACGCGGCCGTGCACTCGCATTCGTGATGGCGGGAGTGGCGGTTTCCACCGCGATAGGCGTGCCGATCGGCGCGCAAATTGGTCACGCCTTCGGCTGGCGCGCCACATTCGTGCTCGTGGCCGTGCTGTCACTCGTCGCTCTGCTTGGTCTGTTCCGCCCGCGGCCAGCCCAGCCCGCGGTACCGGCGGCCAGCATCGCCCAGCGTTTGGCATGGCTGCGAACGCCGCCCATTGCGTACGCCCTGGTTGTCACTTGGTTGACCTTCACAGGCTGCTATTGCGTGTACACCTACTTGTCGCCCTTGATGCATGCGATTGCTGGCCCACTGCTCGCAGATAACTTGCCGCTGGTGCTGGCAGTCTTCGGTGCAGCGGCCGTCGTTGGCAGTCTCACTGGCGGTCACTTGTCCGATCGTTTTGGGGCGCGGTTGGTTATCCAGCGGGCCTTGCTGTTGATTACCCTGATTTATGCGGCTCTCGGGGCGCTGGCTACCGGCCCGACGTGGAGCGTCAATTTCAGCGCGACGGCCGCAGTGCTGCTGATGGTGTTGTGGGGACTGGTCGGATGGCAACTGCCCGCCGCCCAGCAGCTAAATCTAATGCAGATCGCTCCTCAAGCTGCACCGATCGTTCTGTCGCTGCAAGGTTCAGTCCTGTACCTGGGCGTATCGACTGGTGCATTCATCGGTTCGCTGACCCTGGGATTCGGTTCGCCCACTTTGCTCGGGTGGATTGGTGCTGGCTGCGAACTCCTGGCGCTGCTGGTGTGGGTAGCGCACAACCCGCGGCCGCTAGCGGCGCCCGCCAAAAGCCTATGAAAATCGATCACGGCGGAAGGTTCACCATGTTGCGAGGGACCGTTCTGGAGTTGCCGCCCGCGCGTCCGGTGATGGTAGCCAGCGCCGGAGGCTCGCTATGGCTAACGCTGGACCATGATCCCCGTGACCTCGTGCTGAACTACGGCGAGAGCGTACTGTTGGTAGGGCTGGATCGGGTGCTGGCTTTCGCTCTGGAGGATGCGGTGATGGAGGTACGGAAAGTCGACTGGCGGGGGGCTTGGTAAACCGTGGGAACGGGAAGAGGGTTTGTGCCGCGACCGAAGTAAGCACTACTGACTGTCGATTCGCCGCGTGTCTTTCAACGAGGATTGATTTAGATGATGCTGGCGGCGAAGGTCCCCTCGATGCCCGAGGGGCGCGCAGAAATTCTAAACCAAATGGATCGGCTGCTTGGGGTGTGCGCCGTGATAAGGCGATGTAGTTCCAGCGGGTGGAAGCCCCGCCCGGCGAAGTGCTCCCGCCGGAAGCTACCGGAGCAGCGGTGGAGGTA
>NZ_LMHZ01000066.1:0-3202 GCF_001428545.1 Noviherbaspirillum sp. Root189
TAGGTCACATGCACCGTGGTTTCGGTGATGCCGTACATGTTGACCAGTTGCGTGCCGTGGTTGCCTTGCCGTGCATACCACGGCCGCAGCATCGCCACTTCCAGTGCTTCACCACCAAAAACCACCAGCCGCAGCTTGTGCTGTTCGACACTGCGCTCCTGGGCGGCGATCAGTTGACGGAACGCGCTCGGTGTCTGGTTCARTACCGTCACCCCTTCRCGGCACAACAGTTCCGCGAATGCGTCTGGTGCACGCACCGTYKCCTGCGGCACCACCACCAGCCGACCGCCGTAGGCAAGCGCACCCCACAATTCCCATACCGAGAAGTCGAACGCGAACGAGTGGAACAGCGTCCAGACATCCTGCCGATCRAARCCAAACCAGCCATCGGTGGCATTGAGCAGGCGTGCGACGTTGCGGTGCTCGACCATCACCCCCTTCGGTGTGCCGGTCGAACCGGAGGTGTAGATCACGTASGCCAGATGTGCCGGTGTGACGCCGGTCGCCTCGGTGGCGAGGTCGCTGGCGTCTTCATCCATCCATCCGGCATGCTCGTCTATCTCGACCAGGATTGCGGGRCAGGTCTGCAGCGTGCTGCGCAGTGCCGGATCGAGCGTGTCGTGCGTGAGCAATGCCACCGGGGCGCTGTCTTCCAGCATGAAGGCAAGCCGTTCGGCNCAGGTCTGCAGCGTGCTGCGCAGTGCCGGATCGAGCGTGTCGTGCGTGAGCAATGCCACCGGGGCGCTGTCTTCCAGCATGAAGGCAAGCCGTTCGGCCGGATAGGCCGGGTCCAGCGGCACATAGGCGCCGCCAGCCTTCAACACCGCCAGGATCGCGACCACCATGTCGATGCTGCGTTCCATGCAAATCGCCACCCGCGCATCGGGYMCCACGCCCAGYGTGCGCAGATGACGCGCCAAGCGGTTGGCGCGGCCGTTGAGTTCGCCGTAGCTCAGCTGCTGGCCTTCATGCGTGAGTGCGATTGCCTGCGGCTGAGCGGCGGCTTGCTGTTCGAACAGCGCGTGCAGGCAGGTATCTGCAGGATAGGCATCGGTCGTATTCCAGTCAACCAGCAAGCGCCTACGTTCCTGCTCGTCCAGCAGCGGCAGCCGCGCAACCTGCAGGCTGTCRTTGTCCACCATCGCCGTCAACGCCCGCTGCAGGTAACCCAGCATGCGTTCGATGCTGGCACGCTCGAACAAGGCCGTCGCATATTCCAGCACGCCGGCAATGGTGTCGCCGTCTTCGCCCAGGTTCAGCGTCAGGTCAAACTTGGCAGTGCTGCCCTGCACTCCGTACGGCATGCAATCCATGCCGGGCAGCTCCAGTCGGCCGGCGTCGTTGTTCTGCCAGGCGAACATCACCTGGAACAGCGGACTGTGCGCCAGGCTGCGCTCGGGCTTGACCAGCTCGACTACCTGCTCGAACGGCAGGTCCTGGTGCTGCTGTGCTGCCAGTGCCTGTTGCTTCACYTGCTGCAGCAACTCCCCRACAGCCGGCTGGCCAGATAGGTCGATACGCAACGCCAGCGTGTTGAGGAACAGGCCCATCAGCGGCTCGACCTCGGCACGCGTGCGTCCGGCCACCGGGGTGCCGATCACCAGGTCATCCTGTCCGGACAGGCGTGCCAGTACGCCGGCCCAGCCAGCCAGAATGGTCATGAACAGCGTGGTGCCGTGGCGTGCGCTCAGGTCCTTCAGGCCTTGCGTGAGCGCGGCGTCGAACTGCACCGGCACGGTGGCGCCGTCCAGGCTTTGCACCGTGCCGCGTGCATGGTCGGTCGGCAGTTCCAGCAGCGCCGGTGCCCCGGCCAGCGTCTGCTGCCAGTACGCGCTCTGCGCCTGCAGCACCTCGCCATCGATCCAGCGTCGCTGCCAGGCCGCATAGTNCAGCAGCGCCGGTGCCCCGGCCAGCGTCTGCTGCCAGTACGCGCTCTGCGCCTGCAGCACCTCGCCATCGATCCAGCGTCGCTGCCAGGCCGCATAGTCGGCGTACTGGATCGCCAGTGGCGGCAGAGGATCGTTGCGTCCTTCGCAATACGCGTTGTACAGCGCGCTGAACTCGTTGACCAGAATGCCCTGCGACCAGCCGTCGGAGACGATGTGGTGCATCGTCACCAGCAGTACNCCTTCGCAATACGCGTTGTACAGCGCGCTGAACTCGTTGACCAGAATGCCCTGCGACCAGCCGTCGGAGACGATGTGGTGCATCGTCACCAGCAGTACGTGCTCGTCGTCGGCGAGCCGGATCAGTTGCCCGCGCACCAGCGGGCCGGTGGCCAGGTCGAACGGTGCGGCAGCTTCAGCCTCGGCCAGTTCGTCGAGTTTGGCTTCGGCGTCATTCTGGTTGCGCAGGTCGTGTTCCTGCAATGCAAAGCCAGTGTCAGCGGCGATGCGCTGCACCGGCTGGCCTTGTTCCAGCACGAAGGTCGTTCGCARGGCTTCGTGGCGGGCGACGATGCGGTCCAGNAATGCAAAGCCAGTGTCAGCGGCGATGCGCTGCACCGGCTGGCCTTGTTCCAGCACGAAGGTCGTTCGCARGGCTTCGTGGCGGGCGACGATGCGGTCCAGYGCCTGCCGCAGGGCAGTACGGTCGAGCGTGCCCTGCATGCGCAGCCCGAGCGGGATGTGRTAMGCCTGGCTGACGCCTTCCATCTGCGACAGGAACCACAGCCGTTGCTGTGCGAACGACAGCGGCAGCGGACCCTCGCGCGACGCCAGCGTGATGGCTGGCAGTTCGCTTTGCGCGGCCTGGCCGACGGCTGTCGCCAGCGCCGACAGGCTGGTATGGGTGAACAGTTCGGTCACGCCCAGTTCCACACCCAGCACCTGGCGCACGCGNTTGCGCGGCCTGGCCGACGGCTGTCGCCAGCGCCGACAGGCTGGTATGGGTGAACAGTTCGGTCACGCCCAGTTCCACACCCAGCACCTGGCGCACGCGKGATGCGACCTTGACTGCCAGCAGCGAGTGGCCRCCGAGRGTGAAGAAGTTGTCGTGACGACCGACCTGCTCAACGCCCAGCACTTCGGCCCAGATCGCCGCCAGTGCGGTTTCGACTTCGCCTTGCGGCGCTTCATACGCATGGCTCGCGTAGGCATCGCCTTCCGGTGCCGGCAACGTCTTGCGGTCGAGCTTGCCATTCGGTGTCAGCGGCAGGGTGTCGAGCTGCACGTACGCGGCCGGCACCATGTACTCGGGCAGC
>NZ_LMHZ01000066.1:3209-10215 GCF_001428545.1 Noviherbaspirillum sp. Root189
ACCAGACGCATGTCGCCCGCCCGGTCTTCGCGTGCGATCACCACCGCTTCGCGCACGCCATCCTGCTCCAGCAGCTTCGCTTCAATTTCACCGAGCTCAATGCGGAAACCCCGCAGCTTGACCTGATCATCGTTACGCCCCAGGAACTGGATGCTGCCATCGGCCAGGTAACGCCCCAGGTCGCCGGTCTTGTACATCCGTGCATTCGGCTCGCTGCTGAACGGGTCGGCCACGAAGCGCTCCGCCGTCAGCTCGTCCCGGTTCAGATAACCGCGTGCCACCTGCACACCGCCGATATGGATCTCTCCCGCCACCCCCTGCGGCACCGGCTGACCATTGGCATCCAGCAAATAGATGCGGGTGTTGGCAATCGGATGACCAATCGGGATGTTGTCTGGCAGCTCATCCCCGCTGCATTCCCACGCGGTGACGTCCACCGCCGCTTCGGTCGGCCCGTACAGATTGCTCAGCCGCGCCTGCGGCAACGTCTGCCGGCACTGGCGCGCCAGCACGCCTGRCAACGCTTCGCCGCTGCATACGATGCGGCGCAAGCTGGTACAGGTTGCGGCTTCCGGATGGGCAAGGAAACTCTGCAGCATCGACGGCACAAAGTGCAAGGTCGTGATGGCTTGCTCGCGCACCGCCCGTACCAGATAGGCCGGGTCCTTGTGTCCGCCCGCGCGCGCCATCACCAGCCTGGCGCCATTGAGCAATGGCCAGAAGAATTCCCACACCGACACGTCGAAACTAAACGGTGTCTTCTGCAGCACACTGTCCTCGCCAGTCAGCCGGTACGCATCCTGCATCCACTGCAGCCGGTTGACCACCGACCGGTGCTCGTTCATCACGCCCTTGGGCCGTCCGGTCGAGCCGGACGTGTAGATCACGTAGCACAGGTCGGTTGCGCTGGCCGCGCCGACAGACAGCCGGTCAGACGCTTGCGCCGACCACTGGCAGGCGTCAGTCTGAACGTCGATCACCGGGACCCGATGTGGCAGGTCGGCGATCGCCTGCGCGGCGGCGGGATCGGTGAGCAGGACCAGCGGCGCGCTGTCTGCCAGCATGAAGGCCAGCCGCTCGGACGGATAGTCCGGGTCCAGCGGCACGTAGGCGCCGCCCGCTTTCAATACCGCCAGGATCGCGACCACCATGTCGATGCCGCGCTCCATGCAGATCGCCACCCGCGCATCGGGCACCACGCCTAGCGCGCGCAGGTGGCGCGCCAGCCGATTGGCGCGTGCGTCGAGTTCACCATAACTAAGCTGCGTGCCTTCATGCACCAGCGCCACCGCATGCGGATGGCTTGCTGCCTGCGCCTCGAACTGGTCGTGGACGCGTGCGCCGCGCGGATAGTCAACGGCGGTATCGTTCCATGCCGACAGCACGCGCCGGGATGCCTGCGCATCCAGCAGCGCCAGCCGGTCGATCGTTTGTGTCTCGTTGTCGACCATGCCCTGCAGCAGGCAGCGCAGGCACGCGAGAGTGCGTTCCAGGCTTGCCTGCTCATACAAGGCGGTGGCAAACACCAGGCCGCCGCTGATGCAGCCGTCCCGCTCGCCCAGGAACAGGGACAGGTCGAATTGCGCAGCTAGTCTGCTGGCGGCGACGGGACTGGCCGTCAGCCCGTGCAGCCGGACGTCCTCGCCCTCGGTGTCGTTCCAGCCCAGCATCACCTGGAACAGCGGACTGTGCGCCAGGCTGCGCGGCGGGTTGACGAGTTCCACCACCTGCTCGAATGGCAGGTCCTGGTGTTGTTGCGCTTCCAGCGTGCGCGCCTTCACCGACTGCAGCAGTTGCGCAACCGTTGGTGATGCAGACAGGTCTATGCGCAGCGCCAGCGTGTTCACGAAGAAGCCGATCAGCGGCTCGACTTCGGCCCGGGTGCGGTTGGCCATCGGCGTGCCGATCACCAGGTCGTGCTGTCCGGACAGGCGCGACAGCAGCGCCGCCCAGCCGGCCAGCAGCGTCATGAACAGCGTGGTGCCRTGGCGTGCGCTCAAGTCCTTCAGGCCCTGGGTGARCGCTGCATCGAGTTCAAACGCAACGAAGGCGCCGGCATAGTCCTGCTGYGCCGGACGCGGATGGTCGGTYGGCAACTGCAGCAATACCGGCGCGCCGGTCAGTGTCTGCTGCCAGTACGCACTCTGCGCCTGCAGCACCTCGCCGCTGACCCAGCGCCGCTGCCAGGCCNCGGGTGCGGTTGGCCATCGGCGTGCCGATCACCAGGTCGTGCTGTCCGGACAGGCGCGACAGCAGCGCCGCCCAGCCGGCCAGCAGCGTCATGAACAGCGTGGTGCCATGGCGTGCGCTCAAGTCCTTCAGGCCCTGGGTGAACGCTGCATCGAGTTCAAACGCAACGAAGGCGCCGGCATAGTCCTGCTGCGCCGGACGCGGATGGTCGGTTGGCAACTGCAGCAATACCGGCGCGCCGGTCAGTGTCTGCTGCCAGTACGCACTCTGCGCCTGCAGCACCTCGCCGCTGACCCAGCGCCGCTGCCAGGCCGCGTAGTCCGCGTACTGGATCGCCAGNGGTCAGTGTCTGCTGCCAGTACGCACTCTGCGCCTGCAGCACCTCGCCGCTGACCCAGCGCCGCTGCCAGGCCGCGTAGTCCGCGTACTGGATCGCCAGCGGCGGCAGCGGATCGTCGCGCCCTTCGCAATACGCGTTGTACAGCGCGCTGAACTCGTTGACCAGGATGCCCTGCGACCAGCCGTCGGAGACGATGTGGTGSGTCGTCACCAGCAATACGTGCTCCTGCTCGGCCAGCCGGAGCAGCCGGCCRCGAATCAGCGGTCCCTGTTCCAGGTCGAACGGCGCACCGGCTTCCTCGCCGGTCAGCCGTTCCAGTTCCGCTTCAGCGGTGTCATGTCCACGCAGATCGTNGAATCAGCGGTCCCTGTTCCAGGTCGAACGGCGCACCGGCTTCCTCGCCGGTCAGCCGTTCCAGTTCCGCTTCAGCGGTGTCATGTCCACGCAGATCGTGCTCCTGCAGCGCAAAGCCGCAGTGCGCATCGGCAATGTGCTGCAGCGGCACACCGTCACGCATGACGAAGCGCGTGCGCAGCGATTCGTGGCGCGCCACGATGCGATCCAGCGCGTACCGCAAGGCGTCAGTATCGAGCACGCCTTCCAGCCGCAGCCCGAGCGGCATATGGTAAGCCTGGCTGACCCCTTCCATCTGCGCCAGGAACCACAACCGTTGCTGCGCAAACGACAGCACCAGCCCTTCGCCGCGCGCCACCGGCGTGATCGGCGGCAGCGCGCTGCACGCCGCCTCGCGCACCACCGCGGCGAAGTCGCTCAGTACCGGGCGCGTGAACAATTGGGTAATCCGTACTTCCACGCCCAGCACCTGGCGGATGCGCGNCGCCGCCTCGCGCACCACCGCGGCGAAGTCGCTCAGTACCGGGCGCGTGAACAATTGGGTAATCCGTACTTCCACGCCCAGCACCTGGCGGATGCGCGAAATCACCCGAACCGCCGACAGCGAATGGCCACCGAGGTCGAAGAAATCGTCGTTGCGTCCAACCTGCCCGATTCTGAGCACTTCGGCCCAGATGCGCGCCAGCGTGATTTCTAACTGGTCGCCAGGCGCTTGGTAATCGAGGTCCGGCATGGAACCGGCTCCAATATCGAGCGCAGCCAGTGCGCGGCGGTCGAGCTTTCCGCCGGCCGTGAACGGCAAAGCATCGAGTGTCACGAAAGCGGAGGGAATCATGTAAGCCGGCAAGCATGCCGAAAGCGCGGCGCGCAGCGTCGCTGCATCGACTTGCGCTCCAGTTCGTGCTGTGTAGTACGCAACCAGGCGTTGGGTTTCGGCCCCGGCGGTACCGTCGAGCGCGAGCACCGCAGCCTGCCGGACGCCATCCAGTTCGAGCATCTTGGCCTCGATCTCTCCTGGCTCGACTCGGAAACCACGGATCTTGACCTGGAAGTCGTTGCGACCAGCGAAGACGATATTGCCATCCGGAAGATAACGGGCGAGATCGCCTGTCTTGTACATGCGTGCGTCCGGCTTGCCCGAAAACGGATCAGCCACGAAACGTTCCCGAGTCAGCTCCGCGCGGTTGAGGTAACCGCGTGCAACCTGTGCACCACCGATATGGACTTCGCCGACAACTCCTTGCGGCACCAGCCTGCCGTGCCGGTCAAGCAGGTAGACGCTGCTGTTGGACAAGGGCCGTCCGATGATCGGCAATCCGGCATCCTCTGCCTGGGGCTCGTGCAGCGTGGCGTTGACGACGGTCTCCGTCGGTCCGTATGCGACCAGAAGCCGCGGGCGGTGGTCGGTCAGCCGGAACCAGTCCGACATGGCTGCGGCTGAAATCGCTTCGCCACCCACGATCATCAGACGCAGGCACGCAGGTACCCGCACAGTGCGGTTCTGGACAAGTTGTTCCCAGAACGCGGTGGGCAGGTCCACCACGGAAATCGTATTCGCGGCGCAGTAATCGAAGAAGGTATTCGCATCCGCCAGCCAGCTATCGGTCCGCAGCACCAGCTTAGCGCCGACGCTCAGGCAACCGAATATTTCCTCGACCGAGACGTCGAACGCAAACGAATTGAACTGCAGCACGCAATCGTCAGCGCGCAGCCCGTACTGCGCTGCAATCTCGACGACCTGGCTTGCCACTCCACGGTGTTCGATCATCACCCCCTTCGGTTCGCCTGTCGATCCAGAGGTGTAGATGACGTAGGCCAGACTGGAGGATTGAACCCCGACCGACCTGCGGTCTAGGTTCGACTCATTGCCCTGCTTCCATGCAGCATCAGTACGCAGATCAACGATCGCAACGGAAGCCGCGCAAAGAGCGGCGCCGAACGTTTCCGGCACGTCGACATTAGTCAGCAGCACCAGGGGCTGGCAATCGGCTAGCATGTATTGCAAGCGGCCAACCGGATAAGCAGGATCGAACGGGACGTAAGCGCCGCCGGCCTTGAGCACCGCCAGCACACCGATCAGCATATCGAGTGAGCGCGTCAGGTGCATGGCTACCCGTATCTCCGGCCCAACGCCAAGCGCGCGCAGGTGGTGGGCCAGCCGATTGGCGCACGCATTCAGTTCACCATAGCTCAGCGTGCGCGCTTCCTGTTCGGCCGCAACCGCATCTGGTTTCAATGCAGCCCTGGCCTCGAAGAATTCATGAATGCATTCGACTGTCGGCATGCCGGCGGCGACCGGTGTCGGAGCAGATGTGCTCCATGCGCGCAGCAAGGCAATGTCATCCGCCGGAAGAACATCTAGATCGGATGCCGGCGTTTCCCGGCTTTCTTCGAGTGCTGCCGCCAGTTGTTCGAGCGCCGCATGCATGGTGGCACAAACACGCTCCGGAGAAACCGGAGCCTGCACCTGCGCGGTCAGCGAAAAAACATCTCCCATATCATCCACGTCCAGGCTGAATGGATAATTAGTGCGCTCATCCGTATGCAATACCTCGATCCCCTGCCACGCTTGACGAGCGTCATACGCGTGCTGGATAGACCCGGCGTTGTGCCGGTAGTTCAGGAACGAGGTGAACAGCGGAGCAGGCGCTGCGACGCCACTACAGCGCTGCGCCAACGAAAGGGGGGCATGCTCGTGACGCAATAGCCGGGATAGCCGCGCATGCGTGGCGCGAACGCCTGCGCGCACGCTGTCATCGCGGGGCGCGATGCGCAACGGCAGGGTGTTGATGAAGGTGCCTAGCGTACGGCCTATCCCTTCACTGCCCTGCATGCGGCCGAACAGGACAGTACCGAATACAACATCGTCGCGCCCGGAGACGCGCGCGAGAACCTGGGCCCAGGCATAGTGAAACAGGCTGGCGGCACTTACGCCAAGCGCACGTGCCTGCGTGCGAAGCCGCTGCGCCAGAGACGTATCGACTTCCATCCGTTCTTCGACGATGCGCGATCCGTCCAGATGCACATCGATCAGGCCGTAAGGCGCGGTTGGCTCGTCCACATCGGACAGCATGTCGCGGAAGAATGCTTCGTGTTCCTCGCGGCTGGTCTCGTGCAGGGCCTGCGCCACGAAATCGCGAAACGGAAGCGGATCTGGCAGGCGTCCTTCGGTACCGCACAGGTGCGCGTGTATTTCCTGCAGCATGGTTTCCTGGGCAGTATGGTCGCCGGCCAGGTGATGATTCAGTAACAGCGCGATCCAACGCCGGTTCGGTGCATCATGGGCAATGCAAAGTTGCAGCATGGGCGCACGCCGTATATTGAGCCGGTAATGACGAGGATCGAAACGCCGGCTTAGCTGCTCCACGATGTCGCCTTCTAGGTGATCGATGTCCACTTCTTCGATCGCAAGCGGTGCCTGGCGCAAGACCACCTGGACCGGCTCAGGCAATCCTTCCCAGTACACTGCGGTCCGCAGGATGTCGTGACGGTCGATCACCGCCTGCAAAGCCTGGATGAAACCGTCCAGGCGTTCTCGCGTATCGATCGCGTAGACGCCGCGCAGCAGGTAAGGATCGCCTTCATCCGTTGCCAGGTGATGAAACAGTAGTCCTTCCTGCAACGGCCCCAGGGGATAGATGTCCTGCACATTGGCGGCTCCGCCGGGAACGGCGGATACGATGCGCTCGATCTCGGCCGGCTGAAGACTGACTAGTGTCACCATCTGCGGCGTAATCATGGTGCAGCCGTTCGGTATGCCGTTTGGTACGCTCTGGATGTCGTGGTTTTTTGCTCCCGCGTAGCTTCCGTCCCTGACCATTTCGATCAGGGTTTTCTTGTTTTCGCGGATCAGCCCAACCACGGCTGGGTCGTCAAAAATCCGGCTCTTGCCAAGCACAACGAGTTCGTCGCCTTCGACGGAAAGCGCAACTTGCTCCTCCTGCAGGCGTAATAAGAGCTGGGCAATTGTCATTTCATAGTCTCCATTTTTTTTCTGTCACGGCTGCGAATTGCGCGAGCCGGGGCGCATCGAACAGTGCGCGTACGTCGGTATGCAGGTCTTCGCGGCGCATGCGCTCGATCAGCGTCACCGCCAGCAGCGAATGGCCGCCCAGCCGGAAG
>NZ_LMHZ01000067.1 GCF_001428545.1 Noviherbaspirillum sp. Root189
TATTCATGACGGACTCCTTTTGTTGGTTGATCCCCATGCCCATGCGAACCAGTACGTCTACTTTGGCGCAAAAAGACGGAGGGAGTCCATCCCATCAATGCAGGGAGGCAGAGTGAAGCCGTGCAGTATTGATCACATTACGATTACCTCACCGACGCTCAAGGCCGGCGAAGAGTATGTGTTAAAGACGCTCGGTGTTGCGCCACAGGCAGGTGGCGAGCATCCGCGCATGGGAACGCACAATCTCCTGCTTCGACTTGGCGACGCGCTGTTCCTTGAAGTGATTTCACCCAATCCCGCAGCGCCATCACCTGCCCGGCCGCGCTGGTTCAATCTGGACCGCTTATCGGCGAATGCTGTTCCGGCGTTGACCACCTGGGTGGTGCGCACCGGGGACATTTATGCGTCCCAGGCAGCGTGTACCGAAGCGCTCGGGGCGATCGAGCCGATGACGCGCGGGGCGCTGAACTGGCTGATCACCATCCCGGCCGATGGCTCTGTTCCCTGTGACGGGGCTGCGCCGGCATTGATCCAGTGGCAAGCCGAGACGCATCCGGCTTCCAGGCTTGAAGATGTCGGCCTTAGCCTTGCGCGACTGGAAGTCTTACATCCGGAACCCGCACGCATGGAAAGACTTCTGGCGGCAATCGGTCTTGACGGACCGGTGTCCATACGCAAAACGGAAAACGGCGCGGCGCCACGCCTGGTGGCGCACATCAACACGCCTGAAGGTCTCCGGCAATTGTGAACAGGGATGCCCGGTGCCGGACTGCATTCAAGCGTGATGCAATACGACTGTCGACTCGGCTTTAATTCGACTCTTTGATCAACCGCCCGGAATTCGCCTGGGCAGGGCGCGCATTCATTGGATACAGTCTTCCAAATATGCCGATCTGCTGTGCCGAAACCTGAATCGGTTCTTTCATCACTACCCATAATACGCCCTCGGTGCAGGGTGGCGTCGTGAGCGAGCCCATATAGGTGTAGTAATCGGTGCGCGACGGCAGTAGTTGGTTCAGGTCTATCGTGATGGTGGGAACGAGTGGATCATTCTTTTCGAGCGGCAGATTATTCCATACCGTTTGAACCAGCGAATGGGGTTTGCCGCTTTCCATCAATACAGCCACGATCAGCAGGCGGCCATCATTGTCCTTGTGGACAAGGTGCGCGACCATATCAAACCCTCGGCCAGCGATTTTTTCTTCGGATGGGCGGTGAAAATGAAACTGCACAAGTTCATAGCTGCGGCCGGTCAGCGTTACCCGGTTGCCTGGTCCGACATTGACCTGGACCGTATGCCCATTGTCAACGACGTTGAATGCCGATGGTTTATATTCAAATACGGGCGTCTCCAGGTCGACCTGAATGCCATCACGGATATCGATAGGCGATTGCCGCGTGCCGACCTCGCACTTGGTCCAGGCGGGATTCAGCTTGCCCCAGCGGGCGGGACCCGCTTCGCCATCGTAGTCCCAGTGATCATGCCGTCCGGCGCCGTCCTGTTCCGCTTGCACATCGCCTGCGGATTTTCCCTTTTGCGTGCGGTCCACAGAGCGCAAACCCTTTTCCTTGCGTAATTCGTCCTGCCGCAATTTCAGCGTCGCGGCCACTTCGCGCTCGACCTGATCATGCCTGGCGCGTATTGCAGCCAGTTCCGCAGCGCGGGCCAAGGCGACCGCTGATTTGTCAGACTCAGCTTTTGCCGGGGCGAGAGGGAAAGATAAAGACGAAATAACAATGAGGGAAGTGCAGATACTTTTTACGGACATAATCACAAAATATGTTTCTTAAGCGAACCATTCTATACGACTGCGCATACGTTGCGACGGCAGCGAGCAATAAACAACGCGATAACTTAGGTTCGATGCATCGGTGTACCTTCCGCCTTGTTAAACGCCGGTGCGCTAATGCCGTGCCGGTGGGCGGCTAACGAGGGGCTAACGAATGTCCGGTGTCGGGAATTGTCAGGGACGGCGTGAGCCATCCCCGCAGATCGGGACAGAAGAGAACGCTCGCGGACATGCCACGTTAATTTGTGGATGGACTTCAGCCCAGCCGTGCCGCTTCTATCGTGGCGATGTCGATCTTCTTCATTGTCATCATCGCGTCGAATGCGCGTTTGGCCGCAGCGCGATCAGGGTCGGCGATCGCCGCGATGAGGGCACGAGGGGTGATCTGCCATGACAATCCCCACCGGTCCTTGCACCAGCCGCAGGCGCTTTCCTGGCCGCCATTGCCGACGACGGCGTTCCACAAGCGGTCGGTTTCAGCCTGGTCGTCGGTTGCGATCTGGAAGGAGAATGCTTCGTTGTGCTTGAAATGCGGGCCGCCGTTCAGCCCGAGGCAGGGGATGCCGACGACGGTGAACTCGACCGTGAGGACATCGCCCTGCTTGCCGTCGGGATAGTCACCCGGTGCGCGGTGGATGGCGCCGACGGCACTGTCGGGAAAGGTTTCGGCATAGAATTTTGCGGCCTCAACGGCATCACCGTCGTACCACAGACAAATTGTGTTCTTGCTGGTCAATTCGTGTCTCCTGAAAAGTTGAACACCGGTGTCCGTTACCGTCCAAATAACTCCAATCGTCCACATCGCGGAAGTTTGGTCTGTCGGATGAGACTAATGTCTTTGTCGGACTCCGTCAATGTCACCATTTTTCCAGCCAATTGCAGACGGTTACAGCGCTGACTAAAGGCGGTGATCCGGCGCGATTCGTTCCGCGACCAAGGCGTGCAGCCTATCACTCCAATGTCAGTATAGCGCCGCACATGGCCAACAAAGCCACCATGTGCCGCGGAAGTCGGCAGAATTACGGCGCGCTTTTTTTGGACAACTGAGCGCTGCCAGCCAGTCCTTCGGGCATTGCACTCGCGGCCCATAGGGATTACGATAGCGGCACTTTCAACACCACATCCGGAAAAGTAATCGCGAGGGAATTCGGCGCCAAAAATGTGATGGCTTCAATTGATTTCATTTGTCACGTTACAGCTTGGGATTGGTATTACCTGTTAGACCTCGCTTAGGCCAAGCGCTTCCACCACAATTTTGTCATGAACCCTAAAACCCGACGAGTGCTTCAAGCCGTCCTGTATGAAGTCTTCGCTATTGCCTTTGTTGGTCCAATACTAAGCGTCGCCTTCGACAAGCCATCTACCTCAACCTTGGGGCTGGCCTTTGTTCTATCGAGCATTGCACTGGCATGGAACTATGTATTCAATGCGATCTTTGAGCGCTGGGAGTCACGCCAGTCCGTGCGAGGCCGCTCATTCTTACGACGGTTGGCACATGGCACTGGCTTCGAAGGCGGCCTCGTTATCATACTGGTTCCGGTCATGGCCGTCGGGCTCGATATTTCACCCCTCAATGCATTTCTGGCGAATCTCGGCCTCTTGGCATTCTTCTTCGTCTATGCCATTGCATTCACATGGACTTTTGATCGCGTGTTTGGCCTTCCAGAGTCCGCGGTAACGCGCGATGAGGCCTAATGCTTCCATCGACAGGGCTAATACCAATCCCAACCCATAACGCACCATGAGATCGCGTCTTTTTTCGACTGCCTGCGTTGCACTCGTCGTCAATAGCCCGCTATTGACTCCTCCTGCGCCTTGCCAGTCAAAAAAATCCATCGATCTCATTTGTCACGTTACAGGTTCTCTTATGTCAAACGTTATTCCCGGATACCGCACTGAGAAAATGAAATGGTCACCTGTTATTTACGCTATGTAGTCGATCCCTCCAAACTAAAGGAATTTGAGCACTACGGGAAGTTATGGATTCCTTTGGTAGAAAAGTTTGGCGGGAAACACCACGGCTATTTCTTGCCTTCGGAAGGAGCAAACAATATTGCCTTGGCGTTGTTCACATTCCCGAGCCTTGCAGCATACGAACAGTATCGAACCAGGTCGCTTGCTGATATGGAGTGCTTGGCGGCTTTCAGGTATGCAGAAGAGACTAAATGCATTTTGAGTTACGAAAGAAGTTTTTTTAGGCCGGTCTTCGAATGAAAAGAATGGCATAACATTCTTTTCAACTGGACGCGGTTAACCTGGCGGTGCAATGGATGACTTTCGTGGCCCGCGCCTGTTCGCCGCGGCGCAATCCGCACGTTGTCGATTGGGTGGTGCGCCACACGGCAGGTCGCCCGCCGTGCCCTGCACGTCAATATGAAATCTGCTCTAACAACAGCAGCCGTTCACTCAATATCTGAACTTAACCCAAAAGGAATATTTCCCTTTAATATCGCGTTATATTAAACCGACAAGGAGGAGAAAATGGCTTTTTGGAGAACCATTCTTCTGGCAGGAGCGACCGCTTGCCTGCCGCACGTGCCTTCACTCGCGCAAAGTATCGTAGTGCCATCACGTCAGGAACTGGAGGCCAAGGGGGTGAAGCCGTTATCCGCTGACGAATTGAAAACCCTCCTGACCAACAATACTCTCTACCATGTCGTCCCGAAGAACGGCTTCCGGGTTCCACTTCTGTATCTTCCAGACGGGAGCAGATACGTGAGGATCAGGGGAGAAGAAATGAAGAGCACTTGGCGCATCGAGCGCGACATGGTTTGTGAATACAGTGTCGTCCTCAAAAAAGATGTCTGCAGAACCTTATACAAGGCAGACGGCATAGGTGCGGTGTGTGATGAAGGTGCAAGTAATTGTGACTTTGGCCTCGACTGGGCCGCTGGAAACCCCGAGAGACTCGGTATGTAAGTAGGTAATTCAACACCAGTCACGCCCCAATATTGCATGCCGGTTTGCATGCCAGTTGTCATCCCGCTACTGCCGATCGGGCACTCAAGCTCAAGCAGCAACAACATGTCCCTATAAGACAGGCATTTGCTTGCTGTCGCCTGTACACTTCATGTAGCATCAGGCTCCCTTGCAATTACGCAACTAGTCAAATGGTTGATTGCTCAACAGTCAAGATTTCAGCCGAACCGATGCCCGTCCCTAAGTCGCCTCCTGCCCGACCCCTTGCTACGATGACATGCGCCTATCGCCAGCGGTCCCAAGGCGCGCGCGCAACGCTCAGCCTGGCATTGCTCAGCGGCTTAATTGTATGCACGCTCCGTCCTGCGTACGCGGCCGGACTGGACGCAAGGGATATTGCCGACCTAAGCCTGGAGGAACTGGCAACAGTCCGGGTTACTTCGGTGTCAAAACGACCAGAATCACTGGCTGAGGCGCCTTCTTCCGTTTTCGTCATCACCGGTAACGACATTCGTCGCTCCGGGTCCACGACGCTACCTGAAGCGCTGCGTTTGGCTCCCAATCTGCAGGTTGCGCGAGTCGACGCGCGCAACTATGCGGTGACAGCGCGTGGTTTTAACAGCCCGTTTGAAAACAAACTGCTGGTGCTGATCGATGGTCGTACCGTGTATTCGCCATTGTTTTCCGGGGTGTACTGGGATGCTCAGGATGTCGTTCTTGAAGATGTCGATCGCATCGAAGTCATTAGCGGACCTGGCGGCACGCTATGGGGAGCCAATGCCGTCAACGGTGTGATCAATGTGATCACAAAGTCTGCGGCAGACACGCAAGGCGGGCTGGCGGGAGCCGGCCTCAGTAAAAACGAGAAGAATGGCGCTTTTAGGTACGGTGGTGTTCTTGCAAATGGCGGCCACTATCGCGTCTACGGCAAGTATGCCGATAACGACGATACGCAACGCGCCAGTGGAACGCCGATTCTCACCGGCTGGCGGCGCAAACAGGCGGGCTTTCGCAGTGACTGGGGAAATTCGGCACAGAACTTCACGGTGCAAGGTGACACGTATGACGGCTACCTGCATCAGCAGGGAACACAGGACATCAAGATTGCCGGCGCCAACCTGCTCGGGCGCGTGAGTACGAAAATGGATGACGGTTCCACCGTCACCCTGCAAACGTATTGGGATTACACGGAGCGAAACCAGCCGAACGCCTTCGTCGAGCATCTGCACACCTTTGACGTGCAACTTCAGCAAGCGCGTACGTTCGGCGAGTCGCACAACGTGGTCTGGGGCGCCGGCTACCGTCTTGCGCTGGATCGTATTGTGAATGAGAGGTCATTTGCCTTTCTGCCTGCCTCGCTCAACATGTATTGGGGCAATATCTTCATTCAGGATGAAATTGCACTGCGTGACGACCTGCGCTTGACCGCCGGCCTGAAAATTGAAAACAACAACTACACCGGCGTCGAAACCCTCCCGACGCTCCGCCTTGCCTGGAAGCCTGCCGCCAACAATCTGTTGTGGAGTTCCGCATCGCGTTCAGTACGCACACCGTCCCGCATTGATCGCGACTTTTTCAGTCCGGCGACGCCAACAATAGTGAATGGCGTGCCGCGCTTTGCAGTGGCAGGCGGGCCGGAGTTCGAGTCCGAAGTCGCCAACGTGCTGGAAGTGGGATACCGGGTGCAACCGGTTCCAACCATCACCTATTCGGCCACGGCGTTCTATAGCCGCTACGACAAGCTTCGTACCCTGGAGCCGAACCCAAATGGTTTCGGATCGGTCTTTATGAACATGGCTGAGGGGAGCGCAAGAGGAATCGAAATGTGGGGCACGTGGCAGGCAAGAGCGGACTGGCGGTTGTCGGCCGGCCTTGTTGCCCAAAAAGTCGATACGACGCTCTTACCTCGCAGCAGGGATGCATCAGGCGCAACCGGTTTGGCGACGAGCGATCCGACGCACTATTGGATGCTGAGGTCATCGTACGACATCGTACAGGGGCAGGAATTAGATCTGACGCTGCGGCACGTTGGCGGCTTGCCGACACCTGCCGTACCATCGTACACCGCAATCGATCTGCGTTATGGCTGGAAAATCCAGCGCGACCTTGAACTGTCGGTCACAGGCCAGAACCTGATCGATCGTTCGCATGCTGAATATGGTTCAGCGCCCGGACGCAGCGAATATGAGCGCGCGTTCTTTATCAAATTGCTTTGGAAACAATAAGCCAGCGCAAACGAGCGACGGTCTTCATCATGAGACACATGCAGCACCATTTTTTCGCTTCGCGCTGGCGATCGTCTTACCGGTCGATGGCAACTTGCGGGCAGGGCTTTCTGTACGCCCTGGTGTTTGCCATCGGCCTTTGTTTCCTTCCCTCTGACTCTATGGCCCAGGCTACGGGCACTGGTATTGGCGGCGATGCAAGCGAAGAGCGCGTGAAGGCCGCATATTTGTACAGATTCCCCAACTACGTTGAATGGCCTGCCTCTGCGTTTGCAAAGCCTGAGTCACCTTATGTCATCGCC
This sequence comes from Noviherbaspirillum sp. Root189, assembly GCF_001428545.1. Classification (GTDB taxonomy): domain Bacteria; phylum Pseudomonadota; class Gammaproteobacteria; order Burkholderiales; family Burkholderiaceae_D; genus Noviherbaspirillum. Next base: position 7,237 of record NZ_LMHZ01000067.1, read on the forward strand.
GTCCTGGGCGATGACAATATTGTCGATGAGCTGAACCGCATTTCAGCTGGCCGCATGATCAATAGCCGCCCCGTGTCTATAAAAAGGCTACAAGGGAGCGAATTGGCAGCGGATATTCATCTGTTGTTCATTGGAAGATCCGAGCGCTCGCGATTACCGCAACTAGTCAGACAAGCAAATGGAAAGCCGATACTGATTGTGACCGAAACGGACGGCGCGCTCGCCCAGGGCAGTATGATCAATTTCCGCATTGCGGACGACCGCGTACGGTTCGAAGTGTCACTGGATTCCAGCGAAAAGGCAGAACTTAAACTAAGCGCCAGGTTGCTGGCACTTGCATTGTCGGTGACCAAGGGAAGTCAGAAATGATCAGAGATGCAATAAAGCGATCGATTTCACGGAAATACATGCTGGCCGTGTTGATGACCACGTGTGCGGCGCTTTTCGTTACTGCCGCAGCCATGCTCGCGCTCGACATAAGAAACTACCAGACCACCTGGGTTGCCGACCTGACCGCGCAAGCCGACATTCTTGCGCAGGTTAGCCTTCCCACCCTGGAATTCAATGATCCCAAGGCAGCGAAGGAAAACCTTGAACAGCTCAAGGCCCGCCCCAGGATTTACGCCGCCGCGGTGTACCAGACGGATGGGACCTTATTTGCGACCTACGTAAAGAGTCCTGCCATTGATATGCGTTTCCCGAGGACGCCTGGCGGCAGTGGGTATGTCATTGACAAGAGCAAGCTCGAAGTCTTCAAAACCATCGAGCGCAATGGTGAAGCCGTAGGCGCTGTGTACATTGGCACGGAGTATCCTCTGGAGGCACAGATCAAGCGCTACGTGAAGGTATTGGCAGTCGTCATTGCAGGCAGCCTGTTTGTTGCGCTGCTGGTGTCCACGTGGCTGCAAATGGCTATCACCAAGCCGATTCTGGCGGTGACCGATGCAGTGAACCAAGTCATCGCCAAGCGCGACTTCTCCAAGCGCGTGCGCAAGACGACAGAGGATGAAATCGGCGTTCTGGTCGATGCCTTCAACAGCATGCTCGCCGAGGTAGGTGACCGCTCACAGGCCCTTGAGGCCTCCAATAAAGCACTCCAGCATGCGATGAGCGAGCGTCAAGGTGCAGAAGACGCCTTGCGGCTACTGAACAATACCTTGGAAGAACGCATTGTCGAGCGTACAGCGGAATTGGAAAAGGCCCATGAGCAGCTGCGCCAGTCACAGAAACTGGAAGCGGTCGGTCAGCTCACTGGCGGCGTCGCACACGACTTCAACAACGTGTTGCAGGTCATTACCGGCAACCTTCAGTTGATGCAGATGAGCTTTGCGGGAAATCCGGAAGCGCAACGGCGGCTTGAAAGCGCGGCATTCGCGGCGGACCGCGGGGCCAAGCTTTCCTCCCAGTTGCTGGCCTTTGCCCGTCGCCAGCCTCTGCAGCCGGTCGCCACCAATCTTACCCGCATCTTGCGCGGAATGGATGATTTGCTCCGTCGTGCGCTGGGTGAATCCGTGCAGGTAGAAACCGTCGTGGCAGGAGGCCTCTGGACCACCCTGGTCGATCCCCACCAGCTCGAAAACGTCATACTCAACCTGGCTATCAACGCCCGTGATGCAATGAAGGGGGAAGGGAAGCTGACGCTGGAATTGGGGAACGCGATGCTGGACGATAATTACGTGGCGTCGGAACCGGGAGTCACCGCCGGGCAGTATGTGATGCTGGCCATTTCTGATACTGGATCAGGCATGCCGCCCGAAGTCATGGCCCGTGCGTTCGAGCCATTCTTTACGACCAAGCGCGAAGGCGAAGGAACCGGTCTCGGCTTAAGTATGGCGTACGGCTTTGTCAAACAAAGTCATGGCCATATCCGGATGTATAGCGAGCTAGGAAGCGGCACGACCATCAAGATCTACCTGCCACGTTCGATGCAGCCGGAAGTCGAGATCAATAATGTGCGCAGCGAACCGGTTGTCGGAGGGGCGGAAACCATTCTCGTCGTTGAAGACGACACCATTGTGCAGACCACGGTGATAGACATGCTGTCCGGCTTGGGCTATCGCGTGCTGAAAGCAAATGATGGCCAGAGTGCCCTGAACATCCTTCAAAGCGGTATCCCGGTAGACTTGCTGTTCACCGACGTGGTGATGCCCGGCCCGGTTCGCAGCGTCGACGTGGCAAGACAGGCGAAGCAACTTTTCCCCGGGATTGAAGTTTTGTTTACATCAGGGTATACGCAAAACGCCATTGTGCATGGCGGCCGCCTGGACCCCGGCGTCGAACTGATCAGCAAGCCCTACCGCCGTGAAGAACTGGCACGAAAGGTGCGGCAGATGTTCGCGCGTAAGAAGCCCGGCGCAGCCATCACGGACACCGGGAACGTTGCTGGTAACGCCATTGCTGGTCTAACTAAAAACATCCCGTTACTTATCCTCGTGGTTGAAGATGACGCGGATGCGCGAACGCTGCTGAGCGAATTGCTGGAAATCCTCGGTCACCAGGTAAGCGTGGCATCCAGTGCAGAAGAAGCCCTTGATATGCTTGAGACAGCCACCTATCACGTTCTCCTGACAGACATCAATTTGCCCGGTATGTCCGGACTTGCTCTCGCACGTCATGTAGTTAACCAAGAACTGAGCCTTAAGATCATCTTCTCGTCAGGATATGGGACAGTTCCGCTACACGACTTCGAACATCCGTTCAGCGTATTGCCAAAGCCGTTTAATCTGAAACAGCTGCAACGGACGCTTGGCGAAGTGAGCGCGTCCTTGTGTTAATCCAACACCTCGCAAGGCGATCGACGATCAGGACCTTATGCATGAAGCCGAAGTCGAACACGCAAGCGCGAAAGACTTCATTTCATGCGTTTAACAGGCGCTGCGTGTGGCAGAACCACGAGAAGCATCCCGGGCGAGTAAAATTCCAGCTGACGCATGTCGTTGCGACCCGTCGATTCTTGAAGATGAAAGACAGTCAATAACGGCATTTTCAAGCGCTTACGCTTTTTCGTTGAAAAACTGCAATGAATGTACTGATAATTGAAGACAATCCCGACATCATTGCTAACCTGTTCGGATTTCTTGAACCATTGGGATACATACTGGATATAGCCCGAAATGGCCCTATCGGGCTTGAGCGAGCCATTGTTGGCGGATACGATGTCATCGTGCTCGATTTATCGCTGCCCGGGATTGACGGGATTGAGGTATGTCGCCGCCTTCGTGAAGATCATCAAATCGCTGCGCCGATTCTCATGCTGACCGCCCGGGATACGGAATGCGATAAGCTCGCTGGGTTCGACGTTGGTGCCGACGACTATCTGGTGAAGCCTTACTCGTTACTTGAACTCGATGCCCGGCTCAAGGCATTGTTACGCCGTTCCCGCAACGAGCAAGTTAAATCCCTGTTGCGCTTCGGAGATCTCCATCTGGACACGGGCACCGGCCAGGTAATGCGAGCCGGCAAGCCACTCACACTGACGCCGACAGGTTATAAAATTCTGCGCGCGTTGGTGCGGCAAGCTCCCAGGCTTCTTACTCGTGAAGCACTGGAACGTGAGGTATGGGGCGACAACCCTCCCGAAAGCGACGCATTGCGTACGCATATTCACGCGTTGCGCCAGTCTCTGGACAAACCGTTCAGCAGGGCGATGCTCATTACACTGCCTGGCACAGGTTATCGTTTGGCGGACTCCGATGAAGACGCATAACTCGCTGAAGCAGCGAATAACGCGCGCATTTATAGTGTTGACCACTATATTGGCCGGCTTCTTTTGCCTCGTCTCGTACATCGCCGTGGAAGTCATTGAAGAGCAGGTTATCGATGCAAGACTGGAAAAAGTGGCCGACACGCTGATTTCTCATCACCTGAAACATGAGGCGTTTGACCTTCCTCCAGAGGTTACATTTTTTGTCAACACATCGATCCCGCCGGAATTGCATGACAGAGAGGAAGGTCTGCACGAACTGCTGCTCGATGGCCGCGAGGTGGTGGCTGCGATCCGCGTGGAGGACGGAAACCGCTATGCAATCGTTCAGGAAATGACGGAATTTGAACATACCGAATTTATTATCTTTTCCTCGCTGGCGGCGGGCTTCCTCTCCAGCGTATTGCTAGCAGTCATCCTTGGCTTTGCGACAGGACGGCGCATTGTGGCGCCAGTAACCGCCCTGGCTGACGCCGTCAGTGCCAATGCAGCCCCGTCTGCTCTGCCGTCGCTTGATGCAAGCGACGAAATCGGTATTCTTGCCAGAGCATTTGCCCGGCATACCAATGAGTTGCAGCAATTTCTCATGCGTGAAAGGGAATTCACTGGAGATGTCAGTCATGAATTGCGCACGCCACTCACTATCATGCTGGGCGCGGCCGAGTTGCTTCATTCGCAACTTGCTGACCGGCCTGCGCAGCAAGCCGTAGCTGAACGGCTACGACGTGTCACGGCTGAGACTGCCGAACGTGTCAGTGCGCTTTTATGGTTGGCACGCGCACCGGAAAAGCTCGGTGTATCCAGCGTCGCCGTCAATCCGATAATCAAGCTGGAGATGGAGCGCTATGAGCCTCTGCTGGCACACAAGCCAGTCCGGTACTGCTTCGAAGAAAATGAACAGGTCTATGTCAACGCTCGCCACGAGCTTGTCGGCATGGCGATTGGGAACTTGATTCGCAACGCATGCCAGCATACCGAAGAAGGCGAAATCATCCTCAAGCTTGAACCGACACAATTCACTATCACCGATACAGGCCCGGGCATACCGGATTCGGTACGAAAACGTTTGTTCGAGCGTTTTGTCCAAGGGCAAAAAGACTCGTCGGAAGGAACCGGCCTGGGCCTGTCGATTGTGAAGCGGGTAGCAGAGCATTTGGGGTGGGAAGTACGGCTGGAACAACGTGGACGTACCGGGACATGTTTCATCATTACATTTGCAGGAGACGCATCCGTGCATCTTGGAATCAGTACCGCTCCGTCTTAACGCGGTCTTAACAGTCCGTTCAATATCTTATCGCCTTCAGGTTCATGTGAGGGTGGTTGGTGTCCAAAGCTCTTTTCTTCCGGCGGAATGGCGCACTGTATACATCCATACAGGGTGCGAAAGAAATGCCGGCCGGCCGGGTGCGCTTCTGTTCGATGAGTACCGAACGGTGCGTCGTCCTGTGCAGCCTATTTTTCACAGTGTTTTCCAACAACCGCTTCTGGCAGGCCTGGTCAGCGGGACATGACTGGGCCGCAGCCGAGACATGGTTGTTGGCCGCAGTCATGGCGGTGCTGCTGACGGCTGTGCATTCCCTGCTTCTTGGTCTCGTCGTTACGCGCCGAACCGCAAAGCCGCTGCTTTCTGCAGTCTTTGCCGTCACTGCGCTTGCTGCCTATTACATGAACCATTACACCGTCTTCTTTGATGCGAGTATGGTGCGCAACGTGTTTCATACTGACTTCAAAGAGGCTCATGAGCTTCTCTCAATGGGGATGCTCGGTGCGGTCCTGACATACGGCGTTCTTCCTTCCCTGGTCTTGTGGCGTGCGCAATTCACGCAAAGAAGTCTGTTTCGTGCCGTGACCGCACGTCTTGTGTTTCTTCTGGGCACGGTCGCCGTCGGTAGCATTGCTATCATGATTGCGTTCCAGGATCTGTCTGCGCTCATGCGCAATCAAAAGGAACTGCGGTATTTGATCACTCCCGCCGATTTTATCGTTTCAACATTAAAGGTGGCACTGGCGGAACGAGACGAAGGACATACCGCCCGCGTTCCAGTGGGCTTGGATGCCAGATCGGCAAACGTTTCGTCAAACGGCAAACCGCGTTTGCTGGTCGTCGTCGTTGGCGAGACAGCCCGTGCCGCAAACTGGGGTCTCAATGGATACGTACGCCAGACTACCCCACAACTGGCTGCGACAGGGGTTATCAACTTTTCTCATGTAACGTCCTGTGGCACCAATACCGAAGTCTCGGTTCCCTGCATGTTTTCGCCGTTCGGCAGAAAATCCTATGACGAGAAGAAGATACGCCGACACGAGTCAGTCCTGCACGTTCTCGAACACGGCGGTATCAAGACACTTTGGCGCGACAATCAGTCAGGCTGCAAGGGTGTTTGCGACGGCCTGGAAACACAGCGACCGGAAGACACGCATGATCCGCTCCTTTGCAAGGGTGAACATTGCTTCGACGAAGTTCTGCTGAAAGATCTTGCATCGGAACTCCAGACGCGTCGGCGGGATATCGTGATCGTCCTGCACCAGCTGGGCAATCACGGCCCGTCCTATTCCCATCGGTATCCGGGTTCATACCGGCGCTTCACGCCAACTTGCGAGAATGCCGATCTTGGAAAATGCCTGCGGGAAGAGATCGTCAACAGCTACGATAATGCAATCTTATACACGGACCACTTTCTCGCGGAAACGATCCGCCAACTGCAGTCGCAACAGACTCACAATGCGGCAATGATCTATGTGTCCGACCATGGTGAATCCCTGGGAGAGAAGGGCATCTACCTGCATGGACTTCCTTATGCAATCGCTCCTCGTGAGCAAACAGAGGTACCAATGGTGATGTGGCTATCGCAGGATTTTGCAGCCGCAAGCCGCATTGATGTGGATTGCATGAGAAAGCGTGCATCGCAGCCTGCAAGCCACGACAACCTGTTCCATTCGCTGCTTGGCATGATGGGAGTGAGTACGGCAGTGTATGACGCCGCATTTGACCTTACCTCCACATGTCGGCTCTGAGACGGGATTGGCTATGACTCGCCGCAGTTTTCTATGGTGCGTACTGGCACTTCTGCTGAGTGCTTGCGCGCTCCTTTATATTGGCAGGTTCACTGATATTGACCTGCGCCTTGCTGACGCCGTGTTCGACGTTGGCGCGAACGATTTCCCCTGGCGGGAAAACTGGTTTTTCGCCAGCTTCATGCATCATGAGATGAAGGCCATGTGCATGGGTGTCGGCATGGTGCCGGTCGTGTCATTGATCGCCGATAGCGTACTTGGTAACACCTTATTTGACGAGGAGCTCCGTAGACGATTACTGATTGTCGTCGCTTCCGCAATTTTGATTCCGCTGACGATCAGTACCATGAAGGGGATGTCGGTGCACCATTGCCCTTGGAGCTTGCAACGGTATGGCGGCTTTGCTCCTTACCTACGCATTCTTGCGGATGCTCCGCCAACAGTATCGAACGGCCACTGTTTTCCTGCTGGTCATGCCTCCAGCGGACTATGGATTGCATCAGTTGCGGTTTTTTGGCTGCCCAGGTCACCTCAGAAAGCATTGATCGCTTTTGTACTAGGTCTGCTTCCCGGGCTTGCACTGGGATTGGCCCAACAAATACGTGGCGCGCACTTTCTCACGCATACGCTCTGGTCCGTGTGGATCACTGCGTTGATAATTCTTATCTTGTCGAAGTTATTGACTAAGTGTTCAGTTCAGGAATTCGGGTAATGCCACTTTCCCAGTCTGGATGTCCCTGATCTTGTATTCACGAAATAGACATAGAGTAAACTGGCGTCCAGCCTGTCACCCGCTTTGGACCCATGGATAACCTTCTTCGCAAGCTAGACCTGACATCCCTGCGGCTGTTCGTCGCAGTTTGCCAGGAAAAAAACATCGCCCGAGCGGCGGAGCGCGAACTCATCGCGCCCTCGGCCGTGAGCCGTCGCATCGCAGATATCGAGAGTGTCATCGGCCTTCCTGTTATCCAGAGGCAATCGCGAGGCATTACCGTGACGCCGGTTGGTGAAACCGTGCTGCGCCATGCACTTGCCATTTTCAGCAACCTGGAATCGCTGGGCGCGGAACTGTCCCAATATGTTTCCGGCGCAAAAGGAAATGTGCGGATTGTGGCGAATCTGTCATCCATCGTTCAGTTCCTGCCTGAAGATGTCGCCGCCTACCAGCGTATCTTCCCTGAAGTCAATATCGATATCGAGGAACATAACAGTGTCGATGTCGTGCGCTTGCTTGCTGAGCGGGCGGCTGACTTCGGCATATGCAATGCGATTCCAGGCATCGAAGAGTTCGAGCATGTACATTACCGCACCGACCGGCTGTCCGTCATGTTTCCACAGTCGCACCGCCTGAGCAGTGCTATCAAGCTACCATTTTCCGACGTGCTGCGGGAAAGTTTTGTCGGCCTTCGCGGCGATAGTGCGCTTACCATTCTTTTGGCGCAGGAGGCCGCCGCCCTTGGCGCCAAACTGGAAGTAAAGATCCGCGTCGGCAGCCTGGATGCGCTGTGCCGTATGGTGCATGCCGGATTGGGTATTGCCGTTGTTCCCCACCAGGTCGGTGAGTTGTACATCAACACGCTGAATGTCAGTCTTGTGCCATTAAGTGATGTATGGGCCACTCGCCAGCTCATCATCGTGTTCCGGGCAAGGGACCAGTTGAACGCTACAGCGGCCACGTTAGTCAATTTTTTGGCGCAGCAGTCCTGAGTCCTGACACTTCGACCGGAAAGGGCACGACGAACATCTCCTTTTGCGATGCCTGCTATGCCGAATCAGCTTTGCATTCCTGCCTGCGGCACGCCATCATCGGCAGTCTGCCCTTTTCCAGCGTGCATTAAACAATGAACCAAGCTTCGACTTCCGACCTGCATGACGCATGCATGAATAATCCCGAATGCCAGTTGCAGGTTGCCAGGCCCGGTTTGAAGTCTTTTGGCGCAAAGCCAGTCTACAACGGCGAAATCACGACTGTAGCCGCCAGCAACGGCGCACCGCTGCGCCTGCGCGATCAACTGTCCGAACCGGGGCAGCAGCGCGTACTCGTGGTGGAGGGAGGTGGTCATGCCGCGGAATGGGCTTTGCTCGGTGACAAGTTGAGTCAGCTTGCTCTTGATAACGGATGGTCAGGCGTGGTCCTCAATGGTTATGTCCGCGATGTGGCGACGCTGCGGAACATTCCGCTTGGGATTCATGCGCTGGGAAGCATTTCTTCCCGGCCCAGATGGCCGGCACACATCCAGGCCATGCACGATATCGCCTTAGCCTTTCAAGGTGTGCGCTTTCTCCCCGGTCAATGGCTGTATGCCGATGAGGATGGGATTGTCGTGGTCGCGCGACGCATTACGGTTTAATCCAGTCGATACCTGTATATAGGCTAAACACAGCACAGGCATCACAAACTGCGATGCCTGCCGTGGTTATTCAGCACTTCTTATTGTCCGGTCCGGCGTGTAGATTTCTTCACAGGAGATTTCAATGACTACACTGAACCTGACCGGGCGTATTCTTTTCCTCAGCGCCGATCCTGACAAAGTTACTGCACAGCTTGAAGGAAATGACCTGTCATTGACGCAGGCGGGACCGCTGCGCGATGACGTATCGACGGACGAAATCACGCCGATCCCGGTGCTTGCCTATTACGACGAGCGCCTCGGCCGTTATCCCTATGTCGGATTCAAGGCAGGTGCGCACCTCCCGATCGGCAAGGACGCCGTCAAGAACGGAGGCTTTAGCGTGACCGTAGCGGGCAAGCGCTTCGGCAAGGGTTCCTCGCGCGAGCATAGCCCGGTTGCCGAGCGCACTGCGGGTATCCGCCTTGTCATTGCGGAAAGCTTCGAACGCATCTACCGCCAGAATGCGGACAACGTCGGCTTGTTCACCTCTACGGATTTCGGCCTGATCGAACGTCTCCAGCGTGGCGATCCCATCGACATCGAAGAAATTATTGCCTCCCGTGACAAGCTTGCCGCAGCGATCCTGCGCCACGGCGGACTACTTCGCTATGGTCAGAAGCGCATGCGGGCGATATCGGTCGGCGCCGTGCAGCGGAACGTCGCGCCACGCACGCTTGCCGAGAAAATTCTTGAACGTCATCTGGTCAAAACCGATGATGTGGACGCTGACCTGCAACCAGGTGTCGGCGCATTTGTCCGCGCCAACTGGCGCTTCATCCACGAATACTATACCGGCATGTGCACGCATATGCTGCATGCCACTTTCGGCAAGCCTGTAACGCTGCACGAGCCGCAGTCCATCATCGCATTCGAGGATCATTTGTCGTATTCGCATCGCAGTCCGGTGCATATTGCACATGGCTTGATGAACGACGTGCGCAACCTGTCCGACGCCCATCGAGCCTTCGTTGCCGATTACGGTGTGCGCAGCCATGGATACCTTGATGGCATCGAAGGACGCGAAGGGGGATCGCAAGGCATATCCCACGCGATGATGGCGGAACGGTATGCGTTGCCCGGTGATGTTGTCGTCGGGACCGATTCGCATACGCCGCATAGCGGTGCGCTTGGATGCGTCGCTTTCGGAGTCGGTACCACCGATATGGCGAACAGCATGGTGACGGGCGCAGTGCGCATGACGGTTCCCGAAACATTGCGCATCGATCTGGATGGCGAGATCCCTCCTGGCGTGACAGCGAAAGATCTGATTCTGACTCTGTTGGCAGAACCGAAAATCAAGGCTGGCGCGGGCGTAGGTAAAGTATTCGAATTCAGCGGCACCGCCATCTCGCAGTTGTCCACGGACGAACGGACGACGCTCACTAACATGACAGCGGAACTTGGCGGTTTCACCGGCATTGTCGCTCCCGATAAAGAAACTGTTCGCTATTTGAAGGAACGGCGCGGTATCGAATTTCAGATTGAGCCATGGATGTGCAGCGACGTGGGCGCGCAATATGCCGACACGATACGCATTGATTGCACCACGGTGACGCCCATGGTGGCCGCGCCAGGTGATCCCGGAAACGGCCTTGCATTGGGGACGCTGAAGGAACGCGTAAAGCTCGACATCGCCTACGGTGGTTCCTGTACCGCCGGCAAGCGCGAAGATTTCGACCATTACCATGAAGTGCTGGCCTGGGCCGCGAAGCAGGGCTTGCGTGTATCGCCCGGTGTAAAACTGTATCTGCAGTTCGGCACGGCCGATGTCCGTGACTATTGCATCAGCAAAGGTTACCTGGCGGCTTTTGAACAGGTCGGTGCGGAATTGCTGCAACCGGCTTGCGGCGCCTGCGCCAACTGTGGCCCCGGATCGTCGACCGATGCCGGGCAAGTCACCATCAGTGCCATCAACCGGAATTTTCCCGGCAGGTCGGGACCTGGCCAGGTCTGGCTCGCCAGTCCGCCGACCGTGGCGGCCAGCGCCATCGCTGGCGAACTTTTATCGTACGCCGAATTGCGTGAGCGCTTTTCAAGATAACGATTCATCTACCAAGAAAGTGAAGGAGACAACATGCACAGCTTTTCCAGCAAGCGCCGCCTGATTGGCGCGATGATGGCAGCCGCACTTGCCGCGCCGATTTTTAATGCGTCTGCACAAGGGTTTGGTGAAAAGACGGTCCGGCTGATCGTGCCATTGGCTGCAGGCTCAACGGTCGACGCGATTGCCCGCGTCATGGCTAACCAGTATGCAAAAGCCATGGGGCACCCGGTAGTGGTGGAAAACCTCGTTGGCGCGGGCGGCATCACAGGCACTGCGCAACTGGTACGCGCGCCGAAGGATGGGATGACCATCGGTATGGTGTCTTCCAATCATGTGATCAATCCAAGCATCTACAAATCGATACCCTTCGACTCCATCAAGGACATCGCCCCGATTTCCATCATTGGCACTGTCCCGCTGGTCCTGGTAACACATCCCTCCGTCCCGGCGACAAGTTTAAAAGAACTGATAGCGCTCGCCAAAGCCAAACCGGGTGAATTGAACTACGGTTCGGCGGGCAACGGCAGTTCGCTTCATCTCGCCACGGAAATGTTCAAGAGTGAGGCGGGCATCGACATCCGTCATGTGCCTTATCGTGGCACCGGACCGCTTACCAATGACTTGCTTGGTGGTCAGGTGCAGTTCGGTTTCGTTTCGGTTACGGCTGCGGCACCACATATCAAGGCAGGCAAGTTACGCGCTCTCGCGGTATCGACCTCCAAGCGCGCCAGCATTATGCCGGACGTGCCAACGGTCGCCGAACAGGGCTTGCCGAACTATAGCTTCGATGCCTGGATTGCCTTGGTCGGGCCCGCAGGACTGCCGGCGGCAACGATCAGTAAGCTTTACCAAGACACCAGGACGGCACTTGCCACTCAAGAGGTCCAGGAGAGTCTCGCTTCACAGGGGATCATGGTCATTGGGAGCGCGCCGGATGTCGCCGCACAATTCTTCAAAACCGAACTCGATAAGCACACAAAGCTCGTTAAGCAATCGGGAGCACGATTGGAATAGAAGCTCACAAATTGCCTGACTTCAAGCTTCAAGTTTTATGATTAACAACTTGTACGGCCAAACTGGCCGACCTGCTTGATGGCCTGAGTATTCCTTGAGTACGTCTTGATGTGTGGGAAAGAGCCTGGCACACCACCGTGTGCCGGTTCACAGGATGGCGCACCCATTCGCATTAGCGAACTGCGGTGATGAAATGCGCCTTACAATATACCTGTCGGCTTATTACAACCCATCCGTTTCTTACGCACAGGAGTGTCCTCTTGATCACGCCTCCAGTTACTTCTTCGATGCTGTTTGACGATCCTGCCGCCGCGTTTGCCCAGGCACGCGTTATCTATGAGCAGAACATCAGCCATTTAAGGGATTACCTGCAAAGATTTATCGGCGGTGAGCATCTGGCGAGCCGGGTGCGGGCCTATTATCCATTTGTCCGCATTCATACGGACACGGTCGCGCGTGCCGATTCCCGGCTTTCCTATGGTTTCGTTGCAGGACCGGGTACGTACCAAACGACGATCACGCGCCCCGATCTATTCGAAAATTATTACATCGAGCAGTTCAAGCTGCTGCTCAAGAATCACGGTCGTAATCAGCATGTCCAGCTTGAGATAGGCGCGAGCAGCCAGCCGATACCGGTACACTTTTCCTTCGCAGAGAATGACCACATCGAAGGCAGCATGAGTGTTGAGCGACGCCTCGCGATGCGTGATCTGTTTGACTTGCCGGATCTGGCCGCAATGGATGACGGGATCGCCAACGGCACCTATGAGCCGCTGCCAGGTGAGGCGAAGCCCCTGGCCTTGTTTACCGCACCACGAGTCGACTACTCACTGCACAGACTGCGCCATTACACAGGTACGGCGCCGGAGCACTTCCAGAATTTTGTGCTCTTCACCAACTATCAGTTTTACATCGACGAGTTCATCCGGCTGGGACATGAGATCATGAACCGCGAGCCGGATCCGGAGACGGCTGACAATGAAGATCACTACGTCGCCTTTGTTGAGCCGGGCAATGTAGTAACACGCCGTGTCGGCCAGAGTGTCCAGCCGGGTGATGACCTTGGCGTCGCACCGCCACGCTTGCCGCAGATGCCGGGGTATCATCTGGTTCGTCCGGATGGCAGCGGCATTACGATGGTCAATATCGGCGTAGGTCCGGCAAATGCCAAGACGATTACTGATCACATTGCGGTTCTCCGCTCACATGCATGGCTGATGCTGGGCCATTGCGCAGGGCTCCGAAATAGTCAGCAGCTGGGAGACTATGTGCTGGCGCATGGTTATGTCCGCGAGGATCACGTACTTGATGAGGACTTGCCATTGTGGGTACCCATTCCGCCGCTCGCGGAAGTCCAGGTGGCGATCGAAGCGGCGGTCGAAGAAGTGACGCAACTCTCGGGTTACGAGCTCAAGCGCATCTTACGAACCGGCACAGTCGCCAGTACCGATAATCGTAACTGGGAGCTGCTGCCGCACAACACGCCGGTCCGTCGCTTCAGCCAGAGCAGGGCGATTGCACTGGACATGGAAAGTGCAACCATTGCCGCGAATGGTTTTCGCTTCCGTGTGCCGTACGGCACACTGCTTTGTGTCAGCGATAAGCCGTTGCACGGAGAAATCAAGCTTCCCGGCATGGCAAATCATTTCTACCGCGAACGGGTCGACCAGCATCTGCGGATAGGCATACGAGCGTTGGAACTGCTGCGCAGGCAGGCACTGGGTCGATTGCACAGCAGGAAGCTGCGTAGCTTTGCGGAAGTCGCGTTCCAATGATTATTTAGCCGTAGATGGCGCAACGCGCCACACCGCGTTGCCCACATCATCGGCGACCAGAACAGCGCCTTCTTTGTCGACCACGACACCCACCGGTCGTCCTAGCGCATCGCCGTCCTTGCTTAGAAATCCGGTCAGGAAATCGCTGGGCATGCCCGATGGCTTACCGTCGGTGAATGGAACAAAGACGACCTTATATCCGCTGCGTGGCTCGCGGTTCCATGAACCGTGTTGCCCGATGAACGCTCCGCCCCGATATTCCCTGGGAAAAAGCCTGCCTTCATAGAAGGCAAGGCCAAGCGACGCAGTGTGGGAGCCGAGCGCGTATTCCGGCACAATCGCCTTTGCAACCATATCGGGCTTTGTGTCCTTCACCCGGGCATCGACATGCTGGCCATAATAACTGTACGGCCAGCCATAGAAGCCACCGTCCTTCACGGACGTCATGTAGTCGGGAACAAGGTCATTGCCGAGCTCATCGCGTTCATTGACGGTCGTCCATAAGAGTTTGCTTTTTGGCTCCCAGGCCAGGCCGTTCGGATTACGTAATCCTGAGGCAAACACGCGCGACTTGCCGGTTGCCAGATCGACTTCCAGAATGGCCGCTCTGTTCTCTTCCTTATCGAGGCCGTTCTCACCTACGTTGCTATTGGACCCGACTGTCGCATATAAATGCTTGCCGTCCAGGCTGGGAATGATGTTCTTGGTCCAGTGGTGATTGATCGGTCCGGCCGGCAAATCCGCCACCTTGCTACCCTTGGCAGTAATCTCGGTTGAGCCCTGTTTGTAAGGAAAGCGCATGATCGCATCGGTATTTGCGACGTACAAATTGTCGCCGACCAGCGCCATGCCGAAAGGTGAGTTCAAGTCTTTAAGCATGACGGTACGGGTATCGGCTACGCCGTCGCCATTGGTATCCCGCAGCAAAGTAATCCTGTTGGCACTCGGTGCCCTGCCGGAGCCTGCTTTCTTCATCACGCCTTTCATGATCAGGCCCTTGATACCTTTGCCATCTTCAGGCTTGGGCGGAGCATCCGATTCCGCCACCAGTATGTCGTTGTTCGGCAATACATATAGCCAGCGCGGATGATCGAGATCGACCGCAAATGCGGACACGCTGAACCCGTCCGGCGCAGTAGGTTTTACGCCGCTCGGCCATCCTTTTGCCGGTGCGATATTGACGGTGGGAACAAGGCTTTTTTCGGGCGCCGGTAACTTGGGGGTTGGTCCCATGCCCGCTTCGGGAGGCAGTGCTTGCTGGTCGGCGAGCGCGCAGGACACCAGTAAAGTTGTCAGCGCGGTGGTGACAACGAAGGGCATACGCATGTTGATCTCCTGAAGAGGTGTGGTGAACGGTGAGCGGAGTTCTCTAAGTTTCAAACTTACGATGTCGTTCGGCGAGTAATCATTCCGACACTACAAGTTAAAGTGTATGTTTTTTAATCTTGCTCAATCCGGACGGTAGGCAAGAATACGGACAAGTTCATCCTGCACATGACGGCAGAATTTCTCTGCATGTTGCAAGGCAGGAAGGTTTGTGAAGGATGCAGAGAGAAGTAGGCAACCATAATTTTGAGCTTGCGCAAGCGCCGATATCGCCCTTTTGCGCTATTGCGGTTCGCTTGGCGTAGCATCGGGTGGTGATGACTGCACATCTCACTGGTGGAGAGAAACCTCTGAGTGGAAAACGAGCATCCCGAGTGCAGGCAATTCGCATCTAAACAACGAAGAAGTGTGCTCAAAACATGTGCGGACAGGTCGTCATTTGTCTGCAGAATGGCTTGAAATAACAACCCTTACTGCAAGGAGACAAGCATGAACAATCTGAAGAATAGTGCTTTCAAGAATAGTGCCCGCCTTATCGCCGTCGCCAGCCTGGCTATCCTGATGACAGGCTGCGGAATGATGGAGAAGGTAGGTCTTGGAGGGTCTAAGCCGACAACCACCACCTTGAGCGGTGCCAATGAAGTTCCTGCAGTGACAACGAAGGCATCTGGAAAAAGCACGATTACCGTGGCCGATGACAGAACCGTCAGCGGGTCCGTCATCATCGACGACATGGTGGCAACGGCCGCGCATATTCACCGTGGCGCGTCCGGGCAAAACGGCCCGGTCATGATCCCTTTGTCAAAAACCTCGGACAAGGTGTTTTCCGTCCCGGCCAATACCAGATTGACGGATGCGCAATACGCTGACTACAAGGCCGGTAACTTATATGTGAACGTGCATAGCACGGCGCATCCCGCCGGGGAAATCCGGGTGCAGTTAAAACCATGAAGTTATGGGCCGGTTGTGCCGGCATAAATGAACACGGCGTTATAAAAGCAGTGGAGCACGGTTGCGGAATAAATATGCTGATGCCGTTCACGGAAAAAGCCAAACGCTAACGATGGTGCCATGACGGCAAGCGCCCATGGGACAGGTTGATGCACCAGATGGGCAATGCAGAATGCGAGGGTCGTCACCATGTTGGCCAGCGACACTCCGCGGAGCACATATCGATGGTGAAAAATCCGGCCAAGATGACCTTGCAAAAAGCCACGGAAAAAGAGTTCTTCAGCCAGAGGCTGAATGAAAATCATCGACGCAAGCAACGAGAAAGACAGTGGGAGCCCATGCCGCCATGTCGGCCAGGCTAAATGAACTGCCCAAAGAAATAAGGGCCCGGCCAGGAATGCCGCATGAAATAAACGATCCTTTAAGAAGCCGGTCCGGAATTGCAGACCGAATTCTTTGATAGCAAGGGCGGTGGCGGTGTGCATGGATCAGTCGGAGGGAAGGAGATGCGCCCATGTTCCCGGCGCAGTCCTTTCTCCAGGGTGGAAGATACCGGAGCAAGAACGCGCTGGGTAATCTACATCGTTAACAGGGTCTACCTGACGCTCTTGCGACGCCGCCAGACCACCGAAGCCAACGCAGCCAAAATCAAGCCTGGCAGTGTCGGATCGAAAGTGCCATCCGGCCGCATTGAACACCCGCCGCCACCCGCGCCAAGCGGCGATGGATTCGGGGTTTCAGTTGAAGGCGTGGTTGGAGGCGTGGTAGAAGGCGGCGGTGCCGGTGTGGGCACTGGGCAGCCGCTGACTCGGGCACCGGCCCAGTTTGCAATGTCCAGGGTATTACCGTCGCCACCGTCATTGACGAGCAGTCGCAATTCCTTTACGCCGGCAATGCTGAGCTTCACTGTTTTTCGCAAGTCGGTGCCACGCATTACACCGCTGTCGAACGCGACTTGGCCATCGAGCAGGACTTGGAACGCGACGCTGCCAGCACCCTGTGCAATGTCGTCGATGCCTACGTCTGCCAGAAAGTGCCCGGTACAGGTGCCACCAAGGTCGTAACGGATATCCGACGGGGCGTGCACGCCTATGCCTTTTGCATAGGGAATGCGTCCGAGGGAGATGGTGCTGCCATCGCCTGCGGCGGCTTCGCCGTTATTCATGTTGAGTTCAATCGGACCCTCGCCGTTGCGCGGAGTCCCGACTGGATTGAGCTCACTAAGCTGACCAAAGGGATACACATCCCGGAACACTGTTTCAGCCTGGCCAGCCGCATCCTTGACCGTGAGATAAAGCCTGAACCAGGTATTCGGCGCATCGGCCTCAAACCCCGGGACGATAACGGAACCACTCGACTGTCCAGTCGTCTCGGCCATAAATGGATGCGAATGGGTATCGTGCATGAAGTCGATACGCCAGGTAAAGGCACTCGCTGGCAGGGTACCATCTTCCGCGTCGGTGGCGGTGCCGCTGTACGTTACCGTATCCCCGGCGTTAAAACCCGCGCCGGCGGCAGGAGTGGTAATGGAAGGTACCGGAAATCTGTTGCTGGTGATCGTCAGAACCGCAGGAGCGGATGTTGCTGTCCCGAACGAATTAGTCGTCACTGCTGTGTAGATTGCCTGGTTGTCTGCAGCGGTGGTCTGGGGAATCGTGTACGAAGTTGATGTCGCGCCAGGTATGGCAACGCCGTTTCGCTGCCACTGGATGCTTGTGGCGTCAGTAGCTGCGACCGTGAAGGTAATCGGGTCCCCAAGAAATACTGTGCGCGACTGCGGGCTCTGTGTGATGCGCGGAACCTGCGAATTGGTGAAGACAATCTTGCTGACAGACCCGACATCTGCGGAGTCCCCGACGTTCTGATTTCTCGCGAGGTAATAGACGCTTCCGTCAGCCGCAACGGCCAGGTTGACCGGATTCGCGATGTCGCTGACAAAATCTGCCGCAACCGTGGGATTTGCGGGATCAAGCGTACGGATTGTTCCATTGCAAAAATCGGCAAACAGATACTTACCCGTGAACGATGCGGGAAACTGCGTGTTCAGCGGGTTGTAGAAAGCGCCGCCCGTGATTGCGCATCCAGTGGTATGCGAATAAGAAAACACCGCATTGGTATAGCGCGGATCGTTGTTATCTCCTTCATAAGCTGGCCAGCCATAGTTCACCGCTGGTTGCCCGCGATTGATCTCTTCCCAGGTTCCTGCCCCGACATCGTTGATGTACATGAGGCCGGTGCCGGGCTGGATATCAAATGCAAACGGATTCCGCAACCCGAGATTATAGTTGTAGGAATAGGCGCCGGCGGTATTGATATAGGGGTTATCTGGCGGCACCGTGCCGTCCGGATTCAACCGCAGAATCTTGCCGAAGGGGTTGGCAAGATTTTGAGAATTGGAAGTTTCGACCGGCTCGCGTAAATCCTCTTGCCCGCCTACCGCGACATACAATTTGCCGTCAGGTCCAAAACGCAACGCGCCGCCCATGTGCCATTGCACACCTGCCGGTACATTCGGTAAGCGCAGGATCAACTGTTCGCTGCCGGGGACGGCGACGTCATTGGATTCGGTAACGCGAAAGATGCGATTGTGGCTCGTTGCGCCTTCTTTCACGGTGCAATATATGTAGAGGTAATGGTTAGTCGCAAATCCGGGATCGGCAGTGATGCCCAGGCACCCACGTTCAGAAAACGAGTCGACATTAGGAACGGCATAAAAATTTCCCGGAAGAAGCGCGTCATTCTTGATCGTTCTTATGATGCCGTTCTGTTGCACGACCAGAACGCGGCCATCCGGAAGTATGGTCATTGACGTGGGACTGTTTAATCCGGTGGCAATCAGGCGATCGGCAAACCCGACGGGCACATTGGCGGCATGTACGTTGCCCAGGCACACCAATGATGCCGACGCAAACGCGGCTACTTGAATTGTGCGTACTACCCGAGCCAGAATAGAACGCGTTCTGTCATTTGACAGCTGAGTCCAACACACTCCAGTCATCACTTACCTTTCAATCAAATTATTAAAAAAGAGTGGTCGCGGCCGAGGGAGCGACTACGTGGGACAGTGACGTGAAGACGGCATGACTTGCTCTTTACGTCGTTATATTGTCGGCGCGTTTTCGTTGCCTAAGCAGGCATCGGACAAACTTGGGCCACCTTCCATACAAGCGGAAAGCAACCGATCAGCCATGCGCCGCAAGCGTCATGACATCATCTGAATGCGCTACTCACACTCTGGCTACAACTATCCAATAGGGCAAAATTTGTAACTCTTGATAAAAATAGCAAAATGACGGACAGGCAATATGATCTTGATCAGCAACATTGCTTTTCTGCAGCTTTGAGTCCGGCAAATCCACCGTTTAGCGATGGACCGATTGATCGTCAACTTTGTGCGAAATTACATGAAACCTTATTGGCAACACAGCGTACTAACCATCTTGTGTTCACCACATCGCTCAGCACAATGTCTTATACCAATCCCAACCCATAACGCACCATGAGATCGCGTCTTTTTCCGCCTGCCTGCGTTGCACTCGTCGTCAATAGCCCGCTATTGACTCCTCCTTTACAGGTTGGGATTGGTATTACTGATGAAAGGAAGCCCAATGGCTAAAAACGTGAAAAACAAGTATCCCGCGGACAAGACCGGAACGAAGTACAGCGAATTCAGGAATACCAAGCGGACTCCGCCTGGAAAGCCCCGTAGCGAAAAGGATTCCAAGCAATCCGGCAGCGTCGTCGACGCAGCTTCAAAAACACCAGCTAACGCAACCCCGCCCAGCCCATAATTTTCCAGGCGTTCATCCCTGTGTTTCTGTTATGCATGGCATAACAGAAACACAGGGGCACGCCAATGAGCAGCGCAGGATTCAGGTAAGTCAGATTCCGCAGCGCTCAGGAACAGGACGGCAAGACCCTTCTCAAGACACCCAGCTCAACCAGGTCATCCGCGCCTGTTGCGTTGCGCGTAAATGTACAACCATAGTTTGGACTCGCCACGATTCCCGGGTTCAGCACTTCGTCGCCGGCAGGCCGAATGCCGAGCTGCTCCCAGTTGACCATTGCTTCGAATGCCTCAACCTGTTCCGTGATCGTGAAATCACAATGGCCAGGAGAGCGGATTGCGCGTTGTACAAGCTATTGATCGCTGCCGTTCGTGGTGGCGCGGCGCTTATAAATCTGCTGCATGCTGAAGGGCGCGAAGGGATCTCCCAACGTGTGCAGAGTCACCACCGGGACATCAAATTGTCCGTTTACCTTCGGTACCCAGCGCAGGCCATCGGTGCGCCGCGGATTGGCAATATGCGCCACAGCTTTTCTTTGATTTCATTTTTCCTTGCCGCAAAGTCAGTGACCGGAAAGGTGGTCGCCGGGACACCGGCGAGATATTGGGCTGCAAGCTGATCAGTACCCCGAACCAGCGATCGGTCTGTGCGTTAGTATCTGCCAGCGGGCCAAACGGCAGCTTGGACTGATCGAGTGTATCGAGTGTATATACGAGGCTGTCCTGAAGACGCACAGCAGGTGCGGCCACAACCGGAGCAGGAGGAAGCACAGCTGGCGGAGCTACGGTGGCCGTTTCGCCTATTGCGGTCGGCTCATTGAGGGCTGCGGGAAATATAGTGAGAAGAAAATTAAGTTTTCTTTTCATTGTTGGCCTCTTATTTTTGATTTGAGCTGCGCTGTGTGCCGGACGTCAGCAGATATTCAGGCATATCGCCGCAACTTGGCTGGTGGCAATCTGTTCGCCATACTTGCGCATTGCCGGTTTGGACACTAACTGTATTGGAAAGATTTCTGGCTCAATGAAAATGAGCAAGGGCTGCGACAGGGCGCACGCTCAGGTAGTGATCCTCGTTGGTTTCAAAGCCCGGCATGTCTGGCAAGCGCTTCGCCGATCCGTTTGGCAAGATAGCTTGCGCGAAGCGGCTTTAGTAGATAGCGGACTTTATATCGCATGATGATGTTTTCCAGGCGCTCGATCCGTTCAGGCGCCGTCTGATTGCCCAAAACGAAAATCGGCACGTCGCCGTCGGTGCTTGCCCGGATGGAGCCGATAACATGTTCGAGTGCACGCGATTGCGGTAACCAGTCAGCCAGATAATCCAGCACGTACGCATCGAATCTTGTGGTCTGGTGCGCCTGCAATAATGAAGCAATATCGTAGAACGCCGATGCAACCAATCCGCTGTCGCGAAGTAGTCCGCATAGCGTATCGGCGAGATATTCGTCGCTGTCCAGCACAGCGACTGAAAATGGCTTTGGTTGCCAGGGCTTTGCACCAGGCCGTTCGTCCATAGGATTATTTATCCCCTACCGATATCGATATGCAATGCTGCCGGCTTTGCCGGTCCGGGCAATGCTCAACAAAACAAGGATGTAGTCCGAGGAGGAATTCAAGAGAGGTTGGCCAGGACGGTGGCCACTGCCGTTACCGTTGCCGTTTAATTGCGCCTTGGCAAATGACGAGTGCAGAGTAGAAAAAGCAAGACTCCCAGGTTCGGAGGTGAACGCTGAGAGCCTTGCCAAGATACGTTAAGAAATAATGGGGCAGGTAAGTTGACTGAATCAATTACCTTAGAACGGCAAGCCCTTATTAATGAGCAATTGAATCATCCATGCCAACATGCCGAAACTTACGCTTGCCGAAGCCATGATGCAGCCCAACCCGAGCATCCTGTCACCAGTGTTCTGACGGGAATATGCTGCACTCTTCGTTTGTTGCCAATTCTTCACCATAGCTCCATTCCATCCAGTTTGAACAATCGCAAAAGGCTTGCGTCTTTCGTGGTTCGATTACAACATGATTTGCGAGTTCCCAAGAGAACATGGAATTACAGACATTTTTTCGCATTTTATTCAATACGCCCGCGTGCCAATACAGCAAATTACGATGACTGGTTTCGTTGCGATGACCTGAGGTCCATCCATTGCAGGCAGACCTTATGTAAACGGCAACGCCTTATCGAGCATGGACTAAACGTTTAGAGGCGTACCGTGACCTGAAATTGATGCCGTCTCGGCAATATCGCCAGACTGGTATTACAGTGGCGCGGCTGCAGCCTCTGCACAATGGGATCCGTTACGCGTACTTCAAAACAAGATTTGCTGGCGGCTGATGAGCTTGGCAAAATCGTCGTCGAGAAATGGCAATATGGCGTCCGCCACAGGTTGCAGCTGACGCGTCAGATAGTGTTCGTAATCGATGGGCGAGCGCTGTGTTTCCAGTGGTTCGGGACCAGACGACGTCATGACATACCGGATCCAGCCACCATTTTGATATTGCAGCGGCCGCCCCTGATGCTGATTGTATTCGTCGGCGATTCTGGCTGCGCGCACATGTGGCGGCACGTTGCGCTGATACTCACCCAGCGGTCGACGTAGCCGTTTTCGATACACCAGCAAGGAATCGAACTCGCCGCTGATAGTGCGGTTTACATAGTCGATTACATAGTCCCGATACGCTTCACCTTTGAAAATGCGCAGATAGAGCGCTTGCTGAAACTGCTGCGCCAGGGGCGTCCAATCGGTGCGTACCGTTTCCAGTCCCCTGAACACGGTTTCTTCGCTGCCGTCAGGTTTCACCATTAAACCTGCATAGCGCTTCTTGCTGCCCAGGTCCGAACCGCGAACGGTCGGCATCAGGAAGCGCTTGTAATGGGTATCGACTTCAAGTTCGAGCGCGCTATCGAGTCCGAATTCAAGCCGCAGATGCTGATCCCACCATTGGTTGACATAGCGGACCAATGAGTCGCCAATTGCGGCGGCCTGTTCCTCCGTATGGGCATGCTTGAGCCAGACAAACGTGGAATCCGTATCACCGTAGATCACCTGATAACCCTGCTCTTCGATCAGTTTCCGGGTGCGGTGCATGATCTCGTGCCCGCGTAATGTGATCGAGGAAGCAAGCCGGGGATCAAAGAAGCGGCAACCGCTTGATCCCAAGACGCCATAGAGCGCATTCATAATGATTTTCAGCGCCTGCGACAGCGGATGATTGCGTTCGCGTTTAGCCGCTTCGCGCCCTTGCCAGATTTGCCTGACGATCTCCGGCAGGCAATGCCTGTCGCGTGAAAAGCGTGCGCCGCGAAAACCGGGCACCGTTGCGGCCTCCTCGGCATGGAGACTGCCCTCGGCCAGACCTACCGGATCGATCAGGAAGGTGCGGATGATGGAAGGGTAGAGGCTTTTGTAATCGAGCACCAGCACGGAATCGTATAAGCCGGCCCGGGAATCCATGACAAAGCCGCCAGGACTGTTTTCGCCGGCTACGTCACCGAGATTGGGCGCCACATAACCCTTTCGATGCATCTTCGGCATGTACAGATGCTCAAAGGCCGCAACCGAGCCGCCGCTACGGTCAATTGCCAGTCCGGTGACGCTCGCGCGTTCCAGCAGAAACGACATCAGTTCCGTCTTGGCAAAAATGCGCGTCACCAGTTCGCAGTCTTTGAGGTTGTAACGCGCCAGGGCAGGTTTATCCTCGCGGAAGCGGCGGTCGATTTCCGCCATTCGCTGGTAAGGATTGTCGATGGACTTGCCTTCGCCCAGCAGTGTTTGCGCCACATGTTCCAGGCTGAATGACGGAAAATTCCAGGTCGCGGACTTGAGTGCCTCAATGCCGTCGATGATCAGGCGTCCGGCCGCCGCGGCGAAAAAATGCTGCGCCTTGCCGCCATGCTCGCGCCATTCCAGTACGCTACGGTCACGTCCAAAGCGCAACGGCACATGGTAGCGCTCCGCATGCCGTTGCAGCACTCGCAAGTCAAACTGCACCACGTTCCAGCCGATAATGGCATCGGGATCATGCTGCTCGATCCACCGATTTAATTGTTCGAGCATCTGCGCATGGCTATTGCAGTATTCGAGGCGGAAATCGAGTTGATCGCTGTCGCCGTTCGAAGGCCCAAGCATGTACACCTGGCGCTGACCGCAGCCTTCCAGGGCGATCGAATACAGCTCCCCCTCTGCGCTGGTTTCAATATCCAGTGATACGAGTTTCAGGCTGGGACGGTAACCGCCCGCAGGCTTCATCTGGCTATCGATCAGCTTGCCGTTTCCGCCTGATCCAGCCTGGCCGCCAAACCATACTGGTCCGGTGATGAATCGTTCCATGAGGTAGCGTTCGGGAGGACGCACGTCTGTTTCGTATATGTCGATACCGTTCTCCCGCAAGCGTTTCTCCAGCGCCAATAACTTGCGATAGTGCCGACAATACAAGCCAAGAACCGGCCTTTGCCGAAAGTCTCGCATCGCGAGAGAGCGCAATTCGACAGCGCGTTCGCCGCTTAAGACCGCTTCCGCTTGCTCGCGTTGCTCCGCCGGGATAAACGCGACCGACGATTGCGGCGCAAGGCGGACATGGCGTGGACCATCATCGGTCGCCAGCCAGAATTCGACTTCCGTACCGGTAGCCGTATCGCGCCAGTGTCGGGTCAGAAGAAAACCCTGCATCAATTGCACCAAGGCCCCACCTTTGATAACAAATCCCGCTGCGTAACCAAGCATTCCATGCTGTTGCCCGAGTGTGTCTTATACGCCTTATGCAGACGATCCTGAATGTTAAGGCAAACCGCCGCAGCAAGAACTCATGTGCTTAGTTTGGAAAAGAGTGGTGAGCTGATCCCGACAAAGAAGATAACGTTGAGCAGCACGCTTCCCCAAAACGCCGAGCGAAATTCCGCCTTGATCGATTTGTGTCGAAGTAGCTGCTGGGCGATGATGGCACCCGGCCATCCTCCAGCGAAACCAAGAAAGATAAGCGTACTTTCCGAAATTCGCCTGCGTCCTGCCACGGCGGCAGACTTGTCGATTGCATAGGCGATAAAGCAGATAACGCTTACTATCAGATATGCCAACCCAACCCAGCCTGGGACGCGCCATACAATTGCGGCAACTGCAAACACAACAAGAAACAGCAGGATAGCAAAATAGCTTGCAGTACCCCATTGAGCGGGAGATTTATCCCGATTGGGTCTTGTCGAGCGAGATGCGCGCAGAGCCTGCACGCGCCTGGCGCGCTTCTTTCCCTCTGCATCCGACTCTACTTCGAACGAGACCGGCAAGCCAATCTCGGGTCTGCGTGAACGGTTGTCAAACGATTTGATATGGACGAAGATTTGTTGGCCACCAAGCGTCGGCTCGATAAAGCCGAAGCCTCGTTCGTCATTCCAGGATGTGAGTTTTCCTTCGAAGCGCATAGTCTGGATGCCGGTTTTAAGGTAAAGCTCGCCAAGGCATAGTGACGGTGTTCAGCGCTTCATTAATTGGTTTCATTTTTCATCTTATTTACGTGCGGTATTCGGTGATTGTAATCCCAATTCCATGCGCCGAAAGATCTGCTCGTTACTGAACCGACAGGGACCACTGTGAACGCCTTTCGCGTCGTTTTGATCATGTGACGACTGAGACCCGGCGGTGCGTCGACCACCGGGACGCCGGATGGATCAGTTCTTCGCGACCAGAAGCCGAACCGCCTTCTGGGTGAGTGGGGCGACCAGCATGACGACCGGAAGCGCAAAGAGCCATGCGGTCATCCATGCACTGGTCCACAAGCTGGCAAAGTCCGGTACTGGGCCGGTAACGCGATACGTCGAAATGCCTGAGACCAGGAGTGACATCAGTCCCGACAGAATGACCGCGAACAGGATCGGTCCAAATTTCTTAGGAATCATGCAAAGTCTCCAGATGCGTTTCAGCCGTCCGGCAGGAAATGCGATGCAGCGTTTCGGCAAAATTCTTGCCGAACATCCTGGCAGTCTTGATATCGCCTGATGCGAATGATTCAGCTGAAGTGGAATGCCCGGCCTGAGCCATCAGGCCCGACCACGATCCGAGTCGATTAACGGCCTCTTCGTAGGGCACGCCGGTGTGCTGTTCTGGCAGGAACGGGTTGCCCGCCCAGAGCATTCCATGCTGCATGCAAAACACGAACATCGACATCAGCGTTGATTGTTTATCTCCGGCAGGTAGTGAAGATACCGTGAACCCGGCGGCAAGCTTGCCTTTGAGTTGCTGCGTACGCCACAGGCGCCCGGTAGCGTCCATGAATGCCTTGAATTGGCTTGATACGCCGCCAAGGTAGGTCGGTGATCCCAATAGGTATCCGTCGAACTTAACCAGTTCATCGGGACTGTTCACGAAGTGCTCCGCCTTCAGCAAATGTACTTCGGTGTTTGAGACGCTTTTTGCGCCGTGAGCGACATGGGTTGCAATGTGTTCGGTATGCCCATGCGCGCTATGGTAAATGACAGCGAGTTTTTTCATTTCTGTGGTTCCAGACAGGGTTGAGATTGCATTAGATGAAACGGCATCGTTATCGTGAAATCCATTCGATGACGACCGCAGACAGATAGAGGCCCAAGCCAAAGACGGTGTGATTGGCCATGCTACGCAGGCAGCTCTTCAAGGGAGCGGGTGTCCTGGAGGCAGCAAAACCCAGTCCCATGGCCGGCTGCATGACAAATAAGGGAATGACCACCGTAGAAAAGCCGATTGCGACGGCTGGCAAGATGGACGGGCTCTGTATCCAGGCAGCGCCTTGCACAGCAACAAGTAATCCCGCAAAGGCAATACCAACTGCATAGTGAGTCAGCCAGCCCCATGTCACTTCACCTGAAATGGCCTGTGCCTGCCCGATGGAACGGTGTGCAAACCTGCCTCGAAACAGGTGCCCCGTCCATCGTCCGATGAATGCAAAGTTGAGTGTCTGGACGCCCATGTATCTCAACATCGTGAGCCAGACATCCATGACGACGGTGGCTCCGATACCGACGAATATGACGCGTGTAAGGACTTCGACTATGTTCATGAGGGCTCCTTTTTCGTTGACAGGGGAAAGTCTTGACCTCACTATAGAAGTTGAAGTCAACTTCAAGTCAAGGGCTTATTAATGGATATCGCTGAAGTCGCCAAGCGCGCGGGTGTTCCTGCTTCGACACTGCGCTTCTACGAGAAAAGAGGACTTATTGCGTCGGTTGGTCGACAAGGCATGCGACGTCGTTTTGCACCCGCCGTGCTGGACCAGCTGGCGCTTATTGCACTTGGTCAAGCTGCCGGATTATCCCTGGATGAAATCAGCGCCATGTTGTCGCCAAATGGTGGGCCAGTGATCGACAGGCAACTGCTTGCAGCCAAGGCTGATGAGATCGACAAAACGATTAGTCAGCTGCGAGCGGTGAGCCGAGGATTGCGACATGCCGTCGCGTGCCCGGCCCCCAGTCATGCAGAGTGCCCGACCTTTCGGCGCTTGCTGAAAGCGGCGGCGTCCGGCGCCCTGGATAGCCGGCGGCATAGCAAGGAAATTAAACGCACCGTCAAATAATGACTGAATGCCAGACAGTGATCAGCAGAGCTGCACTTTACCCAGCTAAACGCATGAATGACGGATTACAAAACCGCTTACCTTCGCATGTTTTTCAGGCACGCCAATATATTGCTGAGCTCGGTACGCAACTAGAGGAGAGAGGCTTGTCTTTTCGCAGTCCGCCGGAAGAGCCCACCAGTTGTTGCCAGTTGTTGCGGGCGTGGCTGCACGAAACAACGGTGGGCGCCTCCCTTGCCAGCCGCGGTGAACCTTAAGTTTGCTGTAATGTGGCTGCGGTATCATTCAGCCTGATTATTTCGTCACATCGCCGCGTCGGCTGGCAGCGGTCTGCCATGTATAGGCTTCTGCTGGCGGGACATAACCGGCTGAACGCCGGTGCAGCAAGTGCGCTCCCCGTCCGATCAGGGATGGATTTCTCCGCTGTTTCGCGTCACATCCTTATTTACTCCCGAAGTCTTCATGCACGTCGTGTCAATGGTCCTTATTTTTCTGCTTGCCGTGGTCGTCAGCGCCATGATAGGCCGCCTGCTGCCAATCAAGGTACCATTGCCGCTGCTGCAGATCGGCATTGGTGCACTTTTGGCCATGGCGGGTTTCCTGGTGCCGTTCGACTCCCATCTCTTCCTGCTGCTGTTCATCCCGCCGCTGCTCTTCCTCGATGGCTGGCGGCGGCGCAGTCATTGGGGGCGCCGTGACCTGGATCATCGGCTCACTCAACCGCGTTCTGGTCCGCCATACCGGCGAAGACCCGGCGGTGCAGATCATGATTAGCCTGCTGATGCCTTTTACCGCTTACATGGCAGCCGAACATTTCCATGTTTCCGGCATTCTTGCCGCGGTTGTGGCAGGTATGGCGATGCATTATGTAGCGATACCTAATACCAATCCCGAGTCATCCCCTGACATGACTTGGGATTGGCATAAAACAAAAAAGGGCGGGCAAATTTGCCACGCCCCGTTCAATATCCGGAAATCATCAATGGCTTACTGCCATCGGCTCAACTCAGCGACGTATCCGCTAAGATTGAATTAACGGATCGTTGTGCTTCGTCGGTTTACATCATCAGGAATCAGGATTCCAGGGCAGCGCGCAAAGCTTCGGCAGCCTCTTCCAGCTCTGCCAATAATGCTGCCGCAAGAAGGCCTACGTAGAGACGCGAATAAAGGGCCTTCTTTCGTTTTCTCATATTCAATTTAAATTGCTCCTTAAGGGGGGTGTAATTGCCAGACTTTGCAAATTGATGCTTCGATCCATAAAGACCGGCAGATAGTGACGTACGCATTGTCGTCCGACAGTGCAAGGATACGCTGAATTGCCGTTTCACTGCATGAGCGCTTTTCTGGAAATTGAATCATGCGGGCACACGTCCTACGGTTGCCCGCCTTATTAAATTCATCGAAAATTTCACGCTTCGTGCTCCGGCAAGTTTACCTTATATCAAACGGTATCCGGCCCGGCCCGACTATCTTGATCATGCGTTTGGGGGGGAGGCGAATATCGGTTAAGTCGCCCCGGGCTGTAATCCCGGAGTCTGCTGGACAGGGTGAAGGTTCAACTCCTTCTCCCCCCACCGATTAAGCGGAGTAACGCATTGATTCAATCGTGTATTGCCATGCGCAATGCTGCAGAGGTATGACCTGCCAATGCAGTCATGATGCGCGCATCCTCTGCATCGAATACACGGCGTTCATCATGCAGGACGATCCAGATGGTGCCCAGTGGTATCTTGTCTTCCTGATACATTGGTACGACAAGTCCTTCCGTGATGGGAACATCGGTTTCGCGCAGCCAGGCAAAATACCGCTCGGGATGAGAAAAAAGCTGAGTAGCGCCGAGTTCCAGACACACGCCGCAGGGACTTTCGTGACGCGGCGCTTTTCCGCCGACAAACGGCGCAAAACGTCCTGCCAGAGCATCCCACGAAAAAGCTTCTTCGCCGTCGGACTCGCACAACAGGCTCACGCCTGTGGAATCTGCATTACAGAGTACCAAAGCCTGCTCGCATATGGTTTGCAGGATGGCGGCGCGCCCATATGTCGTACGTCGCGCGATCGTCGTGAAGCCTCTGCGTTCGCCAAAAACATCAGGCCTTCTGCTTTTGCGCGACTTAAGCTCGCCCGTGATGAGAACATCTTGTAGTTTCATATGGCAATTCTTTAAAGAACTTCGCGGGTGGAATCTCTTGTAATAAGTAACAATTATGCAATAAGACCCGTTCGTTATTCATATTTTACGAAAAAAAGTAAGCGTTCGGTCTGACCAAGGTTCGCCCAAAGTGTGGAGATATGTCGCCGCATTCGATTGCAGCTACACCCCGCAGTACTGGATTGCAGGCGAGCAGACATCATTCGCCAACCAGGATAGACCATCTATGTGGCAGGATAACTCAACATGCAAGCGGCATCTTGCATGGCAATCTTGATCAAACCAGACCGCTGCTTTGGAGTATCAAAAATACAATGCATATCTTGAGTCGATAAACAGGTGTCGCAGATCACTGTTCTTCAAAAAAGCTTAGGGAAAAGAACAATTGCGGTTAAGTCGTAAGCGTAAGGTCTTGCTTTCAATTACCCATGGTTTCTACCGCTAGCTCATATCCAAGCTCGATTTCAGTCAGACGTGACAGTCCACGCCAGATCACCATGTTGCCAGGTGGTGGATCATGGGTGCGCCCCAAGTAGCCGCCAAGACAGGCGAGTTTGCGCAGGTAGACTGACAGGTCCGGTGTTGTCTCGGCAGGTCCTCGTACAAGTCGATCAAGCAGTTTTACTTCTTGTGTGGTGAATGCTAGTGTGGCCGGTAGAGGACTACCTGCACGCTGCACCATAGTCGTCCAGAAGATCCGCCACCCCAGGATGCAGTAGAGTCCAATCAGGTTGACCAAACGTTCCGAAGTACGTAGCTTCGACTGCTCTACCTTGCAGCCTGATTTCATGATCTTGTGGAACGTCTCGATCTTCCAGCGCATTGCATACCACTGCAGCTTCTCGATTGCTTGCGCACGCGATGTGACCGGCAAATCGGTGAGAAGCTTCCAATCGATACGGTCTCGGCCGACTGGTTTGCTGGGTTCTGTCGCCTGCAGTACCGTTAACGTCAGTGCAGGATACTTCGCCTGCTTGCCAATGGGGGGCAGCAAATGGATCCGCTTGAAGCGCAATTCGAGTACCGCCTTCGATACGTTGCCATGGCGATCACAAACGTCGATGCGGTGTAAGCCGTGGACCTGCACCTCTTCCATCTCGTCAGCAACGGTATGGCGAGCGTCGCCAGCAAGGCGATCAACACACGTGCGTACCAGGAAATGGGTGCCGAGTTGATGTGCGAGGCAGAAGAGTTCATAGATATCGCTCTCTCGATCACCAATATGCACGCAGCGACTGGCAGTACCGCACAAGACAGTCGAACGGCGAAGATTATCGAGCCAGCGAAAGCTTTTCTTGGTCTCAATTGGCACCCGTGTCGGATTGATCTTGCGCTTGAGCGCCGTGCAGCCGTTAAATTCCGTACGACTCCAGAACTTGACTGCAGTTAGCCCCAATGGCAATCCTTCTGGCGTCACAGCGAGGCTGAAATGCATCAGAATGCCGCATAGCGCACATGTCCGGTGTCGTCCGTTTTTATCCTTGCCGACATAGTTTTTGTACGTGATGCCAATGGGCTGTTGGTCGTCGCGCTGAAACGTAAAGGTTGTGGTGTCATGCAAAATCAAGACAGGGCCAGTTGTCGCGTTGAAGCGTTCGCCCGTCGCACGAAAATGTCCTTCTAGAATGATGTCTTCATGAACATGAGCATTGCCTAGAAATCGATAGGCTGCCTTGGTATTGGCCCAGTCCTGACATGCCATCGGAATGCTCTGGCCCAGATGGCTCCAGAGTTGGCCCGCTAACTCCTGCAAGCGCCTTGCCAGGCGCACATCGAAAAAGTGAAAGCCATCTAATTCATTCGCCAGCCACCCCGGCACGTGGGTACGACCAACCTGTTGCCACGCTTCCATCACGGCCTCCTGCCAACTATTCTTCCTTCAGGCTAGACCGCGTCAACCGCAATGTCAAAAAGCGTGGGTAATTGAAAGTCAGACCGGACGCTTACGTTAAGTCTGTTCCCGTGGCGGTCTTAAAGTACTCAAACATAAGACTGGTCGATCGTCCTTATTAAATCTAGGTATATCCCTGAATGGAAGAAAAACAAAACACGCGAAGCCGGCATCGGATCGAGTTTGAGTCAATGCGCTTGCAAGTGGGAACCCGCTTGCAAGTCCTTACCGTGCTGGACATCAAGCCAGTTCAAACTTTTTCCACCTTGATCGGATACGTGAAGAATGACTACCTTATTCTGAAAACGCCATTCGGTGACAAGGGATCCGTGACTTTTCGGGAAGGTGGGAAGTTAAGCATTCGTGTGTTTTCAGGTGTAAGCGTCTGCACTTTTGATGTCACGATCCAGCGTATCTTCGGCGCTCCGCTTCACTATATTCATGTCTCGTTTCCTGACACGATCCTGGCAAGCAATCTGCGCACAGCAATGCGCGTTCAGATGAATCTTCCCGCCACCGTGAGCACGTCTGGATCGAACGCGTTGTCGGATACGCCCGCCATACTGAGAAATCTAAGCGTATCGGGCGCGCTCATCGAATCCGTGACAGAGTTAGGCAACGAAGGCACAACACTCAGCATCTCGTTCGACACACAAGGCATGGTCGAAGTGGATGGTCTCGACACAGCAATTACCGCGCAAGCCATCATCAGGAATAGCAGTATGCGCCAGGAAGATGAGTCGGGCGATTCGAGCCGCTTTTACTGCGGTGTCGAATTCTTGGATCTCGATCCCACGCATCAGCTCATCTTCCACACGTTGACGTACCAGGCCGTGATCGAAGACAGGCAAAAAATCGTATAAGCAAGCTAGGCTTCTTAGTTCTATCGCGACCAGGAAAGGCAACCAGGTGTCCTTGCCAGTCGAGAGTCATGCGACGACGGTGTATCGCTATGTCAGCTTCCATACAATGCAAACGCCAGGAGACGGGGCGATACCGGCAACTTTGGTAGAGATACAGCCTCTAACGATCTTCTTCAGGCAAAGTGGAGTATGACAGTCATGAACAGCAATCAATCAACAAGCACGAGCGCCGGCCCCCAGCAAAGCGGGGGTAACCCTATGCCTGATTCGACAGACGATTCCGACAGCAGGTTGCAGGTCGAAAATCCCACACCGGTGACAGCAACCGGCGCAGGGGCAGCGCGGAAAACTCATCAGGAAGCCTCATCCGGCGATAGCGCCCGGGACGCTGTAGACAACCCAGGCAACTCTGCTATCGTCGGCGCGGCGGCAGGGGAAAAGATGTCTGGCAGCAAAGGCGGACCCGGTTTAGGCTCAGCTGCCTCGGCGGACGATACTCGCACTGGCACCGGTATTTCCAGTGGCGGCGGGCGCAATACCTGATCATAGTGTTTTTCGCGACTTCAGAGCAACGGCATGAGACGACAGTCATTTGGCAAAACGGTCGGCTATGGCCGTTGCTAAGCCGACATGCCTGCGGCGCAATCGGTATCCTCCGATTGACAACCGACTATTGACGACTCGGTACCGGATGCTCAAAAAGTTTTTATCTCGGCGGATTCTCGTCAGGCAAGGGATAAGCATCGGCAACATAGGCATGTCCCTTCATGACCATGACGATAAAGCACACCAGGCCGCCGGTCAGAACAATCTGGCAATGCAAGAATATAAGGCCGATGCCTACGTAGTAGGCTTGCTCCATTTGCTTGAGACCAAGACCGAGTACGCCCGATTTCGCCAGCAGCATGAAGCTCGCAATACAAACCAGACCTACTATCAGGATAGTCGGCAGTTTTCTGAGTAGCGTCCACTCAAGCCCCGATGGGCATCGCTTTGAACCGGGTAAGCGTTTCATGAGACCGATTTTATTTCAGCAATATCATTTAGACGGCATCGCTGAAAATTGGTTTGCTGTTTTGCCATTCTCATTTCTTGAGTCCGGCTGCTTCGTTATAACCCGTGCATCATCGAAACCGGCTAGGATGTCTGCTTTACCAACTCCCCCGGAGTCTCAATGTTTAATAAAGGAAAGATCTCCTCCGATCTGCAGTTAAAGAAGGAGACCCTGGAGGCGATCGGCTACGTCTTCGACAGCATTTCCAAAAAGTCTGGCTGGACTTGGTCTGCGCAGCTGAATGAGTCGATGGAACACTTTTCGAGCGAAAGCGAAGCGATACAGGATGCATGGAACAACGCAGGAGAACGGACCCAATCTGTACTGAGCATCCCCGCCGAGACATGGGACCGCATGTCGAGCAAGGAACAGAAAGAGATGATTCTGGAAGCGTTGGCCGTGGACTGATCGCGCCGCCATG
Source organism: Noviherbaspirillum sp. Root189 (assembly GCF_001428545.1). Classification (GTDB taxonomy): domain Bacteria; phylum Pseudomonadota; class Gammaproteobacteria; order Burkholderiales; family Burkholderiaceae_D; genus Noviherbaspirillum. The sequence goes on from NZ_LMHZ01000067.1 coordinate 41,162, forward strand.
ATGACTGAGGAAACTTTAAACCGTTCCTTTTCGATAGGGAACAACGCGGTCCTATTCTGCCGGATCGTTGCGCGCGACAATTGCGCGCACGGCTTCAGTCGCGCTCAGGTTGATCGCTTCATGCGGTACTGACGGCGGTATGAAAAGAAAGTCTCCTGGCTCGCTGATGACGGACTCTGCAAGACCCTCTCCATAACGCGTTTCGACGCGTCCCTCAAGCACATACCTGAACCCGGCAATAATTCAGAGCGATGATAAACCAGCCACCGCAGGTTGGCACATTGGCGCATTGATTCATGCCTGGCCTTGTGCTGTTGTCATGGGACGCTGGCGTGTGCAAATCAATGAGGTGGTGTTGCAAACAGGTCAGCACCGCACCATGTTCCCGTCATCTCTGCGGGATCGCAAAACATTCGTCCAGACGGCAACTAAGCTGAGAGTAAGGGACATCAATGTGAGGCGCCGCATGAAGCAAAGAAGCAAACACATTCTCTCCGGCTTGGCCGGAATGGCCGGAATGGCAGGCACGGTATGGCTGGGTCTGTTTGCGACGCTCTCCGCCAGACAACATAGATTGATATTCAACCCAATTCGTGTCAAAGAAGTCGAGCGTCCAAGAAGTGCCAGTCATCGTACTCGCTCGATTGTCTTGCGCAGCAAGGATGGGACAAGGCTATGTGGCTGGCTTTTGACGCCGAAGGCACCAGGCCCGCATCCAGCGGCGATCTATTTTGGCGGACGCTCGGAAGAGGTCTCCTGGGTGGCGCGAGACGCTGGAACCATGTGCCCGGACATGACGGTTCTGGTGATGAACTATCGGGGCTATGGCGATTCCGATGGCATTCCGGCCGAGCGGCACCTGGTCGAAGATGGGCAGATGCTGTTCGACTGGCTGGCCGAACACAGGCGTGTTGATCCCGGGAGAATTGCTGTCATTGGTCGCAGCCTCGGTTCAGGCGTCGCTTTGCAGGTGGCGGCGCAGCGTCCTGCCGCTGCCGCTGTGCTGATTACGCCCTACGACTCTATCCTGGCGATTGCCAAGCGTCGCTTCAAGACGATCCCGGTTTCGCTGGTGCTCAGGCATCGGTTTGAGTCGATCAAGCACGCGTCGCAGGTCGTAGGGCCGGTCCTGGTCCTGCGCGCCGAGAATGACAGCGTCATACCGCGCTCGCACACGGATCTGCTGGTATCGAAGCTCGCCAGCGTGCAGGTCGACCAGACCGTGCCAGGATCGGATCACTTCAATATTCCCTATCTTGCCGACACACAGCAGCGGATTGCGGGGTTTCTTCATGCACGCCTTTTCAGCGCGGAACAGAAAGTGCCCGCGATATCATCGCTGCTTACCTTGATTGGTCAATAAAGACCTTTCGGGACGGACCGAGCCGGACGCATAAAAAAAGCCCGCTGGCCAATTCAGGTAGCGGGCTGAAAATGCTTCATTACAGGGATTCTTAATGCATCTATAGATTAAACCCGGTTTCGAGAGATGTCTTGGCTTGCGTCAATCCGGATACGTCTGCTTACATTTTTGACATGCTCCTTACATTCAGGCGCGTTTTTATTACGCTGCTTGCTTAAATCAGGAACCACGTATAGTCCGCTTCGTTATCGGGTTCCCGCTTCCAGTTTTTCCGGTCTTCCGTCGCCGATTCATCCTCTGGCGAACGGCGTGTCACGCGAAATTTCATCTTGTCCATACGGTATTCACCGGTTGGCATGTTGCCCGTCATCTCACGGCGCGCTTTGTCAAAATCGTTTTGCATAGGGTTCCTTCTGAATTATTTCATGCTGCATCAGGCACAACCCCGGACTACTACAAGGGAATACGCCATACCGTCAGATTAGGCCGTGCTGCAAAATCTGATATCGAAAACATCAAACGGCAGGCTGAGCAAAAACAAAGAATCGCCGGCATGTGGACCAATGGAGATGGTGGTGCAAGTACGTGCGCCGTTCGCACTGTCGCAGTGCGAAGACGCCATCGTCATGCGCTGTGTTGAGGCACAACACCCCAAGGTGATGCAAAAAATCCGTCATTCCATGCTGAAAACCGGCACAAGTGGTATGGCATGCCGATTGCTAAAGTCAGTTCAAAGCAATAGCGCTTAGTAGTACTACGCCCAACGTCGGGCGAGCATTGGACAAGGGTGTCCCGTGCATTGAAGCAGCAGCCTGCCGGCTGGTGCCAGGATGCGCGTACAGCTATGGATAACGGATGTTAATTAAAGCGAATTGCATAGGCAGCTTCCGCGTATTGGCGGCTTTGATGCAAGCCACTCACATTGTTTGGAACCTGTTTTCGTCCCGTCTCCTCAGCAGGATCATTGATACCTCCACCGACACGGTGGCTGGTATATCCGCCGCTACACCTGCCGGGCATGTTTTCTGCCGCCGGCCCAATTCGCCCCTCGCCCAAAGTTCAAAAATGATGCAGCTCTGCTGACGTCACCAATATTCACGTCCAAGGAAACGCTATGAAAGTCCTCGTCATTGGCCACGGCATGGTAGGTCACAAATTTCTGGAAAGTCTGGACGAAGCCAACATCCGTGATGCGGAAGTGACCGTACTCTGCGAAGAGCCGCGCGCCGCCTACGACCGGGTTCATCTGTCCGAATTCTTTGCGGGAAAATCGGCAGCCGATCTGTCGCTCGTATCCGCGGACTTCTTCAATCGTGACAACCTGCTGCTCAAACTGAACACACGTGCCACCGCCATTGACCGTCACAACAAGACAGTCACGGTAAGCACGGGCGAAACCCTGTCTTACGACAAACTGATCATTGCCACCGGATCGTATCCCTTTGTGCCGCCTGTTCCCGGCAAGGACCGTCAGGACTGCTTTGTCTACCGCACGATTGAAGACCTCGAAGCCATGCTCGAATGCGGCAGTCGTTCAACAAGCGGCGTTGTTATCGGCGGCGGCTTGCTTGGCCTCGAATGCGCGAAGGCACTGCGTGACATGAATCTGCTCACCCACGTTGTCGAATTTTCGCCGCGCCTGATGGCAGTTCAGGTGGATGACGCCGGCGGTCGCATGCTGCGCAAGAAAATCGAAGACCTCGGTGTGCAGGTACATATCCAGAAGAATACCGTCGAGATCGTGGATGGCGAAAGCGCACGGCATCGCATGGTGTTTGCCGACGGTACGCACCTTGAGACAGACATGATCGTCTTTTCCGCCGGCATTCGCCCGCGTGACGAACTGGCACGCGAAAGCGCTCTCTCCGTCGGACCACGTGGAGGCATTGTCATCGATAACTTTTGTCGTACGTCCGATCCGGATGTCTATGCGATCGGCGAATGCGCATTGTGGAACGGCCAGATCTTTGGCCTGGTTGCACCAGGCTACGACATGGCGCGTGTCGCGGCCAAACATCTCGCCGGCGAGGCGGCTGAGTTTGCCGGTGCCGACATGAGTACCAAGCTCAAGCTGATGGGCGTTGATGTCGCCAGTATCGGCGACGCCATGGGCACCAGTGCCGGCAGCCGTGCATATCAGTTTGCCGACGAACGCAAGCAGGTCTACAAGAAAATTGTCGTGTCCGATTGCGGCAAGCATCTCCTCGGCGCAGTGCTGATTGGCGACGCCACCGAATACGGCACGCTGCAACAGATGATGCTGAACCGGATTGAACTGCCAACTGATCCCGAGTTCCTGATTCTGCCGCAAAGCGATGGCAAGGCTAAACCCGGCCTGGGTGTGGACGCGCTACCGGCTTCCGCGCAGATCTGCTCCTGCAACAATGTGTCGAAGGGGCAGTTGTGCGAAGCGGTTGCGGGCGGGATCACGACGATTGGCGAACTCAAGTCCTGCACCAAAGCCGGTACCGCCTGCGGCGGATGCGTTCCGCTGGTGACGCAGGTCATGAAAGCGGAAATGAAAAAGCAGGGCCTTGCGGTAAACAATCACTTATGTGAACACTTTGCGTACTCGCGCCAGGAGTTGTTCCATCTGATTCGCGTCGGCGAAATCAAGACTTTCGATACGCTACTGGAAACACATGGCAAAGGCTTGGGTTGCGATATTTGCAAGCCCGTTGTGGCAAGCATCTTTGCATCTTGCTGGAATGATTTCGTCCTCAAGAAAGAGCATGCCAGTTTGCAGGATTCGAATGATTATTTCCTCGGAAATATTCAAAAGGACGGCACCTATTCCGTTGTGCCGCGGATGCAGGGTGGCGAAGTAACGCCCGACGGATTGATTGCAGTAGGACAGGTCGCCAAGAAATACGGCTTGTACACCAAGATCACTGGCGGACAGCGGGTCGACCTGTTCGGCGCCCGTGTCGACCAATTACCGGCCATCTGGGAAGAGTTGATCGATGCCGGCTTCGAATCCGGCCACGCTTACGGCAAATCGCTGCGTACGGTCAAATCCTGCGTGGGATCGACCTGGTGCCGCTATGGTGTCGACGACAGCGTCGGTCTCGCGATCGAACTCGAGAACCGCTACAAGGGATTGCGCGCGCCGCACAAGATCAAGTTCGGCGTGTCCGGCTGCACACGCGAATGCGCCGAGGCACAGGGCAAGGATGTCGGCGTGATCGCAACCGAAAAGGGCTGGAACCTCTATGTCTGCGGCAATGGCGGCATGAAGCCGCGCCATGCCGAATTGCTGGCATCGGACCTGTCGAAGGAAGACCTCGTCCGCTACATTGACCGCTTCTTGATGTTCTATATCCGTACCGCGGACCGCCTGCAGCGCACCAGCGTCTGGCGCGACAACCTGGAAGGCGGCCTCGATTATCTGAAGGAAGTCGTAATCCAGGACAAGCTCGGCATGGCGGCCGAACTTGAGGCGCACATGCAGCATGTGGTCGACACCTACGAGTGTGAATGGAAGAACGCTGTCACCGATCCGGAAACCCGCAAGCGTTTCCGCCAGTTCGTCAACAGTGACCAGCCGGACCAGAACGTCGTGTTCGTGGAAGAGCGCGGTCAGATTCGTCCTGCCACGCCGGATGAACGCAAAGTCACCATTCCCATCATCGCAAAAGCAGCCTGAGGTTAACCATCATGAATAAAGAAGCTGAAATGACAACCTGGAGTGCAGTATGTTCGGTGGACGACATCGTTCCCAATACCGGTATCTGCGCGCTGGTCAAGGACAGGCATGTGGCGGTATTTCATGTCAAGGACGATACCGAACGTCTGTTTGCAATCGACAACTACGACCCGAATGCACATGCCAGCGTGCTGTCGCGCGGCCTGATCGGTAATCTCGGCGAGCGGGTGGTGGTGGCGTCCCCGATTTATAAGCATCACTTCGATCTTCGCAATGGCGAATGTATTGAAGCTCCCCAGAACTCAGTAAGTACTTATCCGGTTCGAATTGAAAACCGCACGGTCTGGGTCGCGGTCTGACGCACAAGATTTTCGTTTATCAACCCTCATTCTTGCGACTTAAAAGGAAACATCATGGCCTATTTAGCGCCCTCGGAATTCGTCACAAAAATGGTCGACGCCGGCGAATCAAAGATTTACATGGCCACCAGGGATGCATTGATCCGGGCTTACATGGCCGGAGCGATCCTCGCGCTGTCAGCCGTATTCGCGGTCACTGTCTCGGTACAGACCGGATATCCAATCATCGGAGCAATCTTGTTTCCGGTCGGCTTTTGCATGCTCTATCTTCTCGGCTTCGATCTGTTGACCGGCGTATTTGTATTGACGCCGCTTGCGCTGATCGACAAGCGTCCGGGTGTCACGATCGGTGCCGTTCTGAAGCACTGGGGTATCGTCTTTGTAGGTAACTTTTTGGGCGCCTTCACGGTTGCCGTCTTGATGGCCATCGTCTTCACGAATGGCTTCTCGACCGAGCCCAGCAAGGTGGGTCATGCCATCGGTGTCATTGGCGAATCACGCACACTGGGCTACGCACAATATGGCGCTGCCGGAATGCTGACTTTGTTTGTCAGAGGCATGCTCTGTAACTGGATGGTCTCCCTCGGGGTGGTCGGTGCAATGATCTCGACGACGGTGGGCGGGAAAGTCATTGCAATGTGGATGCCGATTATGCTGTTCTTCGGCATGGCCTTCGAGCATTCGGTGGTCAACATGTTCCTGTTTCCGTCTGGTCTGCTCATGGGAGGTAATTTCTCGCTCATGGACTATCTGATCTGGAATGAAATCCCAACCGTACTGGGCAACCTGGTGGGAGGACTGGCATTCACCGGTCTGACTCTGTACACAACTCACGTGAAAACCGCTCCCAAGCGTTCCTTTCGTTAATCCGCAGGGAAAACTGTGAGAGAAGCGCCTCAGTGCCACCAGGCCCTGAGGCGCTTTCATATACATGATCAGTCAATTAAACATATCGATCGGACAGCATTCCGATAAGGGGCGAAAGGAAATCAACCAGGATTTCCACGGTGCGTATGTCCCCAACGAACCGCTGTTGATGACCAAGGGGGTGGCGCTGGCTATCGCTGACGGTATCAGCAGCAGCGATGTGAGCCAGGTCGCCAGCCAGTCGGCCGTCACCGGCTTTCTTGAGGATTACTACTGCACCTCCGATGCCTGGTCGGTCAAGACGTCGATAGAACGCGTACTGGTTGCGACGAATTCCTGGCTTCATGCACAGACCCAGCAAAGTCAGTACCGGTACGATAAGGACCGAGGCTATGTGTGCACCCTGAGCGCGCTGGTTATCAAGTCGACGACGGCCCATATCTTCCATATCGGCGATTCGCGGATCTACCATGTGCGTGGCAATGCGACGGACTTGTTGACGAACGATCACCGGATATGGATGTCAGCAGAGCAAAGTTATCTTGGTCGTGCACTGGGCGTTCATCAACAAATCGAAATCGATTACCGCACGCTGCAGGTTGAACAAGACGATCTTTTTCTGCTCGCGACAGACGGCGTCTATGAACATGTTGACGCCGGCTTTATCATGGCAACGGTCAATGACAATCGGGATAACCTGGACCAGGCCGCAAAGGTGATCGTCCAGGAAGCATACCGACGCGGCAGCAAGGACAATCTGACCATCCAGATTGCCAGGATTGATGCCTTACCAGCGCCTGACGCCTACGAGATGTATCAGCAGCTAGCTGAATTGCCTTTGCCTCCACTGCTGGAGCCGAGGATGGCGTTCGATGGTTTTAGAATCGTCCGGGAAATGCATGCCAGCAGCCGCAGCCATGTATACCTGGCCATCGACGATGAGACCGGTACTGAAGTCAGTATCAAGACGCCATCGGTCGATCTGAGCGGCGATCCGGCATATCTGGAACGATTCCTGATGGAAGAGTGGATTGCGCGACGCATCAATAGCGCCCATGTGCTGAAGCCATGCTTACCCAATCGTAAGCGCAATTACCTGTACGTTGTGACGGAATTCATTAACGGCCAGACGCTGTCCCAGTGGATGATTGATAACCCAAAGCCTGACCTCGATACGGTGCGCCGCATTATTGAGCAGATTGCTAAAGGATTGCGTGCCTTTCATCGGCTGGAAATGCTGCACCAGGATTTGCGGCCTGCCAATATCATGATCGATACGACCGGCACAGTCAAAATTATTGATTTTGGTTCGACCAAGGTGGCAGGAATAACGGAAATGACTGCCAGTTCCGGGCCGCCTGAGTTGCTCGGAACGGCGCCCTATACCGCGCCGGAATATTTTCTGGAGGAAGACGGCTCATCGCGTTCGGACCAGTTTTCATTGGGGGTGATTGCTTATCACATGCTGACGGGAGGCTTGCCTTATGGGACGCAGGTGGCAAAGGCCAGAACCCATTCATCGCAAAACAAACTGGTCTATCAATCCGTGCTCGAACATCGCCGCGACATTCCACTCTGGGTGGATGAAGCAGTCCGCAAAGCAGTGCATCCGAAACCGCATAAACGTTACGATGACTTATCCGAGTTTATGTTCGATCTGCATCATCCTAACAAGGCCTTCCTCAACAAGACTCGTCCGCCACTCATCGAACGTAATCCTGTCGTTTTCTGGAAAGGCGTATCGTTCATTTTGATGCTCGTGGTTCTCTTGCTGCTCGGATATCCCTCGATCCCCAGGTAGCAGCGCAAGCTTTGTGCGGCGCCTCTTCCATGTTCAGGCGATTTTAAATACGCCCACCGCCTGCGAAAGCGCCCCGGCCTGGTCGCGCATCGCGTCTGCCGCGGCTGCAGCTTCTTCAACCAGTGCGGCGTTTTGCTGGGTTGCCTGGTCCATATGGCTGACCGCCTGGTTGATCTGCTCGATGCCTGCGGTCTGTTCCTCGCTGGCGGACGTAATTTCTCCCATCACATCCGTGACACGCTGGATGCTTTCTACGATCTGCTGCATCGTTGCGCCGGCATTGTCGACAAGCTTGGTACCTGCTCCGACTTTTTCCACCGACTCGTTGATCAGACCTTTGATTTCCTTGGCCGCTGCCGCGGAACGTTGCGCCAGGGTGCGTACCTCGGAAGCCACCACGGCAAAACCACGCCCTTGTTCGCCGGCACGAGCTGCTTCCACAGCCGCGTTCAGCGCAAGGATATTGGTCTGGAATGCGATGCCGTCGATGACACTGATGATGTCCGAGATCTTCCTGGAAGATTCATTGATGGCGTTCATCGTCTCAACCACTTCCGAGACGACCGCGCCACCCTGATGCGCGACACTCGCCGCCGACTGTGCCAGCTGATTGGCCTGACGTGCATTGTCGGCATTCTGCTTGACTGTCGAGGTCAGTTCTTCCAGCGAGGATGCTGTTTCTTCCAGCGAGCTTGCCTGCTGTTCAGTGCGCGACGACAGGTCCTGGTTGCCCGTCGCTATCTGGGTCGAACCGGTGGCAATGGTATCGGTGCTGGTCCGAACCTGGCTGACAATCTGCAGAAGGCTGTCGTTCATATTCTTCAGCGCTTTCATCAGCTGACCGGTTTCATCGTTTGACATCACCCGAATCTGTTGCGTCAGGTCACCTGCCGCAACAGCGGTCGCGACTTTGACCGCCGCGTTCAGCGGCCTGGTGATTGCCTGCACCAGCCATGCGCCGACTACCGCTGCAAGGATCACGCCGAACAGGATGCCTGCCGTACATGCGTTTCGGACCCACATATACACCGTCTGGGATTTTGTGAATTCAGCCTTTGCAACGTCCAGCTGCAACTGGATCAGGGCATCGAGCTTTTCTCGCACCGGCTTGAATAACATGGTCATCGGCCCATGGACGGCTGCGATACCGGATTGGGTATCGAGCACTTTCAGCGCTTCAACAGCCGGCTTCAATCCCTCTGCCAGATATTTTTTGCGTACCTCGGTAAATTCTGCGGCAAGCTTTTTCTCTTCCGGCGTCAGGTAAGTCGCCATGTAGGCAGCCCACTCCTTGTCAACCAGTTGCGAACGCTCATTCACGTGTTTCAGGGATTCTTCGACGGCGTTCTGCTCACCGGTGAGCGCCTTGGAAATCACGATCTCATTCTCATTGATCATGCGGATAATCCGATCGAGCTGGCCAAGGGTCACGAGCCGATCGTCGTAGATGGTCTGCATGGATCCATTTGCCTGGCTAAGGCTGACGATGCCGATAACGCCGCCAACGATCAACTGTATGGACAGGAAGGCGATCACGGCAATAAGCCGGGTTTTGATGGTGAAATTTTTGAGCATAGTGATTGGGTAAGAAGCTGTCAGGATATGTTGAGCCTCAGGAAACGACAGTTTGTGACCGCTGCGACCTGTCTACCGCGGCATTACTGTATTTTGACATTTCCTTGCAACAATTAATTGAAAATCTGGCGTTGTGCAATTCGTACTGCATAAAATTGTTGTAAGTTGGCACCGCGACATAGCACGCATTGTTCTGCGGTGCAGCAAAATGTCTAAAAGATTACAGATTGCAAACGTCTGGGGGTAGAAGGAGGATGTCAAGATAAATGCCGGTTCGCAGGCATCAGTTGCATGGTAGCTTGAGGTAAAACAACGCTGATTATGGAAGCTTGAGAAACTTACGCCTCGTTGTTCTGGCCGAATCGTTATATGAAACGCGATGATAATCCTGGTCTGAGAAAGCAGCCTGTTCCGCCTGTCAATAAAGGGCAGAAAGATCCCACGCTCGGGGGAAAACCAAGGATGCCGCCCCGCAAGGCGTGGCTGTTATTCCTCATTATCCTTTTCGCCAATTATCTGGTGACGAAAACGTTCTTCTCGGATGCCGACGCTCCGGTAACCGTCCCGTACACGGTCTTCAAGCAGCAAGTGGCCAACGGCAACGTGAAGTCCATTTACAGCCAGGGTGCCAGCATCGAAGGACGCTTTGGTGCGCCGGTGACCTGGCCGCCCGACAATAAGGACGACAAAGGCACCACGGATGCCAAGGAGTCGAAGGAGCGTCCGAGGTTGCTGCCGGAAGTTCCGAGCCGCACTTCCTCAACCTTTACGACGACCTTGCCGGCCTTCGTCGACGAAGGACTGGAACAATTCCTGATACAAAACAAGGTCGAAATCAGCGCGGTTCCCATCAATAGCGGCAGTGCGCTGGCGACCTTGCTCTATGGGTTCGGACCTGCACTGCTGTTGATTGGATTTTATGTATGGCTTTATCGCCGTGCCGCGCAGCAAGGTGGTGGCATAGGCGGGTCGATGTTCGGCATAGGCAAAAGCAAGGCGCGCCGCTATGACCAGGAGCAGGACAATCGCGTGACTTTTAATGATGTGGCCGGTATTGACGAAGCGGAGAACGAACTGATTGAAGTCGTGGATTTTCTGAAGGATCCCGAAAAGTACACTCGTCTTGGCGGCGCGGCCCCAAAGGGGGTATTGCTCATCGGCTCGCCAGGAACCGGCAAGACGCTGCTTGCGAGGGCGGTTGCAGGCGAGGCGGGCGTGCCATTCTTTTCGATGAGCGCGGCCGAGTTCGTGGAAATGATCGTCGGCGTTGGCGCGGCACGGGTCCGCGATCTGTTCAAGCAGGCGCGCGAACATGCCCCCGCAATCATCTTTATCGACGAACTCGACTCAATCGGCCGTGCGCGCGGTCAGACTGTGATTGGAGGTTCAAGCGAACAGGAACAGACACTCAACCAGATTCTCACGGAAATGGATGGATTTTCCAGTCGCGAGGGGATCATCGTGCTCGCCGCGACCAATCAGCCGGACGTCCTGGACAAGGCGCTGCTCAGGCCAGGCCGGTTTGACCGCAGGGTTGTCGTCAATCTTCCGGACCGGACCGGACGTGAGGCGATTCTGAAGGTACATACACGCAAGGTGCCACTGGCCAAGGATGTCAACTTGACGGAAATGGCCGGCGCCACGCCCGGGTTATCCGGGGCAGATCTGAAGAACCTGGTCAACGAAGCGGCGCTGCTGGCTGCGCGACGCGATCAGAGCGATGTGCGCCATAAAGATTTTCTGGATGCGCTGGAAAAAATCGTGCTCGGTCCGGAACGCCCGATCCTCCTGAGCCAGGCAGACCGCGAACGCATTGCCTACCACGAGAGCGGCCACGCGATTCTCGGCTTGCTGGTGCCCGGCGCCGATCCGGTACATCGCGTCACGATCGTTCCGCGAGGGCAGGCGCTTGGCGTGACATATCAGCGCCCGCAAACCGATCGCTACAATTATCCGGAAGCCTATCTGCGCGCCAGGATCATCGGCATGCTTGGCGGGCGCGTAGCGGAGGAGGTTATTTACGGAACCAGAACAACCGGTGCAGAGAACGATATCGAACAGGCGACCAACCTTGCCCGCAACATGGTGACCCGCTGGGGCATGAGCGACAAACTCGGTATGGTGGCGCTTGCGCCGCACCAGAATGCCTTCCTCGGCAGTTCCGCAGGCTTCGGCGGAGAAAAGCCATTCAGTGAGGAAACCGCGCGGCTCATCGATCTGGAAGTGCAGCAGATCATTCACGACAGCCATGCGGAAGCCACGCGCTTGCTACAGGCACACCGCAAAGAACTTGATGCGCTGGTGGGCGCGCTCCTCGCAAGGGAAACCCTGGATGAGCAGGAAATCCTTGACGTGACCGGACTGCCACCGGCCCCGGAGCTTTCGCAATAACTCACGCCGGATGCCGACACGACGCGACCATAGAAGCGATAATGGAGGTCCTGCAATAAAAAAGGATGATGCATGACTACAGCATTAGAAGCGCTGGAGCGCCTGCGCGAGGGGAACCGGCGCTTTGTTCTCGATATGGGAAACCGACAGACTCCCACCGATAGAGATCGTCGCAGCGAACTGCTAAAGGGACAAAAGCCTTTTGCGATCATCCTCGGCTGCTCCGATTCGCGGGTCCCGGCAGAAATCGTATTTGATCAGGGACTCGGCGATTTATTTGTTATCCGGATTGCCGGTAACATCGTCGCACCATCCCAGATCGGCAGCGTTGAATTTGCCGCCGAACAATTTGGCACGCCACTCGTCGTGGTGCTCGGCCATTCTCAGTGCGGCGCCGTTGCCGCCACGCTGCAGGAAGCGATCCGGCCTGTGGGCCTTCAATCCAAGCATTTGCATTCGATCGTCGAGCGCATCCTTCCTGCAGTAGAGCCGCTGCTGGCCACCGACCTCAGGCACCACCCCGAAGAACTGGCAAAACAAGCGGTTCGTGCAAACGTGCGCATCGCGGCCAGCCACCTGCGGCATGGATCGGAAATCCTTGAACGCCTGATACAGCAAAATAAACTGGCGGTCGTTGGCGCGGAATATTCACTTGAATCCGGTATCGTTGATTTCTTTGATGGCGTACCGCCGTCGTGAGATTTTATGTTCCGCGTGCGAAGTGCAGCACCTGCACGCAAGACATGACAATTGAAACCCGCACTGCCGACCGCCGTTATGGACCGCATTGGAAAAGGCTACACGCCGCAAGTGACGCCCCTGACCCATGAGCGGGCCTATATCGGTTCGCGTACTGAAGATGAGCAGATGACGCCGCCTGACAATGGGGGCTGGAACGTAGAGACGAAGGTGTTCGAAGCCGTCCGTAATTACCAGGCCTTGAACAAATTCGACTACGACGACAAACGGTTTTTGTTCATACCGTTGTGGCGCTTGTTTCTGGATGCATTCACCGCTGGCGTGGAAAACGGTTACCTTCACCAGGCTAACTGGAAATCGGCGTTTCGCTTCAGCGATGACTGGCTGGCATTGGCAACGGAACTGATTGAATCCGAAACGGTTTGGCTGAACGAGCGGCACCGGCGCGCGACTTCCATTACGATGCTTGACACCGTGTCCGATCGCGACGCATTTCAGACTTACGCGGCAATTGGATGGTTTTTGAAAGATAAGGTAGATTGGAACCTGTCACGGCCCGGGTTGCGTCTGGTCTGATGGTTTGACCGTTTTGACCGTTTTGCCCTCGATTTCGTTAAGAAACAACGTCCGGCTCGATGCCAGACCAATGGAACAGTGATGACCACAAATTTTTCTGCGCAAGAAATTTTTTACTCACCGGCGGTTGCGGGGTTGCGCGCCGATCTCGCACTGGCCTTGCGGGCAGCTGCACAACATGGACTGGCCGAGGGGGTGTGCAATCATTTCAGCGTTGCGCTGCCGGGCAGCGACTCGCATTTCCTGCTGAATCCGCGCGGACTTCTCTGGAGCGAAGTCCAGGCGGACGACATCATTCTGATTGACGACACCGGCAACAAGCTGGCCGGTCGCCACGAGGTGGAGCCTACCGCCATGTTCATTCATGCGGCGATTCATCGTATTGCACGTAAAAACTGCGTGCTGCACACGCATATGCCGTACGCGACCGCGCTGACGCTGACAGAGCAGCGTGGTCTGGATACCAGGCTATCGCAAAACGCGATGCGGTTTTATGGACGGGTTGCGATCGATGCCCACTACAACGGCCTTGCACTGGATGCCTCCGAAGGCGAACGTATCGCGCATGCGATGAACGGTGGTGATATCGTATTTCTGGCTAACCATGGCGTTATTGTTTGCGGTGACCGCATCGACTACGCGTATGACGATCTCTACTACCTTGAGCGCGCCTGTGCGGCGCAGGTAATTGCGCATTCTACCGGCAGCAAGCTGATGCCCGTCGATGATGCGATATCGTCCCGCGTGGCGGAGCAAGTACAAGGTGAGCGCCTGCAATCCACTTTGTTTTTCGATGCGCTCCGGAGAACGCTCCGTTGAATCGCGTGACAACAATGTAATAACAACTTGATGTTGTAGCGTGTGCGTCTTGACCATCACGTCGGGTGAGGGTGTAGAGTCTGCGGAATCATCGTCCATCACTCGTCGGCAAAATCCATGAAAACAGTGCAGGTCACCCGGTATATCACGCCGCTTCGCGAAGGCGGCTCGATGCCCGCGATTGTGGAAGGCAGTGACGACGGCATGTATGTGCTGAAATTTCGGGGCGCAGGGCAGGGCACGAAAGCACTGATTGCTGAATTGATCGCCGGCGAAATTGCGCGCAAGCTTGGCTTGCCGATTCCGGACATTGTATTGATGGAGCTGGATCCGGCGCTGGCCGATACCGAGCCGGATCCTGAAATACAGGATCTCATCCGTGCCAGCGCAGGAATCAATCTGGCGCTGGATTATTTACCGGGGTCCTTTGCATTCGACCCGGCTGCCTTTTCTGTCGATAGCACACTCGCCTCGGAGATCGTCTGGTTTGACGCACTCGTGTGCAACATGGATCGTACGCGGCGTAATACTAATCTGCTGATGTGGCATCGCAAGCTCTACCTGATCGACCATGGAGCGGCGCTGTATTTTCATCATGCGTCATCCCCGATTCCATCCCGGGCCCGGGACCGTTTTCCGCAGATTAAAGACCATGTACTTCTTGCCAATGCGAGTGCCTTGTCGGACATCGATACGAAGCTAAGTGAACGTATCGACAGGCAATTTATTGAAAACACGGTCGCCGACATACCGGAAAGTTGGCTAAGCGAACTACCAGAGGAAGCGAAGCGATTGCGGGACGAGTACATCCGTTATTTTTGTGATCGCTTACCATTCCCCCGTCCTTTTGTCCTGGAAGCCGTAGAAGCCTATGACCGCCTTGCCTGAATCTTCATTGCGCTACGACTACGCGATCGTTCGGGTGGTGCCGCGCGTCGAACGCGGCGAGTTTATGAACGTCGGTGTGATCGTATTGTGCGGGCCGGCAAATTTCCTTGCATGTTCCTTCGAATACAACCGCGATCGGTTGCGGGCACTGGATCCGCAACTGGACATGGATATGCTGGACAACTCCCTGAATGCGTTCCGGTCAGCCTGCGTAAAAGGTGATAACAGCAATAGCCGATCCCTTAGGAATGTGTTCGACTTTCTCGTTGCGACAAGAAGCGCTGTTTTGCAGGTATCACCGGTTCATTCAGGATTCAGCCGGCAGATTGATACGGTGGTCGAGAGTCTTATGGCACGGTTCGTTCGGCTACCGTAAGTATCCGGTCTGAACCGTATAGACGTGGATCGGTGTGTTGAACGACTTGTGCCAATCCCGACCATAACGCAACATGAGATCGCGTCTTTTTCCGGGGGCGCCGAGCCGTCTGCCTGCGTTGCACTCGTCGTCAATAGCTCGCTATTGACTCCTCCTGCGCCTTGGCAGTCAAAAGAATCCATCAATCTCATTTGTCACGTTACAGCGTGGAATTAGTCTTACATCTGACGTTAATTCAGTCATTCATTCTGCCGGCTTACGCTCACGATGCCGGTGTCACTACAACTTTGACTGTATCTCCTGCCGCAGCTTCTGGTAACTCGAAAGACGCGGACCACCCAGCGAGACCGCGCGATTAATCGCAGTCCATGCATCGCGATGCCGGCCTTGATCAAGCAACACTTGGGCAAGATTATTCCACCCATCCGCGTTATCGGGATGAGTCTTCACCAGGTTTCGGTAAGCACTGGTGGCACCGTTCAGGTCTTTCATTATGTAAGCCGTATTGCCTGCGCCGAGCTGAAGTATCGGCTCCGTAGGCCATTGCTTGAGCGCGGTCATATACGCTGTGCGGGCAGCTTTCGCTGAACTGCGTTCGAGGACCGCAATGGATGCCGCATACGTGGTGGCGCTTGCCGTTGCCGGCAAGCGATCCGGACGCATCGCGAGCATAGCCCATCGGTCCGCGCGACCCCAGGTCCTCTCAAAGGTGTAGAGCGACATTTCCATCCGCTCGGTACGGCCCGAATGCAATACGATGGTATTTCGCTCACGATCGAAACCAATCACCACGGCATAGTGCCACACCGGCGCAAATTCGAATGACAGGTTTTGCAGGACGATGACAGGATTGCCGGCCCCCACTTCTTTCAGCAAAGCCGACATGTCAGGACTGATTTGATGCGCTACCAGTCCCATGCGTCTGGTGGCGGCGAGCATCTCCAGCTGCAGCGTTCCCTGCCTGCCGGGCAGGTAGACCTGATCGACAAGCTGTTCCGGGCTCACGGCTACGCCCGCGGCACCGGCCGCCATGGCAAGGGCTGCCGGTCCGCACTGATAATCGCTCTGCGGATAGAACGGCACACCCTGAATCATCGTGGTCCGCTGCAGTGTTTCCGGCCAGTGTTGCTGCAATGAGGTGACCTGTGGCGTCGCGCATCCGCCTAAAGCGAGCACAACAGTGAGGGATGCAATGAGCGCCCCCCACCCGCGTGCAGGAAACGCTCTTTGCTTCATCGAACCGAGCGTGTGAACGGGAACACTTTTGTCAGGCCGAGAATATCGGTCACCAACAGAACGATAAACACCGTGAACAATACGCCGAGGATGTCGCCGCCCGCCGGCAGCTGATCGATGCGGCCTGCAAGCTGCTGGACTTCCTGATCCGACATTGCCTGTACGCGGTCAAGCGCATCCTGAGGATTGACGCCTTGCGCTTCGATGGACTTGCGCACGTCTTCGCGCGACAAGAATCCGATCACGCGGTCACGTTCACCAACGGGAACCGAACTCGAACTGGCTTCTTGCGTGGAAACAATGGCGGCACTTGCCTGCATGGGCAAGGCAGTAGCGGTGAAGCAGACAACAAGCAATGATGCCGTCAGTTTTTTGAATGCGTTCATTATTTTCCTTTTATGAGATTGAGTTACTACTTCTGTCGGTGGTTGGTTCGAACGCATCCCACTGTCTCGTCCGTCCTGTCACGTACATAAAGCATGCTGCATACAGCGGGTCCGGTAGCGTAACGATGCCAAACAAGTATGGAGTCCTAATACTATTTATATGAAAATCTTCGATAACAAAATTGAGCCGCCTCAATTTCTCCCGCGCTTATAAGACATTGCGTAAGCCTGTCCGTACTGCAATACCAACAGTGCGGCAATTATAGGCAGAGCTGCGTTCCCTCTTCGGGCAATTGTGTAACGGATTGTTATCGTTTTGAATAGAGAGAAAAGCCTTTACCTGATCAACCCTTCGTCGGGATCATATGAAGTTTATCTCTGCTGCGGATAAGATGCAGTTTTGGCAACTAGGGAGTGGGCTTTCTTACTAAAACCATGCCAAGACGCAATGCCGAATCAATCACTTTTTCAATGGGCGGCTCATACCCTTGCGCAATCCAGCGCAGTGCAATGTGGATCGTTCCGCCGATAACTCCCGCCTGGAGCAATTCATCAGGCTTTACTCCAGGGCGCGCGACGAACTCGGTGACGCCGCGTCCAATGGTTTGCAGGGCGAGATCGAATGCTTCATCCACGGCAGGGCTGACACCGCGAATTTCAACCAGAAACACGCGCGCCGAGCGCGGCTCCCGCTGGAGCGCCGTAAAGTAAGCGCGCAGCATGGCACGGGCGCGCTCGGTCCGGTTCCGTTTTACAGTCTGCGCAGCCTGGGTAATTTCGCGATACACGGTATAAGTCACCGCGTTAAACGACGCAATCAGTAACTCTTCGCTATTGGCGAAGGATTCATAGAAATACCGTTCCGTCAGTCCAGCCGCCTCGCATACTCCCTTGACGGTTGCCTGGCGATAGCCGCGTTCGCCATACACTTTGATGGCGGCTGTAATCAATTGGGTTCGCCGTTGGGCACGCCGCTCGTCGGGCGACATGCCGCGGTAGGGGCGAGCGGGAACGGTTTCTGATGGCATTCCATTATTTTGACACGAAATCTTGTCAGATCAATTTTGACACGATACAGTGTCAGAAATATTTTCATCGCCTGAACCGTGCTCATGCCTGATTCGCCGCATCATTTCGAAGAAGATCTTCTCGACGTCCTCATCGTCGGCGCCGGGCTGTCGGGCATTGGCGCTGCCCACCATTTGCAGCGGCGGTGCCGCAACAAACGTTATGCGATCCTGGAAGCGCGGGACGCGATCGGCGGTACCTGGGACTTATTCCGTTACCCGGGGATTCGCTCCGATTCGGACATGTACACGCTGGGCTATGTCTTTAAACCATGGACCAATCCCAAGGCCATCGCCGATGGGCCGGCCATCCGCAGTTATATCCGTGAAACAGCGGAAGACGCCGGCATCACAAAGCACATCCGCTTTGGTCAGAAAGTTGTCGGGGCCGCCTGGTCGAGCGGGGAGGCTTGCTGGACAGTCGAAGTGGAACAGGTGGCGTCCGGCCAGCGCAGTACCGTGCAAGCCCGCTTCTTGTACATGTGCAGTGGTTACTACAGTTACGACGAGGCCTACCGTCCCGAATTTGAAGGTGAAGACAGCTTTCAGGGCACCGTTGTGCTGCCTCAATTCTGGCCGAAGGATCTGGATTACCGTAGCAAGCGTATCGTTGTCATCGGCAGTGGTGCAACCGCGGTCACTATCGTGCCATCCATGGCGGAATCTGCCGCACATGTGACGATGCTCCAGCGTTCCCCCACGTATGTGGTCACCCGTCCGTCCGAGGACCGCATCGCGCACCGATTGGGGCGTCATTTACCCGCGCATCTCGCGTATGGCCTAACACGCTGGAAAAACGTCGCGGAAAGCATTTTTCTATACCGTCTGGCGCGGCGCTATCCGGAGCAGGCCAAACGACGTATCGTTGAGATGGCCGAAAAAGAACTGGGCGCCGGCTTCGATGTCGGCACACATTTCACACCTGGCTACAAGCCCTGGGATCAGCGCGTGTGCATGGTGCCGGACGGCGATATGTTCTGCGCGATACGTGAAGGTCGTGCCTCCGTGGTGACCGACACCATCGAACGCTTTACGCCCAATGGCATCTTGCTGAAGTCTGGGAAGGAATTGATGGCCGACATCGTGGTAATGGCCACGGGGCTAAAGCTCAATGTACTGGGTGGAGTCGCTATCACCATTGATGGCCGTCCTTGTGTGGCCAGTGATGCGATTGCGTACAAGGGGATGATGCTGTCGGACGTACCGAATATGGCGATGGCTTTCGGGTACACCAACGCCTCGTGGACGCTGAAAGCGGACCTGACGGCAGCGTATGTGTGCCGGCTGCTGAACTACATGGACAGACATCATATGCTTATTGCAGTGCCGCGCCGCGAGGCCGGTGTCGAGCCGCAACCATTCCTCAGTTTTACGTCGGGTTATGTGCAGCGCGCCAAGGATGTCTTGCCCAAACAAGGGTCACGCCGTCCGTGGCAGGTGTACCAGAACTACCTGCAGGATCTGATCACTATTCGTTTCGGGCGAGTCGACGACGGCGTGATGCGGTTTGGCCAGAAAGGGGCGATGCCTTGAAGTTAGCAGGGCGGGTTGCGATTGTTACAGGGGTTTTCTGAAGAAAGTGATAGGGCAATGACAGGGTTCTTGATGGCAGTATTGGTGTTGCTGATGCTAATCGTAATGGTCCTGGCAGGTCTGGCCATTTTCACAGTGAGTACAACCCGAAAAATTGAAGCCGCCTTTCCGCCGGCAGGGCATTTTGTAGATGTTCCGGGTGCACGTTTGCATGTCAGCGAGACAGGTAACGGAAAAGGTCCGACACTGCTGCTGATCCATGGCCTGGGCGGACAGATGGCAAATTTTACCTACGGGGTTGTCGAGCGCCTGTCGGCGCAGTATCGCGTGGTGACCGTGGACCGTCCAGGTTCCGGTTATTCGGTGCGGGATAGCGCAACGCGGGCCGACCTTTCCACGCAAGCTCGCGCGATCGCCGCCCTGATTGACAAGATGCAGATGGGCCCAACAGTCGTGGCAGGGCATTCTCTGGGCGGGGCGCTTGCCCTGACCTTGGCGCTGGAGCATCCGAAAAACGTAGCCGGCCTTGCATTGATTGCGCCGCTTACCCACATGCCAGAAGGGGGAGAGGTGCCGGCTGCTTTCAAAGGCTTGACGATCGCGTCGCCCCTGCTTCGTAAAATCGTTGCGTGGACGCTGGCCCTGCCGGTTTCAATTCGCGGTCGCGATCAGATTCTTGCGCAGGTATTTGGTCCCGATGCAGTCCCGCATGATTTTGCCACCCGTGGTGGCGGTCTGCTGGGGTTGCGGCCCAGTCACTTCCTGGCTGCGTCGGCGGATCTGCAGGCGCTGCCAGCCGCCATGCCAAGCCTGATGTCCAGATACGCAGAACTGCGCGTACCGGTCGGTATTCTGTATGGGCGGGAAGATCGTATCCTTGACTGGAAAATCAATGGCCAGGCAATGGTCGACAAACTCCCCGGCACGCGGCTCACCTTGGTGAGCGGCGGTCATATGCTGCCGGTCACGGACGCTGCACAGACAGCACGATTCATTCAGGACGTTGCGGAGAGGGTGTGGGCGTCGCAGAGTCCCGCCGAGCTTAGCGGTACCTGATTCGCATTTCAATGCAGCGGCCGGGGAATATCACCGGCCGCATCTTTCTGGACCGTCATACCTTTTTGACGAATTCCGATTTCAGGCTCATCGCGCCGAAGCCGTCGATCTTGCAATCGATATCGTGATCACTATCCACCAGCCGGATGTTTTTTACCTTGGTGCCCATCTTGACCACGCCGCCCGAGCCTTTCAGCTTCAAATCCTTGATGACAGTAACGGTATCGCCGTCCGCTAATACATTGCCGGCGGAATCACGATAAACCTTACTGCCTTCTTCAGCTGTTGCAACCGCCTGCGTTGACCATTCATGGGCGCATTCAGGGCAAATATAAAGGTTGCCATCTTCATAGGTAAATTCAGAGTGGCATTGCGGGCAGGCGGGTAATGCGCTCATGGTGTAATCCTGTTATGTGGGAATCGCAGTAAAAGGTCGCAAGTATACTCCGCCGTTAGTGACATGCCCATTTGAAGCGGCGAGAAGCCGGTCCTGGTATCTCCTGGTATCGCAGGGCAGTTCGGTAAGGAGCGTTCCATGCTTAAAAAGCGAACCTGTACTGATTCTTCCCCCGACCTTTCGCCTGGTTCAACGCCCGGTCCGCGATGTCAAGCAGTTCGCTGGAAGATGTTCCATTCCGCGGGTAAAAGCTAATCCCGATACTGGCCGATATGTTGACGGATTTGTCCTTGATTAAGTAAGGCTTGGACACGGCATCGACAAGCGTTGTCGCAATTTGCGCTGCCGTATTCACTTCGTTCAGTTCCGGAACGACGACAATGAATTCATCTCCGCCTATGCGGGCTACCGTATCACTCGTGCGAATTGTCGCCCGGAGTCGTTGTGCGACACTCCTGAGCAAATCATCCCCGGCTTCATGGCCGATGGTGTCGTTGACTTTCTTGAACCCGTCGAGGTCCATGAACATGACGGCAAAGGCTTGCCTTTTTCTGTTGGCCTCGTCAATGTGGGTATCAAGCTTGTCCTGCAAGAGCCTGCGGTTGGGAAGTCCCGTCAATACATCGTGATTCGCCAGGTGGCGGATTTCAGCTTCGGAGCTTGCCGCGTACTGAACAATTTTTCGCATGCGGAAGTATTGCCATATTGCGCCTGCAAAGAGACACACTGTGACGAGGCCGAGAAGTGCCCAGAATTTCCCGTACGCGC
The DNA here is from genome assembly GCF_001428545.1 of Noviherbaspirillum sp. Root189. Lineage (GTDB taxonomy): Bacteria > Pseudomonadota > Gammaproteobacteria > Burkholderiales > Burkholderiaceae_D > Noviherbaspirillum. The sequence goes on from NZ_LMHZ01000067.1 coordinate 62,965, forward strand.
CGTCACGCGCCGAGAGCGCCTTATCCAGAACGGTATTCTCCCTGGCTTCCATTTCATTCAGCACGTCCTTGATGCGATCGGTTTCCAGTTTGTCCTGCTCGACCGACATCAATAACTGTGCCGATTGCGTACTGCCGGCTTCACGCACATCGACAAGGAACTGGAGGGTTTGTAGCTTGGCTTCAATGAGCTTTTCGAGTTGCCCAGCTTTACTGCGTTGCAATGGATCGTTTGACGCAAGTGCGTAGATCAAATCCGTCGTCCAGCGTACCTCCTTGACAGCTTCCTCATACGGCGTTGCGGCAACTTCGCTGCCGACAACATAACCGCGTTCACTCTTCTCCGCATTGGTCAGATTGATTTGCAGCCGGTTTAGCGCCGAGATCACTTCATGGTTGCGGGCTTTTTGCATCGCGGTGCTTTTGAAGTCGGCAATAATGCCGAATACGGACCAGCCAATAAGACCAGCGAGAAGTCCCGCCGCAAGCATTCCGGAAATCAGCGTCCTGTGTGCTATCTGATGCTGCTTGTTCATTCCATCAGCCTTGGTTCGACGCGCACTTTGCGAAGAAGTACCTGCATTTACATGACAAGGTTCCAGATTCATCCTCTCACTCTCCTTTGGTGTTGACGTTTTCCCATCTTTACAAGACCTACGACACGGTGATGCAGGTGTGTTACCGGACAGACATTGTCAAGAGGAAAGAGTTTCGCTTTTCACACATTTTGTTACCAATTAGGTATTGGTCGACCAAAGCAGGTGCATCTAAGGGAGAGAGTGCGTCTTCATCACAGTAATCATATGAATGGAACCGCATTGATCCACCTCGTGCCGGCCTGCAAATGCTGCCCTATGATTGCCAGTAGACGCCGGAAAACAAGACAGCGTAATCAGCGTCAATCCGTTCAGTCTCACTGGAGAAGGAATTCCTATGTCAGCCCACACGTATAAGCTGGTCGACCTGGTCGGCTCGTCACCGAATAGCTCGGACGAGGCAATACAGAATGCGATTGCAAAGGCATCGCAGACCCTCAAGCATCTCGAATGGTTTGAAGTCACGGAAACGCGCGGGCATATCGTGGATGGCAAGGTTGCGCACTTCCAGGTCACATTGAAAGTCGGCTTCCGCATTGAGGACTAACCGGCGCGGCCTTTTGTCTTCTTCCGATTACGCGGGCCGGCCCGATTGGCTCTGGCGCAGCTCCTGCATCTTCATCACCCCGATGGCAATACTGCTGGCCGAAGCAGCCTCGCTGACCCATGGGTCACCCACAATGCTGATTCAAGCGCGTTTTTACGATACCTTACTGGGATGCCTCATCGGTCTTGCAGGTGGCGTGTGCCTGCACAATTCCCGTTTTCGGGCGGCAGTCGACGGAAAACTCCGTCGACTGCTTTCGCAGCGATTGATGACATGAGGCGCGCCTGGTTTAGCGGGCTGGGGGGCCCCAGGTCGGACTGCCGTCGCTGTCACGGTCGCGATTACGCTGATAGACCTCCGGCTGTACTGGTCCGGGGGGAGGAGCAGGGCGAGCGGGAGGGTTGCTGGCAGATGGAGCCCGCCAGGTCGGCGCCCCATCGCTGTTGCGGTCACGGTTGCGTTGGTAGACTTCGGCGTTCCCCTGACCTTGTAAAGCTGCGGGCGGCGGGCGCTGCACATCCCGGCGCGGATGCGGACGATCGGCTGGGTAAGGTCGCTGGTAGTCGTGCGGCGGATACCCGCGGGGCGAATAACCACGTTGCGGTTCGTAATAATAGGGATAAGCGCGTGGTGCCGGATACACCGGATAAGCGTAATCATAGCCGTAGCCATAGACCGCTGGATAAGGGTCGCCGTAGATACCGCCAGACTGTACCTGCGGTCCATCGTACGGGACCGTCATACAGCCCGTAAGCAGCGTACACACCGTTGCTGCTGCAACGAGATAGGGTTTCATACAAGTTCCTTGGTGCTGAATCTCCATCGGAGGTCAGTTCTTCTCAGTTACTGGGTTAGACAGGTAAGTTAAACAATTGTGCGGCGGAAGCCCGGTTATGTGCCACTTAATTGCAGCGACGATCCCTGCCTGTTTACGGTACAAAGTCGCCAAATCTTAAAGCGACGTAACGATCTTTATAACAGTGTAAGTCCGCCTGAGTTGGCGTTACCGACGAAATTGTTACTTTTTATGATAGTTGTAGTAGGCGCAATATTTTTCCTGTTTAAAGAAAACTCATCCCGAACCTATCCTGATAAGCCGGATTGATTCTTCACAAGCTTTCACGTGGTTATGCAACTTTGCACCTCACGGTTTGTGATGATATGTATCGGTACGTCCAGTGCCAAAAAACCAATTACCGAGGAGACATACATGTCAGGTTCATTGCGATGGGTTTGTGCAGCAACGCTCTTTCTACCTTTACTCTCTGCGCAGGCCAACAATGGCTCCGGTCAGACAACCGCTGACCAGGGCAAGGAGTCATCGAACAAGACGTTACGCACTACAGAATACGGGATGGTCGAGGGCGTTGCCGATAAAGACAGCAAGACACTTGCATGGAAAGGCGTGCCATATGCTAAAGCGCCAGTGGGCGCATTGCGCTGGCGTGCGCCGGTGGATCCGGATAACTGGAACAGTGTGCGGGCGGCGAACAAATATGGCAATGCCTGCGCGCAATACGGTCGTATCTATGGACCAGGCGCAAATAACCAATACGATCAAACGATCGGTACAACATTGAACCAGGCCGTAGGCAGCGAAGACTGCTTGTATCTGAATATCTGGCGTCCGGCGACCGGCAAGAAGGATCTGCCGGTGATCGTATTCTTCCACGGTGGAAGTAACGTCTCGGGCTATACCGCCGATCCGCTATACAACGGCGCAAACCTCGCAAAGACCACCAATTCCATTGTCGTCACTGTCAACTTCAGGCTGGGGATTCTGGGTTTCATCAATCTGCCGCAGCTTAAGAGCGGCGCGGACGCCGACACGGCATCTGGCAACTTTGCCATCCTCGATAGCATCAAGTCACTACAATTCATTCAGCGCAATATCGCAAACTTCGGTGGCGACCCGTCAAGCGTGACGATCATGGGAGAGTCGGCCGGTGCGATCAACGTGTATGCCATGCTAACGTCGCCGAAGCTCGCCAGTGCGCCTGTCAAGCTGTTCCATGGCGCCGTTCCCCTCAGTGGCGGCCTATCCCTGGCAAGCACACTGCCGCAGGGCACCATTCCCACCATGTCGCCGGCTTCGCTGTACGAGTCACAAGGCAAGGCATTGGTCGCCAATCTGCTGATCGCTGACGGCAAGGCGAGCGATGCGGCGTCCGCCGAAGCCTATGCCGCAAGCCAGACGGAGGAACAGATTGCACAATACCTGCGGTCGAAACAGCCATCGGAGTTATTTACGGTTCTGCTCACCAAGCTGGCACTGCAGGGACTGTCGGGCTCCGGACCCATTCCCGATGGTAACGTGGTCGCGCAAAACCCGATCGCTGCGATCAACAACCAGCAGTATGTGAAAGTTCCGGTGCTGGCAGGGAACACGCGCGACGAAGGCAAGCTGTTTCCATCCTTCCTGCCACTGGTAAGCGGCGTGCCCGGCAGTGCACGCATCGTTACCGACGCGCAGCTTTTTGCCAACCACTTCAGCTATCGTCCGAATGAGCCGGCGCAGACGACAATCGAGCAATGGATTGCACCGGCCTACCTGCCTGCCAATACGCCGGTGACCGGGTTTACTGCCCGCGCCGAACAGTTCAATCGCATCTTCTTTCTGGCGAGTCGCGATAACATCCTCAACGCGTTGAAGGCAAAGCAGCCGGAAGTCTGGTATTACCGTTTCGACTGGGATGAACAGCCAGCACCGTGGAACGACATTTATGGTGCGGCTCACTTGTTTGACCTGCCATTCGTGTTCGGTAACTTCGGACCATCCCTGGTGGCCAACATCATGAACACCACCGCCAACCAGCCCGGACGTATTGAACTCTCGCAGGCGATGATGCGCAGCATCGGTGCGTTTGCCAAACGGGGCGATCCGAATAATGACGCGCTCGATGCCTACTGGCCAACATGGCCGGCCGGTCTTATTTTTGATGCAACCAAGGAGAATAAAGCGATCAGCGTCCAACAGATTCCACCGGCGATGCCTTAAGCCTGCAAAGTAACTTATAAAGCCGTACCGTCCGTCGCCAAAGGAAGTTATTGCTGCAATGCTCCCTTCGGCCATGGTCGGTCTGGTTGTTCTCTCAGGCAAAATGCCCCGAACATCCGGGGCATTTTGTTTTCATGATATTCACAAAAACGAAACTTCAAAGGCATCTACCTTTCCAATGACAAACTTTAACATCTGCACTTTGGTAGAGCGACGTCATCGCTTCTCGACGTAGTGCAAAGAAAAGGAGTGATTATCATTTTACTGTTACGCCGAATGCGCCAAAGTGGCAGGCTGGGCCCGTCAATCGGCACAATCATTATCTGTATTATCGTCATGCTGACGCTGTCTGGCATGCCTGCAGTGCTTAGCGCCCAGACACCGGCGAAGGCGCTGGCACCGCCGCCGGTGTCTGCCGCGCCAAAACCTGAAGAGGCGCCGCCGGCACCACAACCCATTGCGATCTCCGACATCGCGCCGCAGGCTGAAACTGCGCTGGCCGCGGTCCGTCAGCTTGAAAACAGAAGCAGGGTCGAGGATGCAATCCAGACGGCAACGGATCGATTACCTGCCTTGGAGCGCGAAATCGCCTATCGGTTACTGGAAGCACGCCGCATTAACCGCTCTGCCTTTTCTCTCGAAAGTATCCGCAGCCTGGAAGAAGAGTTACGCGATGTAGAGCTGCGCACCGTGCCGGTACGAAGGGAGCTTACGCGTTCCGCAACCCAGCTTGACCGCGACCTGAAGGAGCTTGAAAAGCTGGAAGGCATATGGAGTATCACCGCGACGGCAGCTACTGAAGGTGCTGCGCCGCCAGATATTCTGGACCGTGCTCGAGACCTGAACCGTGCGATTGCAAGAACGAAGAAAAATGTGCTCGACGACCGTGCACGTCTGCTCGCCTTACTTGGTAGAGTGACCGATGTCGGGACGCAGCTTGGCGACGTCCGTCGCCTGCTGACCGACGCCAGCGAACGTGCTGTCACCCGTCTGCTATACCAGGATAGTCCACCGCTGTGGGACACCTCATTCTGGGGCTATTCTCTATCGAGCTTTTCATCCGAGGCGCGGCAAAATATAGTGCATCAGACTTATGCGCTCACCGATTATGTCCGTTCATATTCACGAGATTTTATTTTTCATGCGGCGTTCCTGGCGGGTCTCATCATGCTCTTTCTGTTGTCGCGTCAAAGGATCGACTCCCTCTGCGAACACGACGAAGGCCTGAAAAGAAATCGGACCTTATTCGATATGCCGATTGTGACGGCCGCCTTGCTGTCCATGCTGTTCAGCACCTGGTTCTACCCCCGTGCTCCACGTTCGTTATGGTTGATGATCGGCGTCGTCGCAGCGGTGCCCTTGCTGCTGTTTGCCCGCAAAATGGTGGAAAAGCGCATCTATGAAGTGCTTTGCTCTGTCGTTGTTTTTTATTTGGTGGACAGGTTGCGCGCGCTGTTCTCTCCACTGCCCGGGATACACCGCGTTCTGCTGCTGATTGAAACCTTAGGCATTCTCATTTTTCTTCTGTCCGCGTATCGGCGAAGGCAGCACATTGCTTCGGCAACAGATACGTTAGCACCAGGAAAAGGACTTGCATCGCATGTCATTGGTTACGCGACATTCCTGGCGTTGTTCATGTCCGCGACTGTCCTGTTCTGCAATTTTGCCGGATATGCACGGCTTGCGGATCTTGTGATGCGTACGATGCTGGCGAGCGCCTATACGGGTGCGGTCTTATACGTGATGGCTCGTGCGGGCGAGGGGCTTCTGCACGCCCTGCTGTATATACCGCCGTTCTCCTTCCTTGCGGGTGTACGGCGGCATAGAGCGACGATCGCCGCGCGCGTTAACAAATGGATGCAATGGCTGGCATTTCTGTTCTGGGCCATATTGACGCTGCAGGGCACCGGCTTACTGCAGCTGGTAACGGACTGGATTCAATCTCTCTGGAAAGCATCGCTGGAGATAGGCAATATTAATGCGAAGGTCGACGACATCGCCATCTTTCTGTTTATCCTGTGGACCACCTATGTTCTGTCGCGGCTGTCGCGCTTCTTCCTTGAAGAGGAAATATTTTCAAGGGTACGCCTGGACCGCGGGCTGCCTTATGCGGTATCCACCACAGTGCATTACATCATTTTGCTGACGGGATTTGTCGTTGCGCTTACCGCCATTGGCGTCGACATGACCAAATTTACGATTGTCGCCGGTGCGCTGACAGTCGGGATCGGTTTTGGCTTGCAAAACATCGTGAACAATTTCGTCTCCGGCCTCATCGTGCTGTTCGAACGTCCGGTCAAGGTAGGCGACACGATACAGATCGATGACATGGTCGGTCGCGTACAGCACATCGGCATCCGGGCCACCATCGTTCATAGCACAACCGGGGCCAGTGTCATCATACCGAACGGCAAACTGATTTCGGACAAGGTGACCAACTGGACTTTGTCCAGTCAGCTGCGTCAGCTCGCGGTACCGGTGTTCACCAAGCCCGACATCAACGTGGCCAGACTCAAGACCACGCTGCTGGATGTCTCACGATGGAACAAGCAGGTGCTTGAAACACCTGCGCCTGAAGTCTTGTTCATCAAGCGTGGTGTCGATGCATTCGAGTTCGAGTTACGTGTGTGGACCAATGACCTGGATGCCTGGCTCAAGGTCCGGAGCGACCTGATCACCGATATAAACGAAGCCTTGAGTAACGAGGAACTTCCGGCCCAGGCATCGTCACCGGTAACCTTGCCGACACCACCTGATGACACTGCGCCTGGCTGACATACCTGCCAGTGCAGTGTCTGTTCTCCTTGCTTTGTGCCTCGTGCATTATGTCTTATGCCTTATGCGAACACATCCGGATAAAAGCGGCGATGCGTTTGCTCCAGTTGGATGGGCGGATCGCCACAGCCACGCTGGTTTACCGCGCGAATTGGTCCAGCGCCTTGAGCAAGTCGGCAAATTTGAATGGTTTAGGGAAAACGATATTGAAGCCTGCGGCAAGCGCAATAGTCTTGTCCTGTTCGCTGGTGTAGCCGGTAATCGCCACCAGCGGAATAGCGCGAAGTGATTCGTCAGCGCGCATGGTCCTGGCAAAGTCGAGGCCGTTCATCACGCCCGGTAGTCCCACGTCGCAAAAAACAATAGCGGGGCGGATGCGTTTGGCAAGCTCCAGTCCTGCGCGGGCGTTATAGGCCACGTGCGAAGTGCAACCCTGGATATGAAGAATGTCGCAGACAAGTTGTGCAAAGTCTTGATTGTCTTCGACGACTAATGCATGAATGTTGTTGTTTTCATTTTGCATGTAGCTCGCTTTCTGAGGCCTTAAGGGGCTGATACCAATCCCAACCCATAACGCACCATGAGATCGTGTCTTTTTCCGGGGGCGCCGAGCCGCCTGCCTGCGTTGCACTCGTCGTCAATAGCCCGCTATTGACTCCTCCTGCGCCTTGCCGGTCAAAAAAAACCATCGATCTCATTTGTCACGTTATAGCTTGGGATCGGTATGAAGCGCCTTGAGGCGGTTCGGTTATCTAGTTCATGTCGGTAGTAAAGATGGGATGCGGGATGGAGCCAATCGGCAGAAAGACGGTGACTGATGAAGGGTTTTGCTCCAGCAGGTCACCGTTTCAGCCGGAACCAGAATTAACGGCTTTCTTTCGCCGCTTTGACGTCAGCCTTGTTCTGCGCTTTGGCAACATCTGAAGCCGCATCATGGATTTCTTTCTGAGACTTCTGATGGGCTTTCAATTTTTGCTTGTCTGCCTTGGCATCAGCGTCAACATTGGCCTGCGCCTCCTTGGTGATCGCTTTGTTGACGCGCTCATGCGCTTTGATCGATTCCTGCTCGACCTTGCCTTGCGCCTTGACATCGGCAGGTGTGTTCTGGGCAATCGCTGCCGCAGCTGTCATTGTTAAAGCAAGAAATAAAGATTTTTTCATCGGGACTTCTCCTATGCATTTGCTCGTTGTAGGAAGACCAGATCGCGCAGATGTTCCTTGCTAAAAAGGCAAAATGTAAGAAGCCGTTTCAATGTCTCGGGTGCTGGAATAAAAATTTACAAATTCTCACCGTGCTTACTGAAGATAATTTATTTACAACAATTTCTCGTTATCCATAAAGGCAACTAGTGCAAACTTGCCTTTATTGCAATGCAAAATGTTCGCATTGCCAACTGGAACTGTTTCAAGTCGCCACTGGTCCTAGACACTCCTTGTCAAACAACACATCCGGAATACGGCTCAATGAAAAAAACCAGGAAGTCCAGCGCGGGAAAAAACCGCCGTCAAAAGGGAAATGGGCAAGCACGCCTCAAGACTGACAACAACACTCTTCCCGACGGCCTCGATCGTCTCTCCACGTCCCATGAAGCCAAGCCGCATGATCCAGACTCGCCGCGTCCCGGAAGCCATCGCAAGCCGCGCGGCACAGATGAACAAAAGCGCAAGCTATGGGAGCGCAAGCAAGCCGAGCTTGAGACTCGACGGGCTGCTGCCGAGGCCCGTCAACGCGAGGAGGAGGCTGAACGCAGACGCAGGAGGCGAGTGGCAGGCAGCATTGCGGGTGCGGTCACGGTGACGCTCGCATGTGCTCTCACCTGGTATTTTGGATGAGATCAGATCAGTAGGACAGTAGGACAGTGGGACAGTGGGACAGTGGGGGCAGTGCATCTGATCCGGCGCATTTCGCCGGCCGTCCGCTCGCAGGAAGTCGGCAATCCATTAAGGTCGCACTGAGTATGAAATAATTGCACCTTGGAATTGGACGGAGCATAGAAAAATCACTGTGGAACCAACAACCGAATCCCGCAAACAGATAGAGAAGACCGCGAAGCAGATTGCAGGCTATTTCAAAGCCGTCATCGATCCAGGCCTCTCCTGGCCCGTCAGGCTGACGTGTTTGATGAAAGCAGCATTCGCCAGCGGAACGATTGCCGTCGCACTTTTCTTTATCTATGCGATCGTGCTGATTCCGTTCACGCCAAGTATTGCCGACCTGCGCAAGGCCAAGGCGGAAACACCGAGTGTCCTGATGTCCAGCGACGGCAAGGAACTCGCTGTCTTTAAACGACTGAATCGTGAATGGGTCAAACTCGACGAAATCTCGCCATATATCGTCAAGGCGCTGATTGCCACCGAAGACCACCGCTTCTACGAACACCATGGCGTCGACCTGAAGCGAACCGCTGCGGGAATCTTGCGCACCATTCAAGGCGACCCGGAAGGCGGCTCAACGCTGACACAGCAACTTGCGCGCAATCTGTATCCGGAGGAAATAGGACGCAAGCGGACCATCAATCGCAAACTGAAGGAATTGATCACCGCGCTGAAGATCGAGTATGCGTACTCCAAGGATGAAATCCTGCTGACTTATCTGAACACAATGCCGTTTTTGTACAACGCATTCGGTATTGAAATGGGCGCGCGCACCTACTTTGATAAACCCGCGGGGAAGCTTGATGTTCTCGAAAGCGCGACCCTTGTTGGCATGTTGAAGGGAACCAGTTACTACAACCCCGTATTGAACCGCGAGCGTGCGCAAAAGCGACGCAATGTCGTGATGTCGCAGATGGTCAAACGCGGTGTGCTGAGCAGTGCCGAATTCGAGCGCCTGAAACGTCGGCCGATCCGCCTCGATTTCGAACGCCAACCCGAGCCTTTTGGTAGCACGCCACATTTCGCCGCGCATGTCCGTAAGTGGCTGATCGAATGGGCGGACCGCAATGATTACAACCTGTATTCCGACGGCCTCGTGGTGTATTCGACAATCGATTCGCGTATGCAGGCATTCGCCGAACAAGCGATAGCCCAACAGACTCAGCTATTGCAGTCGGTGTCGGATGGCGAAAAGGGCGTCAGCCCGATGCGCAGGGTAGCCTACGGTTTCAATACACACCATGATTCACAGCGGCGGGTGCCGCCGCCGAGCCGCTTCTGGCGCACACATGACGATCTGCTCAACGCATTCGTGCGCGAATCGAGTCCGTATCGTGCTGCGGTCGATGCGGGAACGCCGCCAGAAATCGCAATGAAACAGATCAGGGAAAATCCGGAATTCATCGCGCGCCTGAGCGCAGACAAGACCCGGCTGGAAAGCGGTTTTGTTGCTATCGACCCGACCAATGGCCATGTCAAGGTATGGGTTGGCAGCCGAGACTTTGCAGTCGACCAGTTCGACCATGTGGCACAGGCCAGGCGCCAGCCCGGCTCGACATTCAAACCGTTTGTGTACGGCGCGGCGCTTGAACAGGGAATGTCACCAGATACACGGTTTACCGACATGGCCGTCGAAGTCCCGCTGGGCAACGGCAGTGTATGGCGACCCACCGATGCAACTGGACCGAGTGGCCAGCCGATGGCGCTACGCGACGCGCTGGCCTATTCTAAAAATACGATTACCGCTCAGGTGATGCAGGAAGTCGGGCCCGGAAAAGTGGCAAACTTTGCGCGACGCCTGGGCGTGAATCAAAGCATTCTCGACCCGGTCCCGGCCTTGTCGTTGGGTACGAGTCCCGTGACGCTGCTGGAAATGGTGTCCGCTTACAGCACGATCGCCAGTGGCGGCGAGTTCCGCAAGCCTGTAATGGTGAGTCGTATTGCGGACCGGAACGGCAAGGTACTGGAAACGTTTACTAGCGACGGCACACGTGCCATCTCGGGCAAAACCGCATACGATCTGATCGACATGATGCGTGGCGTGGTGAAGCAGGGAACGGGGCGGCCTATCACTACCCGCTTTGGACTGCGTGTAGACCTCGCCGGAAAAACAGGCACCACACAGGATAATACGGACGGCTGGTTTATCCTGATGCATCCGCGCCTGGTAACCGGTGCATGGGTCGGCTTTAATGATGCACGCATAACGATGGGCAATAGCCAATGGGGACAAGGCGCGCGCACTGCATTGCCAATGGTTGGAGAATTTTACCGGCGAACATTGCACGCAAGGTTTATCGATACCGACGCACGTTTCGCGCCTCCGCCCGATTCCTTCTTCGCATCGCTGCTGGATAAAGTGTATGGCTTTTTCGGGATGAAGGAGGCGGTGCCAGTAGCTCCACCGCCGCGTAAGCTGCCCGTTCAAGTACGGCATACCTCACCATCACCACCTCCAGCTGTCGTACCCGATATTCGTTCGGTGGAAATGGAGCGGATCGCAAATCAGGCACGTGAGGCCGGGTCGGCGTTTGGCGCAGCGCCAGACACGCAAGAAGGTGTGCTGCAAGAGCAGGAGCAGATTATTGACGACGGCAACCGTGGAACGGTTTTGATGTTCGGCGACCCAAAAGAGGGCGCTGCGGCAAACTAATACCTTCTCCACGGCCTTTGTGGATACTTGCCATACGCGATGCATTTAGCTCTGGTCGCGCGAAGTGCGTGAAGTCGTGTTTCGGACATCACGATTGACCCTGAAAATGACTGCAGGGCTACCCGGCCAGCAAAATCACAACTGCCGGAACAGCAAAAGGATAAATGAATGACGAGAAAAAGGGGCGTGTGTCCACGCCCCTTAATATTTGCCACCCGCAGTTTCTTTTACTTGCCTTATACCAATCCCAACCCATAACGCACCATGAGATCGCGTCTTTTTTCGTCTGCCTGCGTTGCACTCGTCGTCAATAGCCCGCTATTGACTCCTCCTGCGCCTTGCCAGTCAAAAAAATCCATCGATCTCATTTGTCACGTTACACCGGCTGACCTTTTTCTTGCCTTCCTTGTCTGACGTACCGTTGTCCAGCGGGGACTTCTTCGGTGATTCCGGATTGACGCAACCGATACAAAAACCAACTTTGGCCCCATCGACAACCACAATTCCGCTGACCGGGGACGGAGGCAAACCACCGCCGTTCAATTCTGTCGAACGGTATTTTCCGGTGAACAGATCCACACTATAGCTGCGTGCGGTACCCAAGTCGGATGTACAGGAATTGGCACTTGGCGCTGTCGGCTGATTGGTACCAAAGTAAGCGGTACCGCCCACCGTCACCGGTGCATTGACCGCTTTTTCCCCGGTATTCAAGGTGATGAAATAACCGCTGCCTGTGCCGTCGTAATCGGTGCTGGTTACATTACGCAACGACGACTCGGTGGCGGTTGTCATACCCGTTGCATCTTTGCCTGTCTTGAGATCCTTGATGGCATACAAGCGATTGGTCACCGAGTAGGCCGAGCCGGCACTGGTATTGTACGTAGGATGCTCACGGTCGCCCGAGCCAACCATCACGAGGTCATAGGCGGTCGTCGAACCATTTACACCTACCGGAACGACGCTTGGCCCGAAGAAGAATTTGCGCGGTATGGTTCCCGATGCGCAGGCGCCCGTGCTGCAGCCAAGTGCGGCCAGTTTATTCACCGTCCACTTATCCGGCGTGCTGCCGGCGGTTGGCTCAAGATCAACGCGCCAGATGTTGCCACCCATATCGACCGCGTACAGCCGTTCTACGTAGCCATCGAAATCACGATCCAGCGGCGTAATGTCGGCTGGGATACTGTAATTCATATCAGCGACTGCGCATGACGCCGAACTGCTGGTGCCGCTGCATGCAGTCGATCCGGCGGATGGGCCTGCTTTCCAGATTACATTGCCGGTCACCGCATCCAGGATAAAGATACCGCGTCCCATAGTGTCCGCGAGTGGCGGTTCACTGTCCTGTGTCGTGCTATAGCCGGCGCCAATGATCAGCACCGGGTTGGACCAGCCTTTGACAACGGCCAGACGCGGACGGGCCCAGGTTTGTCCAAGTTCCGCCATGTCGGTGTCGGTGAATGATTTTTTCCACATCACTCTAGGCGCTGTCGGCGTGGTTACGTCCAGCGCATACATGAAACGTCCGCCGCGGCGCATGGTCAGGTAAATATATGACTTGTCGATGGTGCCGTCTGCCTTCAGCTTCTGATACACCCCAGGCGAGCCGTCGACGAAATAGTCTTTTGGTTGCGGGTTCAAGCTGGAACTGGTCTTAGGGAATTTCACCAGCGGCGTATTTTCACGTTGACGCTTCAGTTTTGGATAGAACTCCGGCAGCACCAGCCCCCACAATTCGCCACCCGGCGGTACGGAACCAATCGAAGTTGTCTGGTTGCCATTCACTGCACGAAATACGCCGTCGTTTGTCCCATAAAAAACCACAATGGATTCCGGACTGCCGCCGTAACTCAGTACGACCGGACGAGAGTGGAGTGCATCGCCGTGAATCGAGGGACGGACGGTGACGGTATCGCCAGGTCCTTTCTCGGCGCCGGTATTGTCTTCCCCACGTACCCAATTGATCAGGGTGTCGCGCTCGGTAGAACTTGAAACACCCAGCGCAGCCGTCGTAATGGCAGAGTTGGACTTGGCAAAGATGTTTGCACTGTTTGTCAGCTCATTTGAGCAACCGGAACCGCTTGGGCAATAGGTGTACAGCTTTCGCGGATTATCACTGGATTGTGCCGTCGCACTAAAGTTGCTTGTCAGGTTGGCCAGGCGCAACTGCTGCGCAGCGCCACCTTTTTCAACCACTTCGCCATCTGGTGAGTCGTAGGCCAGACCCACACCCTGCGGATTGTTTTTCCAGAAGCCGCCGATGCTATCCGGTGCGGTCGCGATGTTCTTGGTCGTCCAGAAACTGATCGCATTTGGCGACAGGAAGCCGGTACTGCCAGAGCTGATTGCATCAGCGCCGGTGCTATCGGCAAGCTGAACCATGTTCAGGTTGGTATTGAACTTGAACTTGTACTGCTTCAGGTTACCCATCCAACGCGGAGAGCCGGTGGCATCCGGGCGGAACATCCCCATATAGATCTGATTCAGATAGCTGCCTTGCGTATTCACGCTCACCGGCAAGCTGGAAGAAGAAAACACGCTGTTGACCGCCTGCACTTCATTAAAAATCTTTAGCAGCGCATCCTTGATTTGCGAATAATTCGAGGTCGGAAAATATTTGCCGCCGCCGAAGTCGGCCATGCTCTTCATCAGCGCCGGATAATCCGGTTTGCAGCTGTTGCCGATCAAGCCAACGGTGTAGGTTGTGATATTGGTTTTGCCGCCATTCACACCGCTGGTATCGGTCTGCGCCATATAACGCGCCCATTCATCGGCATACAAGCCGGAAGAATCGGTATGGTTTCCCATTGTGTAACTGCCGCAGCTGAAGACATCAGCCGAAGGCGTCGGTAGTGTACAAGTGCTTGTTCCTGTCTTGAAAGGCAAGCGACCGAACGTGCCGTAGCAACCGGATGGAATCGTGATCGCAAGCTTTTGTGCCACAGTGACGCCGGGCGCGGTATTCAGTGCTGAACTCGGGCTCGCATTGCCGCCCTCGCCGGGCGTGCCCGAGTTGGTGAATGCATTGCCTACAAAGATGACGAAGTTATTCTGGCAACCGCTATTTGTCGGTTGGATACCAGCATAGTTGCGTCCGGAAAGGCCGGTTCTTCCAGCGAAATAGGCCCACGCTTCCTGCATGGTGGCACCGGTTTGTTCACTGCTCGCCTTGATATTGTTGATGCCATTACCTGAGGTCTCCCAGGAACGTATCCAGGTAAGGAGCGCCAGCTTGTTCGCAGCGGTCATCGGCACGATTGGCCTGACCAAACAGCCACCATTTCCCCCGCTGGCGCATCCGTATCCTGTCAGGCCGTTTGCGTTATAGAACATCATCCCCAAGTTGATTTTTGCTTCACCATCTGAGGCAACATCAAGACCCTTGATGACATTGTAAAAGGCGCATTGCTCAATGCCGCCCGCGGTGCCATTCAACGAGGGCGCAGTGCCGTCATCGTCATAGGTGCAATTTCCGGCCGACGCGGAAAAGTTCGCCGCATTATCAAGCACCAGCAAGACATTTGGCCGGTCGCCGCTGTCGGAAATCTTGTCATAGATGTCAATGTCTTCCGCGTAGAGCAAGGCGGGTGCCGCCATTGCGGCGACAAGCAAATAATGAACCAGAATTTTTGCTGATTTCATGGTGGTGCCTCCAGACGGGCGGTGCGATTGTTTCGACATGAGGGGATATGGCATTGCCAGGACTAAGATGGTGAATTAGCAGGACGTAGGTTTATAGAACCGCTGGCTCAAACCTTGTCCCTGCGTGACACGCACCCCTGTGTCCGCATCATCGATGTTGGCCTTGATGCTCCATAGCTGCTGATTGCACTTCGACGGTGGCGGAATGGGTTTTCCATCCTTGTCAAAGATCGGCTGACCGGGATCATCGTTGAAGCAGATGCGGTCATCCTCGTTGCTCGTGTTCAGGGAAGGATCATCGTTACGGATAGGCGTCGTGTTGTCGCAGACCGGGGACTCGACAACCACAGGGTAGGTCACCGCGCCCATCGTTACCGGAACAGTCTGTTGCTCGGTGACGTTTGCAAAATCGCCGCTGACTACTTCTTCGATCGCCTGCTGCGCGGCAGCTGTCGCCTCGGTCTTGACTTGCATGTTCCCTGCAATGCGGGTATTGGACGTCCCGGTGCGGATCGATGACACGACCAGCAGTGTCAGGACCACCAGCATCACGAGGCTGACAATCAGCGTGACGCCTTCTTGTTTACGCATCCTCATTGCGCTCTCCTTCCGCTGGGGTTCACTGCGCGGATTGTTTCGCTGAAAACATGGCGTTTATAGCGATCGTCAAAGGGGCCAACGTTTCCTTCCAGTCCAAGGCTGTAGGTCTTGTCGTCCGTATATCCTCCGCTCGCGTCGGGATTGCGGGACAGGATATGCGCACGTACGGTCATGACGTTCCACCAGTCCGTTGCGACCAGCTCGGTGCTGCCATCCTGGGCATAAGTCCCGGTCGTGTAGTAGTCCGGTGCGCCGTCGTTGTCTTTGTCGATGCCGTAGTCGAACTGCACGTTCTGTATGCCTTCAACCAGGGGCGTGTTGATAAACGCCGTACTGCCTGCGCTGACGCCTAGCGCAAGCCGCTTGAGCGTTGGGATCGGGTTGCCGTTGTCATCGCTCGCGCCGGAACAGGTGGTTCCGGTCGCCGGCTTGTTGCACGGGCTGACATAGTAGATATGGACGAAGAATCTGTGCAAATCGGCAACGGCCCCATCCATTTTTTTGAGGGTGAACACGCGTGGTTCTGATGTATCTGGTCCGATTCCCACCTGCCGTTTAAAGACTTTTGATGTATCGAGTCCGGCCTGGATGTAAGCCTGCCCCGCCTCGGCGCCAGCTCCGGAAGGATCGAGCGTAGTGACGTTGGTGTCTGCTCGCCGTATCACGAGAATATCGGTGCCGGACAGATGGTTCGCATCCGCCAGGCAGGCGGCCAGCGCAGTGGGAACGGTGGTCGGCGAATCGTATCCCTGGATGGCAACCGGCAATGCCGCATCAAGCTCTGCGACCGATGCCGCGCAGGGATCCGGAAGTGTCGCGGAAGCGCCCGCAACAGGAAAATCGAGCGCTATGTTGAAGTACGCGCCGTAGTAGCCCGCCAGTTCAATGTCATCCCGCAAAACCTGAATTGCATAGCGGCCGTTTTCAATCTGGCGGCTGGTGTTATTGAGTTCGCGACTGGTGCTGCTTTGCTGGCTGATGAGCGTCGTGACGCCGGCGACCAGAACCAGGCCCAGGGTAATCGCAATCATCAGTTCGACCAGCGACAAGCCGCGTTCACGTTTGAACGGGGGGAATGGGCGTGTCGACCTTGGCTTCATCCGATACCGCGCGCTTGTTTTCATGATGGATGTCATCCGAGCTCACCAATTTTCAATGTGATGCCAACGACACGACGTTGCTTCTCATCGCCATACAGATCTTTGCCGCAGGTCCATCCGTCCGGCGGTGCCGCGGTCTTGGATAACCCCTGCCAGGCGACGGTCACAAGATAGATACTTGTCGTCGAATCAAAACTGATGCAGCCGCGCGCACCGATCATCGCGCCCACATCGTTATTGTCTGCATTCTTTTCCGATTCGCCGTTCAGCAGGCTATGCCACTCCTTCAAGTCTTGAATGGCGCGTGCATTCTGGTCGGCGGTTCCCGTTGTACAGGTAGGCTCGGTCAACGTCCCTCCGCCCCCGACCGCCGGTGTGCCGGATGTACTGTCGGTGAATACGTAGCATGACGCCACCTTGCGATTGGCGTTGATTCTGGACGCCATGTCCTGCAACAGGACCAAGGCTTGCGCACGTTGATACGATTCGAGTTCGGAGCGTTGGCTTTGAATCATTGTGCCTGCCAGGCCAAGCAGGCCAAGCAGCAGGATAACCAGTGCAACCAGCACTTCAATCATGCTGACGCCACGTTGTTTGGCTATGTTGGCTATTCGAGTTTGGTGGGGCTTCATGAGCACGTCCCGGTACGTGTTGAGGGCAGGCCACTGAGGTCCACTGTGACGCAACGTATTGCGTTACTCCCTGTGATTTCGAATTGCGGTGTGCTGCCATCAACGCGTCCATCGGAACGATACGTAAATTCCGCGCTTGGCCCGGCGACCGTCAGTCCGGAAAGGGCAGCTTGCTTGCTCAGGACCGTAGTGGTCCCGCTGACCGTGACAGTGACCGTCCATCCATTTTTCCAGCCGTCCGTCGCGGGAGTCAGCACCACTTCACGATTCCGTTTGATCGCTTCGCTGCGCGCAAGCGTCAACGCGGAATAGAGGTCAAAAGAGGCGCTGCGGACTGCCATGCCCTTGATGAATTCGGAAAACGAGGGAACGGCAATGCCCAGCAAAACGCCGGTAATGGCGACGGTCACCAGCAATTCGGGAAGGGTAAACCCCGATTGGGTTTGTGCCTTGGGTGAATGCCGGGAAAAAGTTCGCGCATTCATCATGATTACCAGCAGCCGGCAACAGTGCCTGTCCCGGTAATACCTTTTGTGCCGTCCTGCGTAAGCGTCAGGTTCGCGCACTTGGTATCACTGCTTGCCTGGGCACCGGTGGCAGTGGCAGTGATTGTAAAGGTGGTAGCAGTTACATTCCCAAGTGTAATCGTGTAGTTGCGCGAGACATCGCCTGGCACCGCGACCACATCATCGACAACGCTTGAGTACTCCCGTTTGTCGAGACGGTACTGCTCCTGCTTATTTGCGAGTTGCAGCATGACATTCTCCGCCGAAGTCCTGTTGGTTTTTACGACGTGGTCCCGGTATGACGGGTAAGCGATTGCCGAAAGGATGCCGACAATGGCCACGGTGACCATCAGTTCGATAAGTGAGAAACCATTACTGCCGGGGTGAC
Organism: Noviherbaspirillum sp. Root189; assembly: GCF_001428545.1. Taxonomy (GTDB): domain Bacteria; phylum Pseudomonadota; class Gammaproteobacteria; order Burkholderiales; family Burkholderiaceae_D; genus Noviherbaspirillum. Next base: position 81,273 of record NZ_LMHZ01000067.1, read on the forward strand.
TTTTAGTGTTCACTTTGCTGTGCCTGGAAGTTTCCTTGGTGCAATAAATATACCTTTATTGTTGTCGCAAGGGAATTTATTCCGATAAGCGGCATTTTTTGGTGAGTCAGCGGTAAAAACTGTGGCGGGCTGTGGCAGTGCGGTTGTCTATGGTGTCAAGCCGGCGACCTTGAAGGCGGCCTTCGGTGTGGATCTGGATATATGCATGGCAGGCAAGCACATTACGTACGCATAAAGAAATTTATTGCGAAAACATAACAGGTCGCCAAGGGAATACCCTTAATGTAGGTTTGCAAATCTTCAACACTCGTTAAGATCGATGCGGGGCAGAGCAGGGGCATGATCGCGGGTCAATTTCGGCAATGAACATGGCCCAAAACAAAGGCCGCACGTGCCTTGATGTGGGCGTTCGCTTAAAGCAGCACCGCTTGTCTGAAGACAGAATCTTTACTTGCAGTTACGCAGGAAAATAATGAATCCTTCGTTTTGGCATGACAGTTTCTTCTATGCGGCCGCGGCCTTCTTCGCGATTGCGTTGCTTTTACTTGTCGTGATCTGGTCGGTCCGTCGCCATCGCTCTCCCACATTACATGTCAGCTCTGACCTGGCAATCGACCAGCTAGTCCCGTCGCTTGCCGGACTGACGCTTGGCACGGCGGTAGCCGGTAATTCTGTCGAAGTTTTCGAAAACGGCGCCTTCTTTGAAGTTCTGCTACAGAGAATTCAATCGGCACGGCATGGCGTGCATTTTGAAACCTTCCTTTGGAAGGAGGGCGTACTTGGACAGCGCGTGGCTGATGCGCTTTCGGAGCGGGCACGCGCCGGTAAGCATGTGCGCGTGCTGCTCGACGCGACCGGATGTAAAAAGCTGGGAAAGGGGGCTCGTCGCCAAATGGAAGAGGCTGGATGCAAGCTGATTTTCTTTCACGACAAAAGGCTGCGTAACATCGGATTGCTCAACGACCGTGATCATCGCAAGCTCGTCGTCATTGATGGTCGTGAAGCCTTTGTCGGCGGGCACTGCATCGTAGATAGCTGGTTGGGCGATGCGCAAGACAACGCGCATTTTGGAGATATCAGTGTCCGGTTGCGGGGACCCATCGTCAACAGCATCCAGGCCGTGTTTAGCGAGAACTGGGTCGGCCAGACGGGGGAGCTATTCGTTGGCGACGAAGTGTTCCCGCACCTGGAGCCTGCTGGCGATGTATTGATCCATGCGGCGTTTGTAAAACCAGAGTGTTCTGCGCCGGCCGTCAAGATTCTTCATCACACAGCAATCTGCCTTGCCCGAAAACGCATATGGATCCAGAACCCGTATTTCATTCCCGAACCTGAGGCGATCGACGCGTTTGGAGACGCTGTGGCACGCGGGGTCGATGTTCGCGTATTGATGCCGTCCGCGCATGCCTCCGACAACCCCATGGTTCAGCACGCCGGTCACCGTAATTTTGAAAAGTTGCTGAAATGTGGAGTGCGCTTGTTTGAGTATCCCAATACCTTGCTGCATCAGAAAATCATGACGATCGATGGCGTCTGGTCCGCGGTCGGATCAAGCAACTTCGATGACCGGTCTTTCGATACCAATGATGAAATTACCTTGGGGATCCTGGACGCGGCTACTGCGAGCAGGCTCGATGCCGTCTTTGAAAAATATGTCCCTCTGTCGAAAGAGATTGAACTGGAGAGATGGAGTAAGCGCGGGACCTGGCATAAATTGAAAGACAATGCGGTCTATCTGCTTAATGAAGTTCTTTGACCCGGTCGAATCCACGTGCGAATTCCAGCCCGGTGCGCCAGCCCGGTGCGCCAGCCCGGTGCGCCAGCCCGGTGCGTTGGCGTCTATTTGCCGGACGTGTGCGCAGCTGTTTCCATTCGACGGTAGATTTCCTGGCGAAGCTGTGCAAACTGTTCCCGTGTGCGAGCCGCAACGGTGTTCATTCCCAATCCAAATGGCAGCTGTATGTTCGGAACAGACTCGCTTCGGTATTCGATGATGGTTGCGTTACCACGTTCGATAAGTCGTGTGTGCGCAAATCCGCTGGTAATTGTTCCTCCCACTGCTTCTGAGCGAATCTCCTGGTACGGTTGCAGTGTGACATCGCGAACCGACTCAAATGGAAAACGCAGTAGCCCAAAGTTGACGACCCCGGTCTGTTCAACACGGATTCGGTCTGGTGACTGTTGAATCGCCCTGCTCGAATTGATTCCGGGGAAGAACGACGCCATATGGTTATAGTCGGTGAGTACTTGCCAGACTTGTCTGGGACTGGCATTCACGGGCATGCTTACGTCGATCAACACCGCGTTGCCTTCATGGCGAACGTCGACGTGCACGTCGCTTTGCACAGCAGCTGGAACGTCTTGCGCGTAGGCCGCATGACAGATGGCTGCGACGAATATGAAACGGCTGAACCGTATCGGGACATTCATGATGATGGCCTGGTGTACAGCATGAGGTTTTGACCATCCGCATGTCGCAGAGTTGCCCGAGCGCTGCGCAGGAAAAATCTTGCGGGTCGGCCAATGTACCCGGTCAGGCCATCAAGGTGCAAAATCGACACCCCCTTGATCTATCTCAAGCGCATGCGGCCATCTGAATCCGTTTGACCATCCGGACAGTATGTACCGGTGCAGCTCGGCGGTTTTCGCTTCCTTATTTGTCCGTCCTTTAACAGGAGATATTCATGCGCAATTCTATAACCAGCCAAGTGCTACTACCGACGCTTATGGCGTCGGTAGTAGCCGGCATTTTTACCGGACCAGTCATGGCATCAAGCCATCGGGAATCCCCTTTTCTTACGGAACAGCCCAAGGTTGACGCAACGGATCTTTATCTTTTTCGCAGTTACGAGGCCGGACGCCAGGACTATGTGACGGTCATGGCCAACTATATTCCATTTCAGGATCCGTTTGGCGGTCCGAACTTTTACCAGTTCGATGAAAACGGCTTGTATGAAATCCATTTCGATACGAACGGTGACGCCAGGGAAGACATCACGTTTCAGTTTCATTTCAAAAATACGCCAAAAGGTGCGGCACTCCCGGTCGGTGGCAAGCTGGTAAAAATCCCCTTGATCAACGCCGGTCCAATCAATACAGTCAATCCGCCGACGCTGAATGTCCGCGAGACCTATACCATTGATGTCGTCAAAGGCGATCGCCGCACAGGTCCCCGAACTCCGGTAACCATGGGAGGCGGCGCACGCGAGTTCGACAAACCGGTCGACAACATCGGTGACAAGACCTTCGGCGGTGCCGATGGTTACGAGAAATATGCGGGCCAGCATATTTATGACGTTGCCATTCCCAACTGCGGCAACGGCCGGGTCTTTGTGGGGCAGCGTAAGGACCCTTTTTATATTGCGGTCGGCAAGACCTTCGACCTGATCAACCTGAATCCGCTGGGTGCCGAGGCAGGCGGTAACGAGAATAATCTTGAACGCAAAAACGTCAGCACGATTGCCATGGAAATTCCAATTTCGTGCCTGACCAACGGCAATGGAGGTGATCCTGTCATCGGCGCCTATACCACCGCGAGCAAACGCCAGGGTCGCTTGATCGATCCGACGCCAGGTCCCGGGTTGAACACGGCCAGCAAAGAAGGCGGTGCATGGACCCAGGTATCGCGTCTGGGCATGCCGCTGGTAAATGAAGTCGTGATCGGCATGGACGATAAAAACCGGTTCAATGCGTCCAGGCCGAGCGGCGACGCACAGTTCATCGACTACGTCACCCATCCGACGCTCCCGGCCCTGATTCAGACCTTATTCCCATCCGCACCAGCACCGACCAACTTTCCACGCACGGATCTGGTGACAGTGTTCCTGAAAGGCATCGAGGGCGTTAACCAGCCGAAGAATGTCGTACCGTCAGAAATGCTGCGCTTGAATACATCGATCGCTCCAACCGCACGCGAGGCGCAGAATCCGCTCGGTGTGGCTGCCGGCGACAACGCGGGCTTCCCGAACGGACGGCGTCCGGCAGACGATGTGGTCGATTTGTCGCTGCGTGTGGCAATGGGTGCGCTGTGCGTGCTGACCGGACAGAACGACGCGTTGAAAGTCGGTTGCAAACCTTCCGATGCGCCTGCTGGCAGTGCCGCTCTGACCGATGGCGTACGCAAGACCGCTGCGGACTTCAAGGCAGCCTTCCCGTACTTTACTGCACCGATCTCGGGCAATGCCGCGGCCCAATAAGGGATAAAGGAGAAACTTATGTTCAGCAAACGTTTTTTCTTCAGTGCCGTAGCAGGCACGACCCTGTTGCTCGGGCTCGCGGGCTGCGGCGGTAGTGGCGGCGATAATGGCGTCGGCTCCGGTACTGTTGCAGCAACCCCGGACACTGGCGCGGCGAACGACGCCGCGCAGTCGGTCGTCAGTGATTCATTCTTTGCACGGGTACTTGCGATTATTGCAGATACCTCCGATACCGCAGAACCACGAGCGATTGAATCAACGACGGCCGTGACACCTGAAGAGACGCAACCGCAACCGCAACCGGTAAGTTAATTTGCCGATCCGCTGACCGCAGTGAATCGATCACAGATTCCATACCGGTCAGCAATAGGAAAAAGCCCGCTGCTAGCAGCGGGCTTTTGTCAGACATGCGCGATAGATCATTGCACAGTCCTTTCCTGGAGGCATTCCGCGATTGAGGAAGCGAAATCAAAAAATAAGTTTGAGTACGCCGGTCAACGTCAACAAACCGATCAGGAAAATGATAACGACAATCCATAACAGTATTTTCATTCGGAGCTCCAGGCGTAGGTTGTAAGGAATGATGCTGAGGTCGACACCGCTTAAAACGGCGCGTCATGCCAGTAAAGCAATTGTTAAAAGACCGACAAGTACTGAACCTCAAAGTTCCTGCGGCAACTTGCATACAACCTACACATGATTTGTCGCAAGGCCTCGCAGCCCTATACTTAGACAATAAACAAGGTCGGGCTAAAAAGGAAAGCAGTCTCATGCACAGGAGGCAAGCGTGTACCTTGAGGCAAAGACAGCAGATGAAGCCTTGGCTGCGACACGGGTATCGCGCTGGCGCCTGTACGTGGCGAGATACTGGCTCATCGCACTGGGACTGTTCTTCGCCTGCTGCGTTGGAAGTGCCGGCTTACCTGCTTCCGTTAGCTTGCTGACGGTCGACGACGCCATTGGGCCGGCGACCGCAGATTACATTATCCGGGGTATCGCACGCGCGGAGAAAGACGGGCAGCAACTTGTGATTCTCAAGTTGGATACTCCAGGCGGTCTCGATGTGTCGATGCGATCGATCGTCAAGGCCATACTTGGGTCTCCTGTGCCGATCGCTACCTTTGTTGCTCCTGGCGGCGCACGTGCTGCCAGTGCCGGTACCTATATTCTGTATGCAAGCCACATCGCGGCGATGGCGCCAGGTACTAACCTGGGCGCGGCCACGCCGGTGCAGCTGGGAGGAAACGAGCCACGCGATCCTGACAAGTCCGACAACCGCGGTACCGGCAAACCGGACCCGAACGCGGATAAAAAAGCGGCCGGTGGAAATGAACCGGCATCGCCCATGATGCGCAAACAGGTCAATGATGCCGTGGCCTATATCCGCGGACTCGCGCAAATGCGGGGACGAAATGCGGAATGGGCCGAGCGCGCGGTGCGCGACGGGGTCAGCCTCCCGGCTGAGGAAGCCGTCAAGCTGCGCGTCGTCGATTATGTGGCAGAGGACGTTCCTGCATTGCTTGCACGGCTCGACGGCAAGGAGGTGACGGCAGGTGGCCAAACCAGGACACTGCATACTGCGGGTGCCTCGGTGATCGATGCCCAGCCTGACTGGCGGATAAAAATTCTTTCCACGATTACCAATCCCAGCATTGCCTTACTGCTGCTGACCCTCGGCGTATACGGCATCATCTTCGAACTCATGAGTCCGGGATCTGGCGTGCCTGGTGTAGTGGGAACGCTGCTCCTGCTCATCGGACTGTATGCATTGCAGTTACTGCCGGTGAACTACGCCGGTCTGGCACTGATTCTTCTTGGTCTCTCGTTCATGGTTGCCGAGGCATTCCTGCCAAGTTTCGGTGTCATTGGCGCTGGCGGCATCGGCGCATTTGTCGTTGGCGCCCTGTTGCTGATTGATACCGATGTTCCAGGGTACGGTATTCCTTTTACCGTCATCGCCAGCATTGCCGTGATAAGCGCCCTCGCCCTGGCAGGGATTGCCACGTTGGCAGTCAAAACGCGAAGGCTTTCCGCGCCGCGCAATCCTGATCGCATCGTCGGCAGCGTAGCGGAGGTGATCGATGCCGATGCGGCGGCCAATGAAGCCTGGGCGCAAGTCCATGGCGAAATCTGGCGTGTCGTCAGCTCTGTACCCCTGCATCGTTCCCAGAAAGTCCGGGTTGTCGCCCGTGCCGGCCTAACGCTGGAAGTTGTCCCTGCGGGGCATCATGAAAAAGGAGAATGAGAATGTTTTTTGATTTCAGCTTCGGAATCATTGGCGTTTTAATCGTGCTGATTGCACTGCTTGCCGCATCGATTCGCGTGCTGCGTGAATACGAGCGCGGGGTGGTCTTTCAGCTCGGACGCTTCTGGGGCGTCAAGGGTCCGGGACTCATTATTCTGATCCCAGTTCTACAGCAAATGGTGCGAGTGGACTTGCGAACAGTGGTACTGGATGTGCCGACACAGGACGTTATTTCACGCGATAACGTTTCTGTCAAAGTCAATGCCGTCCTCTATTTTCGCGTCGTCGATCCGGAAAAGGCCATTATTCAGGTGGCCAATTTCTTTGAAGCGACCAGTCAACTGGCGCAGACCACGCTGCGGTCAGTGCTTGGCAAGCATGAGCTGGATGACATGCTGGCGGAACGGGAAAGGCTCAATCTCGATATTCAGCAGGTACTTGATGCGCAGACCGACGCGTGGGGCATCAAGGTTGCCAACGTCGAAATCAAGCATGTCGATCTTGATGAATCGATGGTGCGTGCGATCGCACGACAGGCCGAAGCCGAGCGCGAACGTCGGGCCAAGGTGATCCATGCCGAAGGTGAATTGCAAGCTTCCGAAAAACTGATGCAGGCCGCGCATGTGCTGTCGCAACAATCGGGCGCAATGCAGCTGCGCTATATGCAGACACTCAGCAATATTGCCGGGAATAATTCCTCGACGATTGTCTTTCCGTTGCCGCTTGAACTGCTGACTGGGATAGCCGATGCAGCGACGAGGTCACGCAATACGCCCCCGGCTACGTGAAACGCCTTGACGTACTGAAGCTGGCCTCAGAGGCATCACGATCACTTAAATCTTATGATCGCCTTAAGACTTCTTTGCATGTGAAACACCACGAGCTTGGCACGCCAGTCTAAACTTCGCACGTCGGTCGCCCATCAGTCGTCGCAGTTCGTCGATACTGATTCCGGTCTGTTGTTGTATCGCCAGAAGAAGAGATGCGGCGAGAGGAATACGCCCTCGTCGAATATTTTCAACTACATGGCGCGCTAAGCTTAATCGCTTGGACAGCGCGTAATCACTATTGAGTTGTAAACGTTTGATTAATGCGTCGAACAGGTCGTTCGGGTTAAAGTTTTGCTGGGTAACGGATTGCATTATTTTCTAATCTGGTGGATATCAATGACGTAAGTTATTGACATCAATGGAGAGGCATAGTTCTTGTCACTGCGTTTCCTTGTCTTGAACAAAGTGCTCCCCGCAACAGTCGACCATGCAACAAAAGATTCAGCCAGAGGTCTCGCCGCTACTTGCAGTGGCATGGTCCTGAAGTTGCTTTTTGGCATCTTGCATGCAGGCCGTCCGCTCTGCACTGCTTGTCTGCCGGCAGGCACTATCCGCTCTAATAAAGCAGCTTCAATCCCGGTGGGAGCGAATCACCAAGAAATCCTTTTTGGCTGACTTCGTCCAGTTGCACTTTTCCATGGATCATGGCGATCCAGGCCGCCGGTGCAGTGATGGCCTGTAGCCGCGCCACGAGCCTGTCGCGTACCTCGTCCGGCAAGTCGCGTGCACGGTCACCGGTCGCGCGTGCAAGGTGCGCTGCGGTAAGCGGTGCACCTTGCACGCGCTTCCAGTCAAGCCGCATTAAGCTGTCGATCCAGGCAACGGCAACGTCCGGCGGCACCACGTCGTCCGCGTTTCCATAGAATGGTTGACGCGCGCCGATACGGGCGAGTGCCCATAAGATTGGCCCCTCGTTCGCGGAAGATTTTGCGGAAGCGGAGAGGGACTGGTTCAGCAAGTCGAACAGCCAGTCGCCGATTTCGACCTTATAGCTGGCAGGGATACGTTCAATCGAGCCGACAAGACGCAACATGTCTTCCATACTGCCTCTTACTAATTGAGAAGGGCGCTCTTGCTGTTCTTCGGTGTCGGGCTGGACGTTAAATGCAAAGCTGTCCAGCAATCGCAATTGCGCTTCTTTTTCCAGGCCGCCCGCGACACGGCGCCACATGGTCCACCATTCTGCCGCGACCTGATTGTCAGTTCCGTACTGTGCGCCTGCTTCATAAAGCGACCACAACTGCTTGACTCGCCAGTCGTCCAGGGGATAGCCAAAACCAGGGCGCAAGCAAAAGCCAATGAGATTGAACCACGCCTTTTCATGTTGGGCGGAACGCCGGCGGCCCCGCGCACGCTGCCATAATTCGTCGAATAACTTTCGAAGCAAAGGCATCGTCCATTGCTCGCGATTGCCAATCAGCTTTTCGAGTTGTGCACGGAGCTGCCGTACTTCCCTGGCTTCCACCTTCTGTGCACGCGAACCGAAAATGCGGTCGAGCGCGGCTAGTGCCTGGTCGTATCGCTCCGGCAGCCGTCGCTCGGCGTCGGTTTCTTTCCCGGCCTGATCGGCGCGCAGCTGAAATTCAAGTAGCCATCGCTGACGGGGTTCCTGCGTACTGACGCAATGCAGTTCAAGTGTTCCTACCTCAGTCAACGTGGTTGCCAGTTGCACCGTCACCTGTTGTTTAGCATCGGTTGATTTCGCGTGCAGCACGGTGGCGATCGGTGGCAGGCGAACCACATCATTGGTCGAAAGCTCAAGCAGGTCACCGAGTAAGGGCGGTGACTTGCTGCGATCATCCGTGGAAGAAACCAGGTGAAATCGGACCGGCTGATTCAGGCGCAATGCAAAGACACGTTCGCTCAGCAGGATTTCTTTTCCTTCTTCACTTCCGCGGGGAAAAATGCAGACCGCATTGATCGTTTCAGCGTGAGCCGGATTGGCCGCAGCCTCCGTATCCGGGTTTGCGGAACGGCTCTGAGCCTTGTTGTCCTTGGGTTCCAGTACAAGAAAATAGCTGCGTGCCGAACCTCCGCCGATTCTGGTACCCAGCCCCTGGACGGCGAGCGCATAGGCAACGGCGCCGCGTGCCACTGCTGCATCTGGACGCCGGTTATGCAGTACGCGTAACGGTGCGCCGCGCCACAGCCCGAGGATATGCTCGAGCCGGCTGGATATTGCGCGAGAATGAAACACCCCGCCATTGAGCAGCAGCGTATCGGGAATCAACGAACCGGATGCGCCGTTGGCTTGCGGGTCGTGATCGCTCGCACCATCTGTGCGGCCCGCGTGTTGCATCAAAAAACTTGCGAGATGGCGGGTGATCGCGGGGTCGCTGGCATACGGCAAGCCAAATTCAACAATGCCGCTGCGACGTTGCACGACCCCGTCATGTTGACTGACCAAGGGAAAAAAGCCGTCGACAATCATGCATTCGACTTCTTCCCTTGTCAGATCGGTAGACCGCGTGCCACCGATCAGCCTGGAACCGCTTCCTACCAGCGTGACGGAAGTTTTCGCGGGCGCGTCCAGGGCGAGCAACTCTTCTTTGGCGTTGCGGCAACGCTCAATCAGCTGGGACAACTCGGTGGCTGACAGACGCTTCTGACCGGTTTGTGCGGGTTCAGCTGCCGCTTGATCCTGGGTGAGACGTTTTTCAACGAGATTGGCAAGCACCAGATCCATGTTGTCGCCGCCAAGCATCAGATGCTTGCCGACCCCAACCCTGGTAAGTTGCAGCTGATTGCCTTCGTAAGCGACCTGGATCAGGCTCAGGTCTGTCGTTCCCCCGCCAACGTCACAAATCAGCACCAGGCGCGTTTTATCCAGTTCGGCCGCCAGCTTATCGCGATGCGTGTGCAACCAGTCATAGAATGCGGCCTGGGGTTCTTCCAGTAAGCGAATTTGCGACAGGCCCGCGCGTTTTGCTGCTTCGACGGTAAGTGCCCGCGCGCCCTCGTCAAACGACGCGGGGACCGTCAATACGATGTCCTGCTCTTCCAGCAGCGTATCCGGAAAGCGCCAGTTCCAGGCGGCACGCAGGTAAGCCAGATAGCTTGCACTGGCTTCCATCGGCGATACCTTCAGCACGTCGTCACCTGCGCCCCAGGGCAGGATGGGAGCAAGCCGGTCGACCGCGGTATGGGACAACCAGCTCTTTGCGCTTGCTACCAGCCGGCCGGGCACTTGCGCCCCCAGTCTGCGTGCAAACATGCCGAAGACCACCGGTTGCTCTGCCGCAGGCTTGGCCTCCGTCCACGGAAGGGCAACCGCACCGGCGGGCAGTTCGCCGCGCGCGGCGTGGAAACGCAGCGAAGGCAGGAAGGGCAGGGCTTTGATTTCTCCCGGCCCTACCAGCTGTTCCATGTCAAAGATGCGGATTTCGTCCGAGCCGGATTCGGCGTAGGCGACGACGGTATTGGTGGTGCCAAGATCGATACCGACGCTAAAACGCTTCATCACATGCCTGCCGATTGCCCACGCACGTCAAACTCCACCTTCCAGCGCTCATTGCCATGGCGTGCAACGGCGGACAGTTCAAGCGTGCCGGTCTCGGTGACCCTGGCATGCAGCCTGACCTGGACCACTTCGCCCGGCTGCCGTCCCTCGGCTGGCAGCAGTGACTGGATTTCATTGAGTTCTTCCAGGTCTTCCGGCGGCCAGTAATCAAGGATGGTGCCGATCTGGTCCTGGCGTCGCGTCGACGAACTGAAGAAACGAAAATGCACGGGCTCGCCGACGACGAGACCGAATTCCTGGGTTTCCAGTTCCGCTTCGGTTCCTTCCTCCATGCCAAACGGCGCGATGCAGAGCGCCTGGATCGGCGGTTCCATTCCCGGTATTGCGGGCATGGACGACTCGACGCCGACATAGTAAGCGCGTGCGGTGCCGCCACGAATACGCACGCCACGCCCCTGGCGAACGTAGCCGTGGTATGCCGCACCTCGTGCCACTGCCAGATCAAGATCGGCGCCGGTAAGCTGACGTGCCGGCTGCGCGTTTTCATTCGCGAGCCAGTGGTTGATGGTGGCCAGCGTCCTTTGCACCAGCAGATCGGATTTAAACACGCCGCCATTGAACAGGATCGCCGTGGGGTGAAGGAAACTGGCGCCTGGGTTGGCCTGGCCGGCAAAACCTTCCAGCTCGGACAGGGCGCCGCTCTGTCGTCCCAGGAAAGCCGCGAGATGCCGTGTTACCGCGGCGTCCTGTGCAAAGGGAAGTCCTAGCTGAGTCAAGGCTGCCCGTGCCCGGGTAGCCGGACGTGCGGCGGCATCCACCTGCGGGAAGAAGCCCTCCAGAATCACGGAGGTGACTTCTTCTCTCGTCAGCTCGGTCCGGATGGAGCCGCCGATCAGTTTTGATCCCCTGCTGGGGATAATGACCGGAACACTCTGCACGTCGGATTCGCTCAGCAAGGTCTCTTTCGCCGCGCGGCAGCCATAGGTCAGCGCACGCATCTGCCACGGGTCGAGCGAGGTGCCGTTCGTCCCCAGCTTCCTGGCAATCACATGGGCCAGCGTCAAGTCCATGTTGTCGCCGCCAAGGAGAATATGGTCGCCCACCGCGATGCGATGCGGTTCGAGATTTCCGTCGCGCTCCAGCACGGCAATCAGGGAAAAGTCGGTGGTGCCGCCGCCCACATCAATGACAAGAATGATATCGCCGACCCGGACTTCCTTGCGCCACTGGCCCTGGCTCGACTGGATCCAGCTGTACAACGCGGACTGCGGCTCTTCGAGCAAGGTCAGCGATTCGTAGCCGGCCGTCCTGGCGGCTTCCGCCGTCAGCTCGCGCGCAGCGGGGTCGAACGATGCGGGAATCGTCACCGTGACATCCTGCTGATTCAGCGGTGCGTCCGGATGGGTGTGGTTCCATGCATCGCGCAGATGGACCAGATAGCGGATCGAAGCCTCCAGCGGGGAAACGCGCGCGACTTCCGGCGGCGCGTCGCTGGGCAGGATGGCGGCACGGCGGTCGACGCCCGGATGGCATAACCAGCTTTTCGCACTGGAAACAAGACGGATCGGTGTCGTCGCCCCACGGGTGCGCGCGAGTTCTCCGACAATATAAGGCTGTTCCTGGCCCCAGGGCAGGGCGCGTTCGCCCTGGGCGAATTCATCGCCATGCGGAATATATAAAAATGACGGCAAGAGCGCTTGCCCTTCGACTGCGCCGGGAGCAGTAAGCTGCGGCACATCGAGCACCCCATGCATCGTCTTCTCACCATCGCTGGCGCCAAGATCGATATAGGCAAGGGCAGAGTGGGTCGTCCCGAGATCGATACCGACGGAATAGCGCGCGGCGCTCATAGTTCCACCTCGGCAGGTGCGAGTACCGATGTGTCGTGGTCTTTTGCAAGTTTGGGCAGGCGCACATCAGTCACACGCCAGCCACGATGCGTCAGGCTGCCGCGAAACGGCGCACTACCTACCACGTTTCCTGTCAGGCGGATGGCCGAAGCATCGAAGCCCTCCGGCAAGCTCACCATGCTGCCTTCGTTTTCCTGGCGCACCGGCGCGATCGTGAAGTGCTCGTCCAGTACCTTTCTGCAACCCTCATGGACCACCCGTGCCGCAGCGCCAATCTCGGCATCCGAATAGTTGGCCAGATTCTCTTGCGCGAAGTCGATCAGGCGCGCATCGCGCTGCAGAATGCTTAATAGCAAAAGTGCGGCATCCGGAGTCGCTTCCTTTAATGGTGATACAGCCGGTGCAGGCGGTGTCTCGGCCACCGGGGCCGGGGCAGGCTGGGGCACAGCGGTCTCGACCTTCTCATCGCTTAAGGAATTGATGCGCGTCGCAAAATCGAGATCGGAAAACGTGCGGAAGAATGCGCCAAAGGCAAGCGGAATCCTCCGTAAAAAGGACGGCTTTGCCTTATCCGGCGAGGGTGACTTCGAATCGGTCATTTGTTGCTCCGTTCATTTTTAATTGCAATCGTTTAACGTAGACCATCTTGCAAAGCAGGTAAGTGATGTAACCCCATTCAGGGGCAAATCGCATTACGCAAGCTTAAGATTAATGATCGCAGCGTAAAGGGCTGGATTATGTCAGATTCGGGCTAAACGAGGATGTTTCACGCGATTGCTCTAATGAAACAAGAGTAAGTATGGAGGCAGCAATGACAAAGCGATGAAGCGATGCAGTGTCGAATGAGGACTGGAGTCACACCTCACACCGCTGGATTGTTACCACGATGCCGCTTTACTGCGGGAACGGCCTGGTGAACGGGTGGTGGCTAATTCGCTTGCCTGTGACCCTATGGGTCACAAGCATCATCAGGACTTTGACGAGGTAATGACGCCGGCGCACTCATCGGCGTCCGTACTGGCAAGGCCCCACTCTTGCCAGTCCTTTCCGAACAACTCAACCGGATGTTGGGTGCGTTCCGAGCCGTTACCGCAAGCCAAAGAGTCGGCCGGACAATATCTGTCGCATCCCCAGCAAACGCGTTCCGGGTTTTTTGGCGTAATGGGAAATTTCTTTGCCATGGCTCGTCCGCTGTAAAGTTGACCGACAATAGATTAACGAGGGTGCGTTATGGCTTGGGATTGGTATTAGGCACGCTTCTGCGCAATACCGACTCTATCTCTTCCCGCGTCACCGGTCCCTCTTTAACGAATATTTGTTGGCCTGTGCCATCGTACAGATAAGAGGTCGGATAACCGCGCGGCTTGAATTGATCCGCTAACTTTATATTGCCTGCGACGATAGGATAGGTGACATGGAGTTTTTCAGAAAATTGTGTAATGCGCTGTGGATTCTGTCCGTCGACTGCCAGACCGATGACGACGAGGTCGCGACGTGCCTTGCTTAATGCTTCCAGTTCGGGCATTTCGGCAAGACAAGGAGGACACCATGTTGCCCACAGATTGACAAGTACCCATTTACCTCGGTAACCGTCAAGCGTATGCACTTGCCCCGCTGTGTCGGTCATCGTGAAATTTAAAGGGGCGGAGACGGCCACCATCGGCAATGAAACCGATGCCAGCAACAAAATCAGTTTCCTAAACATTGCTATCCTCCGTGTTGTCCGTGCACGCCCGATTCACATCAAAAGAGACAGGTATGCGGATAATTAAAATCTACCGCTCAGTCCGGCCAGCAGGCCGCGTGGTGAAGTCAATTGCACGCCATTGACATGCTGATAGACCGGATGCTGATAGAAGGCATAGACCTGAATACTTTGCGAGATGGCGTAGCTAATCCCGGGACTGACATAGGCGAACCGGCCTCCACTATCAGCCGGCTCTGCTTCGCTGCCACGGTCGCGTCCCTTGAACAGCGTATTCAATTGCACCAGCGCACCGAGCTTATCGCTTATCCCGTACCGATATCCCAGGTCGGCACCGAACTGCGCGCCCGGCTTGTACTGGTCATGCGTGTTGAGCGGACGCTGGTACTGTATCTGCGTAAACCATGAAGCGTCACCGTCTGGCAGTTTCTGATGGTGATACGCGCCGAGCACTAAATCGGTTGTTCCAGTGCCTGGCTGGAGGCTGCGCTCCGCGACGCCGCCTGCTGCGTTACGCACGGAGGTCTTGCCCGTAGGTAGTTTGAGCCCGAAAGACAAGCCTGTAGTGCTCGGCTTTTCCGGTTGGCCGTAAAAAGGCCGTTGATAGCGGCCGATAACGCGCACATCCCCAAGTTCCGTATAACGCCATTCTTCAGGCAATTGCGCGCCACGGTGATTGTGTATATGCGTATGGTTGCGATCTGTTAAAGGTGCGGTCACCGATATACCCCACCCGGATTCGAACGAATGGCTGTAAGTCGCAACGAGATTGCGATTCACTGTTTTGACTTCATCGTGGTGATGACTTATCTGTCCAACGGCAATCTTGTCGCTCCCAGCGCGAGGTTGGTCCTGTTCGATGAATTCATACCGCAGGTCGAACGATGATCCCGCTTCAACCATGGCGCTTTCGGTTGTCCAGTTTGTATTTACGGTACAGAACGCCGACCCGCAACTGGCCGATGCAATAACGGGAACGCCGAGACAGTATGCTGCGAGAACGGTGAGATTTAGGGTTTTCATTTATCGTCAGGAATGCATTATTTAATAAGCCTGGCACACCAGCTTGGCGACGGCGAAGACAAGCGCTTAAAGAATGCAGCCATGCTATCGCCTCGATAGTCTTTTAATGATTGATCTGGGTCAATTTATTCCGGATTGTCGTTTTCTTGGTGATGCGGTGCCGGCACCGGCAAGCGAGTCGTGCTTGGCAAGTTCACGTTTCAACATTGCTGCGCATTGCCTCTCTAGAGATCGATGGGAAAGATGGTTTCGTGTTTCGTATATCGCCTTCTCGCCGGAATTCGCATGCAGTGAGGCGAAACTGCACATCGCCGAGGCGAGTTTGTAAAACTTGACCTAGATCATTCTTTAAAGATGCGTCAAAACCGTATGATTTGAGCGTCCTGAGCCGGAACCACTTACCTCCTCGGCCAGTTAATAAAGGTGAAAAAAATGGAACGCAAACTTATCTCCCGTCTGGTTGCATGCGCTGTGTTAGGCCTTGCAAGTGTCTCCGTCGCTTACGCAGCAACTGGCCACGAACACAGCAGCAGCACATCTGTTCAAATTCGTCCTGATGTGACCTATACGCTACGCACCGACATTGCGGACGGCAAGCTGGTGTTCATTGGTGAGACTGGCGCGATCAAGGGCAAGGTTAACCCGCAACTTGTTGTCGCAGAAGGCGCCGTGGTACAGATCAACCTGGTGAACGGTGATGGCGCGACGCATGATATTTCGGTTCCGGACTTCTCTGCGAAATCGAACCAGCTCAACGCGAAAGGATCGAGTACCTCCATCGTATTCAAAGCCAACAAGAAGGGCGATTTTCAGTATATTTGTACCTTGCCCGGCCACGTCCAGGCTGGCATGATTGGAAAGATTACCGTTGGTGGTGGTAGCGTTGCGAAACAGGCGCCTAAGGGAGTGGACATCTCGGCAAGTCCATTTGATGTTGGCCAGCCGGTCGGAAAACGCGGCCCGCAAAAGATGACGGTCAATCTCGAGACGACTGAAGTGCTCGGTCAGCTTGCAGATGGCTCTACCTATAAATACTGGACCTTTAATAACAAGGTGCCGGGACCGTTCATTCGTACACGCGTTGGCGACACCGTAACCGTGAACATGGCAAATGCCAAGGACAGCCATATGATTCACTCGGTTGACTTCCATGCGGTCACCGGGCCTGGTGGTGGTGCGGCAGTCACCCAGGCGGCTCCGGGAAGCAAAAAGAGCTTCACCTTCAAGGCCCTTAATCCCGGCTTGTACGTGTACCACTGCGCAACACCGATGGTTGCTCAACACATCTCCAATGGCATGTATGGCATGATCCTTGTTGAGCCGGAAGGCGGGCTGCCGAAGGTAGACCGTGAGTTCTATGTCATGCAAGGTGAACTCTATACCGCACAACGTCACGGTACACAGGGCGAGAATGAATTCTCACTCGATAAGCTGCTGGCAGAACAGCCCGAACATCTGATGTTCAATGGTAACCATGATGCATTGACCAAGACCCATCGGATGGAGGCAAAGGTCGGCGAAACTGTCCGTATATTCTTCGGCGTCGGCGGACCGAATGCCACATCGAGCTTCCATGTAATTGGTGAAATTTTCGACCGCGTCTACTCGATGGGCGATCTCACATCAGCGCCGCTCCAGAATGTGCAGACCACGACAGTAGCGCCAGGCGGCGCGACCATGGTCGAGTTCAAGGTCGAGGCGCCTGGCCGCCTGATTCTCGTGGACCATGCCTTGTCCCGGATGGAAAAAGGTTTGGTTGGCTTCCTGCATGTGGATGGTCCTGAAAATGCCGACGTGTTCAGGGCGCACAGCAAACCCGATGGCGATTCCGGCCATTAAACGCCAGAACGTCGGCAAAAGCCGGTAAAAGAAAAGCCCGCCGCGAGCGGGCTTTTGCACATGCTTATCGCTTACCTTTGTTACGAAAACACAGGTCATGGCAACAAGGCCCTGATCGTTGGTCAATGCAATCGTTCTAATTTCCAATTTTCCGGAGTGAGCTTCATGTCTTCTCTTAAAGTCGATCGGCGGGAGTTTTTGAAACGTCTTCCCTTGTTTAACGATGTCACTCTTGATGAACTCGACCAGATCGCAGCTTCCACGACCGAACTCCATATGCCGAAGGGCGGCATGATATTCCGGCGCGGCGATCCCTGCGACGGATTCCATATCGTGATCTATGGACAGGTGAAGCTCGGCTTTACATCGACTCAGGGCGACGAAAAAGTTGTCGAGATCATCAGTCGCGGCCAGAGCTTCGGCGAAGCACTCATGTTTATGGAGAAGCCTTACATCGTCAACGCACAGGCGCTTGCCGACTCCCTGTTATTATATATTTCGAAGAACGCGGTATTTGCCGAACTGGATCGCAACCCGAAATTTGCCCGTCGCATGCTGGCCGGGCTCAGTCGCCGACTGCACGGGTTGATCTCGGATGTCGAAGCCTACTCGCTTCGATCGGCCAGCCAGCGCGTAATTGGCTACCTGCTCAAGGAAGAGCCGGACGGTGGTGGTGACGGTGGCCGCGTGACCCTTTCGGTAAGCAAAAAACTGCTTGCGTCACGACTTAATCTGACGCCCGAACATTTTTCGCGTGTCTTGCATGAACTCGTCGCACGCGAACTGATTGAGGTAAAGGGACGCGAAGTCGTCATACTGGATATAGAACGACTTCGGAATTTTGAAGGATAGGACTATCCTCAACGTTGCCCGGCATAGTTCCCCAACGCGAAGATAGGCCGAAGCTTATTGGTACTAACCACAACCGCCGATGTAGTTGCATTCTGCGCAGCGTGTGCAACCGTCGACCTTTTGCAGTGCATACGCACCACAGTCCGGGCATTTTTTCCTGCCAATCGTACGATTCAACTCGCCGTGAAACTGTAACGGTGGCTGTTCGTCGCCATGCAAGGCGGCATCACGTTCGATCAGGCGCCGCGCGAGTGCAGCAATCGGTACTTGATTACCGTAGCTGTCAAGGAAGCCACGCCTGACCAGGATGCGTTGAAGCATGAAGCCAACCGCTGCCACTTCCGAATCGTGGTACATCGGCAGGTTAGTGCCGTCTTCCTTTGTCAAGCTTCCACAGCGCACCGGTCCCTTGTCCCATACCACTTCACGCATGTCGCCGAGCGCCTTGGCAATCGAGCCCCCCGACCGTGCCGCCATCGACAATAACCGCATTGAAGCGGTGATCCATTGCTGGCCATCGGACTTCTGACCAGCGGGCATGAAGAATTCAAATGGCCTTTCGATTGTCACCGGCTGTCCATCGAGCGTGCCGGTAACCCGGATAAAGCTTACCGTCAGATAGACCGCTTTTTTTCCTTCCTGCGTTGAGTATTCCACCTTTGAGGTAACTGATTCCAGTTCTCCAAGCGGCCGGCTTGCAAACTGCTTTCGCAAGGGATCATCATCCGGCGGCATGGAGGGCGTTGCGGGCGCTGGTGCGCCGCTGCCGACGCTGAGGACGCTGCCTAGAACGGTATTCGGCCTGTACGTGGTCAAACCCTTTAATCTGGCTATCCAGGCATCGAAGTAGAGGTTTTTGAAATTTTCATAGGGATAGTCTTCCGGCACATTGACGGTTTTTGAAATCGAGGTATCGATAAAAGGTTGAACGGCACGCATCATCTGCAAGTGATCGGTCGCCGACATCTGAAGCGCGGTGACAAACTGTGCAGGGAGTTGGGCATCATCCGCTACATCGTGACCCAGGTGCCGGTAAAGCCGCCACGCATGATCGGCGACTTCATACACACGGGTCGATCCGTCCAACATGCGTTTTTTACGGTTATAGACCCAGGAAAACGCGGGTTCGATGCCATTGGACGCATTATCGGCAAACGCGAGCGTAATCGTACCCGTCGGGGCGATCGACAACAGATGAGAGTTACGGATGCCGTGTTTGCGGATCTCATCACGCAGGGTTTGCGGCAGGCGTGCAATGAACTGCCCATCCAGGTATTTTTCCGCGTCGAACAGGGGGAAAGCGCCTTTTTCTCTGGCAAGTTCGACAGACGCCGCATAGGCGGCGTTACGCAGTTCTTCCGCAATAGCCGATGCCAGTGCGCGCCCCTCGTCTGAATCGTAGCGAAGGCCCATCATCACCAGTGCACTGCCAAGCCCCAGGAATCCAAGCCCCACCCGCCGTTTTGAGCGTCCTTCCTGTTGCTGCTTCTTGAGCGGCCACTGTGTGGCATCGATAGCAAGATCGAGCATGCGCACGGCGACCGCTGCAACCCGACGCATCTTGTCGAAGTCGAAATAAACGTTTGCCGAAAACGGATTAACCACGAACATCGTGAGATTGAGCGAGCCAAGGTCGCAGCATCCATAGGGTGGCAATGGCTGCTCTCCGCATGGATTGGTTGCCGCAAGTCGCTCCGTGTAATACAGGTTGTTCTCGGCGTTCATGCGATCGATAAAGAGAATGCCGGGCTCGGCATGATCGTAGGTCGACAACATGATCTTTTCCCAGAGATCGGCGGCACGCACTTCGCGGTACACCCACTTCCCATCCGGACGCTGACGGGCGCCAGCCAGTTTCTGCTCATCGCTGGGCGGGGCCTTATGTATTAACTGAAAGGTCGCGTCCGCGGCCAGGGCTTCCATGAACGCATCGGTAACGCCAATCGATAAATTAAAGTTTTTAAAGCCGCCAGTATCCTTGGCACTGATGAAGCCTTCGATATCGGGATGGTCGATTCGAAGCACACCCATTTGCGCACCGCGGCGCGATCCGGCGGATTCGACTGTCTTGCAAGAGGCGTCGAACACTTCCATATACGAGATCGGTCCGGACGCACGCGACCGTGTTCCCTTGACATAGCTGCCGAAGGGGCGGATCTCGCTAAAGTCATATCCAACACCACCGCCGCGGCGCATGGTTTCCGCCGCCTCGGCCACGGCCGTGTAGATACCTGGCAGGTCGCCATCGCTGCCGGTGATTGAGTCGCCGACGGGTTGAACGAAGCAGTTCATTAAAGTGGCCTTGATCTCCAGTCCGGCTGCGGAGTTGATACGTCCTGCAGGAACAAAGCCATTTTCCTGTGCCCACACAAACAGCGTTTCCATTTCTGCCCGCTTTTTGGGCGTATCGACCGCAGCAAGGCCGCGCGCTACGCGTAGCCGAACGTCACGAACGCTGGTCTCGCTTCCCTTTGCATATTTTTCGAGCAGAACATCCACTGATACCTCTTGCGGTTCAAGCGAGGTTCCAATCATTTTTTCATTTGCATTCATTCTTCCATCCAGAATCAGGTCTATAAATTGTTATCCGCTATCGGCAAGTACCGGCATGACAGCAACTTTCGCCGACTTGATCAAAAGATTCCTTAATTTCGCTTAAGAAATTTATAGCCGCGCCTGGAGTGTCGTGAGTGAGAAGAGTGTTCAAACGATCGCCGGATTTATCCGCGGCTTCCGAATGGCTTTACGATAGACCAGGCAAGCCTGTAACAGATTCCCGCACAATCGCAGTCCGGACACGCCAAATATCACTGCCGCCGGACGTGCAAGCGTCTCCGGCGCGACGACTGCGCCGAGGAGGAATATCAATCCAAGCAGATGAAGCCAGAATTGTTGTTTTGCCGCGCGGTCGGGCGACAAGTCGCGTACGCTTGGAACGGCCTTTCTGTCTAATCCCGTCTTGCTTTGCAAGTCATACCAAAGCAGGAAAGGCACGATCTTGTAAAGCATTCCGTTCACCGCTGAATATGCGCAGCCGATGATCATCAATATGCCCAAAAGTAGCGGCTTCGCCGGCAAGGCAAGCAAATAGACAGGACCGCAAATCAGCAGGCTTATCATCGAAAGACGCCAGAACAAGGTCGTGGCTTCCGTGTTTGGCCGCCGGCGTTGTTGAAGCAGCCAGAGGGTGACACAGGCAAACCCAATCAATGTACAGAGGAGGATGAAGCCAAGTAGCGATCGAAGCTGGGTTGTTAATTCATTATTGAAAACTGCCGTCAGCGTCCATGCTGCAAGGGTTGTCGCCAGCAGGCCGGCGAGCGGAAAACTGGCGGCGTGCGGATAGACAGGCGTCGCCTGGAACATTGGAATCACTTGAAACGCAACGCCGATCAGCAGCAGTCCTACCCAGCCAAGCAATCCCCAGCTGGCATGGAAATCGGTTATTTGCATCAGTGGTATAGAGAACGACCAGCCGAAACCGATCACCAGCACCATGCCGGAACACACGGTAACCAGCAGGGAAGCCAGCGCCAGCCGGATCGTATCGACAGTTGCGGTCGCACCGCCTGGATTGCATCTGAACAATCCCGGGGATGTGGCTCCAAGCAGCCAGAGAAGCCCAAGCCCTAGCGAGACGCCCGCCAAGCGGAACAAGAGCGGAGCCACCGTTAAAAAGGCTGCGACCAGCAGCGCCGTGCCGCCCGCCAGCGCAGAAAAGACAACGGCACCTGTGTACCTCGGTGCAAGCACATTGACACCGGCAACCACCGGCAATATCTGCAGCAACGCACCGCTCATGATCATGGCCAGAAAGCCGAGCGTCAACAGATGCGTCAGGGCCAGCGTGGTCATCGACCAGCGCGACACCAGAGCAGCCGGGCCCTCCCAAAAAAGGAGTGCGGCGGCAGCCACAGCAAACAATGGTCCTGTCAGGAAAAACCTGAGCGGGACTGACAGGGAAGGGCCATCGTCGTAGGAAAGCGCACGTTGCATTACGCGCGATGACGAATAAGGATGTCGAACAGATAGCCGTCGCGCGGTGTTACCGTGTACGCGTACCCGTTCTGCTCGAGAATGCGATAAAGCGGGCGCGGTTCCCTGTCGATAATCATGCGGATATGTTCATCGCGCTGCAAGCGCGCCAACGCCTCCAGCACACGTTCCATGGGCTCGGGCGGCTCCAGGCCGCACACGTCGAGTGGAATTTCTTTTGTCATGTTCAGCTTGCTCCGGATAGTTGATGCAGGTCTTGCATGTCGGCGATCAAGTCTTTCGCCCGTGCCGCCAGGAATCGATCGGCCATTGGATACAGGATCGATTCTTCTTTCATGTTGTGTTGGCCCATCATGATGTGCAGTATGTCCGCAGAGGCTGCAAACGCATCCGCATCATGTGCCAGTAATGCTTCCTTCATGCTATCAATGATCTGGCGTATTTGCTGGTGTTCCGCGCGCATCATGCTGGTAGGTCCCGGCGGCGTCCCGGGTGCCTCTTCAAACGCCGGGAAAAGAATCTTTTCTTCCATGTCCAGGTGATGACGCAATTTCGCGTTGAAGTCGTCGAATGCCGTTTCTGCGCCCGGCCAGTCTTGCTTGCCCGCGCAGGTTTCCGCACGGGCAAGCTGCTCGTCGCAGCGGTGATGGTCGGCTTCAAGAAATTGGCTAATTAAAGAGTTTGAAGACATGGCGGTTCCCGTGTAAGCAAGCATCCATTGTCACATCAAGGCCGTATGGGCTTCCTTAACATGCGTTAAGGAAGCCCATACGGGCCGTTGTTATAGTCCGCACACTTCAATCCCACCACAACAGGAACACTATCGTGTCTCTACAAACTCTTCCCCAATTTACTATCCGAAGCAAACAGCTGTTACCGATCGTCCAGGGTGGAATGGGTGTCGGTGTCTCGGCACACCGATTGGCAGGCAACGTTGCAAAACTCGGTGCTCTTGGCACGATCTCCAGCGTCGATTTGCGACGTCATCATCCTGACCTGATGGCGCGTACTGCGAAGTCTCGCGATAAGGAAGCGATCAACGCAATAAATCTTGTCGCCCTGGATCGCGAGATTCAACTAGCCAGGAACATCGCCTGCGGCAACGGACTGATCGCTGTAAATGTCATGCGTGCCGTCTCTGAATATGCTTCCTATGTACGCCAGTCGTGTGAGAGTGGCGCGGACGCGGTGGTTGTCGGCGCGGGACTGCCACTTGACTTGCCCGACCTGACCGCGGACTTTCCGGATGTGGCGCTGATTCCAATTCTTTCCGATGTGCGTGGTATCTCACTCATTCTGAAGAAATGGATGCGCAAGCAGCGGCTCCCCGATGCTATCGTGATTGAAAATCCACGCTATGCTGCCGGCCATCTGGGTGCGGCGGGATTGGCCGAGGTCAATGCGCCGCATTTTGCATTTTCGGTAGTTCTGGAAGGTACGTTGGAGTTACTCAGGGAGCTGGGCATCGACAAAGAGCGCATGCCCTTGATTGTCGCGGGTGGAATCCACACTCCTGAACAGGCACGCCAGCTATTTTCAATGGGCGCCTCCGCGATACAGTTGGGAACGCCATTCGCTGTGAGCGAAGAAGGCGATGCACATCCAAACTTCAAGAAGGTGCTGACTGAAGCCAAGCCTGAAGACATCGTTACTTTCATGAGCGTCGCCGGGCTACCGGCACGTGCGGTAAAGACGCAGTGGCTTGCCAATTATCTGGACAAGGAATCCAAATTGCAACGCAATGCCAAACCCAAGGCATGTACGGTGGGTTTTGACTGCCTGCATCAATGCGGACTGCGGGATGGCATTTCTAAAGCCGGGCAATTCTGCATTGATACCCAGCTTGCATTTGCAATGAATGGTGATGTCAAACGTGGTTTGTTTTTCCGGGGGTCCGAGCCATTGCCGTTTGGGGATGCCATTCGTCCGGTCCGGGATTTGATTGCCTATATGCTGGGCCTGGTGGCCGGGGATGGGTTTGAACTGGTGGCGTCCTGAGCGGGACGAGAGGTCGGCAAATACTTGACACCCTTAACTCCCGTCCGAGCCTTCCTCCGCCAGGGGGGAAGGAGTGGGTCAGCGATGTGCCACAACTTTGGCAAGTTTATCTGGATGTTCCCCTAACCTGGTGACCGCAAAGGTGGAGGAAGCTTTTTCCGGGCCTTGCAGAATATCCGAAAGCGTGAGCCGATCCAGTGTTTTCAGGTAGGCATCGGTAGCGGCAGCCAGCGCGTATTTCAGCACGCACATTGGTGACAGCGCACAGCGATTTTGCGTCTCGTCAAAACATTCCACCATGTTGAAATCCGGCTCAGTCAGCCGCACAACCGTGCCAAGCGGAATTTGATCCGGTCTCTTGCCCAGGCGGATGCCTCCCGCACGTCCCCGCACCGTATGCACGAGATCCACCTGACCAAGGTGATGGACCACCTTGGTCAGGTGGTTCTTTGAAATATCGTGGGCGGTTGCAATCTCCTGTATGGTCACCAGTCGGGTTGGACGCATTCCAAGATACATCAGTACCCTTAATGCATAGTCCGTGTAGTCTGTTAAACGCATGATGGGATCTCGTCAAGAGAAGTGTGGGCGAGGTACGCGAGGCTTGCTGGTCAGTGATTCATCTTGTGGATGGTCAGCCGATGACCCTGAAGTCGATAATGACTTCTCCCGGGAGGCGATCGACATACTCTATGGCGACACGGGGACCGTAGTAGTTTTTGATCTGCGCAAGTAGCGGAAGAGGGTCGTGGTCATTACAGAAGCGCATGGTTTCGCCGACAGCAAGCGCTTCGAGCGCGCCGAAGATTGCTGCGTGGCGGAAGCGACGGGCGACGCCGCGTGCGTCAAACGGATAGACGCCATTTTCGATGGCGGGAGTGGAGCAGTCGTGTGGCATGACGATCAACCTTTAGTCAGTTGGTAAGACAGTGGAGAGATGAGGTTCGCATGCATCATGCGAATGATGAAATACGAAATAAGAATTACTGCGTGCTGTTGAAGCAAACATACCGCGCGCCTCGGAAGAGGCGCGCGGTGGTGCAGATCAAGCCTTGCTTGCCTTGATTGCGGGTGTTGCTACCGCCACTTCCTGCTTGCCGCGGCCAAGCAGGCGCAGGGCGAAGACGGCCAGGAACACGGTTCCGATCGCAAACACAATGTCACCAGGAACACGCAGCCATACCATGTTTTCCATGAATGCCGAGTGAATCACTTCAGGCGAACGGGCATACCACATGCCCTTCGAAATGCTCGCCCAAGCCTGGTAGATGCCGGCCGGAACCAGCGACATGAACACCATCATTGCGAGGCCGATGTTAAGCAGCCAGAAGGTTGGGCTCAGCAGTTTGTCAGACCATGCGAGGCGATCCGACAAGCCGCGCAGGCAGAACAGCATCAGACCGATTCCCAGCATGCCATATACGCCAAACAATGCTGCGTGGCCGTGTGCGGCAGTCATGTTCAAACCTTGCATGTAGTACAGCGCGATCGGTGTATTGATCGAGAAACCCAGCAAGCCGGCGCCGACCGTATTCCAGAAGCCGACGGCGATAAAACACAGGATTGCCCACTTATAGCTTTGTACCCAGGGAGCAGCCTTCGAACGCTGATAGTTGCGATAAGCCTCGACGCCGATCAGCGACAGCGGTACGACTTCGAGTGCCGAGAACATCGCGCCGATTGCAATGACGGAGGTCGGCGTGCCGGTGAAATACAGGTGATGCAAGGTGCCAAGAATGCCGCCGAACAGGAATACGATGGTTTCCAGCACGATGGCGCTATTTGCGGATGCGGCGCGAATCAGACCGAGACGTGTGAAGAGCAGGGCGATCACTGCGGTAGCGAACACTTCAAAGAAGCCTTCGACCCACAGGTGGACCAGCCACCAACGCCAGTACTCGACCATCGAATAATGCGTACGGGGACCCCATGTCAGCGAGGTTGCATAAAAACCACCGATGCACAGTGCTGCGAGGAACACCATGGCGATCAGGCCGCGGCTTTCGGAAGGGGTCTTGAGTGCAGGCCAGAGACCGCGACCCAGCAGCAAAGCCCAAAACAGCAGGCCGATGAACAGCAGGATCTGCCAGACACGGCCCATGCTGGTGAACTCGAGTCCCTGATTACCAACCCAGAAGCTGAAATCGGTACCGAGGTGCTGCAGAGTGCCGAGCCAGCCGGATACGGTGGAACCGACAACGATGAACAGGAGCGCGTAGAAGAGAACATTGACGCCCAGCTTCTGAAACTTTGGCTCGTGACCGGAAATTGCCGGTGCGATGTACAGGCCGGTAGCAAGCCAGGCAGTGGCGATCCACAGGACGGCGAACTGCGTATGGATCGTACGGCTGACTGTGAACGGCAGAATATTGGCAAGCGGTATGCCGAAGAAACTGCTGCCCTCAACCGAATAGTGGGCGGTGATCACACCCATACCGACCTGGGCAAGGATCAATCCGACAACAACCATGAAGTATTTTTTGGTTGCCTTCATCGACGGTGTTGCCTTCAGGCTGAACAACGGGTCAGCTTTCGGCGGCGCGGGGTCGTCGTCTTCCTTATGCCTGGAGTGGAAGAAGATCATGCCTGCGATGGCGGCGATCATCAGAATCACGCTGGCAATAGACCAGATGCCGTTGCCTGTAGTTGGCGTATTGTCAACCAATGGTTCGTGCGGCCAGTTGCTGGTATAGCTCAAGCCGACTTCTCCGGGGCGGTCGGTTGCCGCAGCCCAAGCAGACCAGAAGAAGAATGCGGTCAACGCCTTGCGGTCATCCGGATTGGCGAGCGACCCGGATGTCATTGCATATTGCTCACGCAACTTGTCCAGCGCCGGTTCGTCTCCGAAGAGATCGCTATAGTGGGCGGCCACTTCAAGAATTGCCTTTGCACGGATATCCGACAACGCGATGGTGCCCGTTTCAGCTTTATAAGTGTTCGTGCGGAGCTCGTCCTTGACCAGTGCCTCAAGTTCAGCCTTCTGGCCAGTGCTGAGCTGTTCGAACTGTTTACCGAATTTGTCTTTGGCAAGCAGTGCGCGCAGGCTGACTGCTTCACGGTGCAGCCAGTCGGCTGACCAATCGGGCGCGAGATAGCTGCCGTGGCCCCAGACGGAACCGAGCTGCTGTCCGCCCGCCGAGAGCCAAGCCTGCTGGCCTTGTTGCACATCCTCGGATGTAAATAACACATCGCCTTTAGTGCTGATGACCTGTGTTGGGATTGGCGGCGCCTTAACATAGATTTCCGTTCCAACCCATCCAAGGGCAGCGAAGGAAAGTACACAGATAATGGCTAGCCAAGTCCAGAGTTTGCGCGTCGATTGCATGGCAATTTCCTTTCCTGGTGGTTGTTTGTTGAACACTGAACTACATCCCGCAAGCCGTCCTTTATTGCTTGCGGTCTATAAGATGCATTCTATAAGCAGCTTTAAATAGATGTAAGTAGAATGCATGTTTAAATTTTGCGGTTTCTTGATCTAGGTTTGTTTTACGGCTTAAGGATGTAGAATGGACACCGCGATTTCACGCAACCATCGTTGCAAAGGCAGCACCTGATGAGACTCACTTCTTATACCGACTACGCGTTACGCACACTGATGTACTTGGCGATCAATCGTGATCAGCTCGCGACGATCCAGGATATCGCCGATACCCATGGCATCGCAAAGAATCACTTGACCAAGGTCGTCCATCATCTGGGCGTACTCGGCCTGATTGATACGGTGCGCGGGCGTAACGGAGGACTGAGGCTGGGGCGGGAGCCCGAGGAAATCAACATTGGCGACGTAGTCCGGCAGACCGAAACCGATTTCCACATCGCCGCTTGCTTTGACGCTGAAGGAGAGGGTTGCGCTTATTCTGCGGGCTGCGAACTGAAAGGTGTACTGGGAGAAGCAACGGCTGCTTTCCTGCGCGTGCTCGACGGCGTAACACTCGACAAGATGGTCTCAAAAGAAAAAAACCGGCGCGGCAGGAAGTTGCCATATGCGCCGATTGAACTACACTTTAATAGTGTTTCAAAAAAAAGATAATGCTGTGATGGGTAGTGGCATCGTGCCGCTAACGACCTTGCCTCTTTTTCTCACACGCTGCCAGGCTTGTCGTACTGTAATCGCCAAGAAATCGCTCAACGACGCAAGGCACGCCAATAATCCAGCTTACGACATGGGCAATCC
This sequence comes from Noviherbaspirillum sp. Root189, assembly GCF_001428545.1. Taxonomy (GTDB): domain Bacteria; phylum Pseudomonadota; class Gammaproteobacteria; order Burkholderiales; family Burkholderiaceae_D; genus Noviherbaspirillum. The sequence goes on from NZ_LMHZ01000067.1 coordinate 109,441, forward strand.
TGTCAAGAATGCCTGGGCCGATGAATTCATCGGGAGATGCGGCTCCGGTTTGCATAGCGTATTTCACCCTCTCATGTAGTCTGCCACCCGACGGTATTCCGGCATTCTGTGCTGCCGGCACCGTCCGTGCATAAAGCCTGTTCTTTTGATTCTGCTGGTATCTGCAGAATGCTACAGCGGACGTACGATCTCAAAAAATGATACAGATCAAACTAATCCAGCTTTTTAAATTAAACACAAATTTTCCTGGTTTGACGTTGCAAGCATAAGGTGCCCGATTTAAGATGCATTTATTATGCATCTTAAACGAGGACTGTCATGGCTCTGCTCACTATTGAAGAAGGCGAACGAAACGAAATGAAACCGTCGCCTCTTAACGATCATCCCTTGTTTCGTCTGGGCTTTCGACCGTTCTACCTGCTTTCTGCGGCGTTTGCCGTCGTCAGTGTGCCGGTATGGCTGGCGAAATACTTTGGGTGGACGAACGGCCTGGCACAGGTTGACCTGACATGGCACGTGCACGAAATGGTTTATGGTTTTGCCATCGCCGTCATTATTGGATTTCTGTACACCGCCGGCCGCAACTGGACCGGTTTATGGACGCCGCGCCGGGGCGCACTGGCCGCTATCGTAGCGCTATGGATTGCCGGGCGCGCAGGAATGCTGTTTCTGGACCCGTTGTGGGCGGCCGTATTGGATATGAGTTTCCTGCCGGTTGCGACATGGCCTTTGTACAAGGTAATCAAGCGTGCCGGAAACAAACGCAATATGTTTCTCATCGCGCTGTTGTCGATTCTTTCAGCAACCAACATTGCCTTTCACGCCGCCAAACTTGAACTGATCGCGATGTCCCCGTTGCAACCGGTCTATGCGGCGATCATGATCATAGTCATCATCGAATCCGTCATAGGCGGACGGGTTATTCCCAACTTTACCGCCAATGCCGTCAAGGGTGCGCGACCTGTGATCAACGAGCGACGTGACCGTATCAGTCTTGCATTCACCGTTGGTGCGGGACTGGCATGGTCTTGTGGTTTGCCGGCGCCAATGACGGCGAGTCTTGCCGCGGCGGCTGCCGTCGCCCAGGCGACGCGACTGATCGGCTGGAAGCCGCTATGCACAGTTCGGAACCCGTTATTGTGGATACTGCATCTATCGTATGGATGGATCCCTTTTGGGTTCCTGCTGCTGTCGTTGGCGGCATTGGGTGTGGTGACATCAAGCGCAGCGTTTCATGTACTGGCAATAGGGTCAATGGCCGGCCTCATTATCGGAATGATTACGCGCACCACGCTGGGACACACCGGACGGATGCTGAAGGCAGGGAAGGCAGAGACCAGTATGTATGCGCTAATACAATTTGGGATGATGGCACGCTTTGCCGCGGCAGTGACCGGCGGCTCATTGCGAGAAAGTCTCCTGATCGCCACCGCGGTTGCCTGGAGCGGCGCATTTGCTGTTTACCTCATCGTCTACGGGCCTTACCTGATGACTGCGCGCATTGACGGACGCGAAGGTTAATAGCCCGATGGTTGGACGGACCGGCACACGCCGGTTAAGCGATGGAACAACAAGATTCGGCCATTTCCACCAACTTGACCCAAGTCAAATACATCGGGTGGTAAGGCAACGTAAGCTGCAAACATTCCGGCGCCACAGGATGCTGCGCCAGGTGAAATTAGAGGAGTCATTAAAATGACTGTAAGTTTGAGCGCTGCTGGCGGACAGCCGTCCGTTCAGTTCGACGCAGATTTGATTCGTAAGTTGACCCAGCAAGGGCCACGCTATACCTCGTATCCAACTGCGGATCGCTTTACGGACGGCTTCCGTTCCGGCGACTATCTGCAGGCCGTTTCGAATGTGCGCCACGCTGGAGCGAGAAAACCATTATCGCTGTATCTTCACATTCCATTTTGTGAATCGCTCTGTTATTACTGCGCATGCAATAAGATCATCACAAAAAATCACTCCAAGGCGGAAGTTTATCTTTCTTACCTCAAGCGTGAAATCGGCATGCAGGCGGAGTTATTTTCAGGCATGAATCATGTGGAGCAGCTCCACTTCGGCGGCGGCACACCAACCTTTTTGTCCGACAGCCAGATGGGCACACTGATGGACTACCTGCATCGCTCCTTTAGCTTTGCGCCGGATGCCGACGGTGAATACTCGATTGAAATCGACCCGCGTACAGTCAACGCCGATCGTATCCGCTCGCTTCGCAATCAGGGATTCAACCGCCTTAGCCTGGGTGTGCAAGACTTCGATGAAGAAGTGCAGAAAGCTGTCAATCGCATACAGCCAGAAGCGTTAACGCTTGACGCAATCGCCGCGGCACGAGAAGCCGGTTTCCGGTCCATCAGCGTGGACCTGATCTACGGCTTGCCGAAACAGAACGTATTTTCCATGGCGCGTACACTCGCCAAGGTAATCGCCGCGGATCCCGATCGCATTTCGGTTTATAACTATGCGCATATGCCACAGTTATTCAAGTCGCAAAAACTGATTGTTGACGATGACTTGCCAACGCCGGAAGCGAAGCTTGACATGCTGGCTTTGTGCATAGAAAAGCTGACTCAGGCTGGCTACATCTACATTGGCATGGACCACTTCGCCAAGCCGAATGACGAACTGGCGGTGGCACAACGGCTAGGAAGTCTGCACCGAAACTTTCAAGGCTATTCGACCCACGCGGAAGCGGAAATGGTGTCATGCGGTGTGTCCGCAATCAGTGCGGTCGGTGGCACATACAGCCAGAACGCAAAATCGCTGGAACATTATTACGAGCATATCGAGCGTGGACAGTTGCCGATTACGCGCGGCGTCAAACTAAGCATGGACGATATGCTCAGGCGTGCCGTCATCCAGCGCTTGATGTGCGACTTTGAACTGTCGGTCAGGGCGATCGAAACCAATTATCCAATCACATTCTCGCGCTATTTTTCCGGGGAGCTTGAGAAGCTCCGTGAGCTGGAAGTTGATGGGCTCATCGTACTAAGCGATGACTGGGTCACCGTTACCCCGAAGGGTCGGCTTCTGGTCCGGAATATCTGTATGGTGTTTGACAGGTACTTTGGTATGGGCCATCCGCTAAAGCTTGAACGGATGCGGTATTCAAGGACGATCTGACGTCAGCGAAATGACACGGGGAGGACGGAACGCGAGTGGTAGACCCGCGTTCCGTTTTCAGGATTGTTCGGCGCTTTTACCCGTGTAGCGACCGGCACGGTGATTGTTGGCGAGCGTCAGGTTGAGAATCAGGGTCGCGATAAGCGAAATGGAGGCCGTGTAAAAGTTGGTACTTATCGCAAACAACAGCAAAACCAGGCAATCCAGCGTCAGCTGTGTAAAGCCTGCGCGTAATCCAAATGCCTCCTGCAGATACAGGCACAGAATGTTGAAGCCGCCGAGACTTGCATTGTGACGAAACAGGATCAATAAACCTATGCCAGCGAGCAGTCCGCCGGCTACTGCGGCAAACACTGGATCGACTCCTTCGAAACGCAACAAGGACGGAATGGCTTCACAGAAAGCTGACAGCAGCAGCACTGAACCAAGTGTTTTCACCGTGAATCCCCATCCTTTCTTTCTTACCGCAAGGAGGTAGAACGGCAGGTTGATCACTACGAAAAGAACGCTGAAGCCGATTCCAGTTAGCTGATGAAGGAAAAGCGCGACTCCCACCACACCTCCCGTAACCAAACCTGCCTTGCTCAACACGGCAATCCCGATGGCGGCTAACAATGTGCCGGTAAGGATCGCCTGCAGGTCTTCGACGTGCGTGTGGGTACTGGCATGATGTATCGGGTTTGTTGGGTGATGTGGCATCGATGGTTTTCAGGAAGAGTCGGCGCAGGTAAATGTTCAGCTGCAGCAACCACCGCAGCATCCGCCTTCGGTCTTGCCGCGCTGCTCGCGATCGATCTCATAGCCTGCTTTATTGATGGCTGTTACGAGTTCTTGCAATGAGGTGTGGTCTTCGTCGAAGGTGACATGGATACGGTTCGTCGCCGGCGCGAATGCGATGCTGCTGAGCCCTCGGATGGACTCGAGAGTACGCGTGAGTTGTGCTGCATTATCTTTGTTCAGAGCATTAGCAAGCTGAAGAGTCTGGGACATCATGGTACGGTTCCTTGGGTTTTGAATGTGCGTCTTGCGATAACAGGGCATCGGATTGAAGCCCATCAGATTGTAAATACTCCGTCAACCGACATCCTTAATTCATCTTAAGAAATTCAAACCATGCTGTTGATTGTCTCGGCGTTGTACCAAAGCCTTCAAGATAATTGATCCAGCTTAGGTTTATTGGAAATGCTTGCGCGATGTGATTGACGCTGTCAGTACAATGAAAGCGAAGTCTGTTGATGCTTATTGGCGCTTACCTGGCACCAGCAGAATAATGTTTTCCCGATTCTTTCTCTCACATCGATATGGAGGATTTAATGAAGCGTTTCCTGATATTTTCCATGCTTCTCACCGGCTTGATTTCAACCTCAGCGTTTGCCAATGCGGATCTCGCAAAGTCGAAGAACTGCATGGGATGCCATGCGATCGACAAAAAGCTTGTCGGCCCCGGGTTTAAGGAAGTCGCTGAAAAGTACAAGGGCCAAAAGGATGCCGAGGCAAAACTGGTCCAGAAAATCATCAAGGGGGGAGGCGGTGTCTGGGGTTCGATTCCGATGCCACCTAACGCGGTGACGGAAAAGGAAGCCCAAGAACTCGTTAAATGGGTGCTGTCGCAAAAATAGCCGACGCATCCAGAGACGTAAGCAGGAATGCGGAATCGCTTGTACGACAGGCATGGCTTCGCATTCCTGGCTGCCTTCTCATAGAGTTCCGACATCAGGATGTAACGCATTCAGCATGCGACATGCCTTGTTCACGCTGACTTGGCAAAACTTTGATCTGAGTTATGGCATGTCGGCGTCAATACAGTCGACAATGATTTTTCAGCAGGAGAAATCTATGCAGACTATATCCGCCAAGTTGATTGAGGACCACAAACACTGGGATCAGCTATTCCTGGAGGTTGAAAAGCATGTTCTGCAATGCCGGTGGAAGGAAGCCGTCGACAATATTGCGGAATTCAAAACAGTCTTTGAACGGCACATTGCAACGGAAGAAGCCATGTTCTTCCCGCTGATCAAATTGGCCGGGGGCGAAGATGCATGGCCGCTCATGGATCTTCGCTCCGAACATGCGAAACTGGAAATGATACTGGCCCGAATTGCGGAGGCAATCCAGAAACAAAGCAAAGCGGATTTTTACCTGCACGCAGAATCGTTTTTCATCCTGATGCACACGCATAGCATCAAGGAAGATCAGATTCTTTATCCAAAGCTGGAGCGTTACCACGAGATCCTGCCGAGGAGCGCAGTTACCGGAAAGTAGGACCCTGACGGTGGTGCCCGCACAGCGTACGCGATCTGCTACGTAACACTTCCAGAGAGAATTGACGGGCTACCCTGGAATATTTACGACCGCGATGAATTGGCAAGTTGACTCAACAAGGCAGCGAGCTTCGCAGTATCTACGGGCTTGACAAAATGGTGATCAAACCCGGCGGCAAGCGCGTTAACCCTGTCTTGCTCCTGCCCATATCCCGTCACCGCTACCAATACCGCCCGCGAAGTTTCCCGTTGAGCGCGAAGATAACCTGCCAATTCATTGCCGTCCATCTCAGGTAGTCCGATATCCAGCAGGAATACATCCGGGACTATTAATCGTGCTTGCTCAAGTGCCTTGATTGAACTGTGTTCCACAAAAAACCTGCTACCTTTCCCCAGCCCTTCACTATATGCAGTGATCGTTCCCGCGTGTAATCAGCAAATTTGTCAACACCTGGACAAGGCGCTTCAGGTCGCCAATCACTAACGCAGGTTCATGCGACACGTGCACAGTCAGTCGATGTACTCGTCCATCGCACAATGGCCTTACCTGTTCAGTGGCATCGGCGACGATCTGCCTTGCATCCAGGTTTTGCATATCTAGCGTGACGTGGCCGCGTGTGACCGCCTGACGCGACTTAAAGATTTCCCGCCTAAGGCAGAGCTTTGTGGCATAAAGAAGAGCAAATACGATGCAGTCTTTTGGCGACGTCTGCGCGTTTGATAAAGTGTAAGAAGCAACTACTTGGGGAACGGCAGCGTGCAGTGCGTTACCTAGTCGTCCGACTCCCAGTGCGACTGCCGCCGTCGGGGTACTTGAGGGATCGAACGCCATGACGGATACTTGGTTTGATTCCGGCCCCGAACATTTTACCTTGATCATATAGTCGACTACCGTGTAATGTGCCTCATTCTCCCCCATTCGGATCAATGCTCTTTCATGACGTGGCTCGTCCAAGCTATCTCGGAGATAAACAGCAAACGCAGTCGGCGTATCAAACGATTTCGCGTGCAGTAACAGCCCAGGAATGTTCGCATCAAGATAATTGATCATCAGAGCGATATTCTTTCTGTCGTTCTGGTAAATCCGCTCGTCCGGCTGCATGTTGACGTCATGATATGCACGACCTTCTGTCAGTGCGGATGTGAGATCTTGCACAGATCGCGCGAGGCGAATTTTGTTCGCAACTGCTATTGCCTCATTCGTTTCGTCGGCCAATTCGCCTCGATTAATAATCGACCTTTGGCCACTGGCCGCGGCAATACCAAAGCGTTGCTGAAAATTTGCAAAAGTACTGCTTCCACGACTGTGATGTATAAATGGAGGAGCGGAAGCTCGGGTATTTGGGTGCGCTGTACTGACAACCGCCTCCTCCATTGAAGACGACTTCGAAACCGACCGTGGGGGATGAAGTAGAATGCGGCAAGGCGCGGCCTGAAGTTGAATCGATCAAAATTATTCTTCGATAAAGAAAAACTGCGGGCGCAACACACGAAGCGCCATAATGAGTGAATCCAATGGCACGTTGGTTCCCTGACCGTCGTTTTAGCGACGCACTGGCACGGTCATTTCGTCCAGATCATCAATGTGCATCGTAGCTGGGTAAACTGAAATTCAGGAACGTTCTTGATACGATTTACTGGCAAGACAGCGTCAACGCAGCAAGGATGTGTTTAAACGACGCCTACAATCAATCCTTGTTCTGTCTTGGCTTTCGTCCTTTCTACTGCCTGCAGCGGCCTTTGCGGTGATCAGTGTTAGTGTTCTCGCATGGCCGACGAAATATTTCGAGTGAGCGAGTAGATTTGCGAACGTCGATTTAACGTCGCAGGTTCACGAGATGATGTTCGGTTTTGCCGTTACCGTCATTGTCAGCTTTCTGTGTATTGCTGGTCGCAACTGGATCGGTTTATGGACTCTACGCTGAGGCACACTGGCTGCTACCTCAGCGTTATGGAATGCCGGGCGGGTCATTTACCGCCAATGCAGTAATGGGCGCACAACGCGTGATCAATGAATGACGTGATCGCATCAGTTTGACCTTGATCGCCGGAGCGGGGCTGGCATGGTGCACCGGTTTCCCGGCACCAATGACGGCCGGCCTGACCGTAGCGGCTGCCATGGCACAGGCAACACGACTGATCGGGTGGATGCCGCTATCTACGGTTTGAAACCCGTTTTTGTGGATACTGCATGTTTTCGTATGGATAGATCCCTTTTTGGATTCCTGGTGCTGTCCTTGGTGGCACTGGGCATAGTGACATCAAGTGCGGCATTTCATGTATTAGCAACAGACTCAATGCCTTGACTCATTATCGGAATGATCGCACGCACAACGCTTGGGCATGCCGGAGGGTTGCTGAAGGCGGAAAAGCAGAAACCAGCATGTATGCACTGAAGCAGCTTGGGGTGGTTGCCCACGTTGCGGCAATGATGGCCGATGGCACACTGCGGGACAATCTGTTGATCGCTGCCTCGCTATTCTCCTAGCCGCACGTCTGTACTGTCTTCGTCGGCGCGCCTTGCCATCGTCATTTTAATAGGCGCTAAGGATCTGAACGCCTTGAGTAGTGTCAAAGCAAAGGGAAAATTGCCATGCCTATCAATGGCGGTGTTTGCGCATTCCGCACAATGCACCGATGACCGGCAGCGTCTTGCACGTCTTGCTTAGCTCCTCATGACAGATTTTTTCGCTCTTGCCGGATGCGAGGCATTGCGCTGTCGCTTCGTGCGCAGCAGCAATCGCCCGATGCTCCTCGATCAGATCTTTTGCATGTGCGGGTTCAGCTGCCTGGGCACTCTGCACAACGCTGGCCAACATGATGATTGTGAGAATTCGCATTTCCTTTTCCTTTACTTTTTACTTGTACGGGGTCAGTGCCACGGCGGACAGGCGATAGCCGGAAGCGCCAAATTCAGTATCCTTACGGGCCGTCTCCAGCGTACCGCTGACCCAGACTGCCGACATCACCTGCACGTCCTTCAATGGCTTAACTGCCACCCCATGAATGATCTGGTTAGCCGGCGGCGGAGGCGTGTGGATGCAGGCGCCAAAATAAGGTACTAATAAAAATTCCTTGATCTGGCCGCGCTGTGCATCGAGTGGTACCAAGAAGCCGGCAATGCGGATACGTGTGCCGTTCAGCGACGGTTCGATTGGCGCTTCACTCCACGCCTTACGCATCTTTTCCAGCGCTTCCATTGCCCGTGGGTCGCCGTCGTTTAACTGGTCCAGGTTCAAGCCTTTCATCAGCTGCGACGGATCCCAATTTTTCGGCACCAGCGCATCCCAGTTTACCTCCTTGTAGCCTTCGGGCGCGGCCGGCGCTTTTGGCTGGGGAAGACGCTCGCCGAGTTTGTATTCCGACTTGTCTTGCTGGGCATATAGCAGCGGCGATCCGCCGGCAAGCACCGCACAGCAAATCAGGGCAGGGATGATTCTCATGATTTCTCCTACAGACGTGGGGTAAGGCCGTCGGCTAGCGACAGCCGGTAGGCGCGATAGCCGGGAACGAGACTGGCGAGCAGACCTACGCCAATGACGGACAGCAGCAGAGGAATTTCTTCAAGTGAAAGCAGGGATAACGGCAGCGACAGCCCGAAGCGTGCCTCGGCCAGCGGCCCGAGCAAGGCGCCAGTTCCCGCCAGCAGCAGGATGCCAAGGCAACACCCGGCCAGTGTTAAACCTAATCCTTCGATCACCAGCATCAGCAAAATATCACCTGGCTGAGCGCCAACCGATCGCAAGATCGCCAACTCGCGGCGTCGCTCATTGAGGCCGGCCAGCACGACCGCAACCAGCCCACATAAGCCGACCAGCACCACTAGCGCTGAAATCAACAGCAGACTCCGCTCGACCACGGCTACCACTTGCCATAACTGGTCCAGAGCAACGCCGGGCAGGATAGCGAGCAATGGCTCGTCACGGAACTCGTTGACATAACGCTGTATTTTGAATACGGCGGCACGGCTCTTCAGGCCAACAAGGACCGCGGTGACCTGCTTCGGCCGCAGGTCAAACTTGCGGACGTGTTCGGCAGGAATATCCAGGCCCGGCATGCGCGATCCCCCTTGCCAGTCGAGATGGATTGCTTCGATGGCTTCCAGGCTGACATGCACGCTGCGATCAACCGGTGTGCCGGTCCTTGCAAGGATGCCGGTAACGACGAAGGGTTTGTCACGATGTTCGCTCAACGCGATATCCTGCATGCCGTGAGTCAGCGAGATTTTGTCACCGGTGCGATAGCCAAGCCGATCGGCCACTTCAGCGCCAATCACGGCATCGAAAAGCTGCGTGAATGGTTTACCGGTGGTAAATGCAAGCGGCCGATCGTCGCCGTAACGAAAGCGTTCGAAATAGGCAGCGCTGGTACCGAGTACCGGAAAGCCGTGATGTGAATCTCCCAGCGAGAGTGGAATGGTCCACGCGACCGAAGGATGGCGAGCTAGCTGCTCGACGCTTTCCCAGCGTATGTTGTTGGTCGCTTCTCCCATGCGAAAGATCGCATACAGCATCAGTTGCACCGGGCTGGTGCGGGCGCCGACTACCAGGTCCGTGCCAGAGACTGACTGCGCAAAGTTGTTGTACGTATCGCGGCGGATGCGCTCGACGCCGAGCAGCATGCTGACACTCAATGCAATTGTCAGCATTACCAGACCAAGCGTCAGGCGGCGGTTCCAGGCGCTACGCAAGGCGAGCATAGCCAGGTGCTTCACGATGCACCTCCGGTCTCAGCACGCCGGTTGATCGACGCCAGACTTAGCTCACGACTAAATTGTGTGGCCAGCCGGCGATCGTGACTGACGAACAGGATAGTTGCGCCACCGCTCAATCCCTGCTGCAACAGAAGTTGGAGGAAGTCCGCCTGCCTTTCGGAATCCAATGCCGAAGTAGGCTCGTCGGCAATCAAGATCTCTGGCCGTCCCAACAGTGCGCGTGCCGCTGCCACCCGCTGTTGCTGCCCTACGCTCAGTTCGGTCACCGGACGCTGCAGTACCGCCTTGCCCAGTCCGAGCACGTCCAGCAGCCGTTCAGCTTCGTCGGCCACAGTACCGGCTTGTGCTGCCCGCGCAGAACGTCGCTTTGAAAAACGACATGGCAAGAGCACATTGTCGAGCACCGGCAGATGCGGGATCAGATTGAACTGTTGAAAAATAAAGCCAATATGATCGACCCGAAAACGGTCGCGCGCGCGGCCGGATAAACTCATCAAGTCAGTGTCAAGCAGCTTCACGCTACCGTGCTGCGGCAGTAGTACGCCGCCAAGCAGTCCTAGCAGCGTGCTCTTCCCGCTACCACTCGGTCCGTGCAGGAACACGGTTTCGCCCGGCAGCAATTGCAAGTTATCAATTTCCAGGCAGGGCTCGGGCGCACCGGGCCAGCCGAACTGAAGTTGATCAACAACAACTATTGGTTTGTCACGCATAGCTTGTCTTACCAACTAAGACTGGGCCGTTTCCGGCTCAATTCGACGGCAGACTGCCGGCCTGGTGCCGCCAACTGCACCTTGACCCGGCCTAAGCCTGGAAAGACGTCAAACAGACGCAAGTTGATTTCCTTCAATGCGGCCGGTGACTTACAGCGGTACATGATGGTCGCGTGCAGTTCAGCATGGCCGTCACTCTCATGATCGCCGGGAAGCTCCAGGTCTACCGGATCAGCGCGGCAATCGGCTGCGGCAGTCGGGGTTAGCAGCGATTCAGGCTTGTGAAACTTTTCTTTCAATGCCTGGACCATCTTGTGCTCCTTGTCGTTGCGCGGGGCATGCTCGAATCCAATCAAATTCTCCAGAGGAGAGGTGAATTCGATTGTCGCTGTGTTGCCCTCGATTGCCGCCGTCATCTGCGCCACACCGTGTTGATGTACCTCTCCGGCGATAGCAGATCCGGTGACACACAGCAGGGCGAACAATGCATATCGCTTAAGCATCCGGACTCCTCCCCAAAGCAAGCATGGGAACGATAGAGACAATTGAGACGACGGCGACGATAGGCGGGACCACAACGGCCGGCATTCCTGCCATCGCGAGTAAACTTCGCTGGGCGTGCATGAAAATTCCTTTAAACAGAAATGCGCTTTGAACGGCACTACCCCGAGAGGATAGGTGCGCGACAGAGTACTAACTAGTAGCGGATTTATCAGTTAAAGGGGGCGCGCGTGATGAGAAGTGGCTGACGAAGTAGGCATCCCAGGAGGACTCGTGATGGTCCCGGCTGGTGTTTGCCCCGGTACGCATGCAGGGCGACAGGTAAAATGGACTGTGCATGGTGATGCCGAGTGCCGCGGCATCAAATAAAACACAGGAGTGGTGCAGATGGGCAGCAGCATCGTCATCCGCGGAGATGGCAGCGGCATGCATGCTGGATGTTGCAAGACCGAAATGCGCAATTCTATGCTGCAGACCTGTCCATTGCGCAAACAGCAACAGCAACCCCAAAATTACAGGGAGTGCAGTGTTCGCGAATCGGATGCGATACATGTGTCGGAACAGGGATATGAGGATTATTGATGCAACTTGGTTGCGAGATCTTACCACAGCCTCATGCAGGCAAATCGAATTCGGCGCGGGTGCCCTGACCAGAGACATGGCCACGCGACCCTGGAATATTTACGACCGCTATGAATTGGCAAGTTGACTCAACAAGGCAGCGAGCTTCGCAGTATCTACGGGCTTGACAAAATGGTGATCAAACCCGGCGGCAAGCGCGTTAACCCTGNGATGAATTGGCAAGTTGACTCAACAAGGCAGCGAGCTTCGCAGTATCTACGGGCTTGACAAAATGGTGATCAAACCCGGCGGCAAGCGCGTTAACCCTGTCTTGCTCCTGCCCATATCCCGTCACCGCTACCAATACCGCCCGCGAAGTTTCCCGTTGAGCACGAAGGTGACCTGCCAATTCATTGCCGTCCATCTCAGGTAGTCCGATATCCAGCAGGAATACATCCGGGACTATTAATCGTGCTTGCTCAAGTGCCTTAATTGAGCTGTGTTCCACAAAAACATTGTGGCCCAAGGCTTCAATAAACATGGCAAGCATCTTTGCCGCATCGGTATTGTCATCAACGACCATCACGTTCAAGGTTTTTACCGGAGGGGGCTTTTCCTCGGTGGTCTGCATCCGCTTCGAGAGGTCGGTTTGTTCTTGCATGCGCGGAAGGCGAACAGTAAACCTGCTACCTTTCCCCAGCCCTTCACTATATGCAGTGATCGTTCCCGCGTGTAATTCAACCAGGCTTTTTACGAGCGCCAGACCGATGCCCAATCCGCCCTGTGATCGGTCGGGAGTACGTTCTCCCTGCGCAAATAGCTCGAAAGCGTGTCTCACCAGACCGGGATCCATGCCGATACCGTTATCCGCTACCGACATGATCACTTCGCCGCCCTCAATCTCTACACTCAAATCAATCTCGCCGCCTTCCGGCGTGAACTTCGCGGCGTTGTTCAGCAAATTTGTCAACACCTGGACAAGGCGCTTCAGGTCGCCAGTCACTAACGCAGGTTCATGTGGCACGTGCACAGTCAGTCGATGTCCCCGTCCATCGCACAATGGCCTTACCTGTTCAGTGGCATCGGCGACGATCTGCCTTGCATCCAGGTTTTGCATATCTAGCGTGACGTGGCCGCGTGTGACGATAATCGAGCTGATTTCATTTACCCGTCCCGCATCCAGATGACCCAAGCTCAGCAAATCTGCCGCAGCAGCAATCGGGGCCAGGGGGTTGCGCAGCTCATGCGCAAGCATCGCAAGAAATTCATCTTTCCGTCGGTCCGCTTGTCTTAATGCTTCTTCTGCCTTTACACGTGCAGTGATGTCTAGCTGCGCAAGTACGCCGCCAATGATCTTGCCTTCGGTGTTTCTGACCGGCGCGGCCGACATCAGGACGATTCGATGAAAGAGCGGCGTATTAAATGGCTCGATCTCAATAATGTCATGAGGAGCCTCCGTTCCACCCAGGGCGCGCGCCATAGGCCATTCATGCAGTGCCACGCGTTGGCCATGCCTTGTCGACCCGTCAGCCCACCAGCCCTTCCATTCAACGTAGTCTTTTGTGCTTTTACTCAAGGGTTGGTTAGCGCCCCATAGCTCTCTGTGTGCGGCATTGGAGTGCAGAACCACACCACTGGCATTGGCGACAACAATACCGACCGGTGTGGCTTCCAATACGGCATCAAGCCGGCTACGTTCGGCTTCCGCCCGATGCGCAGCTTCGCGTGCCTGATGTTCGCTATCGCGCAGCGCTTGTTCGTGTGCCTTATTTTCGGTGATGTCCTGAACGGTTCCATACAGAGCCGCTAACTCATTCTGATCATTGTGAACAGGTTCGCATTTCGCGTTCACCCAGATGACGTGGCCCTTACCATGATTGACCTGCAGTTCCAGGTCATAGCCTGTGCCGGATCGCATTACCCGCTGAAGAGCGGAATTCACATGTTCCCATGATTCTACCGTGAGCAGGGTGCCTCTCTGATCCGGAAAAGGCGGAACCTCACGTCCATAGATTTCGCGTATCGAATTTGAAATCTCAATTTCACCAGTCTTGAGATTCCAATGCCAGGTCCCGAGCTTTGCGAGACGATGCGCTTCCGCTAACTCGGCTTCTCTCGCCTGGATAGTTGCAGATCGCTCTTTCAGCAAGTCTGCGGCCCGACTAATCGCCAAGGCGACCTCCAAAGCTTCTTTGATATCAACTTGCGGAATACGAACGGTATCGCCGCGCCCCAGACCTACGGCCGGCGCAGTAAGAGCCGTAACCGACCGGGCGATTCGTCCTCCCATGACCCAGGCCAGAACGAGTCCAATTCCAAATAAGGTCGTCACACCTGCCACCAGAAGCAACAGGCGCTGCTTCAGGGTATCTTTGAGTGCGCGATTGGGAATACCGATTGCTACTCCCCAATTTGTGGACGGAGAACGGCTATAGGCCGTTAACACAAGCGTGCCTTCTTGTGTGGTCGAATCGAGTGTTCCCTCGGCATTATTCGTTATCGCCTGTAGTAACCTGGGGGTAGCTTTGTTTCCCACAAATTGTTCGGGCGTGTGGTTACGCCCGACAATGGTGCCCGAGCTGTCGAGGATTGCGGCAATCCAACCCGGAGGCAAGTTCTGGTTTGTCAACATGGCGTTGAAATGCCGAGGCTCCAGGCCGACGCCCAGAGAGTAGCGGACTCCACCGTCAAGAACCACGGGTACATCAACGCTGACGATTGGACGCTTCAATTGCGGTGCCATAAAGAGATCAGAGACAGCTGGTTTTCCAGTGGCGAAAACTCTTTGAACGTGCTCTCGATACGGTTGGTGCGGTGAGGGCTCGCCGTATGCGACTGAGGTGTTCAGAATAAGTTGTCCCGTTTTTTCCCTCAGGACAATATTGATACCGAAATCGAAGCGCGCTATTGCTTCACGTGCCCGATTATGGAAGCGGGCGAACTCGCCATTCGTAAGTGAATCGGCGGTGGAGAGCCCTTGGGCCAGTGCCTGCCCTCGCATTAGGTGGCTATCCACAGCTTGTACCAGGGCTCGCGCTGTGTGGAGCGTGTCTTTTTCCTGTTGAACTCGAACCTCTTGGTACTGGTATATCAGCAGCAAAGTCGCACCGATGACTCCAGGCAAGAGACAGGCGAGAACCAGGCAACTCAGGAGAGTGCGCACGGACCACTGCGATGTGAAGTTGTTCGAGGAGATCAAAGTAAATTCCTGAATTATATTCTCGGTACAGTAGTGCCTTTAGATACCTTCGGAACTTATTGTCGGTGAACGGTGCTTTCGCTCCAGCCGCCCGTTAATCTCAGCTATTAAACACAGATGTGGAAACCGTTGTAATGAGAAGCGGATACCGATTCATGGCTGCCTGGACTTTGCGTAAATGTTTGCATTCAAGTGTGACGTGCAGACAGTCGGACGTGTTGCATTTCGTCACCGAAACCATGTTTCGCGAACTTTTTATTTGCCAAAGTATCCTTGTGAATAGCTGTGCAATGCATCCTGCTTGCACGCATGCTCAGTAAGAAAAGGAGTCACCATGGACAAGCGTGAAGTCATCTCTACATTGAATGACCTGATCGAAACCTGCAAGGATGGTGAAGAGGGTTTTCGTACCTGCGCTGAAGGTATTTCCAGCGCTGAGCTGAAATCCTACTTCACCGATCGTGCGCATCGATGCGCTACGGCAGCAGCTGAATTGCAGGATATCGTCGAAGAATACGGCGGTACTCCTGAAACTTCGTCCAGCATGAGTGGCGCATTGCATCGCCGCTGGGTGGACATCAAGTCTGCTATCACCGGCAAGGACGACGAGTCTATCCTCAATGAATGCGAACGTGGAGAGGACGTGGCGAAACGAAGCTATGAAAATGCACTGGCGAAGGATTTGCCGATCGAGGTGCGTTCTGTCGTTGAACGCCAGTACCGGGGCGTGATGCAGAACCATGATCAGGTCAAGGGTCTGCGTAACCAGGCTCGCGCGCATCGCTAATCAGAAGACTCTTTACCTGTAAGGCGATCGATCAACAAGGTCCGCAGTTGAGCAAAGCGGACCTTCTCATTAATTTTCCTGGTTTAAATACTTGCCAGGCTCAGCGGGTGATGTCGGCACCAGAGACCAAAATGACTCGAACGTCGAAAAACGCTGCATCCGTTCGGTTATCCCGCCTGGAGGCATTCGTTCGCCCTTGTTATTTGTCAGATGAATCGCTTGTTTAGCTCGCGTCTTTAGGATACCAGCATACGCTTAGCTAGTTGACTATTCGGGAGATCGCAATGAACGAAGATAATCCGTGGAAAACAGAGGAATATCACGATCATGACATGCACGTTCGGGCTCAGCATCGCGTAGTTGAAAACCCGGGTATTCCCGGGCATGGCGCCCAATGGGATTTCACGGTCAAGGTGACGCCTCATGGCGCAGGACCGGATTCGGAACAGGCTACAACAGCAAAGTCAGATCCCGACATTTTTTATTCAACACAAGCCATTGCGGAGAACATGGGTTTCCTCAAGGGCCGCGAAATAATAGAAGGGCGTGTTGCCGGCGGTGCCGGTGAAAAGGGATACGACAGAACGACGCTCTGACTAAGCTGTGTAGCACACCAGAAACCCTTTTGCGGTACCAAAGTGCCGCTGGCGGCCGCCGTCTTCTTAAGAGTGAACCACTATCACTGCGTATTCCGAATGGAATCATTACAGCGCGCAATTTACGTTAACTTGGTGTTCGGTTTCTTTCAGCGCTTCACGTTACCAAGCTCTATTGGATAGGGGAAATTCTTCCGTTTACACGGAGTCATGGTCCAGGTTATTCGGCTTTTCTTATATTGTTCAAGCGCTCACAATTCTTGCCAGTCTTTGGACAATCTAAGGAATAATCATGAACGTGCAAATGCTTGCTCAGGAATTTTTTATCGCTCCTTCACTACGCGACTACCTTGAACGGCGCTTACATTTTATGTTCGCCCGTGCTCGCAAACATGTTACGCGCATCGTCGTGCGTCTACGTGACCTCAATAAGCCGCGCGGCGGTCGAGACAAGCTATGTCAAGTCTGGGTGACCTTATACCAATCCCAACCCATAACGCACCATGAGATCGCGTCTTTTTCCGCCTGCCTGCGTTGCACTCGTCGTCAATAGCCCGCTATTGACTCCTCCTGTTACAGGTTGGGATTGGTATTACCTGGGCGCCCTGAAGTGGTTATCCAGTAGATTCAGGAAGACATGTGTTACGCCATCGATAGTGCGCTCAAACGTGCTGGCTACCGCACGATGCGCATTGCTGCCTGCAAGGGTGCCCGGTAAATCGGGACAGACATGTCGAGTGCTAATAATCTTCGTTGACACCTACTTTACGAAACTTGTCACACCATACTTTCCGCATCGATGAGAGTAAACGACTGCAAACTTTTCTGCAGCAGGCCTATGCCAGCCTTGGGCGATGGCGGAAAAAGTCGTACGAAGAGGAGAGCAAGGGTTTGAGGTCAAGACAGCATATAAATGCTCATCAAGTCGTCTGCTGCGTGTAAGCTTAGGGAGTACGCTAACGGACTAAGACATTCGTCGCATGGCTACTTCGCTTGGTCATGCGAGTGTTGAGAGGAAATTCCTTGGATGCACAGTGACACAGAACTATCGATGTATCTTAAGGGATTTAACCAATACGGAAAGCCCTGAGCGCATGCGCCGATTCACTAAGTGACGCCAGCAGTTACAATGAGATTAACTTAACCTCCATCGGAGAACGCACGATGCGCACTGAAAACCTTAAGCCAACCAGCTACAACGATGGCTTCATTAACATTCCGGTGTCAAGAGTGACTCGTCAAGGCCTCCATGATCTAAAGGAAAGCATGGGTGCAGCAAGTCAGGCCGAAGTGATTGAAAAGGCGGTCGCTATATTACTTGCCATCCAAAACGTGGCACGACGCTAATACTCTTTCGTCTGATCGAGAATACTAGAGCGGATTTCATCGTGTGTACTGTCGCCTCGGTCCGCCTTGACGCGCAGGACGGCGTTGCTTGTCGCTTGTGTGGCCCGCCACACGGCACTTCCGACCCGATTCTCCGTACACCACGATGAAATCCGCTCTAGCTGGGCAAGGGAAGAGATGAAGCGCAATTTGTTGACTTCGGCTTTCTGCTTTTCATTTTCCCGGTCCCTTTCTTCGTCCTTTACGCCATCTTTGACGCTGTTGGTCGTGCGTCCAAAATCGTCGCGTATTGCGAAGCTTGCCGGTACCGACGTACCGGCGTCACATCCTTGGCGACCGGCGATAAAACGCCCCTACGGAAAGTAAGGGAAGCATTACGGTACCGACCAGCCAAATTGGTTTTGGAACAACTATGGCGGCCGCAGATAGTCGCTATTTGTTGACCTAAATCACAACGTCGTAAGCGGCAAAGCTAGTGTTCTTAAGTCGGTAGTAACCTACAAGATAGCGGCAGTACCAATGGCGAGTTATGGTGCAATGCAACTTATGGCGCAAGCCAGATCCTGCTGCGAGAAGCGTATCCGGCTGCTAGCGGATACAAATTTTGTTACACGGAAAAACGCCTACACGGTCAGGGAGTTCACGTTACACCCAATCAGGAGTAAATGATGGACAAGGCACCCGTATCGCTGGTCGGTGAAATGAGCGTGATGGACCGCTCAGGCCACAAACAGCTGAAGTGGAATACAGACCGGCTCGATGAAGTCGCAGTAGCAAAGGAAACTTTCGACAGATTGGTCGCTAAAGGTTATTCGGGTTTCGGCTCAAAGACTAAAAATGAACCGAAGCAGTTACTCAATGAGTTTGACTCGACAATGGAGGAAGTCGTCATGGTTCCGAAGATTGTCGGCGGATGATATGCATTCCTTGAACCGGACATGGCACGCGTTGTGGCGATTCATTGCAGGTTCCAGTTCATCGGATAACCGAAATGCAGACATCCGTGTCAGAGAGCGAAGCGAGCCCGGGTACAACGGTATTGCGGAGAGCGAGCATTTCGACGGCAGGTGGTTGGCTGCCCTCTGTGAACCGATCTTCGAACAGGTTCACGTAGCGCAGCGCAATAGCGAGCTGGCGCGACAGGAGGCTCTACGGAAGGACCGCCGCGCAAAGAGGCGATCCCTCACTCTTTTGCTCAAATTACTGAATCAGAAGCAACGCCAGGAGTTTCGCGAGGTCAGACATTTTCATGTGGTCGGCGGCAGAACTGGTAACCGCTATCGTATCCATGTCGGATCGATATCGAACATCGATGTCCTGCATCGTAACGGTACGGTCAGACACCGCTTGTGTGTCCAGCCCACAGGCGATGTCCCGACCTATGACGTGATGGCTGCACAGCTACTGCACTTGCAGGATCCTGACACCGAGCTGCGTTTCCTGCGCAAGGCAAACGTTCATCCCGCCCGCATTGAAAACTACACCTTTTAATGAGACTGCATACAGGCTGGGAAGAGAGGGCAGTTTATTGATGTCGGTTATTTAAAGCGTCTTTCAAAGTCTCGCCCGCTGCGTTGTGCGGGACGATCAAGGTCTCCTGGCCGTACGCCTGTACCGGCTGCGGCGACGCGCCTTGCGGTGGTCATTTAATCTTTTTTGCCGTTCCGATGCAGGCGTACAACTATTTAACAAAAAATCTGAACTAACTGCGATGGAAACCTTCGATTTCAAGAGGCATCTCTCTTCGAATACGATCCGAGAAGGAAGACACAGTCTGCAAGACGGGCGAGACCATTCGAGAGGCGCATTTCCCCCTTCATGCTGCATGAACCAACATCGATATGGCAAGGCATCCGCTCTCCAGCATGGCGTCGATGTCGTCCTGAAAAACGGGATCACGAATCTCTTATTTGGGAGTGGCTTGCTGGGACGCTGAATCGTTACGTTGCAGCTTGGGATTGGTATAACTAATCGGGCACCATACAGTTTCCATGCGGAGCAACGTCAGGTCGACAGGCTATGCGCGTTTTTGGCGTGACGATGCTCAAGCTGCGGCCCCGGAGGAAAGATGTACGTCATCGGCCTCCGATCCTTTCAGAAATGCTTAATCGGTTCAGAGGCGCTTGATCAGGGCTGCGGTGAATTCCTTCGTTGACGCCGTGCCGCCCAAATCACGGGTCCGCACCTGGTCCTGAAGCAGGGCATCGGAGATAGCGCTACGCAGACGGGCGGCGAGTTCCGGACGACCGACATGTTCCAGCATCAGACAAGCCGCGAGCATCAGCGATACGGGATTTGCCACACCTTTCCCAGCGATATCCGGTGCTGAACCGTGCACGGCTTCAAAAATTGCCGCATGCTCGCCAAGGTTTGCGCCTGGTGCCAGCCCCAGCCCTCCAACTAGTCCGGCAATTTCATCTGAAAGAATGTCCCCAAAGAGATTGGTGCACAAGAGCATGTCAAATTGCCATGGATTAAGGACGAGTTGCATAGCGCAAGCGTCGACGATCCTGTCCTCAACTTCTACCCGTCCAGCATAGTCCTGCGCTATTTCACGTGCCGCCTCCAGGAAGATGCCGGTCAGCGCCTTCAGCACGTTTGCTTTGTGAACAATCGTAATCTTCTTGCGCCCATTCCTGACGGCATATTCGAAAGCGAACCGGGCGATGCGCCGGCATCCATCGCGCGTATTTACTCCGGTCGACACGGCCACCGCACGGGGATCCGCGCCCACGGGGATGAAGTGTTCGTGGGCGACATACAAACCCTCGATATTCTCTCGAATCAGGACAATGTCAATGTTTTCATAGCGGCCGGGGATAATGGTCTTGGCCGGTCGCAAATTTGCGAACAACTTGAACTCTTCCCGAAGCCGCACATTGACCGATCGGAATCCACCGCCTACCGGCGTCGTCAACGGCCCCTTTAGCGCCAGTTTGGTGCGCCGGATACTTTCCAGCGTCGCTGCCGGCAGCGGGTCGCCTGCAGCGTCAATACCGGCCATCCCTGCGGTGCACAGCTCCCATTCGAAAGGCGAGCCCAACGCATCAAGTACCTCAACGGTCGCCTGGGTGACTTCGGGACCGATTCCATCTCCAGGGATGAGTGTTGCCATGATTCGATTATTTGGAGCTTCCACTGCTTTCTCCTCGAGTATGTTCTGCCTGCAATCCACCGGAAGTTGCATGATATGGATAGTCGGCTGTCATTTACCTTTCAGCCGGCTGAACCTCGCGACAGCCATGGTGACTTCCATAGTCACTTTAAAGCATTTGGCAAGTGAACGTCTGCTTGCATGCCCGTTGGTCGTGGAGTGTACCTCTACCCTTATACTGCCGGTTTGCCCGCTTCGCGCGAACGGGCTTTAACCCACTTTCAGGCTCGCCGTTTGGCGAGCGATTACTATGCAGTTTTAATGAGCGCAGGCAGTGGCATACTCTAGCTTATAAGCCGCCAGCCACAATTTATTCCTGCGGCGGCCCGGTCAACTTCAGGCAGCAACCAGCACTGGCTGGGTAGCGCCTTTTGCATTATTCAACAGCCGTTGATAGATCTCGTTGGAATCGCCTGACAACACCGTTACCGGTGCAGGGGTTACCTTGAAACTACATTCCTTGAATAGCCGTGTGGCCTCGATTTTCAAGGTTTTGATGTGCTCTGCGGCACGTCCCACGTCATCGGTACTGCGCGGCGTCGCAGAATGGAACACATCATCGGGCTCGGCGATGACGCCGGAGTTCATCACAATGGCGGCCATGACTGGACTTGCTTTGGTCATCGAGTACAGGAAATTCAGATACGCAGCTTTCCTGTTGTGCAGGAAATCATCCGGCGTATAGTGCGCGGCCTTGAACTCCGGCATGGTGCCACGCGATACCAGGGGAACGGTAAATGTTGGATTCTCATCAGCCGCGAGCTTGCTGCCCTTCATTTTGACGAGTGGTGCGACTGATGCGACTGATGCGACTGGCACTGCAGGCGTATTGCTCAGATTGCGCCACAGGATTTTCGCTTCGGTCAAAAACGCCTTAATGCGTTTTTCTTCAAACAAGGTGTAGAGCATTTTAAAGATGAACTCGAAACCGGCGAGCACCAGATCGGCAACCTTATTCGCAAGCGCCGCTGTGGTGGCTGTCACCGCAATGGAAATCGTGCCTTTGACAACCTTCCATGCCGCAACGGCCTGACGCTGCACGATCCCGCTGTCAATCCCTGCACGGATCAGCGCAAATGCGCCATCACTGGTCACGAGTTCAGACTGTTGCAGCGTGATGCTGCGGCGGGTCCATGCATCTTCAATCAGACTGGCAAGGCCCTGCAAAATATCAGCGCCGGCACCGACAAAGTCTCCAGCGGCTTTACATACAAATTTAAATACAACGCCGAGTGCTTTGCCGACGAGTTCAATAAGTTCAGATACTCTTCCTGGAAACTTGTCTTTCAACTTTTCGACAACCCAATTCTGGAATTTTTTGAACTGCTCTTTCAGGAATTTTTTCGCGCCACCGCCATGGGTTTGATATTCCTGATATTGCGTATATCCCACATAAACTCCACCTGCTAATCCGGCGGCGCTGCCTTCCACAACTTGCATGATTTCGGCGGCCATTTCCTTTCCCGCCTTATCGACAACGTCATTGACGCCGGGGATTACGCTCGCCGCGCCGCTCAGGAGATCGGTTTTCCAGTCCCAGTCGACCTGAATATTGGCGAGTAAAGTCAGCATCATTTTGCGCGTCATCTTCCGTGCCTCTTCATTCGAGGCGGGACTGGTTCCGCCGAGCGCATGAATGAGCCGGGTCAGGTCCAGCGTGTTCTTGATGACATTGTTGCGGTTGCGGGCATCCCGGTAATCTCCGCTGAGAATACTGGTTTCCTTGACTGTGCCATTGAGCCTGTATGTGACGCCAATATAGGTCTGCAGGGCATTCATCAGGTTTTCCGCATTACCGGCATGGGTAATTCCCTCGGCACCCGGATATTCAATCCATGCCTTGTATGCACGATCAACCCTTTGCAGGCGCTCACCACGTGACTTCGTGGTGTGCAACAGTCTGCTTGACATAAAGCCGTCCACGTTGGTCGCCGCCAGCCATGCCTCATAAGTCTGAGGGGGTTCAAACGCACATAGTCTGGTAGTTTCCGCCTCAGGGAAGGCGGCCAGAGAAAACCTGCTGCCTGCCAGTGCGCGATGGGTGGAAACGAAATCTGCGGTGAGCTGTTTGGGCATACCAAAGTGCCTCTCGAAAGAGATATGTCTAAAAATCAACCTTTCGGAAAATTCTTTTCCAATTGGAAACCTTTGACTTCAGTTTATACCAGAGGTATTTCGGCTAGTCACTTGAAAGATCTTTCTCAGCATTAAAGTTCCATGGAGCAACTTTTCGCGTTGCAGGATCGAAGTTACTTATTTGCTGCGATGCACGATACCCATCAAGTCGGGCTTTAACCAACGGAATTTCTTTCACAAATGGCCACATCAGCTCATCACGACAGCATGAGGCTTAAGCGCCTCTGCCAGTAAATACCGTTTGGCAAAAGCAACTTTGCAACGGTAATATTCGTGGATACGCCCATGACAAGAAGCAACAATTATTGCTGATTTGAACAAGAAGCGGCCGTTAAAACGGAAGCTTCAGGGGTGCTCAAAATAAATAAATCAAGCCATCGTGGCGGAGCAGGACAATGATACTTAGAAAGTTATTTGGAAAAGTCATTCCTTGCCTCGCACTGGTGCTCCTTGCATGCAACGCCTACGCGCAGCAATTCCCTTCCAGTAAAACGCTGGAGGAAGTTCAGAAAAGGGGTACCTTGCGTGTCGGTGTCAAAACCGACTTCAGACCCTATAACTGGATCAATGCACAAGGAGAGGTGATCGGTTTTGAGAGCGACCTCGCGGAACTGATGGCGGCAAGATTTGGCGTGAAACTGCAAAAGGTCAGCATTACGACCGAAAACCGTTTTCAAAAGCTTGAGTTGGGCGACGTTGACGTTTTGATTGCAACCGTGGGCGACACGGCTTCCAGGCGCCAGATCGCGACCGCAGTCGAACCCGGCTATAACGAAACAAGTGTCAATGTTTTGTTCCGCCCCGATCAAGCAGTCAATACCTGGGAAAAAATCCGCGGCAATACGATTTGTGCCTTGCAGGGAAGCTACTTCAATAAGCCAATGGCAGAACGCTATCTGCTGAAGCTACAGAACTATAAGACAGTGCGCGACGCGCATCTTGCATTGAAAGATGGCCAGTGTTCCGGTTTCCTGTATGCGACACCCGCATTAAACAACACCATTAAGCAGCCGGAATGGGCTGGCTACAAAATGCCGCTGACGCAGGCGCTGGTGACGCCACTCGCGGTATTTATCGCGCGATCCGAACGAGGCACGGAACTGGAACTCAAGCTGGGCGATATGCTTGCCGACTTGCACCGGACCGGATGGCTGATCGAAGCTAATAAGAAATGGGGTATTGAAACCACGGACTGGCTGTTGAAACAAAAAGAGCTTTGGTCCCGGCGTGAAGCATCAGGACAGTACACATGTGTCCGGAACACTTCGGGCCTCTGGTCCGCAGAATGTCGCAGTGCCGAGTACGTATCGAGTGCCGAAGTAAAGGGTCTGCAGGCCGTCGGCTTATGGATAAAGGAGCAGACCGGAATCGATCTGAACTTTATTTATGATCCCTACGACCGCACGCAGTTTTTCCAGGGCGTGTTTTACACCATGCTGTTGATCGCTTGCAGTGTCGTCATCAGCCTCATGCTTGGTATTGCGGTGGCAGTCGCGATCGATGGAAAACAGTCCTGGATGAGTCGGGTGATCTCGGCCGTCATGGCCTATGGTCGACTGACACCACCTTTGCTCATGATGTATCTGCTTTTCTTTGGATTCGGCGGCTGGCTGATGCGTGAGTTTGGCATCAAAGTCCCTGCGTTTCCGGTTGCTGCATTTTGCCTGGGGTATTACACATCGGGCCTGATCATGAGCGCATTCCTGGAGGCGGCCAAACATATACGGACATACGAACCAGCTTTTGTTCTTTCCTACATCAATCTGTCGCGGACAGCAGAATATGCAAACTGGCCGATCAAGCAAGGCCTGATCAATCTCACCAAGCAGACCATGATTGCATCGGCCATTGCAATTCCGGAATTGCTTAGCGCCAGCAGCCTGCTGATTGCAGAAAAAGGCAACATCTTCCTGATCATGACCGTATTGCTGATCACGTTCTATCTGATCACGAATATATGGACGCAAATTTTTAACTATGTAGAAAAGAAGCTGCTTTCCAGGAGTGCTAATTATGCTCACTGATACGATCATCTTTCTATTCACATGGACGCCATATTTGTTACAAGGCTTCTTATGGAACGTTTTCATTGCAGTCAGTGCAGTTGTGCTCGGTACGCTGCTCGGCGCAGGACTAGCGTGGGTTCGTGTGAAGAAAACGGGCAAACCTGCTTTTGTCGCGGGTCAGATATCTAAACTGCTGCGTGGTGTGCCGACACTTGCGTTGATCTTCTATGCTGTGTTTGTGTTTCCGGCCGAATTCACAGTCCCTGGTACGGACCTGGTCATTCATATTCCGCAATGGATCAAGGCAGTGATCGGTTTATCTGCTGCCCCGCTTGCCTTTACCTCGGAAAGTCTGGTGGTCGCTTATCGGTCCTGGTCCAAAGGCGACGTTGGCGCAGCATTGTTGTTCATTCCCACCTGGATTAACGCATTTTTGATTTCGTTTGTGGCATCGAGTGCTTCCTCGTTGGTCGGCGTTAGCGAACTGGTCAGTCGATGCAACGTCCTGATCGCTGCGACCGGCTCTAGCGTGATGATCCCGGTCTATCTGTACTGCAGTTTCTATTTCGTGATCACCGCCTTGGGATTTACCGCATTGATTCGGAAATTCAAGGATTCGAATTACATGAGCAGTCTTCATCAAAAGCTCTCCATCGCCTATCAACATCAGGTGCAAAGCAAGCACGCAGTTTAGCGCTCGCCGAAGGCCCGTTGACGCAGCAAGAGTGACGGAGTACTTCCGGCAGCCGCATCGAAGCCAGTAGACATGTAGACCATTAACGCAGCCCCGAATTATGAAAATTACGCATGTTGACTGGCTTGAAAAGACAAAAACACATTCTCTGAGGAGTGCTGATCTTAGACGCATTGATGACGCGCTGAGGGCCTATGAGGCCGCGCCATCACACCCGAGCATGACGGCGCTGCGTAAAGCGATGCACGATTACAAGAGGAAGAATGTCAGGTGGTTCTCTGATGCCCGCAATCGGTTGAAGGCATTCAGTACATTAAGTTTTTATATTTCCAGCTTGGCGGAGCCGGTTGCAAGCAAGCAGGCCTTTATCTGGTGTCCGAAGATTGACGACGAGATGAGACTATGTGGCGGCAATTTCATCTCGAACCTGCATCTGTCCGCCACCTTTTTCGAGGGCGGAAAGGAGATCCCGGACAACTTTTCTCCCAACGCCAAACTATACATTCTGGCGCACGGGCATGAACGCATGCCTTTCTTCACCTGTGCCAATACCAAATGGACAGCCAGGGAAATTACCGAAATGCTGGTAAAAGACGGGCTGAGCACTGAGATCCGCGAAATTGAACTCCTGGTATGCCACGCGGGAAATTCCGTTAATTCGATTGAGGAAGCCGACAAGCTTCTGGTGCTTGCAGCATCGATGAAAACGGCAAGCGAAAGCGAAAAAGTCAGACTTAGAACGGAATACGCAAGGATTAACGCGCTGAATACCGCTGTTCCAAAGCCGCTCCACTTTGAAAACACAGATCCGCAAAATCCCGTGGACCTCGAAAAGATGCTGTTGCCATTGGCAGCACAATTGAGTGGCGCTTTAAAAGAATATGGATTCAGCAACTTTCGCATGAAGAGCTATAAAGCCCCGGTGTCTCAGGATTCGAGTGAAAAAACCCACCTCGGCAACAACTCGGTATCGCCTGCCGGTGTCAGAATTGATCTGGAATCTCAAATAAATAAAGATGCGAAGGTAAAGCAGTATCAGCGCGAACGCGGAGGAGCCGCATCTAAATATGCGAGGGCAAGCGACTTTCCCGAATACAGCGTCATCTGGCAGTAATGCCAGCTTGCCATGCACCCGGCGAACGTGTGGCGTGCTCATGCTCTCAAGAGGGAAGACACGGAAGGATAATCAAGTGAATCGCACGTGCAACGTGGTTACATGAGAAGAGGCACCCAAACGCGATAACAACGTGGAATTCGAAAATTTCCTGAATGCGATGTTACTATTCATCGAGGTTATTCGTAGTTAGCAGTCCCAACCATCCAATTTAAAAATCAAACTGCCAACGTATGCTCCATCCTCTGGCCAGTCTCTGGCGGCAATCATGCCGCGTGACGTTTTACGAATCTGGCGGCCAGACGGCAGAGGCATTGTTTCGGAACGTCGGCCTGACAAATCAGACGCATGTACTGGGCGCACGGCGCCACTTCGCATCGGCCGATGAGGCTGTTAATTATCTACGGTATTGGCTCAGCGAGCCAGGCGCACGCGCTGAACTCAAGTGGGTGCTGCAACGTTCCGGCCCCTCTCTGGTCACGGCACACGGTGGCGTCGACGGTTGGCTGTACGCGCTGGCAGGGCGTCTGAAGTCCGGTGCGGTGGCTGTCCTGGAAGAGCATGCGCGTCACGCGCGGCCCGGGCGCCTTGTCGCTCCGCCCGCATCCTCAGCCTCCGCCGCAGCGCTGTCCACCTTGCCAGCCCTGAGCACACTGCCAACGCTGCCCGTTGCTGAAAATCTTCTTCCGATTCTGGAAGACATCCGTATTGAAGGCGCCGAAGTTCTGCCGGAACTGAATCAGTCGCTTGAGCAGGTGACTGCTTCGATATCGAGCGTTGAGTCTGCTTCATTGTCGCTCGAGCCTGCACCGACGAAGGTCGCGGACATTACCGCATCGATCACCGAAGCGACGACGCGTGCCAACGCCGAGCTGAGTGAACTGTAGGGCAGGTAAAGGGATGACGCAATGAAAGTGATTGAACGCTCCCTCGAAGTCCTGCCGCAAAGTGCGGTCCGCATTGCGTCGTCCATGGAGGCCGCTGCTACCACGGTCACTGAGCAGGGAAAGGCATTTGCGGGCGACGTCGCAAGTTGCGCGGATTCCCTGAAAGCCGATGTAAAGGCCATCGCCGAGCAGATAGCGGCGATTCCCGCGATGTTGGACCCGAAGCCGGTGCTGGACTGTTGCACTGAAGCGATCAACACGGCCGCCAGCGATTTGCGCAAACTTGGGCTGGATGCGGCGGCAATACCGCAGCGACTACTGGATCAGGTCGCGACCGTGCAGCAAGTCGTCGACGAAGCTGCCAGAACCGCAAAGTCCTTGCCCGGTACAGTTACGGCGCTGTCGAAACTGGTCCCGGATTTCGATTCTCAGCTGACATTTTTTCAGAGTCTGCCGGCGCGCGGCGACGCGCTCGCGGCCCAGGCCCGACGCACGACCGACATGTTCGAGCAGTATGGCCGTCAGCTGGTTCCACTATCGGTACAACTGGCCCAACTGGGGACGCAGGCCGTCACGACCCAGGCAAAGGCACTCCAGAGCGATACGCTGGCACAAGTCCAGGCATTGCGGGGTACCTTGCAGAACAACGTTGTGGATCTGACTTCCGGCGTCGATGATGCCAGCTCGAAAGCTTTGGTGATGATCGGCGGCGCC
Organism: Noviherbaspirillum sp. Root189; assembly: GCF_001428545.1. Taxonomy (GTDB): domain Bacteria; phylum Pseudomonadota; class Gammaproteobacteria; order Burkholderiales; family Burkholderiaceae_D; genus Noviherbaspirillum. The sequence continues at coordinate 137,948 of NZ_LMHZ01000067.1, forward strand.
GCAAATCTGGTCGGCAAGACAGGCGCCGATTTGCTGTCGCCACTGCAGGCGCAGATTGCTTATGTCGAGCGCATGCAAAATGCATTGCGCACGGAAGCTGAGGCTTGCGACGCGCTGTTTGACGACGGCGCAGCACAACTGGGCCGGGTCGGTGATATCGTACTCAAGCCGATGGCGGAGGCACGCGCACGGGTTGACGCCGTTATCGATCAGCTGCGGGCAGCGGCATCGAACGTCGATACCATGCTGAAAAAGGCGCTGCAGCCGATTGATTCACTTGAATTGCGGGCGGACACGATCAAGCAAGCACTCGACGATGTGGTCGGTGTCGTCGGCGAAGAAATCATACAGATACAGGGTTTGCTCGCAGAGCTGGACACCGATGCTGAAAAAGCCAAATCCGCACTGATTGCTCTACCCGAGAATTTTGCGCCGGTGCGCGCCAAAATCGTCGAAGCGGTGAGCTTGCTGGAAGAGATCAAAGGCCGCATACCGGGCTTTGTTGCTGCCGCCAACCAAGCGCTCGATGCTGCCAGCGCTGAACTCGACCAGGCCGAGGACCTGTGCAACCGCGCAATCGAGGTGTGCACCCGTTACATGATGAAGTCACCGCCCCTAATGATGGCGCGCACGCTTTTCATGGGCGTGAAAACCATGATCCCCACTGCCCAAACCGCAATTGCGACCGCCCGCAAGTCGGTCGAGGCCGCAGGTACGCAAGCCAGCGGATTGATGGACCTGGGAATCTCCGCCGTGGAAGCGTTGCATCCCCTGCTTGACCAGGCCATTGCCCAGATGCAGATTGCGATCGACGCCCTGGTCGCTTTGCTGGTGAAGCTTCAGGCGGCATTGCAACAGATTTCCGAGATGGCCGGCGCGATTCCACCCGAGTTATCGAAGCAACTCGAAGCTGCCGCGACCGCCATGCACGACGTGCTCAATAAAGTCCGCGCCGGTGTCAATGCGTGTCTGGCAAAACTGGAGTGCGAGACGCTGGTACAGCGATTGCAGCAAGAATTGTCCGCCTTGCTCGACCGGACCGTTGCAACAGTGGACCAGAAGATCAGGGAAGCCAGCGTGCCGTTGCAGAACGCCCTGCAACAGGGACGGGAAGCCGTCGCGCAGGCAGCGGAGCTTGCGCAGGAGGGCTTGCGCACATTGCACTCGGCCCTGACCAGTGCGCAAATGCAGGCGCAGAAGCCGATTGATCAACTCACGCAAATGATGATGTCATGGCAGTCGCGTATTACGTCGTTGAGCAGCTCTGCGAAACAACAGATATCTCAGGCTGAGTCTAAAGTACTGGCGCTGGCAGATCAGGTTACGCAAAAAATTTCCGCTTTGACCATTGAAATTCCTGATTTACCGGTCGAAGTTCAATCGACTATCAGCAAATTTTCCACATTCTCTGCCCAGATCCCGACTGATGTAAGAGCGGTCATCAGCGATGCCGGCTCGTTGAACGACTGGCAAGCGGCTGCCCAGCAATGCCACGACATCATCACAACCAGTATCGACACCGCGTCGGCCGAGGTGGCACAGGGTTTGGCCGAGGTCCGGGCCGCCTCCGACAATCTGCGTGCGGAGGCACAAAGCGCGTGCGATACCGCGGTCAATATCGAAGCCACCGCAACTGAGATTGAGACGTCGATGACGCGCATGAAAGACGAAGCGCAAGCTGTGACTGATAATGCGGATGAAGCACTCGACGAGATGGAAGCTTCGTTACAGGAAGCGAGCGCTGAAGCAGAATCCGTCGTTGACCACTATGCTCCGGTAAGCGAACAACTTCTGGCGGAGTCGAATGCCCAGTTCGACGGCGCGACAGCAATCGCGGAAGAAGCCAAAGAAGCAGAACAAGCTCTGGCGGCAGAGATTGCTGCGGCTGAGAATAACGTCGGGTCGGCGTCACAGAAGGTGACAGCACAGACCGAAGCGCACAAGAATGAGGCACAGGCTGGCATTGATGCGACCTTGGTTGAAGTTCAGGCAGTCCAGGCACAGGTCGAGGTGGCGCGTACCGATGTCATTGCGGCAGAAGCGATCGTTGATGCTGAAGTGGTTAAGCATGGCGGAGAGAGTACGCTCGTCGAGCCGGCAGAAAAACCAGAGAGTGCGAAAGACAGTGCGGAAAACATAAATAACGATAATAAGCAGAGCAACAAGCAGGAAAGCGGGAAGGGCACAGATGCACCTGACGGCGCAGCAGCTGATGCAGCATCAAGCGACGCGGCTACATCGAACAATAGTCAGACATCGGCGACCGCAGACAGCAAGAAGACGCGATCGGATAGCGCAGCAACATTAGCGGCCGAAGGGGGCGATGCGCAAACCGGTTCAGACGCGTCTGCATCCGCGGGGCTTCCAGACGACAAAGGCGCAGGTCGTAAAGATAAGGCAGATAGCGGGGATTCCAGCGATCAGATAAATCGGTCACAACAGGATGCTGCCGGAGCGAATGACGCGGTGACTGACGTCGCACCAGGCGAACCAGCCGCACGCGGGACGGTGGTAAGCGACGCATCTCCACAAACAGGTCAACCCCGCAAAAACGCCGCGACTGAGTTTCCATCAGACCCTGCATCGGATAGCGCACCCAAGCAGGATGCAGCTTTGGACCTCAGCGCGGAAGGCGGAAAAGAGGCGAAGAGTGCGGTCCTGAAAGACGATGCGAACGGCATTCAGGATCGCTCTTCCCGGCAAGCCCTGCCGAAGGACCGTGTGACTGAGAACAGTATTTCTGCTTCCGATGAAAAGCCGCCGTCAAGCATAGTGGACGCACTTCCGCTGGAGGATAAGAACGCTGAGTTGGCCGACCTTGATGCCATTGGCGTCGATGCGTCTGCCCCGGTCGCACTGGCTGCGAAAGAAGCGGCCAGTGGCTCGGTCGACGCGAGGGCAATAGCGCCGCCGTCGGACGGACCTGAAGATACATTTATAAATAAAGCGTCGGTACTTGATCCTGCCGAGTCGAAAATAAGCGCATTGGAGGTGTCGATTGATAAAGCGGTCCTTCCGCCCGAAATTCCAGTGACGGACGTGCTGAACGGCGCGGCAACTTCAGTTAAAGGATCAGCAAAGCCAGCCCTGCCGGATGCCGCTTTATCTTTAGAGACTTCCACTGCCACTGCGAAAGACGTGGAGTCCGCACTTAAGGAAGCACTGCGTGAACGGCTGGCGGATGCTGCGAGCAAAGCGCTCGGCTGAAAACGATAAGCGTTCCCCCTGAATAGATTGGCCGGGGCTAGTAGTGCTAGTAGTGATAGGGGCCCATGAACTGACTCCCACACTGCCCCTAAAAGTTAGCCCGTTCATTCATGATGCTGTCATGAAAAGTCAGTATTAAAAGCACGTGGTCGTCATGGTCAGCCAACGAGGTTAGCCCTAACATATTTCGTAATGCACCATTTTGCGGCGATGTCAGAAAAATGAGTTAAATGCCAAAAATTCTTTGATGAATATTAAAAAATTGCTTGTTTGTGGAACTTTTTCCACCTACCATGAGCTTGATTCTTAGAACTAGTTACAACTAGTCACACTTTGGGACGGAGTGCAAACCAAAGCCAAAGCGATGCTGACTCCTAGGTCACTCGCCTTGGGGGACCAGCTCCAATGATTACTAGTCCGGTAAATCTAAGTGAGGGTGAGGAATGTCAGACAGCTTGCAAAAATGGGTGGGACGCAATCGTCCTCCACGCGTTCAAATCACGTATGACGTCGAAACCGGTGGCGCTTCCGAGAAAAAGGAATTGCCTCTCGTTGTCGGCCTTATGGCTGACCTGTCGGGGCAGCCTCTCGTGCCGCCGCCGAAACTCAAGGATCGGCGCCTGATTGAAATCGATCGTGATAATTTCAACGAAGTGATGGCCAAGATTGCTCCGCGACTGGATATTCCGGTTCCGGATACCCTGAAAGGACAGGGTAATCTGAAGGTTGAATTGAATTTCACCGAATTTGAACACTTCCACCCTGAAGCGATTGTCAAACAGGTTCCTCGCCTGGCCAAGTTGCTTGAAGTCCGCCAGCAACTGCGCGACTTGCTCGGCAAGCTCGATGGTAACGATGAGCTCGATGCACTTCTGGAAAACATTATCCAGAATACCCAGGAACTTCAGACGTTAAAGGGCCAGGGTTCTCCCGCATCGGATTCCCCGGTAGCCAGCCCGGTCACCCCAGCCGCAGCCGCTGAAGGTGAACCTGAGGCAGCACCGGCCTGATAGCGCGCAGCGCTCATCTACTAATCGAAAACAGAGAGTCAAACTATGGCAACTAGTCAAGCTGCACAGGGCGGAGCAAGCACGTCCACTGAAGAACTCGGTCTGCTGGACCGTATCGTCCAGGAAGGCAAGATGGCGATCGAGCCATCGCAGAAAGCTTACGCGAAAACCCTTCTCGGGCAGTTCGCTACCCAGATCCTTGATGAAGGCATGAAGACCGCGCCCGATAAAGGCGTGGTGGCAATGATCAACGAGCGGATCGCAGAGATCGACCGCATCCTCACCGACCAGCTGAATGCGATCATGCATCACCCCGAGTTTCAGAAGCTCGAAGGTTCATGGCGCGGTCTGCACGACATGGTCATGGGGACTGAAACCGGTCCGACCCTGAAGTTGCGTCTGCTGAACGTGTCAAAGAAGGAACTGCTGAAAGACCTGGAAACAGCGGTCGATCATGATATGAGCATGTTGTTCAAGAAGGTGTACGAAGAAGAATACGGTACCTTCGGCGGCAATCCTTATTCATTAATGATCGGTGATTACTATTTCGGTCGTCATCCGCAGGATATCGCCTTGCTCCAGCGCTTGTCCAAGGTGGCAGCCGCAGCGCACGCACCATTTATTTCCGCCGCTGCGCCTTCCCTGTTCGATATGGGTGAATTTACCGAACTGGGTGTGCCACGCGACCTGTCAAAGATCTTTGAAAGCGCCGAACTTGCCTCATGGCGTGGTTTCCGTGAAACGGAAGATTCCCGCTATGTCGCACTGGTGTTGCCGCGTTACGCTGCCCGTCTGCCATATGGCGCAAAGACTTCTCCGGTGGAAAGCTTCAATTTCGAAGAGGATGTCAACGGTAAGGATCACTCCAAGTATCTGTGGGCGAACTCGGCCTATCAGCTCGGACTGCGTATCACTGACGCCTACGCCAAGCACAGCTGGACCACCGCGATTCGTGGCGTTGAAGGCGGCGGCAAGATTGCCGGCATGACTGCGCATACCTTCAAGACCGACGAAGGCGATGTCGTACTGAAGTGCCCGACTGAAGTCACCATTACCGACCGTCGCGAAAAAGAACTCAATGACCTCGGCTTCATCGCTGCAGTCAATTCCAAGGGTTCGGACTTCGCTGCGTTCTTTGGTGGCCAGACAGTCAACAAGCCTAAGCTTTACAACCTCGATTCAGCTAACGCCAACGCAGCGCTGTCATCGCGTTTGCCTTATGTATTGGCCGCGTCCCGCTTTGCGCATTACATCAAGGTCATCATGCGCGATAAGGTTGGTAGCTTCCAGACCCGTCAGAGCGTTGAGAGTTACCTCAACAACTGGCTGAGCTCCTATGTGCTGCTGAGCCCGAATGCAACGCAGGGTGAAAAGGCGCGCTTCCCGCTGGCAGAGGGCCGTGTTGATGTGACAGAAGTTGCCGGCAAGCCTGGCTCGTATTCCGCTACGGTTTTCCTGCGTCCGCATTTCCAGATGGAAGAGCTGACAACATCGATCCGACTGGTCGCCGAATTGCCAGCCGCAGCGGCTTGATTTCTCGTTAATTTCAACCTGTTCCGCAAGATCAGGCGCCATGATGGCATCTGATCTTGCCCCTTATATTTGGAGACAGTAATGTCTGACGTATTAATTTTGGATCTGGGAACCACAATCAAGGGCAATTGCCAGGTCAAGGACTATACAGACAAGGTCATTGTATTGTCGTATTCGCACGGCGCAGCCATTCCGCTGCAAATGGATTCGGCAAATACCGAGCGTACTGCCGGCCGTCCGTCGTTTTCAGAAATAACCTTTACCAAAATGTCCGACCTGTCTACGACCGAGCTGTACAAGGCTTGTTCGCAAGGCACAAAGATCGGTACCGCCACATTGCACGTAGGTCGTGTGGAAAATGGCGTCTATATGAGCTTGTTTAAATACGAGTTCACCAACGCCATGATCTCCTCTATCAGCACCTCAGGTGGTGGCGGGATCCCGTCGGACTCCTTCTCCCTGGCATTTAGCAAGATCAAGTGTGATTTTACCCAGCAGAAGACGGATTCGACCGCGAAGGGTACAGGCACCTGGAACTGGAACCTGGAGACCATGAAGGCCGACTGATGGATGTGGCGTTCAGTGTTCACTGGATGCCGCAGTTTCCCTGACCAGACCCGGCACCAGCGCCATGTCGTACGCGATAGCGTATCGGTGGCGGGTTAGTCACTTCGACAGAGTGTTTCGAGATCATGTCAAAAGCTATCGCGGCGTCGATTGTTCCGTTGTTTGATCGGCTCAGCGGCGTTGCCCATGCCTCGCAGGACGGCCGGCTTCTGGATGCGGGCGGGCTGCAGCATTCATTGCAACTCGATCTTGCACGCCTGTTCAACGTGCGAAACGCACTCACGATTCAGGAATACCTCACCTGCGAACCGTCAGTATTGCATTACGGTTTGCCCGACAGTTTGAGCCTGTCGCCACAGTCACAGCTTGATCTGGAAATCTGGGCGAAAGTCTTGGAGCGTTGCATTGAGATGTATGAGCCCAGGCTATCCCATGTACAGGTCAACGTGAAGCCGGACCCGAAAAAGCACTACGGTGCGCGCGCGACGATCGCAGCCGCCGTGATGCTGGGAAAGCAGCTGTGCCGCGTGAATTTCGATGTTGTGCTCAATACCCAGTCTGCCCAGGTAGAGGCTGCAGCATGAGCGGTGCTGGCATCATGTTTCTGCGATTCGCAAAGGCGCCTTCGAGGATGATGCCGTGAATACGCAGGACGATATTCTTGAATACTACCGGCGAGAACTTCTGTATCTGCGGACGCAGTCCGCTGATTTCGCCGCACGCTATCCCAAAGTTGCGCAACGCCTGGCACTGACCGGTGCCGAATCTCCCGATCCACACACCGAGCGTCTGATCGAGGCGGTTGCCTTCATGACGGCACGCGTCCATCGCGATCTGGACCGGGACTTTCCGACGATTGCGGGCGCGATGCTGGATAATTTGTGCCCCAGCCTGACACAACCTGTGCCTGCCATGACCGTAGTCCAGATGACGCTGGATTCGTCCCAAGGAAAGGTCACCTCCGGCATGCAGGTTGCGCGCGGCACGATGCTGTCCGCTACCGCATCCAGCGGGGAAAATTGCCGCTTTCAGGTGGGATGGAATACGACGCTGTGGCCGTTGCAGATTGCCGCGACCAAACTGGAAGACACGCGTACCTTGCGTCTGGAAGTGCAATGCGATGCCGGCATCGATGTGTCGGAACTGGAACTCGACAGCCTGAGATTTCACCTGTCGGGCGACTTGCTGACCACCATGCCCCTGCACGAACTGCTCATCAGCGGACTTGAGCGGGTTGAACTGCTGACCGGGCAGGGCGTACTCCATCGATTGAGTCCCCGTAATCTGCGCGAGGTTGGCTTCGACGAAAACGAGGAAGTCTTGCCTCAACCGTCGCACGCGCATCCGGCATATGGCCTGCTGCAGGAGTACTTCGCATTTCCGCGGAAATTCCAGTTTTTTGACCTCGCCGGCTTGCGTGGCCTGCTCGGCACGGGTCAGGGCTTTTCGGTGCGCTTCATTTTTAACCGGAGCGCACGCGTGCTGTCGCTGCTCTCCGCAGAAAATTTTTTGCTTGGTTGCGTCCCGGTCATCAATCTTTTTCCAAAGACCAGCGAGCCGATCTGGTTTGACCGGCGGCGGTATGAATATCCGCTGATCCCGGATTACCAGCGCGACGCCGTGACAGAAGTGCATTCGGTGGTGTCGGTTACTGCGTCGGATCCACGGTCGGACCGCCCGGAATTCATTCCATCCGTGTTTGCACAATCGGATGACAATGCCTCCGGGAGCAAGTCGATCTGCTGGTCGATGCGCCGCGAGATGAGCCTGCGCAAGGATATCAGCGGAACGGATGTGTTTCTCAGTTTTATTGACCGTAGCAATGTGCACGTCACGCCGGACGAGCCGGTCGTCTACGCGCAGTTACTATGTACTAACCGTATGCTCGCCGAGCAGATATCGCCAGGGACCCGGTTCTTTGGCGACGGGATTTCAAGCTCGACGCGCATCCGTACGCTGTATCAGCCGAGTTCGCAACGACCACCCGTCATGTCAGCCAAGGCCTTGTGGTCGCTGGTATCACTGTTGCGGCTGAATCATCGCTCGCTGGTGGACGGCACCAATGGCGTGCACACCTTGCAACAGATGCTCATGCTGTTTGCCGGCGACAGCGCGCGCGACCAGGCACAGGTACGTGGCATCAAGAACCTTACCGCAACGGTCGCAACGGCCAGGCTGGGAACGGATACCTGGCGCGGCCACTGCCGGGGTACGGACATCAGTCTTGAATTTGATGTCGAAGCGTTTGTCGGTACCTCACCACTGGTCCTGGCGGGCGTGCTGTCACGCTTTTTCGCGCTGTATACCGCGGCGAATTCCTTCGTCAGGTTGTCAGTCCAGCGCGGTGGCGAACCGTGGATGCAGTGGCCCGCAATGAGTGGACGGCAATGTCTGATCTGATGTCCCTGCTGCGGGAGAATCCGCATGACTTCGATTTGTTCCAGGCGATCAGTATCCTGGAACGCAGTGAGCCCGCACGCGCACCCGTGGGCACTTCGCTGGGTGTCGATGAAGCGGTGCGGCTGGCGGCGCAGGTCGATCTGGCTTTTGCGCCCAGCGACATCAGCAGTATTGCCGACAGCGATCGGCCAGGACCCCCGTTGACCCTGAAGTCGAGCGCGTTCTCGCTCGCGGGTGCCCAAGGTTCCCTGCCGATGCCGTTTACCGAGATGCTCTTGGAACGGCGTCGCATGCGCGATCATGCCGGGCTGGATTTCCTGGATATTTTTAACCAGCGCGTGCTCGGATTGTTTTACCGCAGCCGGCGCAAGCATCATCTGGCACTGGCCGCGGACGATGTTGCCGATGCACCGCTGGTACGCAGTCTGGATGCGTTGTCCGGACTGGGGCGTACGGAAGGCGCGCGCGGACCCAATGGCGAGCTAGCCTGGCTGCGTCACGCCGGTGTGCAGGGCGCGGCGCCACGATCGATGGCTTCACTGCTTGCGGTAGTGCGAGACCGGCTCGGTGTACATTTTTCGGGGCGCCAGTTCATCGGTGGCTGGAATGCCCTGGCGACTCAGGAGCAGGCCTGTCTGTATGACAGGAAGCAAGCGTTCGGCGTGCAGTCGCGCCTCGGCATGGGAGCCTCCCTCGGCGCACGCGCGTGGGATCAGGGAGCCGGCATGGAACTGTCGACCCTGCCGCTTGACGCACCGTTGTTTTCATCTTTATTGCCGGGCGGCGAAGCCTGCGCGTTGCTGGGCTGGCTAGTTGCCCGTCATCTGCAGCGCGATATACAGGTTAGCGTGCGGCTCGACCTCAAGAACCAGCCGTCGACCCGGCTTGGGCAATCAGACCCGCTGGCCCCACGTCTGGGCCTGAGTGCCTGGCTTTGCAGTCCGGCCGGTAGCAAATTCCAGGGTACGGAAGGTCGCGCCCCTGTGCGTTACCAGGAACCTTGCTTCATGCTGCAAGCGGCAACCTCACCGGCAACAGCAGTGCCGGACCGTAACCAGACGTCGCCAGAAAGAACCTGATCGCCATGGAAATCGATATCCGTACCCTGCTGTCCAAGCTCAATCCCGAGTGCAAACGCGCGATGGTGGAGGCGGCCGAATTGTGCGTGAAGCAAACCCAGTTCAACGTGGAGCTTGAGCATCTCCTGGTCAGGCTGATCGAATCCGGAGCGCCGGACCTCAAGCTGGTACTTGAACGTTTTGAGGTCAACGCCAATACCGTCACAACACAATTGCAGCACAGCATGGACGGATTCAAGCGCGGCAATGGTCGCACGCCCGCGCTGTCGCCGCATTTCATGCCACTGTTTCAGGAAGCGTGGCTGCTAAGCTCGATGCTACTCGGTAGCCAGCAGATACGTTCCGGTACCGTCATCCTCGCGATGCTTGAAGTCGATAGTTTGCGCGGCCTGCTGATCGAGACTGCACCCGATCTGTTAAGAATCCCGCGTGGACAACTTCGGGCCGAACTACCGACGCTGCTCGCGAGATCGGCAGAAGATGCCGGCGAATCGGGTCATATTGCACCCGGCGCCAATGCTAACGCCAACACAGTGCCGAACGGCACGGAAGGTACATTAAGTGCATCAGGCCCCGGCCGCATGCCGGAACTGACATCCGGCCGCAACGGTCACAGTGCGACCCCGTCGCTGGACCAGTTCACCGTGGATATGACCGCGCTTGCCCGCGAAGGCAGGATAGACCCGATCCGGGGACGCGATGAAGAGATCCGGCAAATCATCGATATCCTGCTGCGCCGTCGCCAGAACAATCCGATTCTTACCGGTGAAGCGGGTGTCGGCAAAACAGCGGTGGTGGAAGGATTTGCGCAGCGCGTCGCACAAGGCGCGGTTCCACCGGCGCTCGCCAATGTGTCGGTTCGTACTCTGGATTTAGGTTTGCTGCAGGCTGGAGCAGGCATCAAGGGTGAATTTGAAAACCGCCTGAAGTCAGTGATTGCAGAAGTTCGCGCATCGGCCACACCGATCATTCTGTTTATCGATGAGGCGCATCAGCTGATTGGCGCCGGTGGCGCGGAAGGGCAGGGCGATGCGGCCAATCTGCTCAAGCCCGCGCTCGCACGCGGCGAACTGCGTACCATTGCGGCCACGACCTGGGCTGAGTACAAGAAATACGTCGAACGTGATCCCGCATTGGCGCGCCGCTTTCAGGTAGTGAAGGTCGAAGAGCCTGTGCAGGAAGTTGCAGTCGGCATGTTGCGCGGCATGGTAGCAACCCTTGAAAAACACCACGGGGTTGAAATTCTCGACGAAGCCGTGCTCGACGCCGTGCGACTGTCCGACCGATACATCACGGGCAGACAGTTGCCTGACAAGGCAATCAGCGTACTCGACACAGCCTGCGCACGGGTCGCAATCGGCCAGTCAGGTTCCCCATCCCAGCTCGAATCGCTTGACCGCGAGATCATGCTGATCAGTGAAGAGTTGCGCATCATGCAGCAACAGCATGCACGCGGCGAGGACCGGGCGGAGGAAATCAGTCGGTCCGAAAAGCAGCTCAAGAGTTCGCGCGAACGCCAGTCCAGGCTGTCGGAGAAACTGTCGGATGAACGTTGTGCCGTGAGGGAAATTCTCTCCCTGCGCCAGAAAATCGCCGATTCGGTTAACAATGGTGAAGAAGCCGATGAAGACGTTCGGGCGTCACGCGCAGCCCAGTTGCAGCGTTTGCAGAAGGGACTCGAAGCCATACAGGATGACGAGCCTTTGGTGCCCGTGTGCGTCGATTCGAACATCGTCGCTGACGTGATCTCGGGATGGACCGGGATCCCGGTCGGCAAAATGCTGGCCGATGAAATCCACACGGTGCTGCATCTGAAAGACCGGCTTGGCGAACGCGTCGTCGGGCAGGATCAGGCGCTGGATGCGATCGCGCGGCGGGTACGAACCTTCCGCGCGGAACTGGATGACCCCGGCAAACCGGTTGGCGTCTTCATGTTGGTGGGGCCAAGCGGCGTCGGAAAAACCGAGACCGCGTTTGCGCTGGCCGATATGTTGTACGGTGGCGAACGCAACATGGTGACCATCAATATGTCCGAATTCCAGGAAGCGCATTCGGTCTCCAGCTTGAAAGGCGCGCCGCCTGGATACGTTGGCTATGGAAAAGGCGGTGTGCTGACCGAAGCGGTCCGGCGTCGCCCATACAGCGTGGTGTTGCTCGATGAAATGGAAAAAGCCCACCCGGATGTGCTGGAGATGTTCTTCCAGGTCTTTGACAAAGGCACGATGGAAGACGGCGAAGGTATCTCCATCGATTTTAAAAATACGCTGATCCTGTTGACCTCAAACGCGGCACAGGATGTAATCACGCAGGCTTGCGAATCCGGCAGGCGGCCCGACGTGACGGAGTTGACCGAACGACTGCGGCCGGTATTGCTGCGCCAGTTCAGCCCGGCGTTCCTTGGACGCGTGGTATTGGTGCCGTACTATCCGCTCGGCGACGAACAGATTCGGAACATCGTCGATCTCAAACTGGAAAAACTGGCGCAACGGTTTGCAGAGAACCATAACGCAAAATTTACCTGGGACGATCAGGTGACCGAGCTGGTGACGGCACGTTGCACGGAAGTGGACAGCGGCGCGCGTAATATCGATTTCATCCTGACGCAAACAGTGCTGCCGCAACTCTCCTCGCTGGTGCTGGAACGCATGTCGATGCTGCAGCCTTTTACCGCGATCCACATGCATGTGTCGCCGGATAATCAGTTTGCATTTGATTTCCAGGATAGCGTCCTGGGCACGCAATTCGGCAGCCACGCATGAGATCCGGATTCAAACAAGCGGATGGTCTGCTTACAGTCACCACGCCGTTTGGGACAGATGATCTGCTGCTCGACGCCATGGAAGGCAGCGAGGGTATTTCGGAACTGTTCAAGTTCAACCTGCATATGCGTTCCGAAAAAACCAGCCTGAGCGCGGCTAGCATCGTCGCCAAGTCGGTGACGGTCAAGATGGCGATCAAAGGCGGCACTGCCCGTTACATTACCGGGATCGTCTCGCGCTTTGTCCAGAGCGGTTTTAATCGGGATTTCGCCAGCTACGAGGTAGAACTCGTACCGAAGCTGTGGCTGCTGACGCTCTCGCGCGACCGCAAGATCTACCAGACGAAATCGGTTGCGGACATCATCAAGGCAGTACTGACGGAATATGGCATTACCTTCGACGACAAGCTGACGCAAACCTATGACTCGCTGGACTATTGCGTCCAGTACGATGAAACCGCGTTCGACTTTATTTCCCGTCTGATGGAGCAGGCGGGCATCTTCTATTTCTTTACCCATACCAGCAGCGGTCACACCATGGTGCTGGGGGATGCAACGTCGAATTTTGTAAGCTGTACGGGCGCTGCCACAGTGCGGTTTTTTCCGGAAACCGGCATGGAAAATTCCGTTGATACAGTGTCGCGGTTTGCGTATGAAAGCGGCATTGCATTAAAGAAGGCCATTGTCAACGATTACGACTTTGTCCAGCCGAGCACCTCGCTCGAAGGAACACACTCGGCTGCTGCCGGCGATGGTGCGGCTTATGAATTTGCTACCGGCCATCTGGCGGTTGCGGCAGGCAATGCTGTTGCCAAATTACGCGTGGAAGCCAGCCAGGTATCGGCGGAAATACTGCGGGGCGACAGTTTTTGCTACCCGTTTACACCAGGGACCAAGTTCACGCTCCAGGATCATTTTGTCACCAGCCTGAATGCGGCATTTGTGTTACGGCGGGTTCACCATACCGCACACGACGATATGTACACGAATTCGTTTGAGGCGTTTCCGGCGACGGTGCCATTTCGGCCTCCTGTCCAGACGCCGAGGCCGCGTGCGGTAGGATGCGAAACCGCACTGGTGGTCGGCCCCAGCGGTGAAGAAATCTGGACCGACAAACATGGCCGTATCAAGGTGCAATTTCCGTGGGATCGTGACGGCGTAAAGGATGAGAAGAGTTCGACCTGGATACGGGTATCGCAGTCGGCAGCGGGCAAAGGTTTCGGCGCGCTGTTTTTGCCCCGGGTCGGCCAGGAAGTGGTGATCACCTACCTCAATGGTGATCCTGAACGTCCGCTGGTCACCGGCTGTGTGTACAACGGTGAAAACACGACCCCGGTGACCTTGCCGGCAAACCAGACTCAAACGGTGATTCGCACCCGTTCGTCCAAGCAGGGAACGGAAGGCAATGAACTGCGTTTCGAAGATAAGAAAGATGCCGAGCAGCTGTACATGCATGCGCAGAAAGATATGCTGGTCGAGATCGAAAACGCCCTGACGACCACCGTGAAAAAAGGTGCGGAAATCCATACCCTGGACGAAGGTGACCGGACCATCGAACTGAAAACAGGCAAGGAAACCCACAAGGTCAAGGGGACGCGCACCCTGGAAGTGACCGGTGACGAAAGCCACACCAACTCCGGTAAATTTACCCATACGGTAACAGGTGACTATCAACTCAAAATTGATGGCAAATTAACCATCGAAGCGACCGGCGGGATCACAATCAAATCCGGTGCGGCGATCGAGCAGACGGCACAAACCGCATTCAAGCTGGATGCCGGTACGGCGCTGGATGCCAAGGCGGGCACCACCCTGACAAATGAGGCCGGTACCAATCTGACCAGCAAGGGACTCAAGATCGTGAGCCAGGGTACCGCGCAGATCGAAAGCAAGGCACCGGTGATCAGCAGCAAAGCCGACGGCATGAACACCGTGGAAGCGGGCGGAATGCTGGTCCTCAAAGGTTCACTGGTAAAGCTGAACTGATATGAACCGACTTCCTGATCATCACGACGCATCGCAACAAGCCGCAGAGCCAACGGGTGCTGCCGGAACCGTGCCGCAACTGATCGAAGAACTGGGCAGTGATGGTCAGCCCGTACTGCGTTGCTGGCTCATCGATGGCAAATTGGACGGTCTGCTTGAAAAATTTGGTGACAGCGGTGTGCCCGTGCTCAAGGCGCATTACGCGGCGGGTGTATTGCACGGACGGATGACGATTTATACGGAAGAGGGTGCGTTGGCGCAGGACTCCGAATATGTGCACGGAATTGCGCATGGCATCATGAAAATGTATGTCAATGGACGTTGCGTATCGGTCCAAAATCTGGTGGGTGGCGTTCTTTCAGGACCGTCGCTGGCGTATGATGAAGCGGGCCTGTTGACTGCAAGGATGAACTACGTCAAAGGGCAGATTCAGGGACCGGCAGAATTTTTCCACGAAAACGTACGAATGCGGAAATCGCATTATCAGGCCGGGCTGCTGGAAGGCGAATCGGTCGACTTCGACCGGCAGGGCACGATTGTCCAGACCTGCGTCTATCGCGCCAACATTTTGCACGGGCCGATGCGGCGCTTCTGGCCGGATGGTGAACTGATGGAAGAAGTGAACTACCGAAATGGTGTGCCGGCAGGCGAGCCCGCACGTTATGACGCCAAAGGTCGGCGCACCGATAATGCCGCCGCTGCGCCCGATCTGCTGGACCGGCTGCAAAAACTGGTAAGGGGAGGCTGATGGGACAACAAGTCTGCATGGGCGCCATGATCCGCTGCACGTTTGGCGTAGCGCCTGCAAGCCTGGTCGTACTGCCTGTCAATGGGGTACTGACAGGGACGCCGGCGGCCAACATCATGGACAACAAGCCGATGGTGAACATCCTGCCGTTCGGGATGTGCCAGTCGCCTTCCAACCCCATGGTGGCCGCCGCAACGGCCGCTGCCCTTGGCGTGCTGACACCGATGCCTTGTATTCCTGCCACGACAGCGCCATGGATTACCGGTGCTCCGACGGTGTTAACCGCTAATATGCCGACACTGAATAACTCCTCGAAACTGATGTGCATGTGGGGCGGAGTGATCGGCATTGAGGTACCCGGTCAATTTACCGTAGCTGTTCCTTAACCATTTTTAGTGTGACCACCATGGAATACCGATTCAGCCTCACACCGCGCCTGATAGCGTTAACCCTGTTTTGCGGCGTCTCTTTACTGGCGCTGCTTTTTACGCTTGGCTTCCAGATCGGACAGCTGATGGGTGGCCCTAAGACAAAAGCAACGCCGGCTGCTTATGTCGCCGGCGCCAAGGCAGAAGCAGCAGCCGTTACCCGTACGGCCAGCGGCGTGACCTCCGAGATTTCCGCTGCTGCCAAGCCGCTTGTGGAAAAAGCGGCCTGGACGCCCAAGCCAGCTCCCTGAAAGAGGCCATGATGAATGCCAGTTCGCCTGCCCGACAGATTCTCCCACCCCGCTGGTTCGGTGGCGGGAAGCTATTCAGAAGCTTGATCCTGCTGTGTGCCTGTGCGCATGGGTCGGCATTCGCTGATCCTGTTACCTCACAAAAGGTCGCGCTCACCCGTCCGGCCGCCGTTTCTTCATTAACGGCCACGGTTCCGATACCAGTGCCGGCAGAACCTGTATTGCAGTCTCCGCTGGTGCGGGTCGCCGATGGCCGCTTGCTGGCGCCGGATATCGCGCGCATCGTCAACCGCGGTGAGCTGGTTGTTGCCATGCTCAAGACAGATAATCCACCGTTCTTCTCTGAAAAAAATGGGGAACTGAGCGGCACGGATGTCGATCTGGCCAGATTGATCGGGAAGGAACTGGGCGTTCCGGTACGCTTTGACCGGTCCCCGGAAACCTACGACAGCGTGGCTGAAACCGTTGCAAACGGACAGGCGGATCTCGGTATCAGCCGGCTCGCCAAAACCCTGAAGCGTGGACAGATTGTGCATTTCTCCAGCACTTACATGCGTCTTGGGCATGCGCTACTGATCCACCGTGTGCGGTTTGCTGAACTTTCAGGGGGACGTCCGCCGCCCCAGGTTCTCCGCAACTTTACCGGCAAAATCAGCGTGATCGCCAGTTCGTCGTGGGAGGAATTCGGGCGCCGGAATTTTCCCAACGCGAAGATCATTCCCTATCCCAGCTGGCCGGCTGCGGTCGCAGCCGTCAAAAAAGGCGATGTTGTCGCCGCCTATCGTGATGAACTGGAAGTGATGGCTATTTTGCGTCGTGATCCAAGCCTTGCGTTGACCTTGCGCACCGTGACATTCAATGATCTGGAATCCTCATTAAGCATGATGATCGGAGTACGCGATGCGACCTTGCTGTCGTTCGTCAACGAGGTGATTGCACAACGTCCGGATAAGCCGACGGTAGCCAGCGTATTAAAACTGATGAACTAGAGAGAAGCTTGTGGATATCCCAACCGGAATGCACCGTTTTCAACGCTGGGCCTTAAATCCGTGGACCGTGCTGGGTTGCGTCCTGGCGGGCGGGGCATTAGGCTGGGCCGCACCGGCATTTTCCAAGCACTTGGGAGTCATCGGTATCGTCTATGTCGACCTGCTCAAGATGATCGTTTTGCCGTTCATGATTTCGGCCGTCATCTTCAGCTTGCAAAGTCTATACCGCGATGGCGGCGCAGGCAGGATTATCAAAAGTGTCATCATTGTCTTTATCGCCATCTCGTTAGTCACCGCCGTTCTCTCAGCAGCTGGTTCTTTGCTGTTCCGCCCGGGCAGCAACTTGCCGGCGGCGACGCTTGCCGCACTTGGCGATATCGTCAGCATCGATGCAAACCAGACCAATACCGAGATGTCCTTGCGAACGCCGGAGGCGCCGCCCAAGGAACTGAGCCTGCAAGATATTCTTCAGTCCCTGATCCCATCGAATATCTTTGCGTCGCTCGCAAACGGTGAAACACTCAAGGCCCTCGTCTTTGCGCTGTTGTTTGGATTTGCCGTCGGCCAGGTACCGACCCGCATGTCGACCGGCCTGAATCACGCGCTCGAAACCATTTATGTCGCCTGCGAGACGCTGACACACTGGGTCAATCTGCCCATACCGTTCATTCTGATTTGCATGACCGCCAGCCAGATTGCGGAGACTGGACTGGAGCCGCTCAAGGCCATGGCCGGGTTTGTGGCGGCATTCCTGGTCATTTGCGTAATTCTGCTGGCGCTTGCGATGACGCTGATCGGCCGCCGTGCCAATGTGCCGCTGAAAACCGTGGTGGCTGCCATGCGCGAGCCATTTGCACTGGGTGTCGCGACCAATAATAGTGCGACCTGTATGCCGGCGATGGTAAGTGGCCTCGTCAACAAACTCAATTTCGCACGTTCCCGGGTCGAGTTACTGGTGCCGTTGAGCATTTCGCTGCTGCGGATGGGACCGGTCGCCTATTACATTTGCGGCACCTTGTTTATCGCCGCGTTGTACGGCCGTCCTGTTTCAGCGGTCGACGTCGGCTTGCTGATGCTTGTGTCAATCATGCTGGGGTTCGCGTCGGCGGGCATGGCCGGGATCGTCACCATCTCCTTGATTGGCACGACTTGCAGCTATCTCGGGTTGCCGTTTGAAGCGGTATTCCTCCTGTTCGCCGCAGTCGATCCGGTGTGTGCGATGGCGAGAACCGTGGTGACCGTGATTTCGGGCTGCGCGGCAGTGTCGGTCATTTGTCCGAAGCCGGTGCAACTATGATCCAGAAGCGGCCGCTCATTCAGCTCAGGGAAATCTTTCAGCATCCTGCGACACTCCTTGCTGCGGTCCTGCTGGGCGGCTGGACCGGCACGCTGTTTCCGTCGAGTGTCTCGATCATGTCCGCGATATCGACGTTGTATTTGTCGCTGATTCAGATGGCATCGTTGCCATTTGTCGTGCTGGCGGTATTTTTTGGATTGCAACGCTTGCCATCGTTGCCGAAGAGCGGAAGACGGTTGTTGCTGATGATCGTGATGTCGGTATTCGCGATGCTTGCGTGCTCTGCAGTCGGCATTCTTGTGGCCAGCCTGACTTCGGCCGGTATGGGTATCTCGGGCAGCGAAGCCGAGGCGCTGGGCGAGTTTGCCTTGAGGTCCGAGTCGCATTACATGATTTCCTTGCGCGACATCAGCGCCGATACACAAGACGTATGGAAAATCCCTTCCATCATTCCGGACAACTTCTACGCCGTACTGGCGTTCGGCTCGCTCCCTTCCATCCTGATCGGCGTGCTGGTATTCGGGATCGCGGTGGCAGCGCAGAAGCCGGAGGCGTCAGCGCATCTGACCGGCATCCTCGAAGGCATTTATCGCGCGCTCGAATCCTTGGTCAACCGCTTTAATTCCTTGCTGCCGGCAGCGGCCTTCGTGCTCGCGGCAGCAGCTACCAGCAGTGCCGGTATTGAAGTCCTGATGTTATTAAAAAGCTTTCTCGGTGCCTTTTTTATGGCTGCATTGCTGATCTGTGCTGCCTCGATCAGCGTGATTGCATGGCGATTGAAAAAATCGCCGCTGGAAGTCCTGATGGCGCTGCGCGAGCCGATCACGGTATGTCTGTTTTCTCCCGTGGCCGTGGCGGCCGTACCCGGGTTTATCCATAGCATGAGCGTCAGGCTTGGATTTAGCCGTGGCCTGGTGGAGCTGTATTCGCCGATTGCCCCCGTCTTCGTCAAAGCCGGCGAGGCGCTGTTTTTCTCCGTACTGGCGATCTTCATCGCCAACCTCTATGGCCACACGCTAAGTCTGGGCGAAGTGAGCATGATATGCCTGCTGTCGTGGGTGGCTGCACTATGGTCGGTCGGTCTCATCGGCGTCAAGTCCGTGATTCTGGGGACCTTCGTCATGGATTCATTGGGATTGCCCTTAGAAGCTGTATTACCCGTTTTTATACTGATTGAAGGGATCTGTGAAGGCGCACGCAATTTGCTGTCGTTTTTAGTGTCATCCGCATTATTTGCGCTCGTCTCTGATGGGCTGTATATTAATACTGGGCAAGTTTCTGAGGTCTGGCATGCGTTCTCAATAACGCTGACATTGGATCGAAAGCAGGTAATTTTCGGATCTTTTCTGTTGGCTGTAGCATTCTTAGCGGTTTTTTGCGCCGGTGTCGGATTCGGTTTGCGTAAGACCATCCCATTTGCCATATAAAAGCCACTTCGATGCAAGTACCGACGAATCCAATGAATGAAAATGACGATGCTTCAATGCGAGACGTATCCGGTGTCGGGGTTTCTCCATGAATCGCAGCCTCGCTGACATCCATAACCCGCATCGGCACCCGGAGCGCTATAGCCGGGTGCTGCTTATCGTCTTTGTGCTCGTCGCTCTTTCCGGATGCAGCGCGATGGATAGCGTTGTAGCGGGATCGCGCGCGCTAATCGGACTCGATCCAAAACCCGTGCAACCGGACTGGAGATCGGTGGCCATCTCCGCTGCAGATGATGCCAATGCCAATAGCGCACTGGCGGTCGACCTGGTACTCGTTAAAGACAAAGCGGTACTGGATGCCTTGCTCACGATGCCTGCTTCCAAGTGGTTCACCTCACGACGAGATCTGCAGCGTACCTTTCCTGAGGCGTTTACCGTTTATCAGTATGAAATGGTTCCTACGCAAGCGGTTCGGCTGGATGAGAAGCATTTTGGCAAAGAGCGTGCATGGGCGGCGTTTGTTTTTGCCAATTACGCCGCACCCGGCGAACATCGTGCCCGGCTGCTTCTTAATAACACAGGTTATTCAGTGCAGTTGAATGCACAAAGTTTCGCGGTCAGTGAATTCAAAACTGGCGCCGCGCAGTAGAACATGGAACGCACTTAATGACATCTCATCCTCTACCGGACCGCATTCAGTGGCATGAAGGAATGCTGCTGACGCCACAGCATTTTCAGCAAGAGGGCGCGCGGATTGACTCGCTTCTGGCCTGGCAATCGATGGCAACGCAGCCCTATGGCTGGGGCGTTCGCAATCTCGTGATTGATGAAGCACTGCTGACCACCGGACTGTTACGCATATTCTCCATTGAGGCCATTCTACCGAATGGCATGGCGGCAACCTTTGATGTTGAGCAATCCAGGGGGCAATCCCTCGAACTGGATCTATCGCCATGGTCAGCGGACATGGAATTGCAGGATTTGTCGGTTTATCTCGTGGTCGGCAAAACACGGTCGCAACGTGCGCCCGGACAGCCAACCATGTTCCGCGGTATCGAAGGACAACTGGTCGAAGACGAAGTGTCTCAGGCACTGGCGGCGGATATTCCGCGCATGGCCATCAACCTGTCGTTGACCGCAGGGCCGGTACCGTCAGCGGCGTATGTCTCTCTGCGCCTCATGACCGTGCGCAAGGAGAACGAAATCGTGCGCCGCGGTACGACACTGCCGGCCATGCTGGAAGTGCCCGCCACGTCGCCATTACGACAGCGCGCCCAGTTGCTTGCTGCGCATATGCGCAGCAAGGCCGTGTTCCTGGCGCGGCAGACCGCATCACCTTCATCGCGGCTAGAAGACCGTCTGAACATACTTGAACAAAAAGCGCGCCTGTCCAGCCTGATCCTTAACTTGCCGGTACTCGAGGCGTTGCTGCGCTGTCCGATCGTGCAGCCGGTGCCCCTGTATCTCGCGCTGTGCGCCCAACTCGGTCCGTTGGCGACATTGCGTCCCGGCGCAGTCCCGATCCTTCCGCCGGCGTATGACCACACCGACGCTTATCCCGCGTTCGATGCCGTCCTGAGCGCACTTTCCGATCTCGTCGACGAGGTTAGCCAGGAGTGGAAGACGTGCACGTTTGGTTATGATGGTCAGGCGTTCTCGCTGACGATGCAGCCGGACTGGGTTGGTTCGCGGCTGGTCATCGGCTTGCGTGGTCAGCCGGAGCGAGAGTTGTCGCAGTGGATGTCCGGCGCGGTGATTGGCTCCGAGACTGTGTGGACTTCGCTTACCGATCGCAGGGTGCTGGGTGCGCCGCGGCGGCGTATCGATGATGCACCGGAATTGGGCCTGCGTTCCAGTTCCGGCTATACCCTCTTTAGTATCGAGGTGTCGGACAGCTTCATTGTCGCCGATCAGCCACTGCTGATCAGTAACGGGAATGAAAGTACGCTTGCTCAGCGTCCCCATGAAGTGGTTCTGTTCATTAAGGGTTGATGATCGTGGCCATTCAATCAAATATAACGACGACCCAGAGTCCTTCACAGCGCCTGCAACTCAGCTCGACAGGTAGTACGGCAGGCAGTACGACCAGTGAAGGATCAGACCTGGCTTCGGTTCAGTTCCGCGATTTTTTTGCTGTGCTTTCAAGCCTGGCGCAGTCCGCAGGGCAGGTGGGCGAGGCCGATGCCAAATCGGCAGCCGAGTCGCTGAGTAGCCAGTTATGCCAGCTGATCGAGCTGCAGACGCTGGAAGCGCGCCGCATCGGCGGCAAAGCCGGTATCGAGGCTGAAGTGCAAGGCCGGTTCCTGAAAGCGGCACTGGCCGACGAGGTGCTGCTCAATACCGACTGGGCGGGACGCGCATACTGGCGCCATGTCCTGATCGAAGCCACTCTGTTCAAATCCAGCTTTGCCGGCGAACGCGTATTTGACGATCTGGACCAGCTGCTGCGCGAACGGGAAGCAGCGCGGCGCAATGTCGGTCGGCTTTACCTGTATCTGCTCTCGCTCGGATTTCAGGGGCGTTATCGCGGCGATGCGGGACAAAGCAAAATCGCCGAATACCGGCGCGAGCTGTTTCAGTTTATTTATATGCGGCCGGCAGACATGCAAGGCCGCGACCGCACTTTGTCGGAGCAGCCTTATGCCAGCACCTTATCGCACATCGCTGCCAGGCGGCTGCCAAGAATCAACCGAAGTGGCGTCATCGTACTGTTGGCGCTGCTGTTCTTGCTCGGCTTATCGGAACTGCTCTGGTTGTGGCAGTCGTGGCCGGTACGCGAGGCACTGTCGGCGAACGCAGGTGCTTTTGATGCATTGATTGCGCCACTCAACTTTCACGCCTGACAGTTAGGATCCTACAGTGTTGAACTTCTTGTCAGATAACACAGCAATTGTCACACTGCTTTGTCTTACATTGATCGTCCTGCTGCTGCTCGGCATCGTCATCTGGGCAGCCATAAAAGGGGCGGAAAAGCAGGACAAGCCTGCGGAGCAAAAGCCTCGGCTGATCAGTGCCGACTCTCTCAAGCATTCCTTTCGCAGTGCGGTAGAGCTGATCGAAAGTAATCTTGCGGTGCGCTCCGAACGCTATAACCTGTCATGGACACTGATCCTTAACGAAGGCAAGGATGGCCGCGAGTTACCGCTGGTGCAGTCGGGGTTGCAGAGTGCACTCAGTGCGGACACCACGCTCACCACTGCTGCGCAAGGCATCAGCTGGAATTTTTTCGATAATGGTGTCGCAGTCCAGCTGCAGTCCGAGCAATTGGGTTCGTCTGATCCAGATGCGCCCGCCAATACGAATACCTGGGATGATTTTCTGGGTCTTTGCCGTAATTACCGCCCGGACCGGCCATTCGATTCGATCGTCATCTCGATCCCGGCCAGCGTATTTCTTCAGGCCGACTCGCAAGCCCAGCTTGATCTGGTTGCCCGTGCCAAGTCCATTCACCGCCGCCTGTGGCTGGCGCAAAACCGACTTGCCTTGCGCTTTCCGATTTACCTCGTCATCGCAGACTGCGAAAGCATTCCCGGCTTTACGGCATTCTCATCCGCCCTGCCCGAACCGATGCGACGCTCCATGCTGGGATGGTCGTCACCGTACGAGCTGATTGCCCCGTTCCAGTCGCAGTGGGTAGACACGGCGATGAATGAAGTGGTGCGCTCGCTGGCTGACACGTGCTCAGAGCTATGTGCGCTCGAATCCAGCGAATCCAATAGCGCCAGCTACTTCATGCTGCCGAACGAGGTAGATCGCTTACGCGCAGGCCTCAAGTTATTCACTGAAGAGCTGATGCGCCCGAGCGCCTATCACGAACCCTTTCTGCTACGAGGCATTTACCTCACGGGTGACTATAGCGACATCGCTGCACTGACCGGTGGAACGGCCGTCCGGTTACCTTCGGTGCAACTCGACAGCACGCCAGAACTGCCAGAGACTGCGGAAGAAGGCGCGTTTTCGTCCTCCAGGGCGCTTGTGCTGGGACAGTCCAGTGCGCTCCCGGCGTTTCTGCGCGATGTTTTCGAGCGCAAGATTTTTGCCGAAGTCGGTCTGGTCAGTTCGTCCGCCTCGCAACATATGCGCCGCCCCGCATTGAGCCGCATGGTGCAATGGACGATGGTTGGCGTGCCGGCTGTATGGCTGGCCGGAATGGTCATCACCTCTGTACAGCTGCATCGGCAGGTGGAGGACATTACAGTCTCTTTGCAGAAGCTCGATCGTGATTCGCGCAACAGTATCGAGGCAAGCAATAACAACGTGTTCGATCCGGCCATCAGCCGGCAAGGCGCGGTCGATGCACTAATGAATATAGAGCGGATGGATGCGGCGCGTCTGCGCTCGGTATTCCTGCCCGGCTCATGGCCGTGGCTCGACGACCTGCACCTGCGGGTCCATCGCAAACTGGAGCAAGGGTTTGCGGACACCGCGTTTGACCCGATGCGCCGCGCTTTATACCGACGCGCCAGTCAGCTTACCGGTGTGCCGGTTGACCCGGCATCGGGCAATCTGATTGCTGGCGCAAGCTGCACCTTGCCGGCGCAATGGGATGAAGCCGCATTTGCCAAACCTGGTGCGGCGTTGAACATTGAGGACTTGCCTGAATTCGGCGCCACGCTGCAGTATGTAGGACAGATTGAAGAACTGGATCGCGTGCTGCGCGCCATGACCCGGCTTAAGAGTTCTGATGACTCCGCATCGGGCGAAGACCTGGCGCTCGTGGTCCGGGTCTTGCTGGGCGCCGAACTCAATGGCAATGCCGCGCGCACTGCCGAACTGTTCCGGCAAGCGATAAAGGGGACACCGGCACTGCCTGTTACACCTTTGCAGGAAGCCGCGTCGTGCTCGCTCAACCTGGCGCTGAAAGCGACTTACCAGAGATTGTTTGCTCACAATGGTTTGCTCAAATCCGAGCTCACCATCGGCCAAACCGCATCGACCCTGATTGATGCGCAACCGAATACGTCTGACGCATTCACGACCATCGAAGCATGGCGATCTTTGCACGAAACCCTGCTGCGCCAGGAAACGCTACTGACGTCGGGTAAAGGCGCCTGGATGCAGCGCCGCACACTGCAACTCGGGCAGGCCCACGAGGCGCTGCTACAACGAGTCCAGACTGTTTCCCTGCTTGGAAAAGGCGTGGCAAGCGACGCACAGAGTCAGGCCGAAGATGGCTTTGCCAAATTCCTGACCGTCTGGGACGGGGCGCTGACCGCAGACAAGTATTCGCAAAGCATGACGCCTGGTCTTGCATGGTCGGACACATCGTCGTCCTGGGCGTTTTCGCCCGGCCGCAAGGCCTTGCTGGAAGCATTGTCGGGCTTGTTCTCGCAGCCCTACATGAAGATCAACCGAGCCAGTCGCCTCCCCGATGTTCCTGCCGGCGCGACAGTCACCTGGAACCGTGTACGGCTCGATCAGGCGCTGGCGCTTTCCGACTCGCGCAAACGGTTTCAGACTGAACTGCTGACCAAGTTTCCTGTCATGCTGCAGGCTCCGGTTGCAAGAATGCATGACGCTGCGCTGGCAGAAACCGCACGCGATTTGCTGTCGCAGGCATTGATTGTATCGGTCAACGACGTGCAGGCTCCGGCGCCCGAAGCCGACCGCAGCCGCGCATTGCAATTGCGCACCTGGTTGCGTGAACTGGGCGACGAATCCGTCGCGGATAATCTGTCAGCCGTGCTTGCAAAGGATGCCCTCTCGCGCTTGCAATTCCTTGACAATGCCTTTGCGCGAGCAGAGATATTTATGCCGCGCGATATCGCTTTCCGTGCATGGAACGGAGAAAAAGCACCGCTGATCGACGCCTTTGGCGCCATCGATGCCGCCACGCTGGCAACCTATGTCGCGCAGCAACAGGCGTTTATCGACAGCACCGGCAAGGATGCGGAGGCACTGTTACAGCAGATTGGCGCTGCCCAGTCCGGCAATCCGCTAGTGGTGCGCTGGCAGGGTATCGTTGCCGACCTGAGCCGTTACCGACTGAAAAGCCCGACCAGCAGTCTCATGACGCTTGAACAATTTATTCTTTCCGGCGCGGGGGAAGTCGATCTCAGGAACTGCATGGAAAAGCTGTCGTCGCGCGCAGGCCAGCGTCGCGCCGCGGACCTGTTCTCCGATCGGATGCAGGTATTGCAGGCCGGCTTGTACACCCGATGCCGCGAGATCAAGCAGCATGAATATCAGGAAGCGTGGAACCGTTTTTCCGAAACATTCAACCGTGATCTCGCGAATCGTTTCCCGTTCAGGCCAACGGCACTGGATCCCACAATCAAGGGCACGGCGGCTGACCGTAGTCCTGCCGATGTGGAAGAGGTCGGGAAAGTCCTGAAGCTGTTTGAGCGCTCGCACGCAGTCTCCCTCGCGAGCGCGCGCGAACCGTCACGCGTGGCGGCATCGGCGCCGGTACGACGGGTTGAAGAGCAGATGCAGCGGGTGCGCGAGTTCCTGGCGCCCCTCTATCCGGCTGAAGATAACCAGGTGCCCGGCATGGACTTGACCGTGGAATTCCGCGCCAACGCGGCATCGGAAATCGATGGTAACAAAATCATCGACTGGTCCCTGGCGGTTGGCAGTCAGACTCTGCGATCGCGTGACCCGGTTCGGCCCCTCAGGTGGGAGCCGGGGCTGCCGATTGTTCTTTCCATGCGCGTTGCGCGTGATGGACCGGTCATCCCGGTAGCCGAAGTACTTCAAAACGATATGACCGTTGAAGATCGCACCGTTACGTACCGGTTCGACGATCCGTGGGCTTTATTCTCCTTTGTCACCGTACACCGCGATACAGAATCTGCCGCCGGAACCGATGCACGATCACAGCTGTTGCGGTTTGAGTTTCCAATGATCACCAATAGTGCAAATCCGGGTGCACAGCCACGCGCGTCGCGTGCCCGTGTCTATGTGCGACTGGCGATCAGTCCTGCGGGTAAGCGTACGCCGCTGGCGTGGCCGGGTAGCTTTCCAGTCCGCGTGCCGTCGTGGTAGGGCTGCAGGGAAGGCGTAAGCGGATGAGAGTCTTTGTGCACACCTGGTTGGCTATGGCTTGACCGATCAAAACGATGGTATTAATCGATACATGAGACTGATTAACTAAATAACCATAAAGACTGCTATGTCATCCTACCCGCCGCAGCCAAAAGTTCGTGTCGCCGTATTCGGCAGCTTTTACCGGGGCTTCCACGTACTGAGCGAAATGCTCAAAGGATCCATTGCCACCCAGGTGCAGGTAGTAGGTGTTGCGACGGACGATGTCTCGTCAAGTTTCGTGAGCCGTGAGCGTCGTGTCTGGAGCTATCCGCATACGCAGATCGAAGAAGTCATGGTGGAACAGCTGGCCGTTGCGCATCATGTTCCCATCTACAAAGGGCGGGTAAAAACTGACGAGTTCTACGACATATACGAAAATAATTGGCGTCCTGATGTTTGTATCTCCGCTACTTTCGGTCAGCGTATCAATGCGCGCCTGTTCCAGTATCCGCCGATGGGTTTTTATAATCTTCATCCCTGCATCAATGATGGCTGGCCATCGCATTACGCCGGACCCAATCCGTTTCAAGCCTTGCTGAAAGATGAATCCGACCATGCAGTGATTGCGATGCACGAGGTGGATGATGGATTTGATACGGGTAAGCTGGTCGCGCTTTCAGAAAAGATTTACTTCCCGCCGGACGCGTCCGTGATTGACCTGCATAAGGCGTCGTCACCGCTGGCCGCAAAATTTTTCGCTCAGGAACTGGCTAAATTACTTGCATCGTGCGAGATGGACTTTGCAACGGAGTAACCACGGCCGGATTGATTTATATGAGCGATCGAAAAAAGATGTTTGCTGGCGGTTTATCGGATTTGTATGACAAGGCGCGCTCGCTCGTATCCGGCCCCAGTCCTACCCCCAGTCCAGCCCCCGCACCTGCGCCCGTTCACCTGGAAATTTTACCGATGAGCCCGCCCAGCGAGCAGAAACCCAAAATCCTTATGAATCCTGACCATCAGGCAGAGCAGGGCGCTTTGCTGGCGCCGATTACCGACAGCGAACCATGTGGCCCGGCCATGCGGTATGACCCGACATTCACCGAAATCCGTCTCGCACGCGAGGAAGATGACCCCAGTTTGCCAATGGGGCAATGGGAACGACCGCTCAAGCGGGCGGATTGGGTGTTCATCGAAGATCGATGCAAGGATATGCTCGCCAACCGCTCCAAGGATCTGCAGATCGCCGTCTGGCTGCTGGAGTCATGGACACGCCAGCATGGATTTGAGGGCTTGCTTCGCGGCTTGCATCTCGTCGATGGCTTGCTGCAGCAGCATTGGTCCGCCGTGCACCCGGTCATTGATGAAGATAATGATTGCGATGCGCGGATTGCGCCATTGGTGTGGCTCAATGAATCGATGTCCATGACGCTAAAGGTGCATGTCCCGCTGCTGAACGTCGCCGGTCGCAAACCGCCCAAGGTGAGCTTCGCCGACTGGGAACGCCTGACGGCCAAAGAATTGTCCGGGCAGGATCAAGCGACCGATAAAAATCCGGGTGCGGACTCCAGCGAGTTACCGCTTACCCGTGAGGATGTTGTCACTTATGCGCATCAGCATTTGCGTTATGAACTACAGACCAGGATTGAACTGGTCCGGCATTGCCTTATCTGCCTGAACTCCCTGACGATGTTCGTCGATGCAAAACTTGGAATGGATTCACCGAACCTGGCCAGGTTGCATGGAACACTCACTGCAATAGAGCGCATGTTCACACAACTGATTCCCGTTAAAAATGAGCCGGCGGCAATGGAAGAAGTTCCTGTCCCTTACGGCACGACTATGTCCAGCGCAACCGCAGGAGAAATGATCATGGCACCGCCTGTCACACTTTCACACTGGCAAAGCCGCCATGAAGCGTATGTCACGCTCGAGGCGATCGCAGATTATCTGGCCGTCGTAGAGCCGCATAGTCCTACACCTTATTTGCTGCGACGCGCAGTGAACTGGGGAAGAATGCCGCTGCCCGAGCTGATGGCGGAAATCATCCGGGAAGAAGGGGACCTTAATCGCCTCATGAATGTGCTCGGCTTGCGCGAATAGTTGAGCGAATAAGTCGTAAGCAGCGCAGAAGACGGCTTTAAGGAAGGGCCGAGGATTCGCATTGACCAATTGCCTGGGCCCCGGTTGCAGTACCCATCCTGACTCGTCGGGCACACATATTGGCGTTAAAAATGCTGTGCTTCGGCGACTTTTAGAATCCGCTGCAAAGCGACCATATCAATTGGCTTTACAAAGTAATGATCGAAGCCTGCGGTCCTGGCAAGGATCTTGTCGTGTGCCTGCCCGTAACCCGATAGCGCGATGAAAATGGCGTCCTTCGCTTCGGCGAGATCATGCAAACGCCGAGACAATTCATAGCCATCCATGTCAGGCAAGCCGATGTCCAGAATAAGAACCTCCGGATGAAACGTCTTTGCCGTTTCCAGGGCACGATAAGCAGAATTCGCGACTGACACTAAATGGCCGTTCGCCCTGAGAAGGGCAGCGAGCGATTCCGCAGCGTCAAGATTGTCGTCCACGATCTGGATGCGCAGCGACTGTTCTGTCGGACTGCTCGCCGATTCTGATGGAGAATGCCTGGTCCGCTCGGGCTCTGCTTCCAGGATTGGCAGTGCAAGCGTAAACGTACTCCCTTTGCCTTGGCCTTCGCTTTGGGCCGTTACACGGCCCCCATGGAGCGAAGCGATGTTCTTGACGAGAGCCAGGCCCAACCCAAGGCCGCCTTGGACGCGGTCCGACGTCCGTTCGGCTTGCGTAAACAGATCAAACACTTGCGGCAGGAGCGCAGCGTCAATTCCGATTCCGTTATCAGTCATCGCCAGCTCAACCTGGGATCCCTTCATCTCCATGCAAAGATGAATCTCTCCACCTTGGGGAGTATATTTGGCGGCGTTGTTCAAGAGGTTCGTGAGCACCTGAATGAGACGCGTACGGTCGCCCAACACGACAGCATTCGTTGAGGCGAGCCGCATCGACAATGTGTGGTTCCTCGATTCGATCAGGGGTCTGGATTGCTCGACTGCCGCGCTGATGACTTCCTTGATATCGACCTCTTCTTTCTCTATGGAGACGAGACCGCGTATGACGCGCGACACGTCGAGCAGGTCGTCGACCAGGTCTGTCATGTGCTTGACCTGGCGCGCAATGATGTCGCTGGCACGCTTTGCCTGATTTTCATTATGGCCTGAGATACGAAGAAGATCGGCAGCCGTGCTGATCGGTGCCAGAGGATTGCGCAGCTCATGCGCCAGCATCGCCAGGAAATCGTCCTTGCGGCGGTTAGCCAGCTGCAGCGCCTCTTCGGACTCACGCTGGAGGGTGACATCGGTATTCGTGCCAAACCATCGGACAATTCGCCCGTTGTGATCACGAATTGGTACTGCCCTCGACAGGAACCAGCGATAGCTTCCGTTAACGCCGCGAAGCGGAAAGGTATCTTCCCACGTGCCCTGGCGCTCGACGATATTGGTGTAATACTTGGCCTTTGCTGCATCCACATAGTCGGGATGGTGCACTTTCGTCCAGCCCCAGCCCTGCATCTCTTCGAAGGTGGTGCCGGTATATTCGTACCAGCGGCTGTTATACCAAAAAATCGAGCCGTCGCTATTCGCCATCCATGCGAGCTGTGGAATGTTTTCGGCCAGCGCTCGAAACTGGGTCTCGCTGTCCTTAAGCGCGAGTTGGGCGCGCTTAAGTTCAGTGATGTCGAGCACATAGGCAATGCCCCCGTCTTCGAATCCGTCGAGATTCGTCGCGCCGATATATACCGGCAGCCGGCTTCCGTCTTTCCTGATGTATTCTTTCTCGAAAGGCTCCATCTTCCCGGTGGCGCGAAGTTTCTCCAGGGCGCACTTATCCACGCTATCCCATTCGGGCGGTGTTCGTTCGCGCCACGACAAGCCTTGTTGCTCATACTCCTGCCGGGTATACCCGATCATCCTTAGAAACTCGTCATTGACCTCAGTAAGCGTTCCGTCCGGCAGGTACTGGTAAATTCCGATAAGGTCGGATTCGACAATCTTTCGAAATTTCGATTCTGTTTTTACCCGTGCCTCTTCAGCCATCTTTTGCTCGTGGATGTCAGTGCAGGTCCCCATCCACCTTTCAATGACACCTGCATCGTTTCGAATAGGCAGGGCACGACCGAGGACCCAACGATACTGGCCCGAGCGATGCCGTACCCTGTACTCGATTTCGTACGGCTCACCCGTCTCAAGGCTGTGCCTCCAACGTTCCCGCGTTCGATGCAGATCATCCGGGTGGAATAGATTGGTCCATTCATCCCCGTTTGTTGAACCCTCCGGCACGCCAGTGAAGTCATACCACTGCCGGTTGAAATAATCATGATAGCCGTCCGGCAGGGTTGACCATACGATCTGAGGCATGGCATCTGCTATCTGGCGGAAGCGCGCTTCGCTCTTTTCGACAGCTTGCTGCTTCAAGACTTGTTCCGTGACATCTTCAACGCAATGGAGGATATAGATTATTTCTTCGGGCTGGCTGAAAACAGGGATGTTGAGTGGTTTCCAATAATGTACTTCAAATTCGCCCTCCACCGACCCATGCTTGGGGATGTCGTATTTCTGTATCGGCATGGCATCGGGCAACCTGTTCTTAAGTACTCGCAACAAGGACGCACGCAGGTTCCTGACTCCGGTAGCGCCTGGATCAGCGGGATTATCGGGGAATATTTCAAACAGCCCACGTCCCAAAATCTGCTCGCGGCGGGTCATGGTCGCCTGGAGGCGCGCTTCATTGGCGGCGACAATAGTGAAATCGGGCGTCAGAACCAGATAAGGAATCGGTGTTGCGTCAAACAACAGTCGGAAATCAAGTGCAAAACCATCAGGCAATTCAGTGGGCGTTGTCATATTGCAATCCTTTGCGAACGCATCAGTCCAGAGTCAGACTATGTTTAGCGGAAAAAGATTGCTTTTTTGTTCCTCTGAGCTATCAAAAACTTATTCCGACCTTTCGTGCATGCACGGTGAGTGCCTTACAGCAATTCACGGCAGTAGTCTGCAGGGCAGAGAGCCGGCATAGGGACCTTTGCTGGACCATGCGGCTAAGCAATTAAATAATGGGTAAACTACCGTAACCATCAAAATGGTCGCGGTACCATTGTCAGATTTGGCATAATCGCTTCCATATTTACACCGCTATGGCTAGCCGACAGATTATTACCTATTGTCCACGGTCGTCCGCACTTGGCGGAGCTTATACGTAGTTCACTTAAAAGCGCATTGACAAGTCTATTGGGTACCGCTACCATTCGCCTCATCTTCAATTGGTAGCGGTATCATTGCATTGCTGTAATGCTGAACCGACGCAGAGCGCGCCATCATTTTCTTTAGAAAGGTAAGTCATGCAAGCTCAAGAGCTGAAACGAGTCCTCGAAAGCGGTCTCCTGTCTTTCCCCCTGACCGATTTCGATGCAAACCTCCAGTTCAATCCGGGCCCTTATGTCGAGCGTCTTGAATGGCTGATGCCTTATGGTGCATCCGCACTATTCGCAGCCGGCGGCACTGGTGAATTCTTTTCGCTCGAGCCTGGTGAGTATTCTGCTGTTGTCAAGACCGCCATCGAAACTTGCCGTGGCCGCATGCCTATCATCGCTGGCGCCGGCGGCGGTACTACGCTGGCGATCAAGTACGCACAGGAAGCCGAGCGCCTTGGCGCACAGGGCGTGCTGCTGCTGCCGCATTATTTGACGGAAGCCAGCCAGGAAGGTCTCGTCGCCCATGTCGAAGCGGTTTGCCGCAGCGTCAAGTTCGGTGTCATTGTCTACAATCGCGGTGCGTGCCGCCTGACCCCGAAGTCGCTGCTGCAGCTGGCTGACCGCTGCCCGAACCTGATTGGCTTCAAGGATGGCGTGGGTGATATCGAAGCGATGGTGTCGATCCGCCAGCAACTCGGCGATCGTTTCGCCTACCTCGGCGGGCTTCCGACGGCGGAAGTGTTTGCCGGCGCCTACAAGGCGATGGGTTGCCCGGTCTATTCTTCAGCCGTCTTCAACTTCATTCCGAAGACTGCGATCGAGTTCTACAACGCGCATGCCGCAGACGATACCGAGACCACCAATCGCCTGATCCGCGACTTCTTTCTGCCCTACCTGGAGCTGCGCAATCGCGGTCAGGGCTATGCGGTGAGCATCGTCAAGGCCGGCGCCACCATCATTGGCCATAGCGCAGGTCCGGTTCGTCCGCCGCTGTCAGACCTCAAGCCTGCCGAAGTCGAAGAGTTGCGTGCGCTGATGGCCAAGCTTGGCCCGCAATAATCCCTTCATCAAAAACCGTAGACAAAATATCAGGAGACATCATGAAGAAGCTGCTTTCTGTTCTGCTCATCGGCCTTGCTTTCAGTGCCACGGCATCGGCCACAGGCTATCCGGAAAAACCGATCACCGCTGTTGTGCCATTTCCCGCCGGAGGCTCAACTGATTCGATCACTCGCGCGATCGGGCCCAAGATGGGCCAGACACTCGGTCAATCGATCGTCGTTGAAAACAAGCCTGGGGCTACCGGGGCAATCGGCGCAGGTTTAGTCAAGAATGCAGCACCGGATGGTTATACCTTCCTGATGGCCTCCATCGGCGTCTATGCGGTTAATCCTTTCCTTCAAAAAAAATTGGCGTATGACCCGGCCAAGGACTTCGACCTGCTGACCGTCGCAGTACGCGCGCCTAATGTTCTGGTCGCGACACCCAACTTCCCGGCCAACAATCTGCAGGAACTTATTGCTTACCTGAAGAAGAATCCGAACAAGGTGACGTTCGCGTCCTCCGGTTCCGGTTCCTCGGACCACCTGACCGCAGCCTTGTTCTGGCAGAAAACCGGCACCGCCGGCCTGCATGTTCCCTATAAGGGCGGCGCACCGGCGATCACTGATCTGATCGGCGGTCACGTTGATGTCTCCTTCCAGAATATCAACGTCGTAGTGAGTCACATCAAGACCGGCAAGCTGAAAGCACTGGCGATCACGAGCGACAAGCGTGCTCCGATACTGCCGCAGGTGCCAACCCTGGAAGAGGGCGGCGTGAAGGAGGTTGATGTCTACTCCTGGCAGGCTGCAGCGGCGCCAAAGGGCTTGCCGAAGGATGTCAAGGCCAAGCTGCACGGCGCGCTCGTCGGCGCGCTGAACGATCCGGAAGTGAAGAACCGCCTGGTCGAGCAAGGCTTTGAAATCGTCGCCAATTCTCCCGAAGAATTCGCCAGGTTCCAGCAACAGGAACTCGCACGCTGGAAGCGCGTGATCGAAGTCGGCAACATCCAGCTCGACTAAACCGATTTGGCCGGGACCACTTACCGGTGCCCGGCCTCTACTATTCATTCTCCTGGATAACACCATGTCTGCATCAAGCACCTCGCAAGCTGTGCGCGGCACGCCGGTCGTGACCGCCTTGCGCGTCGTACCGGTCGCCGGCCACGACAGCATGCTGCTCAACCTGAGTGGCGCCCACGGCCCTTACTTCACACGCAATATCGTCATCCTTACCGACAGCGCCGGTAATACCGGGGTCGGAGAAGTGCCCGGCGGTGAACGCATCCGCCAGACCCTCGAAGACGCCGCCGCCTATGTCGTCGGTCAACCGATCGGTCACTACCACAACATCCTCAATGCCGTGCGCAAGGCTTTCGCCGAGCGTGATGCCGGCGGCCGCGGATTGCAGACTTTCGACTTGCGCATCACCATCCATGCGGTCACCGCGCTTGAAGCCGCCCTGCTGGACCTGCTCGGCAAGCACCTCGGTGTGTCGGTCGCCGCACTGCTCGGTGAAGGCCAGCAGCGCGACAAGGTCGAGATGCTAGGTTACCTGTTCTATGTCGGTGACCGCAGGGTAACTGATCTGGAATACGACAGCGATCCCAATGCCGACAACGACTGGTTCCGCCTGCGCCATGAAAAGGCAATGACGCCGGACGCAATCGTGCGCCTGGCCGAAGCAGCGTATGAACGTTACGGTTTCAACGACTTCAAGCTCAAGGGCGGCGTCCTGCGCGGTGAAGACGAGATGGAGGCTGTCACCGCGCTGGCCGAACGTTTCCCGGATGCCCGCGTCACGCTCGACCCGAATGGCGGCTGGCTGCTCAAGGATGCGATTCGTCTTTGCCGGGACAAGCACAAGGTGCTTGCCTATGCGGAAGATCCCTGTGGCGCTGAAAACGGATTTTCCGGACGCGAAGTGATGGCGGAATTCCGTCGCGCGACCGGCCTGCCGACCGCTACCAATATGGTTGCTACAGACTGGCGCGAAATGGGCCATGCCATCCAGCTGCAATCGGTTGACATTCCTCTGGCCGACCCGCATTTCTGGACCATGCAGGGTTCAGTACGGGTGGCACAGATGTGCAATGAATGGGGCCTTACCTGGGGATCGCATTCGAACAATCACTTCGACATTTCGCTGGCGATGTTCACGCACGTCGCCGCCGCAGCACCGGGCAAGATCACCGCGATTGATACGCACTGGATCTGGCAGGACGGTCAGCGCCTGACGCGCGAACCGCTGCAGATCGTGGGGGGTATGGTAGATGTGCCGAAGCAGCCGGGGTTGGGAATCGAACTCGACATGGATCAGCTTGAACGGGCACATCAGCTTTACAAGGCAAAGGGCCTCGGCGCGCGTGATGATGCAATCGCGATGCAATATCTGATCCCAAACTGGAAGTTCGACAACAAAAAGCCTTGCATGGTGCGCTGAAGAATGCATCAGGTGAGCGGCGTTGTGCCGTAGCACCGGTATTACACACACCAAGGTTTTTCAATCTCGTCCCGGCCCGTCCGGGACGCTCCATTCTTACGTATTCATAAGCAGAATGCCATGACCCAGAACTACTCCATGACACTGCAGGAATCGACACCTGCGCAGATTGACGCGGCGGTACGTTCCGCTGTCGAAGCCAACGATCAATGGGCGAGCTCCAGCGCCGCCGAACGCAGCGCGTTGCTGCGCGAACTGGCATCGGCGCTCGAAGCCGACCGCGAGCGTCTGGTCGCGATCGCCAATGAGGAAAGTTTTCTCGGCGCCGCACGCCTGAATGGCGAACTCGATCGCACCGCCTTCCAGCTGCGTAGCTTTGCGGATGCGGTCGATAACGGCGAAGCGTTTGCCGTCATCGACGATGCAGCGGTGCCCGGCGGGCCGCCGGCCGGCCACCCGCGCCTGATGCGGGTCAATGTGCCGCTCGGACCAGTCGCGATGTTCTCGGCCAGCAATTTTCCTTTCGCCTTTTCAGTTCTCGGCGGGGATACTGCATCGGCCCTTGCGGCAGGTTGTCCGGTTGTCGTCAAGGCGCATCCGGCACATCCACGTCTGTCGAATGCCGTTTTCGACATGGCCAAGGTCGCGGCGCAGCGTGCCGGCGCACCGGCTGGTGTGCTGTTGATGGTAAGCGGCGCATCGCGCGAGGTGGGTGTTTATCTCGTGCGCCATCAGGACATCGCAGCGGTTGCATTTACCGGTTCCGTTATCGGCGGCATGGCGCTGCAGAAGGAGATCAACGCGCGTCCGAAGCCGATTCCTTTTTACGGCGAACTGGGCTCGACCAATCCCATCATTGCCTTGCCGGCGGCGCTTGAGAAACAGGGCGCTGAACTCGCGAAGAATTTGGCAGCATCGATCGCG
Organism: Noviherbaspirillum sp. Root189; assembly: GCF_001428545.1. Taxonomy (GTDB): domain Bacteria; phylum Pseudomonadota; class Gammaproteobacteria; order Burkholderiales; family Burkholderiaceae_D; genus Noviherbaspirillum. The sequence continues at coordinate 174,285 of NZ_LMHZ01000067.1, forward strand.
CAGGGCTGCGGCCAGTTCTGCACCAGCCCTGGCATTCTGATCGCCTATGACGATGCCGTCACCAATGCGTTCGTGAACCAGCTTGCCGCAGCGATGGATAGCCAGAACACCCACGCCATGCTATCGCCTGGTATCCGGAAAGCTTTCGACGACGGCGTCGCGCGCCTGAACCGGCATGCCGCGTCGAAACGCATGACGACGGGTGAACAGAATGCAGACCGTCATCCGGTGCCAAACCTGGTGTCACTGGATACTGAAGCCTTCCTGCGGGACCCTGAATTGCGGGATGAAATCTTCGGCCCCTCCTGCGTCGTCGTGCGGGTGAAATCGACCGCGCAATTGCTCCAGGTGCTCTCTGCAGTTGGCGGCAGCTTGACCGTCACTGTGTGGGGTGCGGACAAGAACGACGCCGATACGCAAAGCATCGTGCGCGCAGCGATCAGGATTGCCGGCCGCGTGTTGTTTTCCGGCGTACCGACCGGGGTTGCCGTTACACGTGCGCAACATCACGGTGGGCCGTTCCCGTCGTCCACCCAGCCACAGACCACTTCGGTCGGTTTGATGGCGATGCACCGTTTCCTGCGTCCGGTCGCATTGCAAGAGCCGCCGGCCTGGCTGGCTGACCGCAGCGGCGTACCGCTGTAAATATTGGCCCATCCATGCGTTCTGCCCGGTGCACAAGCACCGGGGCTCCAGTCATGGTGATGGCCTGCATTGCCTGTAGAGGGTGTAACAGATCAAGCGGATTTATATGGTTAAAAATGCAAATCTCCGAGGAGAACGAGCTTAAAGGCGACGCACTGATGACTAGCAAACACTACCTTTCCTTACGGCAACAGTATAAGATAAACGGGCTGACGGATCGCAAAGGAAACGAGGAACGCGGCATGGGATCGCTGCCAGAATAAAATCAGGCAGAGTGTAGTGGTGGTCAAAAGGGGATATGAATGAATTTGCGCTCTATGCGTATAGGAACACGCTTGGCTGGAGGTTTTGCTCTGGTGCTTGCACTATTGATTCTGGTCGTAGCAATCAGCACGGCTCTCGTCAACCAGAACAAACGTGCATTAAAAGACGGCCTGGAGCTTGCCAACCTTAAAGGCGAGCTGGTTTCGGATATGAAAAGTGCATTACTTCAAGGCGGTGTTGCGATGCGCAACATGCTTGACATATCGACAGTCGACATGCAGAAGGCCAAGGTGGATGAACAAAACCGGTTATATGCAGAAGCACGTAAACGACTCCTTGGCATGCCTTTGAACGATGCTGAAAAAGCGATCCTCGCCGAATTGGACAAGATTGAGGAAAGTATCGCACCTCAGTACAAGGTGGCCATCGCTCAAGCACAGAATATGAATTCCGAAGGTGCGGCGTCGGTGATCACCAAATACATTGATCCGATGAATCTGAAATCGGTTGGCGCGATCGATAAATTGCTCAAGATGGAACAGGCGGCCGAAAAAAGAGTGATCATAGATTCGGAAGCCTCCGACGAGATACTCATGGCTATCCTGCTTAGCCTGACCGTGATGGCGGTTGCCTTGGGAGCTGCGATTTCCTGGCGCATTACGCGAAGCATTACAGGACCGCTAAACAATGCGGTGGCGCTTGCTGAGACGGTCGCCAGTGGTAACTTAACGTCGAGCGTTGATGACAATCACGTGGACGAGATTGGCCAGTTGTTCAGTGCGCTGGGCAAAATGAATGCAAGTCTCAATAGCATTATTGCAAACGTGCGGAGCACCACCGAAATCATTGGTAGCGCATCGCAACAGCTCGCGGCGGACAATATCGATCTATCGGCACGCACGGAGTCCCAGGCAGCCTCACTGGAAGAAACGGCGTCCGCCATGGAAGAATTGACGGCCACGGTGCATCAGAATGCGGAAAATGCGCAGCAGGCCAATCAGCTTGTGCAATCGGCGTCTTCAGTAGCCCTGCGTGGTGGCGAAGTCGTGGGAGAGGTGGTCCAGACCATGACCTCCATTAAAGAAAGCTCACGCAAAATTGTCGACATCATTAGTGTGATCGATGGGATTGCCTTTCAGACCAACATCCTGGCTTTGAATGCCGCGGTTGAGGCTGCCAGGGCAGGCGAACAGGGTCGCGGATTTGCCGTAGTGGCAGCCGAAGTGAGAAACCTGGCGCAACGCTCGGCTTCAGCAGCCAAAGAGATCAAGGACCTCATTGGCGATTCAGTCACCAAGGTCGACGTGGGAAGCGAACTTGTCAATCAGGCCGGGGCTACGATGGAGGAGGTTGTCAGCAGTGTGAAAAAGATAACGGACATGATGTCGGAGATCCTCGCTGCCAGCGAAGAACAGCGTTCAGGAATTGAAGGCGTTAACAAGGCAGTTATCCAGATGGACCAGGCGACACAGGAAAACGCGGCACTTGTCAGCGAGGCTGCTACTGCAGCGTCGACGATGGAAGAAAGAGCGAGCCAGTTGGCTGCAGCGGTCGGCGTTTTTAAGACAAGCACTTAAGAACAAGGACTTAAGAACAAGGACTTAAGAACAAGGACTTAAGAACAAGCACTTAAGAACAAGCACTTAAGAACAAGCACTTAGCGAAAACAGTGTGGTCGCAGCAAGTAGCGTTTGGTAGACGAACTTGGACCGAATCGAGCGCTTTACTCTGCGGCGACCTTTAACATCACTGTCTGTTACCGGCGCCCTGCAACCGGAAACATTTCAAAAAACTTCCTATCCAAAGTAATAGAGCCAGGCTTGTCGAAAAGCCAGACCACCGCCTCCTATAAGAATAGAAAAATAGACGATGGTACATACGTTACCGGCATGGCCCAATAAAATACACACCCCATCACGCTGCACGATCCCTACCGCAAAAAAGAGAAGGGCCAGAGCCGGTAGCGTATTACTCAATGGAATCAGGCCGAACGGCGCCATGAGAAGTATTGCGCCCAGTATCAAGGAAAGATTATTCAGCAGCCCCATCAATCCATTTGACGCCAAAGATTTCATTCGGTGTGGTCGACTCACCGTTTCGAGACGGCGCAGCCATGTGAGTGCTTGACGAAACACCGGTAGCAACTTTTCAGTCGAAATAATACGGTTTTGAAATGACGCAGGTAGCCATAAATCGCGATTAAAAAGCCGACTTATCGACATCATTAAGATGGCCGCTCCAAATACTGTACTTACGCCTGGAACGGAAACTGGAATGATAAAAATCAGTGACAGGAATGCAATCAAGATCATGAGGCCATCCTGGCCCACCAAAGATACGATCTCTCGAAGTGTCACGCCATCAGGCGGCAGTTTTTCAACGACGTCCTGGATTTTAGTAGTTAAAGGTTCCATTATTTTTGGAATTTGACTGTTTTAGTAAGCGCAGTCGAATCCTTCTTAAAATGCTTACGCACCATTGTGGCCGCAATATGCATGGTTAGTTTGGTGTATTTGGTTGTTCCTTATTTTGCAGTTTCGCAAATAAGGCAGCTTGATAAGCAAGCCTGTTCGACCTTCAGGTTCTGCCAGCCAATGGGCATACTTTCAGTTTGTGCCACGAATCGATATACAATACCCGTCCTTCAACAACAAGAACCGACGGGAAACCGTGTCGTTCTGTCGTAGTGGATATATTAATTATCCTTGGTTTGATTATATTAAATGGCATTTTTGCCATGTCTGAGCTGGCTGTTGTTTCTTCGAAAAGAATGCGGCTCGAAAAGCTCTCCGAAAACGGGAGTCGTGGGGCAAGAGCGGCACTCCAGCTCGCTGATAACCCAAGCCGTTTCCTCTCTACCGTCCAAGTCGGTATCACACTCATCGGTATTTTTAACGGTGCCTTCGGCGAGGCTTCCCTGGTTGCGCGCCTGACGCCCCAGATCGCCAGCGTCCTCCTGCTAGCAGAATATGCACGTGAAATTGCGCTGGGCATTGTCGTTGTTGGGATTACGTTTGCGTCGATTGTCTTAGGCGAACTGGTACCGAAGCGAATCGCGATGCAATATCCGGAAACCGTCGCGACAGTGATTGCGACGCCAATGCAATTGTTATCGCGGATAGTTTCGCCCTTTGTGAAGATCCTGTCGGTAGCTACCGAGGCCATCATGCGTCTGCTCGGCTTGCACAAGCACAAAGAAGTCGCGATGACGGAAGAAGAAATTACCGGACTGATCAAGGAAGGAACGCATGCCGGTGTCTTCGAAAAGACAGAGCATGACATTGTCACGCGCGCTCTTCGCCTGGATGATCAGCGTCTTGGCGCACTCATGACGCCACGTACCGACCTCGAATTTATTGACCTGGATGACCCTGTCGAACAAAACCTCGGAAAGATTGCGGACAGTCCCTTTAGCCGCTTCCCAGTTTGCCGGGGCGACCGTTCCAAAATCATCGGGATTGTTCACGCCGGGGACCTGTTTGAGCAGGCAATTCGTGGAAAGTCGATTTCCAGCGTTGATATTGCGCATGCAATAAAGCCTGCTCTCTACGTGCCTGAATCAGTCAGCGGAATGGCCCTGCTGGAAACGTTGAAAAAGAATCGTGCCGAGCTGGCGATGGTTGTCGACGAATATGGCGAGATCGGCGGCATGGTGACCTTGAGCGACGTGATGGGTGCACTGGTCGGTGACGTCTCCGTGGTTGACGATGACGGCCATGAAGCCGATGCCATACAGCGCGAAGATGGATCGTGGCTTGTCGACGGTGGTGTCTCGCTCGACCGCTTCAGGGAATTATTAAACACTGATGTGCGCTTTCCTGAAGAAGCTGCGGGTACGTATCACACGCTCGCTGGCTTTGTACTGACGCAGTTCGGCCACATCCCGCATGCTTCCGAGCATTTCGAATGGGAGAACTTGCGCTTTGAAGTGGTCGACATGGACCGTCAGCGTATCGACAGACTGTTAGTGTCGCATCCTGCGTCAGGTCAACTACAAAAAGGTGCCAAAGCGGATTGAGATCCAAGGGCTTCTGCGTGAAGGACGACTTGCGAAACGCATATCTTTGCGCTACATAAAGGGAGCGCGGATAGCTGGCATTCGATAACGGCTATCCGCGCAGAGGCTCACATGGCTCTTTGGACATCGACGACCACACGTCCCCTGATTTTTCCATCAAGGATGTCGCGCGCCACGTCGAAAACTTCCGGGAGCGCTACCGTGCGCGACATCGCGGCGATTGCTTGAGGTTTCAGATCCTTTGCAAGCCGTTCCCAGGCATCTTCTCTTTCGGCACGCGAAATCAGAACACTGTTGATGCCAATCAGCTTCACGCCGCGCAAAATGAACGGTGCGACCGTCAAGGGAAGATCCATGCCTTGTGCCAGGCCGCAGGCAGTAACGGTACCGCCATATTGTGTGCTCGCGCATGCGTTGGCGAGCGTATGTGAGCCGACAGTGTCGACTACACCCGCCCATCGTTCTTTTTGCAGAGGCTTTCCCGGAGAAGACAGGCTTGACCGATCAATGATGTGGGCAGCGCCAAGTTCCCGCAGGTAGTCTGATTCGGACAGGCGACCAGTGGAGGCAGTCACCTTGTATCCCAGTTTGGCAAGAATCGAAATGGCAATCGATCCGACGCCGCCAGATGCACCGGTAACCAGCACCGGCCCTGAATCGGGCGCCACGCCATTCTTTTCAAGTCCACGCACGCACAGCATCGCGGTGTAGCCTGCGGTGCCGATCGCCATGGCGTCCCACGGCGTTAATCCGGCAGGAAGGCGTATTAGCCAGTCGCCCCGTACACGGGCGCGCTGCGACAAACCACCCCAGTATCGTTCACCGATTTCCCAGCCATTGACGATGACCTTATCGCCAACCTTCCATTCCGGATCGTCGCTTTCTGCAACAACACCACAGAGGTCGATGCCGGGCACTATTGGAAAGCTTCTTACGACGGGAGACCGCCCGGTAATGGCCAGACCGTCCTTGAAGTTTATGGTCGAATAATGAACGTCGACGATGACATTGCCGCTCTCGTAGCGAGGCAAGACGTCGTCATTGAATTCACGGAGGGCGGCTTGCGTTTTTCCATCATCGCTTTGCGTCAGATAGATTGCATTGAACATTATCAATTACCTCATTGTCGGTTTTTCAAGTCCATTGGATTCATCAATTGTATGCCAGTCCAAGTGCCTGTAGCTGCTCGACCTCCGCTGGTGTGAATCCCCAGTCAGTCAGGGCAGACTGTCCTTGATCACCTCGCTCTGGCGGCGCTCCTCTTACCTGCTGTGGAGTACCCCGCATTCTGGGTGCCGGCGTCGGCTGCTCAACTTTCCCGACTGTCACGTACGCTTGCCGGGCCAGGTTGTGCGGGTGCTGTCGAGCCTCGGTAAAAGTGAGCACCGGGGTAACGCAGGCGTCGGAGCCAGCAAAGAGCGTGCTCCATTCGTCGCGCGTCTTTGTGCGGAATATTTCTGCAAAACGTTTGCGAAGGACTGGCCAATGTTCCCTGTCACGTTGTGCAGGTAAGGATTCATTCGTGAGGCCAAGCTTGTCAATGAGTTCGCGGTAAAACTTTGGCTCGATGGCACCTACGGCAACAAATTTACTGTCGCTGGTTTCATAGCAGTCATACCAGGGCGCGCCGGAATCGAGCACGTTGCAACCTCTTTCCTCTTGCCACCGGCCTGCGGCCTGCATACCGAATAACATCGAAGCCAGCAGCGATGCCCCATCGGTCATCGCCGTGTCGATAACCTGGCCACGACCGGATGCACGGGCTTCCAGCAGTGCACAGACGATGCCAAACGCCTGCAGCATTCCGCCCCCGCCAAAATCACCGACAAGGTTAAGTGGCGGCACGGGGGCGTCACCTTTACGGCCGATCGCATGGAGCACACCGGTTAACGCAAGATAATTGATGTCGTGTCCGGCGGTGGCTGCAAGTGGTCCCTCCTGGCCCCATCCGGTGACACGGCTGTATATCAGTTTCGGATTTCTTCGCAAAAGCACATCGGGCCCAAGTCCGAGTCGTTCCATCACACCTGGCCGAAAACCTTCGACAAGAACATCGGCTTTGTCCGCCAGTAGCAAGGCGGCTTCCATTCCGGCTCTGGACTTCAGATCAAGCGTAACAGACCGTCTGCCACGCAACATGACATCGAACCACCTGTCGCGTCCGATGCCTTCACGTGGATCGGTAGGCCGGTCAACCAGCAGTACGTCAGCGCCCATATCCGAGAGCATCATGCCGGAAAACGGTGCCGGCCCGACTGCCTCAAATTCAAGTACGCGTACTCCGGCAAGTGGTCCCATGCGGTCTCCAAGTTTTTTCTATCGCATTAAGCAGGGTTGATTCAATCGACCCGCACACCCGACTTTTCAACGATTTTCTTCCAGCGCGCTTGTTCACTTTGCAGCAGCTCGCCGAATTCGTTAATGCTGCTTGGCCGGGGAACCGCGCCAAGACTCACCAGTTTTTCAGTAAATTCAGGAGACTGTATCGCCTTGACCAATGCTTCGTTGATCCTGGTACGAATTTCGAGGGGGGTGCCGGCTGGTGCGGATAATGCAATCCAGGGTGCTGCTTCGAAACCCTCGAAGCCTTGCTGAGCGATCGTCTGAGCGTTAGGGAATGCAAGGGGTGGCTTAGGCGTGCCCGCTGCAATCAAGCGTAATTTGCCGGTTTTGATATGTGCCTGTGTGACGGCCACGGTATCCAGGCCGACTTGCACCAGGCCACCCATCAGATCGACCATTGCCTTGGCACTGCCAGGATACGGAGCATGCAGGATCTGCAATCCGGCACGCTGTTTGAAATCTTCCATGAGCAGATGTGAAAGCGTGCCATTGCCCGATGAACCGTAGGCAAGCTTGCCCGGGTTTTCTTTTGCGTAGGCGATGAGTTCTTTCAATGAATTTGCCGGTACCGATGGATGGACAACCATCAACATGGGCAGGTCAGCGACGACGCCAATCGGAGCGAAGTCTTTTACACTGTCATAAGCGACGTTCTTGTAGAGGTAGGGGTTCACGACATAAGCGGCGAGTGCAGAGAGTGATAGCACACTGCCATCCGGTGGTGACTTGGCCAACTGAGCAAGGGCTATGCTGCCTCCCTGACCAGGACGATTTTCCACGATCACCGGGTGTCCAAGCGCGATGGTAAGACGCTCGGCGACCAGTCTCGCTACCAGGTCGGTGGCTTGGCCCGGCGGGAAACCAACCAGGATCCTGGTCGTCCCGGAGGAACTGTTTTGTGCATTAGCGCCCAGGGCAAAAAGGGCAACTGCCATAACCAGTAATCTAAGTATCGCTTTCATCATCCGTGTCTCCTGGTAATACGCCGAAATGTAAGGTTCCCTTCAAGGTCTTTGCCTTGTTTTTCCATATACTGCTTCCACGCTAAATGACCTTCTTTTCCTGAAGGCGAACAATTTCGTCTTCGGTCAGGCCGCACTCGCCCCAGACTTCCCGATTGTGCTCACCGAGAGCGGGCCCTGCAATCCGTACAACGCCGGGCGTTTCCGAGAAACGGGGTACGATGTTTTGCATGGTGACCTCGCCCAACTCGTTATCCGGCACCTTGACCAGCGTTTGCCTGGCCTTGAAATGAGGATCAGCAAATACGTCTGCGATATCGTAGATCGGTGAAAAGCCGACTTCATTGCGATCCAAACGTTCGCCAAGCTCAGTCAACGTCAGCTCGCCAATAGCCTGTGCGACCAGATCGTCAAGTGCGTCGCGGTGCTCCACTCGGACCCTGTTCGTTGCAAAACGCGGGTCCGCAACAAGATGTTCCAGATTGAGCGCCGTGCAAAACCGAACGAAGATACTCTGCGTCGACGTGGCGATGGAAGCCCAGCGTCCGTCTGAAGTGCGGTACACGTTGCCCGGAGCGGCGTATTGGCTGCGGTTGCCCGAACGGGAGCGGATACTGCCGAGTTGATCGTATTCAATCGGCAAAAACTCCAGGACACGTAGCATGGCTTCAGTGACTGAACAATCGATCTCCTGTCCAGCTTCCGCCGGATTAGCCTGAAGCCGGTATAACGCAGCAAGGACCCCGATGGCGCCGAACAGACCACCTACGGCATCAGAGATGGGATAGCCGAGATGCAGCGGAGGTCCGTTTTCTTCGCCGCATATCTGCGTGAAGCCGCTCATGGATTCGAATACGCGCGCAAAGCCGGGCTTGTTGGCGTAAGGGCCGTCCTGGCCGAACCCTGTTACGCGCAAGATCGTCAACCGGGGATTGATCGAATGAAGCCACTCTTTAGTGATGCCCCACCGTGCCAGTGTGCCAGGCCTGAAGTTTTCGACCAGTACGTCGCGGTCGCGGATGAGTTCCGCCAGCAGAGGACGCGCTTCTTCCCGATGTAAATCCAGGGTGACGCCTTTCTTGTTCCGATTCGTGACTTTCCACCACAGTGGCACACCATTTTTATGCGGAGCCAGGGCTCGGAGCGCATCACCCGCATCGGGAACCTCAATCTTGATGACGTCGGCGCCATAGTCTGCGAGCAGACCTGCTGCGAAAGGACCTGCCACGACAGTGGAAAGGTCAACGATCCGAAGACCAGCCAATGGTCCGGCATTGGAGGAGGTAGATGTGTTCATGTGACCAATATAGTCCGCAATGGCCGGATGCGGTATCATCAAAGCGCATAAACCAGCTTTGCACATTTCGCATATCGGAGGCAACGTGGACTATCGTGTGTTACGCGCCTTTTGTGACATCGCAGAAAATGGAAGCCTCACGCGAGCCTCAGCGGTATTAGGCGAAAACCAGTCTGCATTAAGCCGACAGATTTCCGGACTTGAAGACGAACTCGGCGGACGGCTGTTCTATCGCACCGGCCGTGGAATGCTGTTGACAGAGCTGGGCAAGCGGTTGCTGCCGCGCATACAAATCATCCTTGGCGAGACCGAGACGCTGGTGCGCGACGCACAAGGGGAGCGCGACAGTCCTTCGGGCACCGTCGAAATCGGCGTCGTACCTGGTATGTCGCGTCCCCTCATCAGTGAGCTTTGTGCACGCCTGCGCAAAGAATTCCCTGGAATACGGCTACGCGCGCTGGAAGGTTACAGCGGGCAGGTCGAAGAATGGTTGGCGAACGGAAAAATCGAGCTCGGGATATTTAATAGCTACGGGCGTGGGTCGATTAAGGGGGCTGATCTGCTTAAGCAGTCTGGTGTTGCACTCGTTGCACCGCGTGAACTCGTGCCGGAACTGGGTACTGAAGTGCCGTTCAGTCTCTTGCGTGACATGCCGCTTGTACTGCCGCCAAAACCGAACATGCTTGTCTCCGCTTTAGCCGATATTGCATTACGACAAAATTTCGCGTTGCAAATTGTGCTTGAGGCTGGTACGGGTGCTTTGATCCGCGATGCAGTGCAGCATGCCAGATTATGTACGGTGCTTCCTGTTTTTACCGCCCAACGGGATTATGCGAATAACGAATATGTTATTGCACGGTTGGTCAAGCCTTCCCTGCAGCAGAAAGCGTGGCTTCTGCCGTCGACACAGCGGCCGGTGACGAGGGCCGCACGCGTGGTTGCCCATATGGTGCGCGATGTTGCTGCCCACGCCTGAAAGCTTCCCTAGTACGCTACGGCCAATATCTTCATCATAAAAAGGAAAAATGCCAGACCCGTGCGCAGGCGGAACCTTTCGATTCAAAGCTTACCTATGAGGTTAACAAGCCGGCATAGCCGTAGATAACCTGCACGGAGTCAACATCGAGATGAACTCAAAAGGCAAAGACAGCGACAACACTGAAAATAACGGTGTGATCGACGCGGTCGCAAAGCAACGCAAAATCCAGCAAGAAACGGATGCCATGGATTCGCAAAGGCAGCAGCAGTCACAGAATGAAGGCGCGGTACAGGCAGGAGCGCGTGTCCAACCCGCCCCGCCTTTCCCGGCCTTGCACCTTCAGAAACCGGGCATCGAGTCGGAGCTTTCCCCGCGACCGCAATTCATGGCGCCGGATTATAAAGGCAGCGGCAAATTACAGGACATGGTGGCAATCGTTACCGGCGGTGATTCAGGAATAGGGCGCGCCGTCGCTGTGCTCTACGCGCGTGAAGGCGCGGACGTCGCGATCGTCTATCTGAATGAACATGATGATGCTGAAGAGACGCGGCGATGCATCGAGAAAGAAGGACGGCGATGCCTGCTGCTACCCGGCGATGTTAGGGATTCTGCATTCTGCAAGGACGCGGTCAAGCAGACTGTTGATACCTTTGGCAAGCTCGATGTCCTGGTGAATAACGCGGCGTTTCAGGAGCATGCAATGGCGCTGGAAGAAATTACGGATGAGCACTTTGACCTGACCATGAAGACCAACCTTTATGGTTATTTCTACATGGCCAAGGCAGCGCTTCCTCATATGCGATCTGGATCATCGATTATCAACAGCGGATCCGAGACTGGCATTTTCGGGCACAAGATGCTGCTCGACTATTCAATGACCAAAGGTGGCATTCATTCCTTTACCAAGGCACTTGCGACCAATGTGATTTCACGAGGCATCCGCGTCAATGCCGTCGCCCCCGGTCCGGTGTGGACACCATTGAATCCTGCTGACCAACCGGTCGGCCAGGTGCCGCAATTTGGAGGGTCTACCGATATGAAAAGACCTGCGCAACCGGAGGAGCTATCGCCTGCCTACGTGTTTCTGGCATCACCCGTCTGCGCCGGCTATATCACTGGCGTGGTGCTGCCGGTGATGGGTGGCGTGACGGGAAGTGCGTAGCCTGAATCAGGATGCGCGCGGTAAAGCGTCCTGTGGAAGCGGCGCTTTACCAGGCGTGTAGCTGCCGTGGCTTATTCACCTGAGCTTGCAAGCCGTTCACTGGCGCTGGCATAGCTTGGACTTCCCGGATACTGTGTGTCGAAGTCTTGTCGTGCGTAGGTGCCGTCGGCTTTAGCTTGCTCCAATTCCGCAAGCACTTCGGCACGGCTTTTGGTCGACTTGAAATGAAGGTCAGGCGCGACGTACTCACTGCTGCCGACGACATAGTCGCCGCTTGCCTTGCTGGCTTTTAATTCCTCCATGACTTCTGCGCGCGTCTTGGACGATTGGAAGCCACTGAACTCAACAAAGGGGTAATTGCTTTGTTGTGCGAGAGCGGAGCCGGTGGCGCTTAGGATGGCGACGGAAGCAAACAGTTTGCGGAAGTTCATATTCATTCTCCAGATAAAAGGTTAACAGGCCAGCCTTAGTTGAGGGCAGGCGCGATGCATGGCTAGATAGAGCCCGATGGTCTATGAGCAGTGGTCGGACTCGCGGGACATTCAGCACGAGCTGTGCCAGTTGGAAGAAGATTTGCCGCTATTCGCGCAACGCATTGAAAATAAACGATTTATCGGAGCCTGCGTGTGGCGCTTCGATCTCGTAAGGAAAACGCCAGTCTCCAAGTGTCGGCTGCGGCCGGACACAGTTCAAGACAGCCGCCACTGAAAACAAACACTTGTATTCTTGCCGCGTCAACGCACATCAGGCGAGGTGTTAACGCTGCAGTCTCACACTGGCGCACGTCATCCAAAGAACTCAGGTAGGCGCTGGTAGTGTTGAGAGTTAATTAAGGGATGCATTGTGGATACTGTCTTGGCTGGCCTATTGCTGGTTACCTCAACCGTGCTGCTTGCGGCGCTCTTTCTTGTCGTGAAATTTTTCGTTGAAGGTAAGTGCCGCGATGCAATCTATACCGCGCCGACGTTGGAAGATATGAACTCATCATGCTGAGACTCAGGCTCGAACAAGGAAGCTGAATTAATCGAGATATCCCCGGCCAGCTTTTGCACGTGCCAAGGCAGGCGTCACCCAGCCACAGATGCACGCTCCTGCCCAGATAATGCCTGCGAACCATGCCCCGGCCTCGAACGAAAAAAGGGCGTTTGCGAAGGTAAATACAATGAGCTCAACACAAGCAAGCGCCAACAACAATACGAGTATGCTTCCTGGTTCGGGCTTATACGGTGCGCGTAAGTAATAAATAATGACTGGCAGAGCAAAGAGTACCAAGCCAAGCACGGTGGCCAGAATTCCCCACGAATTCAAAGTCGACAGTGACATTGCCTCCTCCTTCGGTTCAGATCTGGACAGCACAAGAACATGGTTATCTGAACTTTATGAGAAAGCAAGCGCTTCGGTAATTGATATCGGTCCGGGGCCGGTGACGAGGGCGAAACGGTGATGGTATCAGGAACGTCTGCCCAGGTCGCCGCGTCCCAGAAAAGCCGCACCGCGCCATATCTAAAACGGTCATTGAAAGAAGCTTAAGGTCATTTCGGTTTAACCACCAATCCGCAATGCAACAAAACAGATTTTCGGCATCTGCGATAGTATATTTAGCATTTTCCGCTTTCCACGCCTGCGCTAGACAATATAGAGAAGATAAAGAAGCGACTAATGATGACCATACCAGAGGGATTAATTGTCGTAGCAAAGCGCGAGTGCCCGACATGCGCGCTGGTAGAGCCGCTGTTGCCCCTCCTTGCCGATTCAGCGCTCCCGCTGACTGTTTACGTGCAGGACACGGACGACTTTGCGCATGGCGTCCCCAACGTGGTCTACGACGAGACGCTTGAACACTCTTTCCGCCTGAAGGTAGAAGTCGTACCGACCCTCATCCGTATCGAGAACGGTGTCGAGGTGGACCGCACCTATGGCTGGCATCGCGATGACTGGCAACGTCTTGCCGGCAACGCCACACTTGGTGAGGGCTTGCCGGTATTGCGCCCCGGCTGTGGTTCAAAGACGCTGGAACCGGGTATCGCGGAGTCGCTTGTTGTGCGTTACGGCAATCCCGGCTTCACCTCCCGGCCGGTTGAGATCGCCGCGTCGGAAGACCTGATCGAGACCTGCTATGAGCGCGGATGGACCGATGGCTTGCCAGTCGTTCCACCGACGCGCGAACGCGTTCTGCGCATGCTGGCAGGCACCACGCGCAAGCCGGATGATGTCATTGGCATGATCCCGCCTGATCTGGCGGAATGTACCGTTGAAAAGGTGGCGATCAATGCAGTGATGGCCGGATGCAAGCCGGAATACCTGCCGGTCGTATTGGCGGCAGTGGAAGCCGTGCTCGTTGACGAGTTCGCCATGCACGGCATCCTGTGCACCACGATGTTCGCCGGCCCGATGATCATCGTGAACGGTCCTGTCGCGAAAGCCATTGGCATGAATTCCGGCGTCAATGCCCTCGGTCAGGGCAACCGCGCCAACGCCACGATCGGGCGCGCATTGCAACTGGTGATCCGTAACGTCGGTGGCGGACGTCCCGGCGAAATCGACCGCGCGACGCTCGGCACGCCCGGCAAATACACCTTCTGCTTTGCGGAAGCCGAAGACCCTGCATGGGAATCCTTGTCGGTCGAACGCGGCTTTCCAGCCGGTGCATCGACCGTCACGCTCTTCGCTGGCGAAGGAGTGCAAGGTATCGTCGACCAGAAATCGCGCACGCCTGAATCGTTGGCCCGCAGCTTTGCGCTTTCCCTGTGCGCGGTGGATCACCCGAAACTTGCCATGGCCGGAGACGCGGTGCTCGTCGTCTCGCCGGAGCATTGCCGCGTGTTCATTGAAGCCGGTTGGTCAAAAGCCCGGCTACGTGAGGAACTGGAGCAACTGCTGAGCTTGCCTGCCGATGACATGATTGCGGGCGCGGGCGGCATTGCAGAAGGATTGCCTGCTGCGCTCGCGGGTACCACCGTTTCGAAATTCCGGCCGGGCGGTCTGCTGATCGTCCGCGCTGGCGGCACCGCCGGTTTATTCTCGGCTGTCATTGCCGGCTGGGCCGCATCCGGCCCTGTCGGCTCCACACCTGTCACCAAGGAGATTCTTTCATGAAAGAACCCACCATCCTGCTCGATCCCACCGCGGAACGCGCCCCGGCCGTGCGTCCGCTACTTGCGCGGCCGGACAGTCTCGAAGGACTAACTGTTGGCATTCTCGATATCTCCAAGGCGCGCGGCAATGTGTTCCTTGACCGTCTCGATGAACAGTTTGCGGCACGCGGCATCGCCGTCAGGCGGTATCGCAAGCCGACGTTTACGCGTGTGGCGCCGACTGCGCTCAAGCAGCAGATCGCTGCGGAATGCAACGTTGTTATTGAAGGCCTGGCCGACTGAGGGTCTTGCACGTCGTGCTGTATGCATGACATTGCAGACCTCGAAGGTCGAGGCATTCCCGGAGTAGCGATTGCATCCACGGAGTTTCAACAAGCGGCTGCATTGCAGTCCAAAGTGCTCGGGTTCGACCCGGCAATGGTATTCGTTCGCCATCCGATCCAGGACCGGACTGACGAGGAGCTGCGTACCCTTGCAGATCAGGCTCTTGAGCAGATATTGCGCGGCATCGCCGGAAAGTAAAACCAATCGCAGAGGAGGCGTCACGTGACGGCCGCCGACTCTGCACCCCGGTTCCGCCTGCCATCGGTGGATCGGATTCTTAACTGGCCACTCATCGAAACGCTGATCACGGCACACGGCCGCACTGTGGTGGTAGAAGGTATACGCGCGGAACTCGCCGCGCAGCGTGAACGCCATGACAATGGCGGCACGGCGTCAAACGCCCATGCCATCAGTAACATCAGTAACATCAGTGACATCAGTGACATCAGCGGCATCAGCGGCATCAGTGACGAAGCCATCGTGGAGGGTGTGGCGCACAGGGTGGCAACTTTCCTCTCGCCGTCATTGCGCAAAGTCTACAACCTGACCGGGACCGTCCTCCATACCAATCTCGGCCGCGCGCCGCTTCCACCGGAAGCGATCGAGGCAATGGTCGCGGCCGCATCGGGCGCATCCAACCTGGAATACGACCTTGGCACCGGAGCGCGCGGCGACCGCGACGACCATATTGAATCATGGTTGTGCCGGTTTACCGGTGCGGAAGCCGCGACCGTGGTCAACAACAACGCAGCGGCGGTATTGCTATTGCTGAATACGCTGGCTTTGCGCAAGGAAGTCATCGTATCCCGCGGTGAACTGGTCGAAATCGGCGGCGCATTCCGCTTGCCGGACATCATGACGCGCGCAGGGTGCAAACTGCATGAAGTAGGGACGACCAACCGGACCCATCTGCGCGACTACACCGAAGCGGTCAGCAACAAAACCGCGTTGCTGATGAAAGCGCACACCAGCAATTACCGGATCGAAGGTTTCACCGCTGCGGTGGATGAGGCATTGATCGCCGATGTGGCTACTGCCGGGGGACTGCCGTTTGCCGTCGACCTTGGCAGCGGCACCCTGGTGGACATGACGCGGTTCGGCTTGCCAAACGAGCCGACCCCGGCCGAGACACTGGAGAAGGGCGCTCATCTGGTAACGTTCAGTGGCGACAAGCTGCTTGGCGGACCACAGGCCGGCATCATCGTTGGGCGAGCCGATCTGATTGCGCGCATCAAGAAGAATCCAATGAAGCGCGCCATGCGCTGCGACAAGATGACGATTGCCGCGCTGGAGGCGGTTCTCCGGCTGTATGCCGACCCGGACCGCCTGGTGCAGCGGCTACCGACTCTTCGTCTGCTCGCACGGCCCGCAAATGATATTGAAGCACTCGCGCGCAGGGTGCAGCCTGCCGTTGCCCGTTGGGCTGGTGCGTATGGTGACGTGGACGTGGTACCGCTCGATAGTCAGATAGGCAGTGGCTCATTACCGATGAATCTATTGCCAAGTTTTGGATTGCGCATTAAACCTTCCGGTGAAAGACGACGCGCAGGCCGGCTGCTGGACGAGATCGCCAGTGCATTCCGTTCGCTGCCAGTACCGGTCGTCGGCCGCATTGCGAACGGCGGCTTCCTGCTGGACTTGCGCTGCCTTGAAGCCGAGTTGGATTTCATCGCGCTCTTTGACGGCGCACCGGCAACGTGATTATCGCCACCGCAGGTCACGTCGACCATGGCAAGACGACGCTGGTCAAGGCATTGACAGGGATTGATACCGACCGTCTCAAGGAAGAGAAACAGCGCGGAATGACCATTGAACCGGGGTATGCCTATGCCGACCTCGGTTGTGACGAACCGCTGGCGTTTGTCGACGTGCCCGGACATGAACGCTTTGTTCGCAACATGCTTGCCGGTGTCGCTGCGATTGACTTTGCACTTCTGGTTGTCGCCGCCGATGATGGTCCGATGCCGCAGACTTACGAGCACCTGGCGATCCTGCAACTTCTTGGCATACAGCGAGGGGCAGTGGCACTGACGAAGATTGATCGCGTGCCTGCTGAGCGAGTCCATGAAGTCGCAGCGCAACTCGCAACCCTGTTGGCAGGCACGCCACTGCAAGGCGCATCTGTCTTCCCATTGACTGCGACTACGGGCGGCGGTGTGCAGGCGCTGCGGGCTCATCTGGCCTCTCGCGCCAGAGAGATGCCTGAAACGGCCATTGCAGGGAATTTTCGGATGGCGGTTGACCGGTGTTTTACGCTGCCCGGCGCAGGCTTGATTGTCACAGGTGCGGTCGCCTCGGGTGCCGCACGTGTCGGAGATGAAGTCATCGTTTCTCCGCAGGGTGAGACGCTACGTATACGCGGCATCCATCAGCACAACCGGCCGTCGGATACCGCGCTTGCAGGACGACGCTGCTCGCTCAATCTTGCGGGAAGCGGGCTCAAGCGTGTTGCAGTTGAACGCGGCGACTGGATTGTTTCCCCGCATGCCCATGCACCGACCGAACGTATTGACGTTCGCCTTATCGTTCACGCGTCGCAGACATCGTCGCTCGCACATTGGACGCCTGTGCACTTGCATATCGGTGCCACGGTAGTGAATGCCCGTGTCGCGCCGCTGGATTCGCGTGAAATCAAATCGGGACAGGCGGGACTTGCGCAGCTTGTGCTTGATCGTGCGATTCCGGCATTGCACGGGGACCGGTTTGTCTTGCGGGACCAGTCGGCGCGGCAAACCATTGGCGGGGGGCGGATTGTCGATCCATTCGGCGCACGTCGAGGCCGTGCGAAGCCCGAACGCCTGGCGCAGTTGATGGCAATGGAAAGCACAACGCCAGAAAAAGCACTCCATGCCTTGCTTGCAATCAGCCCGGATGGCGTGCCGTTGCAGGCGTTTTCGCAAGCATGGAACCTGACGCCAGATGAGCAGTCGCCCCTGTTTGAAAGACGTGCCATGATCCGTTTTCAGGATGCCGGCGATCTGATCGGGATCGCTGCAGATCGCTGGGCATGGATGCGTGAACGCATCACGCTGGCGTTGAGCGACTGGCATCGCGATGATCCCTCTTCGATTGGACCGACTGAAGCCGCGCTGGCGGCACGACTGCAATTGCACAGGTTGCCATCTGCGTGGCGCGCGGTTTGCAAGTCCTTGTGCGATGATGGCATTGTCGTTAAACAGGGCGTGAGCCTTCGTCTTAAAACCCATCAAGCCGTGCTGTCCGCGGAGGATACTGCGCTGCTTGATCAGGTAAATGCCGTGTTAAGCAGCACAGGATTACGCCCTCCAATCGTCGGCGACCTTGCGCGGCAACTCGATATGAGTCAAAACATGCTTGTCGATTTCCTCGAACGCGCAAGCCGTCTTGGGCATCTGGTACGCGTTGCGAAGAACCGGTACTTTCTGCCTGAAACGCTGGAACGCCTGGCAGGTATTGCGACACAATTGACCGCGGAATCGAAAAGCGGGTCGTTCGATGCAGCATCGTTTCGCGACCGTTCGGGGATTGGGCGTAATCTGACTATTGAAGTGCTGGAGTTCATGGATGAAATGCATATCACGCGTTTTGGTGGAGGCAGACGCAGGGTGGTTTCCTGAGAGCGCAGGATAGCGCGTGAAGAGGTAATATTGGGCGTCGCAACATAAAACGGAAGGGAATCGTATCCTGGTGGAGCGCCCGGACTTCAAATTCGGCGAGATGCGCACGGCGTGTCTGGTGGGTTCGACTCCCACTCCCTTCCGCCATAAGACCCGTTGGAAAAGGTTTGTTATTTTTTCTTCTCACAATGTCGCGCAATACCTTCTTCGGTTTCACGAATTCCCTAACGAGATCGCACATCGTGTGCCGTCATATGGCAGGTACATTCATTCCAACCTTATGTCGTCTGCGATATGTGGGCGATACAAGGCACGAT
This sequence comes from Noviherbaspirillum sp. Root189, assembly GCF_001428545.1. Lineage (GTDB taxonomy): Bacteria > Pseudomonadota > Gammaproteobacteria > Burkholderiales > Burkholderiaceae_D > Noviherbaspirillum. The sequence continues at coordinate 193,287 of NZ_LMHZ01000067.1, forward strand.
AGGCTGAGGGCGAAGTGCGAAACGCAGCTCTGAAATGCTGTCGCAATGAGAAGGACGTACCAAAACCCGCCTTCTGAGCCACTATTTCAATAGACGCATCGCCGCTTTCAAGCATTCGCTGCGCATGCGCTAACCGTTGGCCTAATAACCACTGTTTAAACGAGGCTCCAGTCGCCTGTCTGAAATGCCGGGTGAAGTTTCGACGGCTCATGGCAGCCCGTTCGGCGAGCGAATCAATGCTGTGTTCCTTCTCCAAATGCTGAGTGACCCACTCCAGAACTTGGGAAAAACGATTATCGCTGTGTGTAACAGGGACGGGCCTTTCGATGAACTGTGCCTGTCCGCCCTGGCGATGCGGTGCAATGACAAGTTTCCTCGCCACTCTGTTAGCCATCTCGGCGCCACATGCCTCGCGTAGCAAGTGCAGACAGCAGTCTAGGCCTGCGGCAACTCCGGCAGAGGTGATGACATCTTCTTGCGCCACATACAGAACATCGCAATCAACTTTCACGTTCGGAAAGCGCTTTGCGAGTACGTCAGCCGCTGCCCAATGGGTCGTTGCGGTTTTGCCATCCAGAAGGCCAGCTTCCGCCAAAGGAAATGAGCCCAGGCACAGGCCAACCATGCGGGCTCCGCGCTTGTATGCGCGGCGCAGAGCGTCAAGCAGTGCGAGCGGCGTTTCGCGGCAGTCATCGTGCCATGACGGCATGATGACGATGTCAGCCGTCGTTAATACCGAGAGGTCGTTTTCAATCGCAATGTTGAAGCCCGCCGACGTCCGTATCGGCCCCTTGTCGATGGCACAAACAATGACATTGAATACCGGCATCGCCGGGGTGGTATGGACATTGTTAAACACCAACGATGGCACCGAAAGATGGAATGGGGTAATGCCGTCAAATGCGATGACGCCAATCTTGATCGGTCTGGATAGTAAGTTTGAACGAGGCATGGCCCGATTATATCGAACAATGGCCTTTGGGCCACTGTCGCTCGATGTGCAATAAGTCGAGAATGTCAACTATCGGAAAGCAAACGTCCCGATGCGATTTCAATATTTTAATATTTCTATCAGGAGAGCACTATGTCAACATCCCCCCGGCGCGCACTGCTCGTTATCGATGTGCAAAACGAATACTTCACTGGTAGCTTAAAGATTGAGTATCCACCAACGGCGACTTCCCTTAACAATATCGGACTTGCCATGGACGCTGCGCGTGCTGCGGGTGTGCCCGTCATTGTGGTTCAACACGACTTGCCGGAGGGCGCGCCGGTATTTGCCAACGGCTCGCATGGCTGGCAACTCCATGCAGAAGTTGCAAACCGGCCGGCCGACCATCACATCAATAAGACGATGGCAAGTGCCTTTACCGGAACCGATCTGGCGGAGTGGCTTTCAGCCAAGGGCATCGATACGCTCACAGTTGTTGGCTACATGACGCATAACTGTGATGCTGCGACGATTTTCCATGCTTCTCACGCCGGATTAAAGGTGGAAGTCCTGGAAGATGCGACCGGCTCGCTCCCCTATGAGAACGCGGCGGGCAAAGCCAGCGCAGAAGAAATTCACCGCGTATTCTGCACCGTGTTCCATTCCAACTTTGCTGCCGTTACACCTACCAGGAACTGGATTGCGGCGGTAAAGGAAGGCCGGGCACTCGAGCCGGACAACGTCTATCTGTCTAACCAGCGGGCAGTTGCCACTAAAGAAGCTGCCTGATCCTGAGCAGTCCGGCGCTCGCCTTCTGAACGTTAACTGCAGGAAGAGGGCGCCATCGATTTTCCAAGGATTAGTGGGGACGGGCGTCGTCCATCCGGACCTCAACCATACGCGCTGTCAGTGGCTCATGATATAGAAAGCCCTGGTAATGGCCGCACCCCTCTCTGGCCAGGAATTGATGCTGCTCCTTCGTCTCTACACCTTCGGCGATTACCGACAGTCCAAGGTTATGCGCCAGTGAAATGATGGAACGGGTAATGGCCGCATCGTTTTTGTTTGTCATAACATGATGCACGAAAGACTGATCGATTTTAAGCTGGTCCAGCGGTAGTTGCTGCAGGTAAGCCAATGATGAATAGCCTGTGCCAAAATCATCCAGCGCAAACCGGATACCCAGTTCCTTAAGTGACATCATTTTTTGGCGGGTGTCGTCGAAATTACGAAGCAGCATGCTTTCGGTAATTTCAATCTTTAGCTTGGCCGGATCGGCTCCTGTGTCGGCTAGTGTTTGTGTGATCTGGCTGACAAAGGCAGGATGGTGAAACTGGCGTGCACTGACATTGATCGACAGCATCAGGTCCTGCGTCGCGGCGGCGTGAGCCCACTGCACAAGTTGCCGACAGGTCTCCTTGATGAGCCAGCCGCCTATCTCCATGATCATGCCGAACTCTTCCGCGAACGGGATGAACTCCGACGGCGGTACGCGCCCCCGTTGTGGATGCTGCCAGCGCAGCAACGCTTCGACACCGTTGATGTGTCCGGTTTCGTCTACCTGGGGCTGGTATTCGAGATAAAACGCCTGTTCAGCCAGAGCCTGCCGCAGGTCGGCTTCGAGAGCCGCACGGGCATTGACTGCCTCTTGCATATTCGGATTGAAGAAGCAGATCGCATTGCGGCCTTCGGCCTTGGCCTGATACATCGCCATATCGGCACGCTTGAGTAGTTCGCCGGTGGACAACATTTCACCATCGATCAGGGCAATTCCAATGCTCGGCGTCGTAGTGTACGGTAAGGTTTCGAGGAGGAACGGGGTGTTGAGCGCACCCAGCACCTTCTTGGCGACCTGCATTGCGTGGGTAGCTCCATCGAGCGCATCATCGCCAATCAGTTCCAGCAACACCACGAATTCATCGCCGCCGAAGCGCCCGACACAGTCATATTGCCGCACGGATGACAGCAGCCGCTGCGCAACCTGCTTAAGCAGCATATCTCCCTTTTCATGGCCATGCGTATCATTGAGTGTCTTGAAGTTGTCCAGATCAATGAATAGCACCGCGCCATCATGAGCGAGGCGGCGGCGGATTGCAGTCAGTCGATCAATGCGATCGAGGACGAATCGGCGGTTCGGCAGGCCGGTCAGTTGATCGTAGTAGGCAAGCTGCCGGATCTTGTCTTCGACGGTCTTTTTATCGGTGATGTCCTGTGTCGTGCCGGCCATGTAGGGCGGTCCGCCGTCGTTCATGAACATCTGGCCGATAATCTCGAAATAGCGCACCTCGCCGTCGGTGCGGACGACACGGCACTGCACAGTGGCATGACCAAAGCGCAATACCGCATCCTTTGCCGATTCGACCGCGATCCGGTCGTCCGGGTGGACGAGGTCGATGAACGCCTGCATCGTCTCGGCAAATTCACCGGCAGCGAGTCCGTACATGTGAAGGATTTCATCGGATAGAACGAGATGGTCGTCGTGGATTAAGTATTTCCAGCTACCGACATGCGCAATATGCTGTGCCTGGTTCAAATGCTCCGCCTGTTCGGCCAACCGCCTGTTGGCACGATCGAGTTCCCTTGCCAGCTCTTCCAGCGACTTGTGCTGACGCTGGAGTTCCATATGGACCATGACTTGATGCGCAAGAGTACGCAAGTGCTCGCGTTGCGTCGAATCTATCGTTCTTGGACGGACATCTAGCAGCCCCAACGTCCCAAAGCGATGGCCAGTCGGCGAGATAAGTGATGCTCCGAGATAAAACCGGACAAACGGCGCGCCGCGTACTTGCGGCAAATCACGGAAACGCACATCTTGCAACGCATCCGTCACTTCGAGCAGATCATCCTGAAGCAGGGCCTGCTCGCAGAAGCCACTATCGGCCACGTTATTGATGCCGTGTTGACACTCAACGGTAATCTTTCCGTCCGCATAGGATGTCACCAGCGCCATTGGCACGCCACAAAGGTCTGCCGCCAACCGCAGCAGGTTGGCAAACTGTGGTGCGGGAACTGGCTCATTGATGCGGGATAACATTTCCTTCTGCCACGCATGCTGCACAACACGAGTAAGGCCGGCGCTTTACTGAGAGGGACTTCCTAGGTGTTAGGATTTGACTAACAGTTAATAAGTTGCAGTGCCAGCTGACTTTTCCAACGATTTATGATGCACCTGACATCCCTTGAGTAATATCGCCAATTACTATATTACGCTGCTTCTTATAGCGGAATGCCTGAAAGCAGCCCGACCCTTGGCTTGTGGGCGTGCGGCAGGACGTTGAGCTGTGCCCGTGCGCCGTCAGGTACCCGGTTCGGAATAAGGATATGCTTCCTGATCTTGAATTCCATCGCCGCGATACAGTATTCGGGAGAGAATATTGCATAGCGGCCGCCACGCCAGAAAAACATTGGCTTGTCTTCATCGATCTGGAACCAGTTCACATCGCTGGCTTCTTCGCTACTGGTAGGCAGCGTACGCAGCAAGCGTAGCGCTTCTTTGGAGACCCCCAGATGTTTGCCCGTGTCGTAGATCACGTGCCCTGGAAAACGGGGGTTATCTTGTGCGCTAAGGACTTCGCCTGGAACCGAATGATCGGTCAGCAATGTAATGATGAGCCGTCCGCGGTAGGCGGTGATCTCTGCATGCATGAATTCTCCTTGCATTGGCTTGTATCTTGTCCAATTATGCAAAAAGAATGCCTGCTCATAGCAGCGCCGAAAATTTGGCCGTAAGAATGAAGCACTGACGATGACGCGTTGACGCTGCTTGAGTCGAACCCCGAAGCAGGCGAAGGATTCAAAGCACGGAAGCTGCAGTCGCTTTCCTGCGCGATCTTCCTGTCCGATTCCCTACTTTTGGCGCGCATCTTTTTCACACAATCCGGCGTAACGTCCAGACCCTGATCGAGGAAAGCTATAAGCGCCTGGAGAGTCAGTTCGCGTTAAAGAACCAGCCGATGACGCCAGCAAGAAACAGGACGCAGCCGACTGCAATCATGGTTGCCGCAATGCCCCAGGCGACCATGCCGACAACGGCTGAGCCGACGCAGGTAATAAATGCCCCGGCAAGGGCGATCCATTTGTATTCAATCTGATGCATCGAAGCTTCCTGCTACTGGCACATGAACACTATCGGGCTACAGGTGCTTCAGAGCGTCATTGAGTACCCGACCCGACTACTAGACATGCCGGGCGGGTTTTGCAGGTGACAATGATCGTTGCTGAAGAGACGGTTTGCGGCAAGACTTAATCGATCTTAGCTGATAAAAATTTTCCCTGAATTGACTGACCACAAATGTTACTTGTAGCGATTGTCCAAAAGATTGCATAAGGGGATGAAAATGGATGACTCGATCCATCAGAGATGGAATTGAAGTCATAGAGAGATCAAACAAACACAGAATGCTTTTAGAAAAGGAATACAGATTGATCGATAGCAAGTCGCTGGCTCTCGTGCGGATTACTCTGAAATTGCAGTTGAATATCCTCCTTTGATTGAGCAGAGCTATTTGCCCGCAGCCGTCACCGGCTCGCGGGTTTCTTTTATTTTTGGGTAAGCGTTACTTGACTCGCTGCTTGTCGAGTTTGCGTGCAAGGGTTCGTCTATGCATTCCTAATCGCCGGGCTGTCTCGGAAATATTAAAACCAGTTTCCGCAAGCACTTCGTGAATGCGTTCCCATTCAAGCGTCTTGATGGAGGTGGAGCGGTTCGTCAGTTCGACAGGATCGGCACCGGCTACATGTCCGAACGCCGCTTCGATATCATCGGTATTCGACGGTTTGGCGAGGTACTGGCATGCGCCAAGCTTGATCGCTTCCACTGCGGTATTGATGCTGGCAAATCCGGTCAGCACGACGATTAACATGGCTGGATCATGCTTATGCAGCATTTGCACAAAGGTCAGTCCGGACGTGTTGTCCTGCAGTTTGAGATCGACAACGGCATGAGTCGGCGAATGTTTTTCCAGGATCGCCGCTACCTCTTCCAGATTGGCGGCGAGCAGCACCTTGTAGTCACGGCGTTCGAATGACCGTCCAAGCGTCCGCGCAAAGGCGGCGTCATCTTCGATGATGAGCAACAGGCGGTCGGATGACATCGGCATAGTCCCATAGTCCTTTTACAAGGTGATGGCTGCCAGCGGCAGGTTCAGTTGCACAATGGCGCCACCCTCAGGGCGATTATGCGCCGTCACAGTGCCGCCCAAGGTACGAGCCACGTTGACGACCAGGAACAAGCCTAGCCCGCCTCCCGGCCTCCCTTTGCTCGACTGATACGGCTTGCCAATCTGCGCAAGCATCGCGGGCATGAATCCCGGTCCGGCGTCGGTGACTGTCAGTCGCAACGCATCCGCCTCTCGCGCTACATCGAAACGCAGCCAGTGTGGCGACGCCTCCAATCCATTGTCGAGTACATTGAAAATCATCTGTTTGAGCGCGGTGTCGAAGACGACAGGAATATCCTGATCGATAGCGTTATGGTACTCAAAGGATGCGATGGGTCTGCTCGCCTGCCACTCCCTGATCAGGTCATTGAGAAAATTGTTAATGGTCGTCTTTGACGATGATTCGCTGCGGGTCTCCCCGGCGGACAACAGGATGCTGCTCACAATTTTCTTGCAGCGCTTCAGCTGGGTTTCCATCTCATTGATCTCTTCCAGCAACTCGGGATGGTTCATAAACTCGGGCATGTGCTTCCAGTCGCCGAGGATCACCGACATGGTCGCCATCGGGGTGCCGAGTTCGTGTGCCGCGCCCGACGCCAGCAAGCCCATTCTGACAATATGTTCTTCTTCGGCGGCACGTTGACGCAAGTGGGCCAGCTGTGCATCCGCTGCCCGCACGTTGCGGTTGATACGGGTAATAAAGAACACCAGCAGAGATGCATTGAGCACAAAGCAGATCAGGGTCCCCTGCAGGTACAAGCTCAGGAGGCCACGTTCGTGGTCGAGCGGAATCGCAAGAGGTTTGGACAATAGCGCGAGACCGGCCAGGCAACTTCCTGTCACCGCGACGATGGTCCATGTCGACCACGCTTCAAGCAGGACAGCGCTGAGAATGACCTGGAGCAGATAGAGGAAGGCAAAGGGATTGGTGGTTCCACCGCTGAAGTACAGCTGCGCAGTCAGGCTGGCGACATCGACGAGCAGGGCAAAGAAGAGCTCCCGGTTACTGACGACCTGACGTTCATGCCAGCGCAACTGGCTTGCGATATTGAAAGCAATCAGGCAAGCCAGCACTGCAAGCATCTGCGGCAATGGTAGATGGATGCCAAAGCCAAGTGTCACAACGGAAATCGTCGTAATCTGTCCGATGACGGCAAGCCAGCGCAGCTGGATCAACTGCAACATGTTCTTGTGACCAGCCGCACTTTCCGCTGTTGTCGCCGTTGTAGTGACTGCCTCGGCGTTTTTTGTTTTCATTCCATCCGCACCATCGGCGCGTGCAATCGGCTCAATTCGGGCTGCCATGTTGGTTATTCCGGTCTCTATTGGAGGAGTGGACTCCGGTGCGCCGATGCTGCTTTCTTTCATCGTACACAAGCCATAAGGCGGAGCCTACCATCATCAAGGCTAGAGCATACCAAGTCAGGGCGTAGACCAGATGATTGTCATGGAAAGCCACCACCGTGAGGCCGCCCACTGGTGCAACGGGCAAGCCGTCCAATGTATTGGCCACATGGGGTTCGGCCGCTTGCAGATCAATGAAATAGGGGGCTACATCTTTCAGTTCACGCGCGGCGGAAATTGCCGCGACATCGCGCGAGTACCAGCGGTCCTGCGCCCGATCGTTACTTCTTAGAAATCCGCCGTGTGGTTCGCTGATTCGCAGCAGGCCGGTAATGACCGTCGGCCCACATTCGCTACGACGGCCGGTTTCACAGTCATTGGGTTTTCTGGATTGCAGATACCGGCGGGTTGCTTGCGCCGCATCGGCAGGTATGAATCCAAGGTTGACCAGAACGAGGGTGCCGTCACTGTTGCGCAACGGAGTTAGCATCCAGAACCCCGAACCCAGCTCGGTCGATGCCTGTACCAGCGCGGTGCTGGAATAGAGGAGGGTGCCGCTCACCGTTACGCGGCGGTATTCGTCGGTTTCGGCAGTAATGGTCGGCCAGCGCCGGCGGTCGGGAGCAGAGACAGATGCCGCATGAACGCACTGCTCGACACGTTCAATCAACGCGTGCTTCCAATGTAGCCGCTTTACCTGCCATGTACCAAGCGCAACAAAACCAGCCGCAGCGAGCGCCGCGCACAGGACCAATGTGATCAGGACGATGAACGGGCGCGCACGCTGACCGGTTTCATGCGTGGTCGCTGCGTTGCTTTCCCGTTCCGTCCGATTGCTCATGGCATCTTGTGCATCTGGTGTGTTGCATCGGGCATCATCCCCGGCATCATGTTGTGATTCAGATGGTACATAACCCACAGCGACCCGCTCAGCAAAATAATCACCAGCACGAGCGTGAATACCAGGGCAAGCATATTCCACCCTCCTTCCGATCTGGTGTTCATATGCAGGAAGTAAACCATGTGTACAACAATTTGAACCGCAGCGAAGCCGAGGATGACCAGCGCGGTGGTGCTTGATTTTTCAAACACCTCGCCCATGACCAGCCAGAAGGGAATGGCGGTCAGGATGACTGATAGCAAAAAGCCAATCACATATGTCTTGACGCTGCCATGATCGGCATGGTCTTCGTGGCCATGATGGTCATGGTGGCCTGAAGCATGATGAGCACGTTCCGAATTGATGCCCGGGTTGTGATGATGTTCGCTCATGGTAAAACTCCCATCAGGTAAACAAAGGTGAATACGCCAATCCAGATCACGTCAAGGAAGTGCCAGAACATCGACAGGCACATCAGGCGACGCCGGTTCTCGGGGATGAGCCCATGTTTGCCAAGCTGGAACATGAGCGTCACCAGCCAGATCAGGCCGAAGGTAACGTGCAAGCCGTGCGTCGCGACGAGCGAAAAGAATGCCGTCAAAAAGCCGCTGCGTTGCGGGCCCGCGCCTTGGTGCAGCAGATGCGCAAACTCGAATAGTTCGAGCGAAATGAAGCCCGCACCCAACAGGCCGGTAATACCCAGCCAGATCAGGGTGGAACGCAAACGCTTGCGTTGCGATTCCAGCATGGCGAAGCCGTAGGTGATGGAGGACAGCAGCAGGAGTGCCGTGTTGGCCGCCACCAGGGGCAGATCGAACAACTCGGCACCGGTTGGCCCGCCTGCATAATTACGGCCCAGCACCGCGTAGGTAGCGAACAGGCAGGCAAAAATCAGGCAGTCGCTCATCAGGTAAATCCAGAAGCCGAGCAGGGTGCCGTTTTCCGGATGGTGCTCCGTTACGTGGAAGCGGTCGCCCGCATCAGCGTGCAGGACGTCGACAGATGTTGCGGTTATTTCAGACATGGCTTTCCAACAAGCGTGTGCGAGCATTCTCGGTACGGACAACTTCCTCCGCCGGGATGTAATAGTCGCGTTTGTAATTAAATGTGTGGATGACGATTGCCGCCATCATTGCAGCGAAGAACAGGCCGGCGACCAGCCACATCTGCCAGATGACCGCAAAGCCGACCACTGCGCTCAGCGCTGCGATGACAAACCCGGCTGCCGTGTTTTTCGGCATGTGGATGGCGACGAAGCCGTGGCTTGGACGCGTATACTTTTGCTTCTTCATGTCGGCCCAGGTGTCGTTGTCATACACGCGCGGCGTGAACGCAAAGTTATAGTCAGGCGGTGGCGATGATGTCGCCCACTCCAGCGTACGGCCATTCCACGGATCGCCGGTCACATCACGCAATGCATGACGGTGCTTGAAGCTGACATAGAACTGGACCAGCATGGCAGCAATACCGACGGCAATGAGGACGGCGCCGAGTGCCGCGATCTGGAACCAGATTTGCAACGACGGATCTTCGAAGTGACTCATGCGGCGCGTTACGCCCATCAGGCCAAGTACATAGAGGGGCATGAAGGCGAGATAAAAGCCGATGACCCAGAACCAGAACGATACCTTGCCCCAGAACGCATCCAGCTTGTAACCGAACGCTTTCGGGAACCAGTAGTTGATACCGGCGAACAGGCCGAACAGGACACCGCCAATGATCACGTTATGGAAGTGCGCGATCAGGAACAAGCTGTTGTGCAGCACAAAGTCAGCCGGCGGAACCGCCAGCAACACACCTGTCATGCCGCCGATCACGAACGTCACCATGAAGGCGACCGTCCACATCATTGGCAATTCATAGCGGATGCGGCCACGGTACATGGTGAACAGCCAGTTGAAAATCTTGGCGCCGGTCGGGATCGAGATGATCATCGTCGTGATACCGAAGAACGAGTTCACGCTGGCGCCCGAGCCCATGGTAAAGAAGTGGTGCAGCCATACCAGGTAGGACAGGATGGTGATCACGACCGTGGCATAGACCATCGATGTGTATCCGAACAGGCGCTTTCCGGAGAAGGTCGACACCACTTCCGAAAAAATACCGAATACCGGCAGCACCAGGATATATACCTCGGGATGGCCCCAGATCCAGATCAGGTTGACATACATCATCGCGTTGCCGCCCAGATCATTGGTGAAGAAATTGGTGCCGAGAACGCGGTCCATTGACAGCATCCCGAGTACGGCGGTCAGTACCGGGAACGCCGCCACGATCAGCACGTTCGTGCACAGCGAGGTCCACGTGAAAACAGGCATTTTCATCATGGTCATGCCGGGCGCACGCATCTTGACGATGGTGGCGATCAGGTTGATCCCCGATAGCAGGGTACCGACACCGGCAATCTGCAATGACCAGATGTAATAGTCGACACCAACATCGGGGCTCGCCAGAATGCCGGACAGTGGCGGATAGGCGAGCCAACCGGTACGCGCGAATTCGCCCACGAACAGGGACGCCATGGTCAGGCCGGCACCGAACGTGGTCATCCAGAAGCTGAAATTGTTCAGGAAAGGGAAAGCCACGTCGCGGGCGCCGATCTGCAAGGGCACGATGTAGTTCATGAAGCCGGTCACCAAAGGCATGGCGACGAAGAAAATCATGATCACGCCATGCGCGGTGAAAATCTGGTCGTAGTGATGCGGCGGCAAGAAGCCGGCTGAATCGCCGAAGGCGATCGCCTGCTGGGCACGCATCATGAGGGCATCGGCAAAGCCGCGCAGCAGCATGACCAGACCCAGCACCATGTACATGATGCCGATCTTCTTGTGATCGATGCTGGTGATCCAGTCATGCCACAGGGTGCCCCACAATTGATACCGCGTTACCAGCGCGACCAGGGCAATCCCGCCCAGGGCCACCATGATAAAGGTACCAATGAGAATAGGTTCGTGATAGGGAATTGCTTCCCAGCTTAGTCGTCCGAAGATCAGCTTCGTCAAATCGGTATGGTCTTGCATCGCTATTCTTTGTGAATATGAGTGTGCGCAGGGGATGTTTCGGATATTGGAGCGCCGGGATGCGCATCGGAAGGCACGACATCCCTGGGATGATCGCCGGCCTCCATCTGGGCTTTGGACTGGGCTTGCGCCTGGGCCTCCATTTGCACCTTGCCGTTACGGATGCGTTTGCTGTCGGCAGCCATCATGTCGTTCATGCAGACGGAACCCGGCGCCACGCATCGGTTGACGATCGCGTCATACAGGTCGCCAGCTACGGTTGCGTAACGACGGACCGGTTCGCGCTCGCTGGGTTTTTCCAGCGTCATGTAATTGGCACGGTCCAGCGAGCCGCCGCTGGCCTTGGTTTTCTGCACCCACGTACCAAAGTCTTCATTGCTGACACCGTGGTACTTGAAGCGCATATGAGAAAAACCTGCACCGCTGTAGTTGGCGGAAAAGCCTTCGTACTCGCCTGGTTTATTGATCACCGCATTCAGGGTGGTCTCCATGCCCGGCATTGCATAGATCTGTCCGGCCAGCGCGGGAATATAAAAAGAATTCATCACGCTGGAAGCGGTAATCTTGAACCGGATCGGCACATCGATGGGCGTCACCAGTTCATTGACCGTGGCAATCCCTTGCTCCGGATAAATGAACAACCATTTCCAGTCGAGCGCGACAACCTGCACCAGCAACGGCTTGGTGTCCGCTGGAATAGGGCGATTGGCGTCAAGACGATGCAGTGGGCGATAGGGATCAAGCAGATGTGTGCTGATCCAGGTCAGCAGGCCGAGCGCAATGATGATCAGCAGCGGAGCGCCCCAGATCACCAGTTCGAGCTTGGTGGAGTGGTCCCAGTCCGGCTCGTAACGTGCGGCTGTATTGTTCTTGCGATAACGCCATGCAAACAGAAATGTCAGGGCGATCACAGGTACGATGATCAACAGCATCAGCAAGGTTGAGACATAGATCAGATGTCCTTGCTGAGCCGCGATATCGCCGGAAGGGTTCATTACAACGGTATTGCAGCCGGTGAGAAATACCACTAGCAGGGGTAGTAATCGGCGCCGGGCGGATAACAGATGCATGGTGGAAAGTCAAGAACGTGGATCAAGATTGTGCTACTCTACTTTGGCCAACCCACAATTGCGATTGGACATTTTGTCCTACCGGCACACGGCGAGGACCGTATGCGGATTAGTGACATTGGCCAGTTGCACCTATTACATCAGGCGCATCGGAGACTTCATCAATATGGCAACAACGACCTTTCCACCCCTTCCCGGCAACGATGCAGCACCAAGCCCGAGCAGTCAGAGTGCGCGGCACATTAATGCGCGCGACGGCCACATTGAACCAGGTGAAATCGCCATCGGCGTCATCATCGGACGTGCCTCGGAGTACTTCGACTTTTTCGTGTATGCCATCGCGTCCGTTCTGGTTTTTCCCGCGGTCTTCTTTCCGTTTGAAGAGCCGCTCGAAGGCATGCTCTATGCGTTTGTAATTTTTTCATTTGCATTTCTTGCAAGGCCCATCGGTACGGTGCTGTTCATGGCGATCCAGCAGAGGTTCAGCCGTGAGTTCAAGCTGATGCTTGCGCTCTTTCTGCTCGGTGTATCGACGGCCGGAATCGCTTTCCTGCCGACCTATGAACACCTGGGAATGGCCTCCATCGTATTGCTGGCCTTGCTGCGAATCGGCCAGGGCATCGCATTGGGCGGCTCATGGGATGGCCTTCCTTCCTTGCTTGCACTGAGTGCTCCCCAGCATCGTCGCGGCTGGTACGCCATGCTCGGACAGCTCGGTGCGCCGGTGGGATTCATTGTCGCCGGCGGACTGTTCGCTTATCTGTTGTCCGCACTGTCGACCGAAGACTTCCTTGAATGGGGCTGGCGTTACCCGTTTTACGTAGCGTTCGCCATTAACGTGGTTGCGCTGTTTGCCCGTCTGCGCCTAGTATCGACCAGCGAATATTCCCGCTTGCTTGACGAGCGCGAACTGGAACCGACTAACGTCGTTGAAATGGTGCAGTCACAAGGGCGCAATTTGCTCGTCGGTGCGCTTGCCGCTTTGGCAAGCTATGCGTTGTTTCACCTCGTCACCGTGTTTCCGCTGTCGTGGATCAGCTTGTATTCCGAGCGTTCGGTGAGCGAGTTTCTGGTAATCCAGATGATTGGTGCCGTCCTGGCCGCTTGCGGCGTAGCGGCGTCCGGCCTCATCGCAGACCGCTTTGGCCGACGCACGACACTCGGCACACTCGCTTGCCTGATCGCTGTATTCAGCGGATTTGTGCCGACGCTGATGGATGGCGGAGACTTGGGGCAAAATGTATTTCTGCTGCTGGGTTTCGCCTTGCTGGGACTGTCCTATGGACAAGCTGCCGGCGCGGTAACCGCCAATTTTCCGGCGAAGTATCGTTATACCGGCGCTGCGCTGACTTCCGATCTCGCCTGGCTCGTCGGTGCCGGCTTTGCACCGCTCGTTGCGCTTGGACTGTCGGCGCATTTCGGTCTTGCGTATGTCAGCATCTATCTGTTGTCGGGAGCGGCTTGCTCGTTGGCGGCATTGAGTTTGAATCGTGCTCTCGAAATTCGGGATTAAGTTTAAGTAGAAGGATTAAGAACGCGCTTCCTGAAATGCGCTCGCCCAAGTCAGAAGGAGCGGCGCGGAAGTCATCGTTTTAGTGTCGACATGGCCCGGCCTCATTACCGTCCAGATGGTAATGAGGCCGGGCCATTTTCGTGCGCCATCGTGCAACTGGTTTTCACTGCTGCGGGTGGCGGTTCGCCTTCATGCCACCGTTCGATTGACCTTTATCAAATAGCGGGCCTGCTTGATCTTAACCGTCCCGCGCCAGCAAATATGAATGCGGCGACTCTTGCGAGATATCAACGGTCAGCACTGTTCGCCCAGGAGGAACACAGTTTCAGTCCCATTGATCTGACTAGAATGAGGATGTTCAGCATAATAAAAAGGATCAGTTGTGGACCAGACGATAGACAAGTTAATCATCGCCCGTCAGCTCCCCAAACGTACTGTTGCCCTTGTGCTTGCAGGGGGACGTGGTTCACGCCTGCAACAGTTGACCGACAAGCGGGCCAAGCCAGCCGTGTATTTCGGAGGCAAGTTCCGGATCATTGATTTTGCGCTGTCGAACTGCATCAATTCCGGTATCCGCCGCATGGGAGTGCTGACACAATACAAATCGCATTCCTTGCTGCGGCATTTGCAACGCGGCTGGAATTTCCTTCGCGGCGAAGCAAACGAGTTCATTGATCTGTTGCCTGCACAGCAGCGCGTCAACGAAGCATACTGGTATCGCGGTACCGCCGATGCGGTCTACCAGAACATCGATATTCTGCGCTCCTATGGTCCTGAATATGTCCTGATCCTTGCCGGCGACCACATCTACAAAATGGATTATTCCATGATGCTGCTGGACCATGTCGAGCGCGGTGTGGAATGCACAGTAGGCTGTATCGAGGTGCCAAGGGCGGAAGCGACTGCGCTGGGCGTGATGGCCATTAATGAAGAGCGGAGAATTACCAGCTTTCTTGAAAAGCCAGCCGACCCTCCCGGCATGCCGGGCAAGCCGGAAAGCGCGCTCGGCAGCATGGGTATCTATGTGTTCAACGCGGAATATCTGTATAACTTGCTTAGTGAAGACCTCGCCGATGAGGATTCCAGCCATGACTTCGGCAAGGACATCATTCCCCGCGTAGTCAGGGAAGGACGTGCGCTGGCACATCCGCTCAACATGTCGTCGGTACCACGTAAATCCGGCATAAAGCCCTATTGGCGGGATGTTGGTACCGTCGACGCGTTTTGGTCAGCGAATCTCGACCTTGCCTCTAATATGCCTGAACTGAACATCTACGACAGTGAATGGCCAATCTGGACTTACCAGGAGCAGCTTCCGCCAGCTAAGTTTGTGCCGGATGACACGGGCGCCCATGGACAGACCGCGAACACGCTGGTATCAGGAGGCTGCATCATTTCGGGATCGGATCTGACCGAGACCGTTCTCTTTTCAAACGTGCGTATCCATTCGTACTGCACCATCAAGCAAGCTGTGATTCTGCCGCATACCGAAATAGGCCAGCGCTGCCGGCTGCGGAAGGTCGTGATTGACCGGGGTTGCAAGCTACCCGATGATCTCGTGATTGGCGAAGATGCCGAACTCGATGCACAGCGCTTCTATCGTACGGAAAACGGCATCGTGCTGGTAACAAGTGAAATGCTGTCCAGGCTGTGAGTGCAACAGCAACCAAGCGCAACCCCGGTGGCAGAAAAGCTGATTTCATGCGACCGGTGTGCAATCGTGGCATGAAAATTTGCTTTCCTTAAAACCCACATTTACGACATAGCGGATTGGGTAGCGGCTTTCCCGCTATCGTCATGGAGTAGCAATGCGTGTAGTGCATGTTTGTTCCGAAATATATCCTTTGATAAAAACCGGTGGCCTGGCTGATGTGGCCGCAGCCTTGCCGCCGGCGCTCGTCCGGTGCGGATGCGATGTCCGGCTATTGCTCCCCGGATACCCTGTCATCCTGGAGCAGGTCAGGAATCCGCAGATGCTGGTCGAACTGCCACCGCGATTTGGCGCATCCCGGCTCCGGCTGTATGCGGCGACGCTTCCCGGTAGTGAAATGCCTGCCTATGTCATTGACGCTCACGGTTTATACGACCGGCACGGTAATCCCTATGCCGATGCGCGCAATCAGGAATATGCCGACAATTATCGTCGATTCGCACTGCTCGGCTGGATGGCAGCCGAACTTGCACACGGGCTCGAT
This sequence comes from Noviherbaspirillum sp. Root189, assembly GCF_001428545.1. Taxonomy (GTDB): domain Bacteria; phylum Pseudomonadota; class Gammaproteobacteria; order Burkholderiales; family Burkholderiaceae_D; genus Noviherbaspirillum. The sequence continues at coordinate 209,399 of NZ_LMHZ01000067.1, forward strand.
CCCGTGTGGCGACCCGACATCGTGCACGGACATGACTGGCACGCCGGTCTCGCCCCTGCTTATCTCAAAGCCGCTGAACGCCGTAGCGGACGTATCGCAGCAAGCGTCATGACGATTCATAATCTAGCTTATCAAGGCGTGTATTCGCGCGAGGTGTTCCATGAACTTGACCTGCCGCCGGACTTCTTCGATATGTACGGCGTCGAATTCTATGGCAACGTATCCTTCCTGAAGGCGGGTTTGTTTTACGCGGACAAGCTCACAACAGTGAGTCCGACCTATGCACGCGAGATTCAGGGAAGTGAACAAGGTTGTGGTCTGGAGGGCCTGCTAAGCGGTCGTGCGCAGGACCTCGCGGGAATTCTCAATGGCGTGGACCCGGAGGTCTGGAATCCGGAGACTGACGCAGCCATTGCGGCAAACTATGGTGTCAGCTCACTCGAAAGAAAGCGGGAATGCAGAAGGGCATTGCAACAGCAATGCGGATTGGCGATGCAGGACACCGCACCGGTCTTCGGCGTCGTCAGCCGCCTGACTGACCAGAAAGGCCTGCATCTTGTACTGGACGCCTTGCCTGATGTAATTCAGCGCGGAGGGCAACTCGTTTTGCTGGGGAGCGGCGACGCGGAGCTGGAAACCGGGTTTCTAAATGCTGCCGCTGCGCATCCTGAAGCGGTCTCCGTGCAAATCGGCTACGATGAAGGCAAGTCGCATCAGATCATTGCCAGTTGCGACGTGGTACTTGTTCCATCCCGATACGAACCTTGCGGGCTGACGCAGTTATATGGGCTGCGTTACGGAACCTTACCGCTAGTGCGCCGGGTCGGGGGACTAGCGGATTCCGTGGTGGATGCTTCACCGGAAAACCAGGCGGCCGGCATGGCGACCGGGATTGTATTTGAAGGCTTCAATACAGAGCAACTCGCCACTGCGATGCGGTGCGCCTTTGCGCTTTTTTCACACCATGATGCGTGGCAACGCGTTCAGCAAACCGGCATGCGGCAGCAATTTACCTGGGACCGTGCTGCAGCACAAATGATTGACGTGTACCGGCAGATCATGATGCTTGAATTGTAACCAGTAAATATATTGCCAGAACAACGAGAGTAAGTTGCAATCCAAGTTTGTTCACTGGAATTTTTGAAGATTGGGATCTATGAATCACTTAATCAACATTGACCAAGCAAACTCTAATGCCCTGCATCTCAAGAAGGCGATTGTCAGCAAGCTGACCTATTCAATCGGAAAAGATCCGGCGTTCGCGACTCCACAAGAATGGCTGCAGGCAACCGAACTGGCGGTGCGCGATCAACTAATCGAACGGTGGATGAAAACCAATCAGGCTCAGCATGTCCAAAACCCCAGGCGGGTTTACTACCTTTCAATGGAATTTCTGATCGGACGAACCTGCACCAACGCAATGCTCGCCCTGGGGATAGAAGCAGAAATCAGATCTGCGCTTGAGGCACTCAAGGTTGATTACGACGAGCTTGTCAATTTCGAGCCCGACGCCGCACTGGGAAATGGCGGCCTGGGCCGGCTCGCTGCCTGCTTTCTGGACTCAATGGCAACGCTTGGTATTTCCGGCATTGGTTATGGTATTCGTTACGACTACGGCATGTTTCGCCAGCAGATCGTCGACGGCAACCAGGTCGAAACGCCGGATTATTGGCTGACCAATGGTAACCCGTGGGAATTTCCCCGACCAGAGGTGCAATACCGGGTACGCTACGGTGGCTACACAGAGCAGCATGGCGACAAGGTTTGCTGGAACGGCACCGAGGATGTGCTTGCGATGGCATACGACACGATTATTCCTGGCTATGCGACGGACAGGACCAATACGCTTCGCCTGTGGTCGGCGAGGGCAACCACCGAGATCGATTTATCGGCCTTCAATCAAGGCAATTATTTTGGTGCGGTCGAGCGCAAAAATCATTCGGAAAATGTATCGCGAGTGCTCTATCCGGACGATTCCACCCAATCAGGTCGGGAACTGCGTTTGCGCCAGGAATATTTTTTTGTGTCAGCGAGTATGCAGGACCTGATCCATCGGCATCTTTCCTTGCATAGCGGGTTTGACCGGCTTGCCGAAAGTGCCGCGGTGCACCTCAACGATACTCACCCCGTGCTTGCGGTTCCCGAATTGCTGCGCATTTTGATGGATGAGCATGGCGTGCCGTGGAAGAACGCATGGGCAATCGCACAACAGATATTTTCCTATACTAACCATACGCTGATGCATGAAGCACTCGAAACCTGGCCGGTTGACATGCTCGGACGCGTGCTGCCGCGTCATCTGCAAATCATCTTCGATATCAATTCCGAATTCCTGCACAGCGTGACTGCGCAGTTCGGAAAAGACATCAACCTGATGCGCCGTCTATCGCTGATCGACGAGCAGGGAGAACGCAAGGTACGCATGGCTTATCTCGCGGTTGTCGCCAGCCATAAGGTCAATGGCGTATCGAAGCTGCATTCCGAATTGATGAAGCAATCCATCTTTGCTGATTTCGCGAAGGTCTATCCCGAACGCTTTACGAACAAGACCAATGGCGTAACGCCGCGACGCTGGCTGGCACAGGCAAACCCTGCGCTGGCCGGACTGATCGATGCCCGAATCGGTCCTCAATGGCGGGCCGACCTCGACAAGCTGGCTGAATTGCGAAAGCTAGCTGATGATCGCGACTTCATTAGCGCTGTACGCAATGCGAAGCGAAGCAATAAACTGCGGCTTACAGAATGGGTGGCTAACAGATTGAGTATCGTACTCAACCCGGATTCGTTGTTCGATATCCAGGTCAAGCGTATTCACGAATATAAGCGCCAATTGATGAACCTGCTGCATGTGATCACGCGGTATCACCGTATCCTCGCCAACCCTGACGGCGACTGGGTGCCGCGGACGGTTATCTTTGCGGGAAAGGCCGCGTCGGCGTATCACACCGCCAAGTCGATCATCAAGCTGATCAACGATGTCGCGACAACGATCAACGCCGACCCGCGGGTAGGTGAGCGGCTTAAAGTCGTCTTCATTCCTAATTACAGCGTCAGTCTGGCTGAAATCATCATTCCGGCGGCCGACTTGTCCGAACAGATTTCATTGGCAGGCACCGAGGCGTCAGGAACCGGCAATATGAAGTTTGCATTGAACGGCGCACTAACGATCGGCACACTGGACGGCGCCAACATAGAAATTCTGGAACAGGTCGGACAAGACAATATCTTCATCTTTGGTAATACGGCTGCGCAGGTTCAAGATATCCGGGTACACGGTTATCAGCCGCGCCAGGTCTATGAATCGAACCCGGAACTGAAACAGGTCCTGGATCAGATCCGTAATGGTCACTTTTCACCGGAGGCCCCCGATCGGTTCCATTCTATCTTCGATACGCTCGTCAACTATGGAGATCACTACCTCTTGCTGGCAGATTATGCGAGTTATGTGCAGACGCAGGATACTGTTGATGTGCTATTCCGCGACCATGAGCAATGGCATCGCAAGGCAATCCATAACATTGCGGGAATGGGGCAATTCTCTTCTGACCGAACGATCGCAGAGTACGCGCAAGAGATATGGCGCAGCGAGCCGCTTAAGTAGATGGGTTATTGGCCGGCGCACCCAGCCACACCCAGCCGCCATCAGCCCGATAGCGCTTCACATCTTCACATCCGGCAAAGACCAAGCAGTTTTTCCTGCTGATTACAGGATTTTGTCACCGGCACGGGCGCGGCGGCCTGGGCCGGTCGACCGCGTTGCGCCACGCACGATTGCAAGGTTTTCTCGACTGGCGCGTAGTACTTCCAGCCTTTACCGAGAGGCGGCGTTTTCAACTGGACCTCCTGCCATTTTGGATGGCCCTGGGATTGCAGATTATCGAAGTTGGCGCACAGCGATTCCGCAAATCGCTTGAGATTATTCTGGGTTGCCTGGGTGTCGTAGTTGTAAGTCACGAGGAATGCTCTCACCGAAAGAGTAGGCACATCTTCAGCCATCCAGGCGGGATAACTCTTGCTATGGATCGTCGCTGGAAAATAAGTCGACTCCGCACGTTCTGTTTCCGGTGCTTTGTCGTCCCGCCGTAACAGCTTGATGTACTGGCGCGCTTCCGGAGCCATATCGGAAAACAATTTCGCGGGCTGGCCGGCAACGATGACGACGACGTCAAGCGTTTTGTCATCGATAAGCTTTCGTAAGGCTTCTTCATTGGACAAGTAACTGGCGTTTGCTTCGGGCAATGGTGTTGAAAACATCAATCGGTAGAGCGTGGTTGCACTTAGTGCCGTGCCGCTGCCGACAGGACCCACATTGATCTTTTTATCCCTGAGTTCATGGATGTAGGTGAGGGGAGAGTCGGCGCGTGTGACGAAATAGATTTCTTCATCGTAGAGCGGCAACATCACTCGCAAGGGACTGATCAGCTTGCCTGCGGTCACATTCCCCGCAGCGGCCTGGTCGACAAAAGCTTGATACACATCGGACTGTACCAAGGCCAGCTTGACGCCAGGTTCAAAGCGCAGGCGCTGTACGTTTTCAGCGGACCCGTTGGACGGCAGCGCTTCCAGATTAATCTTTGCGGGCTGGCCAACCCACTTCGCGAGGTCGCGGCCAATCTGTATGTAGGTGCCGCGTTCAGACGCGGTGACGATTTTGTAATCGACCTGGGCGAACGCGGACGTCCATCCGATCAAGAGGACGCACAGGGTCCAACGAAAATGCTTCATAGACTGCCTCCCTCTTTCAGTGATACACAGGTCTGCTGCTATTTTTCTCCACACAAGGCAAGCGCCATGGACGCAGCGGAGCACCGCCGGGCAGGCGAGGTACCGGGCGCTGTGACGGCGTCGGTACTGCCGTCGTTGGAATGTGTCATGGGAATACCCGGATGGGTAAAAGACGAACTTGTTTTGGTATCGTCGACAGAGCTTCCTGGACTTTCTGATTCTTCAGAAGCGATTCTTCGCATTTCCGCTATCTTCAACGCCATCTTCTCGGAGGCGGAGGGTTCCTGCTGCACTACGGGGTTATCCCTGCTCGGGAGCGAAGAGCCTTGAGAAGTTGATGATGGTGAATACCACACGATATAGAAGCCTGCGGATGCACCGAAAGCCGCTGCGGCAATGCAGATGCACACGGCGATAAACAAATATCTGGTAAACGAATTCGACAGAATTTTCGACGCCGGGCCTGTTCCTATTGACGCGGCATTGACACCATCTGCACCGGAAAGCGTGGCAGGCGCCTGCGGTGGAAACGGAGGATCGAAACGGCTATCGATGTCGGCCGCCCTGTCCGGGTGCAGGGTAGCCGCAGCCAGCTTCCGCGTGCCTGGCCTGGATGGCTTTATGCGAAACCGTACTGCACCAGGTAGTTCGCTATCGAACGGGAATGCTACCCGCTCATCATTCGTTTTCATGATGGCCTAAATCACCTTCAGCGGCTCCGTTATGGAGGCCCATCACAGAAATTCAAATCTCGCCCGATCCGTGATACCGGACCACAACTCAAGAAGTTAAGAATCGGGCAGGCGATTTTATCCGTGTGTTCGTAGTTAATTTGCTACCGAATTCCGCGCTTGCATTTGATGCAGCACAAACGCGGACGGGGCAGTGTCGTCTTCGTACTGCACGAACAACGATAGGTAAGTTGGCCAAGAAATACGGATGCTCTCTGTCGCAGGATGTCGCTTATTTATGAAAAACTGCTCGCCTCGCGACAGGCGCAGTTCTTACTTGCAGATATTCGCAGAACGAATGTCTGATATAAACTTCTTTCGAGAAACTATTGCTTGGGCGCATGCGTCACACGGGTCTTGCTGACACACAACAATATCCGTCCATGATGCAATCTAGCTCCTTACTTTCAGGCTTCCATTACCGATCTTTCAAGCCGCTTTCCTTGCCCGCGATGTTCACCCTATTCGGCATGGCCATGGGCTCGTGGGCGGGCCGCATTCCCGCATTGCGTGAAGGCTTGCAGATTTCGCATTCCGAGCTATCGATGGTTCTGGTATGTGGCGGATTGGGGGCACTGCTCTCCCAGCCGATCTCTTCACGCCTGATGTCATCACTCGGCGCACGGAAAACCGCATACTATGCGTGCCAGGCACTGCTTGCCGTCCTGCTTTGCATCGGTGCCGCACCCTCCGTCTCGCTATTGATGGTATCGGTTCTGATGCTGGGCATCGTCGCCAGTTGCGTAAACGTCAGCCTTCAATCGATTGCAACCGGATTCGAAAAGGCAACCGGCAAATCCGAGATGTCTAAACTCCATGCATGGGGCTGTGCTGGCGGACTCGGCGGCGCTGCGCTGGGCAGTGTGATGGCGACGCTGCATGTCGCACCGCTGATGCACTATTTGCTCATTGCGATGCCGCTTTCATTGCTCCTCAAGCTCGCAAGCGATTCCTTGCAAGTGCAGGACGACGCGGTAGCCATTGAGCGTAAAGCTTTTTGCCTGCCACGCGGACCGCTGGCGTGGTTAGGTGCGCTCGGATTTCTCGGCGCCATGTCCGAAGGAAGCATTGCGGACTGGGGCGGCGTTTTCTTAAAAGATCACTTTGAAGTGAGCGACGGCTTTGCCCCACTGGCATTGACCATGTTCTCCGTCATGATGCTGGTGGCGCGACTGATGGGCGATGACCTGAAGGCAAAATTCAGCGCACGGGCATTGGTCGGTTATGGCGCGCTGCTCTCCGCAGGCGGTTTGTTTTTCGCTGTTTTATCTCCTAGCGCACTGCTTGCGTTGGCCGGGTTTGCAGCGGCCGGTGTTGGTTTGGCATTGCTTTTCCCCTTCGTCTATAGTGCGGCTGGCAAGGAGGGGCCGATGGCTTTTGCCGCGGTCGCTACCATGTCCTATAGCGGCAGCCTGATGGGGCCGCCCGTGGTCGGGACTCTGGCAGAGGCGTTCGGCATGCAGGCCGCCATCGGATTCGTGGGTAGCTTAAGCCTGGTGATGGCTGTCATTGCGAGCCGGGCAAGCCTGTTGAAGTAGGCGGTGATGACGCGACGCGCACTACGAATACATTAGAGCGACGTCATGGCCATGCGCAAAACAACTTGCGACAGACAGCGATGACCGGACGGAGTGTTAACTAACGCAGTTGCTACGTGCTGTCATTTGCTCTCCCTGGATTTCTTACGTTCCTGCTGGACAGCAAACATACAGCCGGAAGCCAGCATGATCGCAAGAACCCAGTACACAGAACTGGTACCCACTGCTGCGCCGATCATGCCAAAGCTTACCGGCAGCACTGATTGGCTGGCATTGATGAGCATCGAACGCACGCCAACTGCCTCGCCGCTACGTCCCGTCGGCGCGGTTTCATGAATCGCGCTCATGATTGTTGGCAGCGCAGATCCCAAGCCCAGGCCCAGGATGAAAGACAGTGTAAGTAGAATGGCTACCGCGTTAAATAATGGGAATAGGAAGTACACCGCAGTGGTCAATGCAAGCGCGCCAGTCAGAACTTGCCACTGGGAGTACGAGCTTGAAAGCCGTGGCATAGCCAGCCGGACCACAAAGGTCCCAACACCGAACGTGCCCATGATGAGTCCGATGGTGGATGCGGAAAGACCGATTCGCGCACCGTGCATCGGCGTCATGAAGGTAAACAGATCCCATCCCATTGATAGCAGTCCACTTACGATGAATACCGCGCGTAACGGTGCGTGACGCAACAGATCAATCACCCTGGGTTTTACTGTTGCCGTTACCGCAACGCTCGGCAGCGTTGTCTTGTTATATATCTTGGCAAGGACAATCAGGGCGAACACTGGAAGTAGTGCCAATGTCAGAAAGGTGTGCGCATGACCTGCGAAATCAATCAGGAAACCAGCGGCCACCGGCCCAGCCACAGTAGAGGTCGAAAAGCCCAGTGCAAGCATGGAAAACGAGCGAGTACGGTTTTGCGGCGTGCTGCCGTGTCCAACTGCATTATTGATTGCAAGGTGCACAAGCATGAAGCCACATCCCAACAATACGGCCGATGCGCCAAGGCTGGCAATGGATGGCAGCAGGCCCGGCAGCAGCGTCCCGGCAGCAAGCATTAGCAAGGCGATTGCCGTTGGCTTGACTACGCCTATACGGTCCGTCCAGCGACCCGCATGAACCGATGTCAGCATGGGGATCACCGCCATCAGGCTGACCACGAAGCCGACTTCAAATGGCGTGCCGCCAAGCTCGATTGCAAATAGTGTCAGTCCGACCCGGCCGCCTGTAAATGCGGTGTGTGCCAACACCATCATGGCGATCAACGCAGATAGGTTCAAATCGATAGAACGCTTAAGGGCGCATGGATGAAAAAATAATGATGAAGTATAGCCGATTACCTTATGCCGGGCGGGCGGGCGAACAGGCGCTCATCCAATGTGCACAGGAAGCGCCTGCTTTTGCCGCTGATATTGATTGTTACTTGACGTCCTGCGAGGCCATTGCCTTTTCCAGAAATTCCTTGCTCGCTTCGAGCACTTCCTTTCCGGTCTTTTCGGTAGCCATGGCGCGTGCCAGTAAGATCGCACCGACAAGCTGGGCAATCGCCGCCCACGCAATTTTGTCATCATTAACCTGGCTAGCCCAAATTTCATGGGCGCGCTTCAGGGCTTCTTCAAACTTCTTCTTGGTGGCCTTGTCCGCACGCGCGACTTCTGCGCCGAGGCTTGGAATGGCACACCCACTCTGCGGGCTTTGGACATGCTTCCAAGTCAGGTAGCGCCGTAGCTGATATTCCGTCCAGTCTTTACCAGTATGCTCAGTCTTGTCGACGGCAATCATGTTCAAGCTGTGGTCGAGCTCTTGCGCGATCAGTTCAGTAAACAGCTCGGCTTTGGAGCCAAAGTGATTGTAAAAAGCGCCGCTGGTCAGGCCTGCAGCCTCCATTAATGCATCAACCCCAGAAGCGGAAAAGCCATTCTTTTTCGCGAGTGCGCCACTGGTCTTCAAAAGATGCTTCCGGGTTTCTGCCTTGTGTTGAGCTGAGTATCGCATTGCTTAGTCCGCCTAATGTGCGCTTGGGTCGAAGGTTCGAACGACGCCCTATGGCATCAACAACACCTTGTGCTGCAGGGGATTCTAACATAACGACCGTTAGCGTACGGCGGATGCAAGCGGTTAAACCTGCTTGATCGGCTCTGCAAAATTGTAGCCAGCGTTAACGTTATTTTTCAGTGAAACTTGCCTTTATGGAAAGGTGGTGCGCATGAAGAAGAAACGATTCGCTGTGGAACAGATTATCTCCGCCTTACGGAATTCTTCCTGTGTAGTCGACCTTGCCTGTGTTGCAGTCTGTTCCTGCAAAGCAGAGATTTCCATATTCCGGTCAGCCAGGCCTCCCTCATAGGTACGGTGCGGGGCCAGGGAACTCAAGCAAGAAGTGGATAAACCGCTTATTGAAGCTTAAACGAGCGCTTTCGGCAGCTGTGTTTGATATGCACCGGTTCCTGTCGCTGGAAGACGCACGGCATAAGATTGGCGAGTGGCGACGGTACTATAATGAGGTTCGTCCCCACGCCGCATTGCAGTGGGCAACACCGGCCGAATTTGCTCGCCCGGCAAGGGAAGGCGCCTTGTCCGACAGCGCAACGAAGCAGAAAATTTCTGCATTAGACCGGTACTAATTCCGGAGTACGGTCAGGGATTACCGGAGCAACGGTAATAAAAGTGCAGGAACTGGAGATAAATGAAAAACTTCAAATCGAGTACCCTGGTAGAGAACTTCAAAGAGGTAATGATGTTCAATCACGTCGCCGAAAGTCGAAGTTTTACCACTGCAGCGCAGCGTTTAGATATAACTCCGGCAGGCGTGAGCAAAGGAGTTGCGCGGTTGGAGGCCGCGTTGGGAGTGAAACTCCTGAATCGCTCGACACGCAACGTTTCGCTGACTGATGACGGCGAAATATTACTGGCTCGCTGGCGGGAAATCATCGTATCCGCACAGGAGGCGGAGAGCGAGCTTTCAAGTGGACACGATTCCTTGCGCGGAAAGCTAAAGATACACGCTCCTGTTGGTCTCGGGCGCAAGGTGCTTATGCCCGTATTAGTGGAGATGGCCAAGGCGCATCCAAACCTGATAATCAATGCGGACTTTAGTGATCGCGTTCCCAATATGGTGGAGGAGGGGCTTGATGTCGTCGTGAAAATTGGCGAAGTTTCTGATTCAAGAATGATCGCCAAAAAAATAGGACATTTGCGATATGTGACATGCGCCACACCTGATTACCTTAAGAAATGGGGAGTACCCGTCACGCCGCTTGACTTGGATCGACATAATTGCATTGCATACGTCCAATGGCAAACGGGAAGTATCCGTAAGTGGATATACGAAAAAAATGGTGAAAACTATATTATGACCCCCGCGGGAAATATTAGTGTTAATCATCCTGAGGCGATTCTTGATGCAGTATTGAGTGGAGCGGGGATTGCGAGGATGGCGAGTTTTATCGCTGCCACGTCTGTAATGAGCGGGAAGCTTCAAATGATATTGAGTGATTGGATGCCCGAAGGTCCGGAAATGCATCTGGTCTATCAGCCCAGCAAATACCTATCGCCGCGCGTGAAGACATTCATTCAGTGCGTGGCCGATGCCATACCTCCCTATCTGCCTTGGGAGAAGCAAATGGGATTGCCTGCTCCGCAAGAATTTCGCTGACTTGGTTACGGTAATTTACCAAGAGTTGCGCTGTCATGTTCAGCGAGCCACGATCGGCCACCGGCGTCACCGCTTGAGCGGATAGCGCGCCATCAAACATTATCGGACCAGGGAAACAGCGAGGTCACGATGCCCGCAGCCACTTCCACAATCAGCAGGTTGCTCGTGAGTCCGTGGTATCCAGAGCGGCTTTTCATTCTGGTTGCCTTTGACATGGCTATGTTCAGTATGCATGCTTCCCACGGCAATCGGCGGTGAATAGTATTTGCTATCCCTGGCGCCGCGTGCCATCGGATTAATCTTGCCAGGCGCTTCGCGTTCCGGCACCAAAAACAGTCGCGCACGTAGCCTTCTTTGGATTATTAACTGGCGTTCAATAATGTTTGTATTGGGTTCCCATTTATCCAGTTAATAAACTTATATATAGTCAACGCAACGTGAACATTGGAGGCAGGTTTAATGATTGATGATGACGTTCCCAAGGATAAAGCAGGTCCGGAAAAAATATATTTTTCATTCCTGAGCGCAGGGCAATGGAAAATTCAGTCATGCCACCAATGCGGCAAGGCGGTCTTTTACCCCAGAGTGCATTGCCCATCTTGCGGCAGTGAGAATCTGAAATGGTTCTCGCCGTCGGGTAAAGGTACTGTTTATTCAAAGACGACAATTTTCCGTTCAGCGGATCAAGGCGGAAATTACAACGTCAGTCTGATCGATCTAGATGAAGGTCCTCGTCTCATGAGTTGCATTGAAGCGAGCGATACAACGCTCATCCGCATCGGCATGCGCGTCCAGGCACGTGTGGCTCTCGGTGGCGGTAGTGCAAGGCTGGTGTTCGACCCGCTGGAGGAAGGTAAATGAATTTATCCGATTTGCGAGGCAAGGTCGCCGTCGTGGGCGTCGGACAGGCAGGCCTTGGCGAGGCGCGCGGTTTTACCGAGCAGGAAATATTGACCCGCGCTGCGATGAATGCCATCAAGGATGCGGGGTTGCAACTCAAAGACATCGACGGAATCACGACCTGCAGTTCCTTGTCCTCGATGTGGGTAATGCCGGTCATCGAGTATCTCGGTATCCGGCCTACATTCATCGATAGCACGATGATTGGAGGGTCCAGCTATGTTGCGCATCTTCTCCCGGCGATTCATGCCCTGAATTCAGGCCAGTGCAATGCTGTGCTGGTCTGCTACGGGAGCACGCAGCGTACGGCGGAATTCAACCGTGCCGAACTCACCAGGGTGAGAAAGGTAATGGATCCGCAGCCCTATGAAACGCCCTATGAGCCGCCGATGCCATTGTCAGCTTATGCGTTGGCGGCGCAACGCCACATGCATCAATACGGGACTACCCGAAAGCAACTCGCGGAAGTTGCGGTGGCCGCACGCAAGTGGGCGCAGCTTAATCCTGAAGCTGTGATGCGCGGTCCACTCAGCATTGATGATGTTGTGAACGCCCGGCCTGTCGCCGAGCCATTCACCGTACGTGACTGTTGCATGGTCAGTGATGGCGCCGGCGCTTTCGTGCTGACGAGAGCCGACCGTGCAAAAGACCTGGCAAAGAAACCTGTGTATGTGTTGGGAAATGCGACGGCTTGCTGGAACCGCCAGATTTCGTCAATGGAAGACCTCACGGTTACTGCGGCCAGCGAGTCAGGGCGTCGATGCTTTGACATGGCTGGATACAGCGCGAAAGATGCGCAGCTGGCAATGCTGTACGACGCGTTCACTATCAACACCATCCTTTTTCTCGAAGACCTGGGGTTCTGTGCCAAGGGCGAGGGCGGAGCGTTTGTGGACGATGGCGCAATCGCCCCGGGAGGAAAGCTTGCAGTGAACACGAATGGTGGCGGACTGTCATGCGTTCACCCGGGAATGTATGGCGTGTTTCTGATGATTGAGGCAGTTCGCCAATTGCGAGGCGAATGCGGCGAACGTCAGATCGCAAATCCGCAGCTTGCCGTTGTACATGGGAACGGCGGCACGCTTTCGAGTCAATCGACTGCCGTTTTGGGTACGGAGCAGACACTTTGAGAGCTGCACAGCTGAAATATTTAAACTGGGGCAGCGGAGGGAAGCATGCTGAATAAGGTAGTGCCATCGTTGGCCGATGCGGTGGCCAATATCAAGGACGGATCCACATTGCTGGTCGGCGGGTTCGGCCCGTCCGGCGTACCGACAGAATTGCTACAGGCCTTGCTTGATGCCGGGGCGCGCGAGCTTACAGTGGTCAACAACAATGCAGGTAATGGTGAGACAGGCCTCAGCGAGTTGATTCGGGCAGGGCGTGTGCGCAAGATGATTTGCTCCTTTGCCAGGTCGTCCAATCCCCAAAAGCCCAATGCTGAAGCTTTCAGGGAGTGGTACCGGGCTGGCAAGATAGAACTCGAGGTGGTGCCGCAAGGAACGCTTGCTGAACGTCTGCGTGCCGCGGGCGCTGGCGTCGGGCCGTTCTTTACTCCTACCTCATACGGTACTTTGCTCGCCAAAGGAAAAGAGTCCAGAGAGTTCAATGGGCGGGGCTATGTGCTTGAGCATCCGCTGCATGGTGACGTGGCGTTTGTTTGCGCGCAGCGAGCCGATGCACATGGAAATCTGATGTATCGCTACGCCAGCCGAAACTTCGGGCCCGTGATGTGCATGGCGTCGAAAATGACAGTTGCGCAGGTAGACGAAGTGGCGCCTGTCGGTGAGCTTCCGCCGGAACATATTGCGACCCCGGGGATTTTTGTTCAGCGTGTTGTGGAGGTGCATCGAAATGCTGCATAAATTTTCGCGCGAGCGCATGGCGCAGTTGGTGGCGGCGGATATCGATGCTGATACCTACGTCAACCTCGGCATCGGCATGCCAACGCTCGTAGCTGATTACCTGGATCCTGCTCGGGGCATCGTCTTGCATAGCGAGAACGGCATCCTCGGGATGCGAGGCCTGACGCCGAGTGAAGTTCCCGACCCCGATCTCATGAATGCCACCAAGGAACCGGTGATGCTGACGCCGGGTGCGTCTATCACCGATCATGTTGTGTCGTTTTGCATGATGCGTGGAGGGCATCTGGATCTGACCGTGCTGGGTGCATTTCAGGTGTCGGAACGCGGTGATCTGGCCAACTGGGACACAGGTCATCCCGACTCGATCCCCGCGGTTGGCGGGGCGATGGATCTCGTCGCTGGTGCTCGAAAAATCTTCGTGATGATGCAGCATCAGGACAAAAGTGGCGCGTCCAAGATCGTGCCTGAATGCACCTACCCGCTAACGGGAAAAGGCGTGGTGAACCGGATCTACACCGATCTCGCAATCATCGATATTGAGCCAACCGGACTGGTTGTCCGGGCCATGGTTGATGGCTTGTCGTTCGAGCAGCTTCAGCAATGTACGGACGTTCCGATCAGGCGGGCAGAGACCTGCATGACGCTCACGGCGTGAGCGGAACAGCAAGAAATCACCCAAGAAACAGGAGAAAGAATGAACTGGAGCAGCGAACTCGCAGAACTGCAACGTCGAAAAGAATATGCCCAGGCCATGGGCGGGTCTGAGAAGGTCGCGCGCCAGCATGACAATGGCAAGCTGACCGTACGCGAGCGCGTGGAGCGCTTGGTCGATCAGAACTCGTTCGTTGAAGTGGGTGGCCTGGCCGGATCGGGTGAGTATGACGCGAATGGGGTTCTGAAACATGTGGTGCCCTCGAACGTCGTATTTGGCCGCGCCGAATTGGACGGCAAGCCTGTCGTTGTCATTGGCGACGACTTCACTGTCCGGGGCGGAGCCAACGATGGCGCGGTCGGCGACAAGATGATTTTCGCCGAGCAGATGGCCTACGACCTGCGTATTCCCATGGTTCGCCTGGTGGATGGCACTGGCGGTGGTGGATCGGTCAAGAACATTGAAAAAATGGGGTATGCACTGCTGCCTAAAATGAAGATCTGGCCTTACGTGGCTCGAAATCTGAGCCAGGTTCCGGTGGTGTCATTGGCATTGGGCTCCGTTGCGGGTCAAGGCGCAGCGCGCGTGGCTGGCAGCCACTACTCGATGATGGTGAGTGAAACCTCACAGCTTTTCATTGCAGGGCCGCCGGTGGTTGCCAAGATCGGGCAGCACCTGACCAAGAACGAACTGGGAGGAAGCCGGATTCATGCACGCAATGGCGTTGTGGATGATGAAGTCAATTCCGAAGCAGAAGCATTCGAGGCGGCACGCCGGTTTCTGAGTTATCTGCCTCGGTCGGTGCATGAAGTGGCAAAGCGTTCGGAAGCGCCGGTGAGCATTGCGGACCAAGCGTGGTTACGCGACGCCATTCCCAAGGATGCACGCAAGGTCTACAAGATCAAGCCCATCGTCGAAAGCTTGTTTGATCAAGGCACGGTGTTTGAAATCGGACGCAACTGGGGCAAGGCGATCATGGGCGGACTCGCGCGCGTGAATGGCTGGCCGGTCGTGTTCGCTGCGAGCAATCCCTATTTCTATGGAGGTGGCTGGGATCGGCAAACGGCGGAAAAATTTGTCCGCCTGATAGACCTCGCTGAAAACTTTCACTTGCCGGTCGTGAATATGGTGGATATCGCCGGCTTCCAAATTGGTCTGGAAGCTGAAAAAGATGCCGTCATGCGTGCCGGTGTGCGTGCGTTGACGGCAGTATCGCAGACAACAGTGCCGTGGTTCTCATTGATCATGCGCAAAGCGTTTGGCGTGGCGGGCGGCGGGCACCAGAATTCAAGCCGGTTCAATTTCCGATATGCCTGGCCATCGGCGCAATGGGGTTCGCTGCCGATTGAAGGTGGGCTTGAGGTGGCTTACCGGTCAGAAATCGAGAGCGCGGACGATCCTGAAGCGAAGCGTGCCGAAATAGAGGCGCGCGTGCGGAGTCTGACCTCGCCGTATCGCAGTGCAGAAGCATTTGTGATCGAGGACATCATCGATCCCGCGACGACACGCGAAAGGCTGGAAGAGTTTGTCCGCCTGGCATACCCATTGTTGACCCCGGGTGAAACCCGTGTGGGCTACCGTCCCTGAGCAGACCTCGACTGAGTTCGTAACATGAAAAAAGTACTTATTGCCAATCGTGGCGCCGCCGCGACGAGAATTCTCAGGGCGACCCAGGCGCTGGGATTGGAAGCAGTCATTGTCTACTCCGATGCCGATGCCGACTTGCCCTATGTGCGGGAAGCCCGGGAGTCTTACTGTCTGGGACCATCTCCAGCAAGCCACAGCTATCTCAACCAGGATGCGATTCTGGATTGCATGCGCAGAAGCGGTGCCGATGCCTTGCATCCGGGCTATGGATTTCTTTCCGAAAATTCTGCGTTTGCGCGCAGGATTGAAGAGGCCGGATATTGCTTCATCGGCCCGTCATCCAAATGGCTGGAGGTGCTCGGGCACAAGGCAAGCGCGCGTGAATTCGTCCGGAAGTATGGACTGGAACTTGGCGCAAGCACGCCGGTCCTGCCCAAGCACGATCTCGATGCAGTACGTGCAGCGGCAAAAAATCTCGGATATCCGGTTCTCATCAAGCCGGCCGGCGGCGGCGGCGGCATCGGAATGGTTCCAGTGCACGGCGAAGCGGAATTGGAGGCTGGCTGGCACAAAGCCAATCAGCTGGCCGAAAAAGCGTTTTCTGATTCGAGCTTGTATCTGGAGCGTTACGTGAAGTCGCCGCGCCATATCGAATTTCAATTTCTGGCAGACCGTCATGGAAACGTGATATCGCTGTTTGAGCGTGATTGCTCTACACAGCGTCGCTATCAGAAGGTGATTGAAGAGTCTCCTGCGTTTGCGCTAGACAGGTCCGCAGTGAACGCAATGGCCGACAAGCTGCGCGGAGTGCTGTCAGAAGTCGGCTATGACGTGATCGGCACCGTGGAGATGCTGTACACACCAGAAACAGGCTTCTCCTTCCTGGAGATTAATACACGGCTGCAGGTGGAACATGCGGTGACGGAGGCTGTGACTGGCGTGGATCTGGTACAGGCACAGATCCGCCTGGCGGCGGGGGAACCGTTGTCGGCAGTGATCCAGAAAGCGCCAGAGGTCAACGGCCATGCGATTGAAGCGCGCATCTACGCCGAAGATCCGGTTCGCTTCTTTCCCTCCCCGGGTGTGTTGAACGAGTTTGACTTCCCGCATGGCATGCCGGGTATTCGGATTGAAACGGGCTATGCCCAGGGCAATACCGTCACCAGTTTCTACGACCCGATGGTTGCCAAGATTGTCGCCTGGGGGCGTGATCGCACCGAGGCTATAGCCCGATTACAAGGCGCTTTGGCCGCAACAAGGATCCAGGGCATCAAAACCAACATTCCCATGATTTCACGGGTGCTTGCCAGCGCTGTGTTCGCAGCCGGCGGCATGAAGGTCGACGGTCTGTCTGCCGTGCTCAATGAACAAGCAATGCCGAAAGTGGAAACAACAAAGGAGAACGTGGCGATATGAAATCGATTTGCGCAATTGTGTCGGGAAGGGTGATTCAGTGCTTGCGGTTGGAGGGCGACCAGGTTCAGCCCGGCGATGAAGTACTGAAGATTGAATCGATGAAGATGGAAATTCCTGTCGAAACAGAAATTTCCGGGTGCATCGCGAAATGGCTGGTTAAAGAAGGAGATGATGTTCAGGAAGGCCAAGTCGTGGCCGAACTGAGTTAAATGACTTTTTGATGGCTAAATTTTTATAAATAAGGAGACATAAGATGAATATCGATGATCCACATGATCGGTCCCCGGCCAACCGTAGCCGTCGCCGTTTCATTGCCGGCACAATCGCAGCCGGAGTCGGAATCCAAGGCGGATTTCAAATCGCAAGGGCCGAGGACTCGGACATTTATCCGAGCAAGATGATCACGATCGTGGTGCCGTTCTCAGCTGGAGGAACAACGGACATCCTTGCGCGTTTGATCGGCCAAAAGCTCGCGGAACGGTGGAAGGTCCCCGTTGTGATTGAAAACAAGGTAGGCGCTGGCGGCAATATCGGCACGGCTTATGTTGCGCGCAGTGCGGCCAATGGTTATACGCTCGTGCTGGGCACCATTGGAACGCACGCAATCAACTCCAGCCTGTACCGCAACATGCCGTATGACGCGCTGAAGGACTTCGCGCCCATCACCCGGACTGCGATGGTGCCCAACGCATTAGTCGTGAACGCAAACGCACCTTTCAATACGGTCCGAGAGCTGATCGAGTATGGCAAAGCGAACCCGGGCAAGCTTGTTTTCGGCTCCTCAGGTCATGGTAGTACGCTGCAGATGTCTGGCGAACTCTTCAAGATGATGACCCAGGTGGAAATGATTCATGTCCCTTATAAAGGGAGCTCCCCCGCTGTGATAGACCTGCTGAGCAATCAGATTTCGATGATCTTCGACAACATGCCTTCGGCATTGCCCTATGTCAAGACCGGGAAATTCAAGGCTCTCGCGGTGACATCCTCAAAACGTGTTGCCCAATTGCCTGAAGTACCCACGATGGCTGAAGCAGGGGTGCCCGGTTATGAGGTGATGTCCTGGTTCGGCCTTTGGGCGCCAGCGAAGACCCCTGGTCAAATTGTGGAAAAATTGAATAAAGCAGTTGTCGAGGTTCTTGCCTTGCCGGACGTGCAGCAGAAAATCAGAGAACAGGGAGCAATCCCCTTTCCGGAATCGCCTGCCGAGTTTGAAGGTTTCATCCGCTCGGAATCCGAGAAGTGGAGCAAGGTTGTAAAGGCTGCGAAGTTGACGGCCCTGTGAATTTAGCTCAAGCACGAGCAGTGGCTTTTTTCGACTGAGGACTTAAGGATAAAAATGGAACGCATGCTGGATGGAAAAGTCGTCGTTGTAACCGGCGCGGGTGGCGGGATTGGCAAGGAGATTGCGCTGCAGGCAGCGGCGGCAGGTGCAAAGCTTGTGGTAAACGATATCGGCGTCACCCTGAATGGTGAAGCGCTGGAGCAGGGGCCCCAAGGACTATCACCAGCCGAAGCGGTCGTGCAGGAAATTCGCAGAGCGGGCGGCGAGGCTGTGGCTAGCCTGGATTCGGTTGCAACAGCCTCGTCGGCGAACGCGATCATTCAGTGCGCGATGGACCACTTCGGAAGAATCGATGGCGTGGTCAATAACGCGGGTAATTTGCGCGACCGGTCATTCCACAAAATGAGTGAAGACGAGTGGCGCGCAGTGATCGCTGTTCATCTGGATGGAAGCTTTTTTGTGAGTAGGGCAGCTGCCACTTATTTCCGTGAACAAGAATCTGGCGCCTTTGTGCACATGACGTCGACTTCAGGACTGATCGGCAACTACGGCCAGGCCAACTATGGCGCGGCCAAGCTTGGAGTTGTTGCGCTGTCCAAAATGATCGCGCTGGATATGGACCGATACAAGGTGCGTTCAAACTGCATCGCGCCGTCGGCCTGGAGCCGAATGACGAGTTCGATTCCTACCGATACCCCGCAGCAGCGCGATCGCGTGGAAAAGCTCAAAAAAATGGACGCTGGCAAGATCGCTCCAATGGCGATCTATCTACTGTCTGATGCCGCGCGTGAGGTGACGGCGCAAATTTTTGCAGTGCGGGCGAACGAGATCATGCTCATGAGTCAGCCTCGTCCTCTGCGTTCGGTTCACTACAGCGAAGGCTGGACACCAGAGCGGATAGCCGAGATTGCCATTCCCGCGATGAAGCGGCACTTTTATCCGCTCGAGCGCTCGCCCGATGTCATGAGCTGGGATCCGATCTGATCCTGCGGCAGCCAAGACTTGTTCGAGAAGACTAACCGGAGTGCCTATGCGGCTGAGCTATAAAGAACTTTTAAACTATGACATACCCGAAGTGAGGCAGACCTACACAGTCTGCGACAGCATCTTGTATGCACTCTCGGTCGGCATCGGGCAAGATCCGCTGGATGAGTTTGACCTGTTGCACGTGGATGAACAGTTCGGACCACGCACATTGCCGACCATGGCTGTCATGCTGGGTTATCCAGGGTTTTGGCTCAATGCGCCGGGAATCGGTGCGGACCTGACGCGATTACTGCATGGTGAACAGACGGTTACCCTGATGAGGCCATTGCCTGCGTATGGTGAAGTCGTCGGCAAGACACGCGTGGTCGAAGCTGTGGACAAAGCTGACAAAGGTCTTCTCTTGTATTCGGAAAAAGAACTGCGCGATGCGCGGGACGGCTCTTTGCTTGCCGTGACGGCGGCAACCCATGTCCTGCGTGGTGACGGAGGGATGCCGGGCGCGGCAACCGAGGCCAGGACCGTAGCGAAGTTGCCGCAAACGCCGCCGCAATGGCGCTGCAATGTGCAATCACGCCCCGAGCAGGCGCTGATCTACCGCTTGAATGGAGACAGAAATCCCTTGCACAGCGATCCACGCATGGCTCGCAAAGCCGGATTTGACAAGCCGATCCTGCATGGCCTTTGCACCTTTGCGATGGTGAGCAACGCCGTCGCCCGTCTTCTTGGCAAGACGCAGGAGGGAGATTTCCGAAGCGTGAGCATGCGCTTCTCTGCTCCTGTCTTCCCTGGCGAAACATTGGGTATCGATGTATGGAAGGATGGGTCGTTCAGGGCCACTGTAGAAGAACGCGGTGTTGTCGTCGCGCAGGGGCAGCAGATTAACCGTTAGGGAGCGATCGACCAACTCCTTGCCGATTCGCGACCGGCTTGTCAACATGTGTGCGACCACCAGGCCAAACAGGAATTGATCCGATATGCCGCGACGTCCGGTGCCTGCATTCCAGCTCTGACGTGTGAACACGGCATCACCTCCAATCAGCTTCGTGGCTGGAGCAGGAAGTACCAGAATGTCGTTGAACCTTTTGGTTACATCAGGCGCGTGGTCTTGTACGGCCTGCCCAGGTAGAGTGTCATGCCACCCGCATTCTTGTTCGCCTCCAAGGCCAGCAGGCCGCTCCCTTGCTTCATGTGCGAGCCGCGTGGAACTTCCAGTGTTTCATTGCCACTCAATAGCAAGAACCGGCCATTTTCTGGATATAGTCGATTACGCCGTCGCTATGACATGAAATTTTTCCGGATTGACGCGCCTGTCGATTGCATTTCGCGAGCCCCTGTCCAGTCAACGAGAATGACAGCCAATCGTGCAGCTATAAGAAGCGATCATTCATGAGGTGACCGATTAGCTACGAAAGCAAATGGCAGTTTCCGTTTATGGATAAGGCCATAGTCTCGCCTTCGTTCAACACCATGCCTATACAATTACCATCGTTCTTGCAGCAGATTTTCGGCCCGGACAGGCCGGAACTGGATAAGCATGCTGCAGCCGGAAAGCTTCCTTCCCCTGCTTCTCCAAGAAACCCCGCTGTTGGCCAAAACGACGCAGAGCGTAAGGGGATGGTGGCCCAGGGACGTTCCACGCAATTCACCTTGATGACCAAACTGGAAGCAGATCAGATGCGTACTGCACTCGGCGCGACAATGGATAACGGTGTGTTCGCTCGTACTGTAATGACCAAATCCGGGGAGCAAAACATTTCACACATATGGAAAAATACGCGAGGGATCTCGGAAGCTCTCTTACTCCCAAGGAGATAGCTACATACGTCAATATGGGCGAACGCATCATCCACGGTCTTAACGAAGGAAAGTTTGTCGGAAATAAGTTGATGGCCCCGGCACAGGATGGATATTTTCCTGTCGTATCCAATGCCGAAACGACGAGGGCGATATCCTGGTATTTGCAGGCCAAGGCGGTCATGGATAACGCCAGGCCGGATAAGGAACCAACCTTGCTTTCTAAGGGTTCCATGCTGATGAAGGATCCGGATGGCAGATTGAACAACTTCCTTTTGAGCAGTCGCAATAGCTACGGACGGATTTCCACCCACTTCAATGAACGCAGCCTAGCTGAAAAGGCAAACTTCAAGAACGTCGGCATCGCGGGCGGGTTGGTCGGCCTTTCCAAAGAAAGTTATGCGCACCATGGCATAGAAGATATGTCCGACAGAATGCCTTCTGGAAAAGGCACGGTGATTTTTGACGCGTTGAAAGGAAAAGACGGATCCCAACAGCTCTTTCTCAAATGGGAAACGGCCGGCATGCCGACCGTATTCGGCAAAAGCGTGCATGCTGACACCGAAGAAGGCGTAAGGACAGCGCTGAAAAATCATGTAAAAGCTTTCCAGCGCTGCGCGGCACACAGCTTCAATTTTATCGGCCATATGGCGGGCACCAAGAAAGACGTCAATTGGGGCATCCACCGGGAGGATGTGCACAAAGGGGATGCCAAACCTCTGTTTGTCCAATATGCCCAAATCATGAAGACCCTGGACAAGTCATGTGAAATGTCTGCGCCGGAAGATCGGGGTAAGGATAAACGCGGCTTTGGCGTGGCTGCTGTAAAACTGGGCAAGACACACGGGCTGTACCAAATGGAGGATATGCTGAAAGGTGCTCGGGGCATGCACGTGAATCGGGCCAACGACGAGCAGTACGCGCCCGATAAACGCGAGGTTCATGAGGCGGAGATTAAAAAGATTGATCAGCTGCTCTTCGCTATGAAGGAATTTTCCGCAGCACAGGGAAATAACCTCGGACTTGAAAGGCGCGGTGCGGAAGTTCATATCAACCTTGACACAAATTACGTCAACATTGCCGCGCCCGCCTATGTCACTGCACCTTCATCCTCTCAGTATTCGCAAGGAGAAGCCTTGCCGGACGATGATTCGGCCACAGCGCGACAAGATCAGCCGCACGGTTGGAACACGTATGAGTCTAAAAATGGCGCGCCTCAAATTGGTGGCGGGCCGCCCTCAGTCAGCCGCTTCTAAACCGCATCTACATCGGCGCCTTGAGATCGCCAAGCCCTTGCCTCACCACATGCGCCACTGAGACGGCGCTCGTGCTCAATTGCGGCGCGGACGACTTCCTGGTCCGGCCCTTCGAACCGGTGGAAGTCATCATCCGCATTCATGCACTGCTGCTTGTGCGCGTATTCTGCTGGCCGGCATCGCAACTATGCATAGGATCATAATTGGTCAGCTTGAGCGGGCTTTTCTTACCGATCACGTAGCGGGTGTTGGGGTCTGATGCAAGCAGACGATGTCCAGGTCCGGCATGAGGTAATGCGGATATCGCTGGCGGACCAAGGGGTCATGACCAGGGACAAGATGATCGTCGCTGTCTGCAAGCGACAATAGTTTCCGATAACCGTCGAGCATCTGGCCAACATGCAACACGATGGGGAATGGTGATTCATTCCCTATGTTTTCGTAATAGTGGCTTGCGTCTGACGCGAGCACCACCCAGCCTCTGGCGGTGTGGACGCGGACTGCCTGCAAACCCGCAGTATGTCCGCCTACGAGGACTAGTTGAACGCCAGGGGCAATTTCCTGATCACCTGAATAGAATGAAATCCGATCGTTATATACGCCGCGGACAATTTCGACCACATCATCCACGGAGTAGGCATGCCGCAGCTGTGCATGGGTCATATAACGGCCCGTTGCATACTGTAGCTCCTGCTCTTGAAGATGGATGCGTGCCTGTGGAAGCAGGTTCACGTTGCCCGCGTGGTCATAGTGCAGGTGCGTGACAATCACATCTGTCACGTCTTCCGGTTGTAATCCCAAATGTTGTAGTGATGCGATCGGGCATCGTAAGAACGTCCGCTTGCGTGCCTCGGCGGCTTGCCGGTTGAACCCCGTATCGACCAGCCATGTTCGGCCAGCGCCACGGATCACCCACACGTAGTAATCCATGGGCATTGGGCCATCGTGGGGGTCGTGCACCATGAAGTTCTCCTGTCTGCGGCGCTCGACCGTGGCGTAGCGTAGGGCAAAGACCTCGTAGACTGGCATGTCGGAATTTTTCATTGCTGCATCCTTGATCTTAGTTGTCGCATTACAGGCTTCAAATACGCAAGCAGCGCATCGGGATTTTCAATCATTGGAAAGTGACCAAGGTCCGGCATTTCGATGAAATGGGCACCGGGGATCAGCTCTGCGACGCGCTTCGAATCTGCGGGTGTGGCAGAGTAGTCATACGCTCCGGTTAACAGGTACACTGGCTTGCTTGTCGCGTCGAGTCCCTTGAGATCGACTTCAGCATCGAATTCCTCGCTATAAAATGCCAGATCACCCGAATAGACCTGGAAGCCCCCCTGGGAATAAACCCACGCCGCGGCTCTGCGTTGATGCAGGGGGCTTGTTGGGCTCATCAACCCGCGTACGTAACTGGGGTTGTGTGCCGCCTGGTTAATCTGAGGGTGCTCCAAATGGGGCGTTTTCCGTCCTTTGGCTTGATACGGCGCTTCCAGCGCAACAATTCCGGCGATGTCGGCAGGATGTAACTTTCCAAGATATAGAGCCATCGCAGCTCCCATCGAGCAACCAAGGATTACCGCTGGGGATTTGACGACGCTCGTAATGAAAGCATGGGAAATAAATGAGTACGTCTGCTTGTCAAGGCGGTAGCTTTGCCATAGCGACCCGCTGGCGGGCATTGTCTTGCCATGAGCCGGCATATCGAATGCATACATATCCCACATTGCCAGCATGTCGGGATCGGACAAAATATGGTGGTACTGCCTTGAATCCGCGCCAGCGGTGTGCAGCATGACGAGAGGAGGATTGTTACGGTTGCCGGCGCGCTCGTAGTAAACGGGCAGGGAGTTATTCGATCCCGCATCAAGCCGAGCGTAGTGCCCAGTTATGCATTCTATTGCGGGCACTGATGGTACGGGCGTCTTCTCAACGATCTGCCCTCGCAGAATTTCAAAGAACCGCTCAAGAGCGTGTAAGGATTGAGCGACTTGCAGGCCTTCTCCCTGGACCTTAAGCCGATTTGGATCACGTACCGCCGCTGTAAAAGAATGAAATCCGACGGGCGGCCTTGCATTTGTGAAGCAGGACCATGTTTCTGGCTCCGCCGATAGCAGCAACAGTGAGGAAGACTTGCTTCCGACCAGATCGAGCATGACCGCATCGCGATCTCGTCCTACAGCCAGGCGAATTGTGCAGGGAAGCGCCGCCGATGCCTGTATGAACTCGGGGTCCAGGCGGGCAGCATCAATAGCCGATTGAATACAGCCGATTAACTCTTCAATCACTTGATAAGCTCCTACAGGAGGCCATTCATTTCGATATCATCTCCACCACCTTGGCCGCGCAGTTGATCCGCTTCACCTCACCGCTACGTCCATACGATGCTGCTCAATCCTGCCAGATAGATTGATTAGAATTGCTTCAGGGTTGTGCAGAAACTGCGGCTTCCTGATGACCCAAAACGATTAAGGCAGCTTTTTCCGCATTAAGGATATGTTGGTGGGCGGCTTCACGCGCTGCGGGCGCATTGCGTGCCTTAATCAGCTCAAACATATGGTCGATTTCCTTAAGGCTTTCTGGCAGGCGGTCATCGCGTGAAAACGAAGTTGAGCGCAGCAGGTTGATGCGCGACAGCAAGTTGAGCAGCATTTCCTTGATCAGATCATTTCCGCACTCACCCAGGATGACGTCGTAAAACTTGGATTTCGCCGTCAAGAGTTCTTTTCTGTCACGACTGGCCGCTGCTGTATGCAAATCCTGCACTGTTTGTCCAAGCCGTTCGATCGCGGCAGCGCTCGCGAGTCGCGCAAACTCATGGACGGCATAACTTTCCATCAATGCGCGGATCGCATACAGGTCGGAAGCCTCTTTCATGGAAATTGACGCGACCACCGGCCCGCGATGCAGTACGATCTTGATCAACTTTTCTGCCTCAAGCTTACGTAATGCCTCACGTAGCGATGGTCGGCTGACCTCCAGCATTTCGCATAACTCGCGTTCGATCAGACGCTCACCTGGTTTGAAGCGTCCATTCATGATGGCTTCGCGCAAAAAAGTCTCCACGTGACTGCGCAGGCTGTCCGGTTTGCGAAGAGGGGGCGACATTTCCACGTTTCAAAACTCCTAAAATCCTGTCAGACGATCTGGCATTCTATCGATGGGAAGGTATTTTACGTCAGGGATTCGTCCCTTCCGAGGATTTTCTACTAATTGAGTAATGCAAACCTGTCGGGTTGACATGTCCAGGTGAAAATCCTTTCTTCTGCCTGCTTCGATACTGCCCGACTACTGCCCGACCAGCCTCCCTAGTCATCGTACGCTTTGCATTCACGGTGTCAGCGAGGCTGGTAGAGTCAAGACGTGTACGGATTTATTGTTTCGCAACGTTTGCGGTTTTCAGTGCCGCACTCAGACGGGCGGTTTCTGAGGCCAGCAGCTTGTGTAAGCCTTCCGGAGTTTGTGCAGCCTTTTCTGCCGGCTTGGCGCCCAATCCGTCGAATTTGGACACCACTTCCTCATCGCTCAACGCATGCTGGAGTGCGGCATTGATTTTTTTGAGCGCAACCGGTGGGGTACCTTTCGGTGCATACAAGCCATGCCAGACGTAGAGTTCAAAATTTTTCAGGCCGCTTTCAGCAAACGTAGGTACGTCTTTCAACGTCGGAATGCGCTCCTTGGTCGCAACAGCGATTCCCTTCAGCGTACCTTGCTTGATAAAACTTGTGGTAGAAGCGGGCTGGTCACAAATCATGTCGACATGTCCGCCAGCGATATCGTTGAGTGCCGGGCCGGTACCTTTGTAAGGCACCAAGGTGGTTTTCAACCCCGTTACGTTATTGAACAGCACACCACATAGGTGACTGGTTGCGCCTGTTCCTGCATTGGCCAGCAATACCTTGTCGGGATTGGCTTTTGCGTATGCAGCCAACTCGCTGTAATTATTTGCCGGGAAATTTTTGCGTGCCACCAGAATCATCGGCACATCGGCCACGGAGCCGATCGGCTCAAAGCTCGTTTGTGGATCGTAAGGCAGCCTGTTGTAGAGCGCTGGAGCGGCTGCATGACCGGCGTTGTGAAACAGGATGGTGTATCCATCAGCATTGGCTCGGGCAACACGCGCCGAACCAAGCGTTCCGCCGGCGCCACCAACGTTTTCGACCACGATGGTTTGCTTGAGAAATTTCGACATCGACTGGCTCAGAATACGGCCCAGCACGTCGGTCGAACCGCCTGGCGCATACGGAATCACAATTGTGATTGGCTTTTCCGGGTAGTCTTGTGCTTGTGCAGACACGGCCATGCCGGACATACTCGAAACTGCAACCAGGGTGCTTGCTAAAATTTTCGGAAAATTTTTCATATTGACGCCTTGGTTCCCTTTCTCCTTGATTCTTTTGCTATGAACAGGGCCCGCCGGGCCCTGCATGATTTACTTACTGTTTGCTGCGTTTAACTTCGACGTAGCGGTACATCTCGGTGTGGTCAGCACCTTTGCCGAGCGTCTGGTTGGCATCGCGCCACGATGAAAGCACCGATTGACCAACGTCCATTGGAGAATGCATCGACTCCCCGAGCTTTATCGCGATGCCGATATCCTTGACCATCAGTTCCATCGAAAAGCCGGAGTTGTATTTGCCCGATAGCATGAATGGGACTACTTTATTTTCTGTAGTGTTATTCTTGCCAGTCGAACTGTTCAACACTGCCGTCATTACCGCCGGATCGAGACCGAATGCTTCGCCAGCACGCAGCGCCTCGGCAACTGCTGCTAAACCGGCTGCGGAAACATAATTGTTTAAGGCTTTCATCGCATGACCTGCGCCGGAGGGGCCAACGTGGGTCAGGTTCTTGCCGAGGATTTCCAGCACCGGGCGGTACTTTGCGACCAGGTTTTCCGGGCCGCCGATCATGATCGCGAGGGTGCCGTCAACAGCGCGTTTGACGCCGCCGGATACGGGCGCATCGAGGTAGTCAAGGCCTTGTTCGGTTAACTTTTCGAACAGGGCCTTCGAGCGCAGCGGCTCGGAAGAACTCATGTCGATCACGGCCGAGCCTTTTTTCAGTATTGACACCAGCCCGGCTTTTTCGCCGCCCAGCACAACGCTGTCGACAACGTCCGAGTTAGGCAGCATCGTGATGACGATGTTGGCCTCAGCGAAATCGTTCAGTGCGCCGGCGACTTTTGCACCCGGATGCTCGGCAACGAAACGAGCCGTGGCTTCCGAATTCAGGTCCATTACAGTGACAGTGTGACCGGCTGCTGCCAACAGATGCGACATCGGGTAGCCCATCGCACCCAATCCAATGAAGCCTATGTTCATATCTTAGATCCCCATTTCCTTGAATACTTCGGTTGCGGTGCGGAATGCATCGATGCCTGCGGGGACGCCGCAATAGCATGAAATCTGCAGGAAGATCTCCTTGATTTCGTCTTTGGTAAGGCCGTTATTGATTGCGCCGCGCACATGCAGCTTCAGTTCATGCGGACGGTTCAACGCAGCGATCATCGACAGATTGATGATGCTGCGGGTCTTGTGGTCCAAGCCCTCGCGGTTCCAGATCTTGTCCCAGCAGACGTCGGTGGTCCATTGCTGCATGGCCAGATTGAAATCGTTAGCGTTATTCACCGAGTTGTCGACATATTCGGAGCCGAGCACTTTACGGCGGGTGACGAGGCCTTTTTGGTTAAGTTTTTCTTGGTTGGACATGCTTTTCCTTTCGGTAGTTGGTAGAACGGGTCGAGATGCGAAGGCTTGTGCATCAAGTACAAACGCCACAGTTTCTTGCGTTTCCCACACAGAGTCGTAACCACTGTCGTGTGAAGCAGGGCATCACGCTTTGAATCAATTGCTAACCACTTTAGAGATTGTAAGACAATCTGTCAATATGACTTTCATACAAATAAAAAATCATTTAGCATAATGAATATCAGTAAAGACCTTTAATTCCAACGGTAGGCAGTTTTAATTCCCAACACTAATTTCTACAGAAGATTTTCAATGCTCCAATTAAATGATCCAACCTTATTGCGTACCGAATGTCTGATTGACGGTGTCTGGTGTAAAGCCGATTCCGGCGAGAGCTTTGTGGTCACCAATCCTGCTACAGGCGAGGCCATCGCATCGGTCCCCAAGATGGGCCAGGCAGAGACTGCTCGGGCGATCACGGCCGCGAACATCGCATGGCAAGGCTGGCGCCGCAAGACCGCGAAGGAGCGCAGTACGGTTCTAAAGCGCTGGCATGCCCTCATCATCGAAAACGCAGAAGACCTTGCGCGGATCATGACGGCGGAACAGGGCAAGCCGTTAACGGAAGCGAAAGGAGAGATTGCCTATGCGGCGTCCTTCATCGAGTGGTTCGCCGAGGAAGCCAAACGCGTATATGGAGACACCATTCCCTCGGTGACTAGCGCCACGCGCATCGTGGTCACCAAGGAACCGATCGGAGTATGTGCGGCGATCACGCCTTGGAATTTTCCAGCTGCGATGATCACCCGAAAAGCGGGTCCGGCGCTGGCCGCAGGCTGCGTAATGGTGGTCAAGCCTGCCGAGGCTACGCCCTTGTCTGCACTGGCGCTAGCTTGTTTGGCTGAGCGCGCCGGGGTACCTGCCGGCGTATTTTCCGTAGTGACCGGCACGCCGCAGGAAATTGGCGCGGAAATGACTGGGAATTCCCTGGTGCGCAAGCTCTCGTTCACCGGGTCCACCGGAGTCGGCAAGCTGCTGATGGCGCAGTGCGCATCGACGGTCAAAAAACTGTCACTGGAGCTAGGCGGCAATGCTCCTTTTATTGTTTTCGACGATGCCGACCTTGATGCCGCAGTCGCGGGTGCGATTGCGAGCAAGTTTCGCAATGCGGGCCAGACCTGCGTCTGCGTGAACCGTCTGTATGTGCACGAAAAGGTAGCAAAGGCCTTTACGCAGAAACTGGTATCGGCTGTGCAGCAACTTAAGGTCGGCAATGGCTTTGATGAGGGCGTCGATCAAGGCCCCCTTATCGACGGCAAGGCCATTGAGAAGGTTGAAACACATATCCAGGATGCGCTCGCCAAGGGCGCTACACTATTAACTGGCGGCCGACGCCATGCTCTCGGCCACAGCTTTTTCGAGCCGACCGTGCTGGAAGGCGTCACGCCTGATGCGAAAGTCGCCCGCGAAGAAACCTTCGGTCCGCTCGCGCCGGTTTTTACGTTCAGCAGTGACGAAGAAGTCGTCGCGTTGGCCAACGACACTGAATTTGGCCTTGCCAGTTACTTCTACAGCCGCGACATGGGGCGCATTTGGCGCGTGGCCGAAGCACTCGAGTATGGCATGGTGGGGATAAACACCGGCCTTATCTCTAATGAGGTTGCCCCGTTTGGTGGGGTAAAACAGTCAGGTATAGGGCGGGAAGGTTCGCACTATGGCATGGATGACTACTTGGTCATCAAATACATGTGCATGGGTGGAATCTAACTTGCGAGGCGGGCGAAGCCCGCGTCATTAGGCAGCTCGCCCTGATCTTGCATCTCGCGTACCGCGCGGTGCGAGTCAGCATAGCCGTCGAGTTTCTCGAACTCGGGCACGAAGCGCTGTACCTACCGCAGGATTGTCGTGTGGGATATTGCAAGACCTCGTCCGGCCATCATCTCCACCAGATCACGCGATGACAGCTTGTAGCGCCGGTACCAACGCGCGCAGAGAATGATGATCTCCTGTTCGAAGTGGCATCCATTGAACAGTTCGTTGATGGTTTCACGCTTCGCCATGTCGATTAAATTCGTCGATTCTGACTGACGGTGCTATTCGCAACAGATCCCAGGCAACAGATCCCAGGCAACAGATCCCAGTGAAGCATGGGGGCATTATTTTTTGGTTCTCAGTTCCTTTACTAACGCGTTCATTTCCGCGATTTCCTTGCGTTGTGTTTCAATGATGCCATCGGCCAGTTTGCGTACACGCGGATCAGAAATATGGGCGCGCGAGCTCGTAAGAATGGCGATCGAATGGTGGGGAATCATCGCTTTCATGTAAGACACCTCATCAATCGTATTCTGGCTTCGAACCAGCCATAGGAAGAAAACAAATACCGATACTGCACCGACAAGGATTGCGATGTTGGCGCCCCGGTTCGTATACATCCCCATCATGAACAACAGCATGATGATTGCCATCGCCGCGCCCATCACGATCGCCATAGTGGTGCTTGTTTCACTATAGAACACATGGTCAACTTGGTAGGTGTTCAAGTACATTAAACAGAGCATCACGACTGTGGAGGTCAGTATCATTAGACCGAATTTTGCCTATTTTCCCATCTTAAATCCTTCCCGAATTCAATATAAGGAAGTGCCCCGAGTTGATTTCACTATGAATATATTTGAACAAATATGTTCAGCCACGGGCGGCACTTGCTATTGGATAATTTGTAGCGCTGGTTTCCAGTGCGGCAGGTCACGATGCCTAAATTGAGACGATTCACGCCCCTTGGGGATAACACGTATCGCGTTGAACTCTCGGTTTAATGCCGAGTCACGCACTAGACGTGGGGCATGCTCGGCCCGCCCATTGCACGGCTGCATCATGCCACCGATCGTTTCCGCTTTACGTGACACAGGAGGGTTCATCATGCTGCATAGTCTCAAAGCGCTCGACGGTTTCCCGATCATGGCGGCAGACGGATTGATCGGCAAGGTCAAGGATATCTACTTCGATGACCGAAGATGGGTAGTTCGCTATCTTGAGGTGGATACGAGCGGCTGGTTGAGCGGCCGCCGTGTCTTGATCTCGCCCGTGTCCATTCACGAAGTGGACTGGGAGCGCGAGGAAGTTGTCGTCAACTTGAGCCGAAGGCAGGTGGAGGACAGCCCTGGAATCGAAACTGCAAAGCCCGTTTCGCGGCAACATGAAGCGGAGCTGGCCAACTACTACAGTTATCCTTACTATTGGTCGGGCCCCTATATCTGGGGATATACGGCATTTCCGATGATCGCGGACCCCGCCACGGCTCAATCACTAATGCAACCGGAGCAGGGTAGGCAGGCACAATCCGAGTCATCGGATGACGATCCCCACTTGCGAAGCAAGGACGAGGTGGTCGGATATCGTATCAACGCCACCGATGATGACATCGGTCATGTGGACGATTTTCTGTTTAATGATCGCGACTGGTCGATCTCTCATCTGGTGATCGATACCAGGAACTGGTGGCCCGGAAAGCATGTGCTCATTTCTCCGAGACGCATTGCAGATGTCAGCTGGAACGAGAAGCAGGTCAGCGTCAATCTGACACGGTCCGCGATTGAGCAGAGTCCCGAGTATGACGAACGACACTCGATGGCCTCAGAATACGAGGAAGTGTACAGCCACGCGCAAGGTTTATCGGAAATGCCGCCGGTTACTCCCGAGCAGGCTGCAGCACGGCGTCAAGGACGGAACGGCTGATGGAAAGGCCTATTCGGAATCATCGGAATGTCTGTAAATATTGCGACGGACGCTCATATAATTTCAATGGAATGTCGGGAAATCTGGCTGAGAGACGGCACAAGTTGAGGGCACTACAGTAGATACGCATCCCGCCGGAAATGGCACGCGGAAGTTGTACGGTGCACTACGATTGTGCTCACGACTTGCGCGAGCCGCGTTGCCTTTTGATAAACAAAATGGCTGCGGCAGGCACATGGACCGTACCAAAACCAATCAGAAGTGCCAATATCTTTAATGGTGTGCCATCCACTGATGCGGACGTGGTCAAGCCAAATCCAATGCCGACCACGATAAGTATTGTGCGCGCCACACCTGCACGGATGGCCCCTGCGGTGAAATGTCCTATTTCAAGCTGCGCGTAAAGTGCCACTGCGAGGAGCAGTCCCGCCACGAGCACCATCAAGATCTCAACCATGCTGTTCCCCGCAATTAATCGCCGCGATTCCGGTAAATGGTCCGGAAAAATGAAAAGGAACCGTCCATGTTCATTGGATGATGATGGCCGATTAGGTTCCCTCGCGGTCAGGAATGGTTTCTTTTGCGCAGTAAGTTACAACATCGAAATGGGAGAACCGATGCTAGAACTGCCAGTCATATCTATCTCTCCCGATTAACTTTGAGGACGAAGAGAGATCAATGACAATAACCCGGCATGAAAATGTGATTCTCGGGGAAAGGGTTAGTCATCGCCATGGTTGCGTTGCGCCGCAGGGCACACACTGGACGGGCAGCGGTTCTCATTTATGAGTACCGGACACGTCCGAAAGGAGGACGCTGAGCGGCATGTTCTACTGCGGGTTCTCCTGCTTAACGCCGGACTCGCCACCGCCCTGCTTGCCGGCGGCCTCTTTGCGGATTCCAGTGGGCTGCTTGCCAATGCGCTGGATAACACCTCCGATGCGTTGACATACGCAGTGAGCTACTTCGCGGTATCGCGCTCTCAACGATGGAAATCGAGGGCGGCTACCATCACGGGCGTGATGCTGCTGGTACTGGCTTTCGGCGTGACGGCAGACGCTATCCGCCGTTTCATCAACGGGTCCGATCCATCTGGCTATCTGATGATGATCATGGCGCTGGCGGCGGCAGCGATCAATGCCTGGTGCATCAAGCTGCTGAAAGCATTCCGCCGTGAAGAGGTTAATCTGCGTGCGGCATGGACAATGAGTCTGAACGACTTTGCCTCCAATTTCGGCATTGTCGTGGCCGGTATTTTAGTGCACTTGGTCGGGAACAACTGGCCGGATTTGACGATTGCACTGGTCATTGCAGCGGTCGCATTGTATGGCGGCATAAAGACCTTGCGGGATGCGTCTCGCAATCGCGAAGAATCTGAACAATCCGAACAGGGCAAGGCTGCCCGACGATAGATGCGTCTGTACGAAGTACTCTGTCTTATCGCCGTTCGAGGATACTCAGTTGCAGGCAGGGATGAACAGAATCGGCAGCGTTTCCCATAGTATGGCGATGATCGACAGCAAACCGAGCCCTGCGGCCATCCATGGGGTAAATCCGGCGTGTCCCGCATGAGCCTGTTGCCTGCGCGTGCGCAGGACGATGGCGCCAATCGTTGCCATCGCCACCACAGATGCCATGAGCGTACACCAGTCGGCCGCATGCAGGCCGAACCACTGAAGCCGTGCGGCGGCCGGCCGGGCGCAGATCACGCCGGTCGCCCCATAGATTGCCAGGAAATGCACAACCCATATGATGGGCCCCGAAAAGATCAGCAGAAAACTGCGTGTGAAATGGGAGGAGTGCATGACGATTAGCCGACGAGACGCGGGAAAGAATGAACGAGCGCCAGTCCGATCACGCCCTGCGCTACCGTGTAATACCAGAACACCATTGTGTTATCGAAGGTGACGCGCCGCTCGGCAGAGAGAAGGCCGCATAGCGAACGTGCCGCGGTGTAGAGGCCCATGAACGCCATGACCACCACAAAGACCCCCTGCAAACCGATGATAGTGTAGACCGCTGCGCCATAAGCATGATCCTGGGGGCGCAGGCCGGTCTGCCACTGTCCATACAGGTCAGCACCGAACGCCGCAGTCAGCAGAACGACGCCGAGCGTCAGTTCGATGCGCAGTGGCCATTGGCGGCCGCTCTTCAGACCGTGGCTGGAATGAGCTACGAGGCCCGCACTTACTAGCAGCAGTGCTGCGGCGATCGAGGGCCACATCGGCGACGGCAGTTGTGCCGCCGACGGCCATACATCGGACGATACTGTCCAGAGGAAAAGATAGGTGAACAGCAGCGACCCGAAGATCGAGCCCGATACCATGATCAGGATGATCATGGCCCACCATGAATGTGACGATGATCCGGTGTCATAGACCGGCAGGCATAGTCCGCCGCCGATGGCGACCGGCGGGTGTGTCGGTCCGGGATCGGTTTCCCATAGCCACCACAGCACCATCACGATGGCGAGTATCCCGCAGGCGAAGGCCGGCATGACCAGCTTGACCGTCAGTAGCAGAAAAAATCCGGCAGTGCCGAAGGCGGCGAGTACCGGCGGCCAGCTTGGCCCAGGCATTTGCAGTACGTATTGCGGTTTGGCGTCGATGGGGCTGGTGATGATGGTTTCGCGTCCACCGGTCGCCGTGTTCGGCAGGTAATAGCGCCCGGCATCCACATCATCGGCAAGGCCCGGTTGGTCCCAGAGCGGTTCGCGGCTGGTGATGATTGGCACGCTACGCATGCCGTAATTGTCGTTCGGCAGCCATTCGAGCGTGCCGGCATTCCAGATGTTGCCTGCATTTTTCCCGCCGGTGGGACGGAAGTTGCGGGCAAGATCGATCAGGAATACCAGCACGCCGGCGGCAATCATGAAAGCACCGATGGTCGACACCATATTGAGCGGCCCCCAGCCGAGGGATTCCGAATAGGTATAGACCCGCCGGGGCATGCCAGCGAGCCCCGTGATGTGCATCGGGAAGAAGGCAATGTTGAAGCCAACGAAGAGCAGACCGAATGCCCAGCGGCCAAGCCGTTCCGACAATGCTCTGGTGCTGACGAAAGGCGCCCAGTAGTAGAACGCTGCGAACAGCGGGAACACCATGCCGCCGAACAGTACGTAGTGAAGGTGGGCGACGATGAAATAAGTGTCATGCGCCTGCCAATCGAAAGGGA
Source organism: Noviherbaspirillum sp. Root189 (assembly GCF_001428545.1). Lineage (GTDB taxonomy): Bacteria > Pseudomonadota > Gammaproteobacteria > Burkholderiales > Burkholderiaceae_D > Noviherbaspirillum. Next base: position 244,374 of record NZ_LMHZ01000067.1, read on the forward strand.
CTACCGCCACCATGACCCCGGTGAGGCCACCGAGCACGAAGATGAAGAAGAAGCCGAGGATGAACAGCATCGGCACTTTCAGCGGCCGCAGCTTGACCGCGGCGGCGATGGTAGCGATCCAGGCGAATACCTGGATGCCGCTGGGGATGGTGACGGCCATGCTGGCGGCAGAAAAGAAACTTAATGAAAGCTGCGGGATGCCAGTGGCGAACATATGGTGCACCCACAGGCCGAAACTGAGGAAGCCGGTACCCACGAGCGCCAGGACAATCAGCCTGTGGCCGAACAGCGGCTTGCCGACCATGGTCGGGATGATCATTGATACCATGCCGGCCGCCGGCAGGAAGATGATATAGACCTCGGGGTGACCGAAGAACCAGAACAGATGTTGCCATAGCAGGGGATCGCCGCCGCGTTCGGCGATGAAGAAAGGCATGTCGAAGGCGCGTTCGAGCTCCAGCAATGCCGTGCCCAGGATGACGGCGGGGAAGGCGAAGATGATCATGCCCGCCAGAACCAGCATGGCCCAGGCGTAAATCGGCATCTTGTCGAGCGTCATGCCCGGCGCGCGGGTGCGCAGGATGCCGACAGCGATCTCGATGGCGCCGGCGATGGCGGAGATTTCAATGAAGCCGATGCCCAGCAGCCAGAAGTCGGCATTGACGCCGGGCGAGTATTTCGTGCTGGTCAGCGGCGGATACATGAACCACCCGCCGTCCGGCGCCAATCCGAAGAACAGGCTGCAAAAAAAAGCAAGTCCTCCCACCGCGTAAGCCCAGAATGCATAGGCGCTCAAACGTGGAAAAGGCAAATCCCGCGCGCCCAGCATGTTGGGCAGCAGCAGGACGCCCATGGCTTCTACGGCAGGCACGGCAAACAGGAACATCATGACGGTGCCATGCATCGTGAAGAACTGGTTGTAGACGCTGTAGCCGATGAATTCATTGTCCGGGACTGCGAGCTGGGTGCGCATCAGCAGTGCGAGGATGCCGGCCAGCAGGAAAAACAGAAAAGCGGTGCCGATGTAGAACAGGCCGATATAGGTGTTATTGACGACGGTGAGAAAGCGCAGGCCGGATGGCGGCCGCCACACCTTTTGCAACTGCTCGAGTTCGCCTTGCGGCCGTGGCAAAGTGTTGGGCAGTGCGGAGACGTTGTTCGGGTTGTCGGTCATGGGTTCCATCATGATTCGGCTATGTCAGCTGATACGGCAGGACAAGGCAGCCGCCATAGCTGGCGAGGATGGCTTTTTGCATTGCCACGCCGCCGAGCAGAATCAATCCGATAAAGTCGAGCAAAGCCATCAATGACGTCATTTCAGGCTATCCATGTATTGGGCGACATAGCGCAAGCCTTCGCCGGACAAGTCGTTGAATGAGGGCATCTGGTTGCCCGGCTTGATGTGCTGGCTGCCGGCGATCCATCCGGCGAACGCGCCGACGTTGTTGGGCAGTGTGCCTGCGGCGATGGAATACCGACTACCCACATGAGTCAGGTCCGGTCCCAGTTTTCCGGCCGCTTGCGTGCCGCGGATGGTGTGACACTGCGCACAGGCATGCATGAAGTATTGCTTGCCGGCCTGCAGCGATGCCTCGACGGGCTCGCGCGCCGGCTGTGTCTGGGCAGCGAGCCAGGATGCATAGTCCCGAGGCGGAAGAGCGATCACATGCAGCGCCATGTTGGCATGCTGCACGCCGCAGTATTCGGCGCACTGCCCGCGGAATATGCCGGGCTGATCCGCCTGGATGCGCAGGCGGTTGACATGACCCGGTATCGTATCCATCTTTCCTGCGAGATTCGGCACCCAGAAGCTGTGGATCACATTGTCGGAACGGACAAGAAACTCAACGGATTGGCCGGCAGGTATCCGAACGTCGTTCGCGGTTTCAACGATGACCTTGCCTTGCGGATCCAGATATCTCACGCGCCACCACCAGAGCTCTCCCGTGATCTCGATGCGTGCCGCCGGTGCCTCATCGGCGCGTACCATGCCGGCGGCAGCCATGAAGGTATAGACCAGCAGCATCGACAGGACCGCGATCGGGAAGACAATGCCGCCGCCGATCATCAGCGTGCGGCGTCCGATATAGTTTCGCATGCGCGCTGGCCCGAAGAGCGCGATGTACAACAGCAGCATCACGCCCAGAAAAATCATGCCGCCGCCGATGAACAGCACCGTGCCGATTTCCGCAATTTGTGCAGCCTGGCCACCCTTGGGCGTCATGGCGGATTGGATGCCCGACTGTGCGGCCTGAGATCGGGCTGCAAGCAATGCGGCGGCAATTGTTACGATCGGGTGTGGCATGGGCGATGTCGGGGTAAGCAAATGGGCCGGTTCATCGTTGGCACCGGCATGATGGCTGCGATTCTGCGGCGCAGTGTTAACAAGGCGGCGTAGCACATTGCATACCAGTCAACATGGCGCCGTGTGATACGGCTTAGCGTTGACGATCCGGCGATGTCTATAGCGATGTCTATAGATTTGACTTATCTCTTTACAATCTCCGGTAAAAACTTTACAGGAATGTATTGAAAGGAAGGGCCCGAGAGTCCGTTCCTATCGTTGACAGTTCGCTGCCGGCGTTGCCGCCACAACGGTATTCGCATGATTTTTCGTGCGGCGACAAAAGACTGGCAGAGATATTGCAACTGGCTGTGGGAAAAATTAAAGATTCCAGAGCTTCCATGCCCCGCATTCCCGGCCGCGCCTCCCTGATGACTGCCGTGTTGGCATTGCATGCATTGCCGGCGGCGGCGCATGCGCCTGGTGCCGAAGCTGGTCATGCAGCGCCCAGTGCCTGGAGCGCCGAGCCGTGGATCGTTGCCAGCTTTCTGCTGGCCCTCATGCTGTATGCCGGCGGCGGCCTCCGCTTGCGGAAAAGAACGCGGCAGGGACGTGACGGTCTCCGGCGCGGTGCCGCCTGGTTCCTGTCCGGCATGGCTGTGCTTGCCGCAGCCTTGCTCTCGCCCATCGATACGCTCGGCGCCGAACTGTTTTCCATGCACATGGTCCAGCATGAACTCATGATGCTGGTCGCTGCGCCGCTGATCGTGGCCGGCAGGCCGCTAGCCGTCTTCATGTGGGCTTTTCCGTCCGGCACGCGCAAGCGTCTCGGTATATGGATCAACAGCGACGCAGTGCGTTCTGGATGGCGCTGCCTGCATGCGCCGCTGGTCGCCTGGGCACTGCATGCGGTCATTCTATGGGCATGGCACTTTCCCGCATTGTTCCTGGCAAGTCTCGCCAGCGATGCAATGCATGCCCTGCAGCACTTCAGCTTTCTGGCATCGGCCTTGCTGTTCTGGTCTGCGTTGTTCACTTCGCGCTCCCAGGCTCATCAGGGGGGCGCCGTTCTTTACCTACTGTCGACGGCGATTCATACCGGCATCCTCGGCGCGCTGCTGACCTTTTCGCAACGTGTCTGGTATCCGGCATATCTCGATACAACCGAACACTGGGGTTTGACGCCATTGGAGGATCAGCAATTGGGAGGACTGATCATGTGGGTGCCGGCAGGATTCATTTTCGTCGCCGCCGGCGTTTTCTTCGCCGCGATGGCGATTCGACCCGAACAAGGGCAGTGGACGAGATGAAGACTTCACGCCTGTCGGCCATGGTGGCGCCTGTCTGCCTGTTGCTTCTGACAGCCTGCAGCGAAACGTCGCATCAACCGGTAATAGTAATAGCAGGTGCGGATCCGGCTCGCGGCAGGGAGGCGATCGTGCGCTATGGATGTGTGGCGTGCCATGCGATTCCCGGCATCGGCAATCCTGGCAGCAACGTCGGGCCGCCGCTGCGCCAGTTCGCCAGGCGTGCTTATGTCGGCGGTGTGGTGCCGAACATGCCGACCGACCTGGTGGCATGGCTGATCGATCCACCGGCGATCGATCCGCGCACCGCCATGCCGAACATGGGCGTGACGCAAGCCGATGCCAGGGATATCGCCGCCTACCTCTATACGCTGCAATAGCGGAAAAGACGCGACTACCCCATGAAGATCAGGATCAGGACTCTTGCCATCATTGTGCTGCTTGCCGGCATGTTGGGCGTTGTGTTTGTGTATGGCGGACTATATAACGTGGCTGCCACAGAACAGCATACGGAACCGATGTATCGATTGCTCGATTATGCGATGCAGCGCTCGGTCAAGCGCCGCACCGCTTCCATGGAAGTTCCCGACCTGAAGCAACAGCAAAGGCTGAGGAATGGTTTGGTACTTTACCGCCGCAACTGCGTGCAATGCCATGGCGCACCCGGCGTGTCTCCGGACGCATTCGGCATGGGCATGCTGCCAGTGCCGGCGAACCTGGTCGCCACCGGCCGGGAATGGGAACCCGCCGCGATGTTCTGGGTAGTCAAGCATGGCATCCGGATGAGCGGCATGCCTGCGTGGCAATACAGGATGAGCGATGAGGAGATCTGGGATGTGGTTGCTTTCGTGAAGCAGCTCACGACACTGTCGCCGGGGGAGTATGCGGCATTGAGCAGGCAGACGCCCGATGCTTCGGGCCAGCCCGCCGTACCGGCAGCGCCCTCGGCGGCAGTCCCCGATATATCGCTCGGCAATGCGCAAGCCGGCGCCAGGGCGCTCCAGCAGCACCTGTGCGTGACTTGCCATTTGATTCCGGGCATCACCGGTGCCAGCCGGCATGTCGGTCCGCCGCTTAACGGTATTGCTACGCGGACCTATATTGCGGGGATACTGCCCAATACGCCGGGGAACCTGATCCACTGGATTCGCAATCCCACCAGCGTGGATCCGCTGTCAGCCATGCCGAATCTCGGCGTCAGCGAACAGGATGCGCGGGACATGGCAGCCTATCTATACACATTGAAAGACATTGAATAGCACATGCGCGCCATGGTTTCTTCTGTTGCAGACAGACGGTCAGCTTCAGTCGGAATAATGCATCCGGCTAGCGAGTGCGGCGGCCGCAGCGCGTGTCTCTACCCCCAGCTTCACGAAAATATGTTCCAGATGCTTGTTCACCGTGCGTGGGCTCATGCCGAGTATGTCCGCAATGTCGCGGTTAGTTTTGCCTTTGGCCAGCCAGGACAGAACCTCGGTTTCGCGAGGGGTGAGTACGGCGTCAGGCAACCGCATGGCGTCGCTGGGGGCTTGGGCTCCGACTTCGCGAATAAGGAACATCGTTTCACCGAACTCCGCCTGACCGATGCGCTGGGCCTGGATTGCCCTGCCACCCGGCAAGGGTTTTGTTGCGTACCCGGAGGTGTCGTTCCGCAGCCATGTTGCGGATGCATCGGCTTCCCCGGTACACGGAAATGCATTTTTAAGAAAATGGTCAGCTCGCGGCGAGCACCAGGAGATGCGCTGCTGCCGGTCGAGCAGCACGATGCCCATCCCGGCGATGTCCACCGCCTGCCGTGCTAGACGGGCAGCATTTGCATTGCGTATGTGGGCAGCCACGCGTACCAGCACCTCCGGAATCTTGATTGGCTTGACGACATAATCGACGCCGCCACAGGAGAACGCATGGACGATCTGTTCCGTCTCGCTCAGCCCGGTCATGAAGATCACCGGCACATGCGCCCAGGTAGGCTCCTGTTTGATGTGCTGGCATAAGTCAAAACCGTTCATGTTGGGCATGATGGCATCCAGCAGCACGGCATCCGGTAGCGTCATCTCGAACCGCTGCAATGCCTCAGCCGCGTCTCGCGCTACCAGGACGGAATAACCCTCCGTGGTCAGCGCGTCGCATAGCATGTTGAGTGATCCGAGATCGTCATCAACGACAAGGACGACCCCCGCATTGCTTTCAGGACCGGGCATCTTCGCGCTCATCGTCTATTTCCTTCAGTAGTGTCACTATTGACTCGAAATCGAAACGTTCCGCCATGCGCTGCAGCACTTCGATTTCGGCACGCATGAGAGGCTGCTCGGCAGCCGCAGTCCGCAGGCGCTGACGCAATCCGCTTCCATGACCTATCCGGGCCAGGTGGAATAATTCCTGCCGGAGCATGGCAGGCAAATGGATCGCTTGTGACCATTGCGCGCCGTTTGCCAATCCGTCAAGCTGGAGGGAGCAATGGGTCTCGCGTACCCACTGTATCCGCAATGTCCGAGCCAGGATATCGAGCAGCTCGGACTCCACGACGGGCTTGCCCACGAAGCCCTGGCATTGCGTTTCCTCCAGCATGGACGCGCTGTTCTCAAACAGATCGGCGGAAATAATCACGATAGGCACTTGCACGTTCGCGCCGCGCAGCGCGCGCGCAGTCTGCCAGCCATCCATGTCGCCCATGTTTAGGTCCATGAGAATGATGTCGGAAGAGATTTGCGTCATCAACTCAAGGCACTCGCGCCCACTCGCAGCCTCTCTGACGGTAAAGCCGAGCGGCATCAGCAGGCTTGCAAGCAGCTGGCGCTGAATCAGTTGGTCGTCCACGATCAACATCGTTAGGCGCGGTCCGTGATAGCCGACAACGGTTTGCAGGCCGTGTGCCGCGGCTTGCTTCTGCTCCGAGCCGGCCTGTATCTCGCTTAAATGCAGGCGCACGGTAAAGGTGCTGCCGCGCCCCGGTGCGCTATCCAGGATCAGTTCCCCGCCCATGAGCCCGGTGATCAGATGGGTAATGGTCAACCCGAGCCCGGTTCCGGATTCGCTCGACCGCCGTCCGGCCGGTCCGCGCTCGAAAGGTAGAAAAATGCGTTCCTGGTCTTCGGGCGCAATGCCGATGCCGGTGTCCTGCACTTCGAAGCGGATGACGTCGTGGCGGCAATCGACACGGAACACGATCTCGCCTTCCTCGGTGTAACGCACCGCATTGGCCAGAAGGTTAATCAGAATCTGCCGCAGACGCTTGGCATCCGCGCGCACCCACCGAGGTACCCGTCCCTGCGTTTGGAGTGTGAAACGCAAACCCTTGGCTTCTGCCTGCGGTTGCACCATCCTCGCCACCTGGGAAAGAAATTCCGGAAAGGGCAGGGCGGCGAGATCCAGTCGCAGACGACCTGCTTCAATGCGTGTCAGGTCGAGCAGTCCATCGATCAAGCCATGCATGTGCTGGCCACTGTGATGAATGGTGTTGACTGCATCGCGCACATCCGGCAGCAGGTCGGTGCGCCTACGCAGAATTTGTGCATAGCCGAGAATGCTGTTTAGCGGCGTGCGCAATTCATGGGTGATGCCTGCGACATAACGCGTCTTGGCCTGGCTTGCGGCTTCGGCCAATTCCTTGGCCTGCTGCAGCGAACTGTCGGTGCGCTGGTGGGCATCGATTTCCTGTTGCAGCAACTGGTTCTGGCGTTCGGATTCATCATGGGCGATCCGCCGGCTTTCATTCGCCAGAACTACCCACCAGGCACAGGCAGCTGCTACCACTGCCAGGAGTAAGAAGAGCTTGATGAACAGTGTTGCCAGACCAGCCGGTGGGCCTTCCAGCGGTTCGCCGATAAAAACTACGCTGAGGACAAAGGCAATCACGATGCAGAGCGACAGAAAAACCGTAAAGTACTGTGCGACCCGGAAATTGAAGCGTTTGTGCAAGCGGCGCGGCAGCATCTTCGCGGCGAGTTGCAACATTTGTTCTGCCGCCCGTGAACCGGTCTTGCAGCGGTCGTGGCAGCGAGATTCGAGGGAGCAGCACAAAGAGCAGATGGGGCCGCCGTAAGAAGGGCAGGATGCCATATCTACAGCCTCGAACTGGTTGTGGCAGACGACGCAGCGCACGGTATCGGTTGGCCTCCATGCGGAAACATCCACCCGCGCCAGATAATAGCGGCCACCGGTCCACCAGGCGAGTAAGGGGGACGTGACCACCGCGGTAATCAGTGCGAGGAAAGGGGCAAATGCCGCCGCAGATTCTCCCCATAACCCGGAATGCGCGAGACAGCCGACTGCGGTGGCGAGCAGCATCGCACCTAAACCCACGGGATTGATGTCGTACAGATAGGCGCGCCGGAATTCGATATGGCGCGGACTAAGCCCGAGCGGCTTGTTGATCACCAGGTCGGCAAGCAACGCGCCGACCCAGGCAATCGCCACGTTGGCATACAGGCCAAGTACCTTCTCCAGGGCGCTGAATACGCCGAGCGTCATCAAAAGCATGGCGATGACGACATTGAAGACCAGCCACACTACGCGCCCGGGATGACTGCGGGTGAGTCGGGAAAAGAAATTGGACCAGGCTATGGAGCCGGCATAAGCATTGGTGACATTGATTTTTACCTGGGAAATAACAACGAACGCAACGGTTACGGCAACGGCCGCCAGCGGCGAAGAGAGTATGCGTTCAAAGACGTTCAGATATAACCAGGTTGGCTCGGCGGCGTGACTTATATGGCCGCCCGATTGCAGGGCGACATAGGCAAGGAAGGCACCGGCCAGCATTTTCAGCATGCCCGGTACGATCCATCCTGGGCCGGCGAGCACCACGGCGAACCACCAGCGCATGCGGTTCTTCCGGGTGCGCTCGGGCATGAAGCGCAGGTAATCCACCTGCTCGCCGATCTGTACCACCAGCGAAAAGGCGACCGTGGTCGCTGCGCCAAACATCAATGGATCAAAGCGGCTGCTCCCGGACTGAAAGCCGGCCATGGTCGTAAATCCGATAAACAGGTCCGGTTCATTCAACGACAGCCAGAGAAAAGGCCAAAGAAGCAAAGCAGCCCAGATACCTTGCGTCCAAGCTTGAAGCCGGGAGATGAAGGTAATTCCATGCAGGACCAATGGAATGACAACCAGCGCGGAAATAACGTAGCACCAGAAGATCGGCCAGCCGATCGCCATCTGAAGTGCCAGGGCCATGATCGCGGCTTCCAGCGCAAAAAAGATGAACGTGAAGGAGGCGTAAATCAGCGATGTGACGGTCGATCCGAGATAGCCGAATCCGGCGCCGCGCGTGAGCAGATCCATGTCTAGCCCAGTGCGGGCTGCGTACACGGCGATCGGAAACGCGGTCAGAAAAATTACCGCACTGACCACCAGTATTGCCCAGAGCGCGTTCGAGAAGCCATATTTAAGTGCGATGGCTGCACCAATAGCTTCCAGAGCCAGGAACGAAATCGCGCCGAGGGCGGTATTGGCGACGCGCATTTCGCTCCATTTGCGTGCGCTATGCGGTGTATAGCGGAGCGCGTAATCCTCCAACGTCTCGTTGGCGACCCAGGTGTTGTAGTCACGCCGTATGCGAAAGATCGTTTGCGGCCGGGGTTCCATCAAGCGTCCTTATTGTCTTTATACCCATCGGGCAGGTGCAAGAAGTATGCCGCTTTGCTGCGATGCAGCGTGTACGTTATTTGACGTATTTGCCGCACCCGCAGCAAACCGTAATCTTCATTCCGCAGCCTACGTGAACAAGTTATTCACAGCACATGCAGCACACGCAGCACACGCAGCACACGCAGCACACCAACAACATTGCCTTAGCCTTCTCACTCGTCGGAGCACACCATGAAAGAAAAGAACCCGTCCCCCACCGATGCTACTGTCACTGGCTTCGATATCAAGCGCCGCCGCATTCTGCAGGGCCTGGGGGCCGCCTCGCTTTCCGGCTTGCCGGGCCTGTCGTTTGCGCAGCAATTCCCCACTGCGAAGGTGAACACCACCAAGCTCGCCGTGACCGATTCCGAAGTGGTGGTCGGCCAGTTGCATTCGGCCTCGGGCACCATGGCGATTTCCGAGACAGGCTCGATCCAGGCCGAGCAGCTCGCGATCGATCAGATCAACGCAATGGGGGGCGTACTCGGGCGCAAAATCCGTGTCATCAAGGAGGATGGCGCTTCTGACTGGCCGACCTTCGCGGAAAAATCAAGGAAGCTGCTGGTCAATGACCATGTCGCCGCAGTGTTCGGCTGCTGGACCTCAGCATCGCGCAAGGCCGTGCTGCCAATCTTTGAAAAGGAAAATGGCCTGCTTTACTACCCGACCTTTTATGAAGGTCTGGAGCAGTCGAAGAACGTAATTTACACCGGCCAGGAAGCCACCCAGCAAATCATCTACGGCCTCGATTGGGGCGCCAAGGAAAAGAAGGCGAAAACCTTCTTCCTCGCCGGCTCCGACTATATCTGGCCGCGCACTTCAATGAAGATCGCGCGCAAACATATCGAGAACTTCCAAAAGGGCAAGGTGGTCGGCGAAGAGTATTACCCGCTCGGCAATACTAACTTCAACTCGCTGATCAACAAGATCAAGGTCGCCAAGCCCGATTGCATCTTTGCTGCGGTGGTGGGCGGATCCAATGTCGCCTTCTACAAGCAACTCAAGGCAGCCGGTATCACCGGCGACAAGCAATTCCTGCTGACGCTGTCCGTGACAGAGGATGAAATGCTGGGTGTCGGCGGCGAAAACTTCAACGGTTTCTATTCCTCGATGAAATATTTCCAGACCCTGGAGAACGAGAACAACAAGAAATTCGTTGCAGCTTTCAAGGAAAAGTACGGCCCGAAGTCAGTCATCGGCGACGTCACTCAGGCAGGCTACCTGGGGCCATGGCTGTGGAAGGCCGCAGTCGAGAAGGCCGGCAGCTTCGACGTCGACAAAGTGGTCGCTGCCTCTCCCGACATCGAGCTCAAGACGGCGCCGGAAGGCTATGTCAAGGTCCACAAGAATCATCATCTGTGGAGCAAGTCGCGCATCGCGCAGGGCCAGCCCGACGGCACCTTCAAAGTGGTCGCGGAATCACCCAGCCTGATCGAGCCGAACCCGTTTCCTGCAGGCTATCAATGAGGGGGTAGCCTGAACGCGCCGGTGGCGTGATGGCGCCACCGGCCGTTCTTTGCGGGGCGGTCCCGCGTGCGGTGGATTTTTCGGGGAAGGCAATGGAACTGTCAGATATTCTTAATATAGTTTTAATGCAGGGGTTTGCCGGACTCAGCCTGTTTTCGGTTCTTCTGCTCATGGGTCTAGGACTGGCGATCATTTTCGGCCAGATGGGTGTCATCAACATGGCGCACGGCGAGTTCATGACGATCGGCGCCTATACGATCTATATGTTTTCCACGCTGGTGGAAGCGTATGCGCCCAATCTGATGGCCGTGTATTTTCCCATGGCCATCCTCATTGCCTTTTGCCTTGCCTTCGCTGCGGGCTGGCTGGTGGAGTGGGCGCTGATCCGCCACCTGTACAAGCGCCCGCTGGATACCTTGTTGGCCACCTGGGGCGTGAGCCTAGCGATCCAACAATTGTTCCGTTCGTTCATTGGTCCCAAGGAGGTCAGTCCGACTTTGCCCGACTGGCTGATGGGCTCATGGTCGCCCAGCCCGGGGCTGGATATTCCGATCAACGGTTTGTTCGTGCTGGCCCTGACGACCGTCGTCACCGGCCTGGTTATGCTGGCCTTGTACAAAAGCCGCTGGGGCTTGCGGGTGCGTGCCACGGTCAGCAACCGTATCATGGCCAACGCGGTAGGCATCAATACCCGCAGGACCGATCGCCTGACATTCGCCATCGGTTGTGGCGTGGCAGGCGTCGCCGGAGCGGCATTCACGACGATCGGCTCGACCGGGCCTACCTCCGGATCGCTCTACATTGTAGATGCATTCCTGGTCGTGACCTTTGGCGGTGCGGCAAGTCTGCTGGGCACAGTGGCTTCGGCATTCGGCATCGCGCAGATCCAATCGATTACCGAGTTCTTCATGACCGGATCGATGGCCAAGGTGCTGACCTTGTCCTTGATCGTGGTGATCCTGATGATTCGCCCGCAAGGCCTGTTTGTCTCCAAGGTGCGGCGATGAGTCGACAATTTTTAATCATGACGCATGGAGCATGACGATGCAAAACATTCGTGCACGAATTTCCAATGCACAGCTGGATAGCGTAGTTGCTCTGGCGCTGCTGCTGTTGCTGGTGTTTCCCCTGACGCTGGATAGTTTTCGCCTTAACCTGGTCGGCAAATACCTGACCTATGGTTTCGTGGCGATCGGCCTTGTCATGATCTGGGGCTACGGCGGCATTCTGAGCCTGGGGCAAGGGGTATTCTTCGGCCTCGGCGGATATGCGATGGCGATGTTTCTCAAGCTGGAGGCATCTGATCGGGAAAGCACGAAGATCCAGTCCACGCCCGGCATTCCCGATTTCATGGACTGGAATCAACTGACCGCGCTGCCGGTCTGGTGGAAGCCGTTCGAGCATCTGCCGCTGACATTGATTGCCGTGGTCGCGGTGCCAACCCTGCTGGCATTCCTCATCAGCTACGCCATGTTCAAGCGTCGTGTGGGCGGCGTCTACTTCGCAATCATCACCCAGGCGGTGGCATTGATCCTGACGGTCCTGATCATCGGCCAGCAGGGCTATACCGGCGGCGTCAATGGCATGACCGATCTGAAGACCATGCATGGCTGGGATATCCGCACCGACTCCGCGAAGCTGACCTTGTACTACGTCTGTGCCGTACTGCTTCTGGCGAGCGTGCTGCTATGCCGCTGGATACAGACGAGCCGCTTCGGCACCCTGCTTCTTGCAATGCGTGACAAGGAAGACCGGGTGCGCTTCTCAGGCTACGACGTCGGAATGTTCAAGGTGTTCGTGTTTTGCCTAGGAGCCGCACTGGCGGGGATTGGCGGCGCCATGTTCACCTTGCAGGTCGGCTTCATGTCGCCGTCCTTCGTCGGCATCGTGCCCTCGATCGAAATGGTCATCTACGCTGCGGTCGGCGGCCGCATGAGCCTGGTCGGCGCGGTGGTCGGCGCGCTACTCGTTAACTTCGGCAAAACCTATTTCTCCGAGAGCTTTCCCGACATGTGGCTATTCCTGATGGCAGCGCTGTTCATCGGCGTGACGATGGCTTTCCCGGATGGCCTGGCTGGTTTGATCGAAAACCGCGTCAAACCCTGGCTGAGGCAGCGCAAGCGGGCAACCGCGCCGAGGCCAATGACACCGGTGACGCCGGCTGCCGAATCCGCCCATCCGGCATACGCGCTCCATCAAGCCGATGAGTCCGCGCCGGCACTGCCGAAAGGCATCGGCAGTCAAAATGCATAACGCAGCGTTGCACCCCTGACGAGGAAACAAGCATGAGCAATACCGACTTTGCATTGGCCGTGGAAGACCTGACTGTCTCCTTCGACGGCTTCAAGGCCATCGACAAGCTGACCTTGTATGTCAATCGCGATGAAGTACGCGTGATCATCGGCCCCAACGGCGCGGGCAAGACAACATTGCTTGATCTGATCTGCGGAAAGACTAAGGCCAGCGCCGGCAGCATCAAGTTCAAGAACGAGGAGCTGGTGGGAATGGATGAGCACCTGCGCGTGCGGCGCGGTATCGGCCGCAAGTTCCAGACGCCCTCCATCTATGAAAATCTGACCGTCTTCAAGAACCTGGAAGTGTCTTATCCCACCGGACGCTCGGTATTCGGCGCGCTCGGATTCCGCTGCACCGACGAAGTGCGTGCGCGCATCCAGGCAGTGGCCGACGAAATCGGCCTGTCGCAGCATCTGACCATGGAAGCCGGTCTGCTCTCGCACGGCCAGAAACAGTGGCTTGAGATCGGCATGCTGCTGATGCAGGAGCCTGAACTCCTGATGCTCGACGAGCCGATCGCCGGGATGAGTGCCCGGGAGCGTGAACTGACCGCCGATCTGCTGCGCCGCATTTCAAAGGACCGCGCGGTGATCGTGATCGAGCACGACATGGATTTCGTCAAGCAGATTGCCCACAAGGTAACGGTGATGCACCAAGGGAAGATCCTTGCCGAAGGACCGATGGATGCCGTGCAAAACGATCCAAAGGTCATCGACGTCTATCTCGGCCACTGAAACCAGGGAGAAATTCAATGCTAAGTGTCAAGGACATCTTCGTTGCGTATGGCCAAAGCGAGGCGCTGCATGGCATCTCGTTTGACGGAAAGAAGAGCGAAACGATCGCCATTATGGGACGCAACGGCATGGGCAAGACCACGCTATTCAAAAGCCTGATGGGCATCATGCCGCTCAAATCCGGCCAGATTCATGTGGACGGCGAGGACGTATCGTGTGACGAGAGCTACCAGCGGGTGGCGAAGGGTATCGCCTACGTGCCGCAAGGCCGCATGATCTTTCCGACGTTGAGCGTCGAGGAAAATATTCAAACCGGACTGGAAAATTCGTCGACCCGCAAGATTCCGGAGGAGATTTACGCGCTGTTTCCCGTGCTGTGGGAGATGCGCCGCCGCAAGGGCGGAAATCTTTCCGGGGGCCAGCAACAGCAACTGGCGATTGCACGGGCATTGGTCACCAATCCGAAAGTGCTTTTACTTGACGAACCTACCGAAGGCATTCAGCCCTCAATCATCAAGGACATTGCCAAGGCGCTCAACGAAATACACAAGCTGCGCGAGATCACGATCATTGTTTCCGAGCAGGTCCTGTCCTTCGCGATGGATGTCGCCGACCGGCTGTTTGTTATCGAAAGCGGACGTCTGGTGCATGAAGTGTCGCGCGAAGAGACCGACATCGCTCATATCAGGTCCTATCTCTCAGTTTAAATTGTTTTAACGTCGTTAATTAGCCTTCCCTACAGGAGATGCAACATGCCCGACACCTTAATCAAAGTCGATCTTAAGCAATCCGCTTACGAAAACGAGCAGGTCCATAATCGCTGGCACCCCGATGTGCCGATGGCGTGTTGGGTCAACCCGGGCGATGATTTCATTCTTGAAACCTATGACTGGACCGGCGGCTTCATACAGAACAACGACAGCGCGGACGATGTGCGCGACATTGACCTGTCGATCGTGCATTTCCTGTCCGGTCCAGTTGGCGTCAAGGGTGCAGAACCCGGCGATCTGTTGGTGGTCGACCTGCTCGACATCGGTGCCAAATCCGACAGTCAGTGGGGTTTCAACGGATTCTTCAGCAAGAAGAATGGCGGCGGTTTTCTGACCGACCACTTCCCGCTGGCGCAGAAGTCAATCTGGGACTTCAATGGGATGTTTACCCGCAGCCGCCACATACCGGGCGTCGAGTACGCCGGCCTGATTCACCCTGGACTGATCGGTTGCCTGCCCAGCCAATCCATGCTGGATACCTGGAACGAGCGCGAGAAGGCGTTAATCGCCACCGATCCGGATCGCGTGCCGGGACTTGCCAATCCGCCGTTCGCCGCCACGGCGCATCTCGGCAAACTGGTTGGAGAGGGCCGCGACAAGGCGGCGGCCGAAGGCGCGCGGACCGTGCCTCCGCGCGAGCACGGCGGAAACTGCGATATTAAGGACCTGTCGCGCGGGTCGCGCGTGTTCTTCCCCGTGTATGTCGACGGTGCGGGCTTGAGCGTTGGTGACTTGCACTTCAGTCAGGGCGATGGCGAGATCACCTTTTGCGGCGCGATCGAAATGGCCGGGTGGGTGCACATGCGCGTTACGCTGATCAAGGGCGGCATGGCCAAGTACGGCATCAAAAACCCGATCTTCAAGCCAAGTCCGATTACGCCCAACTACAAGGATTACCTGATCTTCGAAGGTATCTCGGTGGACGAGAGCGGCAAGCAGCATTATCTGGATGTGAATGTCGCTTACCGTCAGGCCTGCCTCAACGCGATCGAGTATCTGAAGAAATTCGGCTATAGCGGAGCCCAGGCCTATTCCATCCTTGGTACAGCACCGGTGCAAGGCCACATCAGCGGTGTCGTCGATGTGCCCAATGCCTGCGCCACCTTATGGTTGCCGACCGAGATATTCGACTTCGATATCAACCCGACTGCGGCCGGGCCGGTCCAGATGCTGGATGGCAGCATCGACATGCCGATTTCCCAAGACGTTATCTAAGGAGAAAAGCCGCCATGCCGACCTATGATTATCACTGCAATCAGTGCGGGCCGTTTGATGCACTGCGCAGCCTGGTGCAGCGTAACGAACCCTGTGCCTGTCCGGTATGCGGCAAGGGCTCCGAACGCACGTTGTTATCCGCTCCGCGGCTGTCGGCCATGGCCAGCGGCGCTCGCGCTGCCCACGAAACCAACGAGCGCTCCGCCCATGCGCCGCTGCAGTCGAAGGACCACGCTGGCCATGGCGCGCGCCGCCATCCGGCTGGTTGCGGTTGCTGCTCGCCTGGCAAGCGTGGCGCGACCGTCATCGCCGGCAACGGCGCCAAGGCGTTTCCAACCAAACGTCCGTGGATGATCAGCCATTGAACATGCGCTGACCGTCTTTAACATACCAACATTGAGGGTTCAGAATGCTGCATGGAGATATATCGAGCAGCCGCGACACAGTGGGCGTTGCGGTCGTTAACTACAAGATGCCGCGCCTGCATACAAAGGCGGAAGTGATCGACAATGCGCGCAAGATCGCCGCGATGGTGGAGGGCATGAAGATCGGCCTGCCAGGGCTGGATCTAGTGATCTTCCCTGAGTACAGCACGCACGGGATCATGTACGACCATCAGGAAATGTATGCGACCGCCGCTACCATTCCGGGTGCGGAAACCGAAATCTTCGCCGAAGCCTGCCGCAAGGCGAAGGTCTGGGGGGTGTTTTCGCTAACGGGCGAACAGCATGAGGACCATCCGAACAAGGCGCCGTACAACACTCTGATTCTGATGAATGATCGCGGCGAGATCGTGCAGAAATACCGCAAGATCATGCCATGGGTCCCGATCGAAGGCTGGTATCCAGGGAACTGCACGTATGTCTCGGACGGCCCGAAGGGTTTGAAGATCAGTCTGATCATTTGCGACGACGGCAATTACCCGGAAATCTGGCGCGATTGCGCGATGAAGGGCGCCGAACTGATCGTGCGTTGTCAGGGCTACATGTATCCGGCCAAAGATCAGCAGGTACTCATGGCGAAGGCAATGGCATGGGCGAACAATTGCTATGTTGCCGTGGCCAATGCGACCGGCTGGGATGGGGTGTATTCCTACTTCGGCCACTCCGCCATCATCGGTTTCGACGGGCGTACTCTCGGCGAATGCGGTGAGGAAGAGCACGGTGTGCAATACGCGGCCCTGAGCACGAGTCTGATCCGCGATTTCCGCAAGAACGGCCAGTCGGAAAACCATTTGTTCAAGCTGCTGCATCGCGGCTATACCGGCAAGATCAATTCGCGCGAGGGCGACAAGGGCGTGGCTGCGTGCCCCTACGAATTCTATGGGAAGTGGATCAACGATCCCGAAGGCACGCAGAAGATGGTGGAGGCATTGACACGATCGACGGTCGGCACCGAAGAATGCCCGATTCCAGGCATTCCCAACCCTGACACGGTATTGCATAAATGACCCTGGCTGCTACCTGCCTGCAAGCGCATCCTCTCGCGGACTGGCTGATACAGGAAAAACCCTGGTATCAGCCGGTCGGTAACGAGGTGCAGGCTTTCGAAGCAGCCCATGCCCATCGCTTGCCGCTGCTGCTCAAGGGGCCAACCGGTTGCGGAAAGTCGCGCTTTGTCCAATACATGGCGTGGTGCCTTGGCAAGCCGTTGATTACGGTGGCATGCCACGACGATCTTGCCGCGCACGATTTAACCGGGCGCTGGCTGCTCGACGCGGATGGAACCCGCTGGAGTGATGGTCCGCTCACCCTGGCTGCACGCTACGGCGCCATTTGTTATTTGGATGAGGTGTTCGAAGCCAGGTCCGACACCATCGTGGCATTGCATCCGCTGGCCGATGCCAGACGCATTCTTCCGCTGGAAAAGCGCGGCGAGGTCGTGCATGCACACGCCGATTTTCACCTGGTCGCTTCCTTCAATCCTGGCTACCAGGCGTTCGGCAAGATGCTCAAGCCTTCCACCCGGCAGCGATTTACCGCGCTCACCTTCGGCTACCCAGATCCTGTGACCGAGAGCCGTATCATTTCACTGGAGGCCGGTATCGATGAAGGCAGCGCGAAGCAACTCGCTGCGCTTGGAGAAAGGACCCGGCGCCTGGTCGGGCAGGGACTGGAGGAAGGCGCTTCCACGCGCATGTTGGTCCATGCCGCCACTTTGATGAAAGCCGGACTGCCGGCCCGATCAGCTTGCATGCAGGCGATCGTCGAACCATTGTCAGAGGACGCGACGCTGTTGAGAGCGCTGCGGGAAATCGTCAGCGCGTCGTTGTATTAATGTGTTCATCTGGATGGCCTCATGCAGGAATCAATGCAAAGCGCTCGCCTGATGGCGTATGCACTGTGGTCGACGGAGTTGCAACTTGTCGCCATGAAGGCCTTCGACAAGTCTGCCATACCAGCAAGGCCGGTACTTGAACGGCAAGTGAATTCGGCATCGACCTTGCATATGCCCGCCAGCGCGGGCTTTCTTGAGGGTGTTTCATGCGGCGCTATCCATGCCGCAGCCGCACATGCCGCCGCGCATATGCGCTTCGGTTCCGGTCACGCGGACGACACGGCGATCAAGCCACTGCATCAGGCGGTCCTTGGTGTGCTTGAGGATGCTCGCGTCGAGTCCTTGGCTATGGAAGAGCTGCCGGGGCTGCGACGCTTATGGCAAGTCTTCCATGAAGAACTGGCCACCGACGACGCCACGCTCGAGGCGCTGCTCCGGCGCCTGACGCGTGCACTCTTTGCCCCGGAATGGAAAGATACCCATCCATGGATTGAAAAGGGCCGGCGCTTGTATCTCGGTGCGCGCAGCCTCGGTTGGGCGGAATTGCGCCAGGCGGCTTCCATCCTGGCCAACGATATCGGGCAGATGCGCGTAGGTTTCGACGCTGTCAACTACCTGGTGCAGCCCGCCTATCGCGATGACAACACGCATCTCTGGCGCATGCCGGAAGGTCGGGCAATCGAATCGCCACAGCCGCTTGATCAACCGGATCCAAGCGAAGAAACGTTTGGCAGTCGAGGTGCAGGATGCCGAGCGGAAGATGACGCAACAGACCTTCGCCTCCTCGGGGTAGTACCGGAGTGGGATCGTCTGATCTCGCGCTACAGGGCGGACTGGTGCAGCTTGCTGGAGGTGCAGCCGTCCGAAGGCAACCCCGCTACGCTCTTTGCACAAATGCAGGCACAGACGGCCTGGATCAACGGACTTGCGCGACGCATTCGTAAAGCGACGTCAATGCAACCGCAGCTGGTACGCGCCAATGCCGGCGGAGATTTCCATGAGACCGCGCTCATTGATGCGGGCATAGCCTTGCGTGCCGGAAGCATGCCTGACGCCGGGATCTATCTCCGCACGGCTGCAACCCATGAGCCCCGGCGGATCGTGTTTATCGTGGATGCATCGGTGTCTACTGTTGGTCCATGCCCGCCATGGCTTGCGCCATCGCGGAGGCGTCTGCTCTACGGCATGGCATTATTAACCGCGCTCGCCTGTGCCGCATTCGAGCAGGCAGGACACGATTGCACAATCCTGGGTTTCAACTCGAACACGCGTCATTGCGTGCGCATCCAGCCGATCAAGAATGAGGAGGAGCCGGTCTCCTCGTCGTCAGTGCTAGCGCGCCTTGTTGGCTTGACGCCGGAGTGGTCCACACGCAGCGGCGCTGCGGTCCGATACGCGATGCAGCTATTGCACGACACCAGCGGCTCCATGATTGTCCTTGTGAGTGATGGGCAACCGCATGACGTCGACATACACGATCCACGTTATCTGCCTGAGGATCTACAACGTGCGGCGCAAGAGGCACGACGACGCGGTGTCACTGTGCTGGGCCTGGAAATAGGGCCGGAGTCGGGGATGGCGCCGGGCGTGAACAAAGCACCTGGCTGGCTGTGCACATGCGCCTCCAGCCTTTCTATGACCGCCGATGCCATTGTTCATGCAATACGTCAGGGTACATATTAGTAAATGCAGCCGATATAATCCCGCTTGACCATGCCAGCGCCGGAAGCGACAGTCAACGGATGGAATCGCGCGCCGTCGACAACGGCAGCATGCAAACCGGTGCAGTTGCCAAGTAACTAACTAGTGACTAACTGGTGGATTACCCTAGCCCAATGTTTTAATTGACCATCGAGCGTACCTGAATGCTACATGCCGCTACATAACGCTACAAAACACATGTTGCGGATATGAACTATGGCCAGTATTCTGAGTCGTTAAATGTGTGGTCGAGCGTGCACTCAGCAACCATGTCAGTCACGCCATAGCCGCAAAACTCGCCGAACGAAGTTGACATTAACTTCTTGAATCAGCAATTGGTTCGCATTTTGAAGTGATGCACATTTAACAAGCAGTGGCTCATGTCTTTCCTTGGTGTTCAAGCTGAGCAGACGAGCAATTCGAACGGAAGACAATATTTTGTAGCCGCCATTCACAGTATCCTTTCCCACAATGAACTTTCAACACGTCCAATCTCCCGTTGGGAGCGCTCTTTTTGATCTCAACGACAGCTTCATTCGCAATTCCAGGGCGTGGATTGCGATCACCATTCTGGTGCTGCTTCTCTGCGCCTGCAACAGCAAGGAACAGGGTGGGGCGCCGGTCGCCAAAGCGCCTCCGGACGTCGGTGTAGTGGTTATGCAAGCGCAAAGCCAGCAACTGGAAACGGTATTGCCTGGTCGAACGCGCTCCTATCTGGCCGCCGAGGTTCGGCCTCAAGTGTCTGGCATCATTCAGAAACGGCTTTTTTTCGAGGGCGACATGGTCCGGCAGAGCCAGCCCTTGTACCAGCTCGATCCGGGACTGCTGCGTGCAGCCGAGGCGAGCGCGGTAGCAGCACTGGCCAAGGCGGAAGCGAGCCAGCGTACGCTCGATGCTACCGTCCGCCGCAATGCCGAACTTGTAAAGATCGATGCGATCAGCAAGCAGGAGTATGAGGAAAGTCAGGCTGCCGCTATCCAGGCCAAGGCTGACGTCGGCATGGCGCGCGCCAATCTCGAGACGGCACGCATCAACTTGCGGTATAGCCGTATCGAAGCTCCCATATCGGGACGCGTAAGCTTGTCGACGGTGACGCCTGGCGCACTGGTGACTGCAAATCAGGCAACGCCACTTACAACCATCGTGCAGCTCGATCCCATGTACGTCGACTTCACCCAGTCCAGCAGCGAGCTGATTCAGCTCAAGCGCGACTGGAAAGCCGGCCGGTACCAGAAAGTTGATGCCGATTTGATGAAGGTACGGATTCGGATGGAGGACGGGACCGAGTATCCGCACGAAGCCAAACTGCGCTTTGCCGGAGTTATCGTCAATGAGACTACTGGCACAGTTACTCTGCGCGCTGAGGTGGCGAATCCTGAGGGAATCCTGATGCCGGGCATGTACGTCCAGGCGCAGCTCCCTACCGGGCTGGCCAGTGATGCACTACTTATTCCCCAGCAGGCCATCACTCGCGATCCGGCCGGACGCGCGAGCGTCATGGTTGTCAAGCAGGACAGCACGATCGAGAAACGAAATATCGAAGTGGCTCGCGCCATCGGAAACAAGTGGCTGCTGGACAGCGGCGTCCGGACGGGAGAGAAGGTTGTTGTGGACGGCTTTCAACGTATCAAACCGGGCGACAAGGTGACAGTCCGGATTGTCGAGATGAATGACAAAGCCAATGTATCGGCTGGCGGCATTTCCGAGCGCGACAATAAAAAGCAGGCGGCTTCCGCGCAGGGGCCGGGTGCCAATGCCTCCATCTACAAATAAGAAGGCAGTAAACCATGGCTCAGTTCTTCATCGACCGTCCCATTTTTGCATGGGTGATTTCGATCATCATCATGCTGGCGGGGGCCTTGTCCATTTTTACGCTGCCTCTTGAACAGTATCCCGATATTGCACCGCCTCAAGTGACCATTTCGTCGCAGTACACGGGTGCTTCGGCGGAGACGGTCGAAAATTCAGTGACCCAGATCATCGAGCAGCAGATCAAGGGCATCGACAACATGATCTACATGTCATCCACGAGCGATTCCTCGGGCCGCTCCCGGATCACGGTGACCTTTTCGCCAGGAACCAACATCGATGTCGCTCAGGTGCAGGTGCAGAACAAGCTGCAGGCCGCTACCAACCGCCTTCCGGATGCCGTCAAGGACCGCGGCGTCTTCGTCAACAAGGGTGGTCAGGAGTTCTTGGTTACCTACAGTTTCTTCTCGCATGATTCCAACGTCACTCAGGTTGATGTGGGCGACTACATCAACAGCAACCTGGTGGACGTGATCGGCCGTATTGATGGCGTCGGTGATGTCAACGTCTTTGGCACCTACTATGCGATGCGCATCTGGATCGATCCGGCACGGATGGAAAAATTTCAGCTGATGCCTTCGGACCTTGTCACCGCGCTCAATGCTCAGAATGTTCAGGTCTCGGCCGGCCAACTTGGCGCTCTCCCCGCGCCGGACAATCAGCAGCTCAACGCGACGATCACCGCACGCACCACACTAAAGACAGTGCAACAGTTTGAGAACATCGTGCTCAAGACTGCCGTCGATGGCTCAGTCGTCACCATCAAGGACGTCGCGCGTGTGGAGCTAGGACCGGACAATCTCGCGGTAACTTCCAAACTCAACGGCGTACCAGGCGCCGGCCTCGGCATTACCCTCGCGGACGGTGCCAACGCAATGGCCGTGTCAGACGCTGTCGCGGCGAAGCTCGCGGAGATGAAGCCATATTTTCCAAACAATCTCGACTATGTCGTCAGCTCGGATTCCACTCCGTTCGTACGCGCCTCAATCAAAGAGGTCGTGCATACGCTCGGAGAGGCCATGGTGTTAGTCGTGTTGGTTATGTTCATCTTTCTCCAAAACCTGCGCGCCACGCTTATTCCCGCGATCGCGGTGCCGGTGGTGTTGCTGGGTACGTTTGGCGTGCTGTCGGCCGTCGGATTTTCTATCAACACCCTTACCATGTTCGGAATGGTGCTGGCCATTGGTCTTCTGGTGGACGACGCTATCGTGGTGGTCGAGAATGTTGAGCGTATCATGCACGAAACCGGCATGTCGGCCAAGGAAGCGACCCGCACATCAATGAGGGAAATTACACCGGCACTGATCGGCATTGGTGTGACGCTCTCTGCAGTCTTCGTGCCAATGGCTTTTTTCGGCGGTTCCACCGGTGTCATCTACCGGCAGTTCGCCATCACCATCGTGGCTTCGATGGCGCTCTCGGTCTTTGTCGCGTTGACGCTGACACCGGCCCTATGCGCTACGCTATTGAAGCCACCGTCGCATCACGACGCTGAGGCAACGGGATGGCGGCGCATGCTCGGCGGCTTCTTCCGCTGGTTCAACCGGACATTCGACGCAGGGGCATTGCGTTATCAGGGTGGAGTAGCCTACGCGCTGGGTCGGGTCAAACGCATGCTGTTGATCTTTCTTGTGATCTGCGCCGCGGTTGGAATAATCATCAGCCGGTTGCCTACGTCCTTCTTGCCAGTCGAAGATCAAGGTTACTTGAGAATCAATGTCAATCTTCCCGCCGGCGCCTCCAACGCCCGCTTACAGAAGGTCCTCGACGAAGTAAATCAGTATTTCCGGCAGCAACCGGATGTCGTCAGCTTCAATCAAGTGGCGGGACTGGACGGCGGCCAGAGTTCTGCACGCGGCTTCATCCGCTTGAAAACATGGGATGAGCGCGCCAGGCCAGAGCAATCGGCGGCGGCCATAGCAGAGAAGGCCAACCGGGATTTGGCAGCGATCCGCGACGCACGTATTGTTGTGTCGCAGCCGCCGGCAGTACGGGGGCTGGGTGCCAGTGCGGGCTTCAACTTCATGATCAAAGACAATAATGGTTTAGGGCATGAGGCGCTGTTGGCAGCCAAGGACAAGTTCCTCGCCGAAGCTCGCCAGCGTCCGGAATTGACCGGCCTGCGTTCCACCAACCTCGACGATGCCAGCGAACTGCGGCTTGAGATCGACGACCGCAAGGCCGCCACCTTAAATCTGTCATACAGCGACATCAATAGCGTGCTGTCCAGCGCCATGGGCGGGACGTACGTAAACGACTTCCTGAACAACGGCCGTGTCAAGCGCGTGTACATACAGAGCGATGCTCCCCATCGCATGCTGCCCCAAGACATTGGCAAATGGACGGTACGCAACAGAAACAACGAAATGGTGCCTTTCAGCGCTTTCTCCAAGACATACTGGACCTTTGGTTCGCCGCAGCTGATGCGCTACAACGGCGCACCGGCATATGAAATAGTCGGCGCAACCGCCCCGGGAGTCAGTTCAGGCGTGGCCATGCAGGTTGTGGAAGATATCCTTGAGACCATGCCTCCAGGGATCGGCTACGAGTGGACGGGGGCTTCGCTCCAGGAACGCCAGGCCGGAGCTCAAGCGCCGCTGCTTTACGCGATCTCGATTCTGTTCGTGTTCCTGTGTCTTGCGGCCTTGTACGAAAGCTGGACCGTTCCATTGTCAGTCATGCTGGCCGTCCCGCTCGGTGTCGTGGGAGCGTTGCTAGCGACTTGGTCGCGCGGGCTCACGAACGACGTCTACTTCCAAGTCGGCTTGATCACCACTGTTGGCTTGGCTTCCAAGAACGCTATCCTGATCGTGGAATTTGCGGTGCAATTGCAGGAGCAGGGGAGAAATTTATACGACGCCACGTTGGAAGCCGTGCGTCTGCGCTTGCGTCCGATCTTGATGACATCGCTAGCCTTCGGTTTTGGCGTAGTGCCGCTGGCGCTGGGCACGGGCGCCGGAGCGGGGGGACGCAATGCTATCGGCACCGCCGTGCTCGGGGGCACGGTCGCATCGACTGTGCTCGGCATCTACTTGGTACCGGTCTTCTTCCTGGCGATACGAAGCTGGTTCAAGAGCCGCTCGAATAAGGCGAAAGCCGGGCATGAAGCTCCTGCAGTGCTAGTGTAGTAGCTGACGGTGATTGCTGCCCCTGGCGCACGCCGTTTCTATTTCCGCTTCATGTACGGTCCAATCCGTAAGCGAACCCTTGTGCGCTTCCTGCACACGCTGCACAGGACGATTGGCGAAGTTTGGGCATGTGCTTACAGGCGGCTCAAATCCATGCAGCGACGCGTCAACTTGATCGCGTCGTTCTGGAAGCAATCCGGCTTGACGATCTAAGGTCAACGATGGATTGAACGAGCTGAAAACAAGATGCCTTGTTATATAACGCGCTGGAATGAGTTGCCGAAGGCATTTGCACATTGAACCCTAGTCGCTTCCGTAACTCAGGGACTCGCTGTAGAGCCGGAACAAACTATCTTTACGGGTTTTGTAGCTAGTAGACCATCTTCTGCTTGCTGCCTGCTAGGCGACGCCTGTTTCGCGCCGGCCTCGCGCCGGTCTTTGAATGGGAAGAAATCAGGGGTCATGTCGAACCTGTTGGAAAGTGTTCACTGAACCAATCAATGGCAAAGCGGAGAACCTGCTCCAGTGTGCCTGGCTCTTCGAAGAGGTGGCCTGCGCTAGGAACGATCACCAGCTCCTTTTTTCCGGTTAATTGCGACAACGCATGCCGGTTCAGGTCAATCACCGGTACGTCCAGGCCACCGACGATGAGCAATGTCGGAGCACGGACCCGGGCCAGCGAGGCGCCGGCCAGATCTGGCCGACCGCCACGGGACACGACAGCAGTAATCTCATCGCCGGCATCCGCGGCGGCGACCAGCGCAGCGCCGGCGCCCGTGCTGGCGCCAAAGAAGCCAATCGGCAAATGTGCTGTCTCCGCTTGTTGCCGTATCCAGCGCGTTGCCTCAATCAAGCGGACGGCCAGAAGCGGAATGTCGAACACGTTTGCGCGATTCGCTTCTTCCTCGGGCCGCAGTAGATCCAGCAGTAACGTGGCAAATCCGGCTTCCCGCAAGCCGGCCGCCACATGGTTGTTGCGTGGACTGTGTCGTCCGCTGCCGCTACCGTGCGCAAATATGACGATGCCTTTCGATGCATCGCTTAGCCCCAACAATCCTTCGAGGCCGTGCGGCTCGATGCGAACCGCCTGCACGTCTACTGTTCGTGAGCTTTTCATAGCAGCTACCTCCTGCATCGGAGGCAAGCAAGGTGCTTGCCACGACATTGAATTCGGCATCTGAAGGTGCCGCGACGTAACCTACTGCTGCCGCGAAGTTCTGACTTGCAACACTTTCAGTATTCGCCGGTAGCAGGCCGAAGCGGAAACTGGAACCATATTGACGCAAAATTATCTGTAAAGGGTTAACGCTTTTCAACCTTGATTCTGGCTACCGCCCATATTTGCAAACAAGCACCTGCGGATGGTAGAACCGACTGTTGAAGAAGAAACAAGAAATGCAGCCCAATGGGATACGAGGAGGCGTGGCGTTTGAAGCAATGCGCTCCGGTTATTGCGCTGCAATGAGCATGGCCCGCACTAATACGTAAAGAACGGGACATTAGCGGCTGCGCAATGGGTAAAGCGAGCGCATTTTATGGGCGATAAACACGACAGTCATGTGCCTCAAGCAAGAAGCGACGCCACGCTTCGTGAAGAGCGCAGCTTTCTTCACAACGCAATCCTTTTCTATGCAGTTGGGTTGATGTTTCTGCTGGTTGCCGGCATCGTCTGGTATGCAGCCAAGGTCTTACTGCTGCTCTTTGCGTGCATTCTCGTTGCCGTTCTTCTGTACGATATCGCGCAACGCGTCCAGCGGTGGCTCCAGTGGCCGCACGGACCGGCACTTGCGCTGGTCGTTGTACTTTTGCTTGCCGTGCTCAGTCTGGCAGGATGGTTGATGGCACCCCAAGTAAGCCGTCAGGTGGGTGACTTGACCATGGCGATTCCACAGGCGGTGGACCGCATCCGCGCCGAAGCGCAGCAGTATCCGTTGCTGCGCAGTCTGTTGGTGAATTTGCCGCCCACCGACCAAATGATGTCCCAAGCCGCGTCCATGTTGTCACAAGCCGGGCTCGTGTTTTCTGGCGTTCTCGGCGCAGCAGGCAATATCGCCATCATGGCGTTTGTCGGGGTATATCTTGCCGCACAGCCTCACATCTATCTCGACGGTCTTGTGACATTGATGCCACACCGAAAAAGGCAGCGGATACAGGAAATCATTGCAGAGCTGGGGCGCACGCTTGGGCAATGGCTAGTCGGCAAGGCTGTGACCATGGTGATCGTCGGTGCGGTCACCGCGCTCGGACTGAGTCTGCTAGGCGTGCCGCTTGCGCTGACGCTCGGCATACTTGCCGGCTTGCTTGATTTCATCCCGTACCTCGGCCCCATTATCGCCGGCGCTCCCGCAGTGTTGATCGCGTTTGCCGAGAGTCCGACCCTCGCACTCTATACGGCATTACTATTTCTTGCCGTGCAGATCGCAGAGGGTTATTTGCTGTCGCCTTTGATCGAACGGAGAACCGTGTCATTGCCGCCAGCCCTGACAATCGCGATGCAAGTAGTGTTCGGCGCGCTGTTCGGGCTCGCCGGGGTCGCATTGGCAACCCCGCTGACTGCGGTACTCGCCGTCCTTATCACGATGCTGTATGTCCAAGACGTACTAGGCGATCCGGTCAAGACACCTAGCGAGCACTAGGGCGAGTTAAAAATTAGGCGATCCAGAGGTAAGTGCAGACGAGGTTGAGAAACGACAGGTAATTGCGCGCCAGTTTTTCATAACGTGTTGCAATCCGTCTGAATTGCTTGATTCGGTTGAAGAAACGTTCGATCAAATTGCGGTCCTTATACAGATGATGATCATAGCCGCGTTGCACTACACGATTGCGTTTGGGTGGGATCACCGCCATTGACCGTTTCGACCACCCGCTGCCAGATGCCGGACTGGCCCCAGCGTTTGAACCGCGTGTAGGTCGTATGCCAGTTACCCAGCTCTGCAGGCAAGTCCCGCCACGGAATCTGCGTTTACTTTGCTAAAGTCAGAAAGCGGCGCGATAGAGCGCGAAAACTGCTGACGGACGGCATTGGACCCTACCCAGGCCAGTGCAAGGAAAAGCTGGTCAAGGTGGCTGTGGCGGCGCATACAGTCCTCTTTGACCGGGACGGACGGGCGTTGACTCCTACCTAAAGTCTCGTCAGAAATGCAGATCGCCGAGATTAATCCGCTGCTGCTTGTCAATTTCACAGCCGGTGGACACTATTTGCTTAGAAGGTTAGTGCGTCCTTACCCCGCCTTCTACTGCATCGCGAAGTCTTCACGAAGCACCACCTTTGCCCGGGTCCACTGTAATATGATGCTTTCCTAACAACAACATATTTGGCAGGGAGCTTGGAGACAATGGGACAATTTGAAATACGCGCCTTCTCGATGTTTGATCTTTTCAATGCCTCGGGCGAGACAAAACTAAGCCCCAGCGAACTGGCGGACGTCCGTGCGTACATGGATGACTATAAGGCCCTCGGCCATAATGCTGTTAGCCTGGGATGGGGTGTCCCCATTGATCCGGCCACCGGCGCGCGTGTCGCTTCATTTTCCATGGACGGCGTACACGAAGCGTCCTTCGACGAAATTCGCCAACTTGCCAACTACGCCAAGAGCATTGGCCTGCAGGTCATACTCAAACCTTTCGCTCAGACTTCCATTTCGACTGGGACCAACGGTACCCTGCCCGATAACATCAATAGCGTCTCGACGAAAGATTTTGCCAACTTCAGCGTGTCGACCTTTCTCAAAGACTGGGCTGTCTACATAGGGCAAGTGTCCTCGCTAGCAAAGGAACTTGGCGCCGTTGAGATCGTGATCGGTACTGAAAATCATGGCATTGATACGGTCGACCACCGGGGCCTATGGCAAGAAGTTATTAATGCGGCGCGCAGCCAGTTCAGCGGCCCTCTTTCATATGACGCTCTGTTTCCCTTGCAGCGCCACACCGGCGTCGACAAGGTTGGCTTCTGGGATCTCCTCGACGTCATCGGGGTGTCTGCGTACTATCCCTTGACCAACAAGGAAAATCCAACCTACGCCGATGTACTTGCCGGCTGGCACAACAACTACATCTTCCCAGATTACAGCGGCACGCCAGTCGATGTGATCGCTACCCTCCATGCGATGTCACTCCAGTACGGCAAACCCGTGCAGTTTGAGGAATTTGGCGCCCAATCCTTTCACGGCGTCGTGAAGGATCCGAGCGGCCTCACGATTAATAGCAAGGTCGCCGACTGGGAGCAGCAGGCGTGGGCATACCAGTCGGTCCTGGAGGCCTTTGCTGCCGACAATGCTAGCGGCTGGTTTCGCGGCATTTCTGCGTGGGGACAAGCCCTTGTCCCCGGCCAGGACGACCCTCGCTTTTCCCAGTATCTTGCGGAAGTCGCATCAACCAACTTCGATGTGCGCGGCAAGGATGCAGCGAAGGTGCTTTCTGCGTGGTACAGCGCAACAAACTACCTCACCTTTGGCGATAAGACATTCACCGGAAGCAGTCTCGACGACCGCATTGCACTGTATGGGAAAGCAGAAGGTGCGGCAACCAAGGCTCAACAGGTCAACACATTCCCGATGAAGATCACGCTGGGCATCAGTGGAACCATTCTGGCTGGTGAAACCCCGAGCGTTCATCTCTATGTCAATGGCGTCGACTACGGTACTCGCAAATTAGAAAACATTGCTTCCGGCTATGTCGATGCGACCGGCCCCTGGACAACCCAGCAACAGTTCACCATCTCCTTGCCCGCTATCACCGATCTTTCTGAACTGAAGGTCGTACATGAAAGTTCTTCCGCTGCTGGCCAGGCAAATGCCAAGGTCTACTTGGCCAGCGCGAGCGTAAATGGTGTGGCGCTTACGCAAATCGACCAGAGCACAAAAACAATCACCATTGGGGGTAACGCTTGGAATTCTGGGATTGCTGGCCGTACTACCGGTACGGTATACAGTGCGCTGCAGGTAGACGGCGGCGCAGGTAGCGATACTGTATATGTGCTCGGTAACGCATCCAAATACGCAATCTCCTATCAAGACAACACTACGATCAAATTAGCCGAGACAAGTGGGCTGGCACAGAATGCGGTGTTGAAAAATGTGGAAACCGTGAACTTCGCGGACGGTTCCGTGTACTCGGTGACGACCAAGAAATTCTCGACGTTTAGCGTCGATGGTGGCCGGGCCGCCGCACACCTTACCAAGAACGGCGACGGCAGCGTTGCAGTGACCGATCAGAACGGCAATGCATACACAATCTCGAGCGTTGAGAAACTCCGTTTCTCAGATATGACTGTCGATCTTGGCGCGCCGTCTAAGGCCGCCAGCCTTAGTACTGCCGAACTCAATTCGTTGATCGAACTGTACATCGCGTACTTTAACCGTGTACCGGACGCCGAAGGACTTGGCTACTGGATTGGAGAACTGAAGGGCGGAAAATCGCTGGAAGAAATTGGACAGTCTTTCTATAACGCCGCGCTTCAGTTTTCAAACCTGACCGGCTACACCTCCAGCATGAATAACGCGGATTTCGTGAAGCTGGTGTACGCCAACGTCCTGGGTCGTACGGGCAGCAGTGCGCCGCCACAGCCAGACATCGACTTTTGGGCGCACAATCTCGCGAACGGGACCGATACACGCGGCAGTCTGATCAAGACGATGCTCAGTGCAGCGCACTCCTTTAAAGGCGATGCGCAATGGGGCTGGGTAGCGGACCTGCTTGATAACAAGCTTGAGGTCGGTAAGACGTTTGCAGTGGGCTACGGACTGACGTACCTGAACGGCGCCGATTCCGTCGCGCACGGAATGGCAATTGCCGCCGCAGTCAAGGCCGACGATACAAGCGCGGCGATCAAGCTCATCGGCATTACCGACACGGCTATGGGGGTGTAAGAGAGAAGACGGCCAGCTTCAGCGCTGGTCTGACTGGCCGCTCGAAAACTGCTACCTTATACCAATCCCGACCTGTAACGTGACAAATGAGATCGATGGATTTTTTTGACTGGCAAGGCGCAGGAGGAGTCAATAGCGGGCTATTGACGACGAGTGTCTCATGGTGCGTTATGGGTTGGGATTGGTATTAGGTATGACTACCACGGTAGCTCGTCACCGGGTGGGGGAGCGCCGCCGCCGAACAAATTGTGCCTAAATGCAGCCGCTCCGCAAAGAGACGGGTCAGGTGCCTGCTTTCCACGTTCCGTAGACCTGCTTCACGGTATCAGCAGACGCCTTGCAGTAAATGCCAAAAACAATATGCGAGCAGTCGTAAGGGCTGATATAGCTAACACCCCAGATAAATGCGCCGTCAACGAGATTGTCGTATCGACTGTTAACGTTGAAGAATGCCTGAAAGATGTTTTGTTGTTGTTGTTGGCCCGGTGTCACACCGCTTGCGTCAGGAGCAGGTTCAGGCATGCCTAGATTCGCCCCCTGAAGCGTCGTTGCACCGATGTCGTCGGTGTAGCCAAATTCAGTGAAAACCAAGGGCTTACCGGAATTGGCGGCCTGCCTCGGGACAAGGTGCGTCTTGAAAATGTTTTCCCACACCGTCTCAAGTTCAGCGACGGAAAGAACCCGCCCGGGATTGGATGGTGTCAGCTGAAAATAGGCAGAAGTGCCAACGACATCGAGATCCAGATCTTCGAAGACATGACTGAAAGCACCTGCTGTGCCGGCCCCTCCTGCGAAGTATTCCGGATTCGTAAACGTAATATGTTGCTGATCATAGGTTAATAGCCCAGCGTATTGCGCGCGCACTGCACTAACAAGGTTGGTCAATTGTGGCCTGAAATGGTTGGTGTAAG
Source organism: Noviherbaspirillum sp. Root189 (assembly GCF_001428545.1). GTDB lineage: Bacteria > Pseudomonadota > Gammaproteobacteria > Burkholderiales > Burkholderiaceae_D > Noviherbaspirillum. The sequence goes on from NZ_LMHZ01000067.1 coordinate 275,770, forward strand.
GCGGGCTGCTCGTACGGGTGCGGACGAGGTTATCCTGTTCAGTGGCCACTGCATACATTTCAACGCCGGTTTGCTGGGCGATGCGAGCATATTTCACCGCGATGTCGGTGTAGTTGCTCCAGAAAATCTGCGTGTTCTTCGCATGGTCGGGGTGTGCCGGATCCCACCACCAGTAGGCTGGATTGATGCATGCCTGAAACGGATCGTTCGTAGCCACCGAAGGCTGGCCGAGTAGCCATCGATTAGCCTTATGGCGTGCCGTCTTACAGTCCGGATCTGTCGTCGATATCGGAATGAACACTGGAGAAAGCTCCAGGCCAAGCATGATCTTAAATCCTGCCTTGCGGGCCTTGTTAAGAAAATAGATGAGATCGGCATCATCGAACGTAAAGCTGGCGCCGGAATCCATATTGCCCGCCGGCCGATATTGCAGCCTGACTGTCGGGTCGGATACGTCGCCGTAGAAAATCGGCACGGTCAAGGCGAGCCATTCCACATTCTTGTCACGCAGATAATTGAAATAGGCACTGTCGTCGTCCTGAACGCCTTTGCGGACCAGTTGCATAGCCCCGATCAGCGATGCCTGGTTGAATACGGCATTGGACGTGTGCACATTGAACGTTCCACCTGCGAGCAGTTCGGCGGCGTGGGCGACGACTGCGGCAATATATTCGCGTGCGTCCCCGGACGCATTAATCATGGTCCATTGATTAACAGTCTTGCCGTCGGCTGATATCTGAAGGTGGACATCGCCAGCAAACCCCTGGATTGCCGCGAGTGATGTATTGGCGGAAGGCGAGAAGTCCAAGCTCAATTCGCCGTTGTCCGCCCGCCGCGACAATGTGAAACCCGCCTGCGCGTACGATGAGCCACTGCCCAGCTTCACATTCGTCAAGTTCACTGTTGCGGTGTCGAATATCACCGTATTCCCTGAACTTTCGCTATAAGAGGAGCGGAAAATGTCGGTTGTGACACCGCTTGCTGACAGACTTTGGGGCGCGTCGGACAGCGCCGGCTTCACGCCACGTACGTTATCGCCATAGTTGCTGTACATGTGTACTGCACGCATGCGATTGATCGACAAAATTGGATTGGGTTTGTACGCCGTTTCCGTAATGCCGACTTTGGCAAGCGCGGACGACGTGTCGGTTGGCGTAATGGCGGCGGCGATCGACATCGTCTTGGTGATCGAGTCTTCGGACGTGTTGTAGTTCAAGCCCTGCTGAACCGCGACCTGCTTGCCAACGGCAATCTTGTTATTCAGCAGTTTGGTAACCCAACCCCACGTTGGGTCATTCGTAAATGAGTGCGCCGATGCCAACATCGTCTTGACAAGACTGCCTTTGGAAGCGCGGCCACTCGCCAGCTCGTTAGCCCAGTACTGAACATCGGCATCAGGCGGCGCGGTTGTGCCGCTACGGCCAAGCACGTTCTTGTAGATGACCTTCACGAAATCCGCGTTGGACATTGTTGACGAATAACCGGTTAAAGCACTGTATTGCACTGCCGCGTTATAGAAGCTTTCGCAGATGTGGGCCAGTGGCACGCCAGACTGGTATTGACTGATCCAATAGCTCAATCCACTAGCATCGGGAACTCGGTTAAAGAACGCGACATACAGTTCCACTAGCGAGTTTAAGTCCGCTTCCGGAATTGCACTTGCCTGGCGTGCGATATTCAGGTTAATTGTGACGTCGGCAAAACGGAGTGTCTCGGCGTTCCCAATGCGGATCACACCTCTATCACCCACATTGTCGGCCACCGAGAATCCGCTCGAGGTCTGCGTGATCGTGTAATCGCTGCGCTTGCCAGAGAAGGTGGTGTCGGCACTTGTAGTGGCCGTATTCGCAAGTTGCTTGGCGACGGGGGCCAATCTGGCGTTCGAGGATTCTCCGCCTCCGCAGGCGGTCAGGGAAGCTACAAGGACATATATGGGTATCAAGGAACGGGTCACGCGCGGCCTCCTGAGCGGAATTTATTGTAATTTTAATACTGAACTGATCGAGTCATTCAGCAAATCTGCTCTTACAGAGGGGATGTTTGCAATGAAATGGAAACGCTCGTCGGTTGAACAAATCGTCGCCATTCCGGAGTACCCGCCATGGAAGCAGCCTTGGACTTAGGCCGAATTTCGTGGGCCGTTTGGAACGCCGAAATACTAACATTCGTGACATACATTGGGTTCCCATATGTATGGGAGGCGGTTTGGTGAAATCGCTAATTGACCAGGAACCTGAACTTGCGTTGATTTGAAATGCCCAACGAAGCCGAAACGATTATCGGGGCTGGTCCTACTGCGAAGAATGCTGTGCGCGGGGCAGGTCTGATTATCCGCGAACCGGCTCTACTCTAACGCTAGGGCAGGCTGGTCGGCTCTAAGATAATGTAAAAGGGGAGATATGAAGTAATAGAATCGCTGCTGAGGACGAAGCTGTTTACACAAGGTATAGTTGAATGGTCGTCGCCGGTCGGCTAATTGAATAACTCGGTCACTTCTCGACTGAATATGGAAGGATATGTGGACTGCCCCGAGTGCCGTAGACATTTCTGGCCTATGATTGGACTGACCCGTTTACGAAAATGGAGGCATTTCGCAATTTCAAGCGAGAGGATTAAGCTGCTACGAGGCACATAGCTAACAGCGTACTTAGCATCGACGCATGAGTATGACGGTGCGTCTCGCACATTCGCATATTTTTCGTCGGCCACTTTCTAAGTTGCATGTCTGCTTTCCGACATGCCAAAGGGCGAGTTTGCGTCGACAGTGCCATGCCAGGTCTCAGCCACGAACGTCGAGAAGGTGGGCGAAAGCCGCCAACAGAGAGTAACGGACCTTCTGCCGCACGCGACCAATAGCAGTCTGTCGAACGAACATTCCTATTCCCAAAGCAGACAGCCACCATGAGGCCCGTTATTGAGTATGACCCGCCTCGTATAATCCGAAATGCATGTATATGTTAGAGACCGTTTTTGTTTGATTAGGTGTAGCAAACCGGACTGCATTGTCTTCAATTCGAGCCTCGATGATTATCCGCATTCCAATCTGCCTGATTGTTAGCGAGACAATAAATGTAGCGCCAAATCCCGTGGAATGGCTGCCTCCAGTTTTAACTGCTCTCTAGTGGCCAAGGTGTCGGGTTTTTTCGGGTGCGTCAGGCTTTTCTCGTTCACCGTATTCCCGCGCAGCGCCGGGGAACCGGGTTTCGTCTGTTGACACTTCATTTTCTGACGCGGAAGATTAAAAACAGAACGAATGTTGCGACCAAGAGAACGGCGATTGGAGGTGGGAGACAACGTGAGCGGTCGACAGTGCACCTGGCGGGCTGGAAGCTGTATCCCCTCTAGGAATATCGCTGGTCCGCATGTTGGGAGAAAGCGGCAGTCGTATCTCGCTAATCTGCCTGCGCACCTCGGGCATGGAATGGGCATTGCCGGCGGCTCCGTTCACTCACAAAGCCCGGCCCCGAATAAGCGCCATTATCCATACCCATCCTACGGAGTTACCCATATGCAGCAGGAAGCGCCGCAGCTAAAGGCATTACTTATCAATGGGGAGCAGGTTTTCACGCCCGAGGACACCTTCGATTCGGTCAATCCGGCGACCGGCAAAGTAAACTGGCGGCTGTCAGTGGCGGGACGGGAGCGGGTTGCCGCCGCGGGTTGCCGACCTGATGACCGAGCGCGCGGACGAGTTCTCGCGTCTGCAAATGCTGGAGAACGGCAAGGTTTGGGCGGAGTGCAAGGCGCAGGCCAGGAGTGCTGAGGCCACCTTCCGTTACTATGCTGCGGTTTGTGAAACGCTCGGCGCCGAGGTCACGCCGGCGCGCGGCGACTATCTCTCGATGACCGCTTACGAACCCTACGGGGTGGTGGTGGCTATTACACCCTGGAACTCGCCCCTCACCATGGAGGCGCAGAAGGTGGCGCCGGCACTTGCCGCCGGCAACGCGGTGATTCTCAAGCCCTCCGCGGTCACGCCTGTTTGTGCAGCGTGGCGCATATGACCGTGTGGTAGCACTGCTGATCGAGAAGGCAAACGCGATCGGGGTAGGCATGCCTGAATCGGCGGGGACGCAGGTCGATCCGGAACGGCTGTTTGCGGCGCGATCGTGGCCGGACACGGCAACAAGTATGCGCCGGCGATCAGTCTAGTGTTCGAGGCACAATAGAAGCCAGCGCGGGTCAAAAGGTGGGCCGGGGGCGCCACGCCCCGCCCCGCTGCCCTCATCGTGCAAGCCCCGCGACACGATTTCCTTCCTCGAAGGCTATGCCAATGGCTATGCGTCCAGGACCCTCGCCAGTCGTTGGCAGTGTGCAGCGCGCGGATTTGCCGCACATGGGGTGCGCGGCCACGATCTGTTGCCGTATCTGCCATCGTTGCCTGGCAGCTGCCAGCACCTGTCCTATTGCTGGCGTACCTTCATCTTCAGCCCCTGTCCCTTCGGGCCAGGCCAGCGTCCGCCCATCGATAGCGTGGCACGCTCGGCCGCCGCGAGCAGCAGGCCGGTCATGCGTTGCACGGCCAGGTCGGAGAAACGTTCCAGCGGGCCTGACAGCGACAGCGCGCCGAGCAGCGTATTGCCGGGTCCAAACACCGGGCTGGAGATAGCCCCGCACAGCGGGTCGCGCTCGCCGAACGAGGTAAATACCAGTTCGGCCTCGGTGCCCTCGGGCGGCATGCCGGATCCGTAGGCGCGCAGCACCTTTCCGGGCGCGCCCTTGTGCAAGGGCAGCATGTCACCCACCCGCACCCGGTCCAGCGTGGAATGGGCGGAGTCGATACGGCACAGGCAGAGGCGTGTATCGCTGCCGTGCTGGACGTGGAAGGACGGGCTCTCGGTACCTTGCTGGACCAGCCATTCCATCACGGGCTGGATTGCCTCGCGCAAGCCATAGCTGGTCTCGAAGGTGCGGCCGAAGAGGAAGGCGAGCGGGCCGAGCGCGTAGCGCTTGTCGACGCGCTGCACCACGAGCCCGCTGCGCTCTAGTGAAGCGAGCAGGCGCAGCAGGGTGCTCTTGTACATGCCGGTCAGGCGCGCAATGTCCGCCAGCGACTGTGGTGTGCCGGCTTGGGCCAGGGCGGTGGCAATAGCCAGAGCGCGGTCCACGGCGGCAACACCATCCGATTGTGTGAGGGGAGCGTCTATCAAAGTCTTGGTCATTTTTCGATTCGGTTGAGGCGGCGGCCATACGCCGCAGCCGCCTGGGGGCCGACGGCGAGCCGGGCCATTCTGGATTCTAGCGTCTTTCAGGCGACATTTTGTTGTTTCTGTCGATGACAGAACCATCGTTCTGCATCCGGGTTTTCTGGCCGCCGCCTGAACGGCTCCATTCATGTAGTTCCGACATGTCGCACTGCGGGGCAAGTTTTGCTTGACGAAGCACGACGTGCAAAAGTATTCTACCAAAAAGAATAAGCGTTCTGCTTGAAAGAACGAATTTCACCGCGGTTCGGACACCAGCGAGCCGCATCCACATCTAGAGAATGGAGAAGACACCATGCGCTTGCCCCACCGTTACTGCGTCGCCGCCTTCGGTCTCGCCGCCCTCGTCACCGCTGCCGCTCCGGCCCAGGCCCAGGCCTATCCGACCAAGCCGATCAAGTTCCTGGTCGGTTTCACGCCTGGCAATTCGATCGACTCGGTGGCGCGCCTTGTCGCCAACCACATGAGCGCCAAACTGGGCCAACCGGTCATCGTCGAGAACCGTACCGGCGCCAACGGTATGCTGGCCGCCATGGCCCTCGCAAACGCCGAACCGGACGGGCATACCGTCCTGATCAGCAATTCCTCCACCATCACCATCAACCCGTTGTTGCACAAGCAGATGCGCTATGACGTGCAGCGCGACTTCACGCCTGTCACGCTGATCGTGTCCGTGCCGTTCATCCTCACCACCAACCCGGAAAACGAAACCATGGCTGGCGTGAAGAACGTGCAGGACCTGGTCAAAGTGGCCAAGGCCAAACCTGGCGCGCTGACCTATGGGTCGGCCGGCTCGGGCAACCTGACCCAGCTGAGCATGGAGCTACTCAATACGATGTCCGGTACCAAGATGATGCATGTGCCGTACAAGGGCTCGGCCGCCTCCCAGGTCGCGGTGCTGGGCAAGGAGGTCCACATGGCTTACGACAACCCTGCTGCCATGCCGCAGATCAAGGCCGGCAAGCTACGCGCCATCGCCGTTTCCTCCGCTGAGCGCTGGCGCGATCTACCGGATGTGCCCAGCGTTGCCGAACAGGGCTTTCCGGGCTACGACATTTCGTTCTGGGTAGGCGCGCTAGTGCCGGCCAAGACGCCGCCTGAAGTGGTCAAGGCCCTCAATGACGCTATCCGCGCCGCTGCGGAAGACCCCGCCACCAAGGCACAGCTGCAGCAGCAGGGCAATCTCCAGCTGCTCGGCCCGAAGCCGTTCGCGGAGAAGATCAAGAAGGAAACTGCGCAGTACGCGCAGATCATCAAGCAGGCCAACATCCAGCTCGACTGAGTGCGGCCAACGCGAGAACAACCCGCGCCCGGCAGGGCGCAAAGCAGGAGTAATGCATGACGTGGGACAAGGAGCTGGAAGAGCTGGCACTGCGCAGGCGGTTGGCGCAGCAGATGGGCGGCGAAGAGAAGCTGAAGCGGCATCGTGACAACGGCAAGCTGCCGGTGCGCGAGCGCATTACCGGGCTGGTTGACGAAGGTAGCACGGTGGAAGTTGGCGGCTTGGCGGGAACCGGACAGTACGACGAAGAGGGCCGGCTGCAAGGCTTTACGCCGTCGAACTTCCTGATGGCGCGCGCCCGCGTCGAGGGGCGACCGGTGGTGGTGGTCGGCGACGACTTCACGGTGCGCGGCGGCGCCAACGACGGCGCGGTCGGCGACAAGCTGATCGTGGCCGAGCAGATGGCGCACGATTTGCGCCTCCCGCTGATCCGGCTGGTCGACGGCACCGGTGGTGGCGGTTCGGTCAAGAGCATCGAGCTCAAGGGCCATACCCTGCTGCCCAAGCTCAAGGCCTGGCCCTACATCGCCCGCAATCTCGCCACCGTGCCGGTGGTCGGCATGGGCCTCGGCTCGGTAGCCGGTATGGGCGCTGCGCGCGTGGCGGCCAGCCACTACTCCGTCATGGTGAAGGACATCTCGCAGCTGTTCGTGGCCGGCCCGCCGGTAGTGGCGCGCACTGGGCAGGACCTAAGCAAGAACGAACTAGGCGGCAGCCAGATCCATACCCGAAACGGCGTGGTGGATGACGAAGTCGCGACCGAGCAGGAGGCGTTCGCCCGCGCCCGCCGATTCCTATCCTACCTGCCGCCCAGCATTTATGAGCTGCCGCCGCGCAGTGAAGCCGGACGCGAAGCTGGTGGCGACCAGGTCAAACTGCGCGCGGCCATCCCGAAAAACACCCGTAGCGTCTACAAGATCCGCAACATTGTGGATACCTTGGTGGATGCCGGCTCCTTCATGGAAATCGGCCGTCACTGGGGCAAGGCGATTGCAACCGGGCTGGCGCGTACCGACGGCTGGCCGGTAGCGGTGGTCGCCAGCGATCCATACCACTACGGAGGCGCCTGGGATCGGCAGACTGCAGAGAAATATATGCGCATGGTCGACCTCGCTGAGCTGTTCCATCTGCCGGTGTTGAACCTGGTTGACGTTCCTGGTTTCCGCATCGGCCTGGACGCAGAGAAGGAAGGCGTGATGCGGGCGGGCGTACGGGCACTGACGGCGGTTTCTCAGAGCACCGTGCCGTGGTGCACCGTCATCATCCGCAAGGCCTTCGGCGTCGCCGGGGGTGGCCACCAGAACCCGGATCGCTACAACTTCCGCTATGCCTGGCCGTCGGCGCAATGGGGCTCCCTGCCGATCGAAGGTGGTCTGGAGGTGGCGTACAAGGCCGAGCTTGCCGCCGCACCTGATCCCGAAGCCGCGCTGGCGCGGATCGAGGCACGGGTCCGTGGCTTGACCTCGCCGTTCCGCAGCGCCGAGGCCTTCGTCGTCGAAGACATCGTCGACCCGGCTGAGACTCGCGGCCTACTGGTCGAATTTGCCAACCTGGTTGCGCCGCTGCGTCAGCCCGGCCGTGCCAGCTTCGGCTTCCGGCCTTGAGGGAGGCGGCATGAGACGCATACTTGTTGCCAACCGGGGTGCGGTCGCCGCGCGGGTCATCCGCGCGGTCCATGCCCTCGGCCTGCAAGCTGTCGCCGTGTATTCGGATGCGGATGCCGGCATGCCATACCTGACCGATGCGGATGCGGCAATGCACATAGGCGAAGCGGCGCCGATGGCCAGCTATCTGAACCAGGACGCGATCCTCGCTGCGGCGGCCAAGGCAGGCGCCGATGCCATCCATCCGGGCTATGGATTCCTGTCGGAGAACGCAGGGTTTGCCGAACGGGTCGAACGCGCGGAAATGTGCTTCATCGGACCATCCTCCCATTGGATACGCGACCTGGGCCAGAAAACGCACGCGCGTGAACTGATGGCCGAGTATGGTATGCCGATGACCCGCGCCAGCCGGGTGCTCGATGACGACCCGGCTGCGGTGGCAGCGGTGGCACGGGAAATGGGCTACCCGTTGCTGCTGAAGCCGGGCAATGGCGGCGGTGGCATTGGCATGCTGCCGGTGCGCAACGAGGAGGAAGTCGAGGCCGTGTGGAACCGGGCGCGTTCAGTCGCCAGCAAGAGCTTTGGTAGTGCGCAGCTGTACTTTGAGCACCTGCTTGAACAGCCACGGCACATTGAGTTCCAGTTCCTGGCCGATCGCTACGGCGGCGTACGCTGTCTGTTTGAACGCGACTGCTCCACTCAGCGGCGGCACCAGAAGGTACTGGAGGAAGCGCCGGCTCCGGCCTTGCCGCGCGAGCAGTTGGACGCGATGGCGGCACAGCTGCAAGACATCCTCGGACGTATCGGGTACGACATTATCGGCACGGTCGAAATGCTGTACACCCCTGAGCGAGGATTCAGTTTCCTCGAGGTGAACACCCGGCTGCAGGTCGAGCATGCGGTGACCGAGGAGGTGACCGGTATCGACATCGTGGCAGCCCAGATCCGGCTGGCCCGCGGCGAACGAATCAACGACGTGCTGCCGGCCACGCCTGCGCTGTCCGGTCACGCGATCGAAGCGCGGGTGTACGCGGAGGACCCGGTACGGTTCTTCCCGTCCCCCGGGTTGCTGGAGCAGTTCGACGTCCCGAGTGGGCTTGGCATCCGCATCGAGACCGGCTATGCCGAGGGCTGCCGCGTATCCAGCTACTACGATCCGATGCTGGCCAAGGTGATTGCCAGCGGCGCCGACCGGCCACAGGCCATTGCCCGGCTCGTTGCTGCGCTCGACGCCTGCAGCGTGCGTGGCGTCAAGACCAATATTCCGTTCATTCAGCGCGTGCTCGCCAGCCGCGACTTCCGGGACGGGGCGGTGCACACCGGCCTGGCGGAGTCGGTGCTGCGTTCAGCCTGATTTTCCATACAAACATCTAGAGAGGAAGACCATGCCATCCATCCCATTCACCGTGACCGGGCGCGTGATCGAAGTGTTAGTCAAACCGGGCGACGCGGTCGCCGCTGGCGATGCCGTGATGACCATTGAGTCCATGAAAATGGAAATTCCGCTGGAGGCAGAGGTTGCCGGGACAGTGGCCGAAGTTCTGGTGGCCGCCGGCCAGGACATCGTCGAAGGGCAAAATGCGGTGGTGCTGGAGTGACCATGGACATTCCCCACTACCAGCGTCACGGGGCGGTTGCCGTCCTGCGTCTTGCCAACCCGCCGGTCAATGGCCTCAGCCACGCCTTGCGTGTCAATATCGCCGCCGCCCTTGACGCAGTCGAAGCGGATCCGGAAACCCATGCTCTGGTGCTGATCGGAGAGGGCGCCTATTTCTGCGGTGGCGCCGACATCCGGGAATTCAACACACCCAACAGCAGCCGCGAGCCGGTGACCCCTGACCTGATCAAGCGTATCGCCGCGTTCCCCAAGCCGGTCATTGCGGCCATCCACGGGGCTGCTCTCGGCGGCGGTCTGGAGCTGGCGCTGGGCTGCCACTACAGGGTGGCGCAGGAAGGCGCACGCCTCGGCCTGCCGGAAGTTAAGCTGGGCTTGCTGCCAGGTGGCGGCGGTACCCAGCGTTTGCCGCGCCTGATCGGGGTGGCGCCGGCACTGGACATGATCGTCAGCGGGCAACCGGTGGACGCGCATCGAGCGCTGCAACTGGGCCTGGTGGACGAGGTGGCTGGCGCAGCACTGGCGGAAGCCGCGATCGCATTCGCCACACGCAATGCCGGTCAATCCCTAGCCCAACGGGCACTACCCGATACCGCGGCCTTGCCCGCCGATGCCGGCGCACTGTTTGCCGCTGCACGCTCGAAGGCCGAGAAGGCCACCCGCGGGCAGCTGGCCCCGCGCTACTGCATAGACTGCGTCGAGGCATCGACCCGTGGCACGCTGGAGGAAGGCTTGCGTTTCGAGCGCGAGCGGTTTGTCGAGCTCGTCAATGGAACGCAGTCGAAGGCCCTGCGGCATTTGTTCTTTGCCGAGCGGGAGGTCGCCAAGGTCGGACAGTACACCCAGGGAGCGATGGCACGACCGGTTTCCGTGGTCGGGGTGATCGGCGCCGGCACCATGGGCACGGGCATCGCAATGAGCTTCGCAAACGCGGGCTTCCAGGTAGTGATCGTGGAGGCCAGCAAGGAAGCGCTGGACCGGGGCTTGCGCACCATGCGCGGTAACTACGAGGCCAGCGTCGCCAAAGGCAAGCTGCAGCAGGCACAGATGGATGCCCGGCTGGCGGCTATCCGCGGCACCACGGCAACGGAAGACCTGGCTAGCGCCGACCTGGTGATCGAGGCCGTGTTCGAAGATATGGAAGTCAAGCGCAGCGTGTTTGAGCGGCTGGACCGCATCGCCAAGCCGGGAGCGATTCTCGCCACCAACACGTCACGCCTGGACATCAACCAGATCGCGGCGATGACCAGCCGGCCGCAGGATGTGGTCGGCCTGCACTTCTTCAGCCCGGCTAACGTCATGAAGCTGCTGGAGGTAGTGCGGGGTGAACAGACCGCGCCCGATGTGATCGCCACCGCCATGGAGATTGGCCATAAGGCGGGAAAGGTGGCGGTTCTGGTAGGCGTGTGTGATGGCTTCGTTGGCAACCGCATGGTCAGCCCGTACACCCGGGAAGCCCACTTTTTGCTTGAAGAAGGGGCATCTCCACAGCAGGTGGACCAGGCGCTAGAGCGCTTTGGCATGGCCATGGGGCCGCTGCGCATGGGCGACCTGGCGGGCCTGGATATCAGCTGGGCGGCGCGCAAGCGCCAGGCACCTACGCGGCCGGCCCACATCCGCTACTGCCACATCGCCGATCGCATTTGCGAGGCGGGACGCCTCGGACAGAAGACCGGGGCTGGTTTCTACCGCTATGAGCCGGGCAGCCGGACGCCGGTTCCCGATCCTGCGGTGCAAGACATCATCGAGCGGTGCGCAGCCGATTCCGGCATTACCCGTCGTGCAGTGAGTGACGAGGAGATTGTCGAGCGCTGCATGTACGCACTGGTGAACGAGGCCGCGCGCATTCTGGAGGAGGGAATTGCGGATCGGGGCAGCGACATCGACGTCATTTACGCCAACGGCTACGGTTTCCCGTCCTGGCGCGGTGGACCGCTGTTCCATGCCGACAGCGTGGGTCTCGAGCGTGTGCTTGGCCGCATCCGTGAATTCCACGAGGTCCACGGCGAACTGTGGAAGCCAGCGCCGCTGCTCGAGCGGCTGGTGGCCGAGGGCCGCACGCTTTCCAGCTATCGCAAGACGACATCCTGACAGGAGACAGCATGACCGACGTAACAAGCATCACCGTCCCCGGCCCGGAGGCGGAATATTTTGCGGGCCTGAACCAGGGCCGGTTCCGCATCCAGCGCTGCCAGGCCTGCACCCGCCATGTGTTTTATCCGCGCGTGTTGTGTCCGCATTGCGGCAGCCAGGAACTGGCGTGGACCGAGCCGAGCGGACGCGGAACGATTTATTCATACACCGTCATCGCCGGCAAGCCGGGCACCGGCACCGACTACAACGTGGTTCTGGTGGAACTGGAAGAAGGGGTGCGCATGATGAGCCGGGTCGAGGAGATCGACCTGCAGGCATTGCGCATCGGTTTGCCGGTGGTCGGCAAGGTGGCCGTGCAAGACGGCAAGGGACAGGTAGTGTTCGTACCTAGGGAGACAGCATGACACTGGAAGAATTGCGCGGCTCAGTTGCCATCGTCGGGGTCGGCCAGGCCGGCATAGGCGATGCCAGCGGCTACACGGCGATGGAAATCCTGGCGCAGGCCTCCGCCCGTGCGGTGGCCGACGCCGGCATGACAATGCAGGACATTGACGGCATCGCGACCTGCAGCTCCGCGGCCACCATGTGGAGCATGCCTGTCGTGGAATACCTTGGCCTGCGGCCTCGTTTCATTCATAGCACGATGCTGGGGGGCTCGAGTTTCATCGCTCACATCCTGCCGGCGATGCAGGCTCTGGTCAGTGGGCAGTGCGACGCGGTACTGGTGTGCTATGGCAGTAACCAAAAAACCGGCGCCTTCAATCGGCGCGGTATGGCAGAGGCGTTCCGTCAGGTTGATCCGCTGGCACACGAACATCCGTACTCACCCATACTGCCCGCCAGTGCCTATGCGCTGGCCGCACAACGCCACATGCACCAATACGGCACCACACGCCGCCACTTGGCGGAGGTAGCGGTGGCAGCCCGCAAGTGGGCGCAACGCAATCCCGAGGCAGTGATGCGCGACGACCTGAGCATCGAGGATGTGCTCGGCGCGCGCATGGTGTCGTCGCCGCTGACGGTGCGGGACTGCTGCCTCGTCACTGACGGCGCCGGTGCATTCGTCATGGTGCGCGCCGATCGCGCAAAAGACTGCCCCACGGTGCCGGCTTATGTGCTGGGCAATGCCACGGCGGTCTGGAACCGGCAGATCTCTTCCATGCACGACCTGACCGTTACCGCCGCCAGCCAGTCCGGGCCGGCAGCGTTCAGCATGGCCGGCGTGACGCCGGCAGACATCGACGTGGTCGGCCTGTATGACGCCTTTACCATCAATACCATCCTGTTCCTGGAAGACCTCGGGTTCTGCGAGAAGGGAGAGGGCGGTCGTTTCGTGGAGGATGGTGCCATAGCCCCGGGTGGCCGGCTGGCCGTCAATACCAATGGCGGCGGCTTGTCCTGCGTCCACCCCGGCATGTACGGCGTGTTCCTGGTAATCGAGGCGGTACGACAATTGCGCGGCGAATGCGGTGAACGCCAGGTGCCTGGCGCGGAGCTGGCACTGGCGCACGGCAACGGCGGGACATTGTCGAGTCAGTCGACGGTGATCCTCGGCACTGCCGCCACCTTGTGAGGACAGCGATGCTCGACAAGACCATAGCAACGGTACAGGAAGCGGTGCGCGACGTGTTCGACGGCGCCGTCCTCATGATAGGCGGCTTCGGCATTTCGGGCGTACCCACCGAACTGGTACGGGCGCTGCTGGACCAGGGCGCGACCGACCTGGTGATCGTCAATAACAACGCGGGCAACGGCAAGTACGGACTGAGCGAGCTGATCGAGGCTGGACGGGTGCGCAAGATGATTTGTTCCTTTGCGCGCTCTTCCAATCCCTTGCAGCCCAATGCGATTGCCTTTGCCGATGCTTGGCGGGCCGGAAAAATCGAGCTCGAGTGCGTGCCGCAGGGGACGATGGCGGAACGGATGCGGGCTGCCGGCGCCGGACTCGGACCGTTCTTTACCCCGACCTCCTTCGGCACCTCGCTGGCGGCCGGCAAGGAAACCCGCGTCATTGATGGCGTCGGCTACGTGCTGGAACAGCCACTGAAAGGTGACTTCGCTTTCGTCAAGGCGCAGCAGGGCGATCGCTGGGGTAATCTCACCTTCCGCTACGCCGAGCGCAATTTCGGGCCGGTGATGTGCATGGCGGCGCGAACGGCGGTCGCGCAGGTAGACGAGATCATGGAACTGGGTGCCATTGCGCCCGAACATGTGATGACGCCAGGGATATTTGTTCAGCGCGTGGTTCGCGTGGTGCAGGAGGAGCTGCAATGAGCAACTGGAAGCGGCTGAGCCGGGCAGAAATGGCGGCGCGCGCTGCCGGAGACATTCCCGATGGCAGCTATGTTAACCTCGGCATAGGCATACCTACCCTGGTCTCGCGTCACCTTCCTGCTGGACGGGATGTGATCCTGCACAGCGAGAACGGCATTGTCGGCATGGGACCCGCACCTGCAGACGGTATCATCGATACCGCTCTGGTCAATGCCAGCAAGGAGCCGGTGACACTGTTGCCAGGTGCCTCGATCACTGACCACGCAACGTCCTTTGCGATGATGCGCGGCGGTCATATCGACCTGACCATCCTGGGTGCCTACCAGGTGTCGCGCGAAGGAGACCTCGCCAACTGGGATACCGGTGCCCCTGACGCCATTCCGGCCGTCGGCGGTGCCATGGACCTAGTGGTCGGCGCCCGGCAGGCGTGGGTGTTGATGGAACATGTGACCAAGGACGGCAAACCTCGCATTGTGGAACATTGCAGCTACCCTCTCACCGGTACGAGGGTGGTGGATCGCATCTATACCGATCTGGCTGTCATCGATATACAGGCAGGCCGGCTGATGCTGCGCTGGATGGTGGATGGCCTGAGTTTCGATGCGCTGCAAGCCATAACGGGTGCACCGCTTGAACAGCCAAGGTAACGCGATTAACACACGGAGGAAACCATGCGGTGGAACAAAGCAATGAAGTTATTGGCAATGGTGGTCGCCCTTTCGGCCGCCGGCGCAGCGGTGGCGCAGACCACACCGGACTATCCCGCCAAGCCGGTTACGCTGGTGGTGCCATACGCGGCTGGCGGCGCAACCGATGTCATCGCCCGCATTCTCGGACAGCAGCTTGGCGAGATTTGGAAGCAGCCAGTGGTGGTGACAAACAGGCCTGGGGCAGGGACGGTCCTGGGCGCAGGACAAGTGGCCAAGGCAGCAGGCGATGGCTACACGCTCTACATGACCACGGCAGCCCATACCATCAGCGCCAGCCTCTACAAGTCGTTGCCCTACGACCCCTACAAGGATTTCGCGCCCATCAATCTCGCCTCGGTTGTGCCTTTGGTGCTGGTAACAGCATCCACGCTGCCGGCCAAGGATTTGCAGGCGGTGCTGGCCATGGCGCGCGCCCAACCGGGCATGACCTACGCCTCCCCCGGTAACGGCTCTCCGCAACACCTGGCTGGTGCTCTGCTGAAGTCCAAGGCGGGCCTGGAGCTGACCCATGTGCCGTATAAGGGCGATGCACCCATGCTGACGGACCTGATGAGCGGACAAGTGCAGATGGCGTTCGTAACGCTGTCTTCGGCGCTGCCGCATATCAAGACCGGGAAGCTGCGACCGATCGCACTGGCCCATGACAAGCGCTCACAGGTGCTGCCGGACGTGCCTACCTTCGCACAGGCTGGCATGTCCGGTTTCCAGGCAGCGACATGGTTCGGCCTGTTTACGCCGGCGTCAGTGGCGCCGGCGCTGAAGCAGAAACTGGCACAAGATGTCGCGCAGGTGGTCGCCCGGCCGGATGTAGCGGCACGGCTGGCGGAAATGGGCGGAGAAGCAACGAATGCCGGCCCCAAGGAGTTCGCAGCTTTTATCGAGGCGGAAGGGAAACGCTGGGCCGAGGCGGTTCGCCTGTCAGGTGCCCGGGTCGAGTAACTCGCTTTTCAGGAGGGTAGCCGGCATCGAGCGGGCCCCATACTGCAAGACCTCAAGCGACCGCATGAAAATGCGGCCGCTTTCATTGGCGGCCACAGCTCCCTGGGCAGTATGCGGCGCTAGTCGGCGCCGAGCTTCAGAGTGTCAGGCTGCCGCTTCTCAATCGCGCGATCAGGCCGGCCAGGATGGCCGACTGGCGGGTCCGCCGAGTGCTATCTACCAGGCATGCGATTCGTCCGTAAAAGTGGAGTCGGCCAGCACGTGCCCATTGAGCCAGACGATGGCTCATGCTCGAACAATGCGTTCTTTATTTTACATAAAGAAAGTTTTCATCGGGACGCCGAGTTAATTCACGGACGTATCGTTAGACATCTTGCCGAGAATGCCTGTTTCTCGTTATTTGAGTCGACTGTGATGTTGATGACTCTGGTCCAAACCTGTTTATGCGGCAGTTATGTGGCTTGATGCGGTCGTTCATGCAGATTGAAGGAGAGGCGCTTCGCGGCCAGAAGGGGTCATACGCTTGAACGTGTGGTATGTCTGATGTGCCCTCAATAAAGAGTGCCATCCGGGATCTACTGAGCGTCCACTCTATAGTTGACATTAGATCGTCAAGCCGGATTGCTTCCAGAACGATGCAATCAAGTTGATGCGTCGCTGCATGGATTTGAGCCGCCTGCTAATAAATGTCCGTACTTCGCCAATCGTGTCGCGGCACAGGTTTCCTAATTCGCGCTGCTTCATATAAGTCCCGATGTATTCGGAAGGATTGAGCTCGGGCGCATAGCCAGGCAGGTACTTAACGATGATCTTGCCCCTGGATGAGTGCAGATAGTCGGCGACTTGCCTGCTGCGATGCTGCGGCAGGCCATCCCAGACGACCATCAACTTCTGGCCAATCGTCCTGTACAGCGTGTGCAGGAAGTGCACCAGGTCTGGCTTACGGATGGGACCGTACACGAAGCGGAAATAGAAACGGCGTGCGCCAAGGGCCGCAATCACTGTCAACTGTTTCCAGTTAAAGCTGTAGCGCAGGACCGGTGTGCATCCTTTCGGTGCCCAGGTTTTGATACGCGTCGGCCGCTCGCTCAAGCCACTCTCGTCGCTGAAGAGGATGATTCTTCGCTCGCTGCGGGCTTTTTTTAAGCCGTGGCCAGCGTTGCAGTCGCCATTGTTGTATTGCCTGCTCGTTACGCTGGCTGGCGCGGCCGGTGGGACACTGACTGGAAAAACCCATTGCCCGCAATACCAGCCACACACTGGTCTTGCAATACGAAATGCCAAACTTGCTCTGAATGAGCTGAGCAATCCGGCGCAGTGTCCAGACCTCGGTGTCGAATCCGTTGGCCTGCGCGCCGCGCAGCATCATCCGGCATAACCGCTTGCGTTGTGCGTCGTCGAGAGCTGGACAATACCCGAGCGGCTTGCGCCGCCACGCTTGTCTGTCAGCCGCCTGCGCTTTGGCCCATACCGAGACGCTTTGTCGGCTCACATCCAGTGTGCGGGCAATCTCCGCCTGCTTCATTCTACTAGCCTAAGTACCACAAAGCTTTTGTTTAAACACTAATTATTTATGGTGAGCAGCCTCGTATTGCTTAGGTTGACTGAAATGGTTACCTCCGGTCTGGTCCTAGATCCTAAGCCAGATCGTTTGCCACAGCTATGGATATGCCAATGTAGCGTAACGCGAAATTCATAAATAAACTTGCTTCTCGGTTAATGCTCCATTTAGTGGTTGCACAGTTCTAGGCAACTACCTGATTCAATATAAAAAACTTTCAAGAAGGGATATGGTTCTTATTTTTTTTCGGCCCTTCATCGATATCAACTTGGGTACGAAACGCTGAGGGTGATTTGCCGGACCAACGCTTGAATGCGTGGCGGAAATTTGCGGCGTCGCTGAAGCCCAAAGCAGTTGCAATGTCCTCGATACTCATGCTTGTGGTGCGCAGGTACTCATTAGCCAGCGAGTACCGGACATCGTCGGTTATCTTCGCAAATGTCGTTTCGTCTGCGTCGAGCTTGCGGCGCAGTGTCCGTGAAGTCATATTAAGCTTGCTCGCTACTTCTTCCATGTTGACGAACCGTCCGGGGCCGTGCATCAACAACTGATAAACCTCGCCGGCAACCCCGGACGATGTTTTTACCTGTCCAATAAGCCGGTCGCAGGTTCCCTGAAGTAGGCTCGAAGTTATCCTGTGTGCAAGTTGAGGTTTCTGCTCGAGAATCGTACGGTCATAATAAATCTCTGAGGCGGGCGCTCCGAATTGAACAGGGCAGTGTAAATACTGCTCGTAGAGTGCCGCGTGTGCAGGGGCCGGATGTGCTACGCAGATCCTAGTCGGAAAACATGTAGCACTTACGACATCCTGTATATGCGTGACATGTTGTGTAAGCTGCTGCTCGAGCAAGAACTGACGGACCTTGCCAGATGTAGTCAATCCTCCAGTTTCCGGAAAACCCCACGCGGCACTGTCCGCATCTTCGCGCCACTCAATCGTGGCCGTGGGAGTTGCGAGTCGATGATACTTAACTCCAAGGTCAAAAAAATCGCGCACTGTAGGACTGCATATAAGTGCATAGCCATACATCCCATAGGCAGATAAATGCATCCGCTTACCTACCTGAAATGGAGTCACCGGATCAGATGACAGGGTAACGGCATTCTGACACACGGCGATGTACTGACGCACCGACGTACGTGTATCGGGATGATAGATGTCATTAAGGGTAAGGCCGGTCCCTTCCAAACACGCCTCAGCAGCAATTCCCTGCTCTCCAAGGGTTTCGACAAGTGCGGCGATTTTATACGGAGCGTAAATTCGTTCGTTCAGTAACGGTTGTTTATTGGTCATATGGTCTCCAACTCATTCGCCCTAAGCATCTTTTCCGAAGTGACCCGCGTTACGATTGTCCTCTAATCACCCATCAATGTCCCGCTAACACCTTTTTTCAGGCCTCTCCCGGAATTATGCTCCGTTTTGCCGCTTCCGCCAATGAGAAGTGAAAAACCAACCAGGAGACGATGTGAGCGAAAAAGTACGTGTTGCGGTGATCGGCGCCGGGCTTATGGGACATGGCATTGCCCAAGCATTCGCGCAAGCCGGCCACCCTGTCATGTTAACGGACGCAAACATCGACGTCCTCAACAGCGCACCGGGTTGTATTGAGCGGAACTTGGTCGAGATGGGCTTACCGGTAGCGTCCGCGTTACGCAACATAAGCGTGCAAGCTGACTTCGCTGCTGCAGTGGAACGAGCCGACCTCATCGTTGAGGCAGTATCAGAGCGCCTAGATCTGAAACAAACGCTTTTCGCCAACTTCGTCGCAATGGCTCCGGCGCACGCGATATTAGCGAGCAATACATCTGTTATACCAATATCTGAAATAGCAAGTAACCTTTCGCGTGCCGATAGGGGAAGGGTGCTTGGCACGCACTGGTGGAATCCACCTCATCTTATTCCACTGGTGGAGGTGATCCGGACCGTCGACACTTATGACGAAATGTTCGACTCGACCTATCTGATTATCAAATCCATTGGCAAGCTGCCCGTAAAAGTTAATGTCGATCTTCCCGGCGTGGAGGCCGGTGTTTGCGATGCACGAACCATTGACACGGTGGTGAAGAACAGTTTTGGGCGACGGCTATCCGTTCTCGGACCGATGGAAAACGCTGATCTTGTTGGCCTTGAACTGATTCGCGATGTGCACAAGATCCTCTTTCCGCATCTTAGTCGGGCCCAATCACCATCCGTTCTCTTAGAACACTTGCTAAGCAAAGGCGAAACCGGAGTGGGCACTGGAAAAGGATTATTCAAGTGGTCAGAGGACAGTATCGAGGAGGTTCGTTCGAAACTCGCGAACCACTTGATCGCTTGTACCCAAGCCGTTTCGCACCACGGAGAAAACAATGAGTAACCCCAAACGCAAGGTGATAATCACGTGCGCAGTGACGGGCGCGATCCACACACCGTCTATGTCGCCATTTCTACCTGTTACACCTCAGCAGATCGCCGACGCAGCAGTAGAGGCAGCGSAAGCTGGTGCAGCAATATTGCACCTGCACGCTCGCGATCCGAAGGACGGTCGCCCGACTCAAGACCCAAACGTGTTCCWGCAGTTCCTGCCTGATATCTTCGCGAGAACTGACGCGGTCATCAATATCACYTCYGGTGGCAGCCCGCATATGACCGTTGCAGAGCGTCTACGCCCAGTGCATTTCTTTAAGCCAGAGCTTGCGTCCCTCAATATGGGGTCGATGAATTTTGGCNGGTGGCAGCCCGCATATGACCGTTGCAGAGCGTCTACGCCCAGTGCATTTCTTTAAGCCAGAGCTTGCGTCCCTCAATATGGGGTCGATGAATTTTGGCCTCTACCCGATGCTAACAAGATTCAATAAACTCGAGCACATTTGGGAAAAAGAGCATCTGGAAAAAAGCAAGGATCTTGTATTCAAGAATACCTTCGCCGATATCGAGTACATCCTTGAGTCWTGYCGGGATAACGGGACCCGGTTCGAGTTCGAATGCTACGACATCTCGCATCTATACAACCTCGCACATTTYGTCGACCGSGGTCTGATAAAACCGCCATTTTTTATCCAGAGCGTCTTCGGCATTCTGGGGGGMATAGGCGGACACCCCGAAGACTTAATGCACATGAAGCGCACAGCCGACAGACTCTTCGGCAACGACTTCGTTTGGTCGATTCTAGGYGCAGGACGCAACCAAATGCCACTCGCGACGCAGGGAGCAGCGCAAGGAGCGAACGTTCGGGTCGGACTGGAGGATTCTCTCTGGATAAGCGCAGGCAAACTTGCTAAATCCAGCGCAGAACAGGTTCATAACATCCGTTCGATCCTYCGCGGCCTGTCGTTGGAAATTGCRACCCCCGACGAGGCGAGGAATTTGCTGCAGCTTAAAGGCAGGAGCGAGGTCGCTCTCTAAGGAACTTGCGAAGAATGAATGCCAAGCCTCGGTAKGGATTTAATGCATAGCTAAWTGTGTGAATGCGCATTTACGACGTTCAGTGTTCTCCCGTAGTACATCTATAACAAACATCCAATGAAAGGAAGAGACAAATGGATAATGGTAAAAAAATCCTCGCCGCCGCGGTAATGTTCGCAGCAATGTCGTCGGCGAATTGTTCAGCAGAAACAGTGAAGATTGCAGTCCTTGACCCCCTGTCGGGCGCATTTGCACCGGTCGGTCTGAATTACTTACACAGCTGGCAGTACATTGCGGAGAAAGCTAATAACGAGAAGTGGGCCGATGATCACAAGTTCGAGGTRGTAGGATTTGATAACAAGGGAAGTCCCCAGGAGAGCTTGACTGTTCTTAAGACTGCGATTGAACAGGGCTACAGGTATATTGCTCAGGGAAACGGATCTGGGGTGGCATTAGCGATCATTGATGCAATCAACAAGCATAATGAGCGAAATCCCGGCAAAGAAGTCGTCTATCTTAACTATGGTGCAGTCGATCCCGATCTGACCAACAGCAAATGCAGCTTCTGGCATTTCCGATTCGATGCAAATTCGGATCAGAAAATGGAGGCACTRACCTCCCATATGGAAAAGAACAAGGATGTAAAGAAGGTCTACATCATTGGCCAGAACTATGCGTTTGGGCATCAAGTATCGCGCGCAGCTAAGGAGTATCTGAAGAGAAAGCGCCCCGATGTCGAAATCGTTGGCGACGACCTCCACCCGATTGGCCAAGTGAAAGACTTTTCCCCTTACATCGCAAAAATCAAGGCGTCGGGAGCAGATAGCATCATCACTGGAAACTGGGGTGCAGACCTGGCATTGCTAATCAAGGCCGCGAAGGATGCAAACCTGCAAGCKAATTTTTTCACCTACTACGCCAATACGACAGGGGTGCCTACCGCAATGGGTGCAGCCGGCGCTGATAAGGTSAAGGCAATCTCGAACTGGAATGTGAACAACGAGAAGTTTGTAGGTCAAGAGRTTGTCGAGGGTTTCAAGAAGAAGTACAACGACGATTACACGGCTATCGCTAGCTATAGCGGCGTGACAATGATGGCAAAAGCGATCAAGTCGGCAAAGTCAACTGATCCGGTGAAGGTCGCGGTTGCGATGGAAGGGATGAAGGTTAAAGGGCTCAAYGGTGAAGTCGAGATGCGCAAGCAAGATCATCAAATGCAACAGCCCCTCTATCTGGCGACGTGGACAAAGGTGAACGGTCGCGATGTCAAATACGACCAGGAGAACACGGGCTTTGGATGGAAGACCGATCAGAAGATCGACAGTTACGTTGCGACTCAGGCGACNCGACGTGGACAAAGGTGAACGGTCGCGATGTCAAATACGACCAGGAGAACACGGGCTTTGGATGGAAGACCGATCAGAAGATCGACAGTTACGTTGCGACTCAGGCGACRTCCTGCCAGATGAAACGTCCTTCTGGTAGCTGACGCACCTGACGTCATGCGCCTGCACTCGCAGGCGTTCCTTCCGAGTCTTAAGGATGCGACTGCTTTCCGCAGTCGCATTGGGGTAACCATGGAATTCTCGTTAATAACTTTACTCAATGGCCTGAGCTACGGGCTCCTGCTGTTCATGCTTTCTTCGGGTTCACGCTGGAACCGACATCCTGGTTCAACCATCATCGACTGATCGATGCCGTTGATCCTATCCTCCCGGCAGAAGTTGAGGCAACCTACAACGACAACTCAGCAGTCAAGCCAGCTTGCACTGACTCACAGCAATCAGCCCCTTCAACATCCAGGGCGGTTCATCTCTTTGCACGTGTGTACCTATTTGATATAGCACCTTGTATGGTCAACATTTCATGCTGAAATGTCCTCTAACCACTCGGAGATGTCCTGTAGCCACCTTTTTTTGGCGTGCCCGCATATTTATGATTACAGACAGGATGACTGGCGAATTGCGATCTTCGCCTTCATCTTCACGCCGGCCGCGGTTAAGAATGCGTGTTCGGCACAAGTAGTTTGGCTTCTTATGTAAGCGACGCTGGTACGTCCCGAGCTTAAGGTCGATATAGGCAGTGAAACAACCTTCCTCGATCAAATGGGACTGAAAAACAAGGAGACGCTAATAGAAATCCAATCCATGTAACGTCTATTGCGGCTAGTACGCACGTCCACTCTCACGCAAAGAGGCACCTCCCATAGCCGTTATTTTCAATTCAAAAAAATCCAGGAGCGAGACTTGAACATTATACGAATCCAAGCATCTACCATGTCGATTATTGCCGCTGCGATTGCCGGGATAGGAATGGCCGCATGTGGCGGCGGTGACAGCGCCCCACAAACATTCACGCAGGCTCCAGTGGCCTGTGCAGAACTTACTGGCATGACGATCCCGGCTGCATCCATCGGGCTACCTACTACCGGTGCAGTGGTGACGAACGCTCAGGTCGTTCCTCCTTCAGGAACCGGGGCGGTAACAGTTGGAGAGTATTGCAAGGTAGAGGGGGAAATTAATCCAGTCGATCAGGCCGCGCCGAAAATCAAATTCCAAGTGGGTTTGCCAGCCAACTGGAACAAAAAAGCACTTATGTACGGCGGCGGTGGGAATAATGGCACGATTCCTAATATAGCAGGAAGCTACGCGACAAATATCTCCACTCAGCCTGTTCCGCTCGGCCGAGGGTATGCTGTTTTTGGCAGTGACTCTGGCCATCAAGGCAAGAACGACGGTACCATTGACCCGGTACGTGATGCGTCGTTCGCGGTCAACGACGAAGCATTGAGGAATTTTACCGGTGAAGCACTTAAGAAGACCCGTGATGTAGCCGGTGCAATCATTAAAGCACGTTATGCCACGACGCCAGAGAAGGTGTATTTCGTCGGTGGTTCCACCGGCGGGCGTGAAGCACTGCTATCCATTAGCAACTGGCCTCAAGACTTCGAGGGAGCGATCGCAGTATATCCCGCATGGGATTCGGTGGCCCTCAATCTTGCCGTAGGACGATTGGGGCAAGAATTCGCAAAGCCCGGCGCATATGTGAGTGAGCAGAAACGTGACGCTCTTTATAAAGCAGCCATCAACGCCTGTGACGGGCTCGACGGTATAGCTGACGGTGTGATTAGTAATAATGCCGCATGTAATGCGACTTTCGACCCCGTAACTGCCACGATTGACGGTACTACCCCGCTCCGATGCGCAGGCGGCGCAGACACGGGAGATAACTGCTTGTCTGATGTCCAGATTAGCGCGAGACTGGTTACCCGGGATGGAATGTTTGGGGCGGGGACTATGGCACTTCGAGCGCTCCTGCTGCCCTTAAACCAACATTGCAGCTGGTGGGCCTTGGAAACGTGGCTCCTGGGTATCCTCTGCCTCCAGTAACGGCGACTTCTTCACCGCCATCCGGCGCGACGTTCTTCGACCAGTGGGTTAGGAACGCCGTTACAAGGGATCAAAACTTTAATTGGCTGACGCTGAATCCAGTTAGCCCTGGCGTTTGGCAGTCGCGCATCGTAGCTCTGTCGGGCCTTCAGGAAGCCACTAAGACGGATCTCTCGGCGTTCCAGGCGAAGGGAGGAAAACTTCTGATTATCCACGGCACACATGACGTACTCGTGAGCGCCCGATCGACACAACAATATATGAAACGTCTGCGCGCAGCCATGGGTCTCGAAAAGGTCAGTAGTTTTGCACGATACTATGAAGTCCCAGGGTTCAACCATGTTGTCGGTAGGGCATTCCATCCAGCCTGGAATTCACTAAGTGCGTTGGAGGATTGGGTGGAAAAGGGTGCAGCGCCAAGTAATCCGGTTGCGACCGACACAATTGGAGTGCCCGGTCGTACGCGACCCCTCTGTGAGTTTCCGGCGTGGCCAAAATACAAAGGCAGCGGCGATGTTAACTCTGCAGCGAGCTTTACCTGCGCGACGGAATAGAGGCAGTTTTTCTTTTAGGTAGCGTCTAAATTTTCACAGCAAACTGCCTACCATCTGGTGGGCAGTTTGCTTTTGCACGGGCAAAAAGCGGATCGCCCACCGGTGATCACAACAGGACAGTTGACCCGAAGGCGCCAACCGTGCGGTGAATGCGATAGAACTCCGCCGCGCGGGTCGCTTTATTTTTGACCGATCTCTCTCATATATTTCAACGTACCGGGATGCAAGCGCCATTCCGGTGCCGTCTTTGCTACCGTGCGAACGACCGCATCACCGTAGACGGGAAAGCCACCGCCAGGCGAGGCGGTTCCCATCACGATCCGGACAGAGGTCCGGCCGCGTCGGCGGACGATGAACCGCTCACCACGGCGGTGATGACGAGGAAAAATCGAAGGTATGCGAGCATTGTCGTTCCTTAAGCACCATTTCCAAGTTTGCGTTATCTGCGATGCCGTCGTTTGGACCGCGTCGAGCAAGATCAAAAAAGAAGCCGTAATATAGTGCCGTTGCCGCCTTACTTGCATCTGTCCTACCCTTTGACACCGCCCCATTATTTAACATGGAGTTGAGCTATGGCAAAACTAAGCGTGAATGGTACGTTGCGTGAATTTGAGGCGGAAGACGATACGCCGCTTCTATGGGTGCTACGCGAGCAGTTGGGGCTGACAGGTACCAAGTATGGTTGCGGCATTGCACAATGCGGCGCATGTACCGTTCATATTGATGGGGAACCGACGCGTAGCTGTGTACGCCCGCTCTCCAGCGTCAATGAAAACCAGAAGATCGTCACGATCGAAGGTTTGTCGAAGGACGGCTCTCATCCGGTGCAGAAAGCCTGGGCAGCGCTCGATGTGCCGCAATGCGGATTTTGCCAGAGCGGAATGATTATGGCAGCCGCTGCCCTCCTGAAGGAGAAGCCCAATCCCAGCGATGCCGATATCAACCAGTCGATCACCAATATCTGCCGCTGTGGCACGTACAACCGTGTGCGCGCCGCAATTAAGGTAGTCGCAAAGGGCGGTGATACACGTAGTAGCGGCCTGTTGATCAAGCACATTGACGGGAGCACGACATGAGCGAAGCATCTGTAGACCCCTCAATGTTCAAGATGTCGCGCCGGCGTTTTCTCGGTACTTCGGCGGCGGCCTTTGGCGGACTAATGGTCGGTTTTCATATTCCGTTTGCCGGCACCGCTCCCGCACAGGGTAGCTCCGTGCAGGAAATCAATGCGTGGGTTGTCGTCAAGCCGGACGACACCGTCGTGATACGGATTGCCCGTTCCGAGATGGGGCAGGGATCGCTGACAGGCTTGGCGCAACTGGTCGCCGAAGAACTGGATTGTCACTGGGCCAAGGTGACGACCGAATATCCGACTCCGGGGCAAAACCTAGCACGTAACCGTGCCTGGGGCAATTTTTCCACTGGCGGCAGTCGCGGTATCCGTGAATCGCATGATTACGTACGCAAAGGGGGCGCCGCCGCGCGCATGATGCTGGTGCAAGCGGCGGCAGACCAATGGCAGGTCCCTATCGCCGAGTGCCGTGCTGCTGACAGCGTCATCACTCACCTGCCGACGAACCGCACTACAACCTACGGCAAAGTGGCGACGGCCGCCGCCGCTCTGACGCCGCCCAAGGATGTTGTGCTCAAAGACCCAAAGGAATGGAAGATCGCAGGTAAGCGGTTGGCACGCCTGGATACTGTGGATAAAACCACGGGTGCGCAAGTTTACGGCATGGACCTCAGGTTGCCCGGCATGCTCAATGCGGCAATCAAGGACTGTCCTGTTTTCGGCGGCAAGGTAAAAAGTTTCAATGCGGCCGAAGTTCAAGGCCGGCCAGGCGTTAAAAAGGTGGTGCAGGTAGGTGACAGTGCAGTTGCCGTGATAGCCGATACCTGGTGGCATGCAAAGACCGCATTAGATGCGCTCGCGATTGAGTGGGATACCGGGCCAAACGTCAAGGTGTCGAGCGCAAGCATTGCCGATATGCTCAAGGCCGGCCTGGACGCCAACGATGCGGTTGTCGGTAATCAGAACGGAGATGCCCGCCAGGCGCTGGGTTCGGCCACGAGAAAACTGGAAGCGGTGTATTCCTATCCTTACCAGAACCACGCAACCATGGAGACCATGAATGCGACGGCAAAATGGACTTCGGAGCGTTGTGAAGTATGGACCCCTACCCAAAACGGAGAGGCGGCACTTGCGGCGGCAGCCGAAGCCGCCGAACTCCCGCCATCCAAATGCGAGGTTTATAAATTGCACCTTGGCGGTGGTTTTGGACGGCGTGGTGCGGTGCACGACTGGGTAAGGCAGACAGTAGCAATCGCGAAGGAGATCCCGGGCACGCCCGTCAAGCTGATCTGGTCGCGCGAAGAAGACATGTTGCATGGCCGGTATCATCCGATCACTCAATGCAAGCTCACTGCTGGCCTCGACCGTGAAGGAAATGTCACCGCGCTCCATATGCGCATTTCGGGACAGTCCATCATGGCGGGGGTCTTTCCGCAAAACATTAAGGATGGTAAGGATCCGGTGGTGTTCCAAGGACTAAACCCGCCAGGACCGGAAGCATCGATAGGCTATAGCTTCCCCAATCTCCTGATCGACCACGCGATGCGCAATCCGCCCGTACCACCTGGCTTTTGGCGCGGCGTCAACCTAAACCAAAATACGATTTATCTTGAATGCTTCATCGACGAGATCGCGCATGCCACCAAGCAGGATCCGCTCGCCCTGCGCCGCAAACTGATGGCAAGTAGCCCCAAGCACCTGGCGGTGTTGAACGCTGCTGCCGAGCGTGCAGGATGGGACAAACCGCTTCCCAAAGGCGTGTATCGCGGTCTGGCTCAAACCATGGGATTCGGCAGCTATGTGGCGGCAGTCGCGGAAGTGTCGGTTAATGATGAAGGCACCCTGAAAATCCATCGCATCGTCGCGGCCACGGATCCTGGCCATGCACTTAATCCCCAGCAGATCGAAGCACAAGTTGAAGGTTCTTTTGTGTATGGTCTTTCTGCGGCGCTTTACGGGGAGTGCACAGTAAAGGATGGGCGAATGGAACAGGAAAACTTTAATACTTACCAGGTACTGAAAATGGATGAAATGCCGCCAGTGGAAACGGTGATTGTGCCGTCCGGCGGCTTTTGGGGCGGAGTGGGCGAGCCGACCATCGCTGTTGCCGCGCCAGCGGTACTCAACGCAATATTTGCGGCGACCGGGAAACGCATACGTGACTTGCCACTGAAAAACCATAGTCTCAAGCGGGCTTAACACTGGCAGCCTGACGCAGCCTCCGGTCTGCGTCAAACATAGGTTTAATCATGTGGAAGGTCGTCTATACATTGCTGGCCACATTAAACGCTTCCGTGGCGGTGGCTGGCGATGCCGCGTTTGACTATCGAGTGGTTGGTGACGCTATTCCACTGCCTTTAAACGGCAAGAAGGGCGATGCGGCCCGCGGCCGCGCCATCGTGACAAACCGACAGGTGGGGCTGTGCCTGTTGTGTCACACCGGGCCGCTACCTGAAGAGCGATTTCAGGGCAATCTTGCCCCTGATTTGGCAGGAGCCGGCAGCCGATGGAGTGAAGGGCAATTGCGCTTACGCATCGTGGACCCTAGCCGCCTGAATCCGGCAACGCTCATGCCCGCGTATTACCGTACCGAAGGACTGGTTCAAGTCAACACGGGTATGAGAGGAAAGCCGATACTGGATGCACAGCAAATTGAGGATGTGGTCGCATTCCTGCGCACGCTGAGCGTCCCGCAAAACGAGAAAGCTGAATGATGGCTAAGCCTAATGACATGTTTTGTGACCCAGTCACACCGCATAAAATCCGTCGCAGGCTGCTTGCAGTCGGTGGCGCTCTTGGCATGCTGATTGTCGTCCGACCTGTGTTTGCGACGCCGGAAGAACGTGACTCGGCCATTAAGTCATTTACTGGCGGTGCCCTCGTGAAAGTTGGCAAGGTTACACTCGATGTCCCAATGCTGGTCGACAATGGCAATGCGGTTCCGGTGACCGTGACAGTAGACAGCCCAATGAACGCTTCTGAACACGTGACGGCCATCGCTATCTTCAACGAACGCAATCCTCAGCCTGAAGTCGCTCGTTTCAGTTTGGGACCTCGTGCCGGCAAGGCGAGCGTATCAACCCGGATGCGTCTTGCAACCTCACAGAAGCTTATTGCAGTCGCGAAACTCAACGACGGCACTTTCTGGTCGCACAGCGTGGAAGTGGTGGTCACGCTTGCCGCTTGTATAGAAGGCGAAAGCTGACATCATGGCGCGTACGTTGATTAAAATGCCGAGCACCGCCAAGCGGGGCGAGCTGATCGAAATTCGCACCCTGATAAGCCACCCTATGGAAACCGGATACCGGCCTGGTGCAGACGGAAAGGTGCTGCCCCGTAACATTATCCGACGCTTTACGTGCGGTTATAACGGCGAAACAGTATTCAGCGCCGACCTGTTTCCTGCCGTCGCCGCTAACCCAAACCTCATTTTTTATACCGTTGCGACCGAAAGCGGCACCCTGACATTTACTTGGGAGGGTGACGGTGGTTTTAAGCAAACGGAGTCGGTAACACTTACGGTCACGGGATAGTAGCCAATGCGCATCTTTGGTAGCGTGCTGTTTCTGGTTGCCCTTGGCTTAGACGCCAGCGCAGAGCAGCGCTTACCCGGATCGGCCTTTATGGGCCGTTCAAGCCAGGAAATGCAACGTGACGATAGCCTGAATCCAGGCATGTTATGGGTGAAGGAAGGTGAAGTGCTTTGGAGCCGGAAGGCTGGAACAAGCGCTCGCTCCTGCGCAAGCTGCCATGGCGATGCGCAGAGCAGTATGCGTGGTGTAGCCGCACGATATCCAGTCCGCAGCGCAGCACATGGGACACTCATCAATCTTAGTCAGCGCATTAACTTATGCCGGCAAGAGCGACAAGGAACAACGCCCTTTGCTCTCGAAAGCGAAGAACTGCTAGGCTTGGAAAGTTATATCGCATTGCAATCACGTGGCATGTCAGTTGCGCCATTAGAAGATCCCAATCTGCAACCATTTCAGGAACGTGGACGCCAGCGATGGTATCAACGTATCGGACAACTTAACCTATCCTGTGCTCAATGCCACGATGATAACTGGGGCAGGCGACTAGGTAGTAGTGTCATCCCACAAGCCCACGTCGGTGGGTATCCGGCGTACCGACTTGAATGGCAAGGCATGGGTTCATTGCACAGGCGCTTGCGTAATTGCATGACCGGTGTTCGGGCAACGCCTTTTTCTCTAGGATCCCAAGAGTTGACCGAACTTGAGCTGTATCTGACTTTGCGTTCTAAAGGGATGCCGATGGAGGCGCCGGGCGTCAGGCCATAGCTACATGTTTGAATCACAGTTGTGGTAACGAGGGAGAATAATCTTATGCCGTTGAAACGGGTTATGTTTGCATCGATGCTTCTCCTGCTGTTTGGCCCGCCACTAGCCAACGCAGCCGAACAAATTGACCATGGGCGCAGGCTCTATGCCACTTGCGCGGCCTGTCATGGTACCGATGGACGCTCTCAGGGTGCCGGCGGGCTGCGGCAGCTCGTGGGTCAGTCCAGGGATGCGTTAGTCGCTAGCATGAAGGCATTCAGGTCAGGTCAACGTGAGGCAACCATCATGCATCAGATTGCACGTGGTTACAGTGACGAGCAGATCGACCTGATCGCAGGCTTCCTGGCAGCACAAAAAAGGGAGGCGCGATGAAAAGACGGCATTTTATACAAGCGGTGAGTACAGCTGCATTTGCTTCTATGATGAGCAGCGTGGTGGCCGCACCGAAGGCTCGACCGAAGGTTGTTGTAATTGGCGCGGGCTATGGCGGAGCTACGGCGGCTCGGTACCTGCGTATGTGGAGCGAAGGCGCAATCGACGTCACGTTGGTGGAACCAAACCCGGCCTTCGTTTCCTGCCCCTTATCCAACCTCGTACTGGGCGGTTCACGTCAATTATCCGACATCACCATTGGCTATGGCCCGCTTACGCAACGGCATGGTATTCAGCTGATACGCGATCGTGCTGAGTCGATTGAGCCGGAAAAGCGCCTGGTCAGGCTTGCTGGTGGCCAGACCTTAGGCTACGATCGCCTGATCATGTCGCCGGGTGTTGATTTTGTATGGACGGCCTTGCCAGGCATGATGCGTGCCGACGCGCGCGAAACGATTCTGCACGCATGGAAGGCCGGCGAACAGACGGTCGCGCTGCGGCGGCAGCTTGAGGCTATGTCCAACGGCGATAACTTTGTCATGTCGATCCCGCCGCAGCCTTACCGATGCCCGCCGGGACCTTACGAGCGAGCGTGTCAAGTCGCATACTATTTCAGTCAGGAAAAACCGAAATGCCGCGTGATCCTTTTGGATGCGAATGAGGACGTCGTTTCCAAGGGGGCGCTCTTCAAGAAGGTATGGGCAGAGCGTTACGGGGATCTTATTGAATACCGTGCGAGTTTCAGGACCGCTGACGTAGATGCAAAGACGGGCACTGTCATATCGGAGCTAGGCGAGGAGGTTGAGGGCAAGGTATTGAACGTTATTCCTCCGCAGCAGGCGGCGAGGATTGCGGTTCAGACCGGATTGGCAAACGCAAATCGACGCTGGTGCGAAGTTGACTTCCTCACATTCGAATCGACCGGAGCACCTCACATTCATGTACTAGGTGATGCAATTCAAGTCGCACCGCTGATGCCAAAATCGGCGCATATGGCGAATCAGCACGCCAAGATATGCGCGGCTGCCATCATCGATCTATTTAGCGACCGGACGCCCGAACCAAAGCCGATGCTAACGAATACTTGTTACAGCTATGTATCGAACAAGGAGGTCATTCACGTGACATCAGTGCATGCTTATGATGCACAGAAAAAGACCTTGCTTAGCGTCCCCGGTGCGGGCGGGGTGTCAACTGCGCCGAGCGAACTCGAAGGACGATACGCGGCGGAGTGGGCGCTAAACATCTGGGCCGATACCTTAGCGTAACACCACCGTAGCGTGTCAGGGTCATGCGCTGGGGACAGCGATAATGGGGCGAGATCCCCATGAGCATCCCATTTGACGGCTACACGGCATCACACCGGGCAGTGCGAGAACTAGCGACCGAAGACAGCGACTGGGATCGCCAGCATCAAGTTTAAAAATGAAGCCTAAATCGGTATCGGAAACTCGCGGCAGGCAAGGGTACGGAAGCGCCGTGCAGCAGCGCTTTCACGCTGTGGCAAGTAAATCAAGGCGAGGCCGATCTCCGCTGCGGCCGGAGAATCCGTCAGCGCCCGGTAGACGATTTTGTCGTTGACAAACCGTTGCATGACCGAAGGCACAAGCGCGACACCCAGTCCGCTTTCCACAAGGGCGAGCACGGTCTGCACCTGCACCGCTTCCTGTGTAATACGTGGCAGAAAACCGACCTGCTGGCATGCAAGCATTGCCGCACTATGCAAACCTGCCGCTTCGGTGCGCGCATACATGATGAAGGATTCGTCGGCCAGATCCTTCAGCGAAAGTAATCCTTTCGTCACAAGGCGGTTCCCGCGGGGCAGGGCCACAATAAACTGGTCACGTTCGAGCGGAACCAGTGCTGCGCTTGAACCGCGTAGCAACGGCGTGCGTACTAGCCCCACGTCCAGCGAATCTTCCTCGACCATCTGCATGATCCGTGCTGACGTTGCTTCCCGAAGGATTAATTCCACACCGGGATATTCGGCACGGAACAACGGAACAAGCTTTTGCAGCATACCGAACGTCGTCGAGCCAACAAAACCTACCTGTAGCGTGCCACCTGTCCCATCGGAGGCGCTTTGGGCAATCTGGGCGAATTGACTACCATGAAACAACAGGCGCCTCGCCTCCGTCAATGCAGCTTCGCCGCTTGGAGTGAGGCTGACGCCGTTAGGGGAACGGATAAACAGTTTGGTGCCAAGTTCGGCTTCAAGCTTCTGGATCGAAACCGATAGCGGCGGTTGCGCCATATGCAGCCGTTCCGCCGCCCGGCGGAAGTTCAGCGTCTCGGCCAGGACGACAAAGTGACGGATTCGGCGCAGGTCCATGGGGGGTGCATTCTCGTAGGCCCATAGTATACCTGCATTGCCCCGCGCCGCATTCTCAAGCATCGTTTCGCCGTCAACCCTTGAATACCGGATCGCGCTTTTCAAGGAAGGCAGCGACAGCTTCGCTATGGTCCGGTGTCTGATGCGAAAGGACTTGATATGCCGCTGAGATCTCCAACAAGGTATCAAGGCGTGTATGCATGCCTTCACGCAGAAGGCGTTTGGTCATGCGTACCGCATGAGGAGGATTGGCTGCAATCTGCTCGGCCAATGCGCGCGCGGTAGGAAGCAGGTCCTCAGGTGCAACCACGCGCGACACAAGGTTCCACGCGAGGGCCTGTTCGGCATCGATTATCTGGCCCGTAAAGGACATTTCCGCTGCGCGCGACAGGCCGATGACGCGAGGTAGCAACCAGGCGCCACCGTCTCCAGGAACAATCCCCAGCTTCACAAAGCTTTCGGCGAACTTGGCATGACGTGAAGCAATACGTATATCGCACATGCAGGTAAGGTCCAATCCGGCGCCGATGGCTGCCCCATTGACCGCCGCGATGATCGGCACCTCCAGATTAAACAACGCCAGGGGCAGTTTCTGGATACCTTGACGGTAATCCTGCCGAATCTGCATGCCGGTTACTTCGCCGGAGGCCTGCCGCTCCATATCCTTGATATTGCCGCCCGAAGAGAATGCGTTGCCGGCACCCGTGAGAATGACAGCGCGCACGCTACGATCGTTTTCGATTCGCTGGATTGCTGCAATGAATTCCGGCACCGCGCTGTTTCCCGTCAGGGGATTGCGGCGTTCCGGTTCATTCATGGTCAATGTGACGATATGCCCTTCTTGCTCGTAAAGTAAAAAGTCCGCCATGTGCATCTCCTGTTGGTATTGGTTAAGAATAAATATCCAACAAGCCTATTCATTCTTTCGCTGTCTGTCCAATATCAAAAAAGAACTTCGTGATACGTAAATGAGATAGGCGCATTTGTTAAGAGGATTGTAAAACCACATATTGCAGTGCAATATTGCCGGGAACGCGATACCACTTAAGTATCAGGGAAGCAGAAATTAATATTGGACTGTCGGCGCACGCCCGCACTATGCTCTGTCTCATGCCGAAACGGCAAGTCGTACTGCAACTACACGGGAAGATGAATGAAAACGGCTTTAGGACACCTGAAAGTACTTGATCTGACACGCGTACTCGCCGGTCCATGGGCAACACAGAACCTTGCTGATATGGGTGCCGAGGTAATCAAGGTGGAACGGCCAAGTGCTGGCGATGACACCCGGGGTTGGGGCCCACCGTTCATGAAAGATGCAGAAGGCCGCGACACTGCCAACGCGGCATACTACTTGAGCACAAACCGCGGGAAGAAGTCGATCACCGTCGATCTGGCCTCTGAAGAAGGCCAGCAGATCATTCGTGAGCTGGTTCGCGACGCCGATGTTGTCGTCGAAAATTATAAGGTTGGAACACTCGCACGTTATGGTCTCGCTTATGAAGATCTCCGTCCGCTGAACCCGCGCCTGGTTTACTGCTCGATCACCGGCTTCGGGCAGGATGGCCCTTATGCATCGCTGCCTGGGTATGACTTTGTATTCCAGGGGATGGGTGGCCTGATGAGCATTACCGGGCATGCCGATGGCGAACCGGGCGGTGGCCCGATCAAGAGCGGTGTCGCCATCTCGGACCTGTTGACAGGCATGTATGCAACGACGGCCATACTTGCCGCGCTTGAGCATCGCCATGTGAGCGGCGAAGGGCAATACATCGACATGGCTCTGCTCGACTGCATCGTAGCGATCAACGGATATCAGGCGATGAACTACTTCATGTCGGGCAAGATTCCGCAACGGATGGGGAATACGCATCCGAACATGGTGCCGTACCAGGTGTTTCGCTGCAAAGAAGGCGAGGTCATTGTCGCTGTAGGCAATGATTCGCAATATGCCGCATTTTGCGAAGTCATCGGGCGCAGTGATCTGGCTGTCGACCCGCGCTTTGTCACGGTAGGACTGCGCAACATCAACCGTGATGCCCTGATTCCGCAGCTCGCCGAGACGATGCTGACTCGCACCATGACGGAGTGGGTCAGGGAAATGGAAGCGGCCAATGTTCCGTGCGGACCGATCAACAACATGCAGCAGGTGTTTGAAGACCCGCAGGTGCAGCACCGTCAAATGAAGTTGTCGTTGCCCCATTCCGTTGGTGGAGAGATTCCGAGCCTGGCCAATCCGATCCGTTTTTCGGCTACGCCGATTCGCTATAAGCATGCTGCCCCCACCTTGGGAGAACACACTAATGAGGTGTTGGGCGCGCGTCTCGGCATGTCAGAAGACCGTATCGCAGCACTGAAAGCCCGAGGCATCGTCTGAGGCGCTGTCGCGAACAAGGAGACCCCATGCAATTTACTGCTCAATACAAGGAAGTGACGTAATGACTGCGCTGCTCAACCATTTCCGTCTTGCCTCTCTTCCCGCCGAGGCGGAAGCCTTTCGGGCCGAAGTTAAGGAATTCCTTCGGGTACGGATGCCAGCTACACCGCCGGATGTCCGGGCGCGCTCCTGGATGGGCTTTTCCGCCGAGTTCAGCCGCGACATGGCCAAGCGCGGCTGGGTTGGTATGACATTACCGCGAGAATACGGCGGCGCCAGTCTGGACGCATTTTCGCGCTTTGTGCTGGTCGAAGAACTGTTGATAGCCGGTGCGCCGGTGTCTGCACACTGGATTGCCGATCGCCAGAGCGGGCCGCTGATCCTGAAATACGGCACTGAAGCGCAACGCCGCTTTTACCTGCCGAAGATCTGTGCCGCGGAGGCTTTCTTTTGCATCGGCATGAGCGAACCGAATTCCGGTTCAGACCTTGCCAGCGTCGGCACCCGGGCGACCCGTACAGACAAAGGCTG
Organism: Noviherbaspirillum sp. Root189; assembly: GCF_001428545.1. GTDB lineage: Bacteria > Pseudomonadota > Gammaproteobacteria > Burkholderiales > Burkholderiaceae_D > Noviherbaspirillum. Next base: position 311,363 of record NZ_LMHZ01000067.1, read on the forward strand.
GCGTCTCAGCGGACGCAAGATCTGGACAACCAATGCGCCACGATGCCAGTACATGATTGCGCTGGTGAGGACATCCGGTAGTGCAGAAGATCGGCAACGCGGCTTGTCGCAATTCATCGTTGACCTTTCACTGCCAGGCGTCACCGTGCGCCCGATCCAGGATCTGGCCGGCGACGCCCATTTTTCGGAAGTGTTTTTCGATGATGTCGAGCTGGCGAACGATGCACTGATCGGCGAGGAAGGCGGGGGCTGGGAACAAGTCACCGCAGAACTGGCGTTCGAGCGAAGCGGTCCGGAAAGGCTGTACTCAAGCATCGTGTTGCTTGATTACTGGATCGATGACCTGAGGCGAAGCGGTAATGTGGAAGCACATGTTGCCACCATTGGCCGGTTTGCGGCGCATCTTGCGACGCTGCGCAACATGTCCGTCACAGTCACCAGCCAGCTGGTAAAGGGCGCGAGTCCCGTCGTCGAAGCCGCGCTGGTGAAAGATATCGGCACAGAATTCGAACAAACCATTCCGGCTGTCATAGAAGCGGCAATTGCGGCGGACCCGCATGACATCGTGGACGCGGATTTATACCGCACGGTTGCTTATGTTAATCAGGTTGCGCCGACTTACTCCCTGCGAGGCGGTACACGTGAAATCCTGCGCGGCATGATCGCCCGCGGGCTCGGCTTGCGTTAAAGGAACCAGCAATGTTTGTAGAAGCCATTGAAGATATTCTGAAGGACCAGTGTACGCCGGCAGCCGTGCGTGCGATTGAGGCCGGCGGCTCCCCTGACGCATTGTGGAATGCTGTAACAGAAGCGGGCTTTCTTGAATTGCTTGCCTCCGAAGAACACGGCGGCGCCGGCTTAGCCCTGGCGGAGCTGTTTCCAATTTTGACCACATTAGGTGCTTATGCGATGCCCGTGCCTCTGGCGCAAAGCATTGCCGCGCGTGCCGTGCTGGCGGCACGAACGGAAATCCCATCCGGCATGTTGACGTTCGCGCCGGCATTGCGCCGCATGGAGAACGGACGCCTGATCTGCCCGCTTGTGCCTTATGGCGCGATCGCTAACCATGTCATCGCCCAGGATGGCGAACGTGTGCTTGTCCTACCGGGCGCAAGCGCAGTACGGACCTCGACCGGCGTGCATGGCAGTCTGGTCGCGAGCATGAGTTGGGAAGCCGATGTCGATGCAGGGCTTGCGCAAACCACCTTGGCTGCTGGCGGCCTGGCTGAGTTCGGCGCAGCGTTGCATGCCGCTTTACTGGCCGGAGCCATGCGCCGTGCCTTCGATATGACGCTGCAGTACGCCAATGACCGGTCCCAGTTCGGCAAGTCGATCGGCAAGTTTCAGGCAATACAGCATCAGATCAGCGTGATGGCTGAGCATGTCGCTGCCTCGTTGATTGCGGCTGAAGCAGCGTTCCATGGCGATGCACGCACGCCGGCGCCGCTTGCCAGCGCCATTGCAAAATCACGTACCAGCGAGGCTGCCGTACTGGTCGCATCGATTGCTCACGCGGTACATGGTGCCATCGGCGTGACCGAAGAATATGACCTTCAGTTACTGACCCGTCGGCTGCATGAATGGCGAATCGCACATGGTTCCGAAGCACATTGGAATCGCATTGTAGGGCAGAGAGTATTGCAGTCAGGTGAGGATCGGATCGTCGATTTCATACGTTCAGCCAGAACGTGAATGTCGTTAATGAATTACAGGGCGAGAATGCCCGGAGGAGACTTGAAATGTTAAAGAAATCTTATCGCAGCGTCATGATGTCGGCCGCAGTTGGATGTGCAGCAATGCTGGTGCCGGCACTACAGGCAATTGCGCAGGACTTCCCGTCCCGCGTAATCAAGTTCGTTGTCCCTTTCCCTCCCGGGAGCGGAACCGATACGTCGGCACGCTACTTCGGCAAGAAGTTGTCCGAACTTACGGGCCAGCCAGTCATTGTCGAAAACCGCCCCGGCGGGAATGGATTTATCGGCGTCCAGAACGTGTTATCGGCACCGGCTGACGGCTATACGGTTTTCGTCGGCAGCAACTCCACACTAGCCGTTAATGTTGCCCTGTTCAAGAAATTGCCGTACAACCCGCAGACCGATTTTGCGCCGCTGTCGATGATGATGCGCGCGCCGGCGGTTCTCGCGGTGCCACCGAATTCGCCGTACAAAACCGTGTCAGACCTTATCAAGGTTGCCAAGGCGCAGCCAGGCAAACTGAACTACGCATCCGGCTCCGCCGGCTATCAGCTGATGGCTGAACTGTTCAATGACGTGGCGGGTGTCAGTACTGTGCACGTGCCATATAAGGGCGCTTCGGACGCTCTTGCCGGCGTTGCCTCCGGGACGGTTGACCTGACCTTCTCGGACATTACGGCCACACAAGGCCTGGTCAAGGGCGGCAAGGTACGCGCGCTTGCCGTGGCATCCGAACGACGCGCACCGGCCTTGCCGGATGTTCCGACCGCTGCGGAAAGCGGCTTGCCGGGATACCAGGCTTATGTCTGGGTAGGCGCCATGGTATCGGCCAAGACGCCGAAAGCGGAAACCGAGAAGCTATCTTCGCTCCTGACACAGATTGCCCGCATGCCGGAAACACGCGAGTTCTACGAACGCCAGGGCGCGGAAGTCATGAGTGGCGGCGCGGAGGAAATGCGCAGTTTCCAGGCTGCCGAGATCGAGCTCTGGAAGAAGATCGTTGTCAAAGCCAAGGTAGAGCAGCAATAGGGCGCATATGAAGGCAATCGGAATCCCCGCTGAAACTTCCGACCGCGACATCGAGTCGCTGGTCGACCTCGATATTCCCTTTCCAGTAGCCGAGGGACGGGATCTCCTGGTCAGAGTCGAGGCAGTGTCGGTCAATCCGGTTGATATAAAAATGCGCAGTGCACGGCCGCATGGCGACGGACGACCACGCATTCTCGGCTGGGATGCTGCCGGCACGGTGGTGGATGTTGGCTCGCAAGTGACACTGTTTGTACCGGGAGACCGTGTCTTCTATGCGGGCAGCCTCTTGCGTCCCGGCTGCAACGCGGAACTGCACCTGGTTGACGAACGCCTGGCGGGGGCGATGCCGGCGTCGCTTGGTTTCGCAGAGGCCGCTGCGCTGCCCGTCGCGTCGCTGGCTGGATGGGAAGCGTTATTCGAGCGCATGCGTATTTCGACGAATGGCGATGATGCTGGAAAAACCGTGCTCGTCATCGGTGGCGCCGGTGGGGTAGGGTCAATGGCAATCCAGCTGGCGAAAGCCGTCGGGAAACTTCATGTGATTGCGACTGCATCACGGGCAGAATCGCAGGCATGGTGCAGCCATCTCGGCGCCGACATTGTCGTTGACCATCGTGAGGATCTTTCGGCACAACTTGCCGCGCACAACATACGAACGGTTGATTTTATTCTCTGTTTGGCCGATACGGACCGGTATTTTTCAACCATGGCAAAGCTTATCAAACCCCACGGGCATATTTGCTCGCTGGTAGAAAGCGAATCCCCGTTGCCCATGAATGAATTGCGCGGAAAGAGTGCTTCGTTCAGCTGGGAAGGCATGTTTACCCGCTCACTGCACGCGACACCCGACATGATAGAGCAGCACCGCATACTAAATCGCATTGCCAGCCTGATTGATGCCGGGAAATTGCGCAGTACCGCGAAAAATCACTTTAAAGGCCTGAACGCGAATAACCTTCGGCAGGCGCATGCGCTGCTGGAAGCCGGGAACATGATTGGCAAACTCGTACTGGCAGCATAGATACTTTTTTTCACAATATCAGGCTCACCAAGGAGAACTGATGCTTCCTTTAAACGGCATTCGCGTACTGGACCTGAGCACGGTTGTATTCGGCCCTTACGCCAGCCAGATCCTTGCCGACTACGGCGCAGACGTCATTAAGATTGAAACCCCGGAAGGAGATTCGACCCGAAAGACAGGACCGACGACCGAGCCCGGCATGAGTGCAATTTTCCTGGGTGTTAACCGTGGCAAGCGCAGCGTCGTGCTGGACTTGAAGACTCCCGCAGCCCGGGAAGCGCTGCTCAAGCTTGTCGACACCGCTGATGTGTTAATGCACAGTATCCGCCCACAAAAGTTAGCTGCCATCGGGCTGGACCCGGATACACTGCGCAAACGCAATCCGCGCCTCGTGTATGTCGGCCTGCTCGGATTTTCGGAGGACGGACCCTACGGAGGGATGCCTGCATACGATGACATCATTCAGGGACTGTCCGGTAGCGCCGCACTGATGGAAAAACAGACCGGGACGCCACAGTATTTCCCTACCATCGCAGGTGACAAAACCTGTGCGCTGGTTGCCGCGCACGCGATCCTCGCGGCACTGTTCAAGCGCGAACGTACAGGCACGGGCTCGTATGTCGAAGTGCCAATGCTGGAATCCATGGTGGCGTTCAATCTTGTTGAACATTTTTACGGCCAGCATTTCGATCCGCCACTTGCCGCTGCCGGCTACCCCCGCGTATTGAATCAGTGGCGGCGCCCTTACCGCACGACCGATGGATACGTCTGTGCGATGCCCTATACCGATGTACATTGGCAGCGCTTTTTCATTGAGTCTGGCAGACCGGCCCTTGCCAGCGACGAACGCTTTATAAACATTGCTGCTCGTACGACTCATATTGCACAGTTATATGAGATAGCCGCGGAGGTGATTGCGGGCCGAAGCACCGATGCGTGGCTGAAAACCTTCAGCCGGCTAGAGATACCCGCATCGCCGATGCTCCGGCTCGAAGAACTGCAGCAGGACGAACATCTGCGACAGACAGGCTTCTTTGAAACGCTGACTGATCCCCACATGGGGCAGCTCGCTTTTCCTGGTGTTCCCGTGAAATTTGACCATGAGCGCCCCCCTGTGCGCATGGCGCCACGGCTGGGGGAGCATACCGAGGAAGTCATGGCCGAACTTGGTATTGCGAAGCCCCACAATTCTGACGACTGAAAGGACAACATGAGCGACACAAAACCGGTGCAGCAACTTGGTCAGGGATTTTATTGGCAGGACCTGGAGCCAGGTCAACGCCTCAAGACTTTTCGTCGTACCGTGACCGAAGCCGACCTCGTCGGATTTATTGGCGTCACCGGCATGCTGGAAGTCATGTTCATCGATAGTGAGCCGCTTGAAGGTGGCATTGCAGGCAGACCGGTGCCTGCTGCGCTCACCTATACCTTGATCGAAGGTTTGCTATTGCAAACCATGATCCAGGGAACTGGTCTTGCAATGCTGGAACTGACACAGAAAATCCATGCTCCCGTTTTGGTCAACGACCGCATTTATGCCATTGTCGAAGTCGACAATATACGTCCTACCTCGAAAGGTGGCAGGGCGATCGTCGACTCCACTATCAAAGTCTATAACCAGCGCGATGAACTGGTAATGACTTACACCGCTCGGCGGATGCTGGCGGGACGTAACCATGCGACATAAGGACATTCCGGCGTGAGTGGCATGCCAGTGAAATTTGCAGTGCAGACAGATACGAACGTAGGTAAGCGCGGAATAAGCGTCTCGTTCGGTACATCAATGTAGCAATCGCCATATCCGGCAACACACCAATTTAAGGAGAGACAAAATGAAATCATTTAGCTTACGCCAGCTTCGATCGGGCTTCACGCAAGCTGGGGTCGCGATGGCCGTCGGCGTTGCCGCCCTTGTTACCTTTGCCGCACCGGTAGCACAGGCTCAGTCAGCCTACCCGAGCAAGCCCATCACACTAATAGTGCCATTTCCTCCAGGCGGACCTACCGACCTTGTTGCGCGCGTCCTGGCCCAGAAGATGGGAGAGCAGATGGGGCAGCAGATCATCGTCGACAACCGGGGCGGCGCGAACGGCAATATTGGTTCAGGGCTGGTCGCAAAGGCGCCAGCTGATGGTTATACGGTGTTGTACAACACCTCGTCCATCGTTCTCAGCCCCGCGCTGTATAAGAGCCTTTCCTATGATGTGCAGCGGGATCTGATGCCAGTGGCCCTGACGGCAACCGTACCGCTCGCGTTAGTGGTGAATCCATCACTGCCGGTCAACAACGTGAAGGAGTTTATTGACTATGCCAAGGCAAATCCCGGCAAGCTTTCCTATGGTTCCGCCGGCAGCGGCAATATCACCCATCTGGGCGCGTTCCAATTCTTGCAAGCCAATGGCATTGATGCGGTACACGTTCCCTATAAGGGCAGTGCGCCCGCCGACGCTGATCTCGTCGGTGGTCAGATCCAATTCATGACGGACACGATCAATTCGGTTGCAAGCTTTGTGCGCGACAAGCGGATGCGCTTGCTCGCCGTCACGACGCCAAAGCGTATTCCCATATTCCCCGATACGCCAACGGTAGCAGAATCAGGCCTGCCCGGCTTTGAGGTGAGCGCCTGGCAAGGACTGATGGTTCCGGCCAAGACGCCAGAACCCATCATCAAGCGGATCAACAGCGAGCTGATGAAAGCACTGCAGAGCCCCGATGTTCAAAAGAAGCTGGCTGCCCAAGGCGCTATTCCTCTAGGCTCAACACCGGAAGAATACGGCGCCTACATGAAATCAGAACTGGCACGCTGGTCGAAAATCGTCAAGCAAACCGGCGTGTCGCTCGACTAAGTGTCATATAGAGTGTGGATTACTAAGGATATAGCTTTCATCGCGCTGAGTAGTCCACACGAGAACATTGATGTATGACCGACCGTGATCATGCCGCACATCGCCAGAATGAACCGATTGGAGTAGTAGGGGCGGTGTCATTCGGTCCCCGCGCGTAGCAAGGTATACCCGATGGCCCCTGAACAGCCGGCGATAGCCGACTAGAGCCGCCGCTGATGCTGCGGCATAGACGCCATTGGCTAACTCATAGTCGAAGAAGGGTGGCAGCTCGCGGCCCCGTACCTGCGGGTTTCATTTGCCCTTCTTGAGTTCCCATGCGTACACATCGCCTCGCATCGAGAATCGCATGTTGATGCACTCGTGTTCGGTCAGGATGTGTCCAATAACTTCGAAGACAATCTGATTCACGACTTCCAGATCTGCCTAGGTGGCACGTCCCGGGTTGACATGGCTTCTTCCACGGCCTGAACAACGACAGGTAACGGCCTTTCGTCGAGCAGTGTAGCGACTGGCAACTGACGGAAACACTTGACCATACATTCGGCAGTGTGTTGTGCCTGCTTTCCATCTTCGAGAAATGTTGTCACACCCTAGCGAGATGCCGTTAATCTCATTCCAGTCCCGGTACGCTTCTTTGTACCATGAGAAATACCTTGGCGTGCCATGGCAATGACATTATCGATTGATTTGTTCCATTTTAGGTTAAATGTCGTGCAACTTACGATGGATCAGTGGATGCTAGCGTTAGTGCATTTTCATAGCGACCTAAAACACTTCATTCCTATTGAAATTACAGTCTATTCCTTAATCGGAATTCCTAGACGCTTTATTTTATCGTAGAGCGTTTTCTTCGAGATGCGAAGCAAATCTGCGGCCTCAGTCACGCTGGCCTTGCTTCTGGTAAGTGCCTCCGAAATGACAATTTTTTCATAGGCGCCCACCTGCTCGCGTAAGGAGCAATCAACGAGAAGACTTTCGGATCTAGGCAGGCCGTTGTTCGAGAGCACGGAGTGTTTTGGACCGACATAGTCAGGCTGCTGTGCCATGCCAAGCACGAGGCGGTCAGCGAAATTGCGCAATTCCCTGACGTTGCCTGGCCATTCATGTCGCATCCAATCACTCATATCCTGTTCGCTCCAAAAAGGCATAGGGCGTCCAAACCGGCACGAGGCCTCTGCCACGAAATGGGACAGCAGGAGCGGGATGTCTTCACGGCGATGTGCAAGACGAGGTAAATCGATTGTAACTACGCCAATTCGATAGAAAAGATCTGTACGGAACTCGCCCTTCTCGCTTAACTTGATCAAGTCGGTTTTCGTGGCGGCGATGACGCGGCAGTCAATCGGAATCAACTGGTTTCCGCCGATGCGCTCGACGCGCCGCTCCTGTAGTACTCTGAGCAGTTTGACTTGTAGCGAAAGTGGCATGCTTTCGATCTCGTCAAGAAATATCGTTCCTCCACTTGCGTATTCGAATTTACCAATACGGCGCTTTTGCGCCCCGGTGTACGCTCCGGCTTCATGGCCGAACATCTCGCTTTCAAAGATGGACTCAGGTAAAGCCCCGCAATTGATTGCTACAAATGGCCCTGTGCGTTCACTCATCACGTGAAGCTGTCTTGCAATCACTTCTTTTCCTGTCCCGGTCTCGCCATTGATCAGAATATCGACGGCCGTTGGCCCAAGACTGGCGACCTGAGCGCGCACTCGGTTAAGTGCCTCGGATTCACCAATCATGAGCGGTGCAGGAAGACGACTGCGCGAGGTTCTTCGCAGCAGCCGGTCTTCCATAATGAGGGAACGCTTCTCCGATGCGCGTTTGACCGCTCCCAGGAGGCATTCAGAGGCGAAAGGCTTGGTGACGAAATCATAGGCCCCTGCTCGCATCGCATCGACGGCCATATTGATATCGCCGTGAGCTGTGACAAGAATCACCGGGATGTCGGGGTCAACCGTGGATACCTCGCGCAGAAGATCCATGCCCGAGCGGCCCGGCAGTCTAACATCGGTCAGTATGACCCCTTCGAAACGCGAGTCGACCGCCCGGCCTGCGTCCTCCGCCTTGCCAAACTGAAGGACCTCGAATCCACCAAGTTCCAGGGTTTGAGACGTCGCGATACGTAGCGCTGTGTCGTCTTCGACAAGAATCACTTTAGAGTTTGGCACTTGGTTTCCTTTCGACTTCCAGGCCGCGATGCCCTTTGACGATCCACATGATCCGTTCCTTGATGCGAAAGCCTGCCAGCCCATCGCGCGCAATCGTCTTGCACACGATTTTTCGGGGGGCGCCTCCGATCGTCAGACGCATCAAGCACGGAAATCTCGCGGCGAGACGTGTGGGTCGGCCATGCTCACGGATGACCGTTAATAGGATGTCACAGCTTCCGGGAACGATATTTCACTTTGGACGTCACGTTTGAAATCAAGCAGCAGCACGACGCGGGTTGTGTCGCTCTTGTTCCAAGCTTCGTGAAGATATGTATCGTCGAACACGAAGCAGGATCCGGGGCGCCAGGTTCGCGTCTCGCCGGCGACCTTGATGCCGCAATCAGCTGGTGTGATGAGTCCGAGATGGCATCTCAGAACTTTATTGGTATAGCCGACATGCGGGGCTATATGTGTGCCGGATGCAAGCGAAGAGAAGCCAGCAGTGACGAGTCCCGGAATTGTTTCAACCAGTTCGGTCGTCCTCGGACAAAGAGCGCAGTGTTCGTCGACGCGCTTTCCAAATTTGTAGAGCCCAAAGACCGTCCACTTGCCGCTGTAGATATCGCGCTCCGGCCAATCGATGAAGTAGGTGTTGCTCAAGTTATGCAACTCGTCCAGCACCTTTTGCCACTCGTTTTGCAGCCGAACGAGCGACGGGAAATCGGTTGTGTCCAAAAACATGGGGCGTGTCTCCTTTTTAGGAAGTCCTGATTTTTTCTTGCCAGCATCAAGGTTCTGTTGAAACCCGTGCAGTCGCCTTTTTGTGGTGAGAGCGTAACAGAATTCGACACAAACCGGGACCGCCGTTACATGTCGAATTAACCCATCTCAATCGCCTCGCCTGATCCGGCTCGTGCGCACGTTACCTTTTTCGGAACCGAATCAGGGCGCGTCTGGAATTCCATCCGCAAAGATCGACCCTCGGTTTTCTTGTGAACTAATCCGTAATGATTTCAACTACTTAGGTTTTTGATCAGAGTGGCACGGAACCTGCACTTATGGTACCTCGGCAATAAGACTTCACGATGACATCCTACTTTGCTGCGACGCCGCATTCTGCGCCGCCTGCGAGTCGCGGGGATGGAATCCGAGCCGGAGGAGTACGACGTGAATATAACTCTATTTGATTTGCACGAGAGCGTGGACGGGTTCGCCTTCACGCTTTGCCGGTGTCGGGCGGTCGCGACAAAGACCGGTCGGGCACTCACGTGTTCCGGGCTGACAGACTGTGGTGAAGGAGGTATTCGTGATTGAAGACTCGATCCCCGCTGCCCTTGACGCGCGCGAGGAGCGCTTTCCGCTGACCTCCGCCCAGCGCGAGGTGTGGTTCGATCAGGTCATGCACGCCGACGTTCCCTTATACAACATCGGCGGCTACATGCGTATCGAAGGCGAACTCGACCGCGGCCGTTTCACGCAGGCGTTCAACCTTCTTCTTCAGAAGCACGACGCTCTGCGCCTCGTTCTCGTCCGCCCCGATGATACGAACGGCGAGCCGCAGCAGACATTCCCAAGAGGCTTGCGATTCGAAGTGCCGCTGCACGATTTTTCAAAGCTGCCGGATGCGCACGCTGCCGCCGAGCGCTGGGTGCAAGAAAGCTTGGACCAGCCATTCCAACTGTATGGCCAGCGTCTTTTCCGCTGCGATCTCATCAAGATATCGGATGCCTTGTGTTACTGGTCCATGCATTTTCATCACCTGGTCACGGATGGATGGGGCATCGCCTTGCTGGGCCACTCGATGGCCGCAATCTACGGCGCGTTGGAAGCCGGGCAGGAGCCGGACCTTTCCGTGCCGCAGTACACAGGCTACGTTTCGAGCGATCGGGAGTATTTGCGCAGCGACGCCTATCATCGGCAACGCACGTACTGGCTGTCGAAATACGAGGACGTTCCGGAAGCCTTGTTTACACCGCGGCGTCGCATGGGTGAAGCCGTGCGAGGGCGAGCGAGCGACTGCATGACCTTCACACTTCCGCGCGCGCTCTATGACCGCATCGGAGATTATGCGGAGAGCAGGGGGGCGACGACGTTTCAGGTCATCCTTGCCCTGTTGTACGTATATGCCGCGCGCACCACCCAGCGTGAAGATGTCACGATCGGCATTCCGGTGCTGAACCGCTCGAATGCCGCGTTCAAGAATACTTTCGGCCAGTTTGCCGGCATCAGCCCGGTACGCATGAACTTGTCGATGGAACTCGGCTTCGATCATGCGCTGCGTGAACTGGGCGGCGTACTGAAGAGGGATTACAGAAACCAGCGTTTTCCGATCAGCGAACTCAATCGCGTACTTGGACTGCGCCAGGCCGAACGGTCTCAGATGTTCGACATCTGCTTATCCTACGAGCGCCATGATCATGACGTGGTGATGGGTACGGCGCGCGGCGTTTCGGTCGCCATGCTCAACGGATATCAGCAGACGCCGCTGACCCTGTTCGTCCGGGAATTTAATCGCAGCGACGATATCCGGCTCGATTTCGTGTTCAACACGCGCTACTTCGATGCGGCCGCGATCGTCTCCGTGCATCAACGCCTGCGCCTGCTGATCGACGCGATCCTTGATGAAAGCGACACGCCGTTGTGCCGTCTGCCGCTACTTGGGCAGGATGAACTGGCACAACTCGCGGCCTGGAACGACACCGGCGCGTCTTACAATGTGCCGGAGCGGGTGCATCAGATGTTCGAGGCACAGGCTGTCGACCATGGCAAGGCCATTGCCGTGATCAGCGATGAGCGCTGCCTCAGTTATCGCGAACTGAACGAAGAAGCCAATCGCCTGGCCCGTCATCTGGTGGCGTCAGGCGTCCGGCCGAACGATCCGGTCGCCGTCTGCATGCCTCGCTGCCCGCAATTGCCGATCGCAATCCTGGCCATACTTAAGGCGGGTGGAAGCTATGTGCCGCTCGATCCGGCATATCCGACGGAGCGGCTCAAGCATCTGCTGGACGACAGCGCACCGGCTGCGGTTCTGGTCCGGTCAGGAATTCCGGACGCCGCACGTGCCGCGATTCAGGAATCGCTGGCCCCGGACGCGTCTCCTGCCAGGCTGGTCGACATGGATCAGGACGCGCCCGCATGGCAGCTTCAGCCGGCCTCGAACCTGGTGCCGGCGGATCTGCCCGCGCCGGATGAAAGCATCGCCTACATTATCTACACCTCTGGCTCGACCGGCAGTCCGAAGGGCGTGGCCAACACGGTCGCGGGCCTGCGCAACCGGCTTGCGTGGTTTCATCAGGCTGTTGCGGAAATGCCGCTGGTCACGGCTTTCAAGACCAGCATCGGCTTCGTCGATTCCGTCACTGAAATCCTGGAAACCCTGACGTGCGGCGGCAGTCTCGTTGTGTTCGAACCGGACAGTACGCGCGATCCGCTCGCTTTTGCGCAACGAGTCAGCCAGTGCGGCGTCACCAATCTGGTGCTCGTGCCCTCCTTGCTGAAGCACTTCGTGACGCTTGACGGCGCGGCATTCGCCTCCGTGCGCACCATCATGTGCAGTGGGGAACGCCTTGCACCTGATCTGGTGCGCGCATTCAGCGATCGGCATCGCGGAATCCGTCTGTTCAATTTTTACGGCTCCTCCGAAGCGAATGGCGATTCGACCGCCTATGAATACACTGCGCCGGCGATGACGACGCTCGACGACGGCTCGATCATTGGTCGTCCGATCGCTAATACACACATCTACATCCTCGACAAGTGGGGGCAACAAGTTCCGCCCGGAGTATCTGGCGAGCTCTACGTTTCCGGAGTTGGTGTGGCCCGCGCCTACTTGAATCAACCGGAGCGGACAACCGAGCGTTTTACCGCGGACCCGTTTTCCTCAAAGCCAGATATGCGGATGTATCGTACGGGCGACCTCGCGCGTTTTCGCCCAGATGGAAATATCGAGTATCTGGGTCGTAACGATTTTCAGTTAAAGATTCGCGGGTTCCGCATTGAGCCGAGCGAGGTGGAACAGGCGCTGGCGAGCCATCCCTGCGTCAAAGAATGCGTGGTGGTGGCCGATGCCGGGAGCGAGGACGGATACCGGCTTGCAGCGTATGTGGTGCCGCAGGCGACGCAAGATTCCAGCGCGCACGATGATGACTTCCAGGGTTTCAGCTTGTTCTACTTTGGCGCCGAGACCTACGATCCGACCGATAAATATCGGCTATACATCGAATCCGCCCGCTACGCAGATAAAAACGGCTTTCACGCGGTATGGACGCCCGAGCGCCATTTCCATGAAGTCGGGGGCCTGTATCCGAACCCAGCGACCTTGAGCGCCGCACTCGCGACAATCACGCACCGCGTACATTTGCGCTCCGGCAGTGTGGTCCTGCCGCTGCAGAACCCGGTGCGTGTTGCCGAAGAATGGTCAGTGGTTGACAATCTTTCCGGCGGGCGCGTCGGCGTATCTGTAGCGTCCGGGTGGGTGCCGCGCGACTTCGTACTGGCGCCCGACAACTACCCGTGCCGCAAGGAAGTGATGGCGGCCGGGATCGACGCGCTCAAGGCGCTTTGGCGCGGAGAGCAGCTTGCGTTGCCTGACGGCGCCGGGAAATCATCCTCGGTACGAATTTACCCGAAGCCTATACAGCCCGAGCTGCCACTCTGGGTGACCTCATCCGGAAATCCCGCTACTTTCGCGCAGACCGGTGCGCTCGGCGCCAACCTGTTGACCCATCTTCTCGGCCAGACTATCGATGAGGTGGCGACAAATATCGGGGTCTACCGGCAGGCGTTGGCCGAGCATGGCCACGATCCGAAACGCGGTCGCGTCACACTGATGGTGCATACGTTTCTCGGACCGGATTTTGAACAGACCCTGGATAGGGCGAAAGCGCCGTTTACGCGCTACATGCGTTCGCATCTCGGGCTGCTGGAAGCCTTCGCGAAGGGTATGGATATTCCGACCAGCAGCCTTGACGAGAAGAACATCGACACCATCGTGAACTATGCTTTCGAACGCTATTCCAGAACCGCGTCGCTGATTGGTACGCCACAGACCTGTGTCGACGTGGTCTCGCAGTTGAGGGACATCGGTGTCAACGAGATCGCCTGTCTCATCGACTGGATGGATACCGAAGCGGCCTTGCAGGCCTTACCGTATCTGAACGAACTGCGGCAACTTTCGCAAAAGGCACCGCCAAGTGCCAACGTCATGCGCAAACACTTGAAACGCTCGTTGCCCCACTACATGATTCCGTCCAGCCTGACCTACCTGAATCAACTGCCGCTGACCGCCAGCGGAAAACTCGATCGCAAGGCTTTACCCAAGCCGGGCAGGGTGGCGGTGAACCGCCGCTATGTCGCCCCACGTACGCCGAGCGAAACGACGTTGGCGCAGATCTATGCGCAAGTCCTGAACTTGCAGGCGGTCGGAACACAGGATCGTTTCTTCGAAATCGGCGGTGACTCATTGCTTGCGGTGAAGCTGAACAATGCCATCGGCGAGGCCTTCAATCTTACGCTCCCGATCCGAGATCTTTTCGAGCATGCAAAGCTCGAAGAACTCGCGGAGCACCTGGATGTGTTGAAGGCGGCGAAAGCGTCGACCCTGAACAGGATCCTGCCTCTATTGGACCAATCCCGGGCGACGGAAGCGGTGGTTGTGCGAGTATGAGCTTAACCCACTTGCTCGAAACACTTGCCGACGCTTCAGTCCAACTCAAGCGGGACGGCGACGAACTGGTCGTTACATTCAGTCGTGGCGCGCCAGACGATACCATGATCACTGCCCTGCGCATCCACAAGGCGGCGCTCCTGCAATTCCTGGATGAGCGCGGCGGAAGCTGGACACCCGAGCAGAAAGCGCTATCTGCGCCGGCAGGTACGCCGCTGTCGTTCGGCCAGCAGCGTCTGTGGTTTCTGAATCAGCTGCAGCCTGCGAGCGCCGCATACAACGAGGAATTCTGCGTGCGCATGCAAGGGGAGATCAATCTCCCGACACTGGAGGATGCGCTGAACACGATCATGCAACGTCATGACATCCTGCGCACACGCTTTTGTAACGAGGATGGGCGACCTGCCATCAACGTAACAGGGGAACTTGCAATTCGCCTGTATCTCCATGACTTGAGCCACATGGAATCGTCTGAGCGCATGCGTACGGCGCTCGAATTGGCCGGTGCACTCGTCTTGCAACCGTTCGACCTGGCTGTCGGCCCGCTGCTGCGCGCGAACCTGACCAGGCTCGATGCGCAGGATCATCTTCTGCAGGTCTGCATGCACCATATGGTTTCGGATGGATGGTCAATGCGCGTGCTGGCCGGCGAGCTCGTTGCAATCTACCGGGCCTTGTCCGAGGGCCGGAAACACACCCTGCCTAGGCCGGAAATCCAGTACGTCGACTATGCGGTCTGGCAGCGGGCCAATCTCGAACAGGGAGCGCTGCACGCACAGACTGACTTCTGGCGAAAACAGTTACAGGGTGCTCCCGCAGTGTCGACGTTGCCGGCCGACCGTGCCCGGCCGTCGGTCCAGGATTACAGCGGCGCCTCCGTAAACGTCGAGATCGATGCGGAGCTGACCGCGCGACTCAGGCAGTTCAGCACGCGCCATCAGGCGACCTTATTCATGACGGTCCTGGCCGGCTGGTCAGCAGTGCTGTCGCGCCTGTCAGGCCAGAATGATCTGGTTGTGGGATCGCCGGTTGCTGGGCGCGGGCGTGCGGAGCTTGAAACGCTGATCGGTTTCTTTGCCAATACGTTACCCCTGCGGATCAATTTGGACGGGGCGCCGAACGCAGTCGAACTCGTGCGGCGCACAAAGGAGACCGTCATCGCCGCGCATGACCATCAAGACTTGCCGTTCGAGTACATGGTGGACGCACTCAAGCCTGCGCGCAGCACGTCTCATAGCCCGCTGTTCCAGGTCATGCTGAATTGGCAGACTGCGGTTACCGACGACATCGATTTTCCCGGCCTAAAGCTTAGTGCGGTCTACACACCCTACGACATCGCCAAGTTCGACTTGACGTTGCGCATTGTGGAGGAAAAACACAGACTGCTGGCTCGCTTCGAGTATGCGACCGCATTGTTCGATCGGCTCACTATCGAACGACACGCACGCTACCTAATTCGAATATTGCTGCAAATGACCGACAACGAACTGGTTCCGATGAGCGCGCACCAGTTGATTGACGGCGACGAGCGACGGCAGCAAGTGTTTGAGTGGAACGACACGCAGGCAGCGTTCGAGGACGACGCATGCATCCATCAACTTTTCGAGATGCAGGCGCGCAGTCATCCGGAAAAGATCGCGCTGGTGCATAGCGGCACCTCTCTGAGCTACCGCGAACTCAATGCGCGGGCGAACCGTCTGGCGCGGCATCTCCGGCAGCGCGGCGTCGGTGCTGACACGCCGGTCGCGATATGCATGGAACGCGGATGCGACATGATCATTGGCCTGCTCGCGGTGCTCAAGGCGGGCGGTGCCTACGTCCCGCTCGACCCGGCTCATCCGGTTGAGCGGCTTGCGCACGCAGTGCACGACAGCGAAGCTGTGCTTGTACTGCTTGATTCGCGTCTTGACCCGGGCTTGCGTGCAATGTTTGGCGCTGCCTGCACCTCGGTGCTGTTGCTAGATGAACAGGCGGGCGACTGGATCGATGAACTGGAGTCGGACCTGGATGCGGCTGCGATGGGTCTGTCGGCGTCGAACCTCGCCTACGTGATCTATACCTCGGGCTCGACGGGAAAGCCCAAGGGAGTTATGGTCGAGCATCGGGGCGTAGTTAACCTGCTACAGTCGATCGGTCATACCGTTGGTATGCATGCGGACGAACGCGTGCTGGCGCTGACCACAATCGCTTTTGACATTGCCGCGCTCGAACTCTACCTGCCGCTGATCCATGGCGCATGTATCGTGCTGTGCGGACGTTCGGACAACGCGGATCCGGTTGCCCTAAGCGTGTTGCTGGACCAGAATGAAATCAGTTTGATGCAGGCCACACCGGCCACATGGCGCATGTTGCTGTCCGGCGGATGGGCGGGCGCCACCCGTCTGAAGGCGCTATGCGGCGGCGAGGGGCTTTCGCGCGCACTCGCACGCGAGCTGGCGTCGAAGGTCGGCCGGCTATGGAACGTGTACGGGCCGACAGAGACGACGATCTGGTCGACCTGCGCAGCGCTCGGTACGAATGAGGCCCGCGGGACCGCCGCGTATGCACCGATCGGCAGGCCGCTCGCAAACACGCGCCTATACCTGCTCGATGCCGAGCAGCAGGTTGTTCCGCTTGGAGCCGTGGGTGAGTTGTATATCGGCGGTGCTGGCGTGGCGCGCGGTTATCTCAAGCGGCCTGAACTCGATGCCGAACGCTTTGTTGTCGACTGCTTTGCCGGCGACGGAACACGCATGTACCGGACCGGCGATCTTGCACGCTACCTTCCTGACGGAAATCTCGAGTTCCTGGGACGCTCGGATTTCCAGGTCAAGTTGCGTGGCTTCCGCGTGGAGCTCGGCGAAATCGAGGCTTGCATGGTGCGTCATCCGGACGTGCGCGAGGCCGCCGTTCTCCTGCAGGGAAGTGACGACGACGACAAGCGGCTCGTCGGATATTTCACTGCTGCTGCCGATGCACGCGTGGACATCGCCACCCTGCGCGCCTACCTTGCCACCTTTCTTCCCGATTACATGGTGCCGGCTGCCGTTGTCGCGCTTGCAGAAATGCCGCTTACACCAAACGGCAAGCTTGACCGCAAGGCGCTTCCGGCGGCTTTGCCCGATGAATTTGCCCACAGCGCATATGTGGCGCCGGCGGACGACATCGAAATCGCGCTGGCGCGGATCTGGAGTGCGCTGCTCGGGATTGAACGGATCAGCCGCCTCGAGCATTTCTTTGAGGCCGGCGGTCAGTCCTTGTTGGCGGTACGCCTGATTTCCCGGATCCGGTCTGAACTCGGGGTAGAGCTGAACGTCACGCAGGTGTTTGCGTATCCGGTGCTGGGCGACATGGCAGTGATGGTCAGGACCGCCGCACGCAGCGAATTGCCGCCGGTGACGCCGGTGTTGCGGGCAGAACCCTTGCCGCTGTCGTTTGCCCAGCAGCGGCTATGGTTCCTTTCGCAGCTGGAGCATGTCAGCCGTGCCTACAACATGGGTTTCGCGCTCAGGCTGGCGGGCGAACTGGATCGCGCCGTCCTGCAGCGTGCTCTGGATCGACTGGTCGAACGCCACGAAGCTTTGCGCACAGTCTTCCTGCTTGCCGACGGGCAGCCTCGTCAGCGCATCCTTTCTCCCGCGCGTGGCTTCCCGCTCGAGTACGTCGACCTGGAAAGAGATGCCGACGCGACCAAACGCTTGCAAGCCCTGATGCACGACGAAGTCGCGGCGCCATTCGACCTCCAGCGCGGCCCGCTCGCGCGCGGCCGCCTGATCCGGTCCGCGGAAAGCGAACACGTTCTGTTGTGCACGATGCATCACATCGTGTCGGATGGCTGGTCCGTCGGCGTCTTGACGCGCGAGCTAAGCGCGCTGTATCGCGCATTCAGCAGCGGGGAGCCGGATCCCTTGCCGCCACCAGCGTTTCAATATGCCGATTACGCGCTATGGCAGCGCCGCTGGAGCACCACAGAGACGCTGGAGGGACACGCAAAATACTGGACAACGTTGCTTGCCGATGCCCCCAAACGACTGGAGCTGCCCGTAAACCGGCCCCGTCCCGCAGAGCAGGATTATTCGGGCGCATTCCTAGAAACACGCCTCGACGAGCAACTAGCGCACGACCTTCGCGCGCTGAGTCAGCGCCACGGTACGACCCTGTTCATGACTTTGCTGGCCGGATGGGCGGTGCTGCTGGCGCGTCTGGCCGGCACCGATGACCTGGTCATCGGAACGCCGGTAGCAAATCGTACCCGGGTGGAGGCCGAACCCCTGGTCGGCTTCTTCGTCAATGCACTGGCGCTGCGCCTGGACCTTTCCGGCGACCCGGACGTGGCGGAAATTTTGGCACGCGTCAAGCGCCGCACGCTGGAGGCCCAAGAGCACCAGGCACTGCCGTTCGAACACCTGGTCGAGAGCCTCAGCCCGACTCGAACGCTGGATCACCATCCGGTTTTCCAGGTCAGCTTCACCTGGCAGAACAACGACGAAGGAGCAGTCAGCTTCCCGGGCATGCAGGTGGAAGTGCTGCAGCCGCCGCGTCTGACCACGAAGTTCGATCTGTCACTGTACCTGGCCGAGGATGAAGGCGGAATCACTGGCGGGATCGAGTATGCGACCGCGCTGTTCGACTCTTCAACGATCGCGCGTTACCTCGGGTATTTTCACAACACCCTGCGGGCCATGGCGGCGGATGAGGGCGCGACTGTCAGCCGCATCCCGCTCATGAACGGAGCCGAAACGCGCAGTGTGTTGGGCCTGGATGCGGTCGAAGCCGCACCGGTCGATGTAGTGTGTGTACATGAATCCTTTGAGGAGCATGCGCACCGGCATCCCGAGGCAGTGGCCCTGATGCACGGTCCGGTATCGGTGAGCTACGGCGAGCTTAACAGCAGGGCGAACCGACTGGCACACTACCTGCGACGCAAGGGCGTTGCTCCGGATACATACGTCGCGCTTTGCCTCGATCGCGGCGTTGATCTCATTGTTGCTATTCTAGCCGTGCACAAGGCGGGCGGCGCCTATGTGCCGCTGGACCCGACGTATCCCGCGGACCGGCTGGACTACATGCTCGCCGACAGCAAGCCGGTAGTCGTCCTTACGCACGCAGGCGTGAAGCAGGCGTCACGCACTGTGCTCGAACGCGCGTCAGTGCCGGTCATCGATCTGCAGGAGCAGGAGAGCGCGTGGCGGCAGGAGCCGGCATCGAACCCCGATAAAGCGAACGGCGCCGGCCCCGAGGATCTTGCCTATGTCATCTATACATCCGGATCCACCGGTCGACCCAAGGGTGTGCTGGTCGAACACCGTAACGTCGCACGCCTGTTCACCACGATCCGCGACCGGTTCAACTATTCCGCATCGGATGTCTGGACCTTGTTTCATTCCTGCGCATTCGATTTTTCGGTATGGGAGATCTGGGGCGCGTTGGCGCATGGCGGACGCCTGGTTGTCGTTTCACACGACACGTCACGTTCCCCGGCACAGTTCTATCAGCTTCTCTGCGACGAGGGAGTGACCATCCTTAACCAGACGCCGAGCGCCTTCCGCCAGCTCGTGGAAGCGCAGCGCCAGAGTGATCTGACGCACCGCCTGCGCGCAGTGATCTTCGGCGGCGAGGCGCTGGAGCCAGCCATGCTGAAACCCTGGCATGAACAGGCGCGCAACCGGAACACTCAACTCGTCAACATGTACGGCATCACGGAAACGACGGTCCATGTCACATACCGTGCCCTGGCACCAACCGATACGAACCGTGCTGGCGTCAGCCCCATCGGCCATCCGATTCCGGATCTGTCCGTCTATATCCTCGACCGGCATGGCGCCCCGGTTCCCCCCGGCGTTGCTGGAGAAATGTATGTCGCGGGCGCCGGCGTCGCGCGCGGTTACCTGAATCGTCCCGAACTGACAGCGGAACGCTTCCTGACCGATCCCTTTTCTGGACGGCCGATGGCGCGCATGTACAAGACCGGCGACCTGGCGCGGCGCCTGCCGGATGGCGAGATCGAGTATCTGGGGCGTAACGACATGCAGGTCAAGCTGCGTGGCTTCCGTATCGAGCTGGGCGAGATCGAAGCCCGCCTGGCCGAACACTCGGCCGTGCGTGAGGCCGCCGTGGTCGCCCGGGACAACGGGCCGGACGACAAGCGCCTGATCGCCTACCTGACCGCACGCACCGATTTCACGCAGGAGGAAGCCCTGCAACTCGCGCATGAGCACATCGCGGAGTGGTCGCGCCTCTACGACCAGACCTATGATGACAAGTCGTTCGAGCAGGCGAAACCGGGCTTCAATTTTGTAGGCTGGCGCAGCAGCTACACGCACCAACCGATTCCGGATGTCGAAATGCACGAGTGGCTGGACGGTACCTTGCGCCGCGTGCGCGGGCTCAATCCGCGCCGCGTGCTCGAAATCGGATGCGGAACCGGCATGATTCTCCTCAACGTTGCGCCCGCATGCGAACGCTATGTGGGTACCGATCTTTCTCGCAAGACGGTCGAACAGCTTTCTCGCCACATTCGTTCGGACCCGGAGCTGAACGCGCGCATCGTGCTCGTGCACGGGAATGCGGCGGATTTGTCCGGCGTGCCGCAGGAACGCTATGACACGGTCATCCTCAATTCGGTTGTCCAGTATTTTCCGAACAGTGAGTACCTGTTCGAAGTGCTGGCAGGAGCGGCTGGCAAAGTCGCGGCTGGTGGCAGGATCTTCATCGGTGACGTGCGCCACCACGGCCTGCTCGAAGCATTCCACCTGTCGGTGCAGCTCGCGCAACCCACTCCCGGCCTGAGCACCGCGCAACTGAGGACGCGGATCCGGCAGAAGGCTCGACTGGACCCCGAGCTATTGCTCGATCCGGAGTGGTTCATGTCGCTGAGCGAAAAGATACCGAGCATCTCCGCCGTCCAGATCCTCCCCAAGGAAAGCGCGCATCTGAACGAGATGTCGGCCTACCGCTATGACGTCGTGCTGACCATCGCGGCGCCGTCGGATGTCGCGCAGGTGCCGCACTGGATTGACTGCGATACCGCCGGCTGGGGCGCCGCCGAGATCGGCCGCGCCATCATTGACTCGCCGCATGCGCTGATCGGCCTCAGGTCGGTGTTCAATCCGCGTGTCGGGCCGGTCGCCCGGATGCTCGATCAAATGCAGGAAGGGCAGTCGAGCACCGACACATTCGATGCGGGACGTGACAGCGCTGCCGAAGCCGGCATGACCTGCGCGGATCTGGCCGAATTCTGCCGGCAGCGAGGTTACCTGCTCAAGTTGAGCTGGTACCCGGCCGACAAATCCGGTGCCTATCATGCCGTGGTGTCTAAGAGCGACACATTGCCTGACGTCGACTGGCAACGCCAAGGACACGCATCGTTGGCCGGCAATCGCTTGTCACATGCAAACGATCCCTTGCAGGCCAAGCGGCTGGCAACGCTTCCGGATGAATTGCGCGCGCACCTCGCGTTGAAGCTACCGGAGTACATGGTGCCGGCGGCGTTCCACACGCTTGATGCCCTACCTTTGACAATGAACGGCAAGCTGGACCGTAACCGCCTGCTTGAAGAAGACGCACCGGTCCACGCGGCGCACCGGTATGAAGCGCCGGTAGGAGAGATCGAAACGGAACTGGCCGTCATCTGGGCCGAACTCCTTAAGGTTCCGCACGTCGGCCGGAACGACGATTTCTTTGCGCTCGGCGGCCACTCGCTACTTGGCACCAAGCTGATCGCCCGGGTCGCCCACGACATGGGCGCCGAAGTGTCAATCCAGGACCTGTTTTCCAGGCCGACGCTCGCCACGCTTTCCGAAAGGATCGTGAACCTGTTGCTGGCCGACCTGACGCCGGGCGAACTCGACGGCGAACAAGCCGGTTCCGGCGCTGAACCCTCCACGCTATCGACGCTGACATGAACGTTCCCCCATTAGACGACTTGCCGCAGGACGACCGCGACCGCCTGGTGCGCCTGGCGCGTGCTGCCAAGCTCAAACGCCAGGCAGCGATACCGACGCTTCAGCGTGGCAAGCCGTTCCCGCTGTCATTTGCCCAGCGGCGACTGTGGTTCGTTTCACGCATGCAGGTGGAAAGCGCGCCGTACCACATTTCGATCGGCCTGCGGATCGAGGGAAGGCTGAATCGGTCCGCCTTGCAACATGCTTTCTCCACACTCGTCGCGCGACATGAAGCATTGCGAACGACCTTCGCGCTGGTTGACGACGAGCCCGTGCAGATCATTGCTTCGGGCAGCACGGACATTGCCTTGCACGAAGAGGATCTGGCAGCCTGCGCTACGCGCGATGTGCTTGACGCAGCGGTGCACGAGGCAATGGCGGCGGAAGCGCGCATGGCGTTCGACCTGGAGAAGGGGCCGCTGGTGCGCGGCCGCTTGCTCAAGCTGGGTGAGGATGAACATGTGCTGCTGATCGCGATGCATCACATCGTGTCGGACGGCTGGTCACTAGGCGTCGCGACCGATGAGCTTACTGCGCTTTACAGGGCCCACCTGGACAGTAGTGCGGAAGCCCTGCCCGCCTTGGCGGTACAGTACGCGGACTATGCGGTCTGGCAGCGGGGGCGCCTGCAGGAAGCTGGTTGGCAGGCTCAGATGAAGTATTGGCAGCGGACCTTGGCCGGCGCACCGGCAGTCCTCGATCTGCCGTTCGACTCGCCGCGCCCGGTGCAACAGGATTTTGCAGGAGGCTATGTCGAGCTGGTTCTCGACCCTGCACTGACAAGCAAGTTAAAGGCGCTGGCACAACGTCGTGGCATCACGCTGTTCATGACTGTGCTGACAGGTTGGGCGGTCCTATTGTCGCGCTTGTCAGGTCAAGAAGACCTGGTTGTCGGAACGCCGACCGCTAATCGCAGGCGCAAGGAACTGGCGGGAATGATCGGCTTCTTCGTCAACGTGCTGGCGCTACGCATCGATCTGTCAGGCAATCCAGATGTGGCCGAATTGTTAGCACGGGTCAAGGCGCAGGCGCTTGTGGCGCACGAACATCAGGAACTGCCATTCGAGCAGGTGGTCGAGATCGTTAACCCGCCGCGCAGCACCGCGCACAGTCCGCTGTTCCAGGTTTCGCTCACCTGGCAGAACAATGACGAAGGTAATTTGCATGTGCCCGGCCTGAAGTTTTCCCGGCTCGAAGGACATTCGGGTACCGCAAAGCATGACTTGTCGCTGTATCTGGGTGAGGTGGGCAACAGAATCTCGGGTGGTCTCGAATACGCGACGGTCTTGTTCGAACGCAGCACGATAGAACGGTACTGCGGCTACCTGCGGCAGGTACTGCAGGCGATGGTGGAAGACGACAGCCGAAGCATCGCCACGCTGCCGCTGCTGGACGCCAGCGAGCGGCAGCGTCTGCTGGTCGAATGGAACGCGACCCAAGCTGCGTATCCGGAGGGTTCCTGTATCCATGAACTGATCGAGGCGCGGGCAGTCGCGTCGCCGCAGGCAGTGGCGCTTTCGCATGAAGGCGCCGAAGTCAGTTATGCCGAACTCAATGCCCGGGCCAACCGGCTGGCGCGCCAGTTGCGCAGGCAGGGCGTGGTGCCCGATGCGCGGGTGGCAATCTGCATGACGCGCGGCATCGACATGGTGGTTAGCCTGCTGGCGGTGTGGAAGGCCGGTGGTGCCTACGTGCCGCTGGATCCGGCCTATCCGCCCGGGCGGCTGGAGTTCATGCTGGAAGACAGCGCCCCGGTGGCG
>NZ_LMHZ01000068.1 GCF_001428545.1 Noviherbaspirillum sp. Root189
TCCAAAGGCAAACTCTTGAGCCAAGTCGCTTTCGAGGTGGGATACGAAAGCTCCTCGCAGTTCAGCCGGGAATACACCAGAATGTTCGGCCGGTCACCGCTCAAAGATAAACAGGCGGCATCTGAACGGTAGAGATTCGCTGGCACAAACGGATAGCCTGCTGTCATGTGGTGTCGGCGACACCTTCAGTGCCCCCCGAAGACCACCGATCTCGCGCGCACGAGTGTCGGTTGTGGGTCAATTCTGTTGAAAAAGACAACAGGCAACTTTAGGTCTGTTATTGCGGTTCAGACCGTGAGTGGGATCGGATGTGGCGGTGCTGCGGAAGGACTTTGGTCCAGGCATCAAGTAAAGGCAGAATTGGCATGAAGGCCGAGGGTGTAGCACTGCTTGGCCATGCGCCTCAGATTTTGCACAACTGCGGCCAGCAGGAATTCATCATGGGCGCCCGTTAATCCACGCAGTCGCAAGCGATCCAGCTTCAAGATGCGTTTGAGGTGGGCAAAGAGCATTTCAACTTTCTTGCGTTCGCATCGTGATCGCTGGTAAATCGCTGTTGTCGCGATATCGCGTGCGACATTACGAGCAGGGTCATAAATGCTGCGTGCAATTTTGCGCATTGGCGTATTGGGACAGCATTGCTGTTTCAAAGCGCATGGAGCGCAGTCGAACTGACTGGCGCGGCAGACGATCGTGTCGGCTTTAGTAATGTGGTTCCGCTCATTTTTGAACGGGCGCCATTGGCTGCGCAGTGCATGCTCTGCGGGACAGCGATATTCGTTCGCCTGTTCGTCCCATTGGAAAGCACTGGTTGGAAAGATGCCATCCTGACGCCCGGATTTTTCCCATACAGGCACATGCGGTTCAATTGCCTTCTGATTCACCATCCAGTCCAACATCGGTGCCGTGCCATAGGCCGTATCGCCAATCAACCGACGCGGCTTGAGTTCGAAACGCTGTTCGACACGCTCGACCATGGTACGCGTGGCGTTGGCCTCGGCCGCATGATTGCTGGAAGACGGCTCAACATCCACAATTATGCCGGCCTTCACATCGACCAGGTAATTGGTGGAATAAGCAAACATCCCCGGTCCAGCAATCGCCGTCCACGAAGTGGCGGGATCAGTTAACGAAATATACTTAGGGGCTTCCGGCAGAGGATTAACCTTTTCCAGCGCTGCCAAGTACTCACGTACCGGCCGGCTGGCTGCTTCAGGATTGAACCGAGCGGTGGCTTGCGCGCCGGGAATGGCGCGTAATCGACGTACATCGGCCTCAATGACACTGGCATCCGTGGCAAATCCCTCTCCGCCAACCAAACCCTCTGCCATGCAACGCCGCAAGACCGATTCGAACAACTGGCGAAACGTATCACTATCACGGAAGCGGCCATGCCGATTCTTGGAGAAGCTGGAATGGTCCGGCACCTTGTCACTCAGCCTGAGATGACAGAACCAACGGTAAGCCAAGTTCAAATGCACCTCTTCACATAAGCGCCGCTCGGAACGAATACCATAGCAGTACCCAATAATAAGCATGCGGATGATCAGCTCAGGATCGACTGAAGGGCGGCCGGTATGGCTGTAAAAGTCGTGCAGGTAGCTGCAGAAGTCGGTCAGATCGAGATAACGGTCCACCGCCCGTAGCAGGTGATCTTGGGGAACGAATTCCTCTAGATTAATGACTTCAGCGCGTCCCCGGTGGGCAACTTGGCGTCCCATCATGATTCACCTCGCTTTCTCTGTGCTGTCCTGACACCATAGAACGCAATAAAACGAGTTTCAAGGAGTCTTTTTCAACAGAATTGGTCGGGTCACGTCGGCCAGCGGTTGATCCGAAATATCGGATATGGGGTCAATACCGGTCGTTCACTGATTTGGATCTGACTTCTCGGCCCTGCTAAAAGGAGTCATTCGCTTCGGATACAATGAGCCCTTTGTTGCAGTCCCAGCGAGTTATGACCATAGAGCCACGTCGATGGAGGTCAGACAGATTCAATAATGAGAACAGCATATGTATCCTGTTCAAGCGCTCTGAAAACATGCGGTTCGTCGGCTGGATAGCTAACGTAGTCTCCAGGCCCCAAATCAACGGGAGCATTTGCCAATCCCGCTAGGGCTCGGCCAGAGGAAATAATCAGATGCTCGACTGTTCCGGGCATGTGTGATTGCGATATTTTGGGTTGGCCAGGTTGTACGCAAAGTTGATAAACATCTCTCCGTACTCCAACCGGCGACGCGGCTAACAATGCCGCCGTATAGTCCGCCTGGCTTGAAGCAGCCTTCGGTCCTTCACCACGCCGAATCAGCTCGACGCCTCGCCGCGGTACTTCGATAAAACGACTGACAGGAACACTGAGCGCGTTGGCCAGCATCCAGAGCGTTTCAATACTGGGATTTCCGGATCCCGATTCAATTTGTGACAGTGTCGATTTCGAAATTTCTGAACGCCTGGCTAACTCGCCTATCGATAGACCAAGCCTCTCGCGCTCACGGCGAACGCTGGCTGCAATGCCTGTAATAAACCTGGCGGCGTCGTTTCCCGTGGCATTGTCGACGTTGATGTCCGTCGGGCGCTTCGATCTTTGAGTAGTCATAACTAGCGATTGACGTTCTTTAAATGCACAATATAATGAACAATCGTTCGTTAAACAATACCAGAGAGGCTATGACGGCAAAACATATAGGTATTATTGGCTGTTCGTCCGAAGGGGCTGCTCTTTGCTATCGGACAATCTGCAATGAAGGTGCGCGCATGATGGGAGCCCATGCACATCCTGAGATAACGATGCACAATCATTCGCTTGCAGATTACGTTAAATGCCTAGAGCGCGGCGACTGGTCGGGCATAGGCCAGTTGATGCTGTCATCCGCACGCAAACTTGCCGACGCCGGTGCGGACTTTGTAATCTGCCCAGACAACACCATACATGGAGCCCTGCGCTACATCGAGCAACTTATGCCGCTGCCATTGCTGCATATTGCTGATGCCGTCGCCCATCAGGCGGTTAAACAAGGCTACAGGCGCGTCGCGCTCACCGGTACAAAGTGGCTGGTGGAGAGCGATGTCTATCCGGAGAGGCTTGCCCGCCACGGGATTGAATACCAACGACCAAACCATGACGAACGCGATGAGATCAATCGCATCATCATGGATGAATTGGTGTACGGGGTATTCAAGCCGGAAGCAGTGAAGACATTCCAGCATATTATTGACCGGCTCAGATCGAGCGGTTGCGACGCAGTTGTCTTGGGGTGTACAGAAATACCGCTGATTATGAACGATATGAACTCCTCGCTCCCGACACTCGATTCCACCCGCTTGCTTGCCAGGGCGGCTCTCCATCAAGCAATTCCGGAAAGCGTTCTAGCTTAACCAATCGCTTTTCGGATCGAGCAGTGTCTGCTGCGGGTCGAGGCTGTGTGAAAACGCGGGATTTCCAGGCGTCCAGCACGACATATCGAAGTGATGAATAGTTGGCTGCCTACATAGAGTGGTCGTATACCGTGTGTTCAGCGTTTTCACACATAGATGGTCGCCCCCGGTTTGCCAAGCGTTCAATTCATGATGTCGCGCAGGTGGAGATTGCAGCCATAGATCCGGACTTATGATCGAGG
>NZ_LMHZ01000069.1 GCF_001428545.1 Noviherbaspirillum sp. Root189
CTTCCGGCTGGGCGGCCATTCGCTGCTGGCGGTGACGCTGATCGAGCGCATGCGCCGCGAAGACCTGCATACCGACGTACGCGCACTGTTCGATGCGCCTACGCTGACCGCGCTGGCCCAGGCGGTGGGTGGGACGCACACGCTGGTGACGGTGCCGGAAAACCGGATTGCACCCGGATGCGCATCGATCACGCCGGACATGTTGCCGCTAGTCGACCTGAGCCAGGGGGACATAGACCGAATCGTGCAGACGGTGCCGGGTGGCGTTGCCAATATCCAGGACATCTACCCGCTGGCACCTCTGCAGGAAGGGATCCTGTTCCATCATTTGATGACGAAGGAGGGCGACCCCTACCTGCTTGCCGGCTCCTATGGTTTCGATTCCCGCAAGCGCCTCGATGCTTTCCTCCAGGCACTGCAGTCGGTCGTCGACCGGCACGACATCCTTCGCACGGCATTCCTGTGGCAAGGCTTACCCGAGCCAGTCCAGGTGGTCTGGCGCCATGCACCAGTTGTCATTGAGGAAGTGACGATAGCTCCGGCGAACGGCGACGTCCTTGCGCAGCTCGAAACATTGGCAGATCCGCAGCACCGCCGCCTTGATGTGCGCAAGGCGCCGCTAATGCACGTGTATATTGCCCACGATACCGGGAACGATCGCTGGCTGTTGCGCCTGCTCAGCCATCATTTGTGGGGAGACCACACGACGCTGGACGTGGTGATGGAGGAAATGCAGGCGTTTCTTGCCGGGGGCTGGGACGCTTTGCCGGCACCGCTTCCGTTTCGCAATTTCATTGCTCAGACCCGCCTGGGAATCAGCCGTCAGGAGCACGAAGACTTTTTCCGTGACATGCTGAACGGTTTCGATACACCGACTATTCCGTTTGGACTGTCGGACGCGCGACGTGATGGGGTTGCCACGCACGAGGCAAAAGCCGTTGTCGATCCGGCGCTGGCGGCACGCGTGCGCCGGCGTGCCCGCGCGCAGGGAGTGAGCGCCGCCAGCATATTCCATCTTGCCTGGGCCAGGGTCCTTGCCGAGGTTTCAAACCAGGACGACGTGGTGTTCGGCACCGTGCTGTTCGGACGCATGCAGGGCGGCGCTGGCGCGGACCGGGTGGTCGGTCTGTTTATGAACACCTTGCCGTTGCGCCTGCGCGCTTCCGGAATGGGCGTCCAGACTGGCGTAAAAAACATCCATGCCGCGCTCTCGCGCCTGCTGCGTCATGAACATGCGCCGCTGGCGCTTGCCCAGCGCTGCAGCGCAATCGCAGCGCCGGCACCGCTTTTTAGCGCGGTACTGAATTACCGGCATAGCAACGTGGCTGTGCCTGCGGACGATGGCACCTTGCAGGCTTGGGAAGGTATCCAGTCACTGGGCAATCACGAGAGGACCAGCTATCCATTTACCTTGTCGGTCGACGATGACGGTGAGGATTTCTTCCTGACGGCACAGACCGAAGCGCCGGCCGATCCCGAGCGTGTCTGCGCCTATGTCCAGGTCGTACTCGCTGGGATGATGGACGCGCTGGAGCGACGGCCTGACCTGCCGGTCGAGCAGCTTGACCTGTTGACACCACAGGAACGCCACCAGCTGCAGGTGGACTGGAGCGGCGGCGAGGTCACATACCCGGCCGACCAATGCGTCCATACCTTGTTTGAGTTGCATGCGGCGCTTGCCCCGGACACGACGGCATTGGTGCATGAAGGCGTGACGCTGACCTACGGGGAGCTCAATGCGCGAGCCAACCGGTTCGCGCGGCATCTGCGCAAGATCGGCGTTGGCTTCGATGCGCGGGTGGCGCTTTGCATGGAGCGGGGCATCGACATGGTGGTGGGAGCGATGGCCGTACTGAAGGCTGGCGGCGGCTATGTGCCGCTGGATCCGGCCTATCCAGCGGAGCGGCTCGCATTCATGATAGAAGACAGCACACCGGTTGCCGTGCTGACGCATGCGTCCGTCGGCGGGCCCTTGCGGGCAATGCTCAATGCATCGCCGGCTCCGCTGCTCGACCTGGATACCCAGAGCGCATACTGGGCAGGCGAGGATGACGGTAACCTCGATGTTGCCACGCTCGGTCTGGCGCCGCACCATCTCGCTTACGTGATCTATACCTCCGGCTCGACCGGCAAGCCGAAGGGCGTGATGGTTGAGCACCGGCACCTATGCAGCCAGGTTACGGCACTTAGCCGGCACTGTACGCTTGGGCCGCAGGAAAGGATGCTGCAATTTGCGTCGATGAATTTTGACGTCTCGGTCGAGGAAATTTTTTGCGCGCTGAGCAGCGGTGCGACGCTGGTCCTGCGTACCCCGGCGTGGGTCGGTAGCGCCCGGACCTTTTGGTCGCTTTGCCGCGAGCACGATGTCAGCTGGGTCAACCTCCCGACACGATACTGGGAACAACTGGTTCAGGAAGACTTGTCCGATATTCCGGCCTGCCTGCGCCAGATGATCGTGGGCGGCGAGGAGATGGGCAGCGTGGCGCTCGGGCGCTGGCTCGCACATCAGGGTCACAAGCCGCGGCTTATCAATGCCTACGGACCAACGGAGACGACGGTTAATGCCGCGCTACATGATCCGCAGGCCGGCGCGGCAAATGGCAGGATCATCGGGCGGCCGATGGCGAACGCGCGCATCTACTTGCTAGACCGGAACAGGAAACCGGTGCCGCAAGGGGTGCAGGCCGAACTGTATATCGGCGGTGCAGGCGTCGCGCGCGGTTATCTGAACCGGGACGAGCTGACACAGGAGCGTTTCCTGCCCGATCCGTTCAGCAGTGAACCGGGCGCCCGGATGTACCGGAGCGGGGACCTGGGGCGTTACCTGCCCGACGGCAATATCGAGTTCCTAGGCCGCAACGACCAGCAGGTCAAGTTGCGCGGCTTTCGGATCGAGTTGGGAGAAATTGAAGCGAAGCTGCTGGAGCAGGATGGCGTGCGCGAAGCGGTGGTGCTGGCACGCGAGGACCGACCGGGCGACATGCGTCTGGTGGCTTATGTGACCAAGACGGAAGAGGCGCAGCTCGACAGCGAAGCGCTGCGTGTCAGTTTGCAAGCGATGCTGCCGGAGTACATGGTGCCGGCCGCGTATGTCGTACTCGACACCCTGCCGCTGACGCCAAATGGCAAGCTGGACCGGCAGGCACTGCCGGCACCGGAAGGCGATGCGTATGCAGTGCGTCCATACGAAGCGCCGCAAGGCGAAGTTGAAATCGCGCTGGCTACAATCTGGGCCGAGGTGCTGGCCGTTGAGCAGATCAGTCGTCACGACAACTTCTTCACCCTCGGCGGCCACTCGCTGCTGGCAGTCAAGGTCGCATCACGCGTGCGCCAGGTGCTGGGTGTGGAACTGGGCGTGACCGAACTGTTCACCCATACCAGCCTGTCGGCGCTGGCGACAGCCGTCGGCCAGGCYGCGCATGCGCAAAGCGAACTGCCAGCCATCACGCTGGCGTCGCGCGAGAGCCCGCTGCCGCTGTCGTTCGCACAGCAACGGCTATGGTTCCTGTCGCAGATGGAGGGCGTCAGCCAGGCGTATCACATCCCGCTCGGGCTGCGCATGCAGGGCACGCTCGACCGCAACGCATTGCAGCAGGCACTGGACCGCATCGTCGCCCGCCACGAAGCCCTGCGAACGACCTTCGTGCTGGAACAAGGCCAGCCGGTGCAGCGCATCGCCGCTGACACTGGCTTTATATTGCAGGAACACGACCTGCGCAACCAGAATGACGCCGAAGCCAAACTCGACGAACTGGCCGACGCTGAAGCTGCCGCACCGTTCGATCTGGCCACCGGCCCGCTGGTGCGCGGGCAACTGATCCGGCTCGCCGACGACGAGCACGTACTGCTGGTGACGATGCACCACATCGTCTCCGACGGCTGGTCGCAGGGCATTCTGGTCAACGAGTTCAGCGCGCTGTACAACGCGTATTGCGAAGGNGTACTGCTGGTGACGATGCACCACATCGTCTCCGACGGCTGGTCGCAGGGCATTCTGGTCAACGAGTTCAGCGCGCTGTACAACGCGTATTGCGAAGGACGCGACGATCCTCTGCCGTCACTGGCGATCCAGTACGCCGACTATGCGGCCTGGCAGCGACGCTGGATCGATGGCGAGGTGCTGCAGGCGCAGGCGACCTACTGGCAGCAGACGCTGGCCGGGGCACCCGCGCTGCTGGAACTGCCGACCGATCGCCTCCGACCACCGCATCCTGACGTCACTGGCGCCGGTGTCGAC
Organism: Noviherbaspirillum sp. Root189; assembly: GCF_001428545.1. Classification (GTDB taxonomy): domain Bacteria; phylum Pseudomonadota; class Gammaproteobacteria; order Burkholderiales; family Burkholderiaceae_D; genus Noviherbaspirillum. The sequence continues at coordinate 4,238 of NZ_LMHZ01000069.1, forward strand.
ATTGAGCTGGACGTGGTTCTCACACGAGGTCTCCAAGACCTGAGCCGGCGCCATGGCACTACGCTGTTCATGACCGTGCTCGCCGGCTGGGCCGCCTTGCTGGCGCGTCTATCGGGACAGGACGACATCGTCATCGGCACGCCGGTGGCAGGGCGCACGCGCACGGAAGTCGAACCCTTGATCGGCTTCTTTCTCAATACGCTGGCGCTGCGCATCGACCTCGGTACCGGGCAGAGCGTTGCCGGCTTGCTCCGTCACGTCAAGGAACAGGTACTTGCGGCGCAAGGCAACCAAGATCTGCCGTTCGAACAGGTAGTGGAGGTGGTCAACCCGCCGCGTAGCGTCGCGCATCACCCCTTGTTCCAGGTCCTGATCAACTGGCAGAACAATCAGGTCTCCGAGCTCAAACTCAACGGACTGACACTGTCGTCGGCAGATGCGACCTATGACCTGACGAAGTTCGATCTGGCATTGAATCTGACCGAGATGGACGGACAGATCATCGGTGCCGTGACCTACGCCACATCGCTGTTCGACCGAGCCACTATCGAGCGCAGCATCGCGCAGTTGCGGCAACTGTTGCAGGCCATGGTGCTCGACGAACGCCAGCGGGTCGACAGCCTGCCTTTGCTGCCGGCGGCCGAACGCACACTGGTGGTCGACACCTGGAACGCGACGCAGCGTATGGGACGGCAAGGACGGCTGGTCCATGAGCTGTTTGCAGAACAGGCAACACGCACCCCGCAGGCGGTCGCAGTCGCCTGCGGCGCAGCGCATATTAGCTACCGCGAACTCGACGTCCAGTCCAGCCGCCTGGCGCACCACCTGCGCACGSTCGCCCTGTGCGTCGAGCGCAGCATCGACATGGTGGTGGGCATGCTCGCGATCCTCAAGGCCGGCGGCGCCTACGTGCCGGTCGACCCCGGCTACCCGGCCCAGCGCCTGGGCGCAATGCTGCAGGAATGCACGCCCACGGCCATCCTCAGCCGCAGCAGCGTCCTCCCGGCCATTGCTCCGCACGCCGGCGAAGTGCCGCTGATCGACCTSCAGGCTGATGCKGCCAACTGGCAAGACCAGCCGCACAGCGCACCGCAACACACGGGACTGGSTCCCGAACACCTGGCCTACGTGATCTTCACCTCCGGCTCGACCGGCACGCCCAAGGCGGCCCAGGTGCAGCACGGCGGCCTGCAGAACCTGCTCGACTGGTACCTGGACGACATTGGCGTGTCGCAGCAAGACCGGGTGCTGCTGGTCACCTCGCACAGCTTCGACCTGACCCAGAAAAACATTTTTGCCCCGCTGGTTGTGGGCGCCACGCTGCATCTGGCCGACGAACCGTTCGATGCCCAGGCGATCCTGGCGCAGGTGGCAGCAGCCGGCATCACCCACCTGAACATGGCGCCCAGCGCCTTCCATGCGCTGGTCGATGCCGATGTAGCCGCCCCGCGCCGGCGGCTGGGCAGCTTGCGCCGCCTGGTGCTGGGTGGCGAGCCGATCCAGCCGGCCAAGCTGGCGCTGCTGCCGAGCCCGCGCGCGCAAGTCATCAACAGCTAYGGCCCGACCGAATGCAGCGACGTGGTCGCCAGTTATTCATTGTCGGACGACCTGGAGCGCTACCAGGCGCACGGGGTGCCGCTGGGCAAGCCGATTCGCAAT
>NZ_LMHZ01000070.1 GCF_001428545.1 Noviherbaspirillum sp. Root189
GTGCTGACACTTGCCAAGGCAGCGATTAAGGATCTGCGCGGCCAATTGGCCGAAATGAATCAGGTAAAGCAGGACAATGAAAAGCTCAAGCAGGCATTGGCCGTGAAGGATCGAGAGCTGAAGCAGGAAAAAGCGCTTAGCGAACGGCTGCGGACACAACTGGATGATGTGAAGCAGTTCATGAAAGAGATGATTCCAGATCTATCCGCCGCCCTGCGGGAAAAAATGAAAGCCTGGTTGAAGGGCCGCGAGCGCGGCGGGCCAAGTCGTTAGGAATCCTGGTACCGCTTTCTCAGGCCGCTGAACAGAGCGATTTTTGTTCCACTCGATGGTGCTTGGTCGATGTCCTCATGCCAATCAAGCGCCGTAACCTGCTCAGGTTGTATCCCGAGTTTGTAAAGGGACTCAATCAAAGCATCAACATCGTCGTAATTTTCAACTGCGCCATTGCTGAAATTTACTTGAAGGCTCGACCCTATATCTCTAACCATTACGGTGATGGCTTCTTGGTTCTTTTCTGCCGCACGCCTAGCGCGGATTTCTTTAAGGAGTGTTTTGGTACGCTCACGATGCGCGCGGACTGCTGCCTCTAATTCGGCAGACGTCATGAATTCAGGCTGTTTATTTTTATCAGGCATGCGGTTTCGAAACGTGGGGAATAACAACGACTTCAGGTTTGGCTGGTTTATCTGGGGTCGGATCATAAACCGGCTCGATGCCTTGCGCTCTTAAATCGGCAATCGCGTCCTGAACCGCCTTGGTAGCGGCTTCCATGAATTGCGGGCTGGTGATGTATTCACCGATCTTCGACATGGAGATTCCTTTCCTGGATGATGGGAATGATGGCTTCGGCAATTGCCTTGTTTACCCTGTCTTGAACATCATGAGCAGCCTCCAAAAAAGCTTGGGGAGAGTCCGACTCCGCACTTTCCAGAATATCTTTCATCTCCTGAAGAAGCTCGATACCTTCCTCAAGGTAGGCCAAGCATTTTTCCTTTGTCATCAGAATTCCTCGTTAAAAGCAGCATCTAACCGCTGCTGGCCTAGCGCCTCTAGTTTTTCCCGCGCTGCATGATCTCCACCGCCTGCGACTTTAGCCTTGCGTTCTTTTTCCTTAATTTTGAATGCGAAGTCCGTGATGGCACGGCCGGTCTTGACCGGCTTGTAGGTCACCGTCAAGTCGCTGTGCTTGTTGATCTGCTCGACTGATGGCTCGATGACGCGCTTGATGAAGTCAGCAGTCAGCTTGTACTCGTCGGCCTCCATCTGAAGCGTCTCGCGCAGCCACTTAAGGCTGATCGTGCGGTTTCCTATCTCCCGATGTTGGGCCAGCAGCTCATAGATGCGCACCGCGTGGGCACTAGTCATGTGGCCGACCTTTTCCAGTTGGTAGGACGTGAACTCGGCCTCAAGGCGTGTAACGTACTTGATGACCTCTGGCGTGAAGATGACCTGGACGTTGCCTGCGCCGTCCACGTAGGCCGCCTCGCTCACCCAGCGCGTCTTCTTGACGCGGGTGTGGCCGCTGGTAGGGTCGGTGTCGTGGATCGTCACGCTGCGCTCGTAGAGGGCTTCCATGGCTTCCTTGAGCTGACGATACACATTGGCCTTGTCGATGCTAGGAAACTGTTTTGCGAAGCTGTCTGCGGTGATTGTGACAGGCAGATCCGGGAACAACCCCTTCTGTTCCTCGCGGCACCTGCAGATCGCGTACAGAATGATGCGCTGCTCATTCAGACCTAGGCGATAGCTGGCCTCGACCAAGCGATTTGACTTTACGACAAGCTCATTTTTCTTCATCGCGTTATTTATGACACTTGGCTAAAGTGTCATTATAAACCTTTTTATGACCTGTATATATCTGTCATAGTTAACCGTAAAAATGTCATAGTTAACCGTAAAAATGTCATAGTTAGGCGCTGAAACCCGCGCCAGCTCTGGGTTTGCGGCGAGCTAAAAGGACTTAAAAGCTATCTGCTCGCATTGCTCTGCCGCGAGCAGATAAAACAATAGGCCCCCGGTGGGGGCAAAAAGGCCCCCAATCCGCAGGGGGCTGCGCCCCCTCTCCTCGCTTCGCTCGCGGACTCGCACCCCCGTGGCAGGGCTGCGCCCTCCCCCCGCCTGACGGCGGCTCCCCCCAACCCCTGCGCCTTTGGCGCGGTCAGCAAGGGAGGGGCAAGGGGCTTTATCTCCAATTTGTGGTGAGGAAAGGGCGGTTGCTGCCTGGCTACCGGGGTGGGCAAGTGTGGGCAAGCTGTGGGCGGCGAGCTGGTCAACGCGTGAGCGTTGTCCACCGCCGTCCATCAGTTTGTCCACACGGTCCCCGCGTCAGCGGGGATGTCCACGCCTGGCGCTTCCTGGGGGCAAGGGGGCTTCGCCCCCATGTTTTTCCCGCGTAAGCGGCGAACTACTTTGCGTAGCAAAGTATAGTGAGTACACTTTGTTGTTCCTCCAAAGTGGATGCATGCTATGAATTTTGTCGTTCTGCGGGTCGAAAAGCTAAAGTCCCTCAACAATGTGCGCGCCTCCGGCCAGCACACATTCCGCGAGCGGCCGACGCCTAATGCGGCCCCCGATCGCACTCATCTGAACGAGTCGACAGGCGCAAGCACCGCCGCCGAGCTGGTCGATAGAGTGAAGGCGCGGCTTCCCGAAAAGCGCCGCAAGGATGCTGTGGTGTGCCTGGAATATGTGATTTCGGCTTCCCCTGAATGGTTTGCCAGCCGTAGAGCCCCTTCGCTGCAGGCCGAATACTTTCGGGACTCGATTGCATGGCTTCAGAAAAAACACGGCGTGGAAAACGTGGTCTGCACTGACATCCAGCGGGACGAAAAAACTCCGCACCTGGTGGCTTATGTCGTTCCGCGGCACCCTGACGGCCGCCTGTCGGCCAAGGAATTCACTGGCGGCCGCTCTACCCTCAGCAAGATGCAAACTGACTTCTGGAGACAGGTCGGCGCACGGCACGGGCTGGATAGGGGCGTAGAAGGCTCCAAGGCGCACCATACGACCGTCAAGGAGTTCTATGCAGCCCTGGAGAAGAATCCGGCCTTGGAGCCTCCTGAAGCGCCTCCTGAGCCGTCCAAACTCGATATCGTGACCGGCAAGGCACTCAAGGAACAAAAAGAGTACGCGGCCAAGTTAGCCAAACACGCGGAGGTGGTCCAGAAAGCAGCCGGCGTCGCCGTCCTGGGCGCCGAAAATCGGGCTGGCCAAGCGAAAGCGATTAAGGATCTGCGCGGCCAATTGGCCGAAATGAATCAGGTAAAGCAGGACAATGAAAAGCTCAAGCAGGCATTGGCCGTGAAGGATCGAGAGCTGAAGCAGGAAAAAGCGCTTAGCGAACGGCTGCGGACACAACTGGA
>NZ_LMHZ01000071.1 GCF_001428545.1 Noviherbaspirillum sp. Root189
CGGTCGTGTCGGTCGCCAGCTGCTGCCAGAAGCGCGTGGGCAAATCGGCCACGCTGATCCGGTTCGCCTCGCACAGTTGCCAGAATACCTGCGCACTTGCCAGCCAGGCATCGCTACGCAGTACCAGTGTCGCGCCCGACAGTAGCGTGCAGAAAATCTCTTCCACCGATGCATCAAAGCTGATCGATGCAAATTGCAACACCCGGTCGCTGGCAGTGATGCGGTAGCGGCTTGCAAGCGCCTTCACCTGGTTGGCGACCGAGCAATGCTCGACCATCACCCCTTTCGGTTCGCCGGTCGAACCGGAGGTGTAGATTACATAGGCAAGATGATGCGGCGCAACGCCCGTGGTTGCGCAAGGAAGATCAGCGCTGTCCTCCTGCTGCCATGTCGTCGGGTCCGTACCGAGCGCGATGACCGGTGCATTATGCGTACGCACCACCCCGCTGATGCGGGCAACGGCGCGCTCCCCGCATACGATCGCAACCGGCCGGGCGTGGCCGATGATGTATGCGAGGCGCTCAGCCGGATAATCCGGGTCGAGCGGAAGATAGGCGCCGCCTGCTTTCAGGATTGCGAGCATGGCCATGACCATGTCAGGCTCGCGGTCGATGCACAGCGCAACCGTCGCATCCGGTCCGACGCCGCAGGACCGCAGGTAACGGGCAAACCGGTTTGCCCGTGCATTCAGCTCGGCATAGCTGAGGCATATGCCTTCGAAACAGACAGCCGGCGCATTCGGACTGTGCGCGGCATGTGCTTCGACAAGTTCATGTACGCACGACGATTCCGGAAACGTGCTATCAATCGCATTCCAGTAGACCGGCAGGCGCTTGCGTTCGGCCAGCGGCAGGATGTCAATCGATGCGACCGGAACATTCGGCGTGCTTTCGAGCGCGTCCACCAGTTGTGCGAGCGCGGCATGCATGAGTTCGCATGCCTGGGCTGGATCGACTGGCGTCCGTGCCTGCGCGTTCAATCTCAGGCCGGCACCAAGGTCGTCGATATCGAGACTGAGCGGATAGTTGCTCAGTTCTTCACCGCCCAGGTGTTCGATGCCTTCCCATGGCTCGCCATGCTCGCCGTCGTCGGCGACCACAGGTTCGGTCGAATAGCGGTAATTGAGGATGGCGGTGAACAAGGGCGCAGGGGCAGCAACTGCGCTGCAGCGCTGCGCCAGGGCAAGGGAGGCATGTTCGTGGCGTAGCAACTGCGTCAGTTGCGCATGCGTCTGCTGTACGCTGCCGGCCGCCGTCTGCTCACCCAGTCGCACGCGCACCGGCAAGGTATTGATGAACATGCCGAGTACACGGTCGGCGCTGCCCCCCGCCTGCATGCGACCAAACAGGACGGTGCCGAACACCACGTCGTTCCGGTTCGCCAGGCGCGCCAGCACTTGTGCCCAGGCGACATGGCACAGGCTCGCCACACTTACGTTCAAGGCCCGCGCCGTGGCACGTACGCGCAGGGACAGATCGGCATCGACCTCGCGTTGCGCTTCGCGCATCGCTTCCCCATTGCCGTGCGCGTCGCTCATGCCGTATGGCAGGGTTGGCTCATCGACGTCTGCGAGCATGGCGCGGAAGTAAGCTTCGTGTTCGGCGCGACCGACCTCGAGGCGGGCCTCGGCAACGAAATTACGGAAAGGTTGGGGTACGGGCAAAGTGTCACCGCGCGAAAGCATGAGCGCACGCACTTCGACCAGCAAGGCATCCAGCGTCGTGTGATCGATCGACAGGTGATGCAGCAGATGCAGCATCAGCCAGCGCCCATTGGCTGCGTCCTCAGCGATGGCGATGCCCATCAACGGCGCACGCCGCACATCGATGCGGTAATGGCGCGGATCGTAGCGCCGGCGTAACTGGTCGGCGATGTCACCCTGTCCGGCATCCAGCACTGGTTCTTCGACCTGAAGCGGTGCACTGCGCCACACTACCTGCACCGGTTCGGCCAGGCCTTCCCAGTGGAGTGCGGTGCGGAGAATGTCGTGCCGGTCGATCACCGCCTGCAGCGCCTGCAGGAAGCGGTCGAGCCGCGCCCGGCTGTCGAAACTGAACAGGGTCGGCGACAGGTAGACGTCGCCTTCGCGTTCCATCAGGTGATGGAACAGGATGCCTTCCTGCAAAGGCGCCAGTGGATAGATGTCCTGTACGTTGGTGGCACCGCCCGGCACCTGCTGCAGGATGCGCGCGATGTCGTCCTCGCCCAGCGTTACCAGTGTCAGCATCGCCGGGGTAATCGCGCTGCAGCCGGATGGGATCAGATTGGGCGGGACTTCGACCGCGTGCTCGTGCTTGCCCATGTCGCTGGCGACTGCAAGCGACAGAGCGGCGAGATCGGGTGCGGTGAACAGGGTGCGCACATCCACATGCAGTTGCGCTTCTCGCATACGCGAGGCGACCTTGACTGCCAGCAGCGAGTGGCCACCGAGGGTGAAGAAGTTGTCGTGACGGCCGACCTGCTCAACGCCCAGCACTTCGGCCCAGATTGCAGCCAGTGCGGTTTCGACTTCGCCTTGCGGCGCTTCATACGCATGGCTCGCGTAGGCGTCGCCTTCCGGTGCCGGCAGTGCCTGCCGGTCCAGCTTGCCGTTCGGCGTCAGCGGCAGGGTGTCGAGCTGTACGTACGCGGCCGGCACCATGTACTCGGGCAGCGTTGCCGACAGAAATGCACGCAGCACTTCAGTATCAAGCTGCGCATCGGTCGTCAGGTAGGCGACCAGCCGCTTGTCGCCCGCCCGGTCTTCGCGTGCGATCACCACCGCTTCGCGCACACCATCCTGCTCCAGCAGCTTCGCTTCAATTTCACCGAGCTCGATGCGGAAACCGCGCAACTTGACCTGATCGTCATTGCGGCCCAGGAACTGGATGCTGCCATCGGCCAGGTAACGTCCCAGGTCGCCAGTCTTGTACATCCGTGCATTCGGCTCGCTGCTGAACGGGTCGGCCACGAAGCGCTCGGCCGTCAATTCATCGCGGTTCAGATAACCGCGTGCCACCTGCACGCCGCCGATATGAATCTCGCCGGCCACACCCTGCGGTACCGGCTGGCCCTTAGCGTCCAGCAGGTAGATACGGGTATTGCGGATTGGGCGGCCAATCGGCGGCGCGGCGTCCTCCGCAGCGTCGCAAAGATGCATCGTCGCGCACACCGTGGTTTCGGTCGGCCCATAGGCATTGAGCAAACGCCGGTTGTGGCCGAAACGCCGCACCAGCGCCGCATTCGATGCCTCGCCCGCCATCACCAGCGTGCGCACCGTCTCCAGCTGCGCCTCTTCCGGCAAGCCCGCCAGCACCACCGGCGGCA
>NZ_LMHZ01000072.1:0-942 GCF_001428545.1 Noviherbaspirillum sp. Root189
CTGCTCGTCATGCAAAGACTTCCGTGCATGAGACAGGTCCGATACCAGACGCACGCCTTCCTGGTTCAGCCGTGTCACCTCTTCCTGCCTGACCACCAGGGATTGCTGCAGCTGCCTCATTTCGGCTTGAAGTTGCTGCACCTGCTGTTCATGCCGGCGCTGGTCCTGCTCTCGCTGTTCCTTGACCGAGCTGCGGTAATGCTCCAGCGATTGCCGCGCATGCTCGTGTTTTTGTTCGAGAGACTGACGGTGTTGCTCATTTTCGTAGAGACGCTCGTCCAGGCCGACGATACGCTGCTCCGCGGCGCGATGGGTAACGATCAGGTCCTGTAGCGATTCGCGCGTGCTGGCGTGGGCGCCCTGCTCCTGTGTCAGTGCGTCATTGGCTTTGTCCAGGCGCTCGGTGACGTCCTTCACCTCGGTACGTAACGTGGCGATCAACTCTGCCTGCGCGTGAGCTTGCTCCTGGTGTTTTACGTTCGCCTCCTCGAGCTTTTCATTGGCTTCGGCCTGCAACTGGCCAGCCAGGCGCTCGACCAGATCCTGCAGGACTTCGCTAATGGACGATTTACGATCACTGCCCTCTTCTTCCTGAAGTTCGCGCAGATACTTGTGGATGGTGGTTTTCGAGCCGGTATTGCCGAGGGCAATACGTACTGCATCGACGGATGGATGCTTACCTTGGGCGAGAAGGATCTCTCGTGCCTGCTTAACGTCTGATTTATATAGCCCTGAGCGTCCCATCTGCCCTCCTCGATATATCGTTATATATTACATGATACGTTATTACATAGAGAATGTTGAGGTTAGCGCTTGTTATCCGTATCTATCTTTATCGCTGGATAATGCGGGATTATCGGACCTCATGCCGATTTTCCGGTATATTTTCGCCATCCGACCTGTAATTCCTATTCCAGCAGCGACAGAATGACCAAGCTCGAC
>NZ_LMHZ01000072.1:951-3588 GCF_001428545.1 Noviherbaspirillum sp. Root189
TACCTCGTTCACCATGCCGAAACATTATCGGTCAACACGCTGCGCCAGCGGCTCGCTGCCCTCGCCCAATGGCACCTGGATCAGGGATTTCCCGATCCCACCAAAGCGCCGATCGTACGTAAGGTGTTCAAGGGTATTCAGGTTCTTCACCCGGTCCAGGAGAAACGCGCCAAGCCGCTGCAGCTTGAGCAACTGGGGCAGGTAGATCACTGGCTGAAGATCGCCATTGATACTGCAAAGGCCAATAATGACCGCAATGCAGAGCTACGCCACCTGCGTAACCGTGCCTTGCTGTTGCTTGGCTTCTGGCGTGGCTTTCGGGGAGATGAATTGACGCGGCTGCGCGCCGAACACGTCGAGGTGGTGCCTGGACAGGGGATGACTTGCTATTTTCCCCTCACCAAAACCGATCGTCAGGTGAAAGGCACGACGTTCAAGGCACCGGCCTTGGCGCGACTCTGCCCGGTGGACGCCTATCTGGCATGGGTCGGGGCGACACAGATCAGCGAGGGAGCGGTTTTCAGGGCCATTGATCGCTGGGGGCATGTGAGTGACGAAGGCTTGCACATCGACAGTTTGGTGCCGTTACTGCGCTCAATCCTGAGGGAGGCCGGTGTTGCATCGCCCGAACTCTATAGCGGGCATTCGCTGCGGCGCGGTTTTGCTACCTGGGCCAGCGCCAACGGCTGGGACGTCAAAACACTGATGGAATACGTTGGCTGGAAGGATGTGCATTCGGCTATGCGCTATGTCGACAGTGCCGACCCGTTCGCACGACATCGAATCAGTGAAATGCTGGCGCCTGAACCTGACCGTCTACCAAGTACCAAGAATCGGTGAATGGAGTCAGGTGAATCTAGAAAAGCCGGCGATTCCCGATCCTGATACCCGGTTTCTCAGAGCCAGTCGGAAAGGACATGAATAACCGAATGTCTGCACTGGACTTTCAATATTTTTATATGCCATGGATGAACTGCACAGGCACCTAGCCATAACGTCCAGTATGCGTTGGCCAGCAACAGACTGCTTTAATAACAAATTAATGGAGGTTGACCTGATGCGCGACGCCGAACCGTTCTGCCAGGGTGGCAAGCCGCTTATCTAACGTCCAAAGCTTCGCCCCTGGTGTAATCAATGTTGACGCCAGCAGAGTCATGTCCACCAGTCCGCAGCCCAGACCATACAATTTTTCCCGTTCGATGAACTCAAGCACTTCGTTCATGCTTGCCTGGTTGATTTGTTGAAGTGATTTCAAATCGCCCAACGATCTGGAACGTGGCGCTGGTGGCGTGCCGCAAGCGAGCTCAACAACGACCATCGGATGAATGACAGTCAAATCAAGAGCCAGCAACTCGACCAAGGCCTCGTTGCGTTTTCGAAAATGATCAACCCAGACTGATGTATCGACCAGCACGCTCATTGAGAAGCTTGCGCCCCACGGCGGCGCGGAATATCGGGCATTTCTGGGGTAGCGCTGCCTAGCGCAGCAAGCCGCTTCGCAGCTTGCACGCGCACGAAAGTCTTGAATGCTTCGCGCCAAATGTCTGATTTATCCATCGTTGGATCAGCCATCTCCAAAGCTTTTTCATACAACTCGTCGTCAATTGTTACCGTAGTTCTCATGGTATCTCCGCGGTAATGCATCGTATTTGATAGGTCATCTAATTTGATGCATGAGCTCACCAATTTTATCATCAAATCGTCGTTATTCATGGTGTTATGCGACAGTTTTCCTCGAAATTGCTAAACCACATCACGCAACAGCGGTCAGTCCTTTAATAGACATACAGGAGGTCTATCAGGCCGCAGTCCGCCATTTCGAGCTCGAACGGGGTTGCATCCTGCCGTCCGCCTCGGAAAACATTGCCTGCTACCTCATCGACTTTGCCGCTGGACTTCTGGTGCGGCTTTCGCGGCGCCGAGCTCACTCGTCTGCGTGCCGAACATGTCGAGCTCGTGCCTCGCCAGGGACTGGCTTGCTATTTCCCGATCGATAAAACTGATCGGCAGGTTCGGAGGAGCGTCGTTTAAGGCACCGACCCTGCCCGGTGGGGGCCTATCTTGCATGAGTAGGAGCGACACAGATCAGTGAGGGAGCGGTTTTCCGTGGCATTGATCGTAGGGGGCATGTCAGTGACGAAGGCTTGCACATCGACAGCTTGGTACCTTTACTACGTGCGATATTGAAGGAAGCCGGCGTTGTGTCGCCTGAAGTTTATAGTGGTCATTCGCTGCGCCGCTGTTTTTGCCTCTTGGGCCAGCGTCAACGGCTGGGAGGTCAAAACGTTGATGGAGTATGTTGGTTGGAAGGACGTGCATTCTGCGCTGCGCTATGTAGGCAGCGCTGCCCCCTTTCGCAAGGCACCGCATTAATGAAATGCTTGCGCTCGAGTCCTTGCCACCGAAAAGCGAAGTCGTACCGCAAGACCGATCCTTCGCCCGTTCGTCCGTCGTCGGGCTCTTATCTATAAGCAGGGATCCCAGCGCTGGCTGGTAGATGGCTGGAAGCGGTCATAAGGACTTGATCGCCATATGACAGGACGCGGTAGAGTAAGGATGTGGCGCGGTAGTCTTAGGCTTGGCTTGTCCGTTTGCCGCTGCTTTCGCATTGCGGTGCCCTAGTAGCGTCTGCCATCT
>NZ_LMHZ01000073.1 GCF_001428545.1 Noviherbaspirillum sp. Root189
CGCTCTTTTCCAACATTCTCCTGATGATCGCCATTTTGCTGTGCCGACCGAGACCACAGTGGTCGTCACCGTCGACGAGATCGTCGATGGCAAAGGTTCGCATCGCTCGATCGGTCGTCCGATCGCAAATACCCGGATCTATCTGCTCGATACCGGCCTGAGGCCGGTGCCGGTTGGCGTTGTCGGTGAAATCTGCATTGGCGGCGTAGGCGTTGCGCGCGGCTACCTTGCAAATTCCGCACTGACCGAAAAAAGCTTTATCGTCGATCCGTTTCGCGCCGGTTCTGGCGCACGCATTTACCGTACCGGAGACCTGGGTCGATACCTGCAGGACGGCACGGTGGAGTTTCTCGGCCGCCGCGACAGTCAGGTCAAGATTCGCGGCTTCCGCATCGAGCTCGGCGAGGTCGATGCGGCGCTGGGGCGTCACCCGAACGTGCGCAATGCAGTGACCGTCGCCGTTGACGATCCGGTCGCCGGGCGCCGCCTTGCCGTTTGCTACACACCACACAACGAACCGGAAGATCCGCAGTCGCTGCGCCGCTTCCTGGCTGGTTTCCTGCCCGAGCACATGGTACCGGCGCAGTTCATCGCACTGGACGCATTGCCACTGACGCCGAATGGAAAACTGGATCGCAAGGCATTGGCCAGGCTGGCGTCGAGAAGTGCACCACACAACGGCCACGGAGCGGACTACCAGGCGCCGCAAGGCGAGGTCGAAATCCGCCTCGCGCAGATCTGGGCCGAGGTCCTTGGCCTTGAGCGGGTGGGCAGGCAGGACCATTTCTTCGAACTGGGCGGCCATTCGCTGCTTGCCGTCAGCCTGATCGAGCGCATGCGCCGCGCCGGACTGCACGCAGACGTGCGGGTGCTGTTCGGCACGCCGACGCTGTCGGAGCTGGCGGCTGCCGTAGGGAATACCCACGCCATCGTTGCCGTTCCGCCCAATCGCATTCACCCCGGCTGCGAAGCCATCACGCCACAGATGCTTCCGCTGGTGCAGTTGTCGGAAGCGAACATCGACGACATCGTGCACCATGTTCCCGGCGGCGCCGCCAACATCCAGGACATTTACCCGCTGGCGCCGCTCCAGGAAGGCATCCTGTTCCATCACCTGATGGAACAGGAGAGCGATCCCTACCTGCTGCACGGGCTGTACAGCTTCGATAGCCGCGCACGCCTCGAATGCTTCGTGGAAGCACTGCAAACGGTCGTCGACCGGCACGACATCCTGCGGACCGCTGTACTCTGGGAAGGCATGCCGGAGCCGGTGCAGGTGGTGTGGCGCAAAGCTCCGATCGCGATCGAGGAACTTACGTTCGATCCGAGCCAAGGCAGCCCGGCCGCACAACTCGAGGACCGGTTCGATCCGCGCCACTATCGGCTGGACGTGCGGCGGGCACCGATGATCCGCTTGTTCGCCATGCACGACGTGGCCAACGGCCGCTGGCTGGCCTTGCTGCTGAACCACCACCTCGCGGGCGACCATACAACGCAGGAACTGGTTGTCAATGAAGTGAGAGCCTGCCTGCAGGGACAGGCGGCGCAATTGCCTGCTCCATTGCCATTCCGGAATTTCGTGGTCCAGGCCAGGCACGGGGTATCCCAGGAAGAGCACGAAGCCTTCTTCAGCCGCATGCTTGCCGACGTGGATCAACCGACTACGCCGTTCGGTTTGACCGACGTGCGTGGCGACGGCACCGAAATCGTCGAAGCCGGGCTCAACGTCGATCCCGGGCTTGCCGCACGCGTCCGCAAGCGTGCGCAAGCCATGGGCGTCAGCGCGGCGACGCTCTGCCATCTCGCATGGGCGCGTGTACTGGCGCAACTGACCGGGAGCGAAGACGTGGTGTTCGGCACCGTCCTCTTTGGCCGCATGCAAGGCGGCGATGGGGCCGACCGTGCGCTCGGGCTGTTCATGAATACGCTGCCGGTGCGCATAGACATGCGGGAGCGCAGCGTCCAGGACGGCGTGCGTCACACGCACGCGCTCCTGACGCAGTTGCTGCGCCACGAACATGCATCGCTGGCCTTCGCGCAGCGATGCAGCGCAGTCCCGTCCGGTACGACGTTGTTCAGCGCCTTCTTCAACTATCGCCACAGTGTCCCGGCGGCCGCGAACGAAGAGTCGCAGGACAACTGGGAAGGCATCGAAGCACTCGGCGGCCAGGAGCGCACAAACTATCCGTTGACCTTTTCTGTAGACGATCTCGGCGAAGACTTCTACCTGACGGCCCAGGTGGAATTGCCAATCCAGCCGGAACGGATCTGCGCCTACATGCATACGGCGCTGGAAAAACTGATCGACGCGCTTGACCAGGCACCGGCGTCGCCCGTGGCCAGCCTCGACGTGCTGCCGGCGGCCGAACGCGCACTGGTGGTCGACACCTGGAACGCGACACAGCGTATGGGACGGCAAGGACGGCTGGTCCATGAGCTGTTTGCGGAACAGGCAACACGCACCCCGCAGGCGGTCGCGGTCGCCTGCGGCGCGGCGGCCATCAGCTACCGCGAACTCGACGTCCAGTCCAACCGCCTGGCTCACCACCTGCGCACGCTCGGCGTCGGCCCCGACGCCCGCGTCGCCCTGTGCGTCGAGCGCAGCATCGACATGGTGGTGGGCATGCTCGCGATCCTCAAGGCCGGCGGCGCCTACGTGCCGGTCGACCCCGGCTACCC
>NZ_LMHZ01000074.1 GCF_001428545.1 Noviherbaspirillum sp. Root189
AATTTACTTCTTTTTGTACGCTAGTAAATTTGGCTGAAAATCGGCGGCTTAAGGGTGGCAGGTGTCAAAAAATGCAGCCAAAATTACTTCGCTCGACGGATCTCGATGCGGACCCAGAGCGGGTCTTCGAATGCCGTTTTGATAGCACCGGATACACGGCCCAGCAGATCAGTCAGCGATACGCCGCGACCCTGCAGTATCGATATTGCCAATGTGTCGCGGCTGGAAGGCAGCCACGCAGAAAACGGTGCCAACGCCATCCCTTGCGGCACGAACAATCGACCAGTTGTGGTGTCCAGCTGCGCCCCGAAAGACTGAGCCAATTCACTGTCTTCGGTGGGTACGGACAAGAAGGTTTTTATTGCCATAGAGCCGATCTGGATTCCGAGTGCCCTGCTTTAAGTGTATTACCCGATTTGCTTAAAAACGCATTCAGCTACCTGGTACGCAGCTGCAAGTGGTTACGTCACACGAACATGCCATATTACGCGATGCCCATATCCGATGTGATTCCTGTTACGTTTGCTTGTGTATTTGAATGATGTATGCAGCGGCATTCTCTCAACAATTAATCGTACTTAGATGGCTGTTCCCAATAGGCATTCAGACATTCTGTCGCTTTTATTAAGTTTCGGAAGTCGAGCCGAAGAATAGGTTCGTGTTTAAGTCACGAGCGGCCCGTTCCATTTATCGGCGACATTCACACTGAAAATTTATAAGGTCTTCAATCATAGCCGGCCATCAGGTGCAAACCGGACTCAACCCGGCCGCATTTGCTTGCGAGTGTTTGGGAGGAAGGTGGTTGCCAGTCCAAGTAGTGGAAGGAATGAAGTAACACCATAGACCCAGACAATTCCATACGTATCGGCCAGTTGTCCCAGACCAGCAGCGCCAATGCCGCCGATGCCAAACATTAATCCGAACATTAACCCAGACACCAAGCCAACACGGCCTGGTACTGCTTCCTGGGCATAGACCACCAGTGCCGCGAATGCCGAGGACATTACCAAGCCGACCGTGCTAGCGAGCACAGCAGTCCAAAGCAAGTTGGCATACGGCAGTGCCAAGGCAAATGGGGCGACACCCAGGAACGAAATCCAGATTACCGCCTTTCGGCCGATACGGTCGCCCACTGGGCCACCTGCAAAGGTACCTATGGCCACTGACGCCAGAAAGATGAACAGGAAGATTTGGCTTTCCTGGACGGCAAGCCCGAATCGCTGAATCAGGTAGAAGGTGAAGTAGTTTGTGAATGACGCGATGTATACGAACTTCGCAAACATCAGGATGCAGATGACCACGACGGCTTGAATGATACCGGAGCGGCTGAGCCCTTCCTTTTGGTGGCGCGCCAGTCCCTTCAACTGGGCGTGTCCGTGCGTGAGGGTCCATCCTGTGAGGCGGAATAGAACAGCAATTGCGATCAATGCTGCGACCATGAACCAAGCAATGGCAGACTGCCCATGTGGAATAACAATGGCCGCAGTCAGCAGTGGCCCAATCGCCGAGCCGGAATTACCGCCTACCTGGAACGTGGACTGGGCCGTACCGAACCGACCGCCGGATGCCATCCGAGCTACCCGCGATGCTTCAGGATGGAATGTAGCGGAACCAACACCAACAACTGCAGCGGCGAATAGCAGCATGGAGTAGCTGCCAGCGATCGCTAGAAACACTATACCTAGTAACGTCACGATCATCCCGCAGGGAAGCAAATAGGGCTTGGGATGTTTGTCGGTGTAGAGACCGACCCATGGTTGCAACAGGGAAGCCGTGACCTGATAGGTCAGTGCAATCATGCCAATCTCGCCGAAGCTGAGCGAAAACTGCGTCTTCAACATTGGGAAGATGGAAGGCAGCATTGCCTGAATCAAGTCGTTCAGCAGATGAGCGAATGCAGCCGCTGCGACGATGCGCGCAAAGAAGGTTCCTTTGGGTTGGTCTCCGGCCGAGATCACAGAAGAAATGGTTGTGCTATCGAGGGCTGCTGTCTTGGTTGTCATAGGTTGGTCACGGACTGCAAAAGGTTACTGGCGAACGGTTCGTTTCAGTTAACAAAAGCCATCAGGTGTAAGGAGGTCAAACCAAGCCGTCTTGCGCGAGCTAGTAAAGCTGGCGGAAAAACGCTGACTTCACGGTAAGACCACCAAAAATATAGCCAAAATTACTTCCATCGACGTCCCCCTAAGCCAGATATGACGGCTCTCGCATAATACGTGCAGTTGCTACGCCTGCCTGAACGTAACCGGAATTTTGCACTACCTATCGCCATATCTTAAGCGACGAACGAAAATCAGCACGGTTTAGCACCTCGCTTCCCTTATGCATAATCTCTACCGTTCGAGTAAAGGACTCCAGCTTCCAGAGGTGCCCACTGACGAGAGGCGGCTTTGCTAAAACACTCGACTCTCCGGTCCAGTATGGCGCCATAAATATCAATGCGCCCTGCGCTACGCGGGGCGACGTTGAAATCGGGACGCTAAATGACGTTGTTGTTCTGGTCATTTCGAGAACGTTGAATCGCCCCTGGTTTCATAGACACTTCCGAGCCTTACAATTTGGCTAAAGGGAGGTGTTATGAGCGGCAAACGGTACACAGAAGAATTCAAGGTG
>NZ_LMHZ01000075.1 GCF_001428545.1 Noviherbaspirillum sp. Root189
ATGTGGTTGAACAGCCAGAATGCAATGTGGTTGAACAGCCAGAATGCAGGCCATGTGCCTTTACCAACCGGCAGCTTGGCTTCGATCTCGAAGTAACCATAGGTCTGGTAGTACTTGCCATCGGTGTCCACAGTGCGGTTGAAGAACTTGCCCGATGCATCGCGCTGCGGCCAGATCTTCAGCTTGCCGTCTTCGACCGCGTAATTCTTGGTCGCGTTGGATGTCTCGTACCACATGTGGTCATTCCACAGGTTGGTGTTATAGCTATTGAACTCTTCCGTGAAGGTCAGCGAGTAGGCGCTGGCGTCCTGGCCAACATTCCACAGGTACCACATGTGGTCATTCCACAGGTTGGTGTTATAGCTATTGAACTCTTCCGTGAAGGTCAGCGAGTAGGCGCTGGCGTCCTGGCCAAACGGCGACATTGCTGCGGGTGCGGGGGCTGGTGCAGGCGCGGGTGCTGGTGTAGAGGCAGGCGCTGATACAGGCACTGGTGTCGGTGCTGGTGTCGACGTACCGGTTTCAACGGCGTTCGCTGCCGATGTTGCTGCCGGCCCTGTGGTGTCGTTAGAACCAGCCGATGCGTCTACGCTCGACTCGACGTTTGCAGTCATGGTCGGCGTGGCGCTCATGCTTGTTGCGGCTGCTTCTTGAACATCCGTAGCTTCTGGAGTGGCCATCGCGACAACCGTTGCCGCTCCTTGAATGGTCTCAGCTGCGATCGAGCTCTGTGCGACAGGCGTATCAGCGGACCCACCACCACCGCCGCAAGCGGTCAACAATACAGCGGCACATGCGCACGTCAGAGTAGAAATGGAAAAGCGATGAAATGTGGATTTTTGCATGACGGGTCTCCTGAACAGATGAACGGCGCGACGAGCATTCTCACCGGCAACGTTTCATCAGAGCACCACCTCTTGGAATTGGTTCCAGGAAATTGTCAAGAAACTCGAAATATTTTGACGCAGGGAAATAGCGGAAAGCGGCAAAGATACAACAAATTTGTACGACCTTCTGTTTTTCTGTGGAAAAGTTATGACTTGTACATATCTGGTAGACAAGATTCATGGCTTGCATAAGGGTGTGCAAAACCAGCCGCGTATAAAAAAAGGCCGGCGATAAAGCCGGCCTTGGAAAACGCAAGGTCCTTCCTTTGCGTCACATGCTTCTTCTCAATGGTGAGCCCGGAGGGTCGCCATCAGTTAATCAGTTAGTTACTTTAGTTACTTGGACTTCCATGCACGAACGTAGTTGACTTCGTAGGAGTTAGTCTTGCCCTGCGGCGTCGAATCATCCGGTGTGCCGGAAGCGCTGCCATACCAGAGATCCAGCATCAGATACATCGGGTCCGACATCGTCACATTCAACGTCAGGACTTCCTTGCCATCGAAGTAGTAGGTCTGCTTGTTCGGTTCCCACTTGACCGCATACTTGTGGAAGCCGGCGGACAAGTCGGTGCCCGTATCATACTGGCGCGAGCCAACCAGCTGACCTTCCTGGTCGCCCTTCCATACTGTCGGTGCATACGCTGTCGGATGCGCAACGCCATCAATGTTCTTGCCCCATGGTGCGGCGCCGCCTGCGTACGCTTCCATGACATCCATCTCGGGACGACGGCTATCGCCATGTACCTTTACCAACCGGCAGCTTGGCTTCGATCTCGAAGTAACCGTAAGTCTGGTAATAATTGCCGTCCGTATCAAGCGTCCGGTTGAAGAACTTGCCCGATGCATCGCGCTGCGGCCAGATCTTCAGCTTGCCGTCTTCGACCGTGTAATTCTTGGTCGCGTTGGATGTCTCGTACCACATGTGGTCATTCCAGAGGCTGCTGTTCAGGCTGTTGAACTCTTCAGAGAAAGTCAGCGTGTAGGCATTAGCGTCCTGGCCAAATGGCGTCTTGGACGCCTCTGCAGGAGCGGCTTGAGCAGCCTCAGGAATGGCTACGGGAGTTGTTGTTGCGGGTGTCGCTGTCGCCGATGTCGATTGTGCAGCATCGGTTAACTCTGCGGCGACCGTTGCCGGATTTTGAACTTGTGCGGATGCGAGCAGTGCGGAATCAGCCGTAGCTGCTTCACCGCCACCGCCACCACCGCATGCTGCGAGCAGAACAGTTGTGCAGGCGCAACACAGTGTCGAAATTGTGAGTCGGTGCAGGGAGGATTTAAACATTCGAGTTCCTTTTTCGTCTGATTGATGGTAGCCAATAATTCTCATCAGCAAGTGCATGTTCAGAGCTTGCTGATCGGAAAATGGTTCCGGCAATCACCGAAAAACTCGAATTTTTTTGCCTTTATGAAAGCTTTGCCAACACATTCCTTAACGTTCTGTACAGCTTCTCGTGGATGAATACACAAGAAACGTTAGAAAATTGCAGGATTGTCTTTTCTATTAGCCAAGTCATACTCAGGAACTTCATCCACCCATAAAGCCGGTATGACGAAATGAAAAAGGCCGGTGCATGACACCGGCCTTTTGCTTCAGCGTTACAGCTTCATTACAGCTTATGCAACGCTATTGCAGTATGAAGTTTCACCGTTATTTAAACTTCCATGCGCGAACATAGTTGACTTCGAAGGAGTTGGTCTTGCCCTGCGGCGTCGAATTGTCAGGTGTACCAGACGCGCTGCCAAACCACAGGTCCAGCATCAGATACATCGGATCGCCCATGCTGACGTTCAACGTCAGGACTTCCTTGCCATCGAAGTAGTAGGTCTGCTTGTTCGGTTCCCATCCACAGGTCCAGCATCAGATACATCGGATCGCCCATGCTGACGTTCAACGTCAGGACTTCCTTGCCATCGAAGTAGTAGGTCTGCTTGTTCGGTTCCCACTTGACCGCATACTTGTGGAAGCCGGCCGACAAGTCCATGCCCGTGTCGTACTGGCGCGAACCAACCAGCTGGCCTTCATAATCGCCCTTCCATACTGTCGGTGCATAGGCTTGCGGATGCGGAATGCCGTTGACATTAAATCCCCATGGTGCGGCGCCGCCTGCGTATGCTTCCATGACATCCATCTCGGGACGACGGCTATCGATGTGGTTGAACAGCCAGAATGCAGGCCATGTGCCTTTACCAACCGGCAGCTTGGCTTCGATCTCGAAGTAACCATAGGTCTGGTAGTACTTGCCATC
>NZ_LMHZ01000076.1 GCF_001428545.1 Noviherbaspirillum sp. Root189
CAGGTAGCCGGTCGCTACCCCCGCACCGCCGATATGGATCTCGCCCGCCACCCCCACCGGCACAGGCTGGCCGTAGCCATCCAGCACATAGATCCGGGTGTTGGCGATCGGCCGCCCGATCGGCAGGCTGGTGGCGTCGTCGGCCACGTCGGTGATCTCGCARGTGGTGGCAAACGTGGCGGTCTCGGACGGACCGTAGCAATGGATCAGGTGTTGCGGTGCGCTGTGACGCAGCACCCGGGCCACCGCCCGCGGATCGACCACATCGCCGCCCGTCAGCAGGTAGCGCAGCTGCGGCAGCACCGGGCACAGCGTGTCGGCATACGCGCTTAGCAGGCCCGCCACCAGGTGCAGGATCGTCACCTGGTTGTGCTGCAGCTGTTGCGCCAGCGCCTGCGGGTCAAGCAACGTGGCCTGGTCGATCACGACGATGCGCCCGCCATGCAGCAATGGTGCCCAGACCTCCATGCTCGAGGTATCAAAGGCAGGATTGGCGGTGAAGGCCACCCGGTCGTCGGCCCCGAAGCGGGCATAGTGGTTGTTCATCACCAGCCGCACAATGGCCCGGTGCGGCACGATCACGCCCTTGGGTTGTCCGGTCGAACCGGACGTGTACAAGATCGCTGCGGCTGCCGTGCTGTCGTTGCCCAGCACCAGCCGTGGGCTGGCCTGCGGTGCGAGCTCCAGCGTATCGAGGTCGATGCGCGTGGCCGGCGTGGCGGGAAGAGACAGCGAACTCACGCTGAGGACCACTTGCGCCTGGCTGTCGGCGATCATGAAAGCCTGGCGGCTGGCCGGTGCATTCTGGTCCAGCGGCACATAGGCAGCGCCGCACTTGAGGATGGCCAGTTCGGCCACCACCAGTTCCAGCGAGCGCTCCAGCAGCAGCGCCACATGTGAACCCGGACCGACGCCGTGTTGGTGCAGGTGATCGGCGAGCTGATTGGCACGCATATCGAGCTGCACATAGGTCAGTTCGACGCCCTGACCGGTGACGGCCACTGCGTCCGGCGTGGCTGCTGCCTGTGCTTCGAACAGCTGGTGGATGCACCGGTCCTGCGGATAGTCGACCGGCRYTCCGTTCCAGTCAACCAGCAATTGGTTACGCTCGGCGCTATCCAACATAGGCAGCGCGTCGATCTTCTGGCCATCGTCTGCCACCATGCCTTGCAATAGGCTGCGCAGGTAGCCGATGTAGCGCTTGATCGTCGCCGCCTTAAACAGTGCTTTGGCAAATTCCACCCCACCCATGATGCAGCCTCGGTGTTCGCCCAGGTTCAGTGTCAGGTCGAACTTTGCCACGGTATATCCGCTGCCCACAGGTGCGTGGGTAAGCGTGCCAAGATCCAAGTGACCTTCTTCATTGTTTTGCCAGTTGAACATTGCCTGGAACAGCGGACTGTGCGCCATGCTGCGCGGCGGGTTCACCAGCTCCACCACCTGCTCGAACGGCARSTCCTGGTGTTGTTGCGCTTCCAGTGTGCGCGCCTTCACCGACTGCAGCAGTTGCGCAACGCTCGGGCTGCCCGATACATCCAGCCGCAGTGCCTGGGTTGCCGATCAGTGGTTCCACTTCGGCACGCAGGCGCCCGGCCATCGGCGTGCCGATCACCACCTCRTCCTGCCCCGACAGCCGCGACAGCACCGCTGCCCAGCCAGCCAGGATGGTCATGAACAGCGTGGTKCCRTGGCGCCGGCTCAGCGCCTTCAGGCCCGCCGTCAGTTCGGCATCCAGTTCCAGKCCAACCACRTCGCCYGCATAGTCCTGCACCGCCGGACGTGGCCGGTCGGTCGGCAACTCCAGCAATGCCGGCGCCCCCGCCAACGCCTGCTGCCAGTAGGCCGCCTGCGCCTGCAG
>NZ_LMHZ01000077.1 GCF_001428545.1 Noviherbaspirillum sp. Root189
ACCTGCTTCCAGGCCCCTGTGTCAATGGCACGGCCACGAGGGACACGGAGAATCGACGTCTACGGCCTTAAAATCGGCCGTCGTCTTCAATGCTTCGGAGAGGCTGCCTACAGCCAGTGGGTTCTCCTGGAAGCCAGTCCATCGATCCAGTTGAATTGGACGTTCACCCGTTTCTATTTACCCCAGGCGACTGACAACGGATACAAGCTTGTACAAGATGCACAGATCCTGGGACGAATTCGCTGCAATTCATAGCAAGGCCTGCTTAGGCAGCAAGCTCGAAATTCCGATGGAATCCTTTACTCGGGCAGTAGAGATTGTGCTGAAGGAGAGTGAGTTGCAGGATAGTCCGGACTTCCGTCCATCGGTGGAGATGTGGAGGTATGCGGTACGTAACTCCGGCTATGTGCAAGCTCGCGTAGCAACCGCTCGAATTCAGCGGGAATTATCATCGTTCGTGTAGAGGGCAGGGCGATGACGTTGCCCATCATGTTGTTTGATGACCGCAAGCTAAAACCAGCATTTGGGTATGTGTTTGACCCAAACTGGTTGCAGCCATACGAATCGATCGTCTCCATCCTGTGGAAATACGCAAGGCAAAATCGGTTGCCGGGTCACTTGATCACTTTGCAGCTTACCAGGAAGGCAATTGACCCGTATGAAGGCATTGCCGCATGCGAGCGGCAGGTCGACATCCGCGAAGTACAAAATGCATTAGGGCTGCGTTTGAAACGGTACGCGAATCGATGCTTCCAGAAGCACTACACCGATCAAGCAGTCCATGGCTGCGTTATTGTCAAAAGTGCCTTAATGCGGGCTATCACAGCGTCGTACATCAGCTCAATAGGGTTGAGAAGTGCCCTATCCATGATATTGCTCTGTTATCCAGCTGTCGAAATTGTGGAGCATGCACGCCATACTGGTTGAATGCATTGTTACTGGATGCACCATACCGGTGTAGTAAGTGCCGTGCAATCTATCCTGGCATGCTGCCGTCATTATCGAAAAGGTCTCCAATGCAGAAGTGGGGGCGAACCGCAATTACGCGTGCCCGATTTGGATAAAAGTGGCTATGGATATTTCCTAGGAAAATAAAAGCGAAAATTTGTAGCCAAAATTACTTCGCAGTCGGTCTTCTACGCGATCTCATCGCATTTCAGCGTAAGTTATTGACTCATTTTAGGAAGTTTCTAGAGAAGAGACATGTAGCTAAAATTACTTACGCGTTTCAGCCAATTTTAGTTCTGTCTACGGCTTCCAACTCCTTCATCCGCGCTATCATCGAGGTGTCCATCCCACCGTACTTGGCGCGCCACTTGTAGAACGTCGCGGAGCTGATACCCAGCTCCCGGCACAGCTCCGGCACCGACAGCCCGCCTTCCACGCGCTTGAGCGCTTCCATGACCTGGCTATCTGAAAACTTCGACTTCTTCATGCAGAACTCTCCCTTAATGAGAAAATTCTACTTCTGATCACGATGCATTCAATCGGTCAGTGCAACACCTCGGCCAGTTTATCGGCTGGCGTTTGAAAGCCAAGCGTTTTCCTTGGTCGAGTGTTCAATTTTAATGCG
>NZ_LMHZ01000078.1 GCF_001428545.1 Noviherbaspirillum sp. Root189
CCACGAAKACATCGGCAATCGGCGAATTGGAAATCCACATCTTGCTGCCGGTCAGGCTGTAGCCGCCGTCCACCTTCTTAGCCCGGGTCACCATCGAACCGGGATCGGAACCATGGTTGGGCTCGGTCAGGCCGAAACAGCCGATCCATTCGCCGGTGGCCAGCTTGGGCAGGTATTTCTGTCTGGTCTGTTCATTGCCGAATTCAAAGATGGGCACCATCACCAGCGAGCTTTGCACGCTCATCATCGAGCGGTAGCCGGARTCGACGCGCTCGACTTCRCGGGCGATCAGGCCGTAGGACACATAGTTGAGGCCGGGGCCGCCGTATTGCTCGGGGATGGTGGGGCCAAGCAGGCCGAGTTCGCCCATTTCGCGGAAGATSGCCGGATCGGTTTTTTCATGGCGGAAGGCTTCCAGCACGCGTGGTTGCAGCTTGTCCTGGCAATACGCATTGGCGGCGTCGCGCACCATGCGTTCGTCGTTCGTCAGCTGCTGGTCCAAGAGCAGCGGATCGTCCCAGTGAAATTGCACTTTGCTAGTCATTGTCGTCTCCGGTTTTAAACTTTTTCAATCACGACCGCGAGGCCCTGGCCAACGCCGATACACAGGCTGACAACCGCATAGCGGCCATTGCGGCGTGCCAGCTCGCGGCTTGCGCTCAAGGCGAGGCGGGCACCCGATGCACCAAGTGGATGGCCGATGGCGATGGCGCCGCCGTTGGGGTTGACGCGGGAATCGTTGAAGTCGATCTCCAGCATCTTCAGGCAACCAAGCACCTGGCTGGCGAAGGCTTCATTGATTTCAATGATGTCCATGTCGGCAAGCGTCAGGCCTGCGCGATCGAGTGCCTTGCGGATCGCAAAAACCGGTCCGATACCCATCACACGCGGTTCGACACCGGCGACCGCTGCCGACAGGATGCGCACCATCGGCGCCTTGCCGACTTGCTCGCCGACCGCACGGCTACCGATCAGCAATGCTGCTGCGCCATCGTTGATGCCGGAGGCGTTGCCTGCGGTTACGACGCCGCCTTCAAACAAGGGCTTGAGTTTTTCTAGTGTCACCGCAGTCGTTTCCGGACGCGGATGTTCGTCCTTGTCAACCAGGACTGGTGGTGTCTTGCGTCCGGTCGGCACGCTGATCGGGTGAATTTCGCCGGTGTAGAAGCCATCCTGCAGCGCAGCGTGATATTTCATCTGCGAGGCGAGCGCAAATGCGTCGGCCTGTTCACGGGTGATGCCGCAGTCACGTGCGACGTTGTCGCCTGTTTCCGGCATGGTATGTCCGCCGTATTCCTTGGTCACCCTGGGATTGGGGAAGCGCGCGCCGATGGTGGTGTCGAACACCTTGAAGTCGCGGCTGAATGCCGATTCCGATTTGGCGACAACGAAGGGTGCGCGGCTCATGCTTTCCACGCCGCCGGCAAGGTAGAGCTCGCCTTCGCCGCAGGTGATGGCGCGTGCCGCGTCCATCACCGCTGCCAGGCCGCTGGCGCACAGGCGATTGACGGTCTGGCCGCCGATGCTGACCGGCAGGCCCGCTGCCAGCAATGCGTTGCGTGCGACGTTGCGGGAATCTTCGCCAGCCTGGTTGGTGTCGCCAAGGATGACGTCTTCGATCTGCTCCGGCTTCCATGGGTTACGGGCAACCAGCGTGCGCATCACCTCGGCGACCAGATCGTCGGGGCGTACCGCTGCCAGTGCACCGCCGTGGCGGCCGATGGGCGAACGCAGGCCGTCGTAGATATAAGCGTCGAGCATGAATCAGATCTCCTTGTGATGTAGTGAGAGGCCGAGCAGGGCGCGACGCTGCAGCCAGGGGCTGGGGCGATAGCGGCTGTCGCCGGTTTGCTGTTCGAGGTTTTTAAGGATGGCAAGTACCGTCCGCGCGCCGATCTGGTCACCCCATGCGAGCGGGCCCAATGGATAGCCAAGACCCAGTGTCACCGCACGGTCGATGTCTTGCGGATCGGCGATATCCTGCTGCGCGATTTCGCAGGCGATGTTGACGATATGGGCGACCACACGCTGTGTTACCAAACCTGCACTGTCGCGGATCACACTGACTGGCGTGCCGGTTGCGCCGAATAGGCCGCATGCCATGGCAAGGTAGTCAGCGCTGGTCGCCGGCGTGGTCATGACGACGCGGCGGCGGCTCAGATCGAGCAGGCTTTCCACGGCGACCGTGCGGCGGGCGTCGAGGTTTTCGCGTACGCAGCAGGTCGTGGCGTCCTCGCCCAGCGGCGTGACGATGCAGAGCGCGGTATCGCTCGGGTGTGCGCCGGATTCAAGCGGTATGCCAGCGGCTGCGATGAACGGCGCAATCTTTTCCGCCAGCTCCGGACGCTCCTGGCTGAGCCAGACGCTGGACGCGGTTGCGGTCGCTTGTGCCGGTTCCGCAAGGGCTTCCTTCTTGCCATCGCTGCCATAACGGTAGAAACCGTGTCCGACTTTTTTGCCAAGTGCGCCGGCGGTCAGCATCTGGCGTGTATGCACTTGTGGCCGGAAGCGCGGCTCTTCGTAATACTGATGGTAGATCGATTCCATCACCGGATGCGAGACGTCGAGGCCGGTCAGGTCGAGCAGTTCGCACGGGCCAAGACGGAAACCGGCTGTATCGCGCAGGATGTTGTCGAGCACAGGAACGGTCGCCACACCTTCGGCCAGCAGGCGCAAACCTTCGGTGCCGTAACCACGTCCCGCATGATTGACGATGAAACCTGGCGTGTCCTTCGCACGGACTGCCGTATGCCCCCAGTGCTTGCCGAGCGCCAGCAAGTAATCGACCACCGACGCTTCGGTCAGGAAGCCGCCGATGGCTTCGACAATCTTCATTAGCGGAACCGGATTGAAGAAGTGGAAGCCGGCAACGCGTTCTGGATGCTTGAGCCCCGCGGCGATGGCTGTGACGGGAAGGGAAGATGTATTGGTGGCGAGGATGGTGTCGGCGGTGACAATGCCTTCGAGCGTGGTGAAGAGCGAGCGTTTGGCGGCAAGGTCTTCGACGATGGCTTCGACGACGACATGACAGCCGGCCAGTTGCTCGATTCCGGTACAGGCCTGGAGCCTTTCCCCGGCGGCGCTCGCGGCGGCGGCGTCGAGCTTGCCCTTGTCGACCAGTTTGCCGAAGGTCGCGAGCAGCTCTTCACGCGCTACTTTTGCAGCGCCTTCACGCGCATCGGTGAGGCGAACCTGCGCGCCCGATAAGACGGCTATCTGCGCGATGCCGCGACCCATGATTCCACAACCAACCAGACCGACCACCAGCTGAGGGGAGGTCGGTTCGGGGCGCATTCCATTTTGCATGCCGGGCTCCTGAAGCTTTGATGTTTAAAGTTCTGCAGTGCAGAAGTAGAGCAATTAAAATGGAACTGTATTGGTTTGCTTCCACACTGTCAAGAAATTGATGCCGTATTTCCGTGTACCTCACTAATCTCTATGTAGGATGCGATTCTGTAGTTGAACCGCTGCAGCGCGCATCGACAGCGAACTATATTGCATGCGAGACGGCCTTGGAAAACCGCACTGCAGAATTGCATTCCACAAAGACGTTGCAATTCCATTTTCGCTATGCGAGTATCACGTCCCAGAGGCACTCGCAATGCCAGGCAACAAATGTGAGGATACGCAATGACCTACCCGATGAATCTGGCACAAGGAAACTGCCGCATCCATACCGTATTCGAGCATTGGACAGCGCAACATGCAGGTAAGGTCGCTCTGTCCGACGTTGAACGCATAATTTCTTACGGTGAACTTGGTGCGGCTGTCGATGCCACTGTTGAGCGCCTTAAACAGGCCGGTGTCAGAGCAGGGGACCGGGTTCTGCTGGTGGCGGAAAATTCGGTGGCACTTGCGGTATGCATCTTTGCGATAAGTCGCCTGGACGCGTGGTCCGCCACGGTCAATGCGCGACTTTCAACCCGGGAGATTGATAATTTCCTATCGCACTCGGGCGCACGCCGGGCGCTTTACTTCAGCGCGGTGTCGCCAGAGGCTGCGGCGCACGGCAAACAGCATGGCGCCGAAACGGTCGACTGGCCGTATATCGGTGCCCTCATGCTGGGTCCGCTGAATGACACTGCAGTCCCTGAGCCGGTAGAAGCCGATGGAACAAAACAGGTCGCGGCAATGGTGTATACCTCGGGTACGACCGGGGCTCCCAAGGCCGTCATGCTCACCCATGCCAACTTGCTGTTTATCGGCGCCAACGGTTGCCGCATGCGAAAGATCGTTCCCGAAGACGTCGTCTATGGCGTGCTGCCCCTTTCTCATGTCTACGGTTTGTCAGCCCTGCTGATCGCGGCACTGCTCGGCGGCGCTGCACTGCATCTTGTTTCCCGTTATCAGCCTTCCGCGCTGGCGCAGGCTCTTGAACACGATGGCATTACTGTCATGCATGGGGCTCCCGCGATGTATGCCAAGCTGCTGGAATGGAGCCAAAGCAATGGCGTCCCGCTGCGGGCGCCCGCCCTGCGCGTTGCCCAGTCGGGTGGTGCGCCGCTGACTTTGCCGCTCAAGCAAGCATTCGAATCCACGTTTGGCCTGATTCTGCAAAACGGTTATGGGATGACGGAAGCATCGCCTTCCATCTGCCAGACCCGGATGGAATCGCCACGCCAGGATTGCTCGGTTGGGCAACCGATTCCCGGCATTGAAATCCGGATACACGGTGCGGAGGAAAGCGGCGAAGGCGTGGGTGAACTCTGGGTGCGTGGTCCGAACGTCATGAAAGGCTATTACCGTGCGCCGGAGTTGACTGCTGAAACCATCACGCCCGAAGGCTGGCTGCGCACCGGCGACCTCGCGCGCCTGGAGGCCGACGGTACGGTGTCCATCGTCGGCCGCAGCAAGGAGCTGATTATCCGCTCCGGTTTCAATGTCTACCCGATCGAGGTCGAACAGGTGTTGAACGCCTTCCCTGATGTCGTGCAATCCGCGGTCGTGGGCCGTACCGTAGAAGGCAACGAAGAAGTCGTGGCCTTCGTGGAGCGTGCGCAGGGCGCGGACATCGACCTTCAAGCGCTTAGCGTCCACCTCAAGGCAAATCTTTCGCCCTACAAGATTCCCACGGAAATTGTCGTCATGGATCAGTTGCCGGCCGCTGCTACCGGGAAGATTTTGAAGAAAGAACTGCAGCAAATGGCGCAGAGAGCAGAAAGCGGCAGCGGGAATACGTAATTCCTCGCAGCTCGATGGCAGTAAACAAGTAATCCTGAGGCTATATAGTACTTTGAGCACTTTGAGTACTTTGCGCTGGAAGCCTCAGTTGTCGGATAATGCGGCGATACTAAGCTGAATAAAGCCATACGCGGCAATACAACCAGGCGGGCCGTTCTTTATAAAATAAGTTCCGGCCGGCATCCGGTCCACGCCCTGCACGGAAAAGGACATTGAAGTGGCACTGCACCCCATGACGGACGAACTGAGCGAAGACGAGCCACCGGCAACCAGGCAATCCAATGCCAAAGAGGACCGGCACTTCGTGACGGCACTGGCACGCGGCCTGGAAATTCTTTCCTGTTTCCGATCGGGCGAAAAGATGCTGGGCAACCAGGAACTGGCGGATCGCGCAAAGTTACCGAAATCCACCGTCTCGCGCCTGACCTATACGCTGACCAAGCTGGGTTACCTGCAGTACGTCGACGAGGCGGGGAAATACCGGCTCGGCACCGCCAGCCTGGCCTTGGGCAGCGCCATGTTATCCAAACTGGATATTCGCCAGTATGCACGACCCTATATGCAGGAACTGGCCGACTTCTCGCACGCCACCGTGTCGCTGGGCATGCGCGACCGGCTCAGCATGATCTATGTGGAAAACTGCCGCAGCCAGGCTGCCCTGACACTGCGACTGGACGTCGGCGCCCGCATTCCCATCGCCCTGACCGCGATGGGCCGTGCCTATCTT
Source organism: Noviherbaspirillum sp. Root189 (assembly GCF_001428545.1). Lineage (GTDB taxonomy): Bacteria > Pseudomonadota > Gammaproteobacteria > Burkholderiales > Burkholderiaceae_D > Noviherbaspirillum. The sequence continues at coordinate 5,909 of NZ_LMHZ01000078.1, forward strand.
GCCGAGACTTCTAACGCCGAGCGCAACGACATCCTCGACCGCGTGCGGGAACTGGATGAAACCAAATGGCCGGCAATCCGCGAAGGCATCATGCGTTCCGTCGAGGAATATCATCGGCTCGGCTGCTGCACGTCGTTCGGCGACTGGCAACATGATGTCAATGCGATTGCAGTCGCCTTCCGTCCGACGAACGGTTCATCCATCCTTAGCATCAACTGCGGCGGCCCAGCCTTCAATCTGTCGTCGGACTTCCTTCTCAATGAAGTCAAGCCACGTCTTCTCGATCTGGTCGAGCGTCTGCGCAGGCTGTAGGCTGGTACTCTCCGGAACGCCAAGGTCCATACCTCTGGCGTTCAGTGGGGCGTTGGACCCGTCGGCTCCACTCATCCCACGCCTGTAAGCTTCACATCCCTCATGTGTTTGCACTCTTCCCGACCTTTGCCTATCTTCGGTCGCCAAAATACGCATGCTTGTACCCTTCGCGACAGATGCAGGAAAGGGGTTCGCGTTGACGCCTGGATATCACGCCGAAGAAATCCTGGATAAACGGGCTGTATTTTTTACTTCCTTCGTTTGGAAACTTGCTATATTGAAAAAAGCCGCAGGAATTTTCTGTCCGGCAAATGCTGACCATTAATTCCAAGCGGGGACAGACTTGAGCCAGATCAATCAACATGATTTTTATCAAGGCTATGATGAAAACATGATTGTTTTGCAATGCTCTGCTCTCCGGCGTCTACACGCAGCCAGCGGGTTTATTTCAGCCAACCAAGTCTTTTGAGGAGTTGCAATGAGTGATGTAGTTATCGTCGCCGCGGGCCGTACAGCCGTAGGTAAATTCGGTGGAACACTGGCCAAGATCGCTGCGGCGGACCTCGGTGCCCACGTTATCAAAAATCTTCTCGCAAAGACCGGCATCGCGCCCGACCTCATCAGTGAAGTTATCCTGGGCCAGGTCCTGACAGCAGGTGTGGGACAGAACCCGGCGCGTCAGGCGGTCATCAAGGCCGGCCTGCCGGACATGGTACCCGGCATGACCATTAATAAGGTGTGCGGCAGCGGCCTGAAGGCAACGCATCTCGCGGCGCAAGCCATCATGTGCGGCGATGCAGATATCGTCATTGCGGGTGGTCAGGAAAACATGAGCGCCTCGCCCCATGTGCTGAACAACTCACGCGACGGCTTTCGCATGGGTGATGCCAAGCTGGTGGACACAATGATCATCGATGGCTTGTGGGACGTTTATAACCAGTATCACATGGGCGTTACCGCGGAGAACGTTGCCAAGAAATACGGCGTTTCACGCCAGGAGCAGGATGAATTCGCTGCCGCGTCGCAGAACAAGGCGGAAGCGGCACAGAAAGCGGGCAAGTTCAAGGACGAAATCATTCCTCTTGAAATCCCCTCGAAAAAGGGTTCAGTCGTATTCGATACCGATGAATTTATCAAGCCCGGTGTCACGGCGGATGCGCTGAGCAGCCTGCGCCCAGCTTTCGCCAAAGACGGTACCGTGACCGCAGGCAACGCCTCGGGCATCAATGATGGTGCCGCAGCGGTCATCATGATGTCCGCAAAACGCGCTGATCAACTCGGTCTCCAGCCGCTTGCACGGATCAAGGCGTACTCCTCGGCAGGCGTCGATCCGACCATCATGGGGATGGGGCCGGTTCCCGCTTCCCAGCTCTGCCTGAAAAAAGCAGGCTGGTCGCATTCCGATGTCGATCTCATGGAAATCAATGAGGCATTTGCCGCACAAGCGATTGGCGTTAACAAGGAAATGGGCTGGGATACCAGCAAGATCAACGTCAACGGCGGTGCAATCGCGATCGGTCACCCGATCGGTGCATCCGGTTGCCGCATCCTGGTCACGCTGATTCATGAAATGATCCGTCGTGACGCCAAGCGCGGTCTCGCCAGCCTGTGTATTGGCGGCGGCATGGGCGTCGCACTGGCGATTGAACGTTAAGCATAGCAAGGGAAACGACCTTCGTGGCTGGATGGGTACAGTCACGAAGGCGACTCGTACAAGCATGCAGGCCAAGCACGTGGTGCAAGGAGCAGGCGGGAAAAGTTAAACACAGTGACACAGTGAGTTAACCGCAGTAAGTATTAAGTATCGGCAAGCAGTGGTCAGCGTAATGCTGTTGGGTAGTACTTCACTTTCATAAAATAAAGAGAGATAAGCACATGGCACGAGTCGCATTGATAACAGGTGGTATGGGTGGTCTCGGAGAAGCAATCTGCATCAAGATGGCTGCACTCGGATATCAGGTTGTCACAACTTACTCGCCGGGAAATACAAAGGCCGCCGACTGGCTCGCCGGCATGGAATCACAGGGGTACAAGTTCCGCGCCTATCCTTGCGACGTCGCGGACTTCGATTCGGCGAGTGCTTGCATTGCCAGGATCACCGAAGAAATCGGCCCCGTCGATGTGCTCGTCAATAACGCGGGCATCACCCGTGACATGACCTTCAAGAAGATGGACAAGGTCAACTGGGATGCCGTCATGAAGACCAATCTCGACTCCGTGTTCAACATGACCAAGCCGGTATGTGATGGCATGCTGGAACGTGGGTGGGGACGCATTATCAATATTTCATCGGTGAACGGCCAGAAAGGCGCTTTCGGCCAAACCAACTATTCGGCAGCCAAGGCCGGCATGCACGGCTTTACCAAGGCATTGGCGCTCGAAGTGGCGCGCAAGGGCGTCACGGTCAACACGATTTCTCCAGGCTATATCGGCACCAAGATGGTCATGGCGATTCCGAGTGAAGTGCTTGAAAGCAAGATCATTCCGCAAATCCCGATGGGCCGTCTCGGCAAGCCGGAAGAAGTCGCGGGCCTGGTCGCTTATCTGGCTTCCGATGAAGCCGCCTTCCTGACAGGCGCGAACATCGCCATCAATGGCGGCCAGCATATGTCGTAATCACTTGATTCGATTGTAACCAGTAAAAAAAAGCGGCTCATCCACCACGACGGATGAGCCGCTTTGCTTTGCTCGCCAGATATTGCCGGAGGGCCGCCGCGTATGTCCTTGGGCTTTACGGCTTTGGCTTTGCCCTCTCTGGGTTCGTCAGGTTTCCGCGCTCACCGGCTCGGAGGTATCCTGATCGACGAGGGATTGCAGTAATTCGATCAGCGTCGGCATCGCCACATAACCGGCGGTCACCATGTCGAGCTTGCCGTTGCGCTCCAGCACCAGGGTCGGAAAACCCGTGATACCCCAGCGCTTGGTCTGCTCGAAGTCTTGATAGGTTGCCATCACCGCCGCTTCGGACTTGAAGGTCGACAGAAAATCCGCCTCGCTGGTCGGTACGCCAGCAGCATTCAGCGCGGCGCTCGCCACCGATGCCAGTACACCGTCGCTGGTGACATCCTTGCCCTCGGCATAGAAAGTGCGCTGGATCGCATGAAATACCGTGAGCGAGGCTTGCGGTGCCAGCATGCGCGCTGCGACGACTGCGCGGCAGGCAGGTTCGGTGTTGTAGATAAAATCCGTGCGATCGAGCGCAGCGTCCGAGAACGGCAGGCCAGTACGGTCATTGACAGTTTTCCAACGGCCCCCGATGCTTTCCCGCAGTGCATCATCCATGACCTGGGTGTTATAGGGGCGCAGGCCGCCCACGACGATGTGCAGGTCCAGTCCGGGCAGTCCTTCCAGCAGGGCACCAAGTTCGGGACCAAAGCCATAACACCAGGAGCACATAGGGTCAGCAATATAGAGGAGGCTTGGCATGGTGTGCTTTCTTGATCTGGGTCATTCGGGTTTGAAGGGATGGTCCGATACTATCCGATGCCCAACGCTTTGCTTACGGCGATCATCGCCCTAATTCCCATGCTTTTCTTGAAAATAGTTTGCTGTTGACGGATGGGCATGAACTTACGGAATGCTTAAGGCTCTATCCGCGGGAGGGATTTGTAGTCCTTCAAGACACGGATGCCGCCTTGTTTGCCGTCCTGTTCATTTTCAGATTCAGCCCTACACTGGGTAATTCAGCAGTGCTTTTTCGGAGAGGTTTATGCGTAGCGATTACATCCGTCGATTCGGTGCCGAAGTTGATGAAACGCATGAAAAATTGCGCAAGGAAGTGATGCGAACGATCGAGGCTCATGGCGCCAAGACAATCGCGGACTTGCCCGACATGACGGAGGGAGAACGTGCGAAATGGTTTTTCTGGAACCTGCACGAAAACCTGGACGAGTTCCGCAAGCTGGAACCGACGCTGATCGGCCAGGTAATGTGCACCCAGTTAACCGTCACCGATGGCTTGCTCATGGCGAGCGAAAAAATGGGTATGGAAAAACGGATCGCATTGACGGTCCGCTGGCATATCCGTCTTGCGTACACTTCCTACCAGAATGAAGAGGCCTATCCGATCGGCGAAGGTTCGGTCGACCTGTCCGTATCGAACACCATGCCGGAAGATCCGCCGTTACAGAAAAATCAGAAGGCCTATATGGACTCGGACAATTCCCTGTATCCCAATCAGCTTTACCTCTATGGATGGGTCACCGAACCTATCTGGAACGAGATCAAGAACCATCTTTACTCACCAACCCCGAACTGCCATACCGACCTGATCCTGCGCGATAACTGCCTGTTCCCGGTCAAGGCCGGATTCGGTTTTGTTGCCGGGCCGCCCGGTGCTATCGGAATTACCAATCTTGAGTTTTGCGTGTCGTCCCATTCCGCCGAACGGCGTTCCAATCGGCGCACGGAAACCCTTCAACGCTAGCAGGCCAGTCACAAGCAATGCAGCCAGTCTGCATTGCTTGGTAAGGTAGCTCTGCACGGCAGACGCACTGTTCGAATATCGCGCATGTCAAATTCCGAGTAAGCGGCGTCGAGGGCGCGGCTGCTGAATGCAATCACCAGTCCATAGTTTGCCAGGACATGTTCAACCGATGTCTGCTTTAGTTCGGCGGTAGCAATCGGCCCTGCACGAGAAGGACGATTGTTCGCAAGCTCAGCCAGGCAATGATCGCGGTCGTGGCAGCCAGGGTAAAAGTGCCGATCCAGAACGGCCAGCCGCTGCGATGTACGATTTCAAGCACTGCACTTGCAAGCGCCGCAAAAGGAAACGAAAACGACCAGAAGCCAAGATTGAAAGGTATGCCTGTCCACCAGCGGTACCGTGCAAACACCGTGGCAAACGGAATCACGGCAACACCCAGACCGACAAGCAGTACGTCTCCCGGCAAAGCAGGCCAGACGGCTGCGGCGGACAGCGTGGCAAGCACGGGCGGCACGAGTTCAATGCCGATGGTCGCCCGTACCTGCTCGGCTATCGGGCCATCAAGCAGTCGGCTCATGATATGCGCTTCCAGCATTGCCCATCCTGCGACCCCAATTCCAAACAGCATGGCTCCCCAGCTGTGATATTGCAGGGTGGCGAGGGCCATGCTGCCTACGAATGCTCCTCCAACGACGGGCAGGTACAGTGCAGGTGTAATCGCATTGCGAGGTAGCTGGCCGGTCGCGAGAATGCGGATGACGCGCCATCCAATGTATCCGTTGAGCGCCAGCGCAATCACAGTGAGGGCCAGCCAGAGGCCTTGCCCCGGACGGTTCAGGAACATGATTCCAAGCATGGCGGAAATTGGTAACTGAGCCTGCAGCGATCCATGTACGGGATGCCGGGATTCCTGGAGCACTGCCTGAGGATGACGTTTGCATTTGCACGCATAGAGCACCGCGCATATGGCCCAGACGATGCCGGCAAACCATAAGAGCAATTCGCCGGCATCGGTCGCTATCTCCCAGCCGAAACCGGCAGCACGACGCCACGCACCCGCGAGAGCAAATAGTCCGACAGAAATCGCAAATACGCCGGCGGGCAAGCGCGCAAGCCACGATGTGCCATGGGGATGCTGACTGGCGCCGAATAAATAGTAAAGCTGCGCGTGTGGAGGGTCCTTATCCATATTTACTATGGCAGCAACGAATTTCCGCCTGGCCTGGACCCCGGAGTCAACAGCGCCCAAAATCAACAGAAAGCCGCAAGATGTGCGTAAGAGTTTCGACGCTTCATATTAGCGGATTTGCAGCAGATTCAAGCGGCCAATCTACAGCATCTTTGGGACGGATTCGCGACCATTCAACGCAACCATAGTTCCGTGGAATGCAGGGTAATCAGGTCCCTGCACATCACTATTTCAAGACTTTTCGCGTTGCACAAAAACATGCTTGAATTCCGATGGAAGGCTCTCTAGAATAGGCTATGTTGCTACGCAACATAGCGTGTACGTCTTACTACCTTAGCTGCATTCGCAGTGTCACCAATGGAGATGCCATGTTTCCGCTTCAAGATACCTTCGCTCAGGTCGCCAAATCCGGTTTTGAAAACAACGTCAATCTGTATCTGGCCCTGACCGGCAAGACGCTCGAGAGCATCGAAAAACTCGCCACGCTCAACATGACCGCAGTCAAAGCATCAATGGAGGAAACCTCCGCGACCGCTCGCCAAATTCTCTCTGCGCAAAACCCGCAGGAATTTCTTTCTCTCGTCGGCGCCCAGGCTAAACCAAGCTTTGACAAGGCCATGGCTTACAACGGTCATCTGGCCAATATCGCCAGCAGCACACAAGCGGAATTTGCCAAGGCTGCCGAAGACCAGTTCACCCAGGCGAGCCGTCGCATCGGGGAGTTCGTCGATCAGGCCGCCAAGAATGCGCCGCCAGGATCGGAAAACGTGATTGCGTTCATGAAGACTGCCTTCGGTAATGCAAGTGCAGGCTACGAGCAGATCAATAAAACTGCCAAGCAGGCCGTGCAGGCATTTGAAGCCAACATCACCACCGCCGCCAGCCAGTTCACTCCGACGGTAGTGCAGACCGGCAGCTAAGTTTCATCAGCGAATCAACAATCACCTGCGCTGATAGTTTAGCTAGTCAGTCGTGTATGGGCTGCATGCATTGCGGTCCATTTTTTATGGTGCAGGTTGCGCTCATCGCTTATCCGCAAAACGCGGAGCATACGATTCCGGCGTGATGCGTAATGCATTCGTCAAAAAAGAAATCGTGTGGTAATACCCGGTAAGGGTAATCAACTCCAGCAATTGCTCCGCGGTATAGCTTGCTTCAAGCTCCCTCCATAAGTCGTCCGGCACATCGGCACTGTCATGCAGGGCATCGACGAGGCGAATCAGCAGAAGTTCGGTGCCGTGCCACAAGGTATCGGCTATTGCGGGTGCTGATCGTGTTGCCGCAACCTCAGCCGCAGTCAGTTCCGCCCGGGACGCGAAAAATTTCACGTGTACACCCCATTCATACTCCGACCCGCAGCGGGCGCAGGTCCGGAGGATGATCAATTCGCGCTCCCTGAGCGTAATGGCGCCTGCATCGAGAAGGCTCCCTGCAAACATGCGTTGCAATACCCGAGGATTGCGCGCCATGGTGCGAAATAGGTTCAGGGGTTCCATGCCACGGGGCGTAATACGGGCAAAGGCCTCGTCAATTGCGCTGCCATAGGGAGCCAGCGCTGGCGATATGCGTTGCTGTGCGGTTGATGTAGTCATGACGTTCTCCACTGGTTAAAAGTCAGCCTGGCGATATGCTGCTCTCGACGCGGCGCTACGTTTACTGTAGCATAGTGCTACGAAAAACGTAGTGGAGAAAATATGACTTCGCCAGTCCCCGGAAAACCGGTACGCGGATCAAGCACCGGACGTCCCGTCATGGCCCTGCTCGATATGCTGGGTCAGCGTTGGGTATTGCGGATTTTGTGGGAATTGCGTTCGACGGCGCTGACGTTTCGGGAGTTGCGCGAACACTGCGATGCGATGTCACCAACGGTGCTCAATCAGCGCCTGCGAGAACTTCGTGACGCCGGCGTTGTGGTTCTCGAAGAACCGGGAGGTTACGCATTGAGCCCGTCAGGCAAGGAATTGCTTCATGCATTGATGCCGTTGCAGCGATGGGCTGAACAGTGGCAGGAGAGAATGGCGGCGCAATCAAGCGCCGCCGGTGCGGAAGAAGCCCCGATACGAAGAAAACGAGCGAAAGCTGATTAGTTTGCGATGACGTTAATACGTACATCGCCCAGTGTGACGACCTGACCAGGGCGGATCTTGCAGGTTTTGCGCGTTTCCAGTTTGCCGTCCACAAAAACTTCACCGCTGGCGACCACGGCTTTGCCGGCACCGCCGCTGTCGACAACGCCCACCAGTTTGAGCAACTGGTTCAATTCGACATATTCACCCTCGACCGCAAATTCGAGTGCTTGCATCTGCTTGCGGTTTTTCATGATTGCACTGCCAATGTCTGTGAAGCCTTATCTAGCCATACCGCAAGATTGGCCTGTAAATCTTCCTGGCTGAACGAGCAGCTCTCCTCTGTAAACAGGCTGCCTGCTTCAAGTCGTCCGAGCAGATCCTCCATCACTTGGTCGTAGCGTGCCGGCAGGGCGGATAAAACGTTCGCCTGTGCCCGCCATGTCTGACAAAAGTGCTCGATTGTCGTGCGCTTATGCCGCAAGTCATCAAGGGAAGTGCGCATGGCGTTCAGCGCCTGATCGTAAGACATGAAAGTACTTTCATCAAGAAAAGCGGCATTGTAACGGAACGTGATAATCGACGTTCCTCGTATTGTGCCCGAACGTTAAAGTAACCGGTCCGGGCAGCCTGAGCGGTATTAAAGCTGTTTCGTCTCGAAAGTATTACATGCGTTCAGTTTGCCGTTTTCAATGCCGCGCTGGAACCATCTCACACGTTGTGCCGATGTTCCATGCGTGAAGGAATCGGGCACTACATGTCCTTGTGACTGGCGTTGCAAGGCATCGTCGCCAATCGCGCTGGCCGCATTTAATGCCGTTTCAACGTCGCCGGATTCGAGGATATTGCGCGCGCGGTCGGCGTGGTGGGCCCAGACGCCGGCAAAGCAATCAGCCTGAAGCTCCAGACGCACGGATAGTGCATTGGATTGTGCTTCGGACATGCGTCGGCGGGCGCTATCAACCTTGTCCGAAATTCCCATCAAATGCTGTACATGATGACCAACCTCATGTGCGATGACATAGGCTTGGGCAAACTCCCCAGAGACATGGAAACGCTGCTGCATGAGCCGGTAAAAGCTGAGGTCGATATAAATCTTCTGATCGCCTGGACAATAGAACGGACCTGACGCGGTCTGCCCGGTGCCGCATGCCGTCGGCGTGCTCCCGGAAAAAAGCACAAGACGCGGCTTGGAGTAGGTGCCGCCTTGAGCCTGGAAAATTTCTGTCCAGGTATCTTCCGTATCAGCTAGCACTGTGGAAACAAACTTCGCCATCTGGTCGGATGCCGGTGGTGCTTGCGCGGGGACTTGCTGTACGGGCGCCATACCTGAAGATCCGCCAGTCAACATACTAATGACTGTCATTGGATTCAGGCCGAGAAAGTAAGAAGCAACTACAGCGATAGCGATCGTGCCCAAGCCGACAGACCGGCCACCAAATCCAAACCCGCCGCCCCCACCGCCTCCATAACCACGCCGGTCTTCCACATTTTCGCTCTCGCGATTGCCTTCCCATTTCATAGGTATTCTCCAGTGCAGCCGTGAATGATGGCTGAGATGCCACGATATTAAGCAAAAATTGCGCTTGCCGTCCGATCTGCGTGTAAGCAATTGAAAGCAGGGCAGTAGGCCATGGATGAGGCGGTGGATTTGCGCATTCAGGGGAAGAGGCAACGTGTAAAAACTACCATCGCCACCTTTGTGCTGAGTTGTACTGAGGCAGGGATGTTGGCAATCACATTGTCATGATTGCAACATGGACAAATGTTGCAATCGCCATTGGCAACAGAAGCCGTAAAAACTTCACCCAGTGAATCTGAACTAACTGCGTACGAAATATTCGGTTTCAGGGGCGAATTTCTTCGGACATTGTTCACGTAACATCAGAGTAGATTGTCTACAGGAACGAGGGCGTAATGGAGACGTATGCGGCGCGCCTCCAGTGTGCTGGGGGATAAGAGTAAGGAAATCAACATATTGCTAATCCCTTAGGCGCATCTTCTGGGAGGTAGCTGAGCAGTCTATGTTTTGTTCCTTTTATCCTTGGTACCGGCGAAAAAAAAGCCCGCTCAAGGAGCGGGCTTAAATCCAATTCAAGGAGAGTTGGAGGAGACAAGTTGAATCATAGTGCAGCGCAACATCCTTGTCCGCTTTCTTATGGTGATAATAGATATTCACTTTAAGAATATCTGGCTCCAAAAAGAAAACCCGCTTGGCACGGCCTAGCGGGTTCCTGTCTCTCTCGTCGTCCTGGCTTGGATTTTTTTTGGTACAGCGCGCAGATAGTACACCGAAAATTCTTAAAATCTAAAATAGATTCTTTTGTGTACTGAAATTTTTCATCTTTTTGGCCCCGTCTAAGGAGTATTTCCAATAGAACATTCGAAACGAGAATGTTGAAATTCGAATATGACAGCGATTTCAAGTCATTTTTGCCAGTGTCAGGCGAGCGCGAGGTGCAAGCCGGCAACCATCAATAAGGTACATTACGCAAGTGTACAAAATGACACAGGCTACACAGGGTTGTATTGCTTAATGGTATGTACTTTTATAAAGTGGCTATTGTCCATACCGGGCAAATTTTGCGGCGCTTAGCCGGATTGCCACTACATAATGCTGACCAGATTGTCATCTTCCGTTACCAACACGCTTGGCATACTGTTGTTATTTTCTCCCCTGATAGCAAGTGCCGGAACAGTTGCTTCCGTTCCAGACGGCAACACCGTCGTGATTCTTAATGCGGACGAACAGATTTTTGTCCGTGTGGCGTACATTGACGCCCCTGAAAAAGGACAGGCATTCTCGATTCCGTCCCGACAGTCGTTGACCAAGTTATGTCTTGGAAAGGACGTGGTATATAAGATGGTCCGTAGCAATGATTCGGTTCCCGCTGTTGCGGTAGTCACTTGTGATGGTGTGGATGTGGGGCGAGCACAACTTGAGCGTGGCATGGCTTGGATCGATATCAAGCAAAAAGCTCAGTCCGATCTCATTGCACTGGAGGCTGGCGCACGCCAGGTGAGACGAGGATTGTGGGCCGACGAGAAACCCGTCCCGCCATGGGAATATCGACGACCTTTACGACGAACCAAGGCGTCGCTTGCGAGCAGATCGGATGAAGCAATCTGTTTTGTTGATCGTCGTGGGGAATACCGAGTCATTAATGGCGCAAAGCGCTACGGTTGCTGAAACCAAGTATATGTACGGCAACCCGAGTAGGTTAGTTGTGAGAATTCATCGTCGCTATCCTGTGTTTCGGTAACTGCATCCGATTGATTGACCAGTGCGGCGAAAGCAGCGTTTTGCTGTCAAGGCGGAGACCACTTATGCACACTTTCAACCATACGCGATGCTGAAAAATCAGCTTTGCATGGAGATTGCGAGTCCGGCGGGCAGGCGAAAAATCTCTATGTAAATCATGGCCTTGGCGTTTAATTAGCTTGTTATCCACAGACTTGCCCACGGAAACTGGGGATAAATTTCCGGTAAGGCCTATGCGCTGCGACGCATTCAGGTTGGCAGTATCGGGCCGTGCCAAATTCGGCTGCGAGGGACCGCAGCGGAAAGGATGGCAACAATCAAGAGCACACCGGAAGCAGTAATGCTCGATCTCAGAGTTTAGGAATTTTAAGGGTCTTGCTAATCATCATGCTGCCTGAAAGGACGAAAAGCAGCGCCAAGGGGTGAAGCGCCCAAGGGCCAATCATCCAGGTGCCACCGTAGAGATTATCGCCTAGCCTGTCCTGCCACCCGGCGAAGGCAAGCACAGCGGTAAGCAGCACGCTGGTTGGAATGGGTGTTCCTTCAAAGTAGGCGACTTTTGTTCCTCCTTGGGACAGATCTTCTGCCGTGACATTGAAACGCGCCAGTCGACTCACACCGCAACAAACGAAATAAATCAGGGCAAGCCAATCCCAACCCCCATGCAAGCCCGCGGCAAAGGCTAGCGTAGCCGGTGCCACGCCAAAAGAAATCACGTCGGCGAGCGAGTCCAGTTCTCTTCCCAAGGGCGAATGTTCGTGGCGCCAGCGCGCAACCATGCCATCAAGTACATCGAAAATAAAAGCGGCTGGTGCCATTGCTGCCGCGGCAAAAAAGTAGTGCCGCGCATGGGTCGCAACGAACAGCATGGCAAAAAACACGGCAGCAATGCCGCATGCTGCGTTTGCGAGTGTAAAAAAATCCGCGAGATGAAAACCGCGGATCATTGAAAAATGCCGTGGAGGTTTGCGGCCTCGGTCCATGATGGTATCCAGAAATTCCACCGGTCGGCGGAGATGACTGTCTGATTGCAATTTACGCAAGAAGGTTTCCTTCCTTGCTGTTCCACAAATGACCAGATGATGCAGTCCTGCAATACCTTATTCAGGAATGTCTGCCATGCTGCGGAACTGCGAGCAGATCAGAAATGACACGCAGTACTTCGGGATGATGCACCATTCCGAAGTGGCTTACGCCACTAACTTCGACGCTTTGATGCAGTGTGGATTGCGGCCCGATACATCGCGTCCAGTCGACCACGCCATCAGTCTGCGAGTAGATCGATGTACTCGGTACGGGAGGCAATTCACGCAGACGTGTCAGCAATGCTGCATCCATCAAAGGGGCGACAGCGGAAAGACCAGGGAAAGCGTGTTGCTCTTTGGGGATTTTAAAGTCTCCACCAAATGGCGTACCCAGGGTAATTACCTGGCGTATACATTCCGGATGCAGTTTGGCCAGTTCTCGTGCGTAGATGCCGCCGAGGCTCCAGCCAACGACGGAGACTGGAGAGTCGTGCGCGTCGTGGATTTTTCTCAAATGCCCGGCAAGCATCGCAAGCCACGCATCCAGGCCCATGAGTGGCCAGACGCTTACACCCATTTCCCAGTCGTAGACCTGATAGCCTAGTTGCAGTAACCGCGCCCGCAGATCGGTTGTGGCAGCACCACTGACGCCAAGGCCGGGATAGACCAATACAGGATGGCCGTCTCCGCGTTTCAGAGGCGTAGGACGCCATGCATGTCCTGCAAAAAAGTCCAGCATCGCATGGTATGGCTCAAGCGCCAGCATCAGGGGCGGATAAGTGGTGATTTCCATAGTAGTCATGTTCGTTGTCGCAGAATGTTATGCCTGAAAGAGAGTATCGCTGCGTGCAACGTTTGCAACGGGGCGTGTCGCAGATGCGGTTGCCGGCTTAATACCGCCCCAACCAATAACGCAACATGAAATAGCGCCTTTTCTTCCAGCGCCTTGCCGGTCGAAAAATTTGTCAATTCCATTTACTACGTTATGAGCCGGCATTGGTTTAAGACGCCGCCAACCGCATGACCGCTTGGTTTAAAGTGAGTTAGTGAACATTCGCAGTAACGCCCTTGCCGCCATCCGGTTTGGTGAGCGGCGTGGCAATCTTGTCCAGTGTGGCTTTCTGGCGCTGAGTCGCCTTCTGCGTTTCCTCATTTGCACGGCGCGCGACTTCATCGGCAAGGGCCGATGCGGTGCGCGCGGTTGCCGGAACATGAGTCTCCGCGGTTTTCGCGAGATCGACCTGGGTACGCGCCGCAATATCGTTCAGGTGCTGCTGATAGGCGCGCAGCTTTTCAGCGGCAGGAGGAACCTGGCTGGCCGCAATCGACAGTGCCTCGTAAGGGTTCTGTGCAGCCATCACTTCACGTGTGCTGGCGAGAGTTTCCTGCATCACTGTCTGTGCGACCTGAATATTGAGCTCATTGATTTTTTGCGCGGTGTTGAACAACTGTTTTGACAGCTCCGACAAAAAAGTGAACTGCGATTCCATGTGTGCCTTGGCAGATGGTGGCAAGGGTTGAGAGATGAATAGCATTTTGTTAGCTCCAATATTGAAAAATGTCGTCGAGGGAAATGGTGATGATGCTGAGCTTATCTCTACCGCAGATCGCATTTCGCGCTGCAAAGACTGGACCTCAAGGTTCAGGCGCTAGGCCGTGGTGGTTGGCTCTTGAGGTCTTCCGGACGATCGATTGGCGACGTGAATTTCTCCATCGCCGCTTTCTGGCGCGAAGTCGCCTTTTCGGTCTCATCCTTGGCTGTCCTTGCTACTTCGTCGGCAACAGCGGCTGCGGTGCGGCTAGTATTCGGGAAGTGCGACTCGGCAGTCTTCGCAATGTCTACTTGTGTGTTTGCCGCAATGTTGGTGAGGTGCTGCTGGTACTCGCGTACCCGTTCCGCCTGAGGTTGTGCCTGAGCAGCGGCAATCGAAAATGCTTCATAAGGATCGCGCGCGCCAATGACCTGGTGCACGCTGGAGAACGTATCCTCAAGCACGGTTTTCGCTACCTGCATATTCAGGTCATTAATCTTTTGCGCGGTCTCAAACATCTTTTGCGACATGTCTGCAATCAGAGAATACTGCGCATCGATATGTGCCTTGACGGCTGGGGTGATGGGTTGGGAAAACGTAAGCATGCGTTACCTCCTAAAAAGGAATTCCATCTAAAAATAGTTATGCCCGGGGCCGGCGCTACACATCTTGCAATTTCTGCATCTACGCCGGGGCCTCAGTAGAGCTCACGCTCCATATCAAGTTCCTACACCTTAAAAATTTTTCTGATGCATTGCACAAGCATATTTTTTATAGAGAAAGCCGCAGTGAGCGCAGCGTTTTTGCTGCAATTGCGTGTATCGTTTTGGGATGCGAAAAGACGCAATCGTGTCTGGTTGCTAAGTCTCAATACACGCTTTCCTTGTTAAAGTATCTTGGTCGCATCGCTATCTCATCTCAATGTCATGTGGCATATCATCGCGGGGCGGTGCGGCACTTGCGGCGCCAAGAAAGAATGGAACGAAAAGGAATGCCATGGCTGTCATACACCGCGCAATCGCTACGGGCGTGTATTGTTCGGCTTTGTATTGACGCTTAGCGTGCTCGGGGTGCTCGGCGCAGTGGTGATCGGACTAGAGATGTAAATTTACGCTTCCATGCACGCGGGCGGCTTTCCGCGTTGGTCACGCAACTTGGCGGTGCGCTGTCGATCTGCGCCACAGGAAACCTACCGGGCGGCTGATGATCCAACATGAAAGAACTTTCCGGATATATCTTCCGGAAGGAATGCATCTTTCCTGTGGTGACCTATGCCTGGATATATCGCAAAATTGATGGTGCTACTGCTGACTCTATCAGTGGCGATTCCCGAATCTGAAGCAAAGCGTATGGGCAGTGGCCGCTCCAGTGGGCGGCAAGCGCCTATTGCACGCCAGCGAAGTACGCCGCCGCAACCGCCGCGTTCCGCGCAGGCCGTTCCTCCAGCGCCATCCGCACCTCCTCAATCACGTCCTGCGCCTGTTGATCCGGTGGCAAGCCGTCCGGCAGCGCCGGCCCCATCGCAACCTTTGTCCCCTCAACGGACGCTCCCTCGTGAGGCTGCCAGTCCGTGGGGCGGCATGCTGGGCGGCGCCTTGATTGGCCTTGGCTTAGGCTCGTTGATATCACGCAGTAATGGCGATAACGTCGTCAACCAGAACGAAAGCAGCGGCAGTGGGACCAGCGGCGAGAATGAAAGCACCGGAGGGGCATCCGGTAATTATGGGGATGAGCAAGTGTTGCGTGGGCCGGAAGCCACGTCCAATCCACTGGGGCCACTACTGCTTCTCGGACTGCTTGCAATGGTCGTGTTTTACGTTGTACGCAGAGTCCGACGTCGATCGCATTAGACTCGGTCAGCTTGTGATGCACAAAAGACGGATGCACCCTGATGAGGAGGAGTCATGACACCACAAGAAAGTCAGTCACTGCAACAGCTTCTTTCGCAACTGGTCCAGGTCGGCGAAGTGGTCAAGGACGCTGACGCCGAAAGATTGATTTCTCAGGCTGCGTCGCAGCAACCGAATGCTGTTTATCTGCTTGTGCAACGCGTAATGATTCTGGAGCATGCACTGGGGGAGGCGCAAGAACGGATTGCGGCGCTAGAGATGCAGCAACGATCGGCGCAATCATCGGCGCAATCATCGGGCAGCAATAGTTTTCTCGATGCCAATGCCTGGGGCAAGACACCTGTCGCCCCTGCTACGGCGGCAGTCTCTGGCGCAATGCCTTCACAAGAGGTCTCACTTGCCGGTATGCCATTGCGCGCACCGGCAAACCGATCATTCGCCACGCAGCCCTCGCAAGCTTATCCGGCGACGGGTAGTGGTTCATCCAGTTTTCTACGCGGTGGCGGGGGGAGCATGTTAGGCACGATTGCAGCTACCGCCGCAGGCATTGCTGGCGGCGCTTTTCTCTACCAGGGTATCGGCAATCTTCTTGGCAATGATGCGCAACACTCGAGTGAAAACGTGCCGGGTAACCGGGACAACCTTGGTAATCCATCGACCGATAATGCGAACAACCTTGCCGGCATTGAGCCGGAAACTGCGTCAGGAAAATCCGAGCCCATGTTCGATGATCCAGGCGGATTGGATATTCCAACCGATGAACAGCTCTCCAGCGATGCAAACTTCGACACCGATCTCGGTGCGGATAGCGATAGCGACGAGGTTTAACTTGCTAGTGCGATTAACTTGATTTTGGCAAGCAGAAAGTGCATGTCGGCATGCCTGGGAGCATTCGCTTTTCAGCGCCGGTAAAAGTTGGCAACGGCGTTCTCCCGCAGCGTGCTATAGCACGCCAAAGAACAGCAACAGCAACAGCGTCAGAACGATCGATACCGCGATAGACCCCAGGCATCCGAGTCGACTTGAGAAAAAGAAAAACATGCCTTGTTATCCTTATATCGCATCCATTGCGTTCGTCGGTCGATGCTGTTCAGGGTACCGACAAGTATTTCGGGTCAGGCGACACATACGCCATGACAGTATGGTCAAGCAGGCCCGCAGGCGCAACTTCCTTGAGGTCGAACGCGTCCACCGTACGCGCAACAATGAAATGCCACGCAAAGGCCTTATCACCGACAATAAAACGTACTGACTGACCGCCTTCGACGTTGATATACCGGGTTTCCGGTGTCAGGACCATGGTCCTGTCCACCCAGGCTGCCGGCGGAATTTCCCTGCCGTAAAGGTCGGTATAACTGGTTCGTGTCACGCACCCGCTCGTTAGGAGGGCCAGCATTATCGCGATGGATCCAGTCAACCATCCTGCATGCTTCATGAGACGCTCCAAATAGTGTATGACTCGGTTGAATTACGGATGAGCAGCCAATGAACCGGCTCTGCATCAACCTGCAAATTATATGCGCGAGGCCATGATCGGTGCGATTCGTTGCCGCCAGATCCTCCGTGACGAATTTCGCGACGTAGGCGTTAGCGGCCGCCGCCATGACCAGGTCCTTGTTGGCCGAGCCTGACAGCGACGAATTCTGGTGTCGGTCGTTGCCGTCACACAGATGTCCGCCAGATCTGACGTAAAAGTGCAACTCAATACCTGGTCTTGCAATATTGAATAAAAGTTTCCACTTCACGACGCCTGAACAGGAAAATCTATTCTAGCTTCCAGATGCGTTGTAGTAAGCCAACTTTTGCAGGTAGAAGGCAACACAGTTAAAGTGAAAACGTGCCTCTACTCCTATGCTATGCTAGTCTTGATTTGCAGCAACTAAATGCGGCGTGGGCAGGTACTAAGGAGTGCATTTCCATCAATTGCATGCCGCCCACAGCCGCTTTTTTATGGCTTTTTTCCAATCGGCGTCAGGTGCACAAGCTCATTTCGGAAAACGTGAGGAGATTTCAGCTCGTCCGGCAGGAATGGAAGAAGCCCTCCTATACAATCAGTCGCACCCGCGTACTGGCCTGGCCGGTCAGTTGCGTGATGATCGGCATGGTTCTTTGGACCGTGACGGTCACGAGAATCGAAGCAGAGAGAACATCATTAAACGATGCCGCGTTGCAGGAAGCCGGTTCGCTTGCCAAGGCCTATTCTGCGCAACTCGCCCGTTCAGTCGAGCAGCTCGATCAGATTACGCTCAATCTTCAGTATTTTTGGGAAACGTCTAGCGGATTGAATCTTGAAGAGCAGGTTCGTCGCGGACTGTACGCAAAATCGTCGCAATTACGAGTGACGCTGTTTGATCCGCGCGGGCACCTCTCGCAGAGTACCGATTTAAGGGTCGGCAACATCAACATCCGCAATCATGATTGGTTCCAGCAACACATGGTGGGCCGGGTTGACGGCTTACATATCAATAAACCGGAAATTGCACTGCAAAGCAACGCGAAGGTCGTACGCTTCACGCGTAGTCTGGCCGACCGCGATCGTGCGTTCGCCGGCGTTATTTCGGTGATCGTTGAGCCGCAATACCTTGCTTCGTTTACCGATCAGGAAAGCCTCAGCCGTAACGACTTCATCGCGCTCTACCGCAACGATGGCGAGATGCTTGCATCGAAAAGCGGCAAGGGCACTGTCGAGGCATCCTCGATGTTTACGACACTTCCGGCGTTTCAAGGTACGAGCGGAACCATGCCATTGTCAGGTTCATGGTTTCCGGACAGCGAGCCGCGCGTCGTTGCATGGCATGCCGTAGAGGGCTATCCGCTGTTGTCCGTCGTCGGGTTGTCGGAGCAAGCCTATCTCGAGCCATTCAGGTCGATGCGCGAAGATTACCTGCGCTTTGCCTTTGCCGCCTCGGTCTTCCTGATTTTTACCGCCGTGTTCGGCATGGCTTTTACTGCCGGCCTGGCATGGCGAAAGAAGCAGGCCGAAGAATTGAGAAAAGCGTATCACCTCGCGATCGACGGCGCCCGCGAAGGTTTTTACATGGTGCGCGCCATCTATGATGGACGTAGCAACCTGATCGACTTTGCGGTGGTCGATTGCAATGAACGCGGCGCATCGCTGGTCGGCACCACCAAGGACCGGCTGATCGGCACCCGGTTTTCGGAGATCTTCACGGGCAACGAGGCCGCGCGCGCATTCGCCGTGTTCCAGAATGCGATGGAAGCGGGTTTCTATGAAGCCGATCTGAAGGTTCCACCGGAAAGCCCATTGAAGGTAAGCTGGGTGTATCAAAAGCTGGTGCGCTCGGGTAATGGCCTGGCGATTACCGTGCGCGATATCAGCGAGACCAAGGAACATGAAGAGACGCTGGCCAGCGTAGCTAATTCGGATGAACTTACTAGCCTGCCGAACCGGCATTGGCTGATGCATTATTTGCCCTCGGCGGTAGAGAAGGCCAAGGCGGCAGACTCGATGCTCGCGGTCATGTTTGTCGACCTCGACGACTTCAAAATCATTAACGATACGCTTGGACATGCAGCCGGAGACGAATTGCTGCAGGCCGCCGCTGGTCGTATCCGTTCTGTAGTACGCCCGACTGACCATGTGGTGCGCCTTGGCGGAGATGAGTTCACTGTCATCCTCGAGCAGGTGGCGTCAAGCGATGATGTAGTACGGGTCGCCGACCGAATCATCGCGACCTTGCATGAACCTTTCCTGATTGCAGGCGGTAGCAGCCATGTGGTCTACGGCTCGGTCGGGGTTAGCCTGTTTCCGGATGACGGCGCCGATGCCAGGACACTGCTCAAGCATGCTGACATAGCGATGTATGCGGCCAAGGGAAGTGGCAAACGCCATTACTGCTTCTTTGAAGAACGCCTGTCTGAACGGCTGTTGTCGCGAATGAAGAATGAGAAGGCACTGCAGCAGGCGATCACATTCGATGAGTTCGAGCTGTATTACCAGCCACGCGTCGATACGTATAGTGGCGAACTGCGCAGTATGGAAGCGCTGGTTCGCTGGAGACACCCGGAGCGGGGGATGGTGCCGCCGATGGATTTCATCCCGATCGCGGAAGAGACCGGCCTGATCGTCGGGCTTGGCGAACTGGTCGCAAGGAAGGCATGTCGTCAGCTAGCGGCATGGCAAGCGGCCGGCCTGCGCGTCGTGCCGGTGTCCATCAACGTGTCGCCACGCCAGTTCAGTCAGGGCGGGTTGAGCGCCTTGTTTGCGTCTTGCCTATCGGAGACCGGTCTTGACTCCTCCCTGGTAGAAATCGAAGTGACGGAAACATGCATGATGAGTGAAGACAGCATCGTTGCTGATGAACTCGCGGCAATCGAATCGCTCGGGATCAAGCTGCTGGTCGACGATTTCGGGACCGGCTACTCATCGCTCGCGCAATTACAGCGCCTCGATATGGACGTACTGAAAATTGACAAGGCTTTCACCGCACAGCTCGATGACAGCAAGGAAGGCGAAGCGCTCGTGATGGCGGTGATCTCCATGGCCCACGTATTGGGTATGAGCGTGGTAGCCGAAGGGGTAGAGACTCATCAGCAACTACAGGTGCTGCAAGCCTTGTCCTGCAACGAAGTGCAGGGTTATCTGATTTCCCGGCCGGTACCTGCTGAAGACGTGCCGCAGATCCTGGATCGGCGTTTTTTATTCACATCGGCGGCGAGTCTACGCGACGAGGAACTCGTCAGGTAGCATGACCATCCCGCGGTTGGCAGCAATGCGCTTCACATTAAACGCAGATATCATTGCGGCGCACACGCACGTACCTATGCCGCAGTGAGAATAATGACTAATCCGCACCAACCTCAGAAAAAAGACATCACCGATATTGCCCCGCCTCAGAATGGGGTGGAGCAGGCATTGCATCCTGCGCTTGATGGCAAAACCATGGCAGGGATTGGCGCCGTCATCGTCCTTATCGGCAGCAGCTTACTCCGGGCATTTGGCGGCCCCGGATGGCTGTATCTGCCTACGGCTGTCGCCGCGGCCGTGCTCATCATCGCCGGCTACGCCCGGATCAACCAAAAACTGCGGACGACCTCGTTCGTCTTGTTTGCTGCCGGCATTGTGCTTGTTCCTTTCGCCAAAGACCCTTTGGCAGCCGTTCAGCGCGGCGTGTTTGTTGCCGGATTGCTGCTATCGCTGACATCGAGCGTCATGCTGATTGCGCGCTGTGCCGTGCAGAGCACAAGGATACAGATGATCGGCGCCGGCCTGCGAGAGAGACAAGGTACGGGGCGCTACATGGCATTTGCCGTAACCGCACAGTTCTTTTCAGGGATACTGGGATTGGCCGGCGCCAACCTGACCTTTGTCATGGCCGCACCCTCCGCCGAGAAACCGAACCAGGTTCGTACGGACACCGTCGTTGCCGTATCGCGCGGATTTACGGCGGCCAGTTGCTGGAGCCCGGTGTTCGGCAATATGGCCGTCCTGCTTGCGCTGTATCCCACACTGCACTGGATCGAAGTATTTCCCGTTGGACTGGGTGTAGGTCAACTGACGCTGATCGTCGGCGCTCTGCTGTACCGGGCCGGCAGCAAAGCGCTTGCGCCGCCGGCAAACGCACCGACACCCATCATGGACTTGCTGGTGAACGCGTTTCCGCTCCTGATATCGCTGATTGGCTTCCTGGTGTTGATACTCTCTCTCAGCCGTGCCTTGCATATCGTGGTGTCCGCCGCGATCGTGTTGATGGCTCCGCTCGTATCGTTGCTGTTCAACGTTGCCATGGGTCGGGAAGGGCATCGATGGAGAGATGGCGCTAAAGGCCTTGGGCAAAGCATGTTGCTATTCCCGGCAATGGCCAGCGAAGCTGCGCTTTTCCTGTCAGCGGGTTGTGCTGGAAGCATCATGGCGGATGCCTTTCCGACAAGCTGGGCGCTGGCGGCCGGCGAAACCTTGAGCAGTCATCCTGCACTTGGGATCAGCTTTTTGCTGGTTGCCATCATGGTGGCCGCGCTTATGGGCATTCATCCTGTGCTTTCGTCTGTTTTTCTTGCATCAACAATGACGCCAGCGCTTCTCGGCTTGCCGCCGATCGCACACATGGCAGCCATTCTTGCAGGATGGGGATTGTCCGCCAGCGTGACGCCTTTTTCGGTGCTGTCGCTGACGGCGAGCCGGTATTCCGGGGAAGGGCTTTACCAGATCAGCCTGGGCAGAAATGCTGCGTTCGCCGTTGCGACGTCCGGCGTTGTCTGTGCATTGCTGACTGCTTACGTTCTGATCGTGGTTTAATACCAATCCCAACCCATAACGCACCATGAGATCGCGTCTTTTTTCGGGGGCGCCGAGCCGCCTGCCGGCGTTGCACTCGTCGTCAATAGCTCGCTATTGACTCCTCCTGCGCCTTGTGGTATAAGAAATTCTTGACTGGCCTGAAACGATCCGGGGGTACGCTTGACGTACCCCCGCCAGCCGCTAATAGCTTCAGCGTACGTACACCAGATCCCGCAGATACAAGGAAAGCGGCGGGAAGTAAGTGATGACGGCAAGGCAAGCCAGGATCACCCCGACGAACGGCAAGAGTCGCGGGATGATTTTATCAAGAGAGATTTTAGCGACGGTACAGGCAGCGAACAAATTGACACCGAATGGTGGGGTGATCATGCCCAGCGCAAGATTGACGATCATGATCATGCCGAAATGCACCGGGTCGATGCCGAACTTCATCGCCACCGGTACCAGGATGGGCGCCAGCACGATGATGGATGCCGACGTTTCGATAAACATGCCGATGATGAACAACGCGGCATTGACACCCAGTAAAAAGTAAATCGGGCTGTTCAGTGTCTCTGCCAGGTAGGCACCGATTGCCTCGGGCACACCAGCGCGCGTGATCATAAAGCTGAATAATCCGGCATTGGCAATGATGAACATGATGACCGCCGACGATAGCACCGATTTTTTCAGGATCATGGCGATATCGGCCAGGCGCGTTTCACGGTACACAAACAAGCCGAGGATCAATGCATAGAAGACGGCGACAACCGATGCTTCAGTCGGCGTGAATACGCCGCCGTAGATGCCGCCCAGGATAACCACGGGCATCAGCAGCGCGAGCCATGCCTGCTTTGCGGCTGCCAAGACGGTCAGTTTTCCTTCATGGTCGTGCTTGCCGTAGCCCTTGATGCGCGCATATATGATGACAAAAACCATCAGTGCCACGCCGATCAGGATACCTGGACCAAAACCGGCGATAAAGAGTTCGCCGATCGAGACCTCCGCGGAAACACCGTACAGAATCATTGGGATCGATGGTGGAATGATGACACCAAGCTCCGCTGATGTTGCTTGCAGCGCTGCTGCATAAGTGATCGGGTAGCCATGCTTGACCAGGGCCGGGATCAGGATTGCCCCAATGGCGAAGGTTGTTGCGACAGATGATCCCGACACCGCCGCAAAGATCATGCAGGTCAGTACGCAGGTAGCGGCAAGGCCGCCCTGAATGCCGCCGACCAGGGACTTGGCGAACTCGACGAGCCGCTGTGAAATCCCGCCTGTTTCCATCAGGTTGCCGGCGAGAATAAAAAAGGGAATGGCAGCCAACGGAAACTTGTTGATCGCTGTGAACATTTCCTTTGCAGCGATCAGCATGTTGGCGTTGGCCACGGAAATGCCGACGACACTGGCCAGCCCGATCGATACCGCAATCGATACCGAAAAGACGAAGCACACGATCATCGTGATGAGCATGGTAAGAGACATGAACGAGCCTTGTTGTGCGTTTATTGAGCGGTTTCGAGTTCCTGGTGCTGGGGATCCAGCAAATTGGCAATGACGCCGATCACGGCAAACAGGCCACCGACCGGCAACGCCACATAGGCCCAGAACATTGACATCTCTTCGAGACCGGCCATGGTCTGCACCTTACCGCGCTGCGCGTAGTCCCAGCCATACCAGATGATGACAGCCAGCAGCGCCAGCGTGGCGAGGGTAATGGCAAAATCGAGCACACGACGGAATGCGGGGGGTGCCAGACGGTGCATCAGGTCGATCGATACCATCGAGCCGAGACGAAATGCTTCGGGCAAGCCCATGAAAACCATCCAGATCAGAAAGAAGCGGATCAGCACTTCACTCCATTCGGCAGGCTGTTCGAAAATGAACCGGGTCAGGATCTGGTACATGCCGAGTACGGCTGACAGGATCAGCATCAGGCAGGCAAAGCCCAGCGAAAAGCCGGTAAGTCGCCGTGCTACTGACAGATATGCAGATTTCATGTGACTCTCTATCCTCTTGTTGCCGTGCAGCCGTCACGGCGCCGGGCATTGTTGTACTGTGTACTTGTATGGATAAGGAAAACGCCCCGCGAACGGGGCGTCAGTAACGACTGATCCTTACTTGGCGGCCCTGATCTTGTCCAGGGTCGCCTTGCCGAACTGCTTTTCAAAATCCGCGAATACCGGTGCCAAGGCTGTCTGGTACTTGCTCTTGTCAACGTTATCGACCACCTGCATGCCCTTGCTGCGCAGGTCGGCTACAGCACTCTTTTCGTCGGCATCGACGCGATCGCGATTAGCTTTGGCGGCAACCTTGGCAGCCTCCAGAAAAGCCTGTTTGTCAGCAGCGGACAACTTGTCGAAAGTCGCCTTGTTCATCAGGAAAACACCCGGCGAATAAACGTGGCCGGTCAGGGTCAGGTATTTCTGCACCTGATCAAACTTGTTGGCCGTAATGACCGACAAAGGATTTTCCTGGCCATCGACCGTACCTTGCTGAAGGGCGGTGAACACTTCCGTAAAAGCCATCGGCGTCGGAATGATGCCGAAGCCCTTGTAGGCCTGGATATGGACCGGGTTTTCCATGGTGCGCATCTTCAGGCCCTTCATGTCTTCCGGCGCATTAATCGCGCGCTTGTTGTTGGTCATGTGGCGGAAACCGTTTTCACCCCATGCCAGCGCCTTCAAACCTTTGGAATCGAATTTGGTCAGCATTTCCTGACCGATCGGACCATCGAGTACTGCACGCGCATGCGCATAGTCGCGGAAAAGGAAGGGCACGTCGAACACCTTGACTTCAGGAACGAAATTGGGGATCGGACCAGTCGAGGTCCAGGTCAGTTCCTGTGTGCCGAGTTGTACCGCTTCGACGGCTTCACGTTCCGCACCGAGCGAGCCCGAATAAAATGTCTGGATCTTGTAACGGCCGTTGGTACGCTTCTCGACTTCCTTTGCCAGGGTGTCGATCGCGACACCCTGATGAGAATTCTGCGCGGTGGATAC
This sequence comes from Noviherbaspirillum sp. Root189, assembly GCF_001428545.1. Taxonomy (GTDB): domain Bacteria; phylum Pseudomonadota; class Gammaproteobacteria; order Burkholderiales; family Burkholderiaceae_D; genus Noviherbaspirillum. The sequence goes on from NZ_LMHZ01000078.1 coordinate 30,814, forward strand.
GCTGATGCGCATCACAGTCTGGGCAGCCGCCTGCTGTGAGGCGAAGCCAGCAATGAGTCCCGATACGGCGATGGCAAGAGTTGTAAGGCGTAACGCTTTCATTTGAAGTCTCCTAGGTTATTAATGGTGCTCACAGCGTTGTACAGCAGATGATCCTATAAATCCCGCTCGCTTGCATACGGGAAACCGGCACCAATTCTACAGCGATTTTATCCAGTTCAATCCTTCGACAGTACCCTTGGCCGGGCGATATTCGCAGCCGACCCATCCCTGATAACCAAGGTCGTCAAGCAGGCGGAACAGGTAGGGATAATTGATTTCGCCGATATCTGGTTCATGCCGCTCCGGCACGCCGGCAATTTGTATATGCCCGACATGCGGTAGGTAGCGGCGCAGCTTCATTGCGATATCTCCTTCCACGATCTGAACATGGTACAAATCCATTTGTACCTTCAGGTTCGGTGCACCGAGTTCTTCCCGGATCGCGTGTGCTTCGGCCTGGGTATTCAGTAAGTAGCCCGGGATATCGCGGGTATTGATCGGCTCGATCAGCAACGTGATGCCGTGCTTTGCAGTTTCTGCCGCTGCATAGCGCAGGTTGTCAAGATAGGTGTGGCGATGCAATTCACGATTTGCGCCCAAGGGCAGCAGTCCCGCCATGACATGCAGGCAAGGCGTACCGCACGCCTGTGCATAGGTGAGGGCTGTGGCGACACCATCACGAAATTCGGCTTCGCGACCGGGCAGCGAAGCGATGCCGCGTTCTCCCTTGCCCCAGTCACCCGGCGGCATGTTGAACAGCACGTTGTCGAGACCGTTACTCTTCAGTGCCGCCGCGATTTCCTGCGGCGCGTGCTCATAGGGAAACAGAAACTCGACTGCCTTGAAACCGGCGCGGGATGCCTCTTCGAAGCGCTGCAGAAATGGCACTTCATTGAACATCATTGTCAGGTTGGCGGCAAATTTGGGCACGGCATTCCTTTCGTGTTCGCGTTAATTGTCGAGTTGAAAAACGCGCTTCAGCTCGGCGATCTGTCCCGACGTCAGCACACGCGGATTCATTCCGTGTAATAGCAGGAAAAGCTTCGCGGTTTCCTCCAGCTCTTCCGTTGCGTACAACGCGCTCTCCAGTGTTTTGCCGGAGACGACCGGGCCATGGTTGGCCAGCAGGACAGCGCTATGCCGCCCTGCAAGTCCCCGGATGGCTTCGCCCAGTTTGGGGTCGCCGGGACGATGGTAAGGCACCAGCGGCAGCTTGCCGATCTTCATGACAAAATACGCTGTCAGTGGAGGAATGCAATCACATGGATCGAGTCCGGACATGCACGATACGGCCGCTGAATGCGTGGAGTGAAGATGCACGATGGCACCGGCTCCGGCGCGCTCTTCATACATGGCGCGATGCAGGAATGCTTCCTTCGACGCCGGATCTCCGGAGACCAGGTTGCCGCTCCAGTCGAGCTTGGACAGGCGTGCCGGGTCAAGTCGTCCCAAACAGGCGTTGGTCGGCGTCAACAGCCAGCCATCATCGAGCCGAACACTGATGTTACCGCTGCTGCCAGTGGCAAGCCCGCGTTCGTAGAGCGACGCGCCGCAACGGCAGATTTCCTCGCGCAGTCCGGATTCATTCATGCCAGCAGACTCCAGGCCTTGGAAAAGAAATCTTCCGTTCCGAAGTTGCCGGACTTGAGCGCCAGTGCCATCGGCGTACCGCCGATCGTGATTGTCCACGGGACACCCGGATCGATCTGGCGGCCGATGCGCAGTCCCGACACGTTCAGCGCCGATACCACGGCACCGGAGGTTTCGCCGCCCGCGACGATCATCTGCCGTACGCCAAGCCTTGTCAGGCCGGACGCGATCTGTGCCATGGCCTGTTCGACCAGCGCACCGGCACGATCGACACCAAGGTTTGCCTGCACGGCTCTGACGCTTTCCGGAGCAGCGGTCGCATAAATAAGGGGAATCTGATCGGACAGCAGCGGTGCCGCCCAGGACAATGCCGCGCCGACGACATCTTCTCCGGCCGCGAGCTTTAGCGGGTCGATAGCAAAGGCCGGTCGTCCGCCGGCAATGAAATGCGCAACCTGCGCCTGTGTGGCAGTAGAACAGCTTCCTGAGAGCACTGCACGCAAACCGGAAGGATAGTCGAGGCGATCAGCGGATTCTCTGTCGACGGCATTCAGGTCGTTTTGAAAGTTTTGCGGCAAACCGAGAGCAATGCCTGAACCGGCGGTCACCAGCGGCATCCCTGCGCAGGCCGCGCCAATGGTCAGGAGATCATGATTGGATAACGCATCGACGATGGCGATCTCGACACCTTCCTCACGCAGTGTCGTGATCCTAGCCTTCACAGCATCGATTCCGTTTGCGACCGAGTCAAAAGAAATCAGCCCCACCGTCCGCCGCGTCTGCTGCTGCAGCACTCGCACCAGATTGGCGTCCGTCATCGGCGTGAGAGGGTGGTCGCGCATGCCGCTTTCGCTGAGCAGCGTGTCGCCCACAAACAAATGCCCCTTGTAGATGGTCCGCTTGTTCTCAGGGAACGCAGGACACGCAATCGTGAAATCAGTCCCGAGTTCCGACATCAGCGCATCGGTCACAGGACCAATATTGCCGACATCCGTGGAATCGAAGGTTGAGCAATATTTGAAGTAGAACTGATGACAGCCGGCTTGCTGCAAATGTTTTAATGCGGCGAGCGACTGGGCAACCGCCTCCGATGGCGCGACGGTGCGCGACTTCAGTGCAATGACGACGGCATCCACATCGGTTGGCAACGGGGAGGCAGGGACGCCAATCATCTGCACGGTGCGCATGCCGGCCCGGACCAGCATGCCCGCAAGATCGGTTGCCCCGGTAAAGTCATCCGCGATACATCCGAGCAGGATCGTCATAGGGAAACGCCTTCCATCTTGATTTGTTCATCGATTTGGTATGCCGAAAATTCTTTTCGTACGATCACGACTTCCCTCCTTCAGCGGTAGGACCACGCGCATTTTGGATCGCCAACAGTTCAGGATCGGCATTCAGAATGCGATGCGATGCCATTTCCATGTGCCGGCGCGCCGCGGCACGCGCAGCTTCAGGGTCGCGTGCGGCAATGGCTTCGTAGACGGCACGATGCTCGTCCTGGACCTGGCGCCGCGTTTCGTCCTGCCTTGCTTCCCACGCGCGGGAAATAGAAATGGTGCCCTTTAAAAACTGGCCGAGAAAATCCCATAGCGCGACGAAATGCGGATTGCCGGTCGCACGGGCGATGCTGCGATGAAATTCCATGTCCGCATTCACCCCATCTCCGCCGGCGGCAACTTCATCGTCAATTGCTTCGAGGCGCGTGGCAATGTCGGCGATCTGTTCATCGCTGCAGCGTTCGGCCGCCAGCGCTGCCATTTCCGCTTCGACGCCCCGGCGCAACTCGGCTACCTGGGCGACGGCCCGGATCGAGCCGATCACGGCGGGATCGATCCGGAAAGGAGCATCAGGGCCGGCTTCCCGCACAAATACGCCGCTGCCTTGACGTGATTCAACCAGGCCTTCGGATTTCAGCCGGGAAACTGCCTCCCGTACCACGGTCCGACTCACACCGAATTGCTGGGCCATTGCTGTCTCGGACGGCAGGCGTGACTTGGCCGGATAAGCGCCACTACGAATCAGTTCCAGCAACGCCTGCGTCACCCGATCCGACATGGTCGCAGTGGCGGCAATCGGTTCTACCTGAAAAACAGGGCTGTTGGTCATCGGGACGTAGGTCTGTCTAAATAAGATTAATATGATATCCACTTATCATACAACATGATAAGTTATACTACCAAGTGACATTATTGCCATGGTCATGCACGGCGATCCGACCGACTGGTTCAGGCATACAGATTTGAATTGAGTAGCGGAAACGCACGATGCATAACGGCAAGACACGATCCACCAATTTATCAGGAGAAGACTTATGCAGGTTTTGATTACCGGCGGTGCCGGCCTCCTCGGCAGCAGGCTCGCGAGAAAATTGCTGGAGCTCGGCACGCTTGCCGATGCCGAGGGCCGGCAGAGGCCGATTTCCCGCATTTGTTTGCTGGATGTCGTTCCCGCTGCTGGCTTCAGCGACCCACGTATCGATATTGTGACCGGAGATATTTCCGATCAGGAGACCATTCGCAAGGTACTGACGCCGGAAACTCAATCGATCTTCCATCTCGCCGCCATTGTCAGCGGTCAAGCCGAGGCGGAATTCGATCTGGGTATGCGAATCAACTTCGACGCGACGCGTTTGATCCTTGAGCAAGCCCGCAAAAACGGAAACCGGCCGCGTGTAGTCTTCACCAGTTCGGTGGCCGTTTTCGGCGGTGATCTACCGGCGGTTGTTCCCGATACACACGTACTGACGCCCCAAAGCTCATATGGCGCACAGAAGGTCATGGGCGAATTGCTGGTCAACGATTACAGCCGCAAGAACTTTATCGATGGCCGCGCATTGCGCATGCCTACTGTCTGTGTCCGCCCTGGCGCACCCAACAAGGCGGCATCAAGCTTTGCAAGCGGCATCATCCGCGAGCCGCTGAATGGACAGGAGGCTGTCTGTCCGGTTGCGCCGGAAACGCCGATGTGGCTACTTTCCCCGGGTTACGCGATAGAAGGGCTGATCCATGGCCATGATGTTGATGGCAGCCTGTTCGGAAGCAGCCGTGCCCTGAGCTTGCCGGGACTTGCGACCAATGTGAAAGAGATGGTCGATGCGCTCGAACGCGTGGCAGGTGCTGACGTGGTAAAGCGGATCAAGTGGCAACCGGATCCCGCGATCATTCGCATCGTCAACAGCTGGCCGGGCAATTTCGATACGGCACGGGCGAATGCGATGGGTTTCAAGCATGACCGGAACTTTGATGAGGTAATCCGAGCCTACCTCTCGGACGAACTGGAAGGTCGCAAACCGGCTGCGTAAACCATCGTCGGGCGCACGCCATAGCGCAGGTTTGTTTCATTCAAGGAAACATATCCTCTGGCCGAAAAAGTATATAGCGGACAGCTATGGCGTCGATTCAGACTATTAATTTCACGCCATCATTGATTGCGGCTATCATTCCTCTGTCGCGAACTTTTTCAACCAAGGAGGACAAGCTATGTCTCTAATTAATACACAAGTCAAGCCGTTTAACGCCACCGCATTTCATAACGGCAAGTTTGTTCAGGTTTCCGACGCTGACCTGAAAGGCAAATGGTCCGTGGTCGTGTTCTATCCTGCCGACTTCACTTTCGTCTGCCCGACCGAACTCGGCGATCTGGCCGACAACTACGATACCTTCAAGTCGATGGGTGTGGAAGTTTATGGCGTGTCGACCGACACCCACTTCACCCACAAGGCATGGCACGATACATCGGAAACCATCGCCAAGATCCGTTACCCGCTGATCGGCGATCCGACCGGTGCAATCACCCGCAACTTCGATGTGATGATCGAAGAAGAGGGCCTGGCACTGCGCGGTACATTCGTGATCAATCCGGAAGGCCAGATCAAGTTGTGCGAAATCCATGACAACGGCATCGGCCGTGACGCCAAGGAACTGCTGCGCAAAGTGCAGGCTGCACAATACGTTGCATCCCATCCGGGCGAAGTCTGCCCAGCCAAGTGGACTCCGGGCGCAGAAACACTGTCGCCGTCGCTCGACCTCGTCGGCAAGATTTAATTCATCACCGGCTGCGTCAGCGCTGACGCAGCCTGCCATCGGGGCGCAAGGCATCGCGTCCCGCAGCAGTACCACTCCCCGATCAGCCAGGATGATCCGGCAGCCCATGGCTGACCCGGCGGTGGCACTGTACCCTGAAATTTTGCAGTCACATACTTTAAAGCGAGAAAAAATATGCTAGATACCAATCTCAAGAACCAACTGAAAGCCTATCTCGAAAAAGTGACGCAACCGATCGAGATCATTGCGTCCCTCGACGACACCGACAAGTCGCGGGAAATGCTGGAACTCCTGAAGGAAATCGCTGACTTGTCGCCGCGCATTGCGCTTGGCGAGCGTCGCGGCGATGGCGAGCGCGCACCGTCGTTTGCGTTGAACCGTACAGGAAGCGACATGGGGATCCGCTTTGCCGGGATTCCGATGGGCCATGAATTTACATCGCTGGTGCTGGCGTTGCTGCAGGTAGGCGGTCATCCGCCAAAGGCCGATGCCGATGTGATCGAGCAGATCCGTAACCTCGATGGCGAATACCTGTTCGAAACCTATATTTCGCTGTCCTGCCAGAATTGCCCGGAAGTCGTCCAGGCACTGAACCTGATGGCGGTCATCAATCCGAATATCCATCACGTGATGATTGACGGCGCCCTCTTCCAGGATGAGGTGACTGCACGCCAGATCATGGCCGTGCCTACCGTGTTCCTGAATGGCCAGACTTTCGGCCAGGGCCGCATGGGCGTCGAAGAAATCCTCGCCAAGCTCGATACCGGTGCGGTCGAGCGCGAAGCCGCCAAGATCGCGAAGAAGGACGTGTTCGACCTGCTCGTCGTCGGCGGCGGTCCGGCAGGTGCTTCGGCTGCAATTTACTCGGCACGCAAAGGCATTCGTACCGGCGTCGTCGCGGAACGCTTCGGTGGCCAGGTGCTCGATACCATGGGCATCGAGAACTTCATTTCCGTCAAGGAGACGGAGGGACCGAAGCTGGCTGCGGCGCTCGAGCAGCACGTGAAGACTTACGATGTCGACGTGATGAACCTGCAGCGCGCAGAGGCGCTTGTACCAGGCGACATCATTGAGATCAAGCTGGCAAGCGGCGCCAGTCTGAAGGCAAAAAGCGTTGTGCTCGCGACCGGCGCACGCTGGCGCGAAATGAATGTGCCCGGTGAAAAGGAATATCGTAACCGTGGCGTGGCGTATTGCCCGCACTGCGACGGTCCGCTCTTCAAGGGCAAGCGGGTTGCAGTCGTCGGCGGCGGCAACTCGGGTGTCGAAGCGGCGATCGACCTTGCCGGTATCGTCGCGCACGTTACGCTGCTGGAGTTCGATAGCCAACTGCGTGCCGACGCGGTCTTGCAGCGCAAGTTGCATAGCCTGCCGAACGTGACGGTCATTACACAGGCACTCACCACGGAAGTGACCGGTGATGGCACCAGGGTCAATGGCCTGCGCTACACCGATCGCAAGAGCGGCGAGTCGCGCAATATTGAACTGGAAGGTATTTTTGTCCAGATCGGTCTGCTGCCGAATACCGATTGGCTGAAAGGCACAGTCGCCCTGAGCAATCGCGGAGAGATCGAAGTCGATGCGCGTGGCCAGACATCCGTGCCGGGCGTCTTTGCCGCCGGCGACGTGACGACGGTGCCCTACAAGCAAATCGTCATCGCAATGGGCGAAGGTTCAAAGGCAGCCTTGAGCGCATTCGATCACCTGATCCGTACATCGGCACCGGCCGAAGCGGCGGAGGCGGTGGCAGCGTAACGCCACGAAATAGTCAGTCTGCAATGCCCACAAAAGCGATCCCGGTTTTCGGGGTCGCTTTTTTATTTTGGCGGGTACGTCCGGTGTGGAAGGGAAAGTCCGCAAACGCACGCCGGCGATCCGCACCAGGATGTATGATGCCATCGACTTCTTTCGCCAAGCCCAATATCATGGCATTTGCTTGCGCAATCTTATAGTTTTGAACAAGTTCCCATGCCGACGACGTCCTTTTCTATACGCTTTATCTTCACCGTAGCGCTGGTTGCCGGACTGAGCGCTTGTGCAACCGCCAATCCGCCCGAATTGCGGCAGGAGCAGTTTCTGTCGTCAGGATCCTATGTGCAGAGTTATCCCGGTGCCCCCGAGCGCAGCTGCGAAGCAGCCCGGCGTGCATTGCTCAGTCAAGGGTATGTGATCAATGAGGCAACGGCGTCACAAGTCCGTGGCCGCAAATATTTCCAGCCCCATACGGATACCCACACGCAGATCGAATTCCATGTGGTTTGCGCCGCGAACAGCGAAGGCAGCAATAGCACGACAGTATTCGCCAACGCCGTACGCGACCGCTATTCGCTGCGCAAAAGCAGCAATTCCGCCAGTCTCGGGGTAGGGGCGATCGGTTCGATTTCTCTGCCCTTCGGATCAAGCGATGACGCCCTGATCAAGGTCGGTACCGAGACCATTCCCACCAAACAGTTTTACACCCAGTTTTTTGAATTGATTGAACGTTACCTCGATCCGCTTTCACTCCCTGTCGATCCATCCTGAGGGAAACCTTTTCCTGCTTCCCGTATCCAAGACCGTTCACCGGTGCAAGCCGATGATACTTTTGTAATAAGGAACCCGAATGGCAGATGAAGCAGACGTAGCAAGCGAAAACGAACAGATGATGCTCCAGGCGATCCTCGCCAATGGCAGGCAAGGCGTCGAACGGCAGCTTTCCGCCCGTCCCGATGGCGGATGCCTGAACGATTGCGGCGACCCCGCCATGCAGGGCGCTGCCTTCTGTAGCAAGGAATGCGCGGAAGATGTGGAAAAGCGCATGCGCCTGAGCGGTCGTACCGGCTCCTTTCTGAAGACGTCGGACGAGCCTGCATAAGCAGCGCGGGCCGGCCGGACCTATACTCCTTGCCGGCCCGCTGCCATGCTAGCTGATCATTTCATTCCACTGTCTTATTCCATCCAGCTGAATCCCTCCCGTGCCAGCAACGCGGCCGAGGCATCCGGTCCCCAACTTCCCGCGGTGTATTGCAGCGGCCGCTCTCGCAGTTCTTCCCATCCTTCCAGAATCGGATCTGCCCAAGCCCATGCCGCTTCCAGCTCATCACGCCGCATGAAGTGCGTCAGGCGTCCCCGGACCACGTCGATCAGCAGGCGCTCGTAAGCTTCCGCACGCCGCTGCGAGAAAGCCGACTGCAGATCGAGATTCAAGCTGACCGGCAGCATGGTCATACCGCTGCCTGGCTGTTTAGCCATCAACTGCAATTGGATCGATTCTTCGGGCTGCAGTCGAATGACGAGCCGGTTTCCGGCATTGCGCGGAGTATCCGGGAAGATCGAGAATGGTGGATTGGCAAACTCAATCACAATCTCCGACAAACGCTTCTGCATCCGCTTGCCGGTGCGCAGGAAGAACGGGACGTTGGCCCAGCGCCAGGCATCGACATAGGTGCGCATTGCGACAAAGGTTTCGGTACGACTGTCTGCCGGCACACCGGGCTCGTCACGATAGGCTTTTACCGCTTCGCCATTGACCGCGCCGGATACATACTGTCCGCGCACCGTATCGCGTGCGATATCGCCCAAACTCATGCGACGCAAGGACCGCAACACTTTCAGTTTTTCATCACGAACCGCATCGGGATCCAGCGACACCGGGGGTTCCATCGCAATGATGCACAGCAGCTGCAGCAAATGGTTTTGCACCATGTCGCGTAACGCACCTGTGCCGTCATAGAATCCCGCCCGGCTGCCTACGCCGACGGTTTCAGCCACCGTGATTTGTACACTGCGGATATTGGGCGCACGCCACAAGGGTTCCAGAATGCCATTGCCGAAGCGGAGCACCATCAGGTTCTGTACCGTTTCCTTGCCCAGATAATGGTCGATCCGGTAGATCTGCGATTCGTTGAAATGCCGTCCCACCGCAAGGTTAATTTCTTGCGCCGATGCGAGGTCGTGACCAAGCGGTTTCTCGAGGACGACGCGACTATTGCTGTCGACCAGTCCGCAGGCCGCGAGATTGTCGCAAATGCTCGTAAAGAGTGTTGGCGCAGTCGCGAGATAAAACGCCCGCTCGACGCCCGGTCGGGAATGTCGTGCCAGCTCCGCATAGCTCGACACATCGTTCACGTCCATTGCGACATAGTTCAGCATGCCGAGGAAGGCCTGCCAGGCTTCCGGCTCCAGGTTTTTTGCCTCGATGAAAGGTTGTGAGCGCTCCTGGACAAATTCGATGTAACCAGCACGATCATAAGTGTGGCGTCCGACCGCAATGATACGGGTAGAGGGCGGCAGGTTTCCATGCAAATGGGCCATATACAAGGCTGGCAGCAGTTTGCGAACGGATAAGTCGCCCGCGCCGCCAAAGATGATCATATCTAGCGGAAGTGCAGGGGCGGGCAGGGTATTGGAATTAGGCATGACTGGAAAAGAGGCTCCGGTTAGACGGTGTCGTTTCATTAGGCAGGCATCATTCTAAAGGCAAAGCGTATCGAGGTCAGAATTCGTACTATGCATATCGATAACCATGCATGCCATCAATGGTCCGACAGCCATGGTCGAGTATGAAGCGGAAACTGCAGCGTTGTCACCGACGCCGACGCCGACAGGCACGATGGGTTATTGCAGATATCCACGCGCGAGCGTGAGTACAGCAAGTTAAAGGACAAGATAGCAGCGTATGGAACTGAAGACGGCAGAGTTACACTCTAATCAGTTCTTCCCTATGTTCTCACCGGACGGATCATGCGACATCGTCTGCAACGCAGTCTTCACCGTGCCTTCGGATGCCTGTCCCTGATCCCATTACTTGTCAATGGCGCGGAGGGAGAGGCGCAATCGGTCGTTTCTCCGGAGACCGTCGACAAGGTAAATACATTTCTGGAAGCATTCATTAATCCTCAGAAATCCGCCTATGCGCAGGCGGAATTTTTTGCCGACGGCGTAGAGTATTATGACCACGGCATTGTAGATAAACCGCACATCGTCAAAGACGTGGAGCGCTACAGCCGACGTTGGCCGGTGCGCCACTATCAGCTTGCAACAGTTGAATACATCACACCTGACCCTGCATCGAACCGTGTCTTTGTGAGCTACGTGGTCGACTTCGAGGTGGCGAATGCTTCAAAGCGCGTTCGCGGGCGTGCTAACTATGGTGCAGTCATTGCCGATATCGAATCAACACCGAAAATTGAATGGATCAAGGAGCGCGTGGTGGCGGGACGCGGACGCCACGATCCGGAAGAATAATTATTGTTGTGCTCATACGCACGTCACGTGTCGACGCACACACTGCCGCTGACTGGAATATGCTAGAACCGCTGCAGATGTCTGCGCCATGCAACATAGCTCGTTATCACGCTGACACGCCTTTGCCGAATTCTACTTTCCGTGTGCTAACTTACGCTCAGGGAAATCACCGGGGCGTTGAATCAGGGAACCGGTGATCAGATATACAAAATGACGGCCAAGACATGCTTCCATCTTCCGAACTGTACAGTGATCCGAATGGTGTTATTGAAGTCCTTATTGATGAATTGGGATTTGATGATGATGAAAAATTTGCCAATGCTTTAGGACTCCCTATTAAGACCGTTGACCAGTTACGACGAAAAGCAATCAAGCTCGAACCACGGCTGCTACTGCAGATGCTGGAGATTTCAGAGTTCAGTACAAGCGAGTTGCGCAACTTGGTAGTTGCCCGACGAACTCGATATCATTGAGTGCCGGGATCTATGCTTGAATGCAATAAAATTCTTGCTGGAAATTTATTGAAAATAAAGTTTCGATACTGCGGTAATTTGACTAAACGACACACCAAAATCCCATTTCTATGGGATTTTCTTGATTTTCCTCCGAAGTAGTATTACCGCATTACTCCTACAAGAGAAATGCCATGTCGCGATCCACCCGTCGTTGCCCAAACCAACTGTGCGGTCGTCCCTTCCAGGTCAATCGCTTCAGTGCCGACCTTGATGCCCTCGCGGACAGAGGAAGGGTTACCTGCCCTCATTGCGGTCTGGTTGCGATTGGCGACGGCAACTCCATTTTTTTGACACACGCATTGTCGGACGAAGAGGAACATCTCTTCCATGCGCTGGAACGCCGGGAAGAAGCACGTTATTGATGTCGACTGCAAAATGTTGATGCGAAAAGCGCATTTAGATGTGGCTGTCATCGATATTATTCACTCGTCGCGACACCAACCATCGTCTTCAGCTTCCATTGTGGACATGCCAGGCCAGTAGTTCGCTTGCGAATGACTTCACTGACTTCACGGATTGATTGTTCTCAAGATTGGCCATGGCAGGCAACGTACAGTCAAAGCTCTGGCGGCCACCGTCATGCATCGTACGATTCTGCCCCAGGATATCGACATTGCCCACACGAGCACGAGGTGTTGCGATCAAGTTGGCAGCGGATGGCGATGCCGTGCCCGCAGCCCCGGACTACCGTGCTGCTCATCGTATCAACCGGAGAATCCCCATGGCCCGTAACATCAACACACTGCTGAAGTTCGGAAGCATCGCGGTATTGTCCATGTGGATTGCAGGTTGTGCATCTGGACCTTCGGGCACCAATTTCAACAGTGCTGGTAGTCTATCGCAGGTCAGCGGCACGGATGCGGACAGTGGCGGCGAGTTGATCAATGCCGCGCTCAAATCCATTACGCCGCAACTGGTTAAAGCTGAACAGGAACGACGTGAGAAGCAGATTTCGCAGGACATCACGCGCCTTCTCGGAAAACCTGCGCCTTATGCGATCGACTCTGGCGATGTCCTGTCCATCGTCGTCTGGGATCATCCAGAGCTCTCAAGTGCTGCAACCACAGCTGGTGGAGGCCCGGTAGGCGCTGGCGCCGACGCGGCAACATCCGCATCGGCCGCACCTCCCGCTGGCTTCATTGTCGATCACGATGGCGTCATCCAGTTTCCGTTTGCAGGCGAACTGAAGGTCGCCGGGCTGACGCAGGATCAGGCAAGCACCCTGCTGGTGACGCGACTTTCCAAATATCTGCGGCAACCAAAAATAACGCTCCGCGTGCAGTCGTTTCGTAGCAAGCGTGTCTATGTCGATGGCGCGGTGCGTACGCCGGGCTTGCAAGCAATCAACGATATACCGATGACGCTGGTGGAGGCTCTGAACCGTGCTGGCGGCGTTCTTCCGACGGGTGATCAGAGTCAGGTCCTGGTGCAGCGCCGTGATGCGCTGTATCAGATCAATCTTCCCGAACTCGTCCAGCGTGGTTTCAACCCCAACAGTATTCTGCTCACCGATGGTGATGTAATCAGGGTAAAGTCGCGCGAGGAAAGCAAGGTATTTGTGTCAGGCGAGGTTGTTAGTCCACGTGCGCTTCCAATGTATAACGGCCGGCTAACACTAAATGAGGCATTGGGAGAAGCAGGCGGCGTCAATCCGCTCAGCGGCGATGGAAGCCAGATTTACGTGATCCGCAAAGATGCCAATGGGCAGACGGTGTATCAGCTTGATGGGCGCGCTCCGGGTGCGCTCGCCATGGCCGAGGGTTTCGAGTTGTCTCCCAAGGACGTCATCTATGTGGCGGCGACTCCGCTGGCGAACTGGAACCGGACGATTTCACTTATTCTGCCTAGCGCGCTCTCATCTGCGCTCGGTGTAATGAACCCAGCGAGGTAAAAATTTAGCTGCGGTGACTGCATTTCGCCACAGCATCCGGTCGTCAAAAAGCCTTATTGCAGGTAATCGGCAAGTACGAACAATTCGTCATGCAGTTGAACCAGCGCACTCCTGGTGTCTTTATGCTGCAGCCTTTCGCTGCTCCGCATCAGAAATTCGCCGGTGTCACGGAGATGCTCGCCATAATTCCGAAACGCTTCGTCGTGCCGCGTATCAGCGAGGCTGTATTTGAGTTGTGCTGACTCGCGATTCAGGGATCGCAAAGAAGCGCAAATTTGTTTCTGCGTATTGCGCTCGCACATTTCTCGCGCGAATTCGATGGACTGTTCGACGCGTGCGAGTTGTTGCTTGATCCGGTTGATTTCCATATTGTCTCCACTCGAGGTTTTGCGAGTATTTGTTGGTCAACTTAGTAAATGCAATTCTGATAATGTATATGTCGGAGAGATTGCGCTTCGTTACTGCGCTGCTCAATGACTACTCGCCTTCTCAGAACGAGTGACCACCTTGGCAAGTTGACTGTGGGAGTGTTACATGTTGTAACCGGGCATCGCGTTCTCGTTCAAAGCGGACTTTACTTATGCAATAGCTATTTTTGCAATGACAAGATTTAGGTTGATGCGCAGTCAATCATTGCAAGTATGGCAACTTCGTACTTCTTCCGCGTCTTCTCGTATTCGTTGTTATGCGAAAGGAATACATGAACTTTTTGATTAGGGCTTTATCAACAAATAGTGTGGTGGCTGCCGCCGCACCTGCTCCTTGAATCCGGCAGGCGGCGATACGCAGCGGCACCATTGCTTTCGTTCATAAGCGCTAACCTTAGGAGATGCATATGTTAAATAGAATAGTAACGGTCGCCGCGCTTGCAGTAGGCGGAGTCCTGCTGTCAAAACAGTTGAAGAAATCACGCGCATCAGGAATGTCGTCGTCTACCACGGCATCGATCGACGTGAATGTGCCAGTCAGCACTGCCTATAACCAATGGACGCAGTTCGAGGATTTTCCGAAGTTCATGGATAGCGTGCATGAGGTTCGCCAGATTGACGATACGCACTTGCACTGGCGCGCTGACGTAGCAGGCAAGGAAGTGGAATGGGATGCGGAAATTACCGAACAGATCCCTGACAAGCGCATTGCATGGCGCAGTATCACTGGCGTTCCCAACGCCGGGGTTGTGACCTTCCACAAGGTCTCTGACAACACGACCCGCGTCATGCTGCAAATGGACTATGAACCACAAAGCGTGGACGAGAAGGTGGGCGATACGCTAGGCTTGGTCAAAATGCAGGCGCAAGGCAACCTGACGCGTTTCAAACAGTTGCTCGAAGGACGCGGCGTCGAAACTGGTGCGTGGCGAGGTTCGGTTGCTCAGCACTAGACGATAGGTAATACGCACGCTGGTGTTCCAGACGGCGCATTGAGATTCTCACTGAGAGAATAAACAAAGGGCACACGGTGCCCTTTGTCGTTTTGTGGTGTGTCTGGCAGACCGCTCTGGTTACCAGTGGACAATCTGATGAACAACACCGGTATTTGCTGTAGAACATTGTCCCATCGACATGGGATGGTAAATTCACGTCATCTAGGAGACAATGGACGTAATCCGTGGTGACAACCTGGCGGAGATGAAACGACGTGAGGTAAAGAACTACCATGCACATCAAACCGTACGTAAAGCCTGCCCAAGGTGACGATTCGCCGGCCAGCCTGAAAGACATCATGACGCAACCGCCGATGGATGCGCAAAAACATCAGCATCTGATGTATGCAAAAGTCTTGCGGCGACGGGGAATTGAAGACCGTGAAGCGGAGAAAAAACTCGAAGCCTCTGATCTTTGGTAATGCACTCCGGCAACGCCGTAACAAGGCGATGCTTAGTGTGATACAAGGTTCTAGGGTGAGCAAGTCCTAATGCTGCTCATGACGAGCTATGTAGCGCCACATTACCCGTAAGCATCACTTCTTAAGACAGGCGTACTCCTTCGGGAGTAAATCACTTTGCTGGTGAATGCAGTCTGAATGTAATCTTCTGAAGCAGGCCTGCCTCGGGCAGGCCTGCTCTTGCTAGGACAATGCGCCTTCTTCACGAAGCCAGCGCACAAGCTGCTCAAGTCCATGCGCATTGATGGCAATAGAACTTGATGTTGGGCTGCTACCATTTGTATCCTGACGGATTTGGATCTGTATCGCTGCCTTGCTTTCCGGATGGACAGTCACAACTAGCTGTTCAGTGCCCAGTTCGGTGGCATTCTGAATGACAGCTTTTCCCAGTTCTACCTCATGAAAAGTTGTTCTCATTACTCACTCCGATTCTCAAGAATGCTTTAGTTATAGCGCATGGATCGCAGAAGGGAAGGCATGCTGCGATGCATTAACCGTCTAGAATTTCAATTTGACGCGACTTATTGCGCTGAGGATATACAGGCGACTGAATCTGCAACGCAGACATGTCATACTGTTTGACTGTTGCCACTTATAAAGCTATATCCTGGCTTTACCCTTGATCTCCATGAAATGCGTCATCATTCCTGTTACGCCCTTTCAGCAAAACTGCAGCATCCTCGTCTGTGAGTCAACGCTTTGCGCCGCCATTGTTGATCCAGGCGGCGACCTGCCCCGTCTGCGTGCCGGTATCGAGGAGCTTGGCGTCAAACTGGAAAAAGTATTTTTGACCCATGCGCACCTGGACCATTGTGCTGCCGCCGATCATGTCAGGCGAGAATTTGGCGTTCCAATTGAAGGTCCGCACCATGAAGATGAATTCTGGCTGGATCAGCTCGCCGAGGCGACCCGGCGCACAGGATTCCCCCCAGCAGAGCCTTTCCTTCCGAACCGGTGGCTGAGCGACGGAGATATGGTAACGTTTGGAGATCAAACCCTTGAGGTCTTGCATTGCCCGGGACATACGCCGGGCCATGTGGTTTTCTTTCATCGCGGTGTACAACTTGCGCTGGTCGGCGATGTGATCTTTCAGGGTTCAATTGGTCGAACTGACTTCCCACGGGGAGACCATGCCACACTCATCCGCTCCATTCGTGAAAAACTCTGGCCCCTTGGCGATGATGTCACATTCGTACCCGGTCATGGCCCTGTATCCACCTTTGGTAAGGAGCGGCTGACCAACCCGTTTGTGGCCGATAAACGCTTCAGATGAAGTATTGCGACGATGTTATCTCTTGAAGAAGTAAAAATTTTTCGAAACATCGTTGCCCTAAGGCTCGCCTAAGAATCGCATGAGACACTGTGGCAGCGCAACAGGATTGCTCTGGGATCAGCCAATGTGGCGTTGCGCAGTGTCGATTTGCGAATTCAATGGAGGGTGTATGGCACAGAATTTCACCGTTCGGAACGTTACCGATAAATCAACTCCGGGCGCGATTAAAGCCGCACTGGCTAGCGATGACATCAGAACAGTTCCGATTACGAGTCGTCCCCGTGTTCAGCGCATTGAACTGGAACGACGTGATCGTTTTGGCCGTTTTGGCCGCCGATAAATCTCGGTAGGATGCAGGTCGGTCTGGTGCGGTATGAATACCTGCAGCACCAGACAGGTAGCACCATTCCGGCACAGTCGCTGTCCCCGCTGCAGATGCATGAGATGCGCACGGTATGCTGCGGTACTGGTTAAGATCAAAAACAACCCCCCATTTCCCTATCGTTAAGGTATGACTGTTCGGGTATGACGGTCTGACAGCAAACGCTCTTTCATCCTAGTAACGGGCTGATTTGTCTTGCGGCGTAAATCTGATCGTCCAAGCGAACCACACCTCTACCATGTTCCTTCAGAGAACGTGCATTTGATTGCTTCTCCCGTCATGATCATGCAAGACGGGCGGCGACAAACCCTTCTTTACTGGGCTTATCAATTTCCGAATACTTGACGGCGCTTGCTGCAAAGGGCGCACGGCAACTACAATTCGACAAGCTGTTGCGGTTGGCGCCAGCAAATGTGACTTTGATGGCAAAATGAAAATTCTCCTGGTAGAAGACGATGTCATGATCGGTGAAAACATCCAGATCGCACTGGATGGGGAAGGTATTGCCAGCGATTGGGTCAAGGACGGGACTGCGGCCGATGCTGCCCTGGCGACGCATACCTACGATGCCGTCCTGCTGGATCTTGGCCTGCCAGGCAAGGATGGCATAGAACTGTTGCGCGGTATGCGCGCCCGCTCGGATAGTACGCCGGTCATGGCGGTCACCGCGCGCGACACAGTACCCGAACGTGTGCTCGGCTTGAAAGCCGGCGCCGACGATTACCTGATCAAGCCATTCGATCTTGAAGAATTGATCGCACGCCTGCATGCGTTGGTCAGGCGCGCCCGGGGGAACACTGAATCGGTGTATCGTCATGGCGAGGTGCTCGTCAATGCCGCGACGCGCCAGGTGCTGGTCGGGGACAGGCAGGTCATACTGTCTTCGCGCGAATGGGCGATCCTTGATGCGCTGGTCGCAAGGCCGGGCGCTATCCTTTCCCGTGGTCAACTTGAAGAGCGATTGTATGGCTGGTCCAGCGATGTGGAGAGCAATGCCATTGAAGTCTATATCCACGGCCTGCGTAAAAAGCTTGGACAACAATTCGTGATTAACGTACGTGGTCTCGGCTACATGGTGGAAAAGCCGTGATGAAGTCGTTGCGTATTCGCCTGATCCTGCTGCTCGGCGTGGCAATTCTTGGATCGGCCGCACTGCAGTTTGCCGTGTCTCTGCGCGAAGCCATGCAGGAAGCGAACAAGCTGTTCGACTATCACATGAAACAGATGGCTTTCGCCCTCAAGGACACCGGCCTGGACGACACCGAGTGGTACACCTCTTCCAAGCCCAGCACGAATTTTGATTTCGTCATCCAGATATGGAGTGATGACGGTGTACGGGTATTCCAAAGACGTCCTTACCTGTTTCTCCCGCAGCAGGCCGAAGTGGGATTCTCTACAGTTTCACTCAATAACGGTGTATGGCGTGTGTATGCGATAGAGCATCAGGCGCGTCGAATACAGGTTGCGCAAAGAATGGAGACGCGTAGTGACCGGGCAATTTCGCTTGCGATGCATTCGCTATGGCCGATCGTTCCCACATCGTTGTTATTGTTTGCTGCAGCATGGTGGGTAGTGACATCTGCATTAAGTCCACTTAACCGTATTGGTAATGACCTGGCACATCGCAACGCCAACTCGCTGTCGCCCGTGTCAGATCAGGGTGTACCGCGCGAAGTATCTTTGCTGGTTGCTGAACTCAACTCATTGCTTGTGCGTATGGCGAATGCCCTGCGATCGCAGCAGCATTTTGTGGCGGACGCCGCACATGAGCTGCGTTCGCCCCTAACCGCCTTGAAATTGCAACTGCAGACACTGACCCGTGCCAAGGACGACGTCGCCAGAGCGCAGGCCATTATCCGCCTGCAAGGTGGGGTTGAACGCGCGTCAAGACTGGTCGAACAATTGCTCGCGCTGGCGAGACAGGATCCATTGTCTGAACCCAATCCGCAGGCGCCGGTAAGCTTTACCGCATGTATGGAAAATGCCGTTGCCGATGTGGGACCGCTCGCGGCATCCCGGCACGTCAACGTCAGCATGCTTGATATTGCTGAAGTAAGCGTTCCAGGTGACGCCGAAGCCTTGCGCGTCATGATCCGCAATCTGCTCGACAATGCCATCCGGTATGTGCCGCATGGCGGAAAGGTGGTCGCCGCTATTAACCGCACCGAAACGGGTGTCGAGCTGACAGTAGAAGACTCAGGTCCAGGGATTTCCGAAGAAAACCGTGCGCGCGTGTTTGACCGGTTCTATCGTGTACCCGGCACAAGCGCTGGAGGAAGCGGCCTGGGGCTGGCGATCGTCAAGGCGATTGTGGAACGGCATGAAGGCACGATACAGCTTGGCCAATCGACCTTGGGCGGACTAAAGGTAAGTATCCTCATGCCGGCCTGCGAAGATGAAGAAAAGATGGCGCTACAGGCATGACATTAAAGGCGTCAAACCTCAATCGATAATAAGAGCTCCTATCAAAATGCCGCTTGCCTGGGGTCGCCGAGATCCCCTGGCCGTACGCCTGTACTGTCTTCGCCGGCGTGCCTTGCCATCGTCATTTTGATAGGAGCTTTAAATTTGCTCTGACATCCAACATACATCACAGCGTGATGTATGTGCGTTTTGGCGAGGGCGCTAACAAGAGCGCTTTCACTAAGGAGGAATCCCGCTTTATGGGCAGAAGGCGCAATCAGGAGCAGTCAGAAACGGGAAAGCCCGCGTCTTATGGACGCGGGCTTTCAGTTGTCTCCTCATCTCTCCTGAGATGGATTTTTTTATACAGCAGGCAGATTCTGCATCATTTCGGGACATTTGCAAATACTTCTTTCGCTTAGAGTTGCGCAGGCACGCAAGACGCTGCCGAGCCTTAAGGCTCACCTAAGGATTCTCGTGCATGATGGCAAGCGTCGGAAGACGATCTGGTTCTTGGGCCAGGTTAGAGTGCGTAGACCGAGCGGTCATGCCGCTGACTTCGTCGACATTGTCACTGCACGCATGAACCGGTTTTTGCGTGCAGATGCGCGATGAAGTCGCCGCAGCAGGAAAGCTTGGATTCCCTTCGGGTCCGCGCCTGTTTATCAGGGCGGACCGTTTTTTTGAACATCGCGTATAAGTTGGACGCAACAAGATCAGGCTACGACGAGTATTCATTGCTTATCAGAACATCTCCCGGCGGCCCACCTCGTATTGTCCGGCACGAGCTGTAATCACCTTACGGCAGGTCCGCATGTCCCTGAACAGGTCTCGATCGATCAGGACAAAGACGATTTTTCAGCCAAAAGCCTTGCTCCTTAAGTTATCTCATCAGAGCGGGATGTCGGAGGCAGAGTGATTGAAACAAGTGCTTGCCAGTGTTGCCCGATATCGAATAACACTGGCCGTATCATCCTATGCGATGCAGCCGACGTGTAAGAACGGAGCGGGCAGGCGAAACCGGCCGCTTGCGCAATGCAATTGCTCGTGCGAAGCCTCAGGGTAAAAGACTTTATGCAGCAAAATTACATCCCGGAAGAGGTAAGTCAATTTGTCGTCAGTCACATCCCGACCGTGCCTTTTTTAGAGGCGATGCTATTGATCAGAACCGAGAGGGAGCAGCCTTGGGATGGAAAGCGGCTGGCAAGACGCCTGTACATGAACGAAAGAGCCGCATCCGAATTGTTGCGGCAGTTATATCAAGCGGGTTTTGCCTTAGAAGTGGATGGCTTGCCAGGCGCGTTTTTCTACGCACCATCGACACCTGAATTTGCACTTGTCATCGATACACTCGCTGCTACCTATGGACAGCATCTGGTGGAAGTGAGTAATTTGATTCATTCGCGGAATGCAAAACATGCTCATCAGTTTGCAGATACGTTGAAGCCTATGAACGAGCCGTGAGCACAGCAGCGCCACAAGCCGGTGAAGTGGCAGCCGCTTCCTTTTCATGGAACGCATGATCGCCACACTTCTCGGCTGAAGGCAGCCGGTATCCGGTATCCAATAGCAGATGCTATTCAGTACTGCCATGCCTGAAATAGCGCATCGTATCTCAAGCTGATGTCGTAAGATCTTGCGGCGAAGTTGATCGGGTGCTTTTGTTTCACGAAGATGGCAAGCGCATGGAGACAACGACAGGCTACAGCAAGCCTATCGGTTGACCTGATAACATGCATTCCACCCATGCCGCAGAAATATTTGCCTCTTCGCAAGGAGCCTGCAATAAACAAATTCGAACGGGCAGTTGGTACCACTGACCCTGCGCTTGACGTGTTGGCTTGCCCCGCACGTTCTCGCGACCCGTCCTCGGTGGACGCTAAAGAAATGGAGAGCACATGATCGATTTGTTACCGTTGAGTGCGGATTTTGTCTGGCCGCTGGCAGTTGCCCTCGCATGGGTGCTCGGGGAGATCGTCCATCGCGGAACGAACCTTCCAAGGATCAGCATCTATAGCCTGACAGGCATGTTTCTCTCCTACGCGCAGGTAGGTCTGCTTCCACGCCCGAGCGAAAGCTCCGTCGTACTGATCGCCAATATGGCATTTGGGCTGATTCTTTTTGAATTCGCATATCGGATCAACTTGCGCTGGCTCCGGACCAATTGGTGGATTGCCGCCGGTGGCGTGGTTGAGTCTGTATTGACCTTCGTCCTCGTCTATGCGGCGGTGAGTTACTTTGGAATGAATGGCTTGCCTGGCTTGCTGCTGGCTGCGTTGGCGGTATCGACCTCGCCAGCCGAAGTATTGCGCGTCGTGAATGAACAGCGCAGCTCCGGACAAGTAACGGAGCGCGTGTTGCACATGACGGCACTGAACTGTTTTTTCGCCGTATTTGCGTTCAACCTGATTGTAGGTTTGTGGTCTTTTCAAAGCTCGGGCAGTCTGTGGAATGCGGTTTCCAACAGTTTGCTGGTGCTGCTGGTATCCGGCGCCCTCGGGGTCGCTTTCGGTTACGCGGTACCCGGCCTCCTTCGCAAGCTTGGCGTCTTGGGACGCGATGCGACACTCGCTTTCGCGATTGCGATAATCCTGCTTGCGTCGCTGGCCCAGGCATTCAAGATGTCTGCAATCCTGGCGACGCTGACCTTCGGATTCGTGGTGCGACATCGCCGTGTGAGCCTTGGGCAGGCCCAGCGAAATTTTGGCATCCTGGGAGAGTTGCTGACGGTGCTGCTTTTTGTATTCATTGGCGCGACACTGGCATGGCCAAGAATTGTCTCCGGTGTGCACATTGCGCTGGCACTGCTGGGCGCGCGCTTCGTGTCGAAACTGCTCGGCGCAACGGTGTTTGCACGCTTTAGCGGCACTACATGGCGCAAGGGGTTGCTCACCGGTCTGGCCATGTCGCCGATGTCGGTACTTGTCATGGGTCTGCTGGTGCAAACCCGCTCAATGGGCGTCGATCTGATGGATCAGTTAGCGCCATTGGCTGCGGCCACATTGCTCCTTGCCGTGATCGGACCCATGCTCACGCTGCTTGCGCTGCGATTTGCTGATGAAACATCGGAAATAGAGGAGTAATAGCATGCCGCTTGAACCATTTGGCACTTCTAAACCGCTGACCCTCGGGGTCGAGCTTGAACTCCAGTTAGTCAGCCTGAGCGATTTCGATCTCGTCGAGGCAAGTCCGGACATGCTCGGACTGCTGGAGCGTCGCAAATTTCCTGGCAACGTCGTCCCGGAAATTACGGAAAGCATGATCGAAGTCTCGACCGACGTGCATACAGGCTATAACGGCTTGCTGGCACAGTTGCGCGAGATTCGCGATGCCCTGGTCCATGCCGGTGACATGCTCAATGTCGGCGTCTGCGGAGGCGGCACCCATCCTTTCCAGAAATGGTCCGAGCGAAAAATTTTCTCGAAGCCGCGCTTCAAGGAAGTGTCGACACTCTATGGCTATCTGGCAAAGCAATTTACGATTTTCGGCCAGCACGTGCACGTGGGATGCAGTTCCGGCGACGAGGCGTTGCGACTCCTTCACGCGTTGAATCGCTTTGTTCCGCATTTCATTGCTTTGTCCGCCTCATCGCCGTATGTGCAGGGGCGCGACACCTTGTTCAACTCATCCCGCCTCAATTCTGTCTTCGCCTTCCCGCTGAGCGGACGGGCGCCGTTCCTGCTTACCTGGGAAGACTTCAAGAACGAATACTTTTCCAAGATGGAAAGTACCGGTATCGTCAAAAGCATGAAGGATTTTTACTGGGATATCCGGCCAAAGCCGGAATTCGGGACGATCGAATTACGTGTCTGCGACACGCCGCTCACCGTGGAAAGGGCAGCGGCGCTAGCCTGCTATCTTCAAGCCTTGTGCAGCTATCTGCGTGAAGGCACGGAGTCCGCGCCGCGTGAAGAGGATTACCTGGTTTATAACTACAACCGTTTTCAGGCGTGCCGCTTTGGGCTCGATGGCACCATCGTTCATCCGCAGTCACATGAAAGCCTGTCGGTGCGCGAAGATATCCTGACGACGCTGCGCAAGGTCGAACCGTATGCCGCGCAGCTGGAATGCCTGCCTGCGCTTGAGCATATCTATGCAACGGCCCATGCCGGAAGCGATGCGTTTTTCCTGCGCCAGGAACGCGCCAGTAGCGGTAGTACCGAAGGTATGGTCGACGCGGCTGTCCAACGCTTCCGGCACGATTTCTGATCGTTGCGCCAACTCGGACAGCATGATTGTCCAACTGCTATGATTGCCATCCAGCGCGGCGTGACGCGTCGCGCGCAACCAGACGTGGGGGATAGAAATGGCAAGCGAAAAAATCGACTTTCCAGGCAGCACCGGGCAAAAGCTCGCTGCACGACTTGATCTTCCTGCAAATAGTCCATGTGCATTTGCGCTGTTTGTGCACTGCTTCACGTGCGGGAAGGATATTTTTGCGGCGAGCCGGATTGCCCAGGCGCTGACCGGGCACGGAATAGCGGTCTTGCGCTTTGACTTTACGGGACTGGGCGCGAGCGAGGGCGAGTTCGCCAACACAAATTTTTCCTCCAATCTGGAGGATCTGCTCGCTGCAACCAACCATCTCCGGAGCGCATATCGCGCGCCGTCGCTGCTGATAGGACACAGCCTTGGCGGCGCCGCGGTACTGGCCGCGGCATCACAGATTCCGGAGGTGCGGGGCGTTGTCACCATTGGTGCACCAAGCGATCCGTCTCACGTGGTTGCTCAGTTCAGCACCCATGTGACGGATATCGAGCGTGATGGCGAGGCGGAAGTGAAACTTGCGGGTCGGCCTTTCCGGATCAAGCGGCAATTTCTGGAGGATGTTGCGGAATACCGTCTGCTGGAAAAAATCGCCCAATTGGACAAGCCGCTCATGGTCATGCATTCCCCAAAGGACCATACCGTGCCATTGAATAACGCAACCCATATTTTTGCGGCTGCCCGGCATCCAAAAAGTTTTATTTCCCTGGACGATGCCGATCACCTGCTGACACGCCGAAGCGATGCTTTATATGTTGCCGATATTATCGCCGCATGGGGGAAACGGTATCTTGGAGACGATCTGGCCGTGTAGGACAGTCCTGTCCTGTCACTGACTATTAGGCGCCTATGCCGCCGAAGCGTCATGCTCGTCTGGAAGGCATGGTCTGGCCGTATTAAAAACGGCAGGGATATCGCGGAAAAACGTCGGGACCGCAACCGCCGTCCCGACTTCATTCGGTGGGTCTTGACTTACTTGATCTTGACCTTGGCAACCAGATCCTTCAGTGCCGGAGCTGCCTTGAAGCGCACATTCTTCGACGCCTTGATCTTGATCGATTCACCAGTCGCAGGGTTGCGGCCTGTACGGGCAGCACGCTGGGACACGGTAAATGTGCCGAGATCCGGGAAGGAGAACCGGCCTTCTTTCTTGAGGTCGCTGCCAACAAAGCCAAAGACTTGTTCAACGATCTGTTTTGCCTTGACCTTGGTGATTTCATGGTCGGTCGCGATCTTGTCAATGATCTCGCTCTTGTTCATTAAAGCTCCTGTTGAAAAAAACAAATCAAAAGTAATGCAGGCGGAAATATATCTCATAAGTTACATTCTGTCGCTATTGCCAGCATGGTTTGCGCGTTTAGGGTGCGGGCTGTCGCGCACATGCGTCATCTTTTTCCTGGCTACAGGACTCATTTTCCACCGTGCTGCCATTGCCCTGCGCTTGTCCTGCGCTCCAGCTTCGCATCAAGGCGAAGTCAATGTCCATGGTAAAGCGGTGAAGGAAGTTAAGTGCTCTAAGCCACTGGCGGCATGAGGGGACGCATCGTGCGCTCAAAAAACGGCGTACGAATATCGAAATCGCTTTTCAGGCGGGCGACCTGAAGCGGATCGTTCTCATAGTGACGGGCATACGGTAGCAGCAACGAGCCGATCTTTTCGAAGTGGCCGACATCTTCGAGGAACAGGACCATGGGAATCTGGAGGCCAAAGTCATCGCGTACGATGGGACGTCCGCAGCGATAAAGTCCAAATCTTTCATAGTGTGATGCCAGCACGGGATTGCAATGGGTGATGCCGACCACACGGCCATGCTCCCGTGTAAAGCAATACATGCGGCATAGCAGGCGCGCCATGCGGCGTGACCACAGCGAATCAGGGGCGATCGTCAGTGCATCGAGGTAGGCAACAGGCATACGGCTTTTCGCGATCGCTTGGCCTAGGCCAAGGCGTTCCGCAGTTTCCTTGCTTGGCAAATCCATCCACAAGCTGGCACATTCCACCATACGTCGATTCGCATCGCACGCATAAAAATCTGAGCGGATGCCAGGTTCCGTAGGCCAAACCATGCGATTGGCATGATCCGTCCCAAGCGGTGTGCTGCGTTCTTTTTCGACATGAACAACATAGCGGAACCGCGCTACCGCCTCAAGCTCTTCGGGTGTGGTAGCCAGACAAACTTCGCCAGCGCCCGCAATCGGGGCGCCGTCGCTAGACCGCGGTGCCGGCAACGTATCGTCGGACGCCTCGGTCGTATTCAGCATACGCGCAGGAATGTTTATGTTTCTGTGATGGCTGGGGTGCGGGCGCATAGCGGTTTATCGAAGTCTGGCAGGCAATGTTAACTGCCAATGTCAGACTTTGACATGCAGGCGATGGTTCTGTTGCGCGGCCCCCCAACCAATAAATATCAAGCCGGCCAAGGACGTAAGCCGGGATTAACTATTTCCTGTAATGAAAAATTTTCTTCCTTTCATCATGCACCGTCGCGCTTGGGAATCTGCAGCCCACGAGCGACCGCATCGCGAGCAACAAAAGCTTCCAGGGTGTTGGTAACGTGTGAGAAATCCGCCATACCGACCAGGTCACCCGCTTCGTAAAAGCCGATCAGGTTACGCACCCAGGGAAAGATCGCCATATCGGCGATCGTGTATTGATCTCCCATGATCCACTTGCGTCCAGCCAGACGCTGATTGAGCACGCCGAGCAAACGCCTGGATTCCGCCACGTACCGATCGCGCGGACGCTTGTCCTCATAATCCTTGCCAGCAAACTTATTGAAGAAGCCAAGCTGCCCGAACATCGGTCCGATACCACCCATCTGGAACATTAACCATTGAATGGTTTCGTAGCGGCCTGCCGCGTCATCCGGGATGAATTGCCCGCTTTTGTCTGCCAGATACAGCAGGATGGCCCCGGACTCGAACAGGGCCAGGGGTGTGCCGCCGGGTCCATTAGGATCAATGATGGCCGGGATCTTGTTATTGGGATTGAGCGAAAGAAATTCCGGCGACATCTGATCATTCGCCTCGAAACGCACAAGGTGCGGCTCGTAAGGAAGCTGTGTTTCCTCCAGCATGATGGAAACCTTGACTCCATTGGGTGTGGGCAGCGAGTAGAGTTGAATACGGTCGGGATGCCGGGCGGGCCACTTTTTGGTGATGAGGAATTCGGAGAGGGAAGTCATGTCGGTTCTTTTCCTTTGTTAGCGTGATTGTTCAGCAGCGCGGCATTGACCGGGCGCAAGTCAACCAATATAAGGCTTTTTATCAACGCTTGCCTTGCCCTCCAGTTCCTGCACGGATCAAGCTTTCATCGGCATGACAGCGTAAAATACGCATCATGTATATTGATTCCCATTGCCATATCAACTTCCCGGAGCTTGCCGCGCGTCTTCCCGAAATCTTCGGCAAGATGAAGGAAAACCGCGTGACGCACGCATTGTGCGTATCCGTAAACCTGCCCGAATTTCCCGGGGTGCTTGCGATTGCTAACGAGCATGAACATATTTATGCCTCGGTCGGCGTCCATCCGGATTATGAAGAAACCCCTGAGCCCACCGTCGACGAACTCGTTAAGCTGTCCGATCATCCCAAGATCGTCGCCATCGGTGAAACCGGCCTCGACTATTACCGCCTTGAAGGCGACCTGGAGTGGCAGCGAAATCGGTTCCGCACGCATATCCGTGCATCGCGGGCTACCGGCAAGCCGTTGATCATTCATACCCGCTCGGCGTCTGAAGATACGATCCGTCTGATGCGCGAGGAAAAGGCTGGTACGGATGCAGGTGGCGCCGGCGGGGTGATGCACTGCTTTACGGAGTCACTGGAAGTTGCCGAAGCCGCCATGGCAATGGGCTTCTATATTTCGTTTTCGGGTATTGTCACTTTCAAGAGCGCTAAAGAACTGCAAGCGGTTGCCTCTGCGGTCCCGCTTGAGCGCATGCTGATCGAAACCGACTCGCCTTACCTGGCGCCTGTGCCTCATCGGGGAAAAATCAATGAGCCAGGTTTGGTTTGTCATGTTGCCGAATTCATCGCCAAGCTGAAGGGCATCCCGCTCGAGACGGTAGCCCGGCAAACGACGGATAACTTCTTCCAGCTCTTTCACATTCCACGCTAAGGTGGTGACGGTGATATCGTGAAAATTACTCAGCGCAGAATCGACTTTTCCCCTACTTTCTCCGCCGGCCGACGTGTCGGCATTGCCATGCTCGCAGGCCTTGCGCTGGCCCCTTTGATTTCCATGCCGGTGTGGGCAGGTGCTTACGACGATTTTTTCCGGGCCGTCAAGCTCGACGATGCCCGCACGATCAAATCCCTGCTTGCGCGCGGACTAGACCCAAATCTGATTGAACCCGAACGTGGTGAGACCGGATTGATGCTGGCGCTTCGTGAAAATTCCTCGGGTGTGTTCGATACGCTGCTTAATGCGCGCGGCATCGACCTCGAAGCCAAGGCGCGCAATGGTGATACCGCGCTGATGATTGCGAGTTTTAAAGCAAATCTGCCTGCGGTGAAGGCACTCATCGACAAGGGTGCGGAGGTCAACAAGACCGGATGGACGCCCCTGCACTATGCGGCTTCCATTGGCAACAATGACATCGTCAGCCTGCTTCTCGACAAGTCGGCATACATTGACGCCGAGTCGCCCAATAAAACTACGCCGATTATGATGGCGGCGCGAGCCGGTCACATCATGACTGTCAAATTGCTGCTCGATGAAGGCGCCGATGCGACCCTGAAGAATGATGCGGGGATGACGGCAATCGACTTCGCGGAAAAACATGAGTTCAGGGATATTGCGGAAGGTCTGACTTACCGGCTCAAGAAGGCCGGCAAGCTTTAATCGGTCGTCTTCGTCCTTCTGGCGAGTTGCAACGGTGGCGCTTAATGTGACAGGTTAGCGCCGCCGTGGAGCTTGGTACGCAGACTAACAATCAAGGCAGGCTGATCGTAATATGCGCGACTTTGGGTGTCAGCTTGATCAGGTCAAAATAAACGTTCAGCGTGTCATTGACCTGTCCTGACAAGGCCCAGCTCAAGCACGCAAAGATCGCGCCGCCGAGGCCGACAAATGCTGCCGTTAAAACCCATATCGGCACCTCGGATTTGATCAGATGCACCACGTTGTCCGGTGACTTCCAGTGTGGAGCGAAGAGCGCCCGCTTGCCTTTAAGGTGAGTTATTTCCTTGTCCAGTGTGGCGACGAGATAGTTCAGTTTCTCTTTGCTTTCGAGCATGTACTTGCCCTGGAAACCGGTAAGAAGACACATGTAAAACACTTCAAGTGTCTGCACACTCGGCTCGCCGCGGCGGCGCACTTCGTCAAGTTCGGTAAAGAAATGTTCTCCGGCTAATTGGTCTCCGAACAAGCTTAGCTGCAGCGGAGCCTGTTCCCAGGTATGGCGAATGTCCATTTCCGAAGCGAGTACGGCCTCGTCGATAGCGGCGCAAAATGCATATTTCGCCGCGTACACGTCTTCCGCGGAAACATTCAGTCGGCGTGCGTTGCGTTCAAAGTGATCGAGCAACTGCAGAACCTGTGCCGAGAAGTGCCCCGCATTCGCAGGGAAGTAGCGATTCTTCAGTAAAAGCAGCAGATAGAATCCGTCATGAAGCAGGTCCACCAATGAGCGGGCAGCGGGTGCGGGCTCAGTGCGCAACCCCGGAGCAGGGCCATACAGGGAAGGCGGCACAGGGGGCGCTTCTGCGAGAGGCGATATATCGAGAGTCATTGGATGACAGCAAAGAGTTCAAGTTTGAGGTTGTTAAAGACCGCCGGCACGTAAAGCATGATGGCACTGGATGCAATCATCCTGTCATATAGCGGACCGCGCGGTTCGATGGAAAAGTAATAGCAGCCCGGACGCACAGGTATCGGTGCGGGAACCTGAGGCGCCGACATCAGGCGAACGCCGGGCATGGCGGAAGACACCATCTTGTCGACATCATCCGGAGCTCCTATCTTCACACGCTGGGGAACGGCCTCTACCAGTTCCGCAGGCGGCATGTCGGCACTGACAGACAGGAAATACGAGGCGGTACTGGTCACCTTGTCCGAGTCGACCCGGCCAAGGAAGAACGCTGGTTTGACTTCGCTGAGTGGGACAACGAAATAACGTGACGATATGACGGTTTCCAGCAATTCCCGAATGATCTCTTCAAGCCGATGAAAGCCGGGCGCCGGGTCTGCGTGATGGTACATCGGCAGTCCGGCCAGGCTGTGTGCCTTGGAAAACGTCAGCAGTTGTCCGGCAATCCGCAACATTTCCTGGAACAGTCTTTCAGGGTGCAGCTCGGCATGTTGCAGGAAGTGCTGCAACGTGGCACTCGCCGAATTGACAGTATGCAGCAACCAAAACGAGGCAATATCACCCGAGCGAAATTCGACCACGTTCTGTGAAGGCTCCCGATGGTAGCCATACAGCGCTTGCGCCTTTGCCTGCAGTATGTCGAGCAAGTTGCGCAGCATCTGATAGAGTGAGGCGGAAGAGCGTATTGTTGCTGCCGGAGGAAGAAAAGACGCGTCAAGTTCATAACCTCCGCTGCTGTTCATGCGAACCCGTGCGATCGGTAGTGTTACGTATTGTTCGCGATTATCGCGTTCGGACAACAGGCGCAATGACTTTTTCAGAACCGTCAGCCCTGTTTCGATCGCGTGTGTGTACAGATCCGGCGCCGGCTCGTCGTGCTGCGAATAACGCAATATCTGTCCGCCGGCTTCCTGCTGCGGCGTAAAATTTGTACCGTGGTCGCGCAGGTAGGGCAAAGCCAG
This sequence comes from Noviherbaspirillum sp. Root189, assembly GCF_001428545.1. Classification (GTDB taxonomy): domain Bacteria; phylum Pseudomonadota; class Gammaproteobacteria; order Burkholderiales; family Burkholderiaceae_D; genus Noviherbaspirillum. The sequence continues at coordinate 61,106 of NZ_LMHZ01000078.1, forward strand.
GTAGAACGTCATTCCATCCCCGATGTCCTCCACGACCGACAGGTCGACCGGAGGCGGTAATGGGTCGTCTTCGGGCGCATGAATGAATTCACCATCGGGTAACATGCCGTTGATGACAGTCAGCCTGAGCATTGCCGCGCCAAGTGCGTCCAGGTCGAATCGTATTTCCCGGATACCCCACAGATAAGGATGTGCGGTGCGACCAAGGCGAGTGAGCCTGGCCTCGTGATACAGGTCCTGGCGTTGAAAGTGTTGCGGGCGAAGGAAGAGGCCTTCGCCCCAAAGGATTTTTGTAGTGCGGCTCATGAAAGATGGGACCGTAAAAGAGGAATGCTCATTCGGAGCATGGGGCGGTGGAAAGAAGCAATGCATCGCTGCGACGCATGCCTACGGGTATGGCGCCACTGGAAGTCATTGCGCAAGCATGCACACCGAGGACAAGCCCTGTTTGTTCTGCATCGACAGCGTTGAACGCCATTCGCCAGCGTTGTGGCGACGGTTTTCGGAAAAAGGTGGCCACGCCAAGATAAGCGGCATCCGCAGTCAGTTTCTCGTTGATCCTGACGGTTTGACCGGGCATCAGAATGAACTCGCGGACCTCCGATAAATCGCTTCCCAATACGTTTTTTTCCTTGTCCGTATCTCCAAACACCCGATAGGACGCGGATAAAAACGCCTCCTGATTGCGAAGCTTGTAAACCCGTACAACGGTCGCAACGCCTTGGCCCGTCGCTGCGGCATTCAGGTCGCGCGAGGCCTCAAGCCGTAAGGAGACCTGCCGCGTGACTGGTGCTGCACTCTTTTCCGTCAGCTTCAATCCGGCCACCGACAGCAATGCGTTAGTGGTCAGTTCCGCACCCTTTGGGCCGGCAGAGCAGCCTAGCAGTGGAATGCACATCAATAGCGCGACTCGTCGCCAACCGATCGGGAATGCGCTTCGGAATACGCGACTGAGCATACAACGTGCCGCCGTCGGTGCGCGTGGCAGACGCTGGAACAATGACCCTGCTTGATATCGGTAGTTCACTAAGCCCTTCCTAGCATGACCATCAAGCCATGATTAAATAATTATCAATAAAACAATTGTCTTTTAATAAATCTTTCCTGTAGTATATCGCAGACGTTATCAATATGTTAATTAATTTCCGGTTGGATTGCTGATGCCGCCTTGATGAAGGCGATCAGGCAAGCAAACGGAAACGCATACAAGGACCCAGTCATGTCTTTAATTACCTCAGTTATCGCGCGGCGATTTTCCAAGCCACATTTCGTCGCTTTATACGTCTGCCTCATCGTTCTTGCAGGTTGCGCGAGTCCCTTGCCCAACAGCGCGAACGATAAGGCCGGCCTGGAATCGTCACTCGCTGCAGCCGAAACGGAGCTTGCCAAAGGAAGGCGTGAGCAGGCTGTGGCGTTGCTAACCGAGGCTGCTCAAGCTCATCCGACCAGTACCGTTCCCTGGTTGAAAATCGCCAATGTCTGGTTCGAGGCAGGTAACTATCCATCGTCCATTCTTGCCGCCAATGAAGTGCTGCAGCGCGACCCGTCCAGTCAGGAGGCCAAAAGCCTGCTAGTGGTGGCCGGACTCAGGGTCGCAGCAGGCGCGGTTTCCGGTCTGCGGCCAAATGGCAATATCGGCGTCAATGTCAGGACCGATGCTGAAAACCTGACCAACTCCTTGCGCGACGTCCTGGGTGAAAAAATCCTGGTGCCCGGTCAGCCGGTCGAGACCAAGCCGGTTGTCTCTCCACGTCCAAAGTCACAAGTGCGCCCACGCCCAAGCGCCGTGGTCAGGCAACCAGTTGCACCAGGCGGTACAGCCAGTGCCGCCAGCAGCGCGGCTTCCGGTACACGTTCCACCTCGACCGATCCCTTCAAGGCGCTCAAATAATCTGCCAGCCACCTCACTGACATAGCTGTTATCCAAGGAAATCACGATGTCGAAAAAAGAAAGCATTCAAAAGAAACTGCAACGCGTTCGGCCCCCTCGCGTGCAACTGACATATGACGTTGAAATTGGAGACGCCATTGAACAAAAAGAGATTCCGTTTGTTGTCGGCGTCCTTGGCGATTTCTCCGGCCAGTCAGAAAATGCCTTGCCAAAGCTAAAAGAACGTAAGTTCGTCAACGTCGACGTCGATAATTTTGACGACGTCATGAAAGCCGTCGAGCCGCGGACTGTGTATCGCGTCAAGAATACTCTGGGCAGTCAGGCCGGGGAGTTCGCCGTTGATCTTAAATTCAAGTCGATTGAGGACTTTCGCCCGGAATCGGTTACGCAGCAGGTGGAACCCTTGCGCAAACTGGTTGAGGCGCGCACAAAGCTTTCCGACCTGCGAAACAAGATCGCTGGAAACGACAAGCTTGAAGATGTTCTAAGTGAAGTGCTCGCCAACACGGAAAGCCTTCGTCGTCTTGGACGGGAAACACAAAAGAAAACGGAGGACTGAGATGGAAACACAAGTACTTGCCGATTCTCAGGTCGTATCACACACGACCGACGCGCTGGCGACCGAGCAAAGCCTTCTGGACCAAGTTGTTAGCAAGAGCCGGGTCGCTCGTTCCGACAGCGAGCGCATTCGTGCCAGAGACCTCATCGCCGAACTGGTTAACCAGGTTCTCGACGGTACCGTTATCGTCTCAAGCAATCTATCAGCGACAATTGACGCACGCATTGCGGAAATCGATGGCCTTATTTCCGAACAGCTGAGCGAGGTGCTCCATGCCCCCGAGTTTCAGAAAATGGAAAGCACATGGCGGGGTCTGCATTACCTATGCAAACACACTGTCACCGGCGAAATGATGAAGATCAAGTTACTCAATGCGACCAAGCGAGATCTGATACGTGACTTCAATACCGCAATCGATTTTGACCAGAGCGCGCTCTTCAAGAAAGTCTATGAAGAAGAATTCGGCACATTCGGTGGCGCTCCTTTCGGTACTCTGATTGGAGACTACGACATTACGCGTCAGCCGGAAGACATGTACTTTGTCGAGCAAATGTCCCATGTGGCCGCTGCTGCGCATGCGCCTTTCATCTCGGCTGCCTCGCCAGAATTACTTGGACTCGAATCGTTCGCGGATCTGGGCAAACCGCGTGACATGGCAAAAGTTTTCGACACGCTCGAGTACACCAAGTGGAAATCCTTTCGTGAAGCTGAAGATTCCCGCTACGTGGGCCTGACTATTCCACGATTCCTCGGGCGTATGCCATATCACCCGAAAGAAGGCACGGTAGTTGAGGGATTCAATTTTGTCGAAGATGTTGACGGCACCGACCACAGCAAGTATTTGTGGATCAATACCGCCTATGCATTCGCCGCACGTCTTACCAACGCGTTCGAGCATTATGGCTGGTGTGCCGCCATCAGAGGCGTTGAAGGAGGCGGACTCGTCGAAGACTTGCCGACGCATACGTTTAAAACAGACGATGGTGAGATTGCACTCAAATGCCCGACCGAGATTGCAATCACGGACCGCCGTGAGAAGGAACTGAGCGATCTCGGATTCATTCCCCTTGTCCATTGCAAGAACACCGACTATGCGGCTTTCTTCGGCGCGCAATCGACTCAGCGGGCAAAAAAATACAACACTGATTCGGCCAATGCCAATGCCGTCTTGTCTGCACAGTTGCAATACATATTTGCATCATGCCGGATCGCGCATTATCTGAAGTCAATGATGCGAGACAAGATAGGCAGTTTTGCCGCCGCTTCCAACGTCGAGCAGTTTCTTAACAACTGGCTAGCACAATACGTGGTGATGGATGACTCTGCATCCCAGGAAGTCAAGGCGCAGTATCCCTTGCGAGAAGCCTCAGTCAAGGTGGATGAGGTTCCAGGGAAGCCAGGCGTGTATCGGGCAGTAACTTACCTGAGGCCGCATTTCCAGCTCGACGAACTTAGCGTCTCACTGCGTCTGGTTGCCGAGTTGCCGCAGTCGGCAAAGGCTTAGCAAAGCCTGCGGCAGTAGTTGAATTTGACAGCACCGATGTGTGCATACTTTTTAGGAGTTTTTAAGCATGAAAGATATTTACCTGAAGTTTGAGGGTGGCGATACAAAGATTGAGGGCGAGTCCCGTGATGAGGGTCATGCGAAATGGCTTGAAGCGCATTCCTGGAGCCATCTGATTCGCCAGCCGAAATCCGCCACCGCCAGCACCTCGGGTGGACACACGGCAGAGCGTTGCGAACATGGCGACATGATTTTCTTGAAAGACATCGATTCAACCAGTCCGTCGTTATGGCTTGCCTGCAGCCAAGGTGACACCTTCAGCAAGGTCACGATCGAGTTCATGCGCGCAAACGGCAAGGAAAAAGTGAAATACCTTGAGATCGTGCTGAACCAGGTGATCGTCGCATCCGTGACGCCCGCAGTCCAGGAAGAGGGATTGCCTACCGAGAGCGTTGCATTGAAATACGCGTCGGTGAAATGGACCTACACGGTTCAGGGCATCGACGGCAAGAAAGGCGGCAGCAATCCGCAGATGTGGAGCCTCGCGAAGAACAAGGCAACAGAAGCAATCTGATCATTCTCGCGTCAGGCTGAGCTGGTGGCGTGCGCCGACCGGCGCGCGCCACCAGCAAAGGATGCTGCACCAGGGCCGTAACGGGGACATTATTTTAATTTGTTAAACCAGATTTCCATCCATTCCATGTCATCCGTATCCCTTTCGAAGGCAAAATATGCGCCGACCCTGTTTGAACGGCTTGCCGATGATGCGCCCCGTGAGATCGCCGATGCAAATCCGCTCAGAATGATTTCGATTGAGCAGCTGAAGGAATCGGTTGCGAGCGACTTGGAATCCCTCCTTAACTGCAGATCGGCGTTTCAACGCGGGACATTTTCCCGGTACCCGGAAGCACTGAAGTCCATGTGCAGCTATGGCATGTCGGATTTTGTCGGCTTAAGTCTTGCGAGCCCGCGTGATCGTAATCACATCTGTAAATCGCTGGAAAGTACCATCGCCGTACATGAACCGCGCTTACGGCAAGTTTCAGTCTCACTGGAAATCGACGCAACATCTGTCAACAAGCTTCGATTTGCGATACATGCCTTGCTACTTGTTCATCCGACCAGCGAGCCCGTATATTTTGATGCCATGTTACAGCCCTCTACGCTACGGTATTCGGTGAGCCGTGGCCGACATCCTGGTTTGAGCTGAAACGTCCATGGAAAGCCTGTTGCCCTACTATGAACGAGAGTTGACGCACCTGCGCCGACTCTCCCATGATTTCGCCAAACGCTACCCTAAGGTCGCTGGGCGTCTTCTGATATCGGGAGAAAACTGTGACGATCCGCATATCGAAAGGTTGATTGAGTCGTTTGCTTTTCTTGCTGGACGTATCCACAAGAAGCTTGACGATGACTACCCGGAATTTACTGATGCACTGTTGCAGGTCATCTATCCGCAATATTTGCGGCCTTTCCCATCTGTATCGATTGCCCGCTTCGAACCGTTACCGTCTACCTCGGTCGATGGCGGTAACCCGGTTGTGCCGCGTCATACCACGATGCATACCAGACCCGTACGAGGCGTCGCTTGCCGCTTTCGAACCGCTTACGAAGTGCAGGTCAGCCCGGTGCGTGTAGAACATGCGGCATACGAAAACACCTTTGATACAGGCGGTTTGAGCGCGAGCTTGGTGGCCCAGACGGCGGCCGTCATTCGTCTTCGTCTTTCGCTACCGCAGGATGACCCAGGATCTAGGCCGTCGCCACCAGCAAAATTGCGATTCTTCCTCAACGGCGAACCGGGGGTCGTTGCAGCAATTCGTGAGGCAGTGCTTGGTCATGCACTTGGCATGTGGGTGACCAACGACACCAGTTCGGCAAAAATCGAGTTGCCGATATCGGTGATTATGCCTGTCGGCTTCGACGACGACGAATGTCTTCTGGATGCGGATGCCCGTTGCCATCCAGCGTACCAGTTGTTGCTCGAGTACTTTGCCTGTCCTGAGAAATTCAACTTCGTCGACCTTGATCTACGCGTGGTCTGGCCTAATTTGCCTTTAACAGTACGCGAGATCGATGTGCGGATTGCCTTTCCCAATCGCCTTCATGAACGGTACGACGTCCATTTGCTGGACCGCATCAGTAAAGAGAATTTTTTACTTCACTGCACGCCGGTGGTCAATCTTTTCCACCATCATCCCGAACCGATACGAATGACGGAAACGGTGAGCTCGTACCCGGTCATTGTGGATACCAGGCAACCAAAAGCATACGAGGTGTATTCGATTCGAAAGGTGTACCGGGTACGCCAGGACGCCAACAGCGACACGGTCGCCGAGTACCGCCCATTCTATTCCGTCAGGCATTCCGATCCCCATGATGGCCCGGTACGATACTGGCATGCCGAATTCGGCGACGGGGATGCCGATTTCAACGTGTCCCTGGCGCTTGTCGACTCGACAGTGGTTCCGGAACGTGCCGAGACGAACACAATCAGTCTGGACCTGATGTGCACGAACCGAGACCTTCCAGCTCAGCTTCCGTTTGGATTGCGCGAAGGCGACTTGTTTCTGGAAGGAGGCGCCTCTGCATTTGTCGTGCAATTAATGCGCAAGCCGACACCCAGCTATCGCTTTCCGCGTGGCCGCGGCGCGCAGTGGCGCCTGATTTCCCATCTGACGCTCAATCAGTTTTCGCTGGCAGGGAGCGGAGCGGATGCTTTGAAGGAAATTCTCACTCTGTACGACATTACGGATTCGTTGGCAAGCGGCCGGCAAATTCAAGGAATAGAAAGCGTTCACCAGGAAACTGGCGTGGCCCGCATTGCGGGCAATCCGTTTCCGGTATTTGTCAAGGGTATCGACGTTCGATTAGTCGTAGACGAACGGCATTTCGCGGGGACGGGTCTGTTCTCGTTTACACAGATTCTCGACCGATTTTTCGCATTGTATGTACACACAAATAGTTTTACCCGACTGACCGTAGTATCCAAGCAGAGTGGAAAGGAATTGGTACGATGCCCGGCACGCAACGGCGCTTCCATCCTCGCCTGATTGAGCAACTGGCCCAGTCGCCTCATCGCTTCGAGTTCTTCCAGGCAGTGCGGTTGCTGCTCGCCTATCAGAAGCGCTTTCCAGCCTCCCACACCGATGATCTGCTTGGGCAGACTATCCGATTCCGGAATTCCGTATCACTTGGGTTCCCGCCGAGTGAAATCGAGGCAATGGAAATCGAATGGGAAACAGCAGAAAAGAGTGGCATCGACGTTGCGGGCGTGGAAGGGGACACTGTCAATGCCATTGGAGAACCACGATTTCAACCATTCCGGCGCGTCACGATTACTCCCGCATTTATCGGACTTACCGGGCCGCTAGGGGTTTTGCCCCGGCACTACACCCAGCATGTCGCTGAGCGCGAGATCTATCATCGCGACACGGCGACACGCTCCTTTCTTGACATCTTTACCAGTCGCGCGGTCACCCTTTTTTACCAGAGCTGGCTTAAGTACCGACTTCATTTCCAATACGAAGCGGATCGTAAGAACCATTTTCTGCCTCTCATACTAAACCTGTCCGGCCTTCGGCAACACCAGTCAACGGTAAAACAAGAGGCCGATGGCATTGCCGACGAATCATTTGCGTATTACGTCGCCGCTCTTCGTGAGAGACCACGATCGCCACAGTGGTGTGCCCGCGTCATTGCGGACTATTTTCAAACCAAGGCAAGCATTGAACAGTTTTCCGGTCAATGGCTGGCATTGCCGATGCGTGAACAAACCCAGCTTGGCGTTGCCAACTCAGTGCTCGGCGACAGCGGGTTCTGCGGCGACCGCGTTTGGGTGCGCGATACGGCTATTCGGCTGGAACTTGGACCACTGAGACGCCGCGAGTTTGACGAGTTATTGCCGGGCAACGCTGGCGCGCGCAAGCTCACCCAGTTATTGCGCGTCCTGCTAGGTATCACCTTCGAATCAGAAGTACGCCTGACGCTCGATGCGCGCGACATCTTCCCCATACAACTATCTGCAGCTGCGGACTGCCAGTTGGGATGGAGCAGCTGGATGGCACCTTGCATTCCCCATAGGGACGCGCGTGACACCACATACCGGATTTCCTACGACGCTTAATCGCTAGTACCAGACCGGCACATTCAAAACAATCTCTGATTCCCGACATGACTGCAAACCTTAAAGTTCTCATTGGCAAACTAAATCCGACTTGCAAAAAGGCGGCTGAACAGGCAATTAGCTTCTGTGTATCACGGGGCAATTACGAGGTGGAACTAGAGCATCTCTTCCTTGCTCTCCTGAACAACAGGCAAAGTGATCTTGCCTTGTTGTCCACGCAATACGAAATCAGCGCCGAACAAATGTCGGGCGATCTGCAAGCGGAGCTTGACCGACTTAAAACTGGCAGCAACCGCACGCCGGTATTCTGTACCCAGATCCCTGACATACTGGAGCAAGCGTGGCTGCTTGCGTCCCTTGAGCATGGTGTGACCAGCATTCGTAGCAGCCATCTTTTGCTGGCATTATTAACGAAGCCGAATCTTGTGCAGCGTGCGGCCACCATGTCGCCGCTGTTTGCTCGTTATCCCGTCGATAAATTGATCCATGCGTTCAATGACGTGTGCGCCACGTTACCGGAAGCGGCGGGTACGCTCAAGCCAGCAGAAGCTTTCAATACGTCGTCTGTCGACAAAACTGATGACAAGGCCATCAGCAATGAAGCCGGCGTTCGGGCGACACCAGCGCTAGATCAGTTCACGGACAACCTGACCCTTCGCGCGCGTGAGGGTAAGATCGACCCGGTGATCGGGCGTGATACCGAAATTCGATTGGTCATTGATATTCTGATGCGGCGTCGTCAGAACAACCCTATTCTCACTGGCGAGGCGGGCGTTGGCAAGACCGCTGTCGTGGAAGGGTTGGCCCAGCGGATCGTCGATGGAGACGTGCCTGCTCCCTTACGCGAGGTGAGCCTGCACGTGTTGGATCTCGGTTTGCTACAGGCTGGTGCCAGTGTCAAGGGCGAATTTGAAAACCGTTTGCGCACTGTGATTCAGGAGGTAAAGCAAAGCCTTCGTCCGATTATCCTGTTCATCGACGAGGCGCATACCATGATCGGGGCAGGCGGGCAGGCAGGGCAGAGCGACGCCGCCAATCTTTTGAAGCCGGCGCTTGCACGTGGCGAACTACGCACCATTGCGGCGACGACCTGGAGTGAATACAAAAAGTATTTTGAGAAGGATGCGGCGCTCGCACGTCGATTCCAGGTGGTCAAGGTTGAAGAACCCTCCGAGCAAACAGCATGCGCGATGTTGCGGGCTCTAGCAGATAAAATGGAAAGTCATTTCAAGGTGAGGGTGCTCGACGAAGCCATCATTGACGCCGTCCGCCTCTCTTCACGCTATATCATGGGACGGCAGTTGCCGGACAAGGCGATTAGCGCGCTGGATACGGCGTGTGCAAAAGTGGCATTGGCGCAGGCCGCTACACCGGCTGCATTCGAAGACGCGCGTCAACTTGAAGCAGCATTGCTGCGCGAAATCGGCAGTCTGGAACGCGAGTCCGCGACTGGACATTCGCATTCCGAACGCCTGGAGTACTTGCGAACGACATTGGACGAAAACGCTGCTGCACGGGCATCCCTGGAAACGCGTTGGGCCATTGAGAGGGAGCTGGTCGCAAAATCGACCGCACTACGTGCAGAACTCGAGCAGCGCACAAGCACGGAAGGCAAGGCATATGTCGGGGAAAAGCAGAAAATTGCTGCTTCTGTCCATGGTGCGCATACGACAACTTCCGGACCGCAGACGCGGGACAGTGATCCTCTGCTAAAGGAATTTTTGAAGACCCAAAAGGAGTTGGCATTGCTGCAGGGCGCGACACCCTTGGTGCCGCCCTGTGTCGATGGTCAAACGATCGCTGGAGTGATTGCGTCATGGACCGGCATTCCTCTCGGGAAAATGTACAGGGATGAGATCGATGCGGTTCTTAACCTGCAATCCCTGCTTGAGCAGCGCGTGATCGGGCAATCGCATGCATTGGAGCAGGTGGCGCAACGCATACGGACAGCGCGCGCTCAAATCGAAAATCCCGACAAGCCAAAAGGTGTCTTTCTGTTTGTCGGTCCTTCTGGTGTGGGAAAGACCGAAACCGCGCTGGCACTGGCAGATGCCTTGTACGGCGGGCATCGTAACCTGTTGACGATCAACATGTCTGAATATCAGGAAGCGCATAGTGTCTCAGGCCTCAAAGGCTCGCCGCCCGGGTATGTCGGCTATGGTGAAGGTGGTGTGCTGACCGAGGCAGTGCGACGTAAGCCATACAGCGTCGTCTTGTTGGACGAGGTAGAAAAAGCGCACTCGGATGTGCTGGAGTTATTTTTCCAGGTCTTTGACAAAGGCGTGCTCGAAGACGCCGAAGGTCGTGAAGTGGATTTTCGCAATACAGTCATTATCCTGACATCCAACGTCGCGACGCAGGCAATCATGCAGGCCTGTCTCAACAAGGATGCCAGTGAAGTTCCACAGCTGGTAGAACTGGAACAGTTGATTCAGCCGGCGCTTTACAAGGCGTTCAAACCCGCGTTTCTCGGTCGGACAAAGGTGGTGCCTTACTATCCGCTTACAGACAATGTACTCGCGGAAATCATCCGCATGAAACTCGATCAGATCGGAGAACGGCTGTCGCATAATCACCGTGCCAGCTTCCTTTATTCCGACCAGGTTATTGATCTGGTGCTTGCCCGCTGTGTCGAGGCCGATTCAGGCGCACGTAATGTGGATAATGTGCTCAATGGAACTGTGCTGCCGCAGATTGCCGAACTGCTTCTCGCACGAGTGGCCGACGGCAAAGCCACAAAATCTGTTCGCATCAGCGTTTCGAAGTTAAACAAGCTGAGCTATAAGGCCGCATGATGCCGAGCGCGAACATCGAACATCAGCTGGAAGCGATTTTGGGGCCGATCAGCATTGCTCACCCGTGTGGAGAGGACTTGTCGTTCTCGCCAGATTTTGACCGCATTCATGAGGCCCGCCGTGAGGATGACCCAACTGTCGACTATGGCGAATGGACAATTAATCTCAAGCAGGCAGACTGGCATGCAGTAACAGACATCTGCACCAAACTACTTATCGGGCGCAGCAAGGATTTGCGCGTGGCCGCTTGGCTGTGTGAAGGACTGGTGAAGGTTGGCGGACTTAATGGCCTGGCGACCGGTCTGAATATTGTTTCAGGGCTGATTTGTCGCTTTGGACAAGACCTGTATCCGCATGCAGAAGACGGTGACGATGACCAACGCTTCGGGACCTTGTCCTGGTTTATTTCACGTTCAACTCAACTTGTGCGGCAAGTTCCATTGACAAATGCAGCGGCAGGACAGTACAGCCTGCTGGACTATGAAACTGCCAGGGCTTTACAGCCGCAAGTCCAGAAAACCTCGGATCGTCATGCGGAAACAACCGAAAAACCGACACTGGAAAAAATAGCGGCGGCCACTGCCGCGACCGGTGAAGATTGCTACAAGACCTGGATTTTCGACGCCGATCGGGCTCGCCAACTGACGGACGAGTTATCCAATCTTGCTGTGACGGCATTTGGGGATAGCTGCCCGTCGTTTACACAACTTGCCGACGGCATAGATGCGGTTCGCGCTCACCTGAACAAAATCGCTGTCGAGCGCGGCATGGGCCGTGAAGTTGACACGAAGGAAGAACGACCTGAGCCTGAGATCGCCATCCAGCAAAAGGTGATAAGGACGCTATCGGGTGTTTCCGCAGCTGGGCTGACCCGCTCCCAGGCATTGGCGCAGTTGCGTGAAGTGGCGACATTCTTTCGCGCATCGGAACCGCATAGCCCCGTCGCTTATCTCGCGGACAAGGCTGCAAAATGGGCAGATATGCCGCTTCATGCATGGCTGCATGAAGTCGTAAAAGATAGCGGTACGCTTTCTTATCTTGATGAAATGCTGGGACTAAAGGCAAAGGTTGACGAAGCATAATGTGCCATATTTGATGCTGGCCTGCGCGGAGTCGCATCAAATCAAGGTTTTATGTATCCAAGGTATGAAGAGGCGAGTTAAGTAATCGCGTATATCCGAAACACGATGGTAAGGCGTGCCGACGAAGGCAGTACACGCTGATGGATGGCAGGCCACGTGGCTCCGCAAGGACGAGGCAAGCGGCATTGAGAAGGCGCTAAGTGTGAATAGACCTATACATTCATGTAAATGTGAGCGTCTGCCAATGCACAAGCTTCATTGACTCAGCCTGAATTCGATGCGTCGGTTTCGTCGCCGACCTTCGGCAGTTGTATTGTCCGTCAGCGGTTGGTCGGCGCCCAATCCGCTGACCCGCATGATTTGCGGGGTGATACCTTTGGCGACAAGGTAAATTTTGACAGAGTCCGCGCGTGCGCGTGACAGGGCGAGATTGCGCACCGCATCGCCGACATTATCCGTATGTCCGACGATATCAATCCGTTTTGTCGGTATCGTTTTAAGCGTCTCTGCAAGCTCGTCAAGAATTTCTTTTCCTGCCACGGTAAGCAATGCACTTGCATTTTCGAATTCCACCACGCGGTTGCCAAGTACCTGATCGATGGTCCCTTGGCCGGCGGCCGACACGCGCAGGCCATTCTTGACAGAGTAGGGCTCGTTGAGCACCCCTGCAAAGCTGTTGCCAATATTCTGACGCGTCGCATCACTCGCCACTTCGCCATGAATTGCGATGTTTGTACCTTCAACGACTAGCTGACCTTGATGTACTGACATCAATTGTGGCGTCAGAAGGCTGCTCACGCTGGCTGTCCAGTTCGGTGGCGCGGCGACTCCCCCAATGCTGATCTGATCGACGACTCTGTCCTGTCCATATACCTGCTGCAGCCTGGCGAGGATGTTTGCTTTGGTTGTGGCGTCCGGAACGGCGCCCGACGCGACTATTTTGGCAACACCAAGGTCAGGGGAACGGGCATTTGTTGTCGTTGTAGATTGTGCATGAACAGATTCCATGCATACTGAAAGCCCCAGTACGGACATCCAGTGGAAGATGAAAAAGGCGAGCGTTGTTGGTGATGGTTTCATGTGAGAGCAGTTAGGTTTTGCGCCGGAGGCTGCGGCTTGGTATACGTCCATTAAATGAGTAAGCCTGATAGTTGATACTTCTATGGACTTATCGTCCTATCAATCTATAACTGCCCCATTTCCTGAAACGTCATGACAATTTGCTGTAGCAGCAGACTGTCATGGTCCAGATAGGCGGACAACGTCATTACAGTGTTGTCGCTTGACGAGTTGTGCTCCGCCCATGCCGCATTGCTTAAATCGATCACGAATTCCCGGGCAGCATCTTCGTCGAAGAGCGCACGGAACATCAGCGGTCTCACCCCGCTAAACGTGATAATCATTTTGCGCTTGCCGTGCAGTACACCGGAAAGCAGGCTCAGCTCGAGATTGGTGGCACGTAAGAATACATTCATCAGGGTGAGCCAGAATGCTTCTACAAAAGGACGACTTGAGGGATCTTCTGGCAAGGGCAGGGCGATCGCCTTACTGGGTGGGTAGATGGATACGCTTGGTTTTCTTTGCAATGGATACAGCAGGCAATGCAGGGCGAGCACGATTTGCCGTATCGTTGCCTCATGGCCGCAAAGGCCAAGCAGACTTGTCAGACCCGCGACGGTCGTGTTTGCCAGAAAGCGGCTGAAATGTTCGGCCGAGGCCTGGTGCGACAGGCAGTGGCCATGGCCTGTTTCGGAAAGCCACGCCAGTGCATCAGATGCAGAATCACTTGTTACCGCGAGTTCAGCCTTTTTGCGTCTGCTGCTCGTGTGCCGGTCAAAGCAGATCGGTCCAAGAGTCAGTAGATGATGTGGTTCCGCAACTTCAAACACCGTCCCCGCAACGAAAGGAAAACGGCGCAATGATGCGTCGCGACCAGGCACGATGGTTCCATGAATGGCATGTTTTCGTTGCGTTCCCATGAAAAGAAAGTCGATCGGCTCTGCATGATCGTAACAGGCCTTCCAGTGCGGCACGGCGATGAGATCTTCCATGCCTTGGGCAATCCATCGATCGATGAGCGCAATGACCCGAGCGCCGCCTGCGCTCTTGATAAAATCTCCGCGAGATCTGATTTTGCCAAAGTAGAACGCGCAAGGGTTGCGCTGGAATTCGGATGAAGTCATTTTCCTGTTGCTCCGTTTACAGCGGAGCCGCGTAAAGCCGGGTCAGCTCCTGCGATGACGGCCGGAAGAGTCAGGCCGCGCAACGCGTTGTCAGCCCCGGAATTAGACGTGCCTGTACCTGTCCTCGCATCGCTGATGAGTTTGAAGTTGAGCGACACGGTGTGATTTTCGGCACTCCAGCTCATGACAAAACTTCCATTGTCAAGTTTTCGCCGCTGGGCGGCATTGATTAGTTTTTCCAGGCCGAACTGGCCCTGGAAGTTGGCGATCTCCAGGCTCTTGCCGTCGGCCGCCACTGCGGAAATGCGTGCTCCGGGAACGCCTTGCGGAGACGGCCAGACAAAGTTCACCCAATCCTGCTGCCCGTTACGGTAACGCATGGTCTGCCCGTCAATGTCTACGGTGTATTCGACGATGCCAGGATTGGATACGGGCTGAAACTGGAATTGTGTCGTTGGTGCGCTGGCGTTCATCGTTCCACCGGCAGTCTGTCCTTGTATGCCGACATAGCGCGGCAAATTGTTCAGAAATGCCGGGTTGAGTCTGATACCCATGTCGGCCCAAGTACGTGCGTACACCGTGTCGCCGCGGCGAATAACCAGCGGCCCTAATGTGGATTGAACAAATCGGGAAATCGCTCCTTCATTGCCAAAGATTTGCCCGATTTCCGTGGGCGTTGCTTCCACACGTGATCCGGCCGAAAAGGGATACTTAGAGGCGAGTGAGCGGCTGTAGTGGTCAAATACTTGTGCGCTCCAGTTACGGTTCAATTCCAGTTCGCTCGGCGTAACGAGGACCGAAAAAGCTTGCATCAGGGGCCGGACAAGCAAGGGGCGAATGGTGCCACGCTCGCTGTCCGGCATACCGGTCAACATACTTTCGTCGATATATTTCAAGGCTTCAGCCAGTTCCGATCCGTTTCCGTCCAGGGTTGCCTGCATCAGTTGCTTGCTGGCCGGGCCGATATCGCCGGAGTTCTTGATCTGGTTAAAGCGAGATCTGATCTTTGAAAGTTGTGCGAGATAGCCCGTCATGATTGTTGTTCCACCGCTCTCGTGTCGGACGCCGACCAGACGGGCTATCGCGGCGAATTCTTTGCCGATCGGTCCAGTTTGCGCCTCTACCGGCTTCGTCGGGGCACTTTCCAGCTTGATATTGACCTGTGACGGTGCCTGACGAAGGATGGTTGTGCGCATCCATTGCAGGATGCCGCTTTTTGCGCTCTGCATGCCAAGATTCATCGCTGATGGATTGTCCCACGAGGTTTGCTTGTACAACATCTGCAGCAAGGCGTTTAAGGGCGAACTTTCAGGATCTCCAAGAAGGTTCATGCTTTGCACCGCGCGGTCGAAGGAGGTGAACTCCGCGATCGTGACGCCTTGCATGAATTTCTTCCACTCGGCGATATATTCGGCCTTATACATTCGGATCAGATCCCGCCGAATTTGTTCAGGACTACCTTCCAGTGAAAGGTCGTCGCGTGCTGCAGTCTTCAAAACCCAATCGGCACTGCGCAATTCCTTAGTGCTGGCGTCCTTGATGGCACCCTCGATAAACTGTTCCCATGCCTCACGTGTAAACGCGCCTGAAATGGCATGACTCCCTGCAATGAAATCTTTGCCACTGTCACCGACAATCGATGCAACAGTAATGTTAGGAAACCGAGTGGAGGCGCGCATCCTGATTTCCCCGAAGACGCGCGCCTGCGCAGGTGTGCCCTTAATAACGGTACGCAGGGTATCGCGTGACTGATCAACCAGTGCAAGCTTATTTTCAATCAGCGGGAAGTCCGGTTCGGCAGCCTGTGCAAGATAAAAGCGAAGGATTTTTTCAGCACTACGGATTACTTGCTCGCGCGATGCATTCCCACGATTCACTTCCAGCCAGTTGCGCCAGAAACGGGTGAGCTGATCGCCCAGATGCCCTGTCTCGACACGGTCCCGGTTTGCAAGCATCAAATATGTTTTGAGCGCGTTATAGGCATCATCGGGGTTGGCAGGGGACAGGTCCTGATAGAGAGTGGTAGATTTTCGTGGCGTCCCATCCGATAGCGCTGCCAGCGTGTTAGCAACGGCTCCGACGTTTGGCCTGGCATGTTGTGTCACACCAGCTTCGGTTTTGAGGTTGCCGGCCGCAACATCGGTCAGGAATCGCTCCAGCGCGGCAGTAACTGGTACAAGCATCAGTTGTTGCAAGCCCTTGAAATATTCCGATCTCAGTTTGTTCTCATGACGCTCGCCCTGGTAAAGACCGAAGCCCAGCGAGAGCGGTTTGCTGACGCGATAGCGCTGCAGTTGCTCAAGCCGATCCTGCAATAGCTCTAACGCTTCGAGTCGGGAAGCGAGATCAACGCGTGTCTCTTGAATTTTTGCGGCTTTATCGAGATCTGCCTGAATGTTTGCCAGATATTGGCGGTTAGCAGTGTATGACCAGCCCCAGGCGGCAATCAGGAGACCCAGTGCCAGCGCGCCGCCATAGAAGCCGACCTGGCGCAGCAGGAGCTTGCGCCTGCTCGCGTATTGGCGGACCAGGTTGCGATCAGCAAAGATCACTGCGGAAAACAGGTTTTTAAGAAAGAACCCGGTGTTTGAGCTAATGGTGGCCGTAAGGCGCCGACCGGTGGACAGACGGTACTGCTGCATCAGGCGCTGGCTGGTGGTGGGAGTGCCGACGCCTTCCTGTATCGCGCTGGTAAAGTAAAAGCCACGAAAAACCGGTTTGAACTGGAATGGGTTATCTTCAAACAGTGTCGCCAAAAACGTGCGCAGCTGCTGCCTTACGCCCTGAAACTCGACTGGAAACGTCAACGTTCCCGGACTGGTGGCCTGTCCCCGGTTGAGCGACATGCGAGTGGTGGCCATCTCACGCAGTCCGTCTGCCAGATGATTGAAGTGCTGATCAAAGAGAGTGACTGCGTTTGCCGTCTGGCTCGCATCGTAGGGCAGGGTAGCGCCCCAGACGCGTCCGCGTTCATCTTCATCGGAATCTTCGAAGAAATCTGCGAAGCCGGCAATCAGGTCCACCTTGGTGAAAACGACATAGACAGGAGCGAACAATGCAAGTTGCTCGGTCAATTCCTGTACGCGCTGGCGCAACTGCTTGGCCAGCATAATGGTGGCATCCGGCCGATTTGCGGAAAGTTCAGCAATGCTGGCAACAATAACGATGCCGTTGATGGGAGCCTTGGGACGGTATTTTTTTAACAGGCCAAGAAAACCGAACCATTCGTTGCGATCTTCTTCCTGTACCGCATAGCGTCCGGCGGTATCAAGAAGAATTCCTTCGGTGGTAAAAAACCAGTCGCAATTACGTGTGCCGCCTATTCCCTGGACTGCCCGCCCACCCTTATCGGAAAAAGGGAAATTAAGCCCTGAGTTCAGGATTGCGGTGCTCTTGCCTGCCGCGGGATTGCCGATCACGATATACCAGGGCATCTCGTACAAGGCCGCGCTCCCGGTTGTCTGGCCGAGTTTGGATGTCTTGATGGTATGGATCGCTTCGAGCAGGCGTTGGCGCAGCATTTCGACATCGTCTTTTTTGTCGGCCGGGGCAAGTTTCACGGCTTCGCTTGCATGGTCCTGAAACATGGTGTCCATTGCCAACGAAGCTTTTCGCGAGGCTCCCCAGCGCACGGCCCAGTATGCCGCCCATATCAGCAGGCAGAAAGCGATGCTCATGGCAATCCATCGTGTGCGTACATCGAAGAGTATCCCCACGAGATAAAGGACTGAGGCAAGCAGCAGCAGTCCAAGTGCAGAGGTCGTATATGGGCTTTTCAGGAAATTAAACATCCGGGTCATGGTGAACTGTGGGCGGATTAATGACGCCTTGATGGTCGGTGGCTGAAAAATGTTGTCTTCGGTTCGGCGCTGATGCAGTGCGCGTAGTAGAGTGAAATTGCAAAGCCGAGGGCATGAGATAACGGCACTTGGGCGCAATCAGATGCCTCAGAAATACTCTTTAGATAAATTGCAAAAATAACAATTAGTTAATGATAGTGCAATAAATGTTATTTGCGCAATAAACTTTCGAGCCGATTCCAACATGGACAAAGCGACGACGGTAAAGTCGTCTAACCGCTGCGTACATTGAACTGCGGCTTTTTTATCCTGGAAGGTAGCGCGGTACCGATCAAGCTACGCCGATAAACCCTATTTTTGCGCGTGGTGTCTTGCTGCCGGATTTCGAAGCTCGACATGTCCGAAGTCGCGCATAGTCCAGTGACCACCCCATGTGAGTCCCACCGACTCGGCATACTGTCCATACAGCTGATATCCCTTCATCGCCCACGGGTCCTTTTCGGATATGACCAGGCGTCCGTCGCGATAAAAGCCGTTGTCTGCGGCCAGTCCGAACTGGTGAAAGCTTTGAAATGCCTTCGCATTGGTGACATGCGGGCCCATCTTCGCCAAGGAATTCTGTCGTTCCGGGCTCCGGTAGCCTTCAATCAGCGCCATCTTGTAACCATGATTTTCCATCAGTCGAAAGACAGTGAGCAGGCGTTGGCGAAAATCGGGATTCAATAGCGACCATTCGCGGCTCGCCGATGCGAGCTCAACACGTTCCGATTCGATCTCGCGTGTGCTGAAGGTCTCTGGAGGAAGCGGCGGTGGAGGAACCAGTTGTTCGCCCTGTAGCAATGCCATGACTACCGGATCACTGTTCGCGGGAAGATCCTCGTAGCCACCAATATCCGGCCCTCGTGCAAACCATTGGACAATCAGGGCGGGAGCGCCAAGCAACGAGAAGACGAGCAGGAACCTCTTGCGCTGCTGCCGGATTGCCTGCGCCACCCTTCCGCAATTTCCTGCTACGCATATCGGTCCAGCCCATATCAGGGTGCTTATACGGTTCGCGTGAGCGCTGGCGCGCATAATGAGCACATCTGTTTCCTTTCGGATTCCTGTCTTGCGTTCCGCAGGCAGAACAAGCCAGCCAGCCAGCGCAATGGCAGGAAGGTAGACCGCGACCAGCCAAAAGAAAAGCAAATTCGCCTCATAAATAAATGCAATTAATACAACTAAAGCATTATTATATTGGCAATTTTGCCGTGCGCTAACAAGTTATTTCAACTCGGCGTGATCAGCATGTATGTAAAGGAAAATAATGAAAAACCCTGTGGGCAGCGAATCGGCAGCCAGCAAAACGGCAGAGCGGCCGTCTCTGTACGACGGTGCAGTCGGCGCCGGTCGTGCATCAGAGGCGTTTAGCATTCTGGATGCGCTGGACGCGCCTGCAAAGAAATCAGGTGTGGCTAAATGGATGTTGGTCCTGATTGTGATTGCGTTATTGGGCACTGCGCTGCTTCTCTATTCTGCGAAGAAGACCGGAGTTACTTCTGCAAGGCAGCTTGAGCTGACCGCATTTACCCAGTTCCTCAGCAACAGAAGTGAAAAGCAATTGCCGGACGAACCAAAGGCCGCCGGCTGGCTGCCTTCCACGGATTTCGCCATGCCGTCTACGACAACGAAGACTGATACACCGCAGCCCGAGCAGACGGCGGCCGTTTTCTCATCTCCATCGATGCCTTCAGAAAGGCAACAACAGGCCGCGATGGTCCCGGAGGCTTCCGTTGCACAAGCTGTTACCAAAGTTGCCGGCGCTGCCGGAGCAGTCTCGGGACCAGCTGCAGAACCAATCGTTCCGCCGCCTGCCAAGCCTGCACAACATACGCCACATAAGAAAGCCAAGCCCGTGGCGTCAAAGCCAGTACGACAACAGTCCACGGTGACGGATCGAACCTCAGCAAAGCCCAGCCGCGCGCCGACATCGCGTGTACAAGGCAAGAAGGATGACAGGGACGTGGACTTGATCGCTGCTTTGCTTTCTCACGTCGGCGTAGCAGGAAGTGATCGACGCGAACTCACCGCTGTACCCGCACGCAAGACGAATACCCTGAGCCGCGAAGGGACGTCGGGCCCTTCGTTAAAAAAGAGTGGTGCACCGGATGCCGGCCGTGATGTCGTGCTGCAATCAGTGGGCGATACAATCGACACACTCGTCAAGAGATGTCAGGCACTTGGTTTTTTCGAAGGGCAGTTATGCCGCTTGCGCATCTGTTCCGGCCATGGGGGAAGGGACGCCGCATGTCCGGTGAACAGCCTGGACCGGTCGGACTCGTAGAATCGGTTTCCTGTTGAAGGGCAAAGCGATGAGTTGATTTACCCTGCGGGACAGGATGTGAAAAGCGGTGTTGGCGGTTCATGCAGTCGGCGGGCAGGGACCGCCTGGTGCGGTAAAGTGCTCGCGGCGTTTCGGCATCTGGTCGACATCAGCGCCAGAGTAGTTCAAACAGTCTTTACGGCTGCACGTTGCGGTCGCTGCGCAGGCAACCGCAGTACAACCTCAAGTCCTCCGGCTCGCAGATTTTCCAGGGTAAGGGTGCCACCGTGCTGCTCGGCGATATTTTTTGCAATGGTCAAACCGATCCCAGTGCCGCCCGTCTCGCGTGACCTGGAATCTTCAAGGCGGTAGAAGGGCTCGAACACCTTTTCTTTCTCGGTCTCCGGAATGCCAGGTCCTTTGTCCCGGATTCGGATCAGCGCAAAGCCGTTATCATATGCCACATGCACATTGGCTTCATACCCGTACTTGACCGCATTATCGATGAGGTTGGTCAGGCAGCGGCGCAACGCAATTGGGCGTGCCATCAGCGATGTATGTGTGGCGCCGCTGAACGACACGGCCTGACCTGCGTCAACCGCATCGGAGCACACGCTGTCTACAAGCGAGTCGAGATCCATGCGTTGCATGCCTTCGGCCGAATCCATGCTGCGTGCCAGATCGAGTCCTTCGCGCACCATTGCCTGCATCGCGGACAGGTCGTTGACGAGTTTGTCATGCAGTTCGGTGTCGTCCACCTTTTCCAGTCGCAAGCGCAAGCGCGTCAAGGGAGTTTGCAGATCGTGCGTGATCGCAGCCAGGATATGGGCGCGTTGTCGGATATGGCTACGGATGCGGCTTTGCATAAGGTTGAATGCCGCGGCAGCTTGCCGCAGTTCTCGCGCGCCACGAACCGGTAGCGGTTCGCGTTCGATGTTATTTCCCAAATCGGTGGCCGCCTGTGCCAGCTGCTTGAGCGGGCGCATGGTCATGCGCGCGACAAAGGCCGCGACCAAACCGACACCAAGGATAAAAAGCGAACCGTAGGTCGGAACATCGAAGCGTGGAAAAAACGGCGGCGGACGGGGCGGCAGAACGGATAGATGCAGCCGCGTGCCGTCGTTCAAGGTCACAAGCAGGGCTTCGCAGCGTCCGCGCCCTTCAGGGCCGCCTCGTCGCGGCGCCTGTGGCGCCGGAGCGCAATCTGTCGGCTTGGCTGACGTGGAAGCGATGCGATAGCTGTCGGGCAGGCGTTGATCGAGCAGCGAGGCCAGTGGCGACAGCGGTTCTGTTACCGGTTCAGAAGGCGATGCAAACTGGGCGCGCATACCAATCCCTGCCGCAGCCGAAAAAAAGGGCTCGCGCAGGTGTGCGGGCACCGTCTCCAGCGACAAAACAAATTGCGCAACCCGTTCGACGGCGTGGAAGTCCCGAAACTGCCCGATCAGACGTTGGCGTTCTCCCAGGGCCAGTCCGAACGAGACCGCAGCGCTCAGCAAAACGCCGACGAACAACATCAGGAACACGCGCGTGGTCATGGACTGGAACAGGTTTTTCATTCCTTGGCTACCTGGGTTGCGAGCACATAGCCTTCGTTGCGGACGGTCTTGATGATTTGCGGCGAGCGCGCATCATCGCCCAGTTTCTGGCGCAGGCGGCTGATTTGCAGGTCGATGGAGCGGTCGAAAGGATCGGCATCGCGTCCCTGTGTCAGATTGAGAAGCTGGTCGCGGCTTAACACCCGGTTGGCATGATCCAGAAAAATCTTCAGCAGCCGGTATTCGGCGCCGGAAAGCGCAACGACGACCCCCTCCGGGTTGATCAGATGGCGGGCGGTGAAGTCCATTGTCCAGCCGGCAAAACGCATCTGCTGTGGCGCATCGGCCTGCATATTGGGTGGCAAGGCTTGCGTCCTGCGCAAAACGCTGCGGATGCGCGCAAACAGTTCACGCGGTTCAAAAGGCTTGGGCAGGTAGTCGTCCGCTCCCATTTCCAGCCCGAGGATACGGTCAACCGGCTCGCCGCGTGCCGTCAGCATGATGACTGGGATGGTGGAGCGCGATCGCAGGTTGCGGCAGAGCGTCAGGCCGTCTTCACCCGGCAGATTGAGGTCGAGAACGATGAGATCGACGCGATGATCTTCCAGCGCCTTGTGCATCGCCTTGCCATCACCGGCCGTCAATGTGCGGTAGCCGTTTTTTTCCAGGTATTCGGCCAGCAGGGTGCTGATGTCGCGATCGTCGTCGACGATCAATATATAAGCAGGATTTTCCATGGGCTTGATTATGGCAATTTCCGTGAGCTGAATGTAGTCGAATTGTATCCTGCTGTTTCGTAGGAAGAGCACGATACAGGCCGATACAAAGCGGCCGGCGGTGGTTACTTTCCGCTACAACACGCCGGCAACGGGACAACGGCGCGATACATGCCTGCCGGAAGATGCAAACCGTGCGCAGTGCACGACAACCACTTCGGAAGGAAGAATCATGACCACATTTCGCAAAAGCCTGCTTGCTCTCTTGTTGACGACGGGCGTGGCCGCGGGCACATTCGCTGCCAGTGCGGAACAGCCTGGCTCCGGCCCGATGGGCGCCGGCCCCGCTCACGAGCATCGGCATTCACCTGAACAGATGCGTGAACGCATGGCCAAACGCCAGGCTGCGCTGCACGACAAACTGAAGCTCAATGCAAATCAGGAAACGGCATGGCAAACCTATATCACCCGGATGAAGCCGGCTGAACGGCCTCAGCGTCCTGACCGTGCTGAAATGGAAAAATTGTCCGTGCCCGACCGCATGGAAAAAAGGCTAGGCATGATGAAGCAACGCGAACAGCGCATGACCGAGCACCTGGCGGCAACCAAGGAGTTTTATGCAGTGCTGTCGCCAGACCAGCAAAAAGTCTTTAACGATGAGTTCAAGATGTACGGCGGTGGCCGTCGTCACGGCGGACCGCGCTAAACGCGAGCCGTCCTGTCGGTGACCAGGGCGAAGCATTGCACGGGCTTCGCCTGCCGGTTGTCCATGCGCTTAGCGCTTCGTCGTCGTTGACAAATTCTCCTGTCCTGTGCTTTCCGGCATGTGCGGTAAAGCGGTCAAGATGTGCCGTGTTACCGGCGACTTTGCCAGATTTGGTGAGGCTCGCAAGGTCTCACCATTTTTTTCATATGACGATTCTTGAAACTCCCACGTCAATGTAGCTTGATACGCGGGTTACGTATCCAGTTGATGGCGTCGGTCCAGGTCGAGAGCCAGGTCCTGAACACCCCATTGACGACAATCTGATGGTGTTTGTGCAGCCACCAGTACATCCACTTGGCGATAGTGCCTTCGATGAAGACCGATCCCTTCGCGATGGCGCCCATCAGGCTGCCGATGGTACTGTAGTTGCCGAGAGAAACCAGCGAACCATGGTCGCGATACTTGAATTCAAGTAGCGATTTACCCTGAAGCATGCGTACCAGGGACTTGCTGAGGGTATAGGCTTCCTGGTGTGCCGATTGCGCGCGTGGCGGCACTGTCGTCTTGCCGTCTTCCAGCGGACACGCAGCGCAATCTCCCATGGCAAAGATGGATGGATCGCGGCTGGTCTGTAAGGTGCGTTGCACTACCAGTTGATTGATGCGATTGGTCTCCAGGCCGTCGAGAGTCTTCACGAAATCCGCTACCTTGATACCGGCTGCCCAGACCACCAGTCCGCTCGGAATGAACTTGCCGCTCGCCATTTTTACACCATCCTTCGATACGTCGACCACACGCTCGTTGGTATGAATCTCGATGTCGAGCGAACGCAATTCATTGCCCACGGCGACAGACAGCCGCTCCGGAAGAGCCTGAAGCAAGCGCGGCGCGGCATCGACAATCACAATTTTCAGATCCTTCTCCGGATCGAAGTTCGCCAGGCCATAACTGGAAATGATTTTTGCGGTCATGTGCAGTTCCGCGGACAGCTCGACACCGGTTGCGCCGCCACCGATGATGGTCACGGTAAAGCGTCCCTGGCCGGGCGCACGCGCTTTTGCTTGTGCACGCAGGCAGGCATTGACAAGCTGCTGATGGAAACGCTCTGCTGCGTCCGGCGAGTCAAGCATGATGGCGTGTTCCTGCGCACCCGGCGTGCCGAAGTCATTCGTCTGGCTCCCCACCGCCAGCACCAGCGTGTCATAGTGAATCGCCTGGCGCGGGAGAATTTCTTCGCCGTTTTCGTCGTAGGTCGGTGCAACGTAAATTTCTTTTAGTGAACGGTTCAGGCCGTCCATCCGACCGAGGCGGAACGTAAAGTGATAGTCGCGCGCCAGCGCGAGGTACTCAAGTTCGTCGGCATGACTGTCAAGCGTGCCGGCCGCAACCTGATGCAAGAGCGGCTTCCACAGGTGTGTGCGTTGGGCGTCGACCAATGTAATGATCGCCTTCTTGTGCTTCCCGAGTTTTTTCCCGAGACGAACCGCGAGTTCCAGTCCGCCGGCGCCGCCACCTACAATGGTGATCCGGTGTGGGCTCGTACTTACTCCTGCTGCCTGAGTCAAACTTTTCTCCTTGGAAAATGCGCTCGTACTATTCTTCACAGAAATGATATGGGAATGACGTGCCGCCAGTACAACACAGCACTTTATTACGAAAGTGACACTGTTGCCGGAATTCGGTTCTTTATGTTGATGTGCCTGCTGTTGGGAGACGCTTCACGTTATGACGACCGAACGCCTGCAAGTACAAACAAGCGCGATAGGTAAGTCCGCAATAATTGACTGAGATCAAACAAATCGTTTTTCCCGTTTGCTACATTCGCACGTCGCTCAATAAGAGAAAGCCCGCCGTGCAGCATAACCTCCTGAAACCATTTTCAATCAAGGGTAAAAACCTGTTGCCCATCGTGCAAGGAGGGATGGGCGTCGGCGTGTCGGCGCACCGGCTCGCGGGCAACGTCGCCAGGCTTGGCGCGGTCGGGACCATTTCCAGTGTCGACCTGCGCCGGCATCATCCCGACTTGATGGCGCAGACGGCGAAGTCGCGCGACAAGGCGCTGATCGATCGCGTCAACCTTATCGCGCTTGACCGTGAAATCGCCGCTGCCAATCGCATCGCGGGCGGCGCTGGCGTGGTCGGTGTCAACATCATGCGTGCCGTGGCGGAGTACGCCGCCTATGTGCGGCAGGCTTGCGAAAGCGGTGCCGGCGCCGTTGTCGTCGGCGCAGGCTTGCCGCTCGACCTGCCGGAACTCACAGCCGACTACCCGGATGTCGCCTTGATCCCCATTCTGTCGGACGCGCGCGGCATTGCGCTGGTCCTGAAGAAATGGATGCGAAAAAATCGCCTGCCGGATGCCATCGTCATTGAAAATCCGCGCCGTGCGGCGGGCCACCTTGGCGCGGCCCGACTCCAAGATATCGACCAACCGCATTTTGATTTTCCGGTCGTGCTGGAAGGTACATTCAAGGTGTTCCGTGAGTTAGGCATAGAAAGCGAATCTATCCCCCTGATCGCAGCAGGCGGCGTAAATTCGCATGCGCAATTGCGTGACTTGCTCGCCCTAGGTGCAAGTGCAGTACAGCTTGGGACCGCGTTCGCGGTGACCGAAGAGGGTGATGCGCATATCAATTTCAAAAAGGTTCTCGCCGAAGCCAAGCCGGAGGACATCGTCACATTCATGAGCGTCGCCGGTCTTCCCGCGCGCGGCGTGCGCACCCCATGGCTCGTGAATTATCTGGAGAAGGAAGAAAAGCTGCAGCGCAAGGCCGGACCGAAAGAATGCACGGTCGGCTTCGATTGTCTGCACCAATGCGGACTGCGGGACGGCATAGCCAAGGCGGGGCAATTCTGCATCGATACGCGACTGGCATTCGCTCTCCAGGGAGACGTCAAGCGCGGTTTATTCTTCCGTGGCGCCGAACCGCTCCCATTCGGCAGCGAGATCAGGCCGGTGCGAGAACTGATCGAGTTCCTCATGATCGGCAAGCGTCCCGAACAGGCATCACTCTCAGTCACAACATTTTCCAATCCGGACCATTTTGACTTGGATCAAGGTTGCAAACCGGCTCCGACTCGTACACTTCGCAGCAGTTGATAGCGTCCCGCTGGTGGGGCGCGCGAGCCGGAGTCCGACATGGTAGTTCCCGCCACAGCATTATCCTTTGCCCCCAACGTCCAGTTCGATGCCGCGCTGATCCGCAAGCTCAGCCGGCAGGGACCACGTTACACTTCTTACCCGACCGCTGACCGCTTCACGGACGGTTTTGGCATGGGCGACTATATGCAGGCGGTCAACAGCGTGCGCGCCATGGGTGCCCGGAATCCTCTGTCGCTCTACGTGCATATCCCGTTCTGCGACAAGCTTTGCTACTACTGCGCCTGTAACAAGATCATCACTAAAAACCGTAGCAAGGCCGAGGTCTACCTGACCTATCTGAAGCGTGAAATCGACATGCAGGGAAAGCTTGCGGGCGACCTGAATATGGTGACGCAACTGCATTTCGGCGGCGGTACGCCGACCTACCTGTCAGATGAACAAATGGGGGATCTGCTGGCTCACATGCGCCGCTGGTTCCGTTTCGCTACCGATGATGCCGGCGAATATTCGATCGAGATTGACCCTCGCACCGTAACGCTGGAGCGCATTCGTACGCTGCGCACGCAGGGCTTCAATCGCATCAGTTTTGGCGTGCAGGATTTCGATCCGGACGTGCAGAAGGCGGTGAATCGCATTCAGCCGGAAGAAACGACGTTGGCCGTGATGAACGCCGCGCGCGAGGCTGGATTTCGCTCGATCAGTATTGATCTCATCTATGGATTGCCGAAACAAAACCTGATGACGATGGACCGGACGCTGACCAAGGTGATTGCAGCCGATCCTGATCGCATCTCGATTTATAACTACGCGCACATGCCGGCATTGTTCAAATCGCAACGCCGCATTGCGGAAGACGAGTTGCCGAGCGCCGAAACCAAGCTCGACATGCTGTCCTTGTGCATCAAGCGGTTGACTACAGCAGGTTATGTCTATATCGGCATGGATCATTTTGCCAAGCCGACCGATGACCTTGCGGTCGCACAGCGGCAGGGACGCCTGCACCGCAATTTCCAGGGCTATTCCACGCATGCCGAAGCGGAAATGATTTCCTGCGGCGTCTCGGCCATCAGCGCGGTTGGCTCGACCTATAGCCAGAATGAAAAAACGCTCGACGCCTATTACGAGCGTATCGAGCAGGGCGAGTTACCGATCGCACGCGGCATCAAGCTGAATGTGGATGATTTGCTCCGCCGCATCATCATCCAGATGCTGATGTGCAATTTTGAATTGTCGATTGCCTCGCTTGAAGTTGCCTATCCGATTACCTTTGCAAACTATTTTGCAAAGGAGCTTGAGCAGTTGCGCGTCATGGAACAGGACAGCCTGCTGACTATCGATCCGGAATGGCTGACCGTCAGCCCGAAGGGGCGATTACTCATCCGTAACATTTGCATGGTGTTTGACCGCTACCTTGGTGAAAAGCAGGAGGTCAAGACCGAGCGCCTGCGTTATTCGAAAACTATTTGAATTCCGGTATTGAACCGTTGAGATTGCCTCAAACCTGCTCACAGTTGGTGAAAACTTGTCCCTGATTCCGTTCTTACTTGTTGGCTTGCTTGGTAGTGTGCATTGCGTCGGTATGTGCGGCGGGATTGTCAGCGCGTTTTCGGTGACATCGCGCCGTCGCGTAATTCCCATCGCACCTATGGCCGCTGCGCAGATGGCAATGCCGCAGTCCGCGGTGTTCGCTGATGTGATGCGCGTGACCGCCTATAACGCCGGTCGCCTCACAAGTTATGCAACAGCCGGCGCAATCGCTGGTGGACTCGCCCAAAGCCTGTCCGCCTTGTCCTTCATGTCATCCCTGCAGGCGATTCTTTATCTGCTTGCAAACCTGATGCTGGTCGCGCTGGGGCTGTATCTGATGAATGCATGGCAAGGGCTGACACGGCTTGAAGCAGCAGGTCGCGGCCTGTGGAGCCGGTTGCAGCCGCTGACCAAACAATTGTTGCCCGCCGATAGTTTCGGCAAGGCGCTTGCCCTGGGCGGCCTCTGGGGGTGGGTGCCTTGCGGCATGGTCTACAGCGTCCTGATGAGTGCGATGCTGGCCGGATCCGCGGTGCAGGGAGCGGTCGTGATGTTTGCATTTGGCGTTGGCACGCTGCCCGCACTGCTGGTGATGGGCCTGTTTGGGGCGCAATTGCAACGGGTATTGCATCACCGTCATGTGCGCATGGCCAGCGGGATCATCGTGCTGCTGTTTGGCATTCTCGGTCTTTACCGCACTGCGCACGGTATGACACCGGCATGGCTGGAGGCAATCTGCGTGACGTCTTCCAGCCCCTCATTTCACTGGGGGCACTGATGGGTACGTTAAGCAACAGCGAATACAAAGATGACTCGTCCTGCTTTCACTGCGGCTTGCCCATTGCGCATGGCGCAACGTGGTCAGTGCGCATTGCCGACGTAGAACGAGCCATGTGTTGCCCCGGTTGCGAAGCGGTGGCCACGACCATTGTGGGCAGTGGTTTGTCCGATTACTACCTGAATCGCGATGGCTACTCAGCCAACGGCGGCACGACGTCTTTGGTACCTGACGAGCTGCGCCTTTACGACACGCCGGAAGCGTTGCAGCAGTTCGCAAGCCAGTCAGACGATCCGGATTGCCGCGATGCGGTGTTGTGCGTTGAGGGCATACGCTGTGCCGCCTGCGTCTGGATGATTGAGCGCCGGCTTTCCACCGTTGCCGGCATCGTCAGTTACAACCTGAATGTGGCAACAGGCAAGCTGCATGTGCGCTGGAAAGAATCCGTCGCCAAACCCAGCGCTATCCTCATCGCGATACGTGAAGTTGGTTACGTTGCCTATCCTTTTGATGCAGCCGTCCATGGCCAGCAATTGCAGCGCGAAGGGAAAACGCTGTTCCGCCAGTTGTTCGTTGCCGGCTTGTCGATGATGCAAGTCATGATGTACGCGGTCCCGGTGTACCTGGCAACCGATGGCACGCTTGAAGCCGACATGGAAGCGCTGATGCGTTGGGCCAGTCTGCTATTGACGATTCCCGCCGTGGTTTACTCGGCCCAGCCTTTCTTTCGTGGCGCATGGCGCAATCTGAAAAACCGGATGCTGGGGATGGATGTCCCGGTGGCCTTAGGTATCGGCGCTGCTTTCCTTGGTAGTGTGGTCGCGACAGTGACCGACAAGGGCGATGTGTATTTTGATTCGGTGACGATGTTCATCTTCCTGTTGCTGTGCAGTCGCTACCTTGAATTTATTGCACGACGCAAAGCGAGCTCCGCGCTCGATACCTTGCAGAATGCCTTGCCGGCATCGGCGTCGCGCATCACCGGATATCCTCAGGATCGCCAGGAAGAGGTGATTCCCGCCGCACGCCTGGTTGAAGGCGATGTACTGATCGTGAAGCCGGGCGAAGCCATCCCTGCCGATTGCGTCGTGCTCGAGGGGCACTCCGAAATCGATCTGTCATTGTTGAGCGGCGAGAGCAAGCCGCAATCTCGTGGCCCCGGTGACGAGATTGAAGGCGGGGCGGTCAATGCGACGCAGCCCGTTGTCGTCCGTGTCACCAGGGTAGCGGTTGACAGCACCCTGTCACGCCTTCTTAAGCTGATCGAAAGCGCAGGGCAGGCGAAGCCGACCTTAGCGGTATGGGCGGACAAGGTTGCGACGTGGTTTGTTGCCGCGCTGCTGCTCTTTTCGATTGCCGTGTTCTGTGCTTGGCAATGGATTAACCCAACACATGCCTGGCCGATTGCCATTGCGGTGCTGGTGGTGTCCTGCCCTTGCGCACTGTCGCTTGCGACGCCAAGCGCACTAGCCGCCGCTACCGACCGCTTGCTGCGACAGGGGGTGCTCGTCTTGCAATCCCATGTGCTGGAAACCTTGCACAGGACGACGCATATTGTTTTTGACAAGACTGGCACACTGACAACCGGCAAGCCCTCAGTGCGTGACTTGCGCGTACTTGGTGCGTCCGGCCGGATCGAGTGCCTGCGCATCGCTGCTGCGCTGGAAGCCGGCAGTGCGCATCCGCTGGCGCATGCCTTGATCGAAGCAGCCAATCGCGAGACCCGCGGGCTGGTCGGGTCGGTCGGTCTCGTCGCCAGCAATGTCGATAGCGTTGCCGGCAAAGGGATCGAGGCGGTTATCGGCGGTCACCGGTACCGGGTGGGCTCCGCATCCTTCGTGGAAGAGTTGAGCGGCCAGGTGCCGGCAGCGGTGCAGGCAAGTCAATTTACTGCTGTCTACCTGGGCGGCGAACAGGGATGGCTCGCTCGCTTTGAGCTGGCCGATCGCATTCGTGATGACGCTGCCGATGTCATCCGTCACTTCCAGGCATTGGGAAAGCAGGTCATCCTATTGAGTGGAGATGAGCAGGAAGTGACATCGGCGGTGGCCCGCGAACTGGGTATTGCTGTCGCTTATGGCCAGTGTCTTCCGGCGGAAAAGCTGGCATTTATGCAACGCTTGCAGGAACAGGGCCACCTCGTTGCCATGGTTGGCGATGGCATCAACGACGCGGCGGTGCTGCGCGCTGCCGATGTATCGTTCGCCATGGGAACCGGTGCCGCGCTTGCGCAGACGCATGCCGACGCGGTGCTGCTCCATGGACGACTTGACGCAGTCGCGGACGCCATGCGCGCCGCCACGCAAACCATGGCGGTGATCCGGCAGAACCTTGCCTGGGCAAGTTTGTACAACCTGGTTGCTATTCCTGCAGCCGCCGTCGGCCTGCTCAATCCATGGCTGTCCGGCATCGGCATGTCGCTGAGTTCGGCCGTGGTGGTGATCAATGCCTTGCGCTTGCGAAGAATACCCAAGGCGCGCTTCAAAGCAGGACACCGGCCCGTTCAGGAAGCGGTGCTTCCTCCCATCGTCAGGAATGCATAGAAAGAATCATCATGGAAGCCCTCTATCTTCTCGTCCCCATGAGTGTGCTGGTTGTGTTTTTTACTATCTGGCTATTCTTCAATGCGTCGGATGGCGGGCAATTTGATGATCTCGTCGGTCCCGCCATGCGTATCCTGCAGGATGATGACAGTGCCGATGCAGCGGAGGTGATGCCTGTCACGGAGAAGGAAGCACGGCACTCGTCGTGAGTGTCGTGGCGGTTGATAGGGCTGTTGCTTTCCTATGGCACATGCCTGAGCACGGTGCCAGATTAAATAAATGGCATCTCAAATTGCGGCTTCCGGTTCCCTCCCCCTCTTAGGGGGAGGGTTAGGGTGGGGGTGCGAAGATCGAGCAAGCGCCTGCTTCTGCATAACCACTTTACCCCCATCCCAGCCTTCCCCCTAAAAGGGGGAAGGGGCCGTCCAGTGATGTGCGCTAGTCTGTGCTAAGTCCGGCTGTTATAAATCACATCAATGCATGCACTTTCCGGAAGCGAAACAACCCATAAACTTACTCATACATACGAACACTGCAGTCATCCTGCAACTGTTTTTCACTCTCTCCGCAGCACTCGGACGAATTTGACTCAGGTCAAGGTTTTTAGAGGTTCGAACTCGTACTCTCCTTCCATCGTGTTAGCAAAACCTGGAGATCGTACGTGGATACATCGCTCAACTATAACTACAAGGTCGTGAAGCAATTCACGATCGCAACGGTAGTATGGGGCGTGGTCGGTATGCTGGTCGGCGTGTTCATCGCCGCACAGCTAGCCTGGCCCGCCCTGAATTTCGACATCGCATGGCTTTCCTATGGTCGCTTGCGCCCCCTGCATACCAATGCGGTGATCTTCGCATTCGGTGGTTGCGGATTGTTTGCAACCTCCTACTACGTGGTTCAGCGTACCTCGCAGGTTCGTCTGTTCTCCGATCGCCTTGCCGCCTTTACCTTCTGGGGTTGGCAGGCCGTTATCGTGGCCGCTGCCATTACACTGCCGCTGGGTATGACCTCCGGTAAAGAGTATGCCGAACTCGAATGGCCGATCGATATCCTGATCACACTGGTATGGGTATCGTATGCGGTTGTATTTTTCGGCACGCTGGTCAAGCGTAAGGTCGCCCATATCTACGTCGCAAACTGGTTCTTCGGCGGCTTTATCCTGGCTATCGCACTGCTGCACCTGGTCAACAGCGCGGCAATACCGGTGTCGGCGACCAAGTCCTACTCGGCCTATGCAGGTGTGCAGGATGCGATGATCCAGTGGTGGTACGGTCACAATGCCGTGGGTTTCTTTCTGACTGCGGGCTTCCTTGGCATGATGTATTACTTCATCCCCAAGCAGGCTGACAAGCCGGTGTACTCCTATCGCTTGTCCATCGTGCACTTCTGGGCACTGATCTTTACCTACATGTGGGCAGGCCCGCACCATCTGCACTACACCGCATTGCCTGACTGGACACAGTCGATCGGCATGGTGTTCTCGATGATCCTGCTGGCACCATCGTGGGGTGGCATGATCAACGGCGTGATGACATTGTCCGGCGCCTGGGACAAGCTGCGCTCCGATCCCATCCTCAAGTTCCTGATCGTGTCGCTGTCGTTCTACGGCATGTCGACCTTCGAAGGCCCGATGATGTCGATCAAGACCGTCAACGCGCTGTCGCATTACACCGACTGGACCGTAGGCCACGTCCATGCCGGCGCCCTTGGGTGGGTTGGCTTTATCACCATGGGCTCGATCTACTACCTGTTGCCGCGTTTGTCTGGCAAGACCGAGATGTGGAGCGTACGCCTGATCGACGTGCATTTCTGGATGGCGACCATCGGTATCGTCCTTTACATCGCATCGATGTGGATTGCCGGTGTGATGCAGGGCCTGATGTGGCGCGCGGTCAATGCCGACGGCACCCTGACCTATACCTTCGTTGAATCGGTCAAGGCAACTTATCCCTACTACGTCATTCGTTTCAGCGGCGGTCTGCTGTATCTCGGCGGCATGATTCTCATGGCGTACAACACGTTCATGACTGTGCGCGATGGCAAGGAGGTCTCCGCACGTATCCCTTCAATTGTGCCGGCACATGCCTGAATCAGGAGCAGTAATGAAAAAGTTTTCACATGAAATGATCGAGAAGAACCCCTGGCTGTTGATTGCACTGGTGGTTCTCGTGGTCAGCGTCGGCGGCCTGGTCGAGATCGTGCCGCTGTTCTTCCAGAAATCGACGACCGAACCGCTCGCTGGATTAAAACCTTATTCGGCGTTGCGCCTGGCGGGTCGCGATGTGTATGTGCGTGAAGGTTGCTATAACTGCCACTCGCAGATGATCCGTCCATTCCGCGCCGAAACCGAGCGTTACGGCCACTATTCGGTCGCTTCGGAGTTTGTGTATGACCGTCCGTTCCAGTGGGGCTCCAAGCGTACCGGCCCGGACCTGGCGCGCGTCGGTGGACGTTACAGCGACGAATGGCACCGCACTCACCTGAACAACCCGCGTGATGTCGTTCCCGAGTCGAACATGCCCGCCTATCCGTGGCTGGCAACTGCCAAGGTTGATCCGCTGTCCGTCGCGCCAAAGATGCAGGTGTTGCGCAAACTGGGCCATCCGTATAGCGATGAAGAAATCGCCAATGCAGCCAAGGAAGTGGAAGGCAAAACTGAACAGGATGCGCTGGTCGCTTATCTGCAAGGCATGGGCATTCAGATCAAGGCAAAGAGGTAATCATGACGTTCGAACAGTTTATTTTTGATGCGCGCAGCGTGGTGACGGTACTGTGCTTCCTCACCTTCGCAGGTATCGTCTGGTGGACCTATATCGCGCACCGCCGCACGGATTTCGATGCGGCCGCCAATCTGCCGTTCGCTGACGAACCGGCTATCGATACAGCAGGGGAAAAACATGTCTGACTTTACCAATGAATTCTGGAGCGGCTACGTCGCCGTCCTGACCATACTGGGAATTGCGGGATGCGCAATCCTGCTGTGGGTACAGTCCAGGGTGAAGATTATTGTTCCGGAAGGCGAATCTGCCGATTCTACCGGCCATAGCTGGGACGAGGGCCTGACCGAACTCAACAACCCGATGCCACGGTGGTGGATGTGGCTGTTCTATATCACTATCGTGTTCAGCATCGGCTATCTCGTGCTGTATCCCGGCCTTGGTTCATTCAAAGGCAAGCTGGGCTGGGAGTCGACTGGTGAGTATCAGGCGGAACTGGCCAAGGCGGAAAAGGACTATGGCCCGATCTTTGAAAAGTATCTGCACCAGGACCTGAAAGTGGTTGCGGCCGACCCGCAAGCGCATGCAATCGGCGAGCGCCTGTTCATGACCTACTGCGCGCAGTGCCATGGTTCCGATGCCCGCGGCAACAAGGGTTATCCCAATCTGACCGACAAGGATTGGCTGTACGGTGGCGAACCCGACATCATCAAGACTACCATCCTGAAAGGCCGTAACGGCGTGATGCCACCCATGGGTGCCGCTTTAGGTTCGGACAAGGATGTGGAGAATGTCGCCCACTACGTGCTTAACCTGTCCGGCTCGACTTCCGATCCGATCAAGGTTGCGTTCGGCAAGGATAAGTTTGCGGCCTGTGCAGCATGCCACGGCGCGGGCGGCAAGGGTAACCCGGCGCTCGGCGCGCCCAACCTGAGCGACAAGATCTGGCTGTACGGCGGCAGTGCCGACACCATCATGGAAACGATCCGCAAGGGTCGCAACAACACCATGCCGGCATTCCATGACTTCCTCGGTGAAGGCAAGGTCCATGTATTGGCTGCCTACGTCTGGGGCTTGTCCAACGACAAGGCGCTGGTCGCCGAGAAATAAAACCTTGTAATCCGATGTTCTCGGCCGGGCAGGCATCAAGCTTCCCGGCCACATCAAGCAAAGAGTGAAATAATGAGCGAACCCGCTGTCAAGGTTTCTGTCGTCACCATGTATGAGGCACGCCAGGAAATCTATCCGCGCGAAGCCAAAGGCTGGTACGCGAACTGGCGCTGGCTTTGTGTGTGGCTGACCCAGCTCGTCTTCTACGGTTTGCCATGGATGTCGTGGAACGACCGCCAGGCGGTCCTGTTTGATCTGGTATCACGGAAGTTTTACCTGTTCGGCATCGTGCTGTGGCCACAGGATTTTATTTATCTCGCGCTGTTGCTGATCGTCTGCGCTTATTCCCTGTTTTTGTTCACGGCGGTTGCCGGCCGGCTCTGGTGCGGCTATGCCTGTCCGCAAACGGTCTACACGGAAATCTTCATGTGGATCGAGCGCAAAATCGAAGGCAGCCGCAGCGCACGCATGCGCCTTGACCGCCAGCCCCTGAGCGTCGACAAGTTCGTGCGCAAGTCATCCAAGCATCTGGCATGGGCTGCGGTCGCACTGTGGACTGGCTTTACTTTCGTCGGGTATTTCACCCCGATCCATACGTTGGCCGGCGAAGTCGTAAACCTGGGGCTCGGCCCGTGGGAATGGTTCTGGATCCTGTTCTACGCATTTGCCACCTATGGCAATGCGGGCTGGATGCGCGAGCAGGTATGCAAATACATGTGCCCGTATGCTCGTTTCCAGAGCTCGATGTTCGACAAGGATACGCTGACCGTTACCTATGACGCCAAGCGTGGCGAGCCACGCGGCGCCAGGACACGCAAGGCGGACGCGTCGGCATTGGGTTCCTGCATCGATTGCTCGATGTGCGTACAGGTCTGCCCGACCGGCATCGATATTCGCGATGGCCTGCAATCCGACTGCATCGGCTGTGCGGCATGTATCGATGCGTGCGATTCGGTGATGGACAGGATTGGCGCGCCGCGTGGCCTGGTGCGTTACTCCACCGAAAACGCAATGGAAAAGGGATTGAGCGCCAAGGACATTCGCCGGCGTGCCATGCGTCCGCGCATATTGATTTACAGCGCAATCCTTGCACTGATCGTGC
Source organism: Noviherbaspirillum sp. Root189 (assembly GCF_001428545.1). GTDB lineage: Bacteria > Pseudomonadota > Gammaproteobacteria > Burkholderiales > Burkholderiaceae_D > Noviherbaspirillum. Next base: position 97,188 of record NZ_LMHZ01000078.1, read on the forward strand.
TGGCATCGTTCGGGTCCCTGCTCGGACGCACACCGGTGAAGATGGACGTGATCCGCGACCGTGGCGCAATGGGACGTGAGGTGGAAGACGGCATTATTGAAAACGTCTACCGTCTGCAAGTCATGAATACGGATGAGCAGTCGCATCGCTTCCGCATTTCGGTTGCCGGTATCGACGGCATTGCACTGGCCACACCTGTGATGGTCGAACTGGAGGGGACCGCGTCGCGTGGTGTACCTGTCAGAGTGCGCGTGCCGCACGGCAAAGGCGAAAAAGGATCGAACAAGATTCAGTTCGAACTGGTTGCGGTTGACGACGAACGTTTGCAGGTGACAGAAAAAGCGGTTTTTTTCGTACCACGCTAAGCAAGGTTAAGCACAGCGACGTACCGCAAAACAAGGTTAAAGAAGGAGTAGAAATGCGTAACAATATTCGATCCGGAACGGCAGCGACTGCGGCAAAGCCCTGGTACATGCACCGTTGGCCCTGGCTCATCATGCTCGGCCCGACGGTCGTCGTGGTAGCAGGGGTACATACCACATGGGTGGCCTTCACCCAGCAGGATGCACTGGTCGTCGACGACTATTACAAGGAAGGCAAGGTCATCAACCAGGACTTGAGTCGTGATCGTATCGCTGCCGACATGCGGCTGCAGGCCGGCTTGCGTTATGACCCGGCCGCAGGCATGCTTTCGGGAACGGTGAATGGACTCGGAGATGCCGCGACCGGCAAACTGACCATCAGATTGGTGCATTCGACCCAGCCTGAAAAGGACATCAACCTGCAGGCGAGCCCCGGCCGCGATGGCGCTTTCCAGGTTGCGTTGCCCATGCTCGATATGGCACGCTGGCAGGTCTTGATCGAAAGCGAGCGCCGCGACTGGCGCTTGCATCAGGTCTGGGATTATCCGAAACAGCGCTCGGTGAGCATTACCGCCGACGCTACCAAGTAAGCTAACGGGCATGACTTCATTCCCGGATTTACGAAAGAATTCCCGAAGCTGGGAATTGATGGCATGGCTCGATGGGATAACCCGAACGAAAACAGCGGCGGTACAACGAAAGCGCGTTAACGGATTAGCGCGCCAGACGGGATGGAGGATGCCGAAATGGCAAGATTGATTATGGTTGTGTTGTGGCCGTCGTTTCTGATTGCCATTGTAGCCGAAGGATTTTTGTTTTCCCTGTTCGACCCGCATGACCTTGCCCTTGTCGGGAACCATATCGAGGTGAATCCCCTGGCGGTATACACCATCGGATTTTTCAGTATCTGGGCATTTTGTTCGCTGGCGAGCATGCTGACCTGCTATCTGCTGGCCGTTCCCAACGATAAAAAGATACCGTTTTAGATTTTAGATAACGGACACTCAGGGCTTCGCAAGACCGAAATAGCCGTAGCGGGCTCCCGGTTCAGAGCAGGGAACCGCTCAGGCGCAGGTTTTGGTACCAGCGGCAACTTCTTTCAGCGTGGCGGGATCAACCAGTTCCACTTGGCGGTTGCTGACCTTGATCCAGCCGCGTTTCTTGAATTTTGACAAGAGACGGCTGATGCTTTCGATGGTCAGGCCAAGGTAATTCCCGATCTCTTCACGCGTCATGCGCAACTGGAAGTCGGTGGACGAATAACCACGCACCGAGTAACGGGACGAAAGATTAGTGAGGAAGGCGGCAAAACGCTGTTCCGCGCGCATGTTGCCCAGCAGGAGCATGACACTTTGTTCACGTGTGATTTCCTGGCTCATCATGCGATGGAAGTGGCGCAGCAGGACGGGCATGTCACCAAACAGGCTTTCCAGGCGCGAGAACGGGATCTCGCAGACTTCGCTGTCTTCCAGCGCGATCGCATCGCAATGATGGCGGTCGGTGCTGATCGCGTCCATGCCAAGCAGTTCGCCGGCCATCTGGAAGCCAGTCACCTGCTGGTCGCCGCTGGGATTGACCTGGTGGGTCTTGAAATGGCCCAGGCGGATTGCGTACAGGTTGGTGAAGGGGTCGCCTACGCGATACAGATGCGTATCGCGCGCCACCTTGCGACGACGGCCGATGATCTGGTCCAGCTTGTCCATGTCGTCTTCCTTGAGGCCGGTGGGCAGGCAGATCTGGTGCATGCTGCAGGCCGAGCAGCGGGTGCTCATGGCGGCGCGGCTAGATGTTGTCGAAGGTGCTTGGGCGATGGCGATGTTCATGATGGCAGACCTGTTATCCTGATTAGCAGTTGCAACCACTAATGCAAGCGCTGTGCCATCTTGTGCTGCGCCCTGTTTTTCGGGCTGATATTTGCCGCAAGCCCGCTTGTGGCTTCACAAATCGCTCTGTGCAAATGATTTCGTGCCGGCTTGCTAGACCCCGCGCGATTCCCGAATGCGGGAACCGGCGGTCGCTCCCGTATATCCACCCCCTCGGCCTCCCTTCAGCGTCCCTTCAGGTTCAGAAAAATATTGGCCGCAAAAGCGATAATCCCGGCGGCAGCAAGTATTTCCGAAATGGCAAGCACCGGCACCACCGACCGGCTTCCGCTGACCACGAAGCCAAGTGATACCGCCATGACTGGCAAGGACACGTTCGCCAGCCAGAAATGCACCCGCGCCAGCTTGCTCGATCCCGCGCTCGGAAACACGCTGTAGATCAGGCCCGCCAATGCCATCGTGGCCCAGCCAAGCAGGTTGACATGGGCGTGCACCGGACGCATGGTGAAGTCTTCGCTTGCGCCCATCATGATGCCCATTCCGACACCAATGATCAGGTAGATCACTGCAAGTTTGAGCCAGATGACACCGACCGGCGAAAAGGATGTCGTCGACGGGGTAACAGGAGAAGCAGCGGAAGTGGTTTGCATGATGGTCTCTCGTATCAGGTGGTAAGGGTAAGGGCTTCGGGTTGAACTTCAGGCTGGATAGGGCGCAAGGCGATTTTTCCCATGAGCTTCGATACGCTGGCAATGATGGCGTCCGGTTGCGGTATAAACGCCTGCTCAAGCATGTAGCTGGACGGCGCGGGCGTATCCGGTCCGGTCAGGCGAAGCACCGGGGCCTTTAATGCGTCGAAGGCATGTTCGGTAATGATGGCGCTGATTTCTGCGCCGACACCGCACATGCGGCTGGCTTCATGCACGACCAGCACGCGTCCGGTCTTGCGGGCCGAACGCAGGATGGCTTCCTCGTCAAGAGGCTTGAGCGAGCGGAGATCGATGACCTCGGCAGACACGCCTTGCGCCGCGAGCTGTTCTGCGGCCTGCAGGCAGGTATTGACCATCTTTGCGTAAGAAATAATAGTGACGTCGGTTCCCTCGCGCGCCACGGCAGCCTTGCCCAACGGGACCAGCTGTTCGTCTTCGGAAACCTCGCCGGGCACATAGCCGAGTGCCATGTCGACAAAGAAGAGAACGGGATTGTCGTCCCGAATGGCCGACTTGAGCAGGCCCTTGAAGTCGGCTGCGTTCGACGGCATGACGACCTTCAGTCCGGGGCTGTGCACAAACCATGCTTCCAGGTTGTGGTTGTGCTGCGCCCCGACGGTCCAGCCGCAGCCGGTCATGGCGATCACCACCATCGGAAAGGCGAACTGGCCACCCGATATATAACGCAGCTTGCCTGCGCTGTTGACGATCTCATCCATCGCAAAACAGAGAAAGGGCGCGAACAGCAGGTCAACCACGGGACGCAGGCCGGTCGCTGCAGCACCAGCCGCGGTGCCGGCGATGATGCCTTCGGCGAGCGGCGTATTACGCACGCGCAGCTTGCCGAATTCATCGACCAGGTCCTTGCGCTTGGTGGCGACACCTTCGCCGAACATCAGCACGCGCGGGTCGCGCCGCATTTCTTCGGCCAATGCCTGACCGATGGCTTCATTGACTGTAATCTGGGGCATCTTTTACTCCTTATGCGTAAACATCGGTCGTCAGCTCTGACGCATCCGGGAACGGCGAATTTTGTGCAAATGCTGCGGCTTGTTCTATCGTCGCCGCCACCCGCGCTTCGATCTGCGCAATATCAGCCATGTTGATTTCGCCGCGTGCCAGCAGGCGCTGCTGCAACTGCGCGATGGGGTCCCTGGTGCGCCATTGCGCAATTTCCGCCGGATCGACATAGGCCTGGTCATCCGGCTCGAAGTGACCGCGCAAACGGTAAGTATAGGTTTCGAGCAGGAAGGGCTTGCCCGTCTGATGAATGCGTGTAATTGCTTCCTGCGTTGCCTGGTACACCGCCTCGACGTCATTGCCGTCGACGGTACGGCTTTCCATGCCATACCCCTTGGCCCATTCGCTCACATGGTCATTAACCATTGTTTCCTTGCGATGCACATAGGCTTGCCACTGATTGTTTTCGCAGACATAGAGCACTGGCAGGTTCCACACCGTTGCCAGGTTCAGCGACTCATGAAAAATGCCTTCGCAGGCTGCGCCATCGCCAAAAAAGCATGCCACGATGCCGCTCTCCTTCAACATGACCTTCGACAGTGCCACACCGGTTGCCAGTGACAGCTCGCCGCCGACGATGGTCGATGTGAGCAGCACGCCGAGTTCTTTCGCCGAGATATGCAGTGAACCGCTCTTGCCCTTGCAATAGCCGGTGCTGCGTCCCATCACTTCGGCCAGCATGCGGCCCGCATCCGCACCGCGTGCCAGCAAGTGGCCGGCACTACGATGGTTGGTCAGGATACGATCGTCTTCGCCCAGTGCGCGCACAACGCCGACCGCCGATGCTTCCTGCCCGACCGAGGTGCATGTGCCTGCGCCGCCGCCGGCCGCTTGCATGACATTGACTTTGTCTTCATAGGCCCGGATCAACATCATGCATTCCAGCATGGATACGGGACCGCCGTCCTTGGTGATCTTGCTCATGTTCGTCCTTCCATGTTCATCCGACATTCGGAATGGGGACGAAGTCTACTGCGGAGCAGGGCTCAGAAGATCATGCCGGGAGGGGCTTAAGATATTTTTAAGGTTTATTGAATGAAGTTTTAAGGTTTGGCGATTTATTAGTAGCTTGCAGGCATTTAAAGCGGTGGATGCAGGGAAATTTCAGGGCGCTCTGTTGACACCGATGCTCTGCGCCGGTGAATCTGGAGCGGGATATGGCCTGCGGTAGCAGGTTTAATAGCGAGTATTCAATCTCGAACCCTGTAGAGGACAGCAAGGCGGCAGCAATATTGGCAATGGAAGGGCATTCAGATCTGAAAAACCTTGCGAGGCGGAGAGATCGGAGACGGGAATCAAAATACGGATTTCATCGAGGCTTGTCCGACCAGGCGTCGGGCGGGCGCTTGGCTCAAAGCATTGAAGGCCTGCGGCTGGAACACGTAATGCCAGGTGGCGTTACGATAATACATAAAGTTGAATGCAACCGGATTCACACCATGACCCAGTGCTCCGCCGCCATACTCATCGAATCCTGCGAATGAAATAACCGGACGCCCCTGAGCGTGGATTGCCGCCCAAACGCGATCGTCATCGGGATGCTGGTTGTGATAGACCCGCATATAGGCCGCACCTTTGGGCGAATCCGTTACCACAAATGCGCAGCCATTCATGCCTGCCGTGAATACAAAGTTTGAAGCTGGATTGACTCTCAAGACATCTGTATAGCCCGGCAAACCCAAACCTGCGTGATAAGGCACCCAGTAAGCATCGATGCCGCCATGCGCCACGAAGCGAGCTTCGACAGTATCCACGCCGAGACCCATGAACCCGCCAAGCGGTTCGAAATCCATGCGGCAGGCCCCCAATGCATTGGCTGCGCTTGCAAGGGCGCCATTAGTTCCGCCGCCGCCAGATTTCATCAAGCCTTCGAACCATCCCTTGATATCTACCGAATAGGTGTTGATAAACCCGAGCGGATTGGCCCGTAACATAGCATTGTATTTCAAGGACATGTGTTCTCCTTTGGCCACAGGGTGCCACGAAGCTTGGGGTTGAAAAATCCGGAGGCCAAAGATTTTTTGGATGAATGGATGAAACCGGACAGTGGTTTTTCTGAAGGGCAATGTTCGTTTGAATCGGCAGGCAAGTCTATATCAAAGTTGTAAAAATGGAAATATCTGTGCCTATCTAGGATTGGGAGAAGCTGCAGGTTTTTTGGCGCAATAAGTCACCGTAAACAGAACAGAATGCTTCCCAGGGAAAGTGAAAAAGAACGTTGAAATCAAAGGTCTTGTTTTCCGTGCCCATGTCAACCGATACACCGCAAGGCGCATCATGCAGTGGCACGGCGCAATGCTGCTTACGCGTACTCTTCCAGCAAACGGATCGGCCGGTCCACGCGTAACCTGAAGCGCCCGCGCCCGGTCTTTTCAATCCGCACAGCTGCATCGCGTTCCACCAACCGCTTGCCGAGCAACAGCAGGCGTGCTTCAAGGTTGTCGCTGACATCGGGCAGGCGTATCCGGCCGTCGACGCGCAGCTCGCGGTTGGTAAATTCCGTGCGTCCCTTGTCCGCGTAGTCGCGTAGCAGGGTCCAGAAAATCGAACCCGCCACGCCCTTGATCAGGTAATCGTCACCGAGAAAGATGGAATCGTTTTCAGCGAAACGACGGATGCCCAGCGGCGTACCGCGTGGTTTGGGTGAAGCCGGTGTCATCGCGGGGGTTTCTTCCACGGTATCGGCGGCCATCTGCAACAGATGCATTGACAGGCCGAGTTGATGCGCCAGGCTGACGAGGGCATCTTCGTCGTCATAGGTAAAGCGCAGGTCCTGGGGACTTTCGACGTACAGTACGCCGAGCAGGCGCTGGCCCGCCATAATGGGTACGGCCAGTTGACTGCGCGGCGCACATAGCCCGGGAAGAGGGATTTCGGTTTCCAGTGCGGATGCCCAGTCGCTGTGGGCCGCGCTTTCGCGTACCGCGCGACTGTAGGCGTATTCGGCATTCATGTGCCCGATGCGGATCGGCGTGCGCTCACGCGCGGCTACGCCGATCACACCTTCGCCCAGCGGGATTTCCGAACCGACACCTGATGCGTCGTAGCCGTGGCTGGCCACCGTATAGAGTCGCCCCGTCACCGGGTCGAGCACCATGATCATGGTGTAGCCAATGCCGAATTGCTTGTCAAGGCAGGCCAGGGTTTCGGCGAACAGTTTCTCCAGGTCGGTGCACGCGGCCAGCCGTTCAGTGCAATTGCGCAGTGCCGACAGCAAACTCCGTTGCGGTGCAGGCGGTGGAAGCGATTCTCCCGGAACCGGCTGAATCTGATGAACCCGATAGATATCGGCGCCGAGCAGGCGGAAGATGCCGCTCATGCCGGTATGCGACGCGATGCCGGCGAGCTTGGCTTTCATGCTTTCGAATAGCGGTCCGGCGGTCTCGGTACGCAGGTATTCGAGCGACAAGCGGTACTGCCTAACCGTCACGGGATTGGTAACGACCAGGGTGGCCCGCGGATTGGCCATGATGTTCTGGCGGGTCTTGTTGAAAAACTGATAGGACAAGGCGACATGGTCGCTGTCGACGAACTGGACCTGCGACAGATAAGCGACATTCGGCATGCCGTCCGGCGACGCGGTTGCCATCGTGCCTGGAATGACGCCTTCCAGGCATTCGCGTATGGCGTCTACCTTGAGTGTCATGCCGTGGCCTGCAAGGGTTCGCCGGCTTTGGGACCGGGGGTCTGCGAATACGCCTCGCAGGGTGTAAAGCTGAGGCTGACCAGGTCGGCCGGAGGGCAGGTCAGCAGGGTCCGGACCAGGATTTCCTCAAATCCCAGTGGTTCCAGTTCGCGCGAAAAGGCGCCTCGGTAACGCTCGACGATGTGGATATCGCCAGCCTGCAAGCCACCGATCTCGGCGTCGCGGCCTTTAAGCTGGACGGTTTTATGGGTGGACGGCTCACTGAAGACGACCGTCACCATGCAGTTATCGCGTATGGCCCTCAGCACCAGGGCGCCTTGCGTGGCGGACAGGAATACGGTGACCTTGCAACGATCCGGAGCGACCCGGCAGCCGGTCGCGCGGACCAGCGTCGGCACCAGGTCGCGGTCGCAGGCACCGATGCAGATGGATACCCCGCCTTGCAGGAAAGCCGCATGACGGACATCGACCAGGGGTTCACGCTCAAAAGTCATGGAAACTGGCTGGAAAAAGCATGGAAAATAGGGTTTTTTCACTGCTTTGGTGAGCATCATCATACCGGCGAACAGCCCTGCAGTCACCTGTTTGCAGCGCGGTATCGGCCACGAATCGCACCTTCTGGTACAGTTCCGCCCATGAGCAAATTGAGCCTAGACCGTATCCTGCAATCGCAGGGATTCGGCACCCGCAAATGGTGCCGCGAACTGATCGCCGACGGGGAAGTGTCCATCGGCGGTGAGGTCATCAAGGATTACCGCACCGTCTTCGAGACGGACGGCCTGTCGTTTACCATTTTTGATGAAGACTGGGAATACCGGGAGCACGTCTATATCGCCCTCAACAAGCCGGCAAATTTCGAGTGCTCGCGCAAGCCCAGCCACCATCCGGGCGTGCTGACGCTGCTGCCCGAGCAATTCACCTGGCGTGATGTGCAGCCTGTTGGCCGGCTCGATCATGACACCACCGGAATGCTGCTCATGTCGGACGATGGTGCGTTTATCCACGCCCAGTCCTCGCCGCGCCGGCATGTGCCTAAGCTGTATGTTGCAACGACACACGCTCCGGTCACGGATGCCCTGATCGCGCAATTACTCTCCGGTGTGCAACTGCATGACGAACCCGCGCCGCTTGCCGCGCAGTCCTGTCGCAAGCTCGACGAACACCGCATTGAAATTGTTCTGGAGCAGGGCAAGTATCATCAGGTCAAGCGCATGCTTGCCGCCGCCGGCAATCATTGCGAGGCGTTATGCCGGACCATGATTGGAAAACTCAGCCTGGAAAGTCTTGAGCTTGAGGAGGGCGAATGGTGTTTTCTCGATGCCGCGCAGCTGTCTTTGCTGGCACCTGAATAGTGTGTTTGAGCAACAACGGTGACGATTGTCAAGGAATCGTAATTGTTTCCTGAAATCAAGATGCTACTGGATGGAAATTCCGAATAAGATATAGCTCATTGCATCCCCGGAAACAGTGGTATGGCGGAAACTGAATACAGGCGTCTTCTTCAAGCTGCGCAGGATCGTGCGCAATTCGGCTTTCTGGCCGTGGTCCAGCGCGCGCTGCAGGACGCCGATAAAAATCTGGTTGAATTGCTGGTCAAGGCCAAGTCCGGACTGGATCAGTCCGCCCTGACCGGCGTGCGTCATTTCATCCGTCAGGACGGTAATGTTTTTCTGCGCCGTATCGACACGATGTTTCGCACCAACCTTGATCGTGCCATGCAGACGATGTTCGTCGACCTGCGTCCCGGCATGCGCAAACTCAGTGCCAGCGAACTGTCCCTGATCGACGATGAGGTGGTCAATCACCAGATCGAGGTAGGGCGTCTGGCTGAACGCATGCGTGAAGCCAACGAAGAATGCATCGGCCGTCTCAACGTCATCGTGGCCCAGATCCATGGTCAGCGTGAAGCGAAGGAGCGCGAAAATCCATTCCGTCCATACCTGTTAGCCCGCGCCTTATACGAAGCCATCAAGCAAACAGCGACCGACGAGGCGAATTCCCGCGTTCTGTTCGACCATATCGCAAATGCCCTGATTCCGCATTTGCCCGGTTATTACCAATCGATTCGGGACGTGTTCGAGTCTTCCGGCGTTCATGGAAAATTTGTCATGCAGCGCTCCCGCTCTGCGCATACGCAGCGCTATTTCGGCGGTCCCGGTGACAATTCCACGCAGTTCACGGCGCGATTGATGCCAGGCCTGCAACGGATGCTTGAGGTGTTGCAGGCCATCCCTGCCGGTGCAGTGGCGGGTGGTCCGTCGTCATCCGGCGCGACCGCGATGCCGCCGGACGCTGACGCCTCATCTGTGCAGGACTTTATTCGCAAGATGTTTACGCCAGCGCATTCCTTTCAACTGTCCGGCGGCGGTGCCGCCAGGGTGCACAGGGAATCGGCAGCGACGATCAATCCGTTAGTCAGTCAGCTCAATGCTTATCAAAGCCTTGCATCTCAAGGCCAACCGGTCGATCCTGCTGCGGCCGGAACGCAGAACCAGCTTGCTGTAGTGCGCGAGTGCATGGACATGCAGAAGGCGTCCATGATGGAACGGATGACCGTGGATATCGTGGCCATGCTGTTTGAAATCATCCTGGACGATGAACAGATTCCGGCCGAGTTGCGTCAACACATCGGGCGGTTGCAGATTCCGATCCTCAAGGCAGCCGTGATCGAACCGGACCTCATGCATGACGATGCGCATCCCGCGCGCCTGCTGCTTAATCGTATGAGTTCCGCGTCGGTGAATGTCGATCCCGCTTCCGCAGACGGAAAGCAACTGGTCGGTGAAATCGATCGTGTCGTCAGCCGGATACTGAAGGAATTCGATGCCGATGTATCGATCTTCGCCGACAGCCTGCTCCAGTTCGAACGTTTCCTGGTCGATTTTGTCCGCCAGGACGATAGCCGGACCATACAGGCAATCGAAGCGGTCGAAGCCGCCGAGAAGTTCAGTATTCTGCTCAACAACACCATGGACACCTTGTGCGAAGTGTTGTTGCGGCTCAATGTCGATAAGCGGATATCCGATTTCCTTATCCGTCTCTGGCCGCATGTGCTGGTGCATGCGGCATGGAAGGACGTGGAAGAAGGGCGCCAGTCTTCCGCGCCGGATTGCCTTGCCTTGCAATATCGCAGCCTGTTGCCGGAATTGTTATGGAGCGTTCAGGAAAAGCGGGCGCCGGCGGACCGCTCCGCACTGATGCGGATCCTGCCCGGCATGGTCAAGCGTTTCCGTGAGGCGCTTATGCTGATCCAGTTGCCCGAGGAGGAAGCCAAGGAGATCCTCGATATTCTGATGGAGATGCATACACAGGTACTGCGAGGTACCGTGAAAACCAGGGATACGGATCTCGTCGGACTGGAGGAGCTTCAACAACAGTTTGCCCGCCTTGTCGTGTCATGGGAACGTGTGTCATGGGGCCTCGGCGATCCACCTCAGGCGCGTGCTTCGGTAATCGAACAGGTCTTCGCCAAACGCGGCGTCGTTGCTCAGCAAAACCTGGGAATGGGTACAGCCGGCACGTCACAGGCCGACCGCGAATTTCTGACGCAAACCTATTTGCTCGGTACGCGCGTGCAGTTCATGCACGGACGCGGTAGTGCTGAAGCTGAGACTGATGGCGGTACACCGGGCCAACTGGTATGGATCAGCACCCACCGCTCGTTGTATCTCTTCAAGCAGGAAAGCGATGCAGGTCTGGTCCTGTTTAGCTACTCTTCCTTACTGGAAGCCTTACGCGACGAAACGGTCTTGCCGCTGGAGTATGCGCCGGTATTCGAGAGAGCCGTTGAATCGCTATTGTTCGGGGCCGGCAAACTGCAGGACATGTCGGTCTGAAGCCACTCTGTCGTTCCAGTCACGTTGGAGCAAGGACGCGTGCGACGCACCCTTGCTCCAACCTCCGCACATGCTTTGGCAGGAGTTATACCAATCCCAACCCATAACGCACCATGAGATCGCGTCTTTTTTCGGGGGCGCCGAGCCGTCTGCCTGCGTTGCACTCGTCGTCAATAGCCCGCTATTGACTCCTCCTGCGCCTTGCCAGTCAAAAAAATCCATCGATCTCATTTGTCACGTTACAGGTGCTGCGCAACAAACGATGCCAGCAACGCATCCATCGGGCCCATGATGCTCGTGTCGCCATGAATCTCGAATACGCCATGCTCTTCAATGGCGCGAATGCCCTGGTCTTTCACGTTGCCTGCCACAACCCCGGAGAACGCGCGCCGCAGGTTGGCGGCCAGCAGATGGGTTTCCTGATCCTTGTGTAGATGAAGGTTGCGCATATTTTGATGCGTCGGGACGAAGGGCTTCTGAAATTCCTGATCGATCTTCAGCAGCCAGTTAAAGTAATAGGCGTCACTGCGTACTTTCCTGAATTCCCGGACAAGCTTGAGCCCGGCCTGCATTTCCTGTGCAACCTGCGCCGGGTCATCTATGATGATCTTGTAGCGCTGCTGTGCCTGCGGTCCCAGCGTCAGACCAATGAACTGGTCGATCTGGATGAAATATTCACGCGCGGCTTCGGGACCGGTAAAGATGAGGGGAAAAGGTTGTTCCTCGTTTTCAGGATGCAGCAGGATGCCGAGGATATACAGGATTTCTTCAGCCGTGCCCGCTCCGCCAGGAAATACCACGATCCCGTGTCCGGTGCGGACGAATGCTTCCAGACGTTTTTCGATATCGGGAAGGATGACAAGATCATTCACGATTGGGTTGGGCGATTCGGCGGCAATGATGCCGGGTTCGGTCAGGCCGAGATAGCGGCCGTTGTTGATGCGCTGCTTGGAGTGGGCAATCGTGGCGCCTTTCATCGGCCCTTTCATCGCCCCCGGCCCGCAACCGGTGCAGATGTCGAGCGATCGCAGGCCAAGTTCGTAGCCTACTTTCTTTGTGTAGTCATACTCCTCACGTGATATCGAATGTCCACCCCAGCAGACAACCAGGTTCGGATTCGTCAGCGGTCGCAATACTTCCGCATTGCGCAGGATATGAAATACCGCATCGGTCACCCCCTCGGAGGAGCTCAGGTCAAAGGTTGGATTGTCGATGATCTCATCATTAACAAAGATCACGTCGCGAAGTACGGCAAACAGATGCTCATGAATACCCTTGATCATCTTGCCGTCCACAAAGGCGTTTGCGGGCGCGCCCTTGATGTCGAGCTTGATGCCGCGCTCGCGCTGAAGGATAGAGATATCAAAGGATTTGTACCGCTCAAGCAATTCCTTGCCGTCATCCAGCGCGTTTCCGCAATTAAGCACAGCCAGGGAACAGTTGCGAAAGGTGTTGTACAAACCGCCCTGGCTGTTATCGAGCAGTCGCGCTACCTCTGCCTTGGACAGGATTTCCAGACGGCCTTCAGGAGAAATCAATGTGTCGACGACGTGATGATCCATATTTTGATTTGATTTGTATGAACTGTTCTTGACTAAAGTAAGGCGTTGATGTGCCGCCATGTTCTAGCTTAGGCGTAGATGGCACGGTTTCAGTATACCGGTGCTGCCGTAAGGAAGCATGTCCTTTTTCCGTGGCCAGCGCATCCATTGACGAGCCGCAATATGGCAGCGCTGACGATGCAATCGAATGCCGCTTTATCGTACGGCAGACCGGACAGCACTGAGTTGGATCACGCCGGGCATGCTTGGTGCGAACAATCGGTGTCAGGTTGCGTCGAAATGATATTGACCATGGCTCGCCAGGTATCGTCAGGTATCGCCGTGACCAGGATCGGATACGGAGGCGCAGGTTGGCTATCGCTGAGCCATCTTTGGGGGACGAATGAAACGGACTGGCCACATCGACGAGGCTCTTCGTCTCGAGGCGCTAAGAAGCTGCAATGTTCTCGACACCGGCGCGGAAGCCCGGTTCGACGAAATCACTGAGCTTGCCGCCAACATTTGCGGTACGCCAATGGGAGTGCTCACCCTGATTGACGAAAAGCGCCAGTGGTTCAAGTCCCGCATCGGTATCGAGGTGCAGGAGACTCCCAGGGAAATCGCGTTTTGCCTGCTCACTGTCGCCGAGGCCAAAACCACCGTCATCCGCGATACATGGGGCGACCCCCGCTTCGCGAAGAATCCTTTCGTTATTGGTGAGCCCTACATTCGCTTTTACGCGGGAACGCCGTTGATGATGAGCGACGGGAACATCCTGGGAGCGCTCGCCGTACTTGCTCGTGAAGCACGCGACCTGTCCAGCGAACAGCGCAGGGCACTTGAAATTCTGGCGCGCCAGGCTGTTGCCCAACTTGAATTGCGCAGAAGCCTGAGCACCCTCGGCAGCGCGCTTGAGCAACTTGGCCGGTCCGAAGACGAACTGCGACTGTCGCATGGCGAACTGGAAAAACGGGTATCGGAGAGAGCCGCGGCCCTAAAGGATCTCAACTTGATTTTACAACGGCAAATCGCCGACCGTACCGCTGAAGCACAAGCGTCGCAAGCCATTATCGACAGTCTTCCCGGCATTTTTTATTTGTTTGACCGGGACGGGCATTATCTTCGCTGGAACCGCAACCTCGAAGCGATTACCGGCTATAGCGCGGAAGAAATCCGGCGGCTGCATCCGCTTGACCTGTTCAGTTCTCCGGAAGACAAGGCGAGGGTTGCTGAACGTATCGAGCAGGTACTCAAAACTGGCGCTGCAACGGTCGAGGCAGATATGACCGTGAAGTCCGGGGAGAGAATTCCGTATTTCTTAACCGGTGTCCGGATTGAAATCGACGGAAAACAATGCATAGCAGGCCTCGGTGTCGATATCACTGAACGCCTGAAAGCTGAAGAAGCGCTTCGCTTACGCGATCGCGCAATCCAGGCCAGTGTCAATGCCATCGTTATCACTGACCTCAACGGTAACGTCGAGTATGCCAATCCCGCATTCGAGCGAATCACCGGTTATACCAATGAAGAACTGCTGGGACGCAATTGCCGTTTCCTGCAAAGAGACGATACTGCGCAGGCGGGCATTGCATCATTGCGACGCGGTATTGCGCAGCGTGAAGAAGTATCCGCCTTGCTGCGCAATTATCGCAAGGATGGCACGATGTTCTGGAACGAAATGCATATTGCTCCGGTACGAGACGCCGATGGCGTCGTCACCCACTTTGTGGGCGTGCTCAACGACATCAGCGCCATCAAATACTATGAGCAGGAACTGCAGCGGCAAGCAACCTTCGATACCCTGACCGCACTGGTTAATCGCAATGTACTAAAAGACAGGCTGCGCCAGGATATTGCCGCAGCTGCGAGAGCGAAAGAATGCCTGACGGTAGGTTTTCTCGACCTGGATAACTTCAAGTTCATTAATGACAGCTTGGGCCATCCCGTAGGCGACGAACTGCTCAAGAGCGTTGCGCAAAGGCTGGTGAGCTGCCTGCGCGGCAACGATACGATCGCGCGGTATGGCGGCGATGAGTTTGCCTTTGTCATCTATGGATGTAAGGATGAAAAGATGATAGCGGCGCTGATGAATCGCATTCTGCGTACCATTGATCGGCCTTTCGATATTGAGGGTCACAGGTTCTTTGTCAGCGGCAGTATCGGTATCAGCTTTTATCCCAAGGATGGCAAGGATGTGGACACCTTGCTTAAAAATGCCGATGCGGCAATGTACCGTGCCAAGGAAAAGGGGAGGAATAACTGGCAACCTTACATGCCGGCGATGAATGAAAGGGTAAAAGAAAGACTGTTACTGGAATCCCGGCTGCGGCAGGCAATGTCGGGCAATGAATTTCTTCTTTACTATCAGCCGAAAGTCAGCCTGAAAACAGGACAGATTGTTGGTGTCGAAGCATTATTGCGCTGGCAGTCGCCGCAAGGACACATCATCGGTCCTGCCTCATTTATTCCGCTTGCTGAAGAGACCGGGCTTATTGTTCCGATCGGCGAGTGGGTATTGCACACGGCGTGCGCGCACGTCAAGACCCTGGCGGAAACAGGGCTGCCGCCCCTGCGCGTTGCCGTTAACATCTCCGCGCGCCAGTTCGGGCCAAAGACGCTCAAGGACCTTGTCGGCCGGGCATTATCCTCTTCCGGATTGGCGCCGTCGGCGCTTGAGCTTGAACTGACCGAAACCCTCGTCATGCAAAATCCCGAAGATGCAATCGGAGTGTTGCTCGATCTTAAGGACATGGGGCTGCGATTGGCGATTGACGATTTTGGAACCGGTTACTCAAGCCTGAGTTATCTGCAACGTTTCCCTGTTGACCATCTGAAGATCGATCAGTCTTTTGTGCGTGACATTGGTGCCGACCCGAACGACGCGATCATTGCCCGCGCGGTCATTTCACTCGGGCACAGCCTGGGCATGAGTGTGATCGCAGAAGGCGTATCAAATGACGGTCAACTGAGCTTCCTGCGTGAAAACGGGTGCGATGAAATGCAAGGATTCCTGTTCAGTCACCCCATCCCAATTGATGAATTGAAAGGGTTGCTGCAAAAGGGGCATGGACTGTTTACGCATTAGCAAAGTTGCGGGAAAAGCGAAAAATTTGCGATAGATAAGATAGATGATCTTCTGTCAAAAATTGTGAGAACCGAAGAGGTCGCGCCGGTCTAATCGCTTACCTTCTGCTATTTGCTGAAGATTCCATCCCCAATCAATGTACGGAGGCAGCATGAAGAAGCAATCAATCGCACTTGTTATATCCCTTATGGCCGCAGCAGGTATTGCAGTGGCACAAACCAGTTCTTCTCCTTCATCCTCGGGTTCTTCATCCGGGTCATCGAGCCCAAGTTCCGGCATGAGCAGCGGCTCAAGTGGTTCGAGCGGCTCAGGCAGTTCGGGCACTATGTCCAGCGGAAGCTCAAGTTCGCCGAGCAGCACCTCGGACACTTCCGGCAGCAGCGGATCTTCCGGTTCATCCGGTTCATCCGGTTCATCCGGTAGTGGCATGAGCGGTTCTTCAGGCTCATCCGGGTCTTCGGATTCCTCGGGCTCAATGGGTTCGGGGTCCAGCGGTTCAAGCTCATCGACCGATCCTTCCTCGTCCAGCGGCAGCAGCGGTTCGAGCGGCACGAGTGGTTCGTCGGGTTCCTCCGGGTCATCAATGGGTTCGGGCTCCAGCGGCTCCAGCGGAAGCATGGGCTCGTCCAGTGGTTCGAGCGGCACCACGGGTTCCAGCTCGTCCGGCAGTTCGCCAAGCTCCACGGATTCCAGTTCGTCCAGTTCGCCAAGTTCCACGGGTTCCAGTTCGTCCAGTTCGCCAAGCTCTACGGGTTCAGGCACGACTGGCAGTAGCAGTTCGGGAAGCCGTTAATTCTTCTCGTAATCTCTGCTGACACGATGGCCGGGCGATTTGACCCGGCCATCTTTTTTTAATGAATGCTACCGATGATTGCGCCCAATCATCGATAGGGCATACAGTTTCGAGTGAAATGTTAATTACGTGCCGTCATAGAGTTGACTGGCGCACCGGTAAATGGTCGCGCGCGCGTGTCGCCAGACACCTTGAAACAGGCGTAACCAACCGCAACATGGAGGAGATGTTAACGTCGATTTTGGAGAATATGAATGCAGACCCTGAACTACACAGTAGGACCCTGGCACGCGGAAGCGTTGCTGGAAGAAGTTGAGCCCGGCAAGTTGATGGCAGTTATTTCGGTCACCGATGACAAAGGGACTGCACTGCATGACTCGAAACACACCGTTGTATTCGATCATGAACAGGGACAGGACAAAGCCAAGGAAACAGAACAGCTGGTAAAACATCTTTTGCAAGAGCGATACGGAGTCTAATACCCAACCCAACCCATAACGGAACATGAAATCGCGCGCGTTAGCCAGCCAGCGCTTCCCGCCACATGATCGTGGCTGATGCCGATATCTCTGTACAGGAAAAACTCGCATGATATGGCCTCAGCGCAGTCGGACATCATCATGATTCTTCCGGTCCTATATCTGTTGATACTGCATGGTTTGCTCGGTGGCGCGGACGTCGTCCTTAATCACGAATTGCGTGAACAATTACCTTCGCGTTCATCGGCGCGGCTGGAAGAAGCCCTGCACAGTGCAAGAGAATTTATTTTTGCCATGTTGTTCGGTGGTCTTGCGTGGTTTGAATGGCACGGCGCGGCCGTCCTGGGCATCGTTGGACTAGTGGTGGCCGAGATCATTATTTCGCTATGGGATACCCTGCTTGAAGACAGGACGAGGCCGCTTTCCCATCTTGAGCGAAGCCTTCATGTATTTCTGTTTGTTAACTTTGGTGCCTATACAGCCTTGCTGGTGGCCGTATTGCGCGATTGGTGGACTCTGCCTTCCGCCCTTGTTGCTACCCATTATGGGCTGCTCACCTGGCTCCTTTCCGGTCTTTCCTTGCTCAGCATCATCTGGTGCTTTCGGGATGCGGCGAGCTTTTTCAGGCTTGGATCCCGGTCAAGGATTGCCGCTGCCGTCCGGAATAGCTGACCAGATATGCATCCCATTCATGCCACTTTTACGTTGGCGCAAAATTCGGAACTATTAAATTTACAAAGAATCTTTCCATCATTTGGTTTTGGTTTGTAATGTAAATGGGAGCGTCGTTGTACGCTTTCTGGTATCACGTGTCGAAGCACCCACGATGTCCCTAGCGGATCCCGTCATTCTTTTGAGCCGTCTGTCATACCGTTTACGCCAGGCGGACCACTTCTCGTTGCCGGTATCCACATTATTGTTCAGGCCTGCAGCCATGCCTCAGGACAGTGCACGTAGGGCTCTGCGGGCCTGCCCGCATGTGCCTGCCATGCTGATGATCCTTGGAAGGGACTATGCCATCTAGACTAATCCGGCTCTCACTCCGCTTCGTCCTGCCGCTTGCGCTGGTCATCGGGTTGATTGCCTATGCCGTCGTGCCGCTCATCGATAACCTGACCCTGCGCTGGTTTATACGCGACCTTGATGCGCGCTCGCAATCGCTAGCCATCGCCTTGCAGGAGCCCCTGTTTGAATATGTGCCGCAAAAGGCGGACAAGCGCATCAACCAGCTCTTTGACCGTGCCCTACGGGATGAACGCCTGTATGCCATCGCCTTTTGCGATCCAACTGGTACGGCAATTTACAAAACGAATACCTATCCGGCCTCGCTCGGATGCCGGACCGAGCAGCCCAGGGATGGACGAAAGGAATCGCTGGTGTCCTTCCCCCAGGGACCGCTGCATGTTTCCGAAAGCCAGCTTGACATCGACGGCCAGGCGCTCGGAAAGCTTATCCTGGTGCACGATATGAGCTTCATCGAGCGCCGCAGCGCCGATACCCGCAAATATGTGATCGGACTGTTCTCGCTGTTGGCCATCGTGATTTCAATGATTACCGTCTTTGTTGCCCATCTCAGCTGGCGTGACTGGATCGCTTCAGTCAAAGGCATCCTGCGCGGTGAGATTGGCATGCAGAACCGATCGCAGACGACGCCGCCTGAAGTACGTCCACTCGAGAGCGACTTGCGCGCTTTGCTCCATGAATTCAGTGTCGAGCGACGGGAGCGTGACGACTCCACCCATTTATGGACCCCCGAAAAACTTCGCGACCTGCTGCATGATGAACTCGCCGGCGATGAGGTGCTGGTAGTGTCAAACCGTGAACCGTACTTGCACGCCCGCACCAGAAACGGGATCGAAGTGCAGCGTCCGGCCAGCGGCCTGGTGACGGCAGTCGAACCCGTCATGCGGGCTTGTTCTGGCACCTGGATCGCGCACGGCAGCGGATCGGCCGACCGGGAAACCGTCGATCGGGACGATCGTGTGCCGGTGCCGCCCGCCAATCCCAGCTATACACTGCGCCGCGTGTGGCTGACGAAAGAAGAAGAGAAGGGCTATTACTATGGCTTCGCGAACGAGGGGATGTGGCCGCTTTGTCATATCGCCCATGTGCGTCCGGTGTTTCGGTCGTCCGACTGGGACCAATATGTCGCGGTCAACCAGCGGTTCGCCGATGCAGTGGTCGCAGAGGCGCGTACCGACGATCCGGTCGTTCTGGTACAGGATTATCACTTCGCTCTGTTGCCGCGCATGGTGAAGGAGCAGTTGCCTAAAGCGACGATTATTACCTTCTGGCACATTCCCTGGCCAAATCCCGAATCGTTCGGCATCTGTCCATGGCGCGAGGAAATCCTTGAGGGTCTATTAGGCAGCACCATCCTGGGTTTCCATACGCCATTCCATTGCAAGAACTTCCTTGAAACAGTGGACCGCAATCTTGAAACCCGTATCGAGTATGAATCGTCTACCGTCTCCTATGGCGGCAAGCTGACGCAGGTCGAGCATTACCCGATTTCAATTGCATGGCCGGAGCAACCGGTCGACCTCTCTGTTATTGCTGAATGCCGCAAGACAGTCAGGGACGAGCACGGACTTCCGTCCAATCACTTGCTGGCGGTCGGCGTTGATCGCCTCGACTATACTAAGGGCATCATCGAGCGCTTCCAGGCGATAGAGCGGATGCTCGAACTGCACTCCGACCTTGTCGGAAAATTTACGATGATCCAGATTGCGGCGCCAACCCGATCTTCTCTGGACGAGTACCAGAATTTTGAAACCCGCGTCCGCACGATGGTGCAGCGGATTAACAATCGCTTCTCCGACGGCAACTACCAGCCAATCATATTGAAGGCAGAACATCACGACTCCGAACAGGTGACACGCTATTACCGTGCATCGGAAGTTTGCATGGTGACCAGTTTGCACGACGGCATGAACCTGGTGGCGAAGGAATTTATCGCCGCACGGGATGACGACCGCGGCGTGCTGGTGCTCAGCCAGTTCACGGGCGCGGCGCGCGAACTGCACGAAGCGCTGGTCGTCAATCCCTATCACATCGAACAGAGTGCAGAAGCCTTGCATCGCGCATTGACCATGCCCGAAGCGGAGCAATGTGAGCGTATGCGCAGCATGCGTTCGCTGGTCAAGGACTTCAACATTTACCGCTGGGCCGGCCGCATGTTGCTGGATGCTGCGCGGGTGCGCCAGCGCGAACGGATCCTGAGCAAGATCCGCTCGCACAGCCGCAAGTCCTTGCGCCGGGTGGTATAAGCATGAGCCCCCTGTTTTCCGATCAAGGCTTGCGACGTCTCGAACATGCGATTGCTGACGGATTGTTATGCGCGTTCGATTTCGACGGCACGCTGTCACCCATCGTGGCCAGGCCTGAAGACGCCCGTCTGCCAGACAACATCCGTGAGCGATTGCTGACGCTAGGCCGCTATTCGCCGATCGCAATCATTACCGGCCGCTCGGTGGAGGATATACGCAGCCGCCTCGGGTTCACGCCGGATTATGTGGTTGGCAACCATGGCCTGGAAGGCGTGCCCGGTTGGGAAAACCTGGCACGTGAGCATGAGGCAGCGTGCCAGAGCTGGCGACGCCAGCTGGAAGACGCGCTCGCAGTGCCAGAGTTCGATCGCGGGATTCAACTTGAGGATAAGCGCTATTCGATGTCCGTGCATTATCGACACGTCAAGGATGTCGAAAAAAGCGCAAGCCAGCTTGAAAAGCTGTTTGCGGCGCTGTCGCCGGCGCCGCGCATCGTGGCTGGCAAATGTGTTTTCAATCTCCTGGCGGAAGACCGGTGTCACAAGGGCAGCGCGCTGGTGCGGCTGATGGACCTGGCCGGTGCCCCGGGTGCGCTCTACGTCGGTGACGATGTGACCGATGAAGACGTATTTCTCATGCGGCGTGGTGATGTGCTGTCTGTCCGTATCGAGCACTCTGCTGACAGTGCTGCAGACTTTTTCCTTCCGCACCCGCGCGACATCCTGCGTCTTCTCGATGAATTGATTGCGCGCCTTGACGCGGCTGGCTCCACGAACTGGCTGGCGAAATAGTATATTCGTAGCGTTCGGCGTCGCACATGAATAATGAGGTGTTTATGCAGGACCACTACATCGGATCGCTGGATATCGGCGGAACCAAGATTGCCGCTGTCGTCGCAGGCAAGCAAGGCCCGCTCGCCCGGGTGACCGCGCCGACGCCGAAAGAGGGCGATCGCCGTGCGCTGCCGCTCAAAGGCATAGAGTTGCTACAGATGGTGTGCAGCCAGGCGGGTATCGATCCCGGTCTGGTACGCAGCGTCGGGGTTGCTTCCTCCGGCCCCTTCGTACACGAAGACGGTCTGATTGCGCTGTCCTCACCCAATATCTGCGGAGCCGGCAGGAACGCGCCGGACCTGCCTAACGATTGGCGTACCGTACCGCTGGAGCTGGTGTTGCGAGAACGCTATGCAGAGGTCGCAATTGAAAACGATTGTGTCGCAGCCCTTGCCGGAGAACGGGCTTTTGGCGCGGTACAGGATGAACCGAACTGTGTGTATGTCACCTGGAGCACCGGTGTCGGCTTTGGCCTGTGCGTAGACGGCCATCTCTTGCGCGGAAAGAACGGCAACGCCGGACATGCCGGACACATGCTGATGTCCGAAACGGAAGACGCCTTATGCGGTTGCGGTAATCGGGGTGACCTGGAGGGACTGATATCAGGACGCAATGTCGCTAACCGCCTGAATATGCCTGCCGCGGAATTGTTCAATGCCGCGCGCGACGGTAGGGCGGATGCGCGGGAAGCGGCTGAAACCGCAGCGAGGCGGTTCGGCCGGGCGCTATATAACCTTGCGGCCACGCTGGACACGCAACACTTCGTCATAGGCGGTAGTGTCTGGATGCATCATGCAGATTGGCTTGCGCCATTGGTGCGTGACGAGATTGAGCAGCGGCTGCCCGCGCTCACGGCAGGCGTCACCATCAGTTCCTCCGGTCTGGGAGGAATGGTCACCGATGTCGGGGCTCTATCACTGGTGCTTCCAAAGGCATGGATCCCACCTTGGCGAACGACCACGCCATGGCAGAAGCTCAATACATAAACATGTTCTTTTACTAAGGTGCAAATAGGAAAATTCCTAAATGCATCATGTTTTGCCGACCTTGCAATTCATCCATTTGCCGATATCCAACAGGGTTGCCGACTCGCATAATGCATCATGACGCGGAACCTTTATCAGAAACTTGCGTCACAGAAATATTGGTGGACAAGGCGTGCCTCTGTACAAAATGACGTACGAGAAATCAGCTCATGCACGCACCTGGTTTAACGCGAAAGACACGGCACAATCATGATGAATTCAGCATTGGTTGCCCTGCCCAAGGAATGGCAGGCATGGATTAATGAAAACCTCGCACGCTCGTGCAAGCCGGATGAGCTTGAGAGCATCATGGTGCGGGACGGGCATTTCGATGCGCAACTGGCGCGCGCCGCGATCGAAGAGGCGCGTCGCAGCAGCCAGGGACATGGGACGACACAGCCGCCATCGGTCCAGCCCATGCCGCGCATCGATACCGGGTCCAATGTCATTCAGGCACTGGACCGTCAGGTTCAAGTACTGCTTTCACTGCAAGCGCCTCGCGTCATCCTGTTTGGCAATGTGCTGAGCGACGAGGAATGCGACGCGCTGATTGCCTATACCGACAAGCGTCTTCAACGTTCGCCGGTCGTCTCTGACAAGGATGGCAAGACGCAGGTACACGCGCACCGTAGCAGTCGCGGCGCCATGCTGCAGCGCGGCGAAAGCGAGTTGGTGGCGCGTATCGAGAACCGTATCGCCGCCCTGATCGACTGGCCTGTCGAAAACGGCGAGGGACTGCAAGTCCTGCGATATGAAAAAGGCAACGAATACCGCCCGCATTACGATTGGTTCGATGCTTCATTGCCCGGCCCGCGCAAGCATTTGGAACACGGAGGGCAGCGTGTTGCCACCCTGATCATGTATCTGAGCGACGTGGAGGAGGGAGGTGGTACGTCCTTCCCGAACATCGGTTTGCAGGTCCAGCCGAAGAAAGGTTGCGCGGTGTTCTTTCTCAACACCGACAGCTATGGCAATCCCGACCACAAGACCTTGCATGCCGGCGAGCCCGTCGAGCGCGGTGTCAAGGTGATTGCAACCAAGTGGTTGCGCCAGAGTGAAAACCGCTGACCTTCACAACCTTCACAATTTAGCTTCTCTCCTCCAAGGTAGTTCGTTCGCCCCGTCGCAGAAATGCGGCGGGGTTTTTGTTTGTGCGAACCGGCCAGTGAAGTATGGTTTTCCGCTCGGCGAACTTGCCGCATTCCGGATTTCCGCACGCTTTTAGCCTGGGCTCGGCAGAATGTCATCAAAAGGTCTATATTTTCCGGACGCTTGCGTGGTGTCCGCACATGGCACAGCAAGTGCTACTACAATGGCAAGCGTAGTACATAAACATCAAAACCAACAAGGAGATAAGGATGACATTCCGCTTTTTACGGCGCGCGATCGCGCTCGCCGGTTTCGCACTCGTGGCTGCAGCGCCGGTTCAGGCCCAGCAGCAATTTGTTAACGTGCTCACTGGCGGTACCAGCGGCGTGTATTACCCGATGGGTGTCGCCCTGTCCCAGATCTACGGCAAGGCCATGCCTAACGCAAAGGTTTCCGTACAGGCCACCAAGGCATCGGCGGAAAACCTCAACCTGTTGCAAGCCGGCCGTGGAGAAATCGCCTTTACGCTGGGTGATTCACTGTCCGACGCCTGGAACGGCAATGAAGAAGCAGGCTTCAAGAGCCCGCTGAAAAAGCTGCGCACCGTGGCAGGGATTTATCCCAACTATATTCAGATCGTTGCCTCGGCCGATTCCGGGATCAAGACACTGGCCGACCTGAAAGGAAAACGCGTCTCCGTCGGTGCGCCGAAGTCCGGCACTGAGCTCAATGCACGTGCCATCTTCAAGGCAGCTGGCCTGAGCTACAAGGATTTCGCCAAGGTGGAATACCTGCCATTTGGCGAATCCGTTGAACTGATGAAGAACCGTCAGCTCGACGTTACCCTGCAATCGGCAGGCCTGGGGGTTTCCGCATTGCGTGATCTCGCCACCGCAGTCAAGATCGTGGTCATTCCTGTCCCGGCCGACGTGGTCGCCAAGGTCGGTGACGCGGCTTACCAGTCCAGTGTCGTTCCAGCCAAGACCTACGAGGGTCAGAACACCGACGTGCCGACTGCCGCAGTGCAGAACTTCCTGGTAACGCATGAAGGCGTTCCTGCCGATGTCGTGTATGCAATGACCAAGTCGATGTTCGAAAACCTCGACACGCTGTTGGCAGCGCATGCGGCAGCCAAGTCAATCAAAAAGGAGACTGCCTCCAAGGGGTCGCCAGTTCCTCTGCATCCTGGTGCGGAAAAGTACTATCGTGAAGCAGGCTTGCTGAAGTAAGGAACGCCATCTCTGGCGTACGGCGGCATCTTCGGTTGCCCGCCGTATGCAAAAAAACAAGAGCGCCGGCGGGAAAGAAGACCGGCGCCGTTACATCCAATCCGAGGAGAAATGCATGTCAGAACTGAACCTCCATGCGCACGCGCCTGATGGCGCGCCTGCGGACGGCGAGGAATTCCAGGAGCACGGTGTACAGCGCAAGCTGACCGGGATCGCGCTTAGCGTAATCATTACCGTGGCCTTGATATTCTCTATTTACCAGCTGATTGTCGCCGCCTTTCATCCCCTGTCCAGCCTGGTGATCCGCTCGCTGCATGTCGGTTTTCTGCTGATGCTGACCTACTTGCTGTATCCGGCCATGAAGCATGGAAAGCTCACCAGCGTGGCATGGTATGACTGGGTACTGGCGGCAACCGGATTCGGGTTGTCGCTGTACCACTGGATCTATGAAGCGGACCTGATACAGCGAGCCGGCGATCCGACGATGGCTGACATGGTGGTCGGTACCGTCATGGTGGTCATGTTGTTTGAAGCCGCGCGCCGCATCCTTGGCCTGGCGCTTCCCATCGTCTGTGCGGTCTTTCTTGCCTACGGCCTGTTCGGGCAATATCTGCCCGGTGCGCTGGCACATCGCGGCTACGGACTGGACCAGATCGTCGGGCAGCTTTTCACCGGGACAGAAGGTATTTTCGGAATACCGACCATGGTGTCAGCGACTTATATTTTTCTGTTCATTCTCTTTGGCGCGTTCCTTGAGCACGCCGGGATGATCAATCTCTTCAATTCACTGGCCCTTGGCCTGGTCGGACAGGCCAAGGGCGGCCCGGCAAAGGTCGCAGTCATTTCCTCCGGCTTCATGGGTACCATTTCCGGCTCCGGCGTCGCCAATGTGCTGACGGTTGGCCAATTCACGATTCCGCTGATGAAGCGCTTTGGTTATTCCTCGGTGTTTGCGGGCGCAGTCGAGGCCACGGCGTCGATGGGTGGCCAGATTATGCCGCCGGTCATGGGTGCGGTGGCCTTCATCATGGCGGAAACGCTCAATGTGCCTTATATCGAAATCGTCAAGGCGGCTGCCATTCCGGCGATCCTCTATTATCTGACCGCTTTCTGGATGGTCCATCTGGAAGCAGGCAGAGCCGGGTTGTCCGGCCTGCCGAAAGACCAGTGTCCCAATCCCTGGCGCGCGCTGAAACAAAGCTGGTACCTGGTGCTTCCGCTGGCCGCACTGATCGGAATGCTGTTCCATGGATTTACGCCCATGTTTGCCGGCATGACCGGACTGGCGCTGACGGCGATTCTGATCCTGGGCGCGACGATCGCAGCAAGCCTGTCAAAGCAAGCGTTCCGTTACGTATTCTGGCTGGCGGTGGGCTTGGGTGCCGCGACCTTTACCCGCTGGGGCATCTATCCCATCCTGGCAATCATCGCAGTCCTTGCCATCGTGTGCCTGCCGCTCAATGGCGGCAAGAAAACGCTGAACGACATCAAGATGAGCATGGTCGACGGCGCCAAACAAGCGCTGCCTGTAGGACTCGCCTGCGCGATCGTCGGTGTCATCATTGGGGTACTGACTCTGACTGGAGCCGCATCCAGCTTTGCAGGATTCATTCTGGAAGTTGGCGAAAAAAGCCTGTTTTTATCGCTGGTGCTCACGATGATCGTGTGCCTGATTCTCGGCATGGGGATTCCGACGATCCCCAACTACATCATCACCAGCTCCATTGCCGCGCCTGCACTGCTCAAGCTGGGTGTGCCGCTGATCGTCAGTCATATGTTCGTGTTCTATTTCGGCATCATGGCGGATCTCACGCCACCGGTCGCCTTGGCCGCGTTTGCCGCAGCTTCCATTGCCAAAGAATCGCCGATGAAGATCGGCGTCAAGGCCACGCAAATTGCGATCGCCGGATTTGTCATCCCCTATATGGCGGTGTATGACCCGGTGCTGATGCTGCAGGGGGAATGGACTGTTCCGGCGGTCGCCTATATCGTTGGCAAGGCAGTGATTGCCATCGTCCTGTGGGGTGCTGCCGCAGTCGGGTATCTCTTCGCGCCGTTGAAGGCCTATGAGCGCGTCTTCTGTGCAGTGGCCTCGCTGATGCTGGTGGCGGCGCTTCCGGTGACCGATGAAATCGGGCTGGGCATGGCGCTGGTATTCTTCATATGGCACGTCTGGCAAAAGAAAAGGCTTGCCCTCGCGTGATGGCGATCTGCCTTGCAGCGGCGGCCTTTTCCGCTGTACTGCCGCTGCAGCAGTTCACCCTTGCCTGGAACCATTCGATTGAAAAGATCCGATGGGAAGAGGACTACATTGTTGTCGACGGGCGTCTACGTCTGACGGAAGCCCGCATCCGAGGATCAGGTGCAGGCATGGAGCCCCCGGAGGGAGCCATCCTTCGAAACGGCGCATGGCACTACTCGCCCAGGCTTCCCGACCTGCCCCGGATCAGTCTGCGCCGTTCGGGCTTTGTAGCCGACTATGAATGGTGCACGGATGGAGAATGCAAGTCGTTAAGCGCGATTGCCGGCCCACCCGATAAGAACCAGGTGCTCGACATCTTTCCATGTACGTCGCCTTAGTGGGGCTTCGAATGGGGGCGGCGAAGCGGGTTGAAGCCAGACACAGTTCGGCGCCGCGCCACTTGCCACCGGTTCCGGCCCACGTGGGAATGGGTTGCGCGACTCTACGCGTAACCGCAACGATCCACTGGCAACGAGGATATGGTCAACTCCTTCTGCGCTTCAACTAGGCCAGTTCAAACCGGGTATCCGGGCAGATGACGACCTGAAGCGGGACGCACTCTTTTCGAGAAAGTGATCGGTACGCCATTCCTTCGCGAGGGCGGCCAGTTGTGAAAGAACATTCCGCAATTCCTCCGGTGCACTCTTGTCGCGCAATGGATACTGGTCGACCAGCAAAACCCGGCCCGTTTCGTCCGATACGGTAAAGCTTGGCCCTGTTCCGGTGTAAAGAAACAGGTTGGCTTCCAGCAGTGCCTTGTATGCGTCGGCCTGGCGACCTAGCGGCACATCACCACAATCACAATATATAAACATGATGTCCGGATTGACCGTTTCACTATAAATCAGCGAGAACATCGATCCATCGACGACAACGGGGCCTCCTCGCATGATCTGTCCCGAATTTTCCAAGCCGCACAGCTTGCAAAAATCTTCGATCAAATACCTGTAATTTGCCGTCATTACTGACCTTCGCGTTTGTGTTTCATCAGTCATGAGTGCGTTTTAGAGGGCATGCAGTTCCATTATTTCATTGCAGTTCGTTGCGTTGACTTTGGAACCGTTTTTCGAACATAAGCCACGCATCAGCAGCCCGTTAATCTTGCATTAAAAATTGTTTCAACGAAACGTAAAGCTTGGTGCAAAAAATTGGTGGGTTTCATTTATAAATTCTTCGAGGAAAAATCATGAATCCATTCGATAGCGGTCGTACTCCTGCTAATTCTAATTCCAGCATAAGTAATGTCACTCCCGGAACCAACGAATTGGTGGATTTGAGCTCTGACATACCGCCGCCAAGCGAACATCCTATAGACAATAGTAGTAGAGCAAAAGCAAAGCGAATGATGCAAAGATTTAGTCAATTGGTTCCCAGAAAACAACGTAACGTCGCGGCAGGCAGCTCCTCAGCGACGCCCCCCGGGTCTGTGAACCCACTGACTCAAACTGAGGCGAATGCCACGGCGTCAGTACCGGGGGCGCGTCCGGAACAGCGCCGTCGTAGTTATACGCTACCTTCTGGAGAACCAAAAGTTAGCACCGGCAGTGCACGCAATCTACAGCGCCACCTCGAGAGGATGGATAGTGTGAGTAGTACTACAAGTAGTATTACATCACGTGCAAGTCTACTAACGACCATAGCGCCGATAGGAAAGTCGCCTGCCTGGGATTTGTTAAATGACCCCAATGCTAGTGAACACGCCGAACTGCAACTAGAAACTGCACGCTTGAAGGAATTCTATCTGACGCGCATAGATCGAGATGGCCTTGTCCGTATGAAATCGAGAGCGCTAGATTTCGAGGATGCGACGTTGGGCGTGGCCGACACAAATTATGCGCTTGCATTGAAGTGCTACCAAAGATTTGGTGATGCTCCGCCCGTCCCTACAACCTGCTGGTTGGTCGAAAAAGACGATGATGGCAATTGGAGCGCGACTAAGAACGGAGAACCTAAAGAATTACCTGATGGCGACTATATTTTCGTAACCATGGCGGATGGTACCATTCGGCTCGGAGCCCCTGAAAACCAACAGAATGCCCATTGCACTCTTTCTAGTCATGCTGCCTATGTTAAGTACGCTGGTACGATTAAATTTCGCGAAGGAAAACCGATACAAGGCAGTTCACAGTCAGGTACCTATTTACCGAACCCTAAGGCGTGGATCAACTCCGGTTTTAGCGAAGATATATTAAGCAATCCTGAGGACCTCGACTACGAAGAAATCGAGAGACTTTACGACCAAGGACGTCACCCGGCCACTCCTCCATCTAGCGAGGCGAACCTATCTACAAGTTGACATTGAGCCAGCCCTGATTTTTCCGGATACGAATTGAGGGGCTTTGTTTGGCAGGATGCGTCAAGCCTTGCAGCCCCGTGTGCGGGGCAAGGAAGCAGGCAAACGGTGAGTGATGACAACAGAGCAGGCGCAAGCCATAAGCGATCAAGACATGGCTTGACGCGCAAAATTCCACAATCGAAGCGCGCCGAAACTGGAGGGTGCCAAGATTCATTAGGGCGATGAGACGGCGGCTGTCAATACCGATATGCGTGGCCGTTGCTATGCGCGGCGTGGCCATACGGGTGCATCACTGCAAACCCGTCAGGGCATGGCTGGAAGAAAACAAGGCAAAGATCGAAGTGTTCTACCTCCCAAGTTACAGTCCGCAATTGAAGTCGATGAACGGGGTCGAGGCCGATCTCTAATACGCCCTCGGCTCGACCCCGTTACGATGCGCAAGAAATCTGCGCCAAAACGCCCCGGGCGACAATGAAGTCGAAATCTCCCAGCCACACCGCCACCCGTTTTTCTGGCACTTAGCCCGCCTCCCGGTTAATATTGCTTTATATCAATATTTACTGGCGGCGCGGGGAGGCGTTGCTGCATGCGCGCTTTCCACTTTCTTTCTACGCGACATCGAGCTTTACCGTGGCACGCCGCGCTCGCCCTGATTTTGATTGGAGCGATGGCGCTGGAGATGTTTGGCCTTCATCTGTTGGCTACCAGCGAAGCCCGGCTGTCCGACGTATTCATGCGACGGCATGCGGTCGATTTCAAAGCGGATCCCGGCATTGTGATCGTCGATGTCGACGATGCGAGCATGGCTGCCATGCAGGATATCGCTGGCTTGTGGTCATGGCCGCGCGAAATCCATGCCGACCTGCTCGATGCATTGGCGGAATTCACGCCGCGCGCTGTGGTTTTTGATATCACCTTTTCGGAGAAAGATCTCAAGCGTCCGAAAAGTGACGCGAGATTGTCGGGCGCGATCCATGCCAATCGCCATGTCTATCTTTCCGCGGTACGGGGGCATCCCGCGCTGGACAAGTCTGGCACCCCATTGCATCAACTCGAACCGGCGTTCGGCATGGCCTCCGGCGATCGGGAGGCACGTGCGGCGCTCCAGCTTCCGGCCGCGATTGATCCCGCAGTGTGGCGTCTCGGCCTGATCAACAGTGTCGAGGACGAAGACGGCGTGCTGCGTCGTTATCGCCTGTACACGGACCTTGCGGGTTACCGCCTGCCGTCCCTGCCGGCGCGCGTGGTACGCGATCTTGGCGCACGCCTGCCGGAATACCCGGAATTCCGGATGCGCTGGCCACAGGAAGGCCATCGGCGCTTCAGCTACAGCGAGTTGTACCGGCTGCTCACCGAGCAGCGCCACGCCCTTGGCGCCGACGACGTGCATGCGCTCGACAAACTGTTTCGTAACAAAATCATCATCGTCGGGTCATCGGCTGCCGGTTCTTTCGACCATCATTTGACGCCGCTGGAAGCCGGCTATCCGGGTGTCGATATCCTCGCGGTCGCGATCGACAACCTGATGAACGGAAGCCACCTCAGGAGCGTGCCGTCCATCGGACCTTTCCTGCTGGGCGCGCTGCTCATCGCATCAACCGTCGCCGCGTTCTCTCGCCGGTTTCATCCGGTGCTGACCGGCGCGGCCTTGGCGCTGGTGTCGCTGGGAGTTGTGTTCTTGTCGGATCTCGCGCTTGCGCACGGGTTGCTGCTGCCGGCGGTAACGCCGCTCGCCTTCGCGTGGCTATGCTTTTTCTTTGTCGCCATTGCCGGTTTTCTGCGCGAACGCCGTGCGCGTGAACAGGCGGTGACGCTGTTCGGCCGCTTTCTTAATCCAAACGTCGTGCGGCAAATCGTCGAGCAGGGCGAAACGGTGGAAAGTCTATCGGGGCGGACCCGCAACATTACGGTGCTGTTTTCGGATATCCGGGGCTTTACCACCTTGTCCGAAAGCCGGCCGCCGCAGGAGGTGGTGACTCTGCTGAATCGTTACTTCGAGCGACAGGTTGAAGTGGTGTTCCGGCACGGCGGCACGCTCGATAAGTTTATCGGTGACTGCATCATGGCTTTCTGGGGCGCACCGCTCGACGATCCGCTGCATGCGCCACGCGCCGTAGCGGCTGCCTTGGAAATGCAAAACGTGCTGCTTGAGTTCAAACAGGAGCTCGCCGCCGAAGGTTCGGATGTCGGCGATTTCGATGTCGGCATCGGCGTGCATAGCGGACAGGCGGTGGTCGGCTTTATCGGCGCGCAGCGCAAACTCGATTACACGGCAATCGGCGATACGGTCAACCTTGCCAGCCGCGTCGAAGGGTTGACCAAGGGCATAGCGCGTGTATTGGTCACCGAGGACACCATGCGCGCATGCGCCGCATCAGAAGACCTGGATTTCCGGCCGCACGGTGCGTTTGACGTCAAAGGACGCGCGGCCAAAGTCGAACTGTATGAACCAAGGAGGAAAGACGCATGAAACGACTGCCTTTGGCATTCGCCGCTTTGCTGGCGATCGGAGCGGCGCACGCCGAATCGGCGCTGACCAGTCGGGCAACCGAATTACAGGTACAGGCGCAGTCAGATGCGGCAAGCATCGCCAGCCTGCCCGAGAATACCCGTGTCGATGTCCTGGACCGCAAGGGCGCATGGACCCAAGTCAAAACCGTGGCTGGGCAGAGCGGCTGGGTCCGAATGCTGGCGCTGAAGCCCGAGGGTATTTCAGCCACTGCTCCTGCTTCTGGGGCCGCGAGCAGCAATCCCTTGGGTGCGCTGAACAATCTGTTGTCATCAGGACGTACCAGCAATTCCGCGACCGTCACTACCGGGGTGCGTGGCCTGTCGGAAGAGGACTTGCAGCACGCGCAAGCCAATCCGGCTGAACTCGACAAGGCACAGCGCTTCGCGGCCGACCGCAATGCTGCACAGTCTTTTGCGCAACGCAGCAAGTTGTCTCCGCTGAAAGTCGACTATCTGGCGGAGCCAGACACCATCAGCGCGCGTAACTTGGAAGGGAGCTGATATGCGCCAACTTGCCAGATTGATGTTGGGTGCCGTGCTCGCCGCCACAGCCCTATCCGCTTCCGCGCAGCTGCCGTTTTCCCTGCCCGGTCTGGGCAAGCTCGGTGACAAGCTTGGTGGAATCAATATCGGAAATGCCGTCAGCAACCTGACCAAGGCGTCGAAAGAGCCCGATGAAGCGGAAGAGGTCCGAATCGGCCAGGAATTCGCTGCCACGCTGCTTGGCGCCAAGCCACTGGTCGCCGACCCGGCCCTGCAGCGCTACATCAATACGCTGGGCCGCTGGCTGGCGATGCAGACCGAGCGGCCGGATCTGCCGTGGACCTTCGGTGTGATCGAGGATGCCGGTTTCAATGCATTCGCCACGCCCGGAGGCTATATCTTCGTCACGCAAGGATTGATTGCGCGCATGCGCAATGAGGCGGAACTGGCTGGCGTCCTTGCGCATGAGATCAGTCACGTGTTGAAAAAACATCACCTGCGGGCCGTGCAAAAGAACGCCGGGATTGCCTTGCTTGGCGACTTCATCGGTGCCGCCAACAAGGGCGGTAACAATGAAGCCCGCAATGCGCTCATGAACGTGGGGCGCAAGCTGTACGCAAGCGGCCTGGATAAGGAGGATGAATTCGAGGCGGACCGCCTTGGCGTGGTGATCGCCGCGCGTGCGGGTTTCGACGCGTTCGGTTTGCCTGCGGTGTTACAGACCTTGCAGGCCCAGAGTGCTTCGGATGGTGAATTTTCCTTGCTGTTCAAGACGCATCCCGCACCGGCTGCGCGTATCGGCATGCTTGATCGCCTGATGCGAGACCGTTTCGACACGCTGCCGGGATCGCTCGGGCAGCCGGTCAGCGTCAGGCTGGCGGACTTCCGGAAGTAATACCAATCCCAACCCATAACGCACCATGAGATCGCGTCTTTTTCTGCCTGCCGGCGTTGCACTCGTCGTCAATAG
This sequence comes from Noviherbaspirillum sp. Root189, assembly GCF_001428545.1. Taxonomy (GTDB): domain Bacteria; phylum Pseudomonadota; class Gammaproteobacteria; order Burkholderiales; family Burkholderiaceae_D; genus Noviherbaspirillum. The sequence continues at coordinate 130,430 of NZ_LMHZ01000078.1, forward strand.
CCCGCTATTGACTCCTCCTGCGTTACAGGTTGGGATTGGTATAACAGGCATTTGAACGGCTAGTACGGCTAGTTCAGAGTGCATCGGGAGACACGTCGTGTCTCCCGAATTCGAGGACGCATCGGCCGGCTTTGCTATGCGCGCGACGCCGCTTCTTTGATTTCTACCATCTTCATCAGCGCATACAGACTTTCCAGTGCAGGAATGGCAACGCCTTCACGCCGGCCTGCCCGCACCGCATTCCCAAGGATGACTTCCGTTTCCATTGGGCGCTTGTTTTCATAGTCGAGCGCCATGCTGGTCTTGTACGGTGGCGCTTTGCGCGTGCCTTCGATGAACTGGTCGATCAGAGTCTCCGGCAGGGGATGACCGGTTGCCGCGGCGACGGCGCAGACTTCCCGCATGGCCGTACGGACGAATGCTTCACCTTCGGCACCCGACAGGATATGCCCGGTATCGAGTGCGCCGCCCAGTACCGAAATCGGATTGAAGACTGCATTCCACAGGCATTTCTGCCAGCGTGCCGTGACGACGTTTTCGGTCAGCGTGCAGCGGATGCCGCCGCTGTCGAGCATGGCGGCCAGTTGACGGCTGCGTTCGCTGAGGCCGGAAGGATAGTTGCCGAAGGTGAGGTCGCCGAATGCATAGTGTTTCACCTTGCCCGGTGCAACGCGGCTGACCTGGACGAAGGCGAGCGCGCTGATCAGTTCATTGCCGGGAAAGGCCTCGGCGATTTCCTCTTCGATTTCGACGCCATTCTCGATCAGCACGATGGCGGTCCGGGGGCCGACCGCATCGCGGATCATGGCCGCACGGTCGGTGCCTTCAACCACCTTGACACTGAGCAGAAGAAAATCGGGCGGCCCGCCCTGGTAGTCGGCCACAGCAGACAGGGTTTGCGCCGGCCGGAATACCCGGTCACCCAGCCGCTTGCTTTCAATATGAAAGCCATCCTTGCGCACCGCGTCAAGTTCGGACCGGCACACCACCGATACATCAGCGCCATACGACTGCAGCAGGGTTCCATAAAAACTGCCGATGGCGCCGGCGCCGACAACGAGAACCCTCGTCGTTTGTGAAGCAGGGGGAGCGGACGAACTCACGACATTCCTTTCATTCGTTAAGCGATCAATTTTCCATCCGATTGTATCGGGAAGGCGGCGGTCGCGCCGGACAGCGACCGCGTGCATCGAACGGACGCCCTTGAAAAGTCTTTAAGACGCATAAGCAACATTTGAAAAAATTTGTGTAATTCAATGCTTTAAGGCAAACCTTGCAATCCATTTAGCAGATATGATTGGTGCCGTAAGACAACTTTTTCATTTTGGCACCTCCATGTTCAAAAAAACTCTGATGGCGCTGCTGCTGAGCACGGCAGCGTCCGCATTTGCAGTTCCGTTGAGCTCCCAGCACGCGCTCGTGTTCGAGGAAGACTCCGGTACGGTATTGCTCGAAAAAAATGCCCATGACGTGGTTCCGATCGCATCGATCACCAAGGTAATGACCGCCATGGCCGTCCTGGATGCCAGGCTGGACATGAACGAATTGATCACCATCGATCAGAGTGACGTAGACACCCTCAAGCACAGCTCATCCCGTGTGCCGGTCGGTACGGTGCTGACCCGCAAGGCCTTGCTTGAACTGGCCCTGATGTCGTCGGATAATCGCGCTGCCGCCGCACTCGCGCGCACTTTTCCCGGCAGCCATGCCGGCTTCGTCGCCGCGGTCAAGGAAAAGCTCAATGCGCTCGATATGCGCAACACCGTGATTGAAGAACCAACCGGCCTGTCGCCGCACAATCGCTCGACCGCCGCTGACCTGGTGAAGATGGTAACGGCGGCCTCGCATTATCCGGAAATTGGTCAGATTACGACCGAAACCGGTGACCTGCTCGACATGAATGGTCGCATGGTGCAATACCACAATACCAACCGACTGGTAGGTCGTGACGGCTGGGATATCCTGCTGTCGAAAACTGGCTTTACCAGGGAAGCAGGTCGTTGCCTGGTCATGCGTTTCCAGGCTGCGGGCAAGCGCGTCATCGTTGTGCTGCTCAATGCCAAGGAAGGCGCAGCGCGCATGGTGGATGCGGAAAATGTGCAGCGTCTGCTGACGGGAGAACCTCCGCTGGTCGCTCGGGCGGCAGCACCGCGCGCGACGTCGCGCAAGGTTCGCGGCCAACAGGGTTCAGTGATGCTGGTCAAGGCCAAAGGCGGCAATAGCGGCAACAAGGCGATCAGTGCCAAGACACGCAAGAAACGTCCGACGATGTAATACCAATCCCGACCCGTAACGCGACATGACTTCGCTTTGCCTGACTTAAAAAATGGACCGTTCACGGTCCATTTTTATTTGGCGTCGCTGAATGGCATGAACGGACTTTGGGGATTGCTGTGTTTGGACCACAGCAAAGCTTCCGATAAGTGGTGATGCGGGGTTTGCCGTTTCCCGGTCTGGCTAAAGTCTGCCAAAAACATCCGGCGCTTGAATCCGCTAGAATAAAAACGACCGTTCGATTCTATGCATACGCATACGCATGGCTTTGGCCATCGCCACGATTTACCAACAGGAAGAGACAACGATGAGCAAGCATAACGCCGGAGCAGAGGGTTTTTCCGCAACAGGGCTGGACACATTGACGCGCCGTATCCAGCAAGATGTCGATGCCAAACGTATCCCGGGCGTGGTGATGCTGATCGCGCGAGACGGCAAGGTGGCCTATGAAAAGGCGCTCGGCTTGCAAGATCCGGCGCAGGGCACGCCAATGTCGCTCGATACGATCTTCCGCATTTATTCCATGACCAAACCCATTGTCTCCGTCGGCACAATGATGCTGGTCGAACAGGGGCGCATCCTGTTGAGCGATCCGATTTCGACTTACATGCCGGAGTTCGCCCGCATGCAGGTTGGTGTGGAACGGCTGTCTGCCAACGGTACGCCCGCACTTGGTCTCGAACCCGCGCGCCGCGACATCACGGTACAGGATCTGCTACGTCATACCTCCGGTCTGACCTACGGTATCTTCGGCGATTCGCTCGTCAAGGCCGAGTATCGCAAGGCCGGCATTGGCAATCCGCGCTGGAGCAGCGATGAATTCATCCAAGCCATCAGCCAGCTTCCGCTGCTTTATCAGCCCGGCACCGTATGGGAGTACAGCAACGCCACCGATGTGCTCGGCATACTGCTGGAACGCGTTTCCGGCATGACGCTTGACCGCTTCCTGGCGCAGAACATCCTGGAGCCGCTGGGCATGCGCGATACCGGCTTCTGGGTGGAAGAATCGCAGCACCACCGGATCGCCGAAGGGTATCCTGTCGATCCCGTGACGGGTGTGGAAGTGCGGATGAATCAGCCGCGCCGGCGTCCGAACTTTCTCAGCGGCGGCGGTGGCATGATGTCGACCGTACATGACTATCTGCGCTTTGCGCAGATGCTCGCGAACGAGGGCGAACTCGACGGCGTGCGTATTCTGTCGCGTGCCATGGTGAGACTGATGACCAATGACCACCTTTCCGAACTACCGGGTGCGAAAGCGGGGCAAAACTATCTGCCCGGACCAGGTTACGGCTTTGGTTTGGGCGTTGCGGTACGCACTGCGAGCGGCATGGCGATCATGCCTGGCTCCGTTGGCGATTACACATGGAGCGGTCTCGCGGGAACCTACTTCTGGATCGACCCGCAAGAAAATCTTCTCGCCATTTTCATGATGCAAGCCCCCGAGCAGCGGACTCATTACCGGCAGCTATTCCGAAATCTTGTCTATGCTGCACTAAATTAAATGGCTCGCGCTTTGCTTGTTCTTTCTCCAAACACGCCTTGTGTCGACTATTCAGGACGGCAGCGCTGCTTGGCAGGGGACCAAAGACACGATTGATGCGGCTATGCAACATGCTTCCTTCCGGCTGATAGGCAGTCAACACAGATTGCAAGTGACTCGTGCTCATTGAGGAAGCGTTCAAAATTCATACACTCGTCCGTTCCCTTCTCACTATGTTTATTTGCCGTATGGAAAATAATACAGGGCTAGGCTACACTGAGCCTGCTGGGAAATCAGGAACACTTGCACGATAGCCGCAACGGCATCACGCAATGGTGCGATCCCATTACAGGAATCAGCGCTTCAATCAATCGACCAGGCACGTAAGCCAGGCAAGCGCGCCCATTGCGGCAGGTAACAAAAACGGAGACATGGCATGAATTTAAGGTCGGTAAAAATCGGCACACGACTGGGTATTGGTTTCGGCATTATTTTGGTGTTGCTGGTGTGTGTGCTCGGCGCGGATATCCTCATCAGCGCCAACGCGCGACAAGCCCAAAACTCCGGCATGAAATACGCGAACGCTAAAGCCGTGCTCGCCAATACCATGCGCGGCGCCTTGCTTGAAGGCGGAATCGCCATGCGTAACGTCGGACTGCAATACTCGACTCCGGAAATGCAGCGCGAGGAAGCCAAAGCACAGGCGCAGCGCAAGCGTTTCCACGAAGCCCAGGAAAAACTGCTTGCACTCGGCCTGAGCGCTGAAGAAAAGGCGATCGTCGCCACCATCGCGGATCTCGACAAGCAAAGCGAAGCGCCGTTTCGTGAAGCGATCCAGAAGGTCAAGGAATATGCAAACGAATCCGCCGGCAAAATCATCTCTACGGGCATCGACCCGCTGAACCAGAAGGCGATCGTGGAAATCGACAAGCTGGTCGCCCTGCAGCAGAAAGCCGTCGATCAGCTCATCGCGGAGACCGAGGCATCCGGTCGCCGCATGACCATGATCCTTGCGTTCACGGCAGTGCTGACAGTCATTCTTGGCAGCATTCTTTCAATCTTTACGACGCGCAGCATCACCTTGCCGCTGCGCGACGCGGTCGGTGTCGCCAAACGGGTCGCCGCTGGCAAGTTGGGAGCGCAGATCCGTGTGCAGGGCAAGGATGAAACCAGCGAGCTGCTGCAGGCGCTCAAGGAAATGGATGAGAGCCTGTCGCACATTGTGAGCCAGGTCCGCGCCGGCACGGAAGAAATCAGCACCGCATCGAACGAGATTTCAGCCGGCAATGCCGACCTGTCGACCCGTACCGAATCACAGGCCAGCGCACTGGAGGAAACAGCATCCTCGATGGAAGAACTGACATCGACCGTCAAGAACAATGCAGAAAACGCACACCAGGCAAATGAGCTGGTGCAGTCCGCATCCGAGTCGGCGGTGAAAGGCGGCGAAGTGGTCGGCCGGGTGGTGGACACCATGAGTTCGATCAAGGAAAGCTCGCGCAAGATTGTCGACATCATCGGCGTGATTGACGGTATCGCCTTCCAGACCAATATCCTCGCGTTGAACGCAGCGGTCGAAGCGGCTAGGGCAGGTGAACAGGGTCGGGGCTTTGCCGTGGTCGCCTCGGAGGTGAGAACGCTTGCACAGCGCTCCGCACAGGCCGCAAAAGAGATCAAGGACCTGATCAGCGACTCGGTGAAAAAAGTCGATAGCGGTAATGCGCTGGTCGATGATGCGGGGCGGCAGATGGAAGAGATCGTCGCGGCGGTCAAGCATGTCGCCGACATCATGAATGAAATTACCGAGGCCAGCCAGGAACAGAGCGTCGGCATTGAAGAAATCAATCGTGCCATCGCCACCATGGACGAAATGACGCAGCATAACGCTGCGCTGGTGGAGGAGGCCGCTGCCGCAGCCTCGGCGATGCAGCACCGCGCCGCCGGACTGGGTCAGACCGTGGCGGCATTTGACGTCAGCACGGCAGGCAGCATGGCCCTCGACCCCGTGCGGCAAGTCGTCGACATTACACCGGCGAAGCCAAAGCCAGCGGCCGTCGCCGTACAGGCATCGAAGCGTCCGGCATTGTCACATCGGGCTTAAATACCTTCTTTAAAACGCAAAAGCGGGGGAATGGCTTATACCATTCCCCCGCTTTCCATTTGGCATGTCCGATTACCGTGGCATCCAGACACGCATCAATGACAGCAGCTGCGTGGCATCGACCGGCTTGGTGATGTAGTCCGATGCGCCGGCTGCAATACATTTATCGCGGTCCCCCTTCATCGCTTTCGCTGTCAGCGTGATGATCGGTAGCGACTTGAAGCGCGGGATGCGGCGAATCGCGCGCATCGTATCGTAGCCATCCATCTCCGGCATCATGATGTCCATCAGGACAATTTCGATCGAGGGATCCGATTGCAGGACTTCGATGCCGTCGCGACCGTTCTCCGCATACAGCACTTTCATGTGCTGACGTTCAAGCACCGAGCTCAATGCAAAGATATTGCGCAGGTCATCGTCAACAATCAGTACCTTGCGCCCTGCAAGGCTGGTATCCGAGGCATGTGCGTCGTCAAGCATCTTGCGCTGACGTTCCGGCAGGCTGGCATGCGGCCGATGCAGGAACAGCGCCGTTTCGGCCACCAGCTTTTCGGGCGAACGCGCGTCCTTCAACACGACTGTCTTGGCGATACGCTGCAGCTTGTCGACCGCCTCGGTGGTGAGCTCCGAAGCGGTATAGACGATTACCGGCAGATTGCATAATGAAGGATCGTTGCCGATTTCTTCAAGCAGGGCAAAGCCGTCGATATCCGGCAACTGCAGATCCAGCACCACGCAGTCGAACTGCTGGCGGCGCAGGTGACGCAGTGCTTCCTGTCCGGTAGCGACGGCTTCGATCTGTACGTCGTTCCCCGCGATCAGGTCGACGACGGCGTCGCGCTGCACCGCATTGTCTTCCACCACCAGCAGATGCCGCTTGCCGCTGGTGACGTAATCCTGGATACGCAGAAGCTCCTCCTGCAGGCGATCCACGCTGACGGGTTTCTGCAGATAGGAAAATGCACCGTCGCGCAACGCACGTTCGCGCCCATCGGCCTGCGAGAGTACATGTACCGGCACATGCCGCGTGCCGGGATCGCGCTTGAGACGGTTGAGGACCGTGAAGCCATCGTCTTCCATGCGGTCGAGATCGAGCAGGATCGCAGTCGGGAGATAGTCGCGCGTCAATGCCAGCGCCGAGTCGGCCTGGCGCGTCACGATCCCCTTGAAGTTGCGTTCGCGCGCGTGATCGAGCAGGGCGCGCGCCACTTCCTCGTCGTCTTCGACAATGAGCACAGCCGGATCGCCGGGCGACACCAATGCCCGGTCATCGGACGGACACTCGTTGTCTTCGGAATCGCTCGACGCCGGGACGTTCAGTTGCTCCCTGGCCAGTTCAGCGGTGCCATGCTGCTTCTCGTCGTGGATCGGCGCAGGAAGCGCGGCTGGCTGATGCGGTTCGACGTCAATGACGCCATCACCCAGATAAGGCAGGTAAAGGGTAAAGGTACTGCCGACGCCGACTTCGCTTTCCACCCGGATTTCACCGCTCAGCAGGCGCGCGAGTTCACGGCTGATCGATAGACCGAGGCCTGTGCCGCCGTACTTGCGGGCGGTGCTGCCGTCGGCTTGCTGGAATGCTTCAAAGATCAGCTGCAGCTTGTCGCCCGGAATACCGACGCCGGTATCCGTGACCGCGAAAGCCAGGACGGCATCGGCATGCGCCAGCGTAGGATGATCGCTGGTCCACCCGCTATGAGCCATGCCGATATGCAGCGACACCCGACCGTGTGAAGTGAACTTGAACGCGTTGGACAACAGGTTCTTCAGGATCTGCTGCAGGCGCGTCGTATCCGTCCGCATCGCGGCCGGCAAGGTGCCGTCCAACTCAACCGAGAACTGGATTTTCTTGGCCTCCGCCATGTGACCGAAGGTACGCTCGACGTAAGCACGCATGGTCTCGAAGCGGTAATCGCTCATTTCCAGCGTCACCGTGCCGGATTCGATCTTCGACAGGTCCAGAATATCGTTGATCAGGGTAAGCAGGTCACTGCCTGACCCATAGATCGTCTTGGCGAACTCGACCTGGATATCGGTCAGGTTCCTGTCCGGATTGTCGCTCAACTGCTGCGCAAGGATCAACAGGCTGTTGAGCGGCGTGCGCAACTCATGCGACATATTCGCAAGAAACTCCGACTTGTACTTGGACGACAGGGCCAGCTGCGTCGCTTTTTCTTCCAGCGCCAGCTTGGCCTGTCCGACCTCGAAGTTCTTGCGCTCCACTTCGATATTCTGATCGGACAGCAGGCGTGCCTTTTCCGCCAGTTCCAGGTTGGTCTGCTGGAGCTCCTGTGCCAGCGATTGTGACTGGATCAGCAGGCTTTCGGTACGGCTGTTGGCTTCAATCGTGTTGAGCACGACGCCGATCGTTTCCATCAGCTGATCGAGGAAGTTCAGGTGCGTCTCGGTAAAGCGTTCCAGCGATGCGATTTCGATCACGGCCTTGACCTGTTGTTCGAAGAGGATAGGCAAGACCACGATATTGGTCGGTGGCGCCGCGCCGAGGCCGGACGAAATGACGACGTAATCGCGCGGCACGTTGGTCAGCCACACGCGCTGTTTTTCCAGTGCGCACTGTCCCACCAGACCTTCGCCCGGACGGAAGGAACGCGGAATGTTGTTGGCCGAACGGAAGCCGTAACTTGCGATGAGGTGCAAGTGCGCGTCTTCCTGCGCCGAGTCCATCATGTAGAACACGCCATGGTGGGCAAATACCAGTGGCGCCAGCTCGGAAAGGATCAGGGCGGAAACCGTCTGCAGATCGCGTTGACCCTGCAGCAATCGTGTAAAGCGGGCAAGGTTGGTTTTCAGCCAGTCCTGCTGCGCATTCTTCTGCGTCGTTTCCTTGAGGTTGCGGATCATCTCATTGATGTTGTCCTTGAGGTAGGACACTTCGCCGCGCGCTTCCACCTGGATCGACCGGGACAGGTCGCCGCGCGTCACGGCGGTTGCCACTTCCGCGATCGCACGCACCTGGTTGGTCAGATTCGCTGCAAGTTGGTTGACGTTCTCCGTCAGGTCCTTCCAGGTGCCCGATGCGCCCGGCACGCTCGCCTGTCCGCCCAGCTTGCCTTCGACGCCGACCTCACGGGCGACGGTGGTTGCCTGATCGGCGAACACCGCCAGTGTGTCGGTCATCTCGTTGATGGTATTGGCGAGCGTCGCCATTTCCCCGCGTGCCGCGACCGTCAGCTTCTTCTTCAGGTCGCCCTTGGCCACCGCACTCACCACGCCCGCGATACCACGTACCTGCGCGGTGAGGTTCGCCGCCATGAAGTTCACGTTGTCGGTCAGGTCCTTCCAGGTACCCGCTGCACCTTCGACTTGCGCCTGTCCGCCCAGCTTGCCTTCGGTACCTACCTCACGCGCTACGCGTGTGACCTCGGAAGCGAATGACGACAGCTGGTCCACCATCACGTTGATCGTGTCCTTCAGCTCCAGGATCTCGCCTTTGACATCCACCGTGATCTTCTTGGACAAGTCGCCACGTGCAACCGCCGTGGTCACCGCCGCGATGTTACGCACCTGACCGGTCAGATTGGACGCCATGAAGTTCACGTTGTCGGTCAGATCGCGCCATGTACCGGATGCGCCAGGCACGTTGGCCTGACCGCCGAGACGGCCTTCGGTACCCACCTCACGCGCAACGCGGGTCACCTCGGAGGCGAAGGAGCGCAACTGGTCCACCATCACGTTGATGGTGTTCTTCAGTTCAAGAATTTCACCCTTGACGTCCACGGTGATTTTTCGCGACAGGTCGCCGTTCGCTACCGCAGTCGTCACATCGGCAATGTTACGCACCTGGCCTGTGAGGTTACCCGCCATCGAATTGACCGAGTCGGTCAAATCTTTCCAGGTACCGGCAACGCCAGACACATTCGCCTGTCCACCCAATTTTCCTTCGGTGCCTACCTCACGCGCGACACGGGTTACTTCAGAGGCAAATGAGGACAACTGGTCCACCATCACGTTGATGGTATTTTTCAGCTCAAGAATTTCACCCTTGACGTCAACCGTGATTTTCTTGGAAAGATCGCCCCTCGCTACTGCCGTTGTCACTTCTGCGATGTTACGAACCTGACCGGTCAGGTTCGACGCCATGAAGTTCACGTTGTCGGTCAGGTCTTTCCACGTGCCGCCGACGCCTTTCACCTGCGCCTGGCCGCCGAGCTTGCCTTCGGTACCCACTTCGCGGGCCACGCGCGTTACTTCCGACGCAAACGAATTCAGCTGGTCCACCATCACGTTGATGGTGTTCTTCAGTTCATAGATTTCGCCACGCACGTCCACCGTAATTTTCTTGGACAAGTCGCCGTTCGCAACAGCAGTCGTCACGTCGGCGATGTTGCGTACCTGCGCCGTCAGGTTACCCGCCATCGAGTTCACTGAGTCCGTCAGGTCTTTCCAGGTGCCGGCAACGCCCGGCACGTTCGCCTGACCGCCCAGCTTGCCTTCGGTACCTACCTCACGCGCTACGCGGGTTACTTCAGAGGCGAATGACGACAGCTGATCCACCATCACGTTGATGGTGTCCTTCAACTCAAGAATCTCGCCTTTGACATGCACGGTGATTTTCTTGGACAAGTCGCCACGTGCAACCGCCGTCGTTACCTCAGCGATGTTACGCACCTGGCCCGTCAGGTTGGACGCCATGAAGTTCACGTTATCGGTCAGGTCCTTCCACGTGCCGCCGACACCTGGCACGTAAGCCTGGCCGCCGAGCTTGCCTTCGGTGCCCACCTCGCGGGCCACGCGAGTTACTTCCGATGCAAATGAAGAAAGCTGGTCCACCATGGTATTGATGGTGTTTTTCAGTTCGAGGATTTCGCCCTTGACGTCGACGGTGATTTTTTTGGAGAGATCACCGTTCGCTACCGCTGTCGTCACGTCGGCGATGTTACGCACCTGGCCAGTCAGGTTGCCCGCCATGGAGTTGACCGAGTCGGTCAAATCTTTCCACGTGCCGGCAACGCCGGGCACATTGGCCTGACCGCCGAGACGGCCTTCGGTACCGACTTCGCGCGCCACGCGCGTTACTTCCGACGCGAACGAGTTCAGCTGGTCCACCATCACGTTGATCGTGTTTTTCAGTTCGAGGATTTCGCCCTTGACGTCGACGGTGATTTTTTTGGAGAGGTCACCGTTTGCTACCGCGGTCGTCACGTCGGCGATGTTGCGCACTTGGCCAGTCAGGTTGCCCGCCATCGAGTTCACCGAGTCGGTCAGGTCTTTCCACGTACCTGCGACACCTTTTACATGCGCCTGACCGCCGAGCTTGCCTTCGGTACCGACTTCGCGCGCCACACGCGTCACCTCGGAAGCAAAGGAAGACAACTGGTCCACCATCACGTTGATGGTGTCTTTCAGCTGGAGGATCTCGCCCTTGACGTCTACCGTGATTTTCTTGGAGAGATCGCCATTCGCCACCGCGGTTGTGACCTCCGCGATGTTACGCACCTGGCCCGTCAGGTTCGACGCCATGAAGTTCACGTTATCGGTCAGGTCCTTCCACGTGCCGCCGACGCCGGGCACATACGCCTGGCCGCCAAGGCGACCTTCGGTACCCACCTCGCGTGCCACGCGGGTCACCTCCGAAGCGAAGGAGCGCAGCTGATCCACCATCGTGTTGATCGTGTCCTTGAGCTGGAGAATCTCGCCGCGCACGTCCACGGTGATTTTCTTGGACAAGTCGCCATTCGCCACGGCGGTCGTTACGTCCGCGATGTTGCGTACCTGCGATGTCAGGTTACCCGCCATCGAGTTGACCGAGTCAGTGAGGTCTTTCCAGGTGCCCGCAACGCCCGGCACATTCGCCTGACCACCGAGCTTGCCTTCGGTACCTACCTCGCGCGCCACACGCGTCACCTCGGAAGCAAACGATCCAAGCTGATCGACCATGGTGTTGGCCGTTGTCGCCGATTGCAGGAACTGTCCCTTGAGCGGTCGCCCGTCGACATCGAGCGACATTGTCTGTGACAAATCGCCTTTCGCCACAGCGCCGATGACACGCGCCATCTCGTTGGTAGGACGTACCAGATCATCGATCAGGGTGTTGATCGACTTCACCATGATAGCCCAGCCGCCGGACAAGTTCGGCATCGATGCCCGATGTGTGAGCCGGCCTTCCCGCCCCACGACGCGGCTCACATTAGTGATGCCTTCCGTCATGTTCTGATTCATTTCGATGATGTCGTTGAGCAGGTCGGCAACCTTGCCTGCTAGACCGGTCCAGTCTGCCGGCATACGCGCCGTGAAATCGCCTTTCTTTAGCGCTCTCAAGGTCGCAAGCAGCATCTTGACGTCTAATTCGTCATGCGTTTCAGTTCTCATATCCATGGAGCAATTCTTAAAGAAGAGGGACGTGCGGGCAAGTGCTCAGGCGGCACTGAAGTGCAGCATCTGCGCGGCGAATTCCTGCGCGGGAAGAGGGCGGCTGTAGTAATAGCCCTGGTGTTCATCGCAGCCGAGCTCGCGCAGGATGGTCAGCTGTTCAAAGGTTTCCACGCCTTCGGCAACGACGCGCAAAGCGAGCGCGCGTGCCATGTTGACGATGGCTTCTACGATGGCGTGGTCGCCAAGGTTCTTGCCGAGGTCGCGAACAAAGGATTGGTCGATCTTCAGGATATCGATTGGCAGCGCTTTCAGCACCGACAGGGACGAGTAGCCGGTACCAAAGTCGTCGATGGCGATCGTGATGCCGCTCTCGCTGATTTTGCGCAGCACTTCAGTCGCCTTCTCGACATCGCGGATGACGAGTGATTCGGTGATTTCAAGTTGCAGGCTGGACGGTGGAACGCCATGCTTGCGCAGCTGGCGGTCGATCACCTCGGGAAGATCGGCGTAGATCTGCGGAATCGCGACGTTGACCGCGATCGGCAAGGAGGGATAGGACATGCCCGCATCCTGCCACAATCGCGACTGCGCGCACGCGGCGCCGATGACCCATTCGCCAATGGAGACGAGCTGGCCGGTGTCTTCCGCCGCGCTGATGAACTGACCGCCGCTGAGCAGGCCAAGACGTGGATGATGCCAGCGGAGCAATGCTTCGACGCCAGCAATGCGTCCGTTGCGTGCTTCAACCTTGGGCTGGTAGTACAGTTCGAATTCGTCGTTTTCCAGTGCGTGCTGCAGTTCATGCTCAAGCTGCGAACGTTCCAGCATACGCACATTGAGTTCTTCGTGAAAAAACTGGATGCTGCCGCGCCGTTCCTGCTTTGCGTGGTACATCGCCAGGTCGGCGCTGCGCATGAGCGAATGCATGGTATTGCCGTCTTGCGGGTAGAGCGCAATGCCGACACTGGCAGAGGTCCTGACACTTTGCGAGCCGATATGCTGGTCTTGAATCTGGAATGGTTCTCCAAGAGCGCATACGATCTTTCTGCCGACTTCCGCTGCAGACGCATACGAAGGCAGCACTTCCATCAGTACGACAAATTCGTCGCCGCCAAGGCGCGCGACGATGTCGGACTCGCGCACCGACGCGGAAATGCGGTCCGCAACCTGCAGGAGCAAGTCATCGCCGGCATCATGGCCGAGGGTATCGTTGATGCTCTTGAACTTGTCGAGGTCCATGAAGAGCAGCGCCAGCCGTTGTCCATGACGCGCTGCCATGGCGATTGCATGTTCCAGCCTGTCCGTTAGTGAGCGTCGGTTCATCAGGCCAGTCAGCGGATCGCGCGTCGCCAGTTCGTGAGCGCGCTCTTCGGCCTGGCGACGTTCGATGATCTCGGATTCAAGTGCGGCATTGATGCGTTTAAGGTCCTGCATCTGTTGTACTTGCAGGTCGCGATTCATCATCGCCAATTCTTCCTTTTGCGATTCCAGTTCGAGGTTCTTGCGCGCAAGATCAATGAACACTGCAATCTTGCTTTGAAGAATTTGTGGGATGACGGGACTGATCAGGTAATCGGCTGCGCCATGCAGATAACCTTTGAGACGGTTCATTTCATCAGCGTAATGTGCGGTAATGAAAATAATCGGGACCGATGAAGAGCGCGGATGGGAATGAATGGTTTCCGCGGTTTCGAATCCGTCCATGCCAGGCATGCTGACATCCAGCAGGATGACTGCGAATTCATGGTCGAGTACTGCACGCAGCGCTTCGGCGCCGGAGGTTGCAGTGATAAGGTCGTATTCTTTTCCCTGAGGTGAGTTGACAAGAAGAGTCTTGAGGGCGAGCAGGCTGGCAGGATGATCGTTGACTAGTAGTATTTTCGGTTTGCGCACTTTTTTCTCGCTCGAAGCCGCGGCATTGAGGCGGTCTCAGTAGGTAATCACTTGTCCAGGTCGTCAGGGTTACAGACGGCCGGTAATGGCACAGCAATATCCGACCGAAGAGCCTCCGGGCATCCTGCGGTGAGTCAGCAACAGACGCTTCCGGGGTGAATGTTTCGGGTATCGGCGCCACCAGATTTCCCGCTTGGAAATTTCGTTGGATAAACGTTTCCTCGCGACTGGACACCAGGTAGGTTTAGAAGGAGCACCAGTGGCATTGTTCCCGATGTCACGGAGAAAAAGCGTAAAAGATGGCAAGAAGTTGATGCGCGTAAATAAAACGCGTGAAACCTTTTCGTACGGAAATCTAAACGTTTACACTTTGCTAAAACCCTGCGTTAATTGCATGTTTTTTGCATGCGTTTCGTGGTGTCGTGCAACATTGCCCCTATGAATCATCAGCGGATCCGGGCAGGACTTAGTTGTTTCAGATCAACGTTAAAGTTGTCGATATGTGAAGGCACCCTCATGCCGCGCAGCAGTGCGGCATAAAGTTCGCCAGCAGCGGCGGAGGATTGAATGCCGTAACCGCCTTGACCCGCAGCCCAGAAAAAACCCGGGACATCGTTATCAAAACCGCCGACGAAACTCCCATCGGCGACAAAGGAACGCAAGCCCGCCCAAACATGTTGAGGCCGACGTATTGTCAATGTTGACACTGTTTCGATACGGTCTATTGCAATCGCGATATCAAGTTCTTCCGCCTGCACATCGTGTGGATGCACAGGGTCGACATTGGCGGGCGAACCCAATAGCATGCCGGCGTCCGGCTTCACGTAATACGATTCATCGACGCCGATAAACATCGGCCAGCGCGACGCATCGACTCCCGCAGGCGGCGAGAAAGTGAATGCCGAGCGGCGCATTGGCACAAGGCCTATTTTCTTCGCGCCAGCCATCTCGGCGATGACATCGCACCAGGCGCCGGCCGCATTGACCACGACGGGTGCTTCCAGCCGCTTGCCACCTGCGTCAATGCGCCATGTGCCATTTGCGTATTCCATCGCTCTCACACCAGCGTCGCACAACAGCGTGGCGCCCGCATGCCGCGCGCCACGCAGATAGCCTTGGTGCAGCGCATGCACATCGATGTCCGAGGCATCCGGTTCATACACTGCGCCGAGCAGCAATTCGCGACGCAGCACAGGGACTAGCGCATGGGCCTCATCAGGTTGCAGGCGACGGGCCAGATCCGAGACCGAACGAACAATCGCGTCGTGCTCCTCGAGTAACTCTTCTTGACCATGCATGGCGACCATGAGCGCGCCCCGTGCTGACAGAATGGGATGCTCGGTAAAGCCGGCAGGCGGGGACGAGAGGAATGCCCTGCTCGCGCAGGTCAGTGCGCGGACCTGCGGAGGGCCATAGCTCTCCATGAACAGTGCGGCGGAGCGGCCGGTGCTGTGATAGCCGGGCTGGGATTCCTGTTCAAGCAGGATGATGTTTGCGTGTGGCGCCAGCCAGTAGGCAATGGAGGCACCGGCAATGCCGGCTCCGATGATGATGTAATCTGCCTTCAAGCTGTTCGCTGCGCTCATGTCGCTTCCTCTAGAGTTTTACTTAAAGTTTTACTTAAATGTGCTGCGATGATTATCGCTCGCATGACGCCCGCTTGCAGAAGCAAGCGAAGGTAGAATACGTTTCCCTCTTCCGTCGAGCATGGCGTACCAGCGACAACATGCAAAGGCGGTTTCCTGCATGCATTTGTCAAAGCGTTCCCAAACGATGAACGCGTAATTGACTGAACCGTTACTGACCAAATCCAAAATGGCTCGCATACTGATCATCGAAGACTCGCCCGCAAATATGAAACTGGCGGTTCTGCTGTTGAAGAGCGCCGGACATTCTCCTCTCCAGGCTGAAGATGCACGCAAAGGCATCGCCATGGCGCAGGCCGAGCAACCGGACCTGATACTCATGGACATGCAGTTGCCTGATATGGATGGCATGGAAGCGACCGGCGTCATCAAGGCCAATCCGGAGACCGCGCACATCCCTATCGTTGCCCTGACAGCCTCCGCGATGAAAGGCGACCGCGAACGCATACTTGCCGCCGGATGTGACGGTTACATTGAAAAGCCGATCGACTTCAAGACCTTCCTCGCGGAGATCAACACCATCTGCGACAAGCAGAAGTAGACACGTAGACAAGTAGCCCAAGAGGGTCTTCATTTCAAGCTGATTGTTTTTGTTTTCGAAATAGTTCATTGTCAAAAGCAGGGTTTTTTGTGTGAATCGAAGCCTATAGACTGTGCTTCATCGATGAGCACACAACAAAACAAGTGCGGCTCACCGAGGCAGGACCCGACGGACAACCCACTGTCTTTCTTACCGCCGAGCCCGCACTAACCAACATTGACTTTTGGAGAATGAACATGAACACCAAGACTATCTTCGCTGCTGTTGCCCTGTTTGCCGCTGCTGGTTCGACTTTCGCACAAGGCAATCCGGAATTTGACGAGTTCAGCAACTTCGTATCGACCCGGACTCGCACCGAGGTGAAGGCAGAACTGGCGCAGGCAAATGCGCAAGGCCAGATTACCCACGCTCCCGAATTCGTCGAGTACACTCGCGTCGCATTGGCCTCATCCGCCGCCCCGGCCGCATCAACTGCATCGACCGCGTTGCCAACTCCTGCAGCACCGCGTGCACAGGCTCGCGTCGCCCAGAAGACATCATATGACGAGGTAATCCTGAGCCGCCGACCGGAATTTGTTGAGCACGTTAATCCGGCATCCGGCAAGACCCGCGCCGAAGTGCGTGAAGAAATGCAGCAGGCTGCCGGAAACCTCGGCACGACGATTGGCGGCTAATGACATTGCAGTATTGAGCGCTACGCTCTTTGGTACTGTTGACGTCGCCCGTTAAAAAGCCAGCCCGATTCGGGGCTGGCTTTTTTCATTTTTTCAGTTAAGTGTTGTGTCACAGATCCTGGTACCGCATGCATTCGGTCTCCACCGCTTCACGAATGATCTCCGCCAGCCGTCGTGTTCCCGGACCCGCGCTGTCGACATCGGCAAACACAAGGTAAAGATCGGTGAAGCGTTCTCCGCCATTCTCCATCGGCAGCGGCTTGAGACTGCCATCGCGCAGCTCGTTCAAAATCTTTTCCTCCGAAAACCACGCAAAGCCAAAGCCCATTTTGATAGCCTCGATGGACGTGGCTATATGGCTGACCGTCCATCGTTGCGGTGCTTCAAGCGACGCTACCCGCGTATCGCGTCGCGACCCGGATTCGCGGATGACGAGCTGGCGATGCGCATGCAGGTCCTCCATGGTCACCTCGCGACCGAGAGCATGTAACGGATGCCCTGGGCTGGCAACAGGAATGAAGCGCAGGCGCATCAGTTGCGCGCCCAAAAATCCAGGTGGTACGCGGTTCGCAATGGCGAGGTCAACCTTGCCGGTCAGCAGTGCCTCTGTGGTGCCTTCGAGTACCGATTCAACCAGTTCGATTCTTGTGTGTGGGCTTTCCAGACCCAATTTCTCCAGACATCCCAGCAACAGCCAGGTTGGGAAAATCATTTCTGCTGCAATCCGTATCTCGGCTTCCCAGCCAGCGGACAAGCGCCTGGCAGCCCGCTCCAGGGAACTTGATTCTTCAAGTAAAGCTTTTGCCCGGCGGTAAAGAAACTGGCCGGTCGGCGTCAGCATGGCTTTTCGGCCCTGGATTTCAAAAGCCTTCACGCCTAGCAAGCTTTCAATTTTTTGCACCGCATACGTCACCGAGGATTGGCTCTTATGCAGGACTTCCGCCGCCTGGGCATAGCCGCCGGTATCCACAACGGTGATCAGGGTGCGCCATTGCTCCAGTGTGATGTACTGGTTTTCCATGTTTTATCAGTTCAATAGATAGGTTTGAGCTAATTATTCTACTTTTTTATCGGCTCAATAAATAGTTTAATGAACTCACCCAACCGAATTGAGGAGAAACAGAATGACTACACTACTGAAGATCAACTCCAGCCTGTTTGCCGGTAACGGCCAATCCAGCCAGCTCACCGACAAGTTTGTCGCAGCCTGGACAAAAGCGAATCCGCAAACCGAAGTAAAGGTACGCGATCTGGCAGCCGAGCCGGTCCCTCACCTTGATGGTGAGCGTTTCGGCGCCTTCCTGGCAAAGCCGGAAGACCGTAATGCCGAGCAGCAAGCCGTTATCGATTTTTCGGATGCGCTGATCAATGAGCTGCGCAGTGCGGACGCGATTGTGCTTGGCCTGCCTATGTACAACTTTGGCATTCCGTCGACACTGAAAGCCTATTTTGATCATATCGCTCGTGCTGGCGTAACGTTCCGCTATACCGAAAACGGCCCGGTCGGTCTGCTGACCGGCAAGAAAGTCTACGTACTGGCAGCCCGTGGCGGCATGTATGCAGGCACGGCGCGCGACAGCCAGACAAGCTATGTGCGCGACTTCCTGGGTTTTCTGGGAATGACTGACGTGGAGTTCGTCTATGCTGAAGGTTTGGCAATGGGCGACGCGCCGAAGCAGGAGGCACTGACAAACGCTGGCGCCGTGATCCGGCAGCTTGCCGAGCCGCTGCGCTCCGCAGCCTGACCGGAAGACGGCCAGTTAAGGTCAGGTAGGGCAGGACACCCGCTTCTGCCCTCAATGTAGCGATCATAGCAATACCGTAACCGTCTGAATGTGCAATCAACGAGACCGGTCCGTCACCAGGCGGGCCGGCGACAAAGGAAGAGAATGCCATGACTACCACTGTAACTTCCCGAACTCTGCAACGCGTGATCGAAGGACTTGCCACTTCCGACGGCGCCGGCGTCAAGCTGCGCCGCACGCTCGGACAGGGGCAGGGTACCCGCCTCGATCCTTTTCTGATGCTGGACGAGTTTTCATCCGAGAATCCCGGCGATTACATTGCCGGCTTTCCAGCCCACCCGCACCGCGGCTTTGAAACTGTGACCTACATGCTCGATGGCCATATGCGGCATGAAGATCACCTCGGTAACGTGGGTGAGTTGATGAACGGCGGCGTCCAGTGGATGACAGCCGGTCGCGGAATCGTGCACTCTGAAATGCCGCAGCAGGAAGAGGGCCGTATGCGCGGTTTCCAGTTATGGATCAACCTGCCGGCCAAGGAAAAAATGAAGCCTGCCGGCTATCGCGATATTCCCGCTGCCGACATTCCGGTGGTGACCTTGCCGAATGGCGGCCGGGTCAAGGTGATTGCCGGCACGCTGGAACTGGACGGCAAGTCGGTGCCGGGTCCGATCCAGGGTTTGTCGACCGAGCCGGTGTATTTTGACGTCGAACTGCCTGCGGGCGCCGTCTTCAGCCATCCGGTGGATGCCGGCCATAACGTCTTTCTCTATACCTTCGAGGGTAGCGTCAAGATCGGTCCGGCAGATGCACCAAGGCCGTTGAAGACCCGTAGTGCCGGCATCCTGTCGCCCGGTGAGCAGGTCGAAGTCACTGCCGACGCTGGCGGCGCACGTTTCCTTTTGCTGGCCGGCAAACCGCTGCGCGAGCCTGTCGCACAGTATGGCCCGTTTGTAATGAATACCGTCGAAGAAATCGAGCAGGCGATGAGCGACTTCCAGAGCGGCAAGTTCACCCAAGCGGCCAGTTAAGCGGATAATGTCGGGCAAACGACTTGCGAGGAATGCCAATTATGAGCTTGCCATTTGACCTGATTAAACCGCATGAGAAAGACCTTGGCGACGGATTTATGGTTCGCCGCCTGCTGCCCAGCCATCCGCACAAGATGGTTGGGCCATTCATCTTTTTCGACCATATGGGACCGGCGGTCTTTGGGCCGGGTAAAGGACTTGACGTCCGTCCGCATCCTCATATTGGCCTTGCCACTGTCACCTATCTGTTCGAAGGCGCGATCCTGCATCGCGATTCGCTGGGCACCGTGCAAGAGATCCGCCCGGGTGACGTCAACTGGATGACCGCGGGTAGCGGCATCGCGCACTCCGAACGCACACCGGACGCTTTGCGCCAGAGCGGCGGCACGCTGCAGGGCATCCAGATCTGGATCGCATTGCCAAAAGAGCATGAAACTACCGAGCCGGCATTCGAACACCATCCGGCAGCGACACTTCCCCAGGTCGATTCTCCCGGCGTACGCCTGCGACTGATAGCGGGCAGCGCATTCGGCAAGCGCGCCCCGACCAAGACTTTTTCCGACATGTTTTATGCGGCGGTCGAGATGGAGGCCGGCGCGCAGTTCCGCCTGCCTGCCGAGTACCCGCAGCGCGGCGTCTATCTGGTCAATGGCGCGGTTCGTATCGGCGGCACCGAGCTTGCGGAAAAGCACATGGCCGTGCTGACCGACGCGCAAGAAACTACAATAGAGGCTGTAACGCAAACGCGTCTCATGCTGCTGGGCGGCCAATCCATGGATGGCGACCGCTTCATCTGGTGGAATTTTGTCGCCAGCAGCCGGGAAGCGATCGAGGAAGCCAAGGAAAGATGGCGGACGCAGCAGTTTGGCAAGGTGCCGGATGAAATTGAACGGATTCCTCTGCCAGACGAACCCAAAGCGCCCGAGGCTTTCAGTTAAACTTGCGGGTCGCTCTGCCGGGTTTTGCTTCGCATCGCCGGCCAGCGCGTTCATTCCACAGCATGCGCCGCCGATCCGGGCCGTGACGGCGCATCTCGATGACAGGCCTAGGATATTTCAGAATGAACAACAACGGAGAGCAACAAACGGCTGCAGCCGGCTCCGACAAGATTTTTGACCACGTCGCATCGTCGCTTCTGCCGACCAAGCATGGGGAATTCCGCATTCACGTCTACCAGCCGGTCGGCGAGACGGTTGAGCATGTGGCGATCGTCAAGGGAGACCTGAAGGACCAGGAGCGTGTACTGGTACGTGTGCATTCCGAGTGCCTGACCGGCGATGTGCTCGGTTCGATGCGCTGCGATTGCGGCGAACAGCTCGATGCCGCGCTTAAGCGTATCGCCGACGCAGGACAGGGCGTTGTCGTGTACCTGCGCGGCCACGAAGGTCGCGGCATCGGACTGGCCAACAAGATCAAGGCCTATCAATTGCAGGATCAGGGGCGTGACACGGTCGAGGCCAACCTCGACCTCGGACTGCCGGTCGATATCCGAGACTATGAAGTCGCCGCGCACGTTCTGCGCCATCTTGGCGTCAAGTCGATCCGGCTGATGACCAACAATCCCCGCAAGATGCAAAAGCTCGCCGACTACGGCGTATTGATTGCCGAGCGGGTGCCGATGCTGACCGCGCATACTCCGCACAATATTGCCTACCTGCGCACCAAGCAGGAAAAGCTGGGGCATATGCTCGACTTCGAATAAGCATCGCGATCCACTACATGTTCAAATCTTCCTGCATCAAGATCACCGTGCTTGCCGTGATCCTTGCCGCATCCGGCACAAGCCAGTCCGCTGAACCCATCCGCATCGGCATGATTGACGGTTTGTCGGGTTCCTTTGCCAATGCCGGCCAGGCGGTGATGCGTAACCTGCAGTACGCCATAGAACGGATCAATGCCAGGGGCGGGGTGAAACTGCCCGACGGCACGCATCCGCTTGCCCTGATTGCAATCGACAACAAGCAAGGCGTCGAGGAATCTCTCATCGCCTTGCGGCAGCTGAGCGACCAGCGAATCGGCTTTGTCGTGCAGGGCAACAGCTCGGCCGTGGCGGCGGCGCTGATTGACGGCATCGAAAAGCAGAATGCGCGCATGCCGGATCAGCGCATGCTCTTTCTGAATTATTCTGCGGTGGATCCGGCGCTCACCAACGAAAAATGCAGTTACTGGCATTTTCGTTTCGATGCCCACGCCGACATGCGCATGCATGCGCTGACCGAAGTCATCAAGGAGGATGTCAGCGCCAGGCGGGTCTACCTGATCGGACAAGACTACAGCTTTGGACAACAGCTTGCGCGATCCGCACGTAGCCAGCTGGCTCGCAAGCGGCCCGACATCGCCATCGTCGGGGACGAGTTGCACCCCATCGGCAAGATCAAGGACTTTACGCCCTACATCGCCAAGATCCGGGCCAGCGGTGCCGATACCATCGTAACCGGCAACTGGGGCAACGACCTCACACTACTGGTCAAGGCGGCGAAAGAAGGCGGCCTCAACGTCAAGTTCTATACCTTCTATGGAAACGGACTCGGTGCACCGGCAGCGATCGGAGACGCCGGCGTAGGCCGTGTGCGCGCCGTCGCGGAATGGCATCCGAATACCGGACAGGGCATCAAGAACTCCGCAAGCGACGCTTATTACCAGGATTTCCGCCAGCGGTATCCGCAGCCTGAAGACGATTATGTCCATCTGCGCATGCATCTGATGATCGAGATGCTTGCCACGGCGATTGAAAAGGCCGGCAGTACGGAAGCCGGTGCGGTGGCGCATGCACTGGAAGGTGCACGCTTCAAGAACGCCTTCCATGAAGCGACCATGCGCGTGGAGGATCACCAGTTGCTCCAGCCGCTTTACGTGTCGGTGATGCGCAAAACCTCTGATGGATCGGTCCGGTTCGACAACGAGGGCAGTGGATACGGATTCAAGACGGAACGCTATTTGCCCACGTCGGAAACGGCGCTTTCGACGACGTGCAAAATGAAGCGCCCTGCCTCTTGAGGAAGTTATACCAATCCCAAGCCATAACGCACCATGAGATCGCGTCTTTTTCCGGGGGCGCCGAGCCGCCTGCCTGCGTTGCACTCGTCGTCAATAGCCCGCTATTGACTCCTCCTGCGGTATTAATTTTCAGGGCAATAGCTTTAGTCGCAGGACATCCACCTTCGCCACCTGTCCCTCGATTGCGAGTGCGGCGACATACTCTCTTCCCACCGGCAGGTCGACCGTCGTCCAGTCGTCGCGCACAGTTTTAGGCGGTGCAACGCGTAGCCAGGAAGAGGGGCGCACTTCACAGTCGACTGCATAGGCGCGCAAGGGCAATGACACGCCAAGGCCGGTCGCTTTTGATATCGCTTCTTTACGGCACCAGCAGCGCATGGTGGCGCCGCTGGAGTCCTGCATCTTCCGCAGAGCAGCCACTTCATCGGGATGAAATCCTGCCGCAATATCACGGATCTCCTGCGGCGCAGCGGCGGACTCGATATCGATCCCGACATGCGGATATGTCGATACCGCCACCCAGACTTGCATGCCGGCGTGGCTGATATTGCAGCCAACGCTGCAGCCGGGTAGTTCCGGCTTGCCCCAGGTGTTGCTGCGTATGAAGGTTGCGCGATCCATGCCGCCATAGTGAGAAGCGACTCTGCGTAGCAGGGCGCGACCGATCAGGTTGCGCAGGCCGTCTTCGGGACGCGCAAAACGTTCGGCGCGTGCATGCTCGTCGGGCAGGGTATGTTGCCGTGCAAATTGATGCAGCGCTTCCTGATGACGCCACTCCAGGGTCAGGCCAATACAAATTGCATGCCGTTCAACCAAAGAAGGATAGTCGAAGCGGAATGGATCATCCGCGCGCACCTGAAGATCACGCGGAACGAGCAGGACAGAAGATGCGGGCATCGCCAATTGCGTTCGTGAAAACTGGAGAGGCAATCATACGGCAGAACGAGTGTTCAGCGCAGAGTTTTGCGGAAGCGCAACTGATGCCAGGGAGCGAAATACGCGTTATCCCGTTTCGCTCTAGAATGCAGCATTCAATGCATCATATTTCACGGCTGCCTTATGTTGCCTTACGCAAGCTGCCTGCCCCTGGTTATTTGCACCGACAGCTTGCGTAAGGCTGGCCCTTTCAAAACGACATCGATCCATGAAGCAGTCCGACGCACAATCCATCAACACGACACTTCCTGCTAAGCCCGCCATCCCCCGCGTTGCCGTTCCATTGCTTTCGTTTGCCGCTTTCGGTAGCGGCATCATCTTGCGCGTCACGGATCCGATGTTGCCGCAACTGGCCAGCGAGTTCGCCGTAACCCTGGGTGATGCGTCGTTGGTCATTACCGTATTTTCTATTTCCTACGGTTTTTCTCAACTCCTGTTCGGCCCTCTCGGCGACCGCTACGGCAAGTACTTCGTGGTTGCTTGCGCATCGGTCGCCAGTGCGCTGACGGCATTGTTGTGTGGCCTGGCACCCGGATTTTCATGGCTGCTCGGCGCACGCCTCTTGTCCGGCGCCACCGCCGCGGCATTGATCCCGCTGTCGATGGCGTGGATCGGCGACGTTATTCCGTATCAGGACCGGCAGCCTGTATTGGCGCGTTTTTTGATTGGCCAGATCCTCGGTCTCGCGACCGGCGTGCTGGTGGGTGGTCTTGCAGCCGATGTGCAGAACTGGCGGTTGCCGTTTTTCATGGTGGCCATCATCTTTGCGGTGGTTGGCGCTTCCCTGTTTATGCTGAACCGGCGACTGCCGGTCCATGCGCGTCAAACACGCCGCGTTGGAGGCGCAGCGATCCCACGTATGATCGGCGAATTCAGGCAGATTCTGCAGAGCGCCTGGGCGCGGCGCATCCTGCTTACGGTTTTCCTGGAAGGCGCGTTCCTGTATGGCGCCTTTGCATTCATCGCCTCGCACGTGCACCACACGTTCGGGCTTTCACTGACGGCATCCGGTGCAATGGTGATGCTGTTCGGTTTAGGCGGTTTTGTGTTTGCGCTGTTCTCCCGGCTTATGGTGCAGCGACTGGGAGAAGCCGGCCTTTCTCGATGGGGCGGCGTCTTCCTCGCAGCTTCCCTTGTCGGCATCGGTATTGCCCCGGTATGGTGGTGGACCATCATCGGTTGTTTTATCGCCGGCCTCGGTTTCTATATGCTGCACAATACCTTGCAGATCAATGCCACGCAGATGGCGCCCGAAAGACGTGGCGCGGCGGTGTCGGCATTTGCCTCGTGTTTTTTTCTCGGTCAGTCGCTCGGTGTCGGATTGGCCGGCGTACTGGTTGAACATATCGGTACACGCAACATCCTCGTTACAGGCGGACTGGGCGTGCTTGCCGTATCGATCAGCATCAGCATCAAGCTTGCCAAAAAAGAAGGGCAGGCGAATTCATAAATCCAACATCACGGAGACAGAAATTGGCAGAGAACAATCCTTCACCGCTGTGGACGCCGAGTCCTGAACGTATCGCCAAAAGCCGCATGCACCACTACATGCAATGGCTTCAGCAGGATAAGAAACTGAACTTTTCCGGTTACGAGGAATTGTGGCAATGGTCGGTCGACCATCTCGAAGACTTTTGGGAGTCTATCTGGCGTTACTTTGACATTCGGCATTCGGCTCCCTATAGCAAGGTGCTCGACAGCCACAAGATGCCGGGCGCGAAGTGGTTTGACGGCGCGCGACTGAACATTGCCGAGCAAGTGTTTCGATTCCACATGGAAGACGCGGACACGCCAGCCATCATAGGCAAGTCCGAAGCGCGTGCCACTGTCAGCATCACCTGGCGGGAGATGCGCCGGCAAATTGCGTCGGTTGCCAATGCCTTGCGCGAGATGGGCGTGCAGCCCGGCGACCGGGTGGTGTCCTATATGCCCAATGTGCCGGAAACAGTCATCGCCTTTTACGCTTGCGCGAGCATCGGCGCGGTATGGTCGAGCTGTTCCCCGGACATGGGCACGCCGAGTGTACTCGACCGGTTCGGTCAGATCGCACCGAAGGTCCTGTTTGCCGTTGATGGCTATCGTTACGGCGGCAAGGATTTTGATCGGCGTGACGTGGTGGCCGGACTCGTGCAATCCTTGCCGACGCTGGAGCATGTGGTGTTGCTTCCTTATCTGCGCCAGGATGCGACCGTTACCGGTGCCAGGCTATGGAGTGAGCTGCTTGACGCAGACAGCACACCGCGCTTCGAGCAGCTGCCTTTCGATCATCCCTTGTGGGTCGTGTACTCATCCGGCACGACCGGCATGCCAAAGCCCATCGTGCACGGACAAGGCGGCACGCTCATCGAAGCAT
This sequence comes from Noviherbaspirillum sp. Root189, assembly GCF_001428545.1. Lineage (GTDB taxonomy): Bacteria > Pseudomonadota > Gammaproteobacteria > Burkholderiales > Burkholderiaceae_D > Noviherbaspirillum. Next base: position 156,437 of record NZ_LMHZ01000078.1, read on the forward strand.
TGAAGGGCCACGGCTTGCACGGCGACCTCGGGGAACAGGATCGCTTCATGTGGTTCTCGACCACCGGATGGATTATGTGGAATTCGCAGGTGACCGGCTTGCTGCTCGGGTCGACGATCGCGGTGTATGACGGCAATCCGGGATATCCGGATCTGGGTACGCTGTGGAAGTTTGCGGACGAGGCCAGGCTGACGGTGTTCGGTGCGGGCGCCGCCTACTATGCCAACTGCATGAAGGCTGGCATTGAACCGCGCAAGCTGGCCACGCTGGACAGCCTGCATACGATAGGTTCAACCGGTTCGCCGTTGTCGGCTGAGGCGTTCACCTGGATCTATGAGCAACTCGGTCCCGACATTCTGCTGTCCTCGATCAGCGGCGGCACCGATGTCGCCGCATCCTTTGTCGGTGGTTGCCCGATCGTGCCTTTGTATGCCGGTGAAATGCAATGCCGTTGCCTCGGTATTGCCGTCTATGCGATGGATGATGCCGGCAAGCCCTTGAATGACGAGGTAGGCGAGCTTGTCGTTACCAAGCCCATGCCGTCGATGCCGCTGTTTTTCTGGAACGACCCCGAGGGCAAGCGTTATCACGACAGTTATTTCGATACCTACGACGGCTGGTGGCGGCATGGCGACTGGCTGCGCATTACACCGCGCGGCGGCGCAATCATTTACGGCAGGTCGGATACGACCATCAATCGCCATGGCGTACGCATGGGCACGAGCGAAATTTATCGCGTCGTGGAAGCCATGCCGGAAATCCTCGACAGCCTGGTGGTCGATCTCGAGTATCTTGGGCGAGAATCCTATATGCCGCTGTTCGTGGTGCTGCGTCCCGGCGTAAGCCTCGATGCCGAACTGGTCCGCAGGATCAATGACAACATCCGTACGGCGCTGTCCGCGCGCCACGTGCCGAACGAAGTGTTTGTGGTGAATGAAATTCCGCGTACGCTGAGCGGCAAGAAGATGGAACTGCCGGTGAAGAAGCTGATGCTCGGGATGGCGGTGGACGAAGTCGCCAGCCCGGATGCAATGAGTAATCCGGGGAGCTTGGCGTATTTCGTGGAACTGGCCCGACGCCGGGCGCAGTCACAAGCCACCGCCTGAGATTTCTCAATTGCCTGGTGTCGTGCCAAAGGTAGGATCGAAAGATCAGGGCTGAACGGTACAGACACCATGGCAAATACGCAGGATTGGCATACCGAGGAATACCGAGGCATTGAAGTCCATGTCTCGCCGCAGCCGCGCGACGACAGCGGGACATCCTGGGATTACACCATACGCATTGCTGAGCGCGGAGAGGATGCTGGCTCCGCAAGCGAACTGAGCGCATCATCCGGCGACGACCGCGACTTCCCGTCCGCCGACGCAGCGGTGGAAGCCGGCTTCAAGAAGGCTTACGAAATGGTCGACGCCATGCTGGCTTGAGCTTCGTGCATCCCTAAATCATTTCGAGCGCTTGTGCCGACTTCGGTGGAGGAAAGCTGCGGTCCAGCGCGAGCAAATCCTCATCGTTCAGGATGAGGTCCAGTGCAGCCCGATTCTCTCGTACATGCGCCGCGGCGCCTGCCTTCGGTATCGCAATCATCCCCGGCCGTCTCAACACCCAGGCCAGTGCTACCTGGGCCGGTGTGGCGCCACGACGCTCGGCAATACGTTTTACTTCCGCCGAATCAAGCAGGCGACCCTGTTCCACCGGGGAATAGGCCATCACCGGAATGGCCCGTTTGTTACACCACGGAATAAGGTCATATTCGATTCCGCGCCGCGTCAGGTTATACAGTACCTGATTGACCGCAGGTTGACGGTCGCCGGCAATCGCGGCCAGTTCCTCCATATCCGCAACGTCGAAGTTGCTGACTCCCCAGTGCCGTATCTTGCCGTCGCGCGTCAGCCTGTCAAATGCCTCCAGCGTTTCCTCCAGTGGCACTTGTCCGCGCCAGTGCAACAGATAGAGATCGAGGCAGTCGGTCCTGAGTCGCTTCAGGCTTGCTTCGCAGGCCGCGATAGTGCCGCTGAAGGAGGCATGGTGTGGCAGCACCTTGCTGACGAGGAAGACATCGGCGCGGCGGCCGGTGATGGCGTCGGCGACGACTTCCTCCGACAGTCCATCCGCATACATCTCCGCCGTATCGATCAGCGTCATCCCGAGGTCGATGCCGGCCTGTAGCGCGGCAATTTCATGTTCCCGTTGGCGCCGGCTTTCACCCATTTTCCAGGTGCCCTGGCCGAGTACGGGAATGGCTTCGCCGACAGGAAGTGTGGTGGTTCTCATGCTGTGTGCGATGTTCAGGAAGTGTGCTTGTCCGTCGGGGGTAAAGTCGCTTCATCGGGCCGCTCCGCTTGCGGCACATGCTGTTCGATAACGGCGTTGACTTCCGCACCAAATAGCAGGGCCGCCGCCGAGATGAAAAAGAATAAGAGCAGTACCACGATGGTACCGATACTGCCGTAGGTGGCGCTATAGTCGGCAAAGTTGCTGACGTAATAATTGAAGCCGATCGAGGCGATGATCCATGTCACGACAGCGATGACCGCACCGGGTGTAATGAACTGGAATGGCTGCTTGACATTGGGCGCCACGTGATAGATCGCCGCAATGGAGAAGGTCAGGAGAAACAAGGCGATTGGCCAGCGCAATATGGCCCATACCGTGACGAAGACCTGTTCCAGCCGGAACTGCACGGCGACCCACTGCATGGCTTGCGGACCAACAATCATGAGCGCGGCCGCAGCAATCAGCAATACGGCGAAACCGATCGTGTAAATGATGGATAAGGGATAGAGCTTCCACGCTGGCCTGGATTCCGGGACGTCATAGGCGACGTTCAATGCATTGATGGTGGCACGCACGGCAGCCGATGCCGTCCACAACGCAACGATGACACCAAACGAGAGTACCCCGGTCTTCTTTTGCTGCAATTCGTCGATAACCTGGTTAACTGCACTCATTGCCTGCTGAGGAAAAAGCAGCTGGGCATGTTCCCGCAGCCAGCTGAAAAACTCTGACAGATGAAGAAAGCCGAGAAGGGCAATCAAAAAAATGACAAATGGAAAAATGGAGAACAGAACCTGATACGCCAGCGCCGACGCGTAGGTCGTCATGTCGTCGGCAAAAAAGTCACCGACCGACTTCTTGAGTACGACAAATGGACTGACTCCGCGAAATCCGCCGAGGCGCTTGTACCGGCGAGGCGACCGCGGGCCCTGAGGACCGCGGTCGTGGCGCAGGGCATCGTCATTTAACACAACCGCCACTGTCTGCCTGCCTCAATGATGACGATGATCCATGGCGCGCTTGGCGAAATAGGTGCCGGCGAGCACCGCGCCAGCCGCAACCAGCATTGAGCTTGTCGGCAGCGAGTGTGCGGTATTTGACGCAATCTCCCCTGCACGCGGCGCCATCAACTGCATGCGCCGTTTTGTCATCTGCATGCCAAGCTCACCCAGTCGATCGGGAATAAGACGCTCGGCGTCCGGGAGCAGCGTGGTTTCTTCATCAGCAACATGGTGCAGTACGTCGCGCATGAGCTCCATGAAAGTCTGGTCATATGTCGGATCGGTCGGTTGCATGCCACGCAATTGCCCGATTAGACGGCGCATCTCATTGTGCTCGGGAACGCTCTTGCCGACGATGGGTGTATCCGCGGCCAGATTGCGCATCGCCGGATAGAAGATTTCCTCTTCCAGCTGCGCATGAATCTCCAGGGCAAGGCATGCGGTGCTTACCAGTGCCTTTTTCAGTTGCGGGCTGCTGCTGATTTCGTATTGGTGAAAGGTTTCCAGCACCGAAGTATGGTCCATGCGGATCATGTTGGTGACACTGGGTGAGAGCTTATCGGTAAAGGATTTCATCATGGCATTCTCCATTTTTCTAAATAACCGCCGCTGCGGACCGAAGGACTGGAGCAAACAACATACCTGCTGCCTTCAGGGGTCTTATGCGGACACTTCTGCAACAATCATGTTGCGTAGCCGGGCGTCCGGCATACGGCCCAAACCAGCCTGCATGTTGTCGACAACGTGTCCTGGATTGGAAGTCGCCGGGATCGCGCAGGTAATGGCAGGATGTGAGATGACATACTTCAACATAAGCTGCGCCCAACTGTGGCAATCGATGTCGCCGGCCCACGCCGGCAATGGTTTATTGCGAAGCCGTCGGAACAGTTCGCCACTGGCAAACGGACGATTGGCTATGACTGCAATACCTTTATCCCTGGCGAAAGGTAGCAAGCGCTTTTCCGCTTCACGTTCGCCAACCGAGTAGTTGATCTGGATGAAGTCGACAGGATGGGCTTGCGCCACCCGTAATACTTCATCCTGTGCACTTTCCGTGTAATGTGTTATGCCAATATAACGAACCCGGCCGTCACGTTTCCATTCGCGTAGGGTGTCGAGATGCGTTTCGACATCGATCAGGTTATGGACCTGGATCAGATCAATTGGATTCGCGCGCAGCTTGCGCAGTGAGTCCTGCATTTGTTTTACTCCGGCCGACTTGCCATGGGTCCATACTTTGGTGGCGACAAAGAGTTTTGGACGCAAGCCAAGTTGCGAAGCAAGTTCGCCTGCGACATCCTCGGAACGCCCATACATGGGCGATGAGTCAATGACGCTGCCGCCATGCTCGATAAATGTCTGCAGCACCTTTTGCAGCGGTGCACGTTCGGCGCTTCCGCTGCCGACGTCAAAGGTTTGCCAGGTGCCCAGGCCGACGACTGGGAGCATCTCGTTCGAGGATGGTATCGGCCGCTTCAGCATGGCGTTGCCGGCCGGTGCCGAAGGCACTGCATGGGATGAATAGGCAACGATGCCCATGGTGCTGGTAATCAGCCGAAGCGCATCGCGTCTGTTCATGGCGCTCATTGCTTTCCTGTTCAAAAACGGCCATCCGCCGTATCGGACTGCGGGCGATGCAAACGCACGATTTCCTCCTCGGCGCTGGGTCCGGATGCCGGTGAAGGACGCGACAGTTGTTTCAGCGTGTCGTCAATATCGGCATCGGCGCGGCTCSCCAGGTCACCGATCGTGACCATGCCCACCAGTCGCATATCGCGGTCCAGGACGGGAATGCGCCGCACCTGCTGGTCTCGCATCTGCTGCAGGACTTCGTGAATGCTCTGGTCATCAAAGCACCAGCTTACCTCGTCGGTCATCACTTCAGCGATACGGATTTCATCGGTCGAGCGGCTGCTTGTTGCCGCTCGAATTGTGATGTCGCGGTCCGTGATCATGCCAAGCAGGCGTTCGCCGTCGCATACCGGCAAAGCCCCGATATCCCAGTCACTCATGATCTGCGCCGCGTGCCGTACACTGTCATGCGGACCGACCACAGTAACGTCGTGTGTCATGACCTGCGCAATGGTCTTCATTATGTCCTCCTCGTGGTTCTCTGTGCTGAAGTCACGTTGTGCAGCCGCATCGAGCAGGCTCGTCACCTCGTCGTCGCCGGTTTGTTCAAAGTCCCGGTAATACACGCTTACTGCCCGGAAGTTATCGGGTATCAGAAGGCAGATGCCGTCGTCCGCATCTTCCTTCAGGGAGCAGTAGGTGTCCGCAGGCGCCACCGGCAGTGCAAACAGCACCTCCCTGGCCTGCATGCCGGCCATCGCACGCAATGCCGCTTTCATGCTGCTGCCGGTCGCCGCACCATCGTCCACCAGCAGGACCGTCCGGTTGAGGACAGCCACCGGATCCCGCCCACCGCAATAGATGCGGCGACGACGTGCCATTTCGTCCAATTGCCGTTGCACTTCCTGCTCGAGATATTCACGGCTGGGATGAAAGTGATCCAGTACCGCCTGGTTCATTATCTGGATAGGCGGATCACCGTCCACCACGGCGCCAAGGCCGATTTCTGACCATTCCGGCGCTGGAATCTTACGTACCAGAAGGACATCGAGCGGCGCGTTCAGCGCATTTGCTACCTCATAGCCTACGGGGACGCCTCCGCGCGGAAGCGCAAGCACCACCGGGTGGCGATTTTTCAAAAAAGCCGTTGCCGCTGCCAGCTGCCGTCCGGCATCCCTGCGGTCCTGAAAACGAGCTTGGTTCATGATGGCATCCTTTGAGCAATTGCCCAACACAATGCGGCTGCAAGATTCCTGCCATTCGCTGGTTGGTTAATCAGGCCAGAGCAGAACCGTTCCGTATACATCTTTACAGCCGAAATGTACAAAGTACAAACAGTGCAAGGAGTAGAGTACTGAACTTGTCGCCATGTGGAAATTTGAAACCGCCCGGAACTAACAAAATCGACAAGTACCAAAGAGCATCCTACTGTTGCATTCAAAGGAGATGTTATGCAAGCAACTCAGCTCAGAGACCGATTCAATCAAGTGGAACAATGCATCGATAACGCTGCCCAGATGTGCGAGATGAGCAGCGACGTGCCGGATCGCCTGCGCACATGCCTGACCGAACTGGAGCAGGAATCGGACCACGCCATTCAGGCAGCCGAACAGGGTCAGGCGCAGGAACAGATCCGGCAGTGTGTGTCCAAACTGGAAAAAATCGGTGACCGAGCCATGCAGGCCTGCAGCCAAAGCGACTATATTGACGTTCAATTGCAAAATGCCGTGCGCCAGGCGCGCAAGGCGATTTCCAGTCTGAAACAACAGCTTCACTAAGCAATTCCATGGTGCGGTTACGAACCGCACCTATCGCTGACTACCAAATGGTGCAACGCCGCCCCGGATTGTTTTCTGAATAGGGCGGCGTTGCTCGTTGTCATGGGGTGCAGCGACACGACAGTTCACGCTTACCACGACCTTTAAAATTAATCTGCTTCGCCGTACGCCACGTCGAAATCAACGCTGGCGTAACAACGCGTTACATCCCCAAGGCCAATGCCTGTTAAAGTTGCGTTGCCTGAGATATTTAAAATAAGGGGATAACGTTGGTCAGCAAGTCGCGCAACTCTTCAACTTCGCGAAAAAAATCAAGTACGTCGCTTTCCAGCCGCCTGTTGCAGGTCGGCGCGGTCCTCTTTGCTTCATTTATTCTCGTCTGTCTGATCCTGTTTGGTTATGTGGTCCTGATTGTCAAGCCCAACCTTCCTTCGCTGGATGCGCTGATCGATTACCGGCCCAAAATGCCGCTGCGTGTCTATACCGCGGATGATGTGCTGATCGGTGAATTTGGTGAGGAAAGGCGCGACTTCATACCCATCGCGCAAATGCCGCCGGTAATGATCAAGGCATTGCTGGCCATCGAGGATGACCGTTTCTATGAACATGGCGGCGTCGACTATATCGGTGTGCTCCGCGCCGGACTGGCCAACCTACGGTCGAGTCGGGCACAAGGCGCGTCCACTATTACGATGCAGGTTGCGCGTACCTTCTTCCTGTCGCGGCAAAAAACCTATGGTCGCAAGATTCACGAGATCGTCCTGGCCTATGAGATCGAACAGCGTCTGTCGAAAGACCAGATTCTCGAGCTCTACATGAATCAGATCTACCTCGGCGAGCGTGCCTATGGATTCGGCAGCGCCGCGCGGGTCTATTTTGGCAAGTCGATCAAAGATCTGACTGTTGCCGAAGCTGCGATGCTGGCGGGTCTGCCGAAGGCGCCCGCCGCCAATAATCCAGTTGTCAATCCGACACGGGCCAAACAGCGTCAGCAGTACATTCTCAAGCGCATGCATGAACTCGGCTATATCAGTCCTGAACAGTACGCCAAATCGGCAAAAGAAAACCTGGCGGTGCGCAGCGACCGCCGTCGGTTCAATACCCATGCCGAATATGTCGCCGAGGCGGTGCGGCAATACATGGTCGAACAATACAAAGACGACGTTTATACCCATGGTTACAGCGTCTACACCTCGATTACCAGCAGCGAACAGAATGCGGCCTATGAGGCTCTGCGCCGTGGCGTGATGGATTACGATCGCCGGCACGGCTATCGCGGTCCCGAGGCTTACATCGACTTGCCGCGTGGGGGAGATGAACGCGATCAGCTGATTTCCGACACGCTGCTCAAACATCCCGATAGCGATGAATTGCAATCGGCAGTCGTCACCAGCGCCTCGTCGCGACTGGTACGTGTCGGCCTGCTATCCGGCGATGAGATTGAAATCACCGGCGACGGCTTGCGTTTTGCCGCTTCGGCATTGAGTGGAAAAGGGCAAAACCGCATCAAGCCGGGAGCGGTGATCCGTGTCGTACGTGACGCAAAGAAGAAATGGTGGATTTCGCAACTACCCGAGGTGTCGGCTGCCTTCGTTTCCATGAATGCCCAGAATGGCGCCCTGCGTGCCATGGTCGGCGGTTTCGATTTCGAACTGAACCAGTTCGACCATGTGAACCTGGCCTGGCGTCAGCCTGGATCGACCATCAAGCCTTTCATTTATTCGGCCGCGCTGGAAAAGGGTTTTTCGCCCGGGACTGTCGTCAATGATGTTCCTCTCATCATTGACGCCGCCCAAACCGGCAGCCAGTCTTGGGAGCCGCAGAATGATGACGGCCGGTACGATGGCCCAGTGACGATGCGCACCGGTCTCAAGCGGTCGAAGAACCTGGTATCGATCCGCATCCTGCAATCGATCACGCCTGCCTATGCCCAGCAGTACTTGACCCGTTTTGGATTCGACGCCGACAAGCATCCGGCAAACCTGACCATGACCCTTGGTACCGGCTCTGTAACGCCGATACAGATGGTCAAAGGCTATGCCGTGTTTGCCAATGGCGGCTACCAGGTCACTCCCTACCTGATCGAAAAAATTCTCGACAACCGTGGAAACGTATTGAACCAGTCCAATCCGGTCACGGCAGGTCAGGAAGCCAACCGCGTGATCGATCCCCGCAACGCCTACATCATGGATTCGATGATGCGTGAAGTGGTAAACGGCGGGACCGGTACCGCCGCCAGCCAGAAGCTGGGCCGGCGCGATCTGGCTGGCAAGACTGGCACCACCAACGATGCAATGGATGGCTGGTTCGCAGGGTATGGCGGCGACGTTGTCGGTGTGGCCTGGATGGGCTACGACAAGCCGCGCTCTCTTGGTGGCAGGGAATTCGGCGGCACGGTCGCATTGCCAATCTGGGTCGACTATATGCGTACAACGCTGAAAGGGAAAGGTCCGTTCGAACGGTCTATCCCTGAAGGCATCGTACAGGCAGACGGCGACCTGATGTACCGTGAGTACGTCAACGGCAATGGTATTGCCGCTGTCGGCGTCGAGGAATCGCGCAGTTTCTGGGACCGCCTGTTCGGGTCGCGCCCATTTGCACCGTCTGCGCCGCCGGGTACGACGGGACCATCAGCGATGCCTGCGGAGCGACCCCGCTCACAAGCCGACGACAATATGTATCGTGGAGGACAGTAGGGAATAACGTACTCAAGTTCGCTTTGGGAGAGGGCGCTTGAATGAGCGTGACATGGGTGTTCGAAAGCGGTGAAGAATGGACATATCGAAATTACTGTTTATTTATACAGTAGTTGTGATACAGTAATAGCTCATTAACGCTTTCGGATAAAAGGAGAACTACCATGGCTCACCTGAACAACCCCTTCAGCCCGCGTTTTGGACTTGAGTACGCTCCAACCTCGTTTCTGGTTCGGTTCGGCAACCGTGAACTGTTTGTTTGCCGCGATTTCCGCAAGCGTTATTACAAAGTTAATCCAGTTCTGGATTGCAGCACAGGCATTGAAGCAGGACACGTTGAATTGCTGCTGCTGCGTCGCTGGTTGGTGATTTTATCCCGTGCTCGCTGATTTGATTGCTTCGGGACGGAGCTAACACTGTCATTTCAGGGCACTAACCCAGATCATGAACATGACGTTGCTGAGGCCAAGTCCTGGGCGTTTTATCCAAAGAACCAGTAACATACGCCGATTGACGCCAGTACTCCGGCTAGGTCCGCCAGTAAGGCGCAACCGACAGCGTGTCGCACACGCTGTATGCCGACGGCGCCAAAATATACCGCAACGACATAGAAAGTCGTTTCGGTGCTGCCCTGGACGGTGGCAGCAACCAGTGCCGGAAAGCTGTCCACTCCGCTGGTTTTCATGAGCTCGATCAGCATCGCGCGTGCTGCGCTGCCTGAGAAGGGCTTAACCAGAGCCGTCGGCAATGCATCCACGAAGCGCGTATCCCATCCGGCAGCCTGCACGATATACCGGAGACCTTCCAGCAGCATATCAAGTGCACCTGAGGCGCGCAGCACACCTACTGCGCACAACATGGCGACCAGATAAGGAAGGAGATTGCGGGCGACTTCAAAGCCTTCCTTTGCGCCTTCTACAAAACTTTCATACACCGGCACCCGCCGGATCGCACCCACAACGAGAAACAGCAGGATCAGGCTAAACAACACCACATTCCCCAACAGAGAGGAAAGGGCGGAAAGCGCCAATGCCGACATGCTGGCCATTGCGGTCACGGCAGCGGCAAATATCAGCGCCGTTCCTCCAAGCCAGGCAAATACCACCGGGTCCCATAATCTCAGGCGTTGCATGAAAGCGACGGAAAAGAAGCCCGCCGTAGTCGAGGCAGCTGTCGCGAGAAGAACAGGAAGAAATACCAATGTCGGATTTTCGGCGCCTTGTTGCGCGCGGTACATAAAAATCGATACCGGCAAGAGGGTGAGTGAGGACGCGTTCAGCACGAGAAAAAGGATCTGTGCATTACTGGCTGATGCCGGGTTGGGATTCAGTTCCTGAAGTGCCCGCATCGCCTTCAGACCGATTGGCGTGGCTGCATTATCGAGGCCGAGCGCATTCGCAGTGAAATTCAAGGTAATCAGGCCCAGGGCCGGATGGCCGGCTGGAACTTCCGGCATCAGCCGACGGAAGAGGGGCGACAAGAGTCGCGCCAGCAAGTCTACCAGTAAAGCCTTTTCCGCAATTTTGAGAAAGCCTAGCCACAAGGTCAACGTACCGAACAGCAGGATCATCACATCGACAGACAGCTTTGCCATGGAAAACAGGCTCTCAGCGACCGCCGCAAAGGCGGAAGCATCCCCGGAAATCAACAGGCGGACGGAGGCGGTCAGTGCAGCAATGATGAAAAATCCAAGCCAAAGTCCGTTCAGCATAACTTCCTTTCATCGGTAGAAAAACCGGTCAAGTTCATACGTCGTGTCAGCGCAAAGCCGGGAGACAATTGCCGTGAAACCCCATGGCGCGGCCGGCACGAAGAATAACATTCGGCGCGTCAATATGGAGCGGTACCGACTGGCGAAGTGAGCAGGAGTGTTCTGCGAGTCACAACGTGACCAAATCTATATTCACAGTGAGCGCTATCAGAAGGCTGCTGGACGGTGGGCCATGCCATCACATCTCGCTCTGAACTCGCAGCAAGGGCATCCGACATTCGTAAAGGCGAAGATGCAATGGTCCGAATAATTCGTCTGAGCCGATACGTACTAATCAGTATTTTGAATTGGATAATTTGGTGTACGGAGATACGCTGGAAGGTAGCACTTTGTCAGCCAGAAGTAGTGCGGCCCAACAAGTGACGGTTACATTTCGCCTCAGCTAAGCTTAGTTCAGCATTGGAGTTATTCATGATATCCGGGAAAATCAGCCGGCGTACCTTTGTAAAGGGATCGGCGTTCGCACTAGCGTTCGTATCGATGCCTACCCTAGTCTTAGGACAGACCATCAGGATTCGACTTGAATGGCAGGAGTTTAGAAATTCTCCGCAGTATGGCTCCTTCTATAACGCCATTCGCAGCATGCGCGCCAACACCAAGTCAACGAGCCCAGCATCGTGGCGGTATTGGACCAACGTACACGTTAATTACTGTCCACATAACATTGCTTACTTCCTCGCCTGGCACCGAGGCTACATTTACTATTTTGAGCAGCAGTTACGAACGATCTCCGGTAACAGTGCACTAACGTTGCCATATTGGGATTACTACCGTTCCTCAACTATTCCAAGCGAATTTACCGACCCGACGTCTGCCTTGTATATTGCTAATCGTCAGAACACCAATGTATATAACGCCTTGGACCTTTCGCCTTTCGATCCATCCGTCTACAACTTCGAACGCGGTCGTCCCGATGCCTTTGAGACGCGGATCGAATCGGCGCCGCATAATCCCGTGCATAACATCATCGGCGGTGTGATGGCCGACATGCAGTCGCCGCTCGACCCGATCTTTTTTCTGCACCATGCCAATATCGATCGTCTCTGGCATGCCTGGGCATTGCCAGACGGTAAAGGCATGCCGGCGTCGACGGCATCGTATTGGTCAGGGAATTTCCGTTACGCCTCGAACCTGACGATTCAACGGAACAAGACTTACTATCCAGGATGGCTAGGCTACGATTATGCGGACAATAGTAAACCAACCGCTCTTCCCCCTCAGGCAGAGTCTGCGCCGCGCCTTATCCGCGTACAGGCACAGGGGGGACAAATGTTGAATCGGCCGCCTGTAGGACAGTTTGCAACCGTGCCGGGACGCGTCATCGCGGCGAATCGTCGTTCACTCGGCGCCGCGCAAAACATAGGATTGGCCGACAACTCCGTGACAGTACAGATACCGCTTCAGGCTGCCGATGCGCAAACAGTGCGAGACCTGGTGTCGGCCGCGAAAGATAGTAGCGCACCTGCCCCAGCGAGTGGATTCCAGTCCGCAAAGGTAGTGCTTGACGGGGTGCAGTTGACTGGTGCAGGGCAAGGCGGTGGCTTCTTCTATAACGTCTACCTTAACCTGCCCGAGAGCGGCGATGTGAGTTCATCACGCCGCCAATACTTTCTCGGGACCATTGGTGCGTTCGAGCTTGCCGGGGCGGCGCATCATGGAGGTGGCACGCTTGAATATCCCGCCACTGCAGTGCTCGGAAATCTGGAGGGCAGCGACCTGCGGGAAATTAACGTGTCCCTGGTCAGGGTGAATGGTAATAATGCTCCGCGAGGGCAGGTCATGCTTATCAAGGAAGCACGCCTTGAGGTATCTAATGAAGAGCCTTGGGATCGCAGTACGCCGCCACCCAAATCCGGGTGCTATTGCTAATAACGCACTGCAGTGATCTTGCTGCATCTTCTTGTGCAGTTTTATCCGTTGCGCATCGAATGCCGGACGGCGACTCCATGCCGCCTATTCCGGCGACCTACTTTGCGAAAATGATCCTGGCGCGCATTTGTCCCGCATGCCAAATCAGTCCGCTTTTCGTACATCAATTCCAATCCGCTAATCGACGCCCTCTGCCCTGGAGCAGGCTACTAGAAACTACGCATAGCGTTTCGCGTGCGTGGGCGTGCTTTCGGCCAACGTCTGCTCTCATTCCGACAGCGCAAAATAATTAAAGATACAGAGCTTTAATCATCATCCTCGTTGTTAACTTCCCTATTTCTAACAGTAGTCTACTGCTGCGATGTCGACTTACGGTTACCAACCTATCGAATTATCTGCGCTATGTTTCTAAGCTTTCAGATGCGCGATAGTCGTACCCTTTATCATTAACTAATGACCAATTTTTTGGTATTTCGGTCCGTCTGACAAGATGAAGCTTATCGTTGGTTTTCTTAGACATACCATCCTGTTCACAACGAACGAACGTCGACTTGCTTAAATCTATTCATATTTTTATTACTAACTACGTAGGAAAAACTTGTTACTTGATCCAATATCTCCAAGTTCAAGACCCGTCACCCTCACATTCAAGCATACGCAGCAAGCTTAAGATGAAATTTTCCGATTGAAGGAAAAAATTTTCCAATACTTGGGCAATAAATAAACCAGCCCAAAGTTTCCAAGTTCGCATGAAAAAACACCATTCTGTTACATCTTGATAGACATCTGCAGACTTGCTTGCAATCAAGTGCCATACGGAAAGGAACTTTACGGATGACAATAAGTTCCGTTTGATTTTTCCCCGAAATTAAAGAATCTCATAGAGATATTTAATTGTGATTTGAAATTTATGCGCAGTAAGATTGCCATATAGAACGGAATTACGGAAATCAATCTAATTACCCGATAGATGCCGTGTTGCCGTTCACCGACACTTTGTCGATTAACTTGTGGTGGTCTTTGTCGTTCGGGCAATGCATCTTCAGCGGTGCACTGCCTAAGCTTATCTGAGCCTGCCTCACAACGGTACTTGGTCAATCGATCACGAGGTTTGCAATAACTTCACGCGCCGATCGGAGCGCATCGATGCCGACAGATAAACAAAGACTCCGGTGGGGAGATGTACCTGATGTTACGTTATCTTAGTTTTGTACGATCCGATCGTGTGATGAGAGCTGAAGCAGCCTCGTGTTATTTGATCTGCCTTTCCCATTCGAATGGCTTGTTAAAGAAGGCAACTTGCTTGAATAAGCCAAGGCACCTTGTTATCTCGCATAGGAGCCCGTTCCCATTCCCCTAGTTGTCCTTACTTGACGCGCCGGTTGCTGATAGCTGATAGCGACTGATACCTGCTGCGTCAATTACACACTCAGATTTTATTTACTCGCCTGTGGATACAGGCGGATGGATTGTCACGTCCAAATTTTTTGAAAGGCACTTTTCCATGCAATGTTTTTCCAGCACACGACCGCTCGTTCCTTACCGCCGCAGTTTCGCGGCGCTGCTAGCCGCAGGTGTTTGCGCAAGTCCTCTTGCCATGGCACAGATCGCCGGTACGCAGGCGACCAACGACACCGCTAATCTGTACTACTCCATTCCGTACGCCGGCACACCGTCGTTTGTGCGCCTGTTCATTGACCAGGACCGCAATGCCGGGACTGGTTTTCAAACTGGTAGTATTGGTGCAGGTTATCTCGTCGAAAACGGAAACCTGTATCGCTACTCTGGAAGCGGTGGACAATGGGGCTGGACTTTCGTAAAGCAGGTCCCCTACACGTCGGCAAACCAGGCTGCACAGATCACCATCGCACGTACTGATGTCGGATCGCCGTCATCACTGGACCTCATCGCTCAGACAACGCCGCCAGCACAGACATCGGCCAAGATCACGCAAGTAGTTTCAGCTGAGCAGGCAATTGCTCCTACAGTGACGTCGGACCTGGCGAATGTGTACTACAAAGTTCCTTACACGGGCACTCCATCCTTTGTTCGCCTTTTCATCGACTCCGACAGGAATACGGCAACGGGCTATCCAACCGGTGGCATCGGCGCCAATTATCTGATTGAAAACGGCGTTCTCTATCGTTATTCCGGTACTAATGGCGCATGGGGCTGGACCGTTGTTCGCTCCGTGTCTTCCACGCTCAGCAACAGCTTTGCAAACATTACCGTCGCACGCAGCAGCATCGGTTCGCCGGCCGCAATCGACTTTATTGCGCAGACAACGCCGCCGGCAAAGACATGGGACAAGATGCGCGTGGTTCTCTCAACCACTGCCACACCAGCTCCGGCACCAGCTCCGGCACCGGCACCAGCTCCGGCACCAGCTCCGGCACCAGCTCCGGCACCGGCACCAGCACCGGCACCAGCACCGGCACCGGCACCGGCACCGGCACCAGCACCAGCACCGGCACCAGCACCAGCACCAGCACCAGCACCAGCACCAGCACCCACTGTCATGAATCCGGTCAGCTACACGGCGAGCAGTGCGACGATTGCCAATCCCGAGCGTGGCAACTATCGTCACTACAGCGATTGCGGCGCAGCGGCYTTTGATGTGACACAGCTGAAGAACTTCCGCACCCAGGACGGCGAAACGCTGGTCATGTGCGTGTTCTACCTGAGGAACTTCACCGCCTCCAACATCAGCCAGTCGNGTGACACAGCTGAAGAACTTCCGCACCCAGGACGGCGAAACGCTGGTCATGTGCGTGTTCTACCTGAGGAACTTCACCGCCTCCAACATCAGCCAGTCGGCACTGGACTTCTTCCAGAAGCAGATGGATACGGTGCGCAGCGCCGGCCTCAAGACCATCGTGCGTTTTGCCTAYAGCGACAACGAGACTGGCAAGGATGCCAGCCCYTCRCTGGTSCAGACCCACATCACCCAGCTCACGCCTTACCTGACCAAGAACAAGGACGTCATCGCGCTGGTGCAAGCGGGCTTTGTCGGCGGCTGGGGCGAGTGGGCTTACAGCACMAGCTTTGGCAACAGCGCCAGCCTGAGCTCGCAGAACCTGGCCGACCGCAAGGCGGTGGTCGACAAGCTGCTGCAGGCAGTACCGGTTGATCGTACGGTGGCGCAAGCGACTACGGCACGTACAACAATACCTCGGTCGAGTATCCGTACCTGGCTGCCGATACCAACTATGTGCCGATCGGCGGCGAGACCTGCAACTACACGGCTCCGCGTGCTGACTGCCCGACAGCGATCAGCGAAATGTCGATGTTCCACTGGTCGTACCTGAACCTGGACTACAACACGACGGTGCTCAATGCATGGAGAAACCAGGGCTGCTTCACGCAGGTGGAACAGAAGCTGGGTTACCGCTTTGTGCTGCAGAACGGTTCGTACTCGTCGAGTGCCAAGCCGGGTGGCGGCTTCACGGTGAGCTTCACGGTAGCCAACCAGGGCTGGGCAGCACCGTTCAACAAGCGTGACGTGGAACTGGTRTTGCGCAATACGGCCACCGGCGCGCTGTACCGCTTTGCATTGAACACGGATCCGCGCCAGTGGGCTCCGGGCAAGGCGACGACGGTGAATCAGACGGTGAGCTTGCCGGCCGATATGCCCAAGGGTAACTATGCAGCGATGCTGAACTTGCCGGATCCGGAAAGCACACTGCGCAGCCGCCCCGAGTATGCCATCCAGCTGGCCAACACCAATGTCTGGGATGCCAGCACAGGCTTCAATAACCTGAACCATACGCTCAACGTGATGCAATAAGGGCTTTTCCAACAAGGCACCTCGTGTGGTATGCCGCCTGTTGAGGCATTTACTTTTGATACAAGGCAATCTATCGGATTGCCTTGTTTTTTTCTTTAATTAGCGCCTTATATATCGAAATTTCGAGCTACCTAAAATGAATCGAATTGTTCAAAATGTAGCTTGGCGCATGATGAAATTCCATAGATCCTTACATAGATAGTTAGACAGCCAGATCAAGTCTTCAAAGGTAATAGTCGATGGTGTCGATATATCCTTTACGTACCGCAGTCATCGCGGTGAATCGCCCTTGCTATCGACTCCATTCGAATAAAGGATTAGGTCGTACGGCAATCGCCTTGTTACTTTTGACTTCTACTTTCTGTTTCGCAGCGAACCATAATGCCGATAAGGCTACGCCGCGTTTGCAAAGGCAGGAAAGAGGGCGGGGCGATCAAAGCCTTTCCTCAACGCATGCCATGGTGACGGTACGTTATACCCCGACCGTAGATAAGGTCCCGAACCCTGAGCGTGGCTTCTATCGTCATATAAATGATTGCGGCGCAGCGGCTTTTGACGTGACACAGCTGAAGAACTTCCGCACCCAGGACGGCGAAACGCTGGTCATGTGCGTGTTCTACCTGAGGAACTTCACCGCCTCCAACATCAGCCAGTCG
>NZ_LMHZ01000079.1 GCF_001428545.1 Noviherbaspirillum sp. Root189
CCAAGCGCACCGGTGTCGCACGCCGGCCACTGCAAGCAGGGGAAAAACTCGAAGAGCGCGTGACTGCCCAGCTCACCGATATTGCAAACAGGCCCTCATTGGTACGCTCGTTCTTCAAACACCCAAGTGTCGCCTATATTTCTGACTCATGATTAAAGAAGGCGGTGATTCGTCATTTGCGCAAGATTAGCAAATCACCTGATCGTGTGAAGAAATACTTCCAGCACGACCCCGTCAAGTATGCCTCATGAACTATGCTTAATTAGACAAACCGATGNGGTGATTCGTCATTTGCGCAAGATTAGCAAATCACCTGATCGTGTGAAGAAATACTTCCAGCACGACCCCGTCAAGTATGCCTCATGAACTATGCTTAATTAGACAAACCGATGCCGGATCAATAACGGATGGATCAGCGAATCGAACGCGACTTCGCCACTATCCTGGGCCACGCTCATGTCTTCGCTCAGCACACCATAATTTGGTTCATCAATGTTCATTTGTTGGCGCATTGCTGCACTGGTGTAGCCGAGCTTGTATCCGACGGTTGTGCGACCTCGCAGCTTCATCTTTTGTCGAGCGATCTCATATGCATCGGTTTCATCGAGATCCGGATAGCGGGAAGAAAGGGTGTCGATCGGCAGCAGCCCACACTCCGCCTGCCAAAGCGCGCGCGCGAGCTGGTCGATGGTGCTGGTAGGTAGCGACATGGGTCTTTGAAGGAAGTTAAATCGCGGCTTCCGCGAAAAAGTCGCCGACCAGCCGATTAAACCGTGCAGCATGCTCGATCTGTGTCCAATGCCCGCACTGCCCGAAAACGTGCAACTGTGACTTCGCGATCAGCTCGAACAATCGGTAGGAACTCGCCAGTGGAATCACCTTGTCTTCGCGGCCATGGATGATCAGCGTTTGATGCGGCAGTGCCCCGATGCTGGCTTCCGGGCTAGCCAATCCATCCACAGAACGCTGGCGCGGTGCGGGAAACATTTGTGAGAACGCTTCCTGAAAGCCGGGGCGAATGCTTGCCTCATAACGCATGCGCGCCAGCTCATCATTGACCAGCGTGCGATCGTAAGCAAAGATGTCGAGCATGCTGCGCATGGTTTCCAACGATGGCGTATAACCCCAAACCCGGTCTAGTCCTTCCGTGATTGGAAACGATACGCCGGCACTGCCCATCAGCACCAGGCGGCCGACGCGCGTCGGCGCCCGTATAGCCAGCGCTAGCGCCAGGGCGCCACCGAAGGAATTGCCAACCACGTGCGCCTTTTCGATTTTCATTGCATCCATGAAGCCGACTGCATGGTTGACCCAGTTCTCCATGGTGTACTGCACGCCCGGTGGACGTTCGGTATAACCGAATCCGACCATGTCCGGGGCAATGACCCGAAAACGCGATGTGAGCGCCGGTATCGTTAGGCGCCAGTTGGCCCAAGCCGTGACACCGGGGCCGGAACCGTGGATCAGCAGGACTGGCGGTCCCTCTCCCTGATCGTGGTAATTGGTTTGAATGCCATTAGCAGAAATCGATTTGCCGATTTCAAGATTGATTGACATGCTTGTACTCCTCGATGTTGGATTGCGCACCGTGCAGCACGGCGCATTAGCGGCTTGGGGCCCGCAGGTTTGTGCTTCGTACGGCAAGACCAGCGCCGAGCAAGCAAAAACCATGCTGCGCCCGGTCTTGGCGAGTGTTTTATCAGCGTCCTAAATCTTTGACACTGACGCCGGCGATACCCCAGTTTTCCTTGGGCACATCGTGAATCCAGACCCGGACATTCTCCTTGGGTGCGCCCAGCGATTCAACCAGTGCCTGG
>NZ_LMHZ01000080.1 GCF_001428545.1 Noviherbaspirillum sp. Root189
CGGGGCACTGTCGGTCAGCATGAACACAAGTCGCTCGGCCGGGTAGTCCGGATCCAGCGGCACRTAGGCGCCGCCAGCCTTCATCACYGCCAGGATCGCGACCACCATGTCGATGCTGCGTTCCATGCAAATCGCTACCCGCGCATCGGGCACCACACCCAGCTTGCGCAGGTGACGCGCCAAGCGGTTGGCGCGGCGGTTGAGTTCGTCGTAGCTCAACTGTTGTGCTTCATGTTGCAATGCCACTGCGTCCGGCGTGGCTGCTGCCTGTGCTTCGAACAGCTGATGCATGCACTGGTCCTGCGGATAGTCGACCTGTGTTGTGTTCCAGTCATCCAGCAACTGCGTGCGTTCCTGCTCGTCCAGCAGTGGCAGCCGCRCAACCTGCAGGCTGTCGTTGTCCACCATCGCCGCCAGTGCACGCTGCAGATAACCCAGCATGCGTTCGATGCTGGCACGCTCGAACAACGCCGTCGCGTATTCCAATCCACCGGCAATCACGTCGCCGTCCTCGCCCAGGTTCAGGGTCAGGTCAAACTTGGCAGTGCTGCCCTGCACTCCGTACGGCATGCAATCCATGCCGGGCAGCTCCAGTCGGCCGGCGTCGTTGTTCTGCCAGACGAACATCACCTGGAACAGCGGACTGTGCGCCAGACTGCGCTCGGGCTTGACCAGATCGACTACCTGCTCGAACGGCAGGTCCTGGTGTTGCTGCGCGGCCAGTGCCTGTTGCTTCACCTGCTGCAGCAACTCCCCGACAGCCGGCTGGCCAGATAGGTCGATACGCAGAGCCAGCGTGTTGAGGAACAAGCCCATCAGCGGCTCGACCTCGGCGCGCATGCGTCCGGCCACCGGGGTGCCGATCACCAGGTCGTCCTGGCCGGACATGCGTGCCAGCACGGCGGTCCAGCAGGCCAGGATGGTCATGAACAGCGTGGTGCCATGGCGCCGGCTCAGCGCCTTCAGGCCCGCCGTCAGTTCGGCATCCAGTTCCAGGCCAACCACGTCGCCTGCATAGTCCTGCACCGCCGGACGTGGCCGGTCGGTCGGCAACTCCAGCAATGCCGGTGCCCCAGCCAGCGTCTGCTGCCAGTAGGCCGCCTGCGCCTGCAGCACCTCGCCATCGATCCAGCGTCGCTGCCAGGTCGCATAGTCGGCGTACTGGATCGCCAGCGGCGGCAACGGATCTTCTTTGCCGCTGCTGAAGGCGTTGTACAGCGCGCTGAATTCGTTGATCAGCACTCCCTGCGACCAGCCATCGGAGACGATGTGGTGCATCGTCACCAGCAGTACATGCTCGTCGTCGGCGAGCCGGATCAGTTGCCCGCGCACCAGCGGGCCGGTGGCTAGGTCGAACGGTGCGGCAGCTTCGGCCTCGGCCAGTTCGTCGAGTTTGGCTTCGGCGTCNAATGCAAAGCCAGTGTCAGCGGCGATGCGCTGCACCGGCTGGCCTTGTTCCAGCACGAAGGTCGTTCGCAAGGCTTCGTGGCGGGCGACGATGCGGTCCAGCGCAAGCCGCAGTGCCTGATGGTTCAGCACTCCGCCCAGGCGCAGGCCCATCGGCATGTGGTACGCCTGGCTCACCCCTTGCATCTGCGACAGGAACCACAGCCGCTGCTGCGCATACGACAAGGGCAGCGGCTCTTCCCGCGACACGACCGTAATG
>NZ_LMHZ01000081.1 GCF_001428545.1 Noviherbaspirillum sp. Root189
TGCATCCGACCCAGACTGGCTCCAACAACATCAGCTTCCTGTAATGCCGGACAGCACGGTGGAGAACGCTTGACTCTCCACCGTTGTCTGCAGCGCAGAGCGTATCGATCTTTGTCTATTACTTATTCATCAAGGAGCATCACCATGTCATCCATCGCCATTCATGATCTCGCCAACAGCACCGAGCTCGACCAGCACGCCATGTCGTCGGTACGCGGCGGCAATTCCTGGCTTGCCGGCCTGGGCCCGATTGCCAATGTCAATGTGGGGATCACCCAGAACCTGAACCAGTTACAAAATGTGGACGTCAACACCTTGAACAATGTCGGCGTCATCGGTGGTCAATGTGGGGATCACCCAGAACCTGAACCAGTTACAAAATGTGGACGTCAACACCTTGAACAATGTCGGCGTCATCGGTGCCGGCTTCATTCCACCCAATATCGCCGTCAACCCGTCCCAATGGGGCAATATCAGCGCCGCACTCTGATGTTTGCAGCCTGAAGCCGGAAACCTGTGTTTCCGGCGTTTTTTCTTGAGAAGAATCGGGCGCATTGTTTATTGCGCCGACTATACTGGGCACAATACCGGTTTATCCGTGATAGACAAGAGCGCATTTCCAGTTACCTGATTTCAAGGAGCCAGCCATGGCTACCATTACCATCAAAGACCTGCCGGAAAGCATCGATCTGGACCGCGAAGCCATGCATGCCGTCATCGGCGGCGCGCGAGGCGGGAATCGCCAGGCTTATCAGCTGCAGAAAGCTTTCGGCAGCACCCGGATTGTCGATTACCCTCCCGGCGTCAAACGTAGCTTGCAGCCGGTGAAGGATCTGCTGTCGCTCAAGTAGCAAGTAGTTAGTTTCGCACGCCTGTATTTTGCTCGGCAACTGACGTTGCCGGGCATCCGCTCGTGTGTACTCCTGGTCTATCGCGATTAGTTTGTCATTGATCGGTGTGTATCTGCGTGTGACTTGTGATTGTCGACACACGCTCCGAGGATCGTTCGGGTTGTTGCTGACATATCCGGCTGCCGGGACCTGGCTTTCCTCATCGGCCCTGCCCTCTCCTTCTTCTGCGCCACGTACCCGGAGGCATTGCGCTCTCGTTAGGAGCACCCTGCCTTGAAGTAGCAACCGGCCTTGCTACAGCCCCCGGCGTTCGCGAGGATGATTCTGACGCACCACATGGTGCTTCTTCATCGCTGCAATCTTCAAGCTCCTGCCAGAGGTATCCAATGCGTCGTTCAGACGATGTTCCCGATGTTTCTTATCGCATTCGCATGCGCATGTCTCGGGGCGCACGACTGTGCATTGCATGGTGTCTGATTTTCCCAGACACCCGTCCCTGATCTGTTGGATCGTCCCGATCATGCGACTGTGCGGCGGAAGTCCCCTCCGCTCCGCCATCACCCGCGCTTCTTCACAAATCCCTATACACATCAAGCACTTAGCCCACCCTACAGGCACCATCGCACGCGCTGGCACACTCCCTGCTGTATGTCCTGTGTGTACGACAAAACGTTCGACACCAACCCAACTACCCAAAGCCTGACCACTTTTTATTTACCGACTTCACTCACTTAGGAGCACTACCATGACATCTCTCATCATCACCGACCTGGCCGTTACCGAACAACTCGACGCCCGTTCCATGTCTGCCGTGCGCGGCGGTACCTACGGCGGCTGCTATGTGCCTGCTCCA
>NZ_LMHZ01000082.1 GCF_001428545.1 Noviherbaspirillum sp. Root189
CCACTGCACCGCGGTGCGCAGGATGTCATGCCGGTCGATCACCGCCTGCAGCGATTGCAYGAAATGGTCGAGCAGGCTGCGGTTGTCGAAACTGAACAGCGACGACAGCAGGTAGACGTCGCCCTTTGTGCTGGCGAGGTGATGGAACAGGATGCCTTCCTGCAGCGGCGCCAGTGGATAGATGTCCTGCACGTTCGCCACGCCGCCGGGCACGGTGGCGACGATGCGGTCGATCTCCTCCTGCGTCAGCGACACCAGCGGCAGCATGTCCGGGGTGATCGCCACGCAATCAGGTGCAATCAGGTTGTCGGGCACGACTACGGTCGCGCTGCTGCTGCCCGCCTCCGAGGCCAGCTCGGCCAGCACCGGATGGGTGAACAGGCTGCGCACATCGGCATGCAGGCCGGCCCGGCGCATGCGTTCGATCAGCGTAATGGCCAGCAGCGAATGGCCGCCCAGCCGGAAGAAATTGTCGTGGCGCCCGACGCGTGCGGCGCCCAGCACGTCGGCCCAGATTGCCGCCAGCGTGGTTTCGGCTTCACCTTGTGGCGCTTCGTAGACCTCGCTCGCATAGGCGTCGCCATCCGGCGCCGGCAGCGCCTGGCGGTCGAGCTTGCCATTCGGCGTCAGCGGCAGGGTGTCGAGTGCGACATAGGCAGCCGGCACCATGTACTCGGGCAACGTCGCCGACAGCTGCASGCGCATGCCTTCCACTTCCACCGTACCCGGCTCATTTTCCGTGTAGTACGCCACCAGCCGCTTGTCGCCCGGCTGATCCTCGCGCGCAATCACCACCGCTTCGCGGATGCCTTGCTGTTCCAGCAGCTTCGCTTCAATTTCGCCCAGCTCAATCCGGAAGCCGCGCAGCTTGACCTGATCGTCGTTGCGACCAAGAAATGCAATGCTGCCGTCSGCCAGATAACGTCCCAGGTCGCCGGTCCGGTACATCCGTGCACCCGGCTCGTCACTGAACGGATCGRCCAGGAAACGTTCGGCCGTCAGGCCATCCCGGTTCAGGTAACCACGCGCCACCCCGGCACCGCCCACATACAGCTCGCCGGCCGCACCCTGCGGCACCGGCTGCCCGTACCCATCCAGCAGGTAGATGCGCAGGTCCGGTATCCGCTGCCCGATCGGRCTCGGCCCGGCCTTTTCCGCRTCCGCCGCCGTRAGCGGCCGRTAGGTCACATGCACCGTGGTTTCGGTGATGCCGTACATGTTGACCAGTTGCGTGSCGTGGTTGCCTTGCCGTGCATACCACGGCCGCAGCATCGCCACTTCCAGCGCTTCGCCACCAAAAACCACCAGCCGCAGCTTGTGCTGTTCGATACTGCGCTCCTGGGCGGTGATCAGTTGACGGAACGCGCTCGGCGTCTGGTTCAATACCGTCACCCCTTYACGGCACAACAGGGCAAAAAACGCATCCGGCGCGCGTACCGTCTCCTGCGGCACCACCACCAGCCGACCGCCGTAGGCAAGCGCACCCCACAGCTCCCATACCGAGAAGTCGAACGCGAACGAGTGGAACAGCGTCCAGACRTCCTGCCGGTCAAAACCAAACCAGCCATCGGTGGCATTGAGCAGRCGYGCGACGTTGCRGTGCTCGACCATCACCCCCTTCGGTGTGCCGGTCGAACCGGAGGTGTAGATCACGTACGCCAGACTTGCCGGTGTGACGCCGGTCGCCTCGGTGGCGAGGTCGCTGGCGTCTTCATCCATCCATCCGGCATGCTCGTCTATCTCGACCAGGATTGCGGGGCAGGTCTGCAGCGTGCTGCGCAGTGCCGGATCGAGCGTNGCGACGTTGCGGTGCTCGACCATCACCCCCTTCGGTGTGCCGGTCGAACCGGAGGTGTAGATCACGTACGCCAGATGTGCCGGTGTGACGCCGGTCGCCTCGGTGGCGAGGTCGCTGGCGTCTTCATCCATCCATCCGGCATGCTCGTCTATCTCGACCAGGATTGCGGGGCAGGTCTGCAGCGTGCTGCGCAGTGCCGGATCGAGCGCGCCGTGGGTGAGCAACGCCACCGGGGCGCTGTCTTCCAGCATGAAGGCAAGCCGTTCGGCAGGATAGGCCGGGTCCAGCGGCACATAGCCGCCGCCAGCCTTCATCACCGCCAGGATCGCGACCACCATATCGATGCTGCGTTCCATGCAAATCGCCACCCGCGCATCGGGCACCACGCCCAATGTGCGCAGATGACGCGCCAAGCGGTTGGCGCGGCGGTTGAGTTCGCCGTAGCTCAGCTGCTGGCCTTCATGCGTGAGTGCGATTGCCTGCGGCTGTGCGGCGGCTTGCTGTTCGAACAACGCGTGCAGGCAGGTGCCTGCAGGATAGGCATCGGTCGTATTCCAGTCAACCAGCAAGCGCCTACATTCCTGCTCGTCCAGCAGYGGCAGCCGCGCAACCTGCAGGCTGTCGTTGTCCACCATCGCCGCCAGTGCACGCTGCAGGTAACCCAGCATGCGTTCGATGCTGGYGCGCTCAAACAGCGCCGTCGCGTATTCCAATCCACCGGCAATSAYGTCGCCCACTTCRCCCAGGTTCAGCGTCAGGTCGAACTTCGACGTCAGGTACGTCCCACCCACGGCCGCCGGCGTCAGGCCGTCCAGCGCCAGCTCGCCCTCTTCATTGTTCTGCCAGGCAAACGACACCTGGAACAGCGGGCTGTGYGCCATGCTGCGCGGCGGGTTCACCAGCTCMACCACCTGCTCGAACGGCAGGTCCTGGTGTTGTTGCGCTTCCAGTGTGCGYGCCTTCACCGACTGCAGCAGTTGCGCAACGCTCGGGCTGCCCGATACATCCAGCCGCAGTGCCTGGGTATTGATGAAGATGCCGATCAGTGGTTCCACTTCGGCACGCAGGCGCCCGGCCATCGGCGTGCCGATCACCACCTC
>NZ_LMHZ01000083.1 GCF_001428545.1 Noviherbaspirillum sp. Root189
GCCTGGCTGACGCCTTCCATCTGCGACAGGAACCACAGCCGTTGCTGTGCGAACGACAGCGGCAGCGGGCTCTCGCGCGACGCCAGCGTGATGGCTGGCAGTTCGCTTTGTGCGGCCTGGCCGACGGCTGTCGCCAGCGCCGACAGGCTGGTATGGGCGAACAGTTCGGTCACGCCCAGTTCCACACCCAGCACCTGGCGCACGCGTGATGCGACCTTGACTGCCAGCAGCGAGTGGCCACCGAGGGTGAAGAAGTTGTCGTGACGACCGACCTGCTCAACGCCCAGCACCTCGGCCCAGATCGCCGCCAGTGCGGTTTCGGCTTCGCCTTGCGGCGCTTCATACGCATGGCTCGCGTACGCATCGCCTTCCGGCGCCGGCAGTGCCTGCCGATCGAGCTTGCCATTCGGTGTCAGCGGCAGGGTGTCGAGCTGTACGTACGCCGCCGGCACCATGTACTCGGGCAGCACCGCTTGCATACTGATACGTAACGCTTCAGTATCAAGCTGCACATCGGTCGTCAGGTAGGCGACCAGCCGCTTGTCGCCCGGCCGGTCCTCGCGTGCGATCACCACCGCTTCACGCACTCCATCCTGCTCCAGCAGCTTCGCTTCAATTTCACCGAGCTCAATGCGGAAACCCCGCACCTTGACCTGATCGTCATTGCGGCCAAGGAACTGGATGCTGCCATCGGCCAGGTAACGTCCCAGGTCGCCGGTCTTGTACATCCGGGTACCCGGCTCACTGCTGAACGGGTCGGCAACAAAGCGCTCGGCCGTCAATGCATCGCGGTTCAGATAACCGCGTGCCACCTGCACGCCGCCGATATGGATCTCGCCTACGACCCCCTGCGGCACCGGCTGACCATGCGCGTCGAGCAGATAAATCCGGGTGTTGGCAATCGGACGCCCAATCGCCGGCGCCTGCTCGCTTTGCGGGTCGCACACCTGCATCGTCGCGCACACCGTGGTTTCGGTCGGGCCATAGGCATTGAGCAAACGCCGGTTGTGGCCGAAACGCCGCACCAGCGCCGCATTCGATGCCGGTCGGGCCATAGGCATTGAGCAAACGCCGGTTGTGGCCGAAACGCCGCACCAGCGCCGCATTCGATGCCTCGCCCGCCATCACCAGCGTGCGCACCGTYTCCAGCTGCGCCTCTTCCGGCAAGCCCGCCAGCACCACCGGCGGCAAGGTCACGTGCGTGATGCCCTCCCGTTCCAATACCTCGGCCAGCACTTCCCCGGCCAGTACCGTCTCGCTCGCCGGCAAAACCAGCGTGGCGCCCCGCACCAGCGTGGTTACGATCTCCGACACGCAGGCATCGAAGCTGAACGACGCGAACTGCAACACCCGGCTGTCGGCGTCGATCCCGAAACCCTCGATCTGCGCCTGTGCCAGGTTGCCCACCCCGCGATGCGCAACCATCACCCCCTTGGGCTGACCGGTCGAGCCGGACGTGTAGATCACGTACGCCAGGTGCTCTGGCCCCGCCCCGGTTTCGCTACGCGGAAGATTGTCTTGCATTTCCTCGTTCCAGCGCATCGCATCCGCTTCGATGTCGAGTATGGGCGCGAAGCCGGCCGCAGCCAGCAACGTGTACTGCGTCTGCTCGCCGATCCAGGCATGCATGAGTACGGCCACCGGGGCACTGTCCTTCAGCATGAAGGACAGCCGCTCTGGTGGATAAGCCGGGTCCAGCGGCACGTAGGCACCTCCGGCCTTCCACACCGCCAGCAGGCCGACCACCATGTCAATCCCGCGCGTCATGCATATCGCAACCCGCGTATCCGGACTGACGCCCTGCTTACGCAAATGGCGCGCCAAGCGGTTGGCCCGGGCATTGAGTTCGGCATAGCTGACTTCAGTCCCGCCATGCTCCAGTGCCACCGTGTCGGGCGATGCGGCCGCGCGCGCCTCGATCAGTTCGTGGATGCAGGAGCGGTCCGGATATTCAGCCTGGGTCGCATTCCATTCCACGAGCAGGCGCTCGCGTTCGGCGTTCCCGAGCAGCACCAGGTGTTCGATCGGTGTGTATTCCTGCTTCACCATTGCGTCCAGGATGCGACGCAGGTAATCCAGCATGCGCTCGACGGTGTCGCGCTCGAACAAGGTGGTCGCATAGGCAAGGCCGCCTCCGATCACCGCGTCCTGCTCGCCTAGCAGCAGCGACATCGTGAATTGCGCAGTGACCTGAGGCGATCCAATTGGCTCCAGTACCAAACCCGGCATCTTAAGTTCGCCAGCTTCGTTGTTGTTCCAGGTAAAGGTGACCTGAAACAGCGGACTGTGCGCCAGGCTGCGCGGCGGGTTGACGATCTCCACCACCTGCTCGAACGGCAGGTCCTGGTGCTGCTGCGCTTCCAGCGCCTGAGCCTTTACCCGTTGCAGCAAGTCAGCCGTGGAAGGGCTGCCAGACAGGTCTATGCGCAGCGCCAGCGTATTGAGGAACAGGCCGATCAGCGGCTCGACTTCGGCYCGGGTGCGGTTGGCCATCGGCGTGCCGATCACCAGGTCGTGCTGTCCGGACAGGCGCGACAGCAGCGCCGCCCAGCCGGCCAGCAGCGTCATGAACAGCGTGGTCAGTGTCTGCTGCCAGTACGCACTCTGCGCCTGCAGCACCTCGCCGCTGACCCAGCGCCGCTGCCAGGCCGCGTAGTCCGCGTACTGGATCGCCAGTGGCGGCAGCGGATCTTCTTCGCCGGCACGACAGGCGTTGTACAGCGCGCTGAACTCGTTGACCAGGATGCCCTGCGACCAGCCGTCGGAGACGATGTGGTGCGTCGTCACCAGCAATACGTGCTCCTGCTCGGCCAGCCGGAGCAGCCGGCCACGAATCAGCGGTCCCTGTTCCAGGTCGAACGGCGCACCGGCTTCCTCGCCGGTCAGCCGTTCCAGTTCCGCTTCAGCGGTTTCATGTCCACGCAGATCGTACTCCTGCAGCGCGAAGCCAGAGTGTGCATCGGCAATGTGCTGCAGCGGCACACCGTCACGCATGACGAAGCGCGTGCGCAGCGATTCGTGGCGCGCCACGATGCGATCCAGCGCGTACCGCAGGGCCTGATGGTTCAGCACTCCGTCCAGGCGCAGGCCCATCGGCATATGGTAAGCTTGGCTGACCCCTTCCATCTGCGCCAGGAACCACAACCGTTGCTGCGCAAACGACAGCACCAGCCCCTCGCCGCGCGCCACCGGCGTGATCGGCGGCAGCGCGCTGCGCGCCGCCTCGCGCACCACCGCGGCGAAGTCGCTCAGTACCGGGCGCGTGAACAATTGGGTAATCCGTACTTCCACGCCCAGCACCTGGCGGATGCGCGAAGNCCGCCTCGCGCACCACCGCGGCGAAGTCGCTCAGTACCGGGCGCGTGAACAATTGGGTAATCCGTACTTCCACGCCCAGCACCTGGCGGATGCGCGAAGTCACCCGTTCGGCCAGCAGCGAGTGACCGCCGAGGTCGAAGAAATCGTCGTTGCGTCCAACCTGCCCGATTCTGAGCACTTCGGCCCAGATGCGCGCCAGCGCCGTTTCGATGTCGCCACGCGGAGCATTGTCCGATCCCGTGCTTGCCGTGCGCTGCGGGTCGGGCAGCGCATGGCGGTCCAGCTTGCCGTTCGGGTTCAGCGGCAACGCGTCCAGCAACACGCACGNTGTCCGATCCCGTGCTTGCCGTGCGCTGCGGGTCGGGCAGCGCATGGCGGTCCAGCTTGCCGTTCGGGTTCAGCGGCAACGCGTCCAGCAACACGCACGCTGCCGGCACCATATGGTCAGGCAACTGCGCCGCCAGCGCCGCACGCAGCGCCACTGCTTCGAGCGTGACACCCGGCTGAAGTGTGTAATAGGCAACCAGCTGCCGCTCTTCTCCGGTTCCACCGTCGCGCGCGAGCACCACCGCTTCCCGGACCCCGTCCTGGGCCAGCATCCGGGCCTCGATCTCGCCCGGTTCGATGCGAAAGCCGCGGATCTTGACCTGGAAATCGTTGCGCCCGAGGAAGGCGATATTGCCGTCGGGCAGGTAGCGCCCCAGGTCACCCGTCTTGTACATGCGCGCACCAGCTTCCCTGGCAAACGGGTCGCGCAGGAAGCGTTCGGTACTCAGGTCGGGCCGGTTCAGGTAGCCGCGTCCGACACCGGCACCGCCGATGTGAATCTCGCCGACCACGCCAATTGGTACCGGCTGCCCCTGCCGGTCCAGCAGGTAGAGCCGCAGGTTGCGAATCGGCTTGCCCAGCGGCACCCCGTGCGCCTGGTAGCGCTCCAGGTCGTCCGACAATGAATAACTGGCGACCACGTCGCTGCATTCGGTCGGGCCGTAGCTGTTGATGACTTGCGCGCGCGGGCTCGGCAGCAGCGCCAGCTTGGCCGGCTGGATCGGCTCG
>NZ_LMHZ01000084.1 GCF_001428545.1 Noviherbaspirillum sp. Root189
GCCTGCCAATCGTGTTCGCGAACTGCTGCCACATCGCTGGACGCCTGCCTGATCAGCTCATCAAAATCCCGTCAAGGTGCCATCACCGGGTGCTTACGATGCAGAGTTCTTTTATCAAGGTCATGGTCTGACGTTACAGTTCGAAGACTCACAGATTATGGAATCAATCCTGACACGAGCCACATCGATTAAGACCCCAGTGCTACCCGTTCATGATAGTGTGATCTGCCCTGTTGAATCGATCGAACAGATAATGACGATCATGGAGGAAGCTTACAAAAAGATTGTCGGATTCGAGCCCAACCTCGAAATCACACACGGAAGCAACTTTGACGCGATCAGTATCGCGCATGAGGTCGGACAATTGACTGCAAGTAGTGATGATGTAGGTTCTATTCTGAGCGTTGAAGATATGGAGGCGTTTAGTGCGCAAGAATCAAGACGCTTTGAGGAGGAGCTGAAACGATTCATGAACTAAATAAGAACAATGATTTACTTATTATTGATACTTTTTATAAGTATATTGATAAGTAGATTAATTCTCCTCCCTACCTACGGTCCCCATTACTCAGATCGTTTTTAGGGAATGGCGTTGTCGCAAGTGCCGAAAGCTATAAAAATCAGCTATTTATGAGCGCCTCTTCTTAATATATTCGTTCACAATCGGTCACTTGATGGCAACATTCATTTAAACAAGCTATAAGCGTTTTAAATACACTCAATATAGGGGACTATCAGAAAGTTATTAGGCGACCCTCCATGTGCCCCAAAACGCGTTTAAACAGTATTTCTTGCCGCATGACACCCAACCTTTAGCACGCTGCTAGACGCCCCTAGTGTTGCTGTGCTTTGGCCCTGTCTTTGGCTGCTCTTTCCCATACTCTAAGGCAGGCATCCCTGATCTCATCGTGCTCTTTTGCTAGGTCGTGTGTAGCAATTGAAGTAGCCCCCTGATTCTCCGGACCATCGGTATTCCTTAAAATTGCAACTAGGAATACTGCTATGGATATGCCTATGCCTTCGGGAAGAAGTCG
>NZ_LMHZ01000085.1 GCF_001428545.1 Noviherbaspirillum sp. Root189
AACCAC
Organism: Noviherbaspirillum sp. Root189; assembly: GCF_001428545.1. Lineage (GTDB taxonomy): Bacteria > Pseudomonadota > Gammaproteobacteria > Burkholderiales > Burkholderiaceae_D > Noviherbaspirillum. Next base: position 7 of record NZ_LMHZ01000085.1, read on the forward strand.
GGTGTGCGCGACGATGCAGGTGTGCGACCCGCAAAGCGAGCAGGCGCCGGCGATTGGGCGTCCGATTGCCAACACCCGCATCTATTTGCTGGACGCCAATGGTCAGCCGGTGCCGCAGGGGGTGGCCGGCGAGATTCATATCGGCGGTGTGCAGGTGGCACGCGGTTATCTGAACCGCGATGAATTGACGGCGGAGCGCTTCGTGGCCGACCCGTTCAGCAGTGAGCCGGGTACCCGGATGTACAAGACTGGCGACCTGGGACGTTACCTGGCCGATGGCAGCATTCAGTTCCTGGGGCGTAACGATGATCAGGTCAAGCTGCGCGGCTTCCGCATTGAGCTCGGTGAAATTGAAGCGAAGCTGCTGGAGCAGGATGGCGTGCGCGAAGCGGTGGTGATCGCACGCGAAGACCGGGCGGGCAACAAGCGGCTGGTCGCCTACCTGACGACCGATGCGCAGCTTGATACTGAAGCGCTGCGTGTAGTTCTGTCGGCAACGCTGCCCGAGTACATGGTGCCGGCCGCGTACGTGCAACTCGACACCCTGCCGCTGACGCCGAACGGCAAGCTGGACCGTCAGGCGTTGCCGGCACCGGAAGGCGGCGCCTACGCGACCCGTGCCTATGAAGCACCGGTCGGTGACGTCGAAGCCGCGCTGGCTGCAATCTGGGCCGAAGTGCTTGATCTCCAGGTCGGGACCATCGGCCGTGCCGATCACTTTTTCGCCCTTGGCGGCCACTCGCTGCTCGCAATGCGGGTGGTCTCGCGCGTAAGAGAGTTCTTGAACGCGGATCTCGGGGTGACCGAATTGTTCGATTACCCGGTACTCGCGGAATTGGCATCAATCATTGCTCAGGCAGCCAAACCGGAACTGCCAGCCATCACGCTGGCGTCGCGCGAGAGCCCGCTGCCGCTGTCGTTCGCACAGCAACGGCTGTGGTTCCTGTCGCAGATGGAAGGCGTCAGCCAGGCGCTGGACCGCATCGTCGCCCGCCACGAAGCCTTGCGAACGACCTTCGTGCTGGAACAAGGCCAGCCGGTGCAGCGCATCGCCGCTGACACTGGCTTTGCATTGCAGGAACACGACCTGCGCAACSAGAATGACGCCGAAGCCAAACTCGACGAACTGGCCGAGGCCGAAGCTGCCGCACCGTTCGACCTGGCAGCCGGCCCGCTGGTGCGTGGTCGCCTGATCCGGATCACTGACGACGAGCACGTACTGCTGGTGACGATGCACCACATCGTCTCCGACGGCTGGTCGCAGGGCATTCTGGTCAACGAGTTCAGCGCGCTGTACAACGCGTATTGCGAAGG
>NZ_LMHZ01000086.1 GCF_001428545.1 Noviherbaspirillum sp. Root189
CCGACCGAATGCAGCGACGTGGTCGCCAGTTATTCATTGTCGGACGACCTGGAGCGCTACCAGGCGCACGGGGTGCCGCTGGGCAAGCCGATTCGCAATCTGCGGCTGTACCTGCTGGACCGGCAGGGGCAGCCGGTACCAATTGGCGTGGTCGGCGAGATTCACATCGGCGGTGCCGGTGTCGGACGCGGCTACCTGAACCGGGATGAGCTGAGTGCCGAACGTTTCCTGCGCGACCCGTTCGTGGCGGAACCCGGTGCGCGCATGTACAAGACGGGCGACCTCGGGCGCTACCTGCCCGACGGCAATATCGCCTTCCTCGGGCGCAACGATTTCCAGGTCAAGGTCCGCGGTTTCCGCATCGAACCGGGCGAGATCGAGGCCCGGATGCTGGCCCAGGACGGAGTCCGGGAAGCGGTGGTGCTGGCGCGCGACGGTGGAACCGGAGAAGAGCGGCAGCTGGTTGCCTACTACACACTTCAGCCGGGTGTCACGCTCGAAGCGGTGGTGCTGCGCGCGGCGCTAGCGGCGCAGTTGCCTGACCATATGGTGCCGGCAGCGTGCGTGTTGCTGGACGCGTTGCCGCTGAACCCGAACGGCAAGCTGGACCGCCATGCGCTGCCNGCGGCGCAGTTGCCTGACCATATGGTGCCGGCAGCGTGCGTGTTGCTGGACGCGTTGCCGCTGAACCCGAACGGCAAGCTGGACCGCCATGCGCTGCCCGACCCGCAGCGCACGGCAAGCACGGGATCGGACGATGCTCCGCGTGGTGACATCGAAGCGGCGCTGGCGCGCATCTGGGCTGAGGTGCTGAGGATCGGGCAGGTTGGACGCAACGACAACTTCTTCACGCTCGGCGGTCACTCGCTGTCGGCGGTACGGGTGACTTCGCGCATCCGCCAGGTGCTGGGCGTGGAAGTACGGATTACCCAGTTGTTCACGCAACCGGTGCTGAGCGACTTCGCCGCAGTAGTGCGCGAGGCGGCGCGCAGTGCGCTGCCGCCGATCACGCCGGTGGCGCGCGGCGACGGGCTGGTGCTGTCGTTTGCGCAGCAACGGCTGTGGTTCCTGGCGCAGATGGAAGGGGTCAGCCAGGCTTACCATATGCCGCTCGGGCTGCGGCTGGAAGGCGTGCTCGACCGTACTGCCCTGCGGCATGCGCTGGACCGCATCGTGGCACGGCATGAATCGCTGCGCACGCGCTTCGTCATGCGTGACGGCGTGCCGCTGCAGTACATTGCCGATGCACACTGCGGCTTCTCGCTGCAGGAGTACGATCTGCGTGGACATGACACCGCTGAAGCGGAACTGGAACGGCTGACCGGCGAGGAAGCCGGTGCGCCGTTCGACCTGGAACAGGGACCGCTGATTCGTGGCCGGCTGCTCCGGC
>NZ_LMHZ01000087.1 GCF_001428545.1 Noviherbaspirillum sp. Root189
TACGTGATCTACACGTCCGGTTCGACCGGCCAGCCCAAGGGCGTGATGAACGAGCACCGGTCTGTGGTCAACCGGCTGCTGTGGATGCAGGATGCTTACCGGCTGGGCGGCGACGAGGCGCTGCTGCAGAAGACGCCGTTTAGTTTCGACGTGTCGGTGTGGGAATTCTTCTGGCCGCTGCTCAATGGCGCCAAGCTGGTGATGGCGCGCGCGGGCGGGCACAAGGATCCGGCCTACCTGGTACGGGTGGTGCGCGAGCAAGCCATCACGGTGCTGCACTTTGTGCCATCGATGCTGCAGAGTTTCCTTGCCCATCCGGACGCTAANCCCGGCCTACCTGGTACGGGTGGTGCGCGAGCAAGCCATCACGGTGCTGCACTTTGTGCCATCGATGCTGCAGAGTTTCCTTGCCCATCCGGACGCTAAAACCTGTACCAGCCTGCGCCGCATCGTGTGCAGCGGCGAAGCGTTGCCTGGTGCGCTGGCGCGCCAGTGCCGGCAGGTCTTGCCGCAGGCGCAGCTGATCAACCTGTACGGGCCGACCGAAGCGGCGGTGGAAGTGACTGCCTGGGAATGCCGCGGGGAGGATCTGCCGGACAACATCCCGATCGGTCATCCGATTGCCAACACCCGGATTTATTTGCTGGATGGGCATGGTCAGCCGGTGCCACAAGGCGTGGCGGGCGAACTCCACATTGGCGGGGTGCAGGTGGCGCGCGGCTATCTGAACCGCGATGAACTGACAGCCGAGCGCTTTGTTGCCGACCCGTTCAACAGCGAGCCGGGTGCCCGGATGTACAAAACCGGCGACCTGGGYCGCCACCTGAAGGATGGCAGTATCGAGTTCCTGGGYCGCAACGACGATCAGGTCAAGCTGCGTGGTTTCCGCATTGAGCTCGGTGAAATTGAAGCGAAGCTGCTGGAGCAGGATGGTGTACGCGAAGCGGTAGTRCTGGCGCGMGAAGACCGGCCCGGCGATATGCGCCTGGTCGCCTATCTGACGGCGGAGGCGCAACTCGATACTGAAGCGCTGCGTGTCAGTCTGCAAGCTGTGCTGCCNGAAGACCGGCCCGGCGATATGCGCCTGGTCGCCTATCTGACGGCGGAGGCGCAACTCGATACTGAAGCGCTGCGTGTCAGTCTGCAAGCTGTGCTGCCCGAGTACATGGTGCCGACTGCCTGGATGCAGCTCGATACTCTGCCGCTGAACTCGAATGGCAAGCTCGACCGCAAGGCGCTGCCGGCGCCGGATGGCGATGCCTATGCGGCGCGTGCGTATGAAGCACCGCAAGGCGAAGTTGAAACCGCACTGGCGGCGATCTGGGCCGAAGTGCTGAATCTCGACAGTCAACAGATAGGACGCAACGACCACTTCTTTGATCTGGGCGGCCACTCGCTGCTGGCCATGCGGGTGGTGTCGCGCATCCGTGAAGTGCTGGGTGCCGAAGTCGGCGTGACCGGGTTGTTCGAGCATCCGCTGCTGGCGAGCCTGGCCCAATCGCTCACCCGTGCCGGGCGCAGCAACCTGCCGGCCATTACGGTCGTGTCGCGGGAAGAGCCGCTGCCCTTGTCGTATGCGCAGCAGCGGCTGTGGTTCCTGTCGCAGATGCAAGGGGTGAGCCAGGCGTACCANTGTCCATTTCCGTCTGGATGCAAGCTTTTCCCAAAAATGACATGGCGAACCCCAGTAAGGAACCACAAACCCTCTTCTAACCACATACCAACATTCGCATACAGGCGGAGCTGCATGCTCCCTTGCCGGCCATTACGGTCGTGTCGCGGGAAGAGCCGCTGCCCTTGTCGTATGCGCAGCAGCGGCTGTGGTTCCTGTCGCAGATGCAAGGGGTGAGCCAGGCGTACCATATGCCGATGGGCCTGCGCCTGGACGGAGTGCTGAACCATCAGGCACTGCGGCTTGCGCTGGACCGCATCGTGGCACGTCATGAATCGCTGCGCACCACCTTCGTGCTGGTCGACGGCGTTCCGGTGCAGCACATTGCCGATGCGCACTGCGGCTTTGCATTGCAGGAACACGACCTGCGCAATCTGCGCCTGGGCGGAGTGCTGAACCATCAGGCACTGCGGCTTGCGCTGGACCGCATCGTCGCACGTCATGAATCGCTGCGCACCACCTTCGTGCTGGTCGACGGCGTTCCGGTGCAGCACATTGCCGATGCGCACTGCGGCTTTGCATTGCAGGAACACGACCTGCGCAATCAGAGCGATGCCGAAGAAGAACTGGAGAGGCTGACCGGCGAGGAAGCCGCCGCGCCGTTCGATCTGGCCACCGGCCCGCTGGTGCGTGGTTGCCTGATCCGGATGGCCGACGACGAGCATGTACTGCTGGTGACGATGCACCACATCGTCTCCGATGGCTGGTCGCAGGGAGTGCTGATCAACGAATTCAGCGCGCTGTACAACGCGNGACGACGAGCATGTACTGCTGGTGACGATGCACCACATCGTCTCCGATGGCTGGTCGCAGGGAGTGCTGATCAACGAATTCAGCGCGCTGTACAACGCGTATTGCGAAGGACGCGACGATCCTCTGCCGCCACTGGCAATCCAGTACGCCGACTATGCAGTCTGGCAGCGACGCTGGATCGATGGCGAGGTGCTGCAGGCGCAGGCGGCCTACTGGCAGCAGGCGTTGGCGGGGGCGCCGGCATTGCTGGAGTTGCCGACCGACCGGCCACGTCCGGCGGTGCAGGACTATG
>NZ_LMHZ01000088.1 GCF_001428545.1 Noviherbaspirillum sp. Root189
CATAGTCCTGCACCGCCGGACGTGGCCGGTCGGTCGGCAACTCCAGCAATGCCGGCGCCCCCGCCAACGCCTGCTGCCAGTAGGCCGCCTGCGCCTGCAGTACCTCCCCATCGATCCAGCGTCGCTGCCAGACTGCATAGTCGGCGTACTGGATCGCCAGCGGCGGCAGAGGATCGTCGCGTCCTTCGCAATACGCGTTGTATAGCGCGCTGAACTCATTGATCAGCACTCCCTGCGACCAGCCGTCGGAGACGATGTGGTGCATCGTCACCAGCAGTACATGCTCGTCGTCGGCCATCCGGATCAGGCGACCACGCACCAGCGGGCCGGCTGCCAGATCGAACGGTGCTGCGGCTTCGGCCTCGGCCAGTTCGTCGAGTTTGGCTTCGGCGTCGCTCTGGTTGCGCAGGTCGTGTTCCTGCAATGCAAAGCCGCAGTGCGCATCGGCAATGTGCTGCACCGGAACGCCGTCGACCAGCACGAAGGTGGTGCGCAGCGATTCATGACGTGCGACGATGCGGTCCAGCGCAAGCCGCAGTGCCTGATGGTTCAGCACTCCGCCCAGGCGCAGGCCCATCGGCATGTGGTACGTGGTACGCCTGGCTCACCCCTTGCATCTGCGACAGGAACCACAGCCGCTGCTGCGCATACGACAAGGGCAGCGGCTCTTCCCGCGACACGACCGTAATGGCCGGCAGGTTGCTGCGCCCGGCATGGGTGAGCGATTGGGCCAGGCTCGCCAGCAGCGGATGCTCGAACAACCCGGTCACGCCGACTTCGACACCCAGCACTTCACGGATGCGCGACACCACCCGCATGGCCAGCAGCGAGTGGCCGCCCAGATCAAAGAAGTGGTCATTGCGTCCGACCTGCTCACTGTCGAGATTCAGCACCTCGGCCCAGATCGCCGCCAGTGCGGTTTCAACTTCGCCTTGCGGTGCTTCATACGCACGCACTGCATAGGCATCGCCATCCGGCGCCGGCAGCGCCTGGCGGTCAAGCTTGCCATTCGGCGTCAGCGGCAGGGTGTCGAGTGCGACATAGGCAGCCGGCAC
>NZ_LMHZ01000089.1 GCF_001428545.1 Noviherbaspirillum sp. Root189
ATGATAGTGCTGCAACCAGTGTGAAAGTAGGTCATCGTCAGGCTTGTATTACCAAAAGCCCCATCCCCAACAGGATGGGGCTTTTTGCGTTCCAGCGCCTCCTTCCCATCCAGCATCGCCCTTCACCTTTGCGGCGCTGTAACTGATCCACGGCTTTGATTGAGCGGAATGTTCGTTCCTGTCGGCATCGTTTTCCTCCTTACTGTAAGGACTGCTTCGCAAAAAGCGTGTTACTCCAAGTTCAGAGCGCTAAACCGTGAATCTGCTGTCCATTTCAATGTCATATTTCCATCTACCTGCTCCGCACTGACGAAAGCATAACGATGGAAAAGCATGAAATCACGATAGAGGACCTGGAACGGATGGCAACAGCAATGGCAAATGCGATACCGGATCTTGAGTGTCCGGAATGCTGCACCGTCGAACTGCGGCATCATTATGTAGAGTTGAGTGCGGCGCTTTATCAGGACGAATGGGAGTGGGCTTATTTTGCAACAGCCTTGCTCCAATACCGGACACAGAAAAAAGCGAACGCTTCTGGCTCTTCTTGAGGCTGGCGGATCACTCCTGCATCTACTATGGCACCAGGTAGATTAACGGCACAGGGTAGGCTAGCCTATAACCTTCCACCTATACGCTCCAGCAAACCCTACAACAAACAATCATTGGTCGCGACGCTACCGCACGACGACCTCGATTTGCTCTACCAGTGGTTCGTCGTACGCCAGTATGGTCAAGGATTGCGCCTGAATCGTCCGATCTTCGGCACGCATGTGACCGTGGTACGACCGGAGGAAGATGTCCCCAACATGATCCTATGGGGAAGGTACGAAGGTGTTCAGGTAGATGTGGAATATGATGTGGAACTGCGCAACCATTTCAGATTCTGGTCGCTTCCTGTTTATAGCCATTTCTTTCAGGAAATTCGCATCGAGCTAGGTTTACAGCCAGAGCCCGATTTCCATATCACCATCGGTCGCCAATTTGACTGGCAACCGATTCCACCAAGCGCGCGCCGTTACGCCGCTCAAATCAGGGCCGAGCGCCTGGCACGTGAGCGGGCGGCTTTTGCCGGTATTCCACCGTGGCTCTGATCAATACCAGGGGTATCCATAAGCTGGTTAAGTGCACTGTGCGCCGCTTGGCAATATTTCATGTTTACGAGGTCTTATGCAAGTCTTGGTATCGAGTTCCGCCATCAACAATATTCGTGTCCAGGCCGAGTTACGTGATAACGAAACCGCACGCGCGATTTTCGAGGCTTTACACGCCCCACCTGAATGGAATCTTGAGAGGCAAGATGACGGATACTGGAGTGTCCCGGTTAACGTGCGTTGGCGTGCCTTTCTATTGGGATGGTATGCCAGTCAGGAAACAGGAAGCTGGTAGAAAGCTGCTTGATTCTGACGTTGTATTAGCCAACGTCTTCATTAATCCGCATCGTGCTTGATGCACGTATTGATCTTTAAAAGAGCGAGAGCGAAGCGGTTCCGGTGGGTATCTTTTCCTCAACGCATTGAATGGCGGCCACGCCGTTACTTAGGCCTACTTAAACGATTTTGCAATCGTGTTTGATTTTTCGGTTCCCTCGAACGTCGCGCGCCCGATATCATCAGGTTTCGCACCGCCTTTACTTGACGTCAGGAGCGGACCGGGCTTAATACCAATCCAATTCTGACCCATAACGCAACATGACATCGCATCTCTTTCCGCCTGCTTGCGTTGCACGCGTCGTCAATAGCCCGCTATTGACTCCTCCTGCGCCTTGCCAGCCAAAAAAAATCCATCGATTTCATTTGTTACGTCACAGGTCGGAATTGGTATAAGCCGGACAAGATATCAGATCAATCCATATGCCGAATGTAATCAGTTCAGCCATCCTGCGTTTCTATCACCACATCAAAACTTATTTCACCGTTGCTCTTGATCGCTCGGCAACATGGAACACACGCTGCGGCGCTGCATTGAAAGGATTTGCGTCCCTCTTCGGCCTCGGCATAATCGCACTCGTCCTGTACGCAATCATTCTCATCCCATTGACGCCGAGTACGGCAGATTTGCGCAAGGCAAAGAACGAGCAGCCCAGCGTGCTGATATCCGCTGATGGGAAGCGCCTCGCTGTCTTCAATAGATTAAACCGGGAATGGGTGCCACTGAGCCGCATTTCTCCTAATGTGGTGAATGCGCTGATCGCTACTGAGGATCATCGCTTCTATGAACATCATGGCGTTGAGCCGCTGCGTATGCTCGTTGGCGCGATGCGTACTGTAATAGGCGATCCTGAAGGTGGTTCCACCATCACGCAGCAGCTTGCTCGCAATATGTACCCGGAAGAGATCGGGCGCAAGCGTACGATCACGCGAAAATTTAAGGAAATCATCACTGCCCTGAAGCTGGAGCGCGCCTATACCAAAAAGGAGATTCTCGAAAGCTATCTCAATACCGTGCCATTTCTGTATAACGCGTTCGGCATCGAAATGGCCGCACGGACCTATTTCGACAAGCCTGCGAGCAAGCTGAGCTTGCTTGAGAGCGCTACCCTGGTCGGCATGCTCAAGGGCACGAGCTATTACAATCCAGTCTTCAACCCCGAGAGAGCAATGAAGCGGCGCAACGTAGTGCTGCAGCAAATGGTCAAACGGAAGGTGTTGAGCCAGGCGAACTTTGACGCGATCAAAGGGCGGCCGGTTGTGCTGGATTTCGAGCGTCAGCAGGAGGCGCTGGGGCCCGCACCGCATTTCGCGCAACAGTTGCGCAAGTGGCTGATTGAATGGGCTGATCGCAACGATTACAACATCTATCAGGACGGATTGATGGTGTACACAACCATCGATTCCCGCATGCAGGCCCTGGCCAATCGTGCGGTGAACCGACAGGCGGAGGGATTGCAGGCGGTTGCCGATGTGGAATGGGCGAGCAGCTCGGAACGACTTCTTTCCACGAGCACTTCAGCGTATGTCGAACGACGGTCGAGGGTACAGCGGTTTGCCTACTTCTGGAACAGCCGTACCGACCTGGTGAATGCCTTTATCCGTGAATCGAGTGCATACAAGCGCGCCCTCGGCGATGGAACGCCACCTGAGGAAGCGCTTGCCACGCTACGGAAGAATCCGGATTTCATCGCCAGGTTAAAGGAACAGAAGACGCGTCTTGAAGCAGGCTTCATTGCGGTCGATCCGGTCACTGCGCATGTAAAAGCTTGGGTAGGCAGTCGCGATTTCGTTACGGATCAGTACGATCATGTCGGACAGGCAAGACGGCAACCCGGTTCGACGTTCAAGCCCTTTGTCTATGGCGCAGCGCTTGAACAAGGTATGTCACCCACTAAGCAGTTCATCGACGCGCCGATTGAAATCACTTTGCCGAACGGAGCAATCTGGAAGCCGTCCGACATTACTGCGCCGAGCGGCCGGTCTTTAAGCGCGCGTGAAGGGCTGATGTATTCGAAAAACACCATCACTGCACGGGTGATGCTGGAAACAGGACCTGCGCGTGTGGCAGGGCTTGCCCGGAAGATGGGCGTCAATCAAAGTCCGCTAGATCCTGTTCCATCGCTGGCTCTCGGCACCAGTCCGGTGACCTTGTTTGAAATGGCGACTGCCTACATGGCAATTGCCGACGGCGGTGAGTATCGCAAGCCTGTCCTCGTCACCCGCATTACGGACAAGGCCGGCAATGTGCTCGCCAGCTTTGACACTGAGCGTCATCCAGCGATGTCTCGTGATAATGCAGAACAATTGGTCGATATGATGCGCGGTGCGATCAATCAGGGAACAGGACAAGGTATCCGTTCCCGCTTCGGGATTCGCGCGGATGTGGCAGGCAAGACCGGTACAACACAGGACAATTCAGATGGATGGTTCATGCTGATGCATCCCCGTCTCGTGGTTGGGTCCTGGGTTGGATTCAATGACTCGCGTGTCAGCATGCGCAGCACGCATTGGGGGCAGGGCGGACACAATGCCTTGCTGGTGGTTGGCGATTTTTTTCAACAAGCGCTCAATGCCCGGCTGGTTGATCCGGCCGCACAGTTCACACGCCCAAGCGAATCGATCTTCGATAAGGCGATCGATATTTTCAGAAATATTTTTGGCGCGGATACCAAGCCATCGGCGCCGCCATCTCCATCGTCCTCTCCCTCGAAAGAGCCGGAGCCCGACGCATCACCGCTGGATGCACTGGAAAAGTTGATCAAGCAGGCAAGAGACGTGGAAAAAACGTATATCGAGTGGCGGCAGCGTATTGATGATTTTTTAAATACCATCAAGCGATTGTTCAGCGAAACAAGCAACTTTTAACGTTTCTGTCCGATGCGCTGCTGACAAAAACAAAGGCTGGCGAGACCGACTTGGTCGGTCTCGCCAGGGGCCCTATTTATACAATAGCTCCGGCAGCCACAAACCAATGGCAGGGAACACGTACAACAGAATCAAGGCAATGATCTGGATTCCCATGAAGGGGATCATGCCAAGAAAAATCTGATTCAGCGTGACATGCGGCGGGGACACGCCCTTCAGGTAAAACGCCGACATTGCGACCGGTGGCGACAGGAAGGCTGTTTGCAGATTCAATGCAACCAGCAAACCGAAGAACAAGGGATCGATGTTGAAATGGGCGAGCAGCGGAATGAAAATTGGCATGAAGATCACGATGATCTCTGTCCATTCCAGCGGCCAGCCAAGCAGGAAAATCACAACCTGCGCAAGGATCATGAATTGCACCGGGGTCAAGTCCATCGATAACACCCACTGGTTGATGATTTCCTGTCCGCCCAGGAGTGCAAACGCCGCTGAAAAAATACTCGACCCGACAAACAGCCAGCAAACCATGGCGCTTGTTTTTGCGGTGAGAAAGACTGACTCCCTTAGCACATCCATATTAAGTCGGCGATACGCTGCTGCAAGCAACAAACCACCCATCGATCCCATGGCGGCCGCTTCCGTAGGTGTCGCGAGACCAAACACAATGGCTCCCAGCACAGCGAGAATCAGCAAGGCTAACGGGAAGAACGAGCCAAGCAGCATTTTAAAAATTTCAAAGCGGGCAAATGTCAGAAAGACGTAGAAAGCCAGCAAGGCCGCCAAGCCCAGGCCAAACGCAATCCAGTATGCAGGCGGCGCATTGGTCGTTACGGCTGCGGTAGCATTCTTGTCATTTGAATCCGTCGGGCTTTGAGGCTGTGCCTTTTGCGATTCCGCCTGCGGAGTGCCCTGTTGAATGGGTTGTGCCCCCGGTGTTGCGGTGTCGGCACCTTCGGTTGGCGGTTCGGCCAATCCACCTTCGACAGGTGGCTCGCCGAGACTTCCTTCGGCTGGCGGCTCAGCAAGTCCACCGTCGCTTGAGCTTGCCGCACCGGAGTCCATGCCGATGCCCATTTCGACTAATCCCGATTGCTCTTGTGACGCCGCCTTTGTCACCGCCTGGTAGGCGAATCCCATAACAAGCGCGAATGCCAGCGCCGGAAGCAAGGCAATCCCGAGCTGCGAAAGCAGAACCCGCGCCGGGACACCCGCGTTTCGTTTGCCCTTAAGTGCGCCGACAAAGCCGCTGACTGCATTGCGGCTACCTGTGCTAATGATGGAACGGGAATACGCTGGCAGCGGGACCTTCCTGTCCTCGGGAGCAAGCGGAGGGGCCCATTGGGGTTTCAGTTTGGCGACCAGGATGACGTAGCCTACATACAGCAAAGCCAGCATGAGGCCCGGAAAGAAAGCGCCGGCATAGAGCTTGACCACCGAAACACCAGCTGTCGCGCCGTACACGATGAGCAGTACCGATGGTGGGATCAGAATGCCAAGACAACCGCCGGCCGTAATCGAGCCGGCTGCCAGTTTGACGTTATAACCGGCTTTCAGCATCGAAGGCATTGCCAGCAAGCCCATCAGCGTAACGACTGCACCAACAATGCCGGTTGCGGTTGCGAAGATTGCGCAAGTAACGATAGTGGCCACCGCCAGCGAACCCGGCAAACGCGCCATGGCCAAGTGCAGGCTTTTGAACAGCTTGTCTATCAGGTTTGCTCGCTCGACCAGGTAACCCATGAACACAAAGAGGGGTACCGAAATCAGCACGTCATTGGCCATCACGGAATACGCGCGCTGCACCATCAGATCCAGTGTCTGCTGCACGGCAATGTCGGGATTGACGTTGCGGTAGGCAAACCAGGTGAAGATGACTCCCATGCCCATCAGGGTAAACGCTGTCGGAAAGCCCAGCATGATCGCAATTACGATCAGCCCCAGCATTAATAACCCAAGGTGACCGTTGGTCATTTCGGCGGGGGACGGCATCATGGCAAACAGGCCGACGATGACCATGCCCATGATGGCTAGTCCGAACCAGACTTCCTTTCTCATTTCGTCTCCCTGTTGTTCGTGTGGCCGTTCGCGGGCGCTGATACCGATGGTTCATCGGTTACGTGGACCATTTCCTTGAGTTTTTCGACGTCCACTTCCTCAACGTCTTCTTCGCGTGATGGCCATGCTCCATCACGGATACAGACGATGCATCGAATGATTTCGACGAAGCCTTGCAGCAGCAGGAAAGCTCCTGCAATCGGGATAATCGTTTTAAATGGAGCAAGCGGAGGCCCGTTGGCCGTGATATTCGAATGCTCGTTGATCGCCCATGCTTCTTCGGCGAAGGTGTAGCCGGCCCAGATGAGAGCAATGACACCCGGAAGGAAAAACAGGAAGTAAAGGATCAGATCCAGGGTTGCCTGGAGTCGGGGCGGGAAGAAACCGTACAACACATCACCACGTACATGGCCGTTTTTTGCCAGCGTATAAGCACCGGCCATCATGAACGCTATGCCGTACATCATGATCATCAGATCGAAAGCCCAGGCGCTCGGACGGTTCAATACATAACGTGAAAAAACTTCCCATGAAATCTGCACGGTAAGCACCAGGATAAGCCAGGCAAATGCCTGACCTATCCAGGTGCTTACCCTGTCGACGGAGAGCAAGAGCTTCTGCATTTCTCAATTCCCAGAGGTAAAAGCGTGTGAAAAGACGGGCAGCGGAGTGTGTCCTCCGCGTGCCTAAATACGATCGCATCAACTGCGAACGGGCGCACTCCGCGAGTGCGAATGGCGCCCTGATCAGCCGTTCCGGGCTCGCTCAGCTCTTGGTGCCCGCAGGCTTTTTGCCGAAGTAGTGGTTGAAGGCCATGCGACGCGGATTGTTGGTGTCCATATCCCACTTGACGGCGCGTGCGGCAAAGTCGCGCATCGACTTTTCAACTTCCTGGAACAACGGGTTGCCTTCCCGTTTCTTTGCAATAACCTCATCCCAGACCTTGAGTTGTTCCTGCAGGAAGGAGTCCGGCGTTTTGTAGAACTTGACGTTGTCCTTGGTTTGCAAGGCAATGTAGTCCTGCGAGTAGCGGTCCACGGCCTTCCATGACATATCAGCCGAGGCTGCTTCCACCGCGTTGTCGATGATCGCTTTCAGCTTGGCTGGCAGGGCGTTGTACTTGGTTTTGTTAAAGGTGATCTCGAACTGTTCCGAGCCCTGGTGGAAGCTCTGCAGCATGCAGACTTTGGACACGTCGGGGAAGCCCAGTATGCGGTCGGAGCTTGCATTGTTGAACTCGGCGCCGTCCAGCAGGCCGCGGTCAAGCGCCGGGACGATTTCGCCGCCCGGCAGAGCGTTGACGGCCGCACCCATTGACGTGAACAGGTCAATGGCCAGGCCGTTGGTGCGGTACTTGAGGCCTTTGAAATCTTCGCGTTTAGTAACCGGTTTCTTGAACCAGCCCAGTGGTTGCGCAGGCATTGGTCCGGTCAGGAAGGAAACCACGTTTGCCCCGATTGAATCATAGAGCTTGGCAAGCAGTTCCTTGCCGCCGCCGTATTTATGCCAGGCGAGCACCATGTTGGCGTCCATTCCATAGGCAGGTCCGGACGTCCACAACGCGATGGCGCTTTGCTTGCCATAGTTATAGCCCATCACGCCATGTCCGCCGTCGAGCGTACCTTTGGAAACCGCATCCAGGAGACCGAACGCCGGTACGACCGCACCGGCCGGGAGCACCTCGATCTTGAGCTCGCCGCCGGTCATGTCATTCACTTTCTTTGCAAAGTCATTTGCGTACTCATGGAAAATGTCTTTGCTCGGCCAAGTACTCTGGAAACGGAACTGGGTTGGTGTTTGTGCCGTAGCGATCATTGGCATGGCAAGTGCTGTCGTGCTGGCGGCAGCGGTGCCTAGAAAGCGGCGACGGGAGGGGGTCTGGCCGGGCTTTTTACCGTTCTTCATGCTGTGTCTCCTAGTTTTAGCTTTAGGTTAGAAATGTCGTCCTTAGCGCCGGGAATCTTTGCATGGCGCGCGTGACGAACCCTACAAGATTGCGCTGCCCATATCCGATGTCAAGCCGCATTGCAACATTGAATTACCGTTACAATGATGGGCTTTGCTTTTCAAGCGAAGCTGATCTGTTAAGAAGAGCCGGCGCCGGCTCTTCTGCCCGCAAGATCATGGCACGCGCATGACAGGTAGGTAACGCTGTCGAAATGATGCTTCGGGGGAATCGATGTAATGCTTCCATTTTCGAGAAACTACGAGAAATGCCGGCAAAGTTTGGCCCCGATGGAATGGAAGCGGGTCGCCTTACTCATCATCGTCGCCCATCAGTCCTCCCAACGCCCCAAGCCCACCTAGTCCACCCAGCGCGCCGGCACCAAGTAACGCGCCATTGCTGGACGTCGTGGTCGTCGACGCTGCCGCCATCAGGCGATTTGCCAGCCGCGACAGGGGCAGTGATTGCAGCCAGACCTTTCCTGGTCCACGCAGCGTGGCAAAGAACAGACCTTCGCCGCCGAAGAACGCGGATTTGATCTTACCGACGAATTTGATATCGAAATCGACTTGCGGCTGGAATGCGACGACGCATCCCGTATCCACACGCAGCACCTCGCCCGGCGCCAGTGTTTTTTCAACCAGTGTGCCGCCGGCATGCACGAATGCCCAGCCATCTCCTTCGAGCTTTTGCATAATGAAACCTTCGCCGCCAAAGAGGCCTGCGCCTAGCCGGCGTTGCAGCGCGATCCCCAGCGAAACGCCCTTGGCTGCACAGAGAAACGAATCCTTCTGGCAGATAAGGCTCCCGCCGATCTCAGCCAGATGTACCGGCACGATCTTTCCCGGATAAGGTGCCGCGAAGGCTACATGGGCCTTGCCTCTGCCTTCGTTATGGAAAACCGTGGTGAACAGGGACTCGCCCGTCAGCAAACGCTTGCCTGCGCCCAACAGTTTGCCGAACACGCCGCCCTGTTGCGATCCATCGCCGAAGACCGTATCCATGTCGATACCTTCTTCCATGAACATCATCATTCCCGCTTCGCCTATCGCCGCCTCACCCGGATCGAGTTCGACTTCAACGTATTGCATATCGGTGCCAAAGATCTGATACTCGATGTCGTCCATTGCCATGTGATCCTCACTTTCGTCGTTAGAGTCTGATTGTCCGTGGAACCAGGAGAGTTCACGGAAACTGGGGCTTACTCACCACCGGCTTATTCATGCTCCGCGCGCCGATGGGAAACTGCGGTCATGGATTGCAGGTCTACAGCTATTGTAAAGCGACGCCTTGGTAATCAAGACATAACCTGATGACACAGCCTGAGAGGAAGCATAATGGAGACCGGTCCTGATTTCGAATTGCTGAAAGACGCTTATGCGATCATCGATGGCATTCCCGAGAATGCCATTTCTCTTGAAAAGCTTCAGTCCACACGTGGTGAAACGCTTGAACATGGGACCACCTGTTCACCCGCAGGCTGGCTGGCACTGCATCCCAGATTCAATGAACTTGGCTTGTCGATGTCGGATGACGGCGAGCATCTGATGCTGAGCGGAAATCTTGTGGACGATGCATCGCCAGCTCTCGTCATGACGCAACTATTCGGCCTGCCCCCAAGCGATGCTGAACACCTTTTTGGCAAGCGGGATACCTATACGCTGGGCGATGATTCGGGGCTGAGCGACAAGCGGCTCTGGCAACGAGAGTTGCGCGACTATCTCAAGTCGCACGGCCAGCTTGACTCGGATTTCGAGGAACGGCTTGAAACCAGAGGGCCGTTTGCCGATCCGGTCAATCCGTCGGAACTGCGGGCGCTGTAAAAGCGCTATTGCATGGCCGGCTTGCCGGAGATGCCATGCGGAGCAGCCAATCATAGCTGGCAATACACTTCGCGTATCACCTTGTCGTCGCGCCGGTAATCCGGGCGCGCGACAAACGTCGCTTCGGTCAGGTGCAGGACTACCGCGTCGCGCACCCTCAGCATTTTCCAGCCGGCGCGTTCTCCGCTCTCGCTGCCGCCGGCAAGCTGGTAGCAGCGCACCAGCTCATCGCCGTGTTTATCCCTTCCATAAATGTGCGGCTCGACGATGCGCGAGAAACCGTGGTAGCGTAGTTCTACCACTCTTAACTCGCGGATTGCCTGACAGATTGTTTCGTTCATTTCGAAGCCGTCCATTTCCGGTATAAGAAATTATCGGCAAGGCCGAGGCGGCGGCATGACAGCACTGCGGGACTGTGGGCCATCGGTATCCGGTCTGCCGCCCGCCCGGCTTGCATGACGAGCCCCCTTTGCCATGAGGGAAAGCGCCAGTGCATATCGAGCCCAAGCACGCCACGTACCGGCTCCGGTACCAGGTGAACTGCGGCATTTAACAGAAAAGGCTGGAGTCCCGATAGCGGCGGCGGCAATAGCGGAGTTTTGGCCATAATGCCCAAAAACTCATGAACGATATCCGAAGGTTCAAGTGTCGGTAATGTGGTCTCGCACAGCGCTTTACATTCAGCGTCGGACGACGGCGCATTGTTTGCGCCATAGAGCCCGGCGGAAGTTTTTCCTTCCGCATAGAACGCATCGCGCTGCGGTTCTGCGAGAGGGTGAACGAAGGCGTGATAGGCTTCAAGAAAGCCGTAGGCAGCGGTCGCATGGACCCAGGTCAGCAGCTCCGGGTCGTCAGCCCGATAGGCCACCCCGGATGGCGTCACGCCCCGAATCCGGCGATGCCTGGCCCCGACAGCGGCGATCATTTCCTCAGCGCGGCTTCGCGGTGCATAGACGGTCACCATGGCAGCAAATCCTGTCCGCTGTATGCGTTGCCGGGGATGGGTGCGAAAACTTGTATGCTCCCATACGCCGCTACGGACTGAAGGATGCGCGAGCTCCAGCAGCACGGCCGAAATTCCACCGATAAACAAGGCGACAGGATTTTTAAAGATGCGCCACGATACCGAATCGGCGCTGGCGAGCGCCGGCTCGCCAACTGGTGTCAGAAAGTAGGCCGCCGAGGATGGCACAGGATAGAGCAGTTGGCTTGTCTGGCCATCAAGCCAGTCTCGAAGTGAAGAAGGCAGCCATATCATCTTGCCGAAATCCTTGCCATCGACCGCTTGCCGCACATTGTGCGCTAGGTCGGTTCGACCGGCGATGCGGGAACCGACTGTTTGCCCGTTCCGGTCATCTCTGCCGATTCAGCGGGTTCAGCAGGTTCAGTAGTGTCGGTCGATTCCGTCGAATCCAAAGGGCCGTTAGCGTGAACGGCCTCCAGTGTGACACCTTCCAGTTCGGCTTCACGCGCCAGATCAATCATCAGTTCATCCGCGATGACGAGCATCAGCTTGAGTTCGCGTGGACTCAGCGTGCGCGGCTTTTTATCCATTACGCATAAGCTGCCGATCACATGGCCACTCTTGGTGCGCAGCGGGACGCCGGCATAAAAACGGAATCCATGGGCACGCAAGAATTCATTACGGGCAAAGCGAGGGTCACGCGCAATGTCCTCGACCACCAACGGTGTATTGCTTGCGACAACATGGGTGCAAATTGATGAATCGCGAGAAGCCTGGCGGGATTTAAGCAACTCCTCCGAAAGGCCAAACGCTCCTTTCCACAACTGCAGCGAATCGTCAATCAGCGAGACAAGCCCGATAGGCATGTCCACCGCTTCGGCGACACTACGCGCAATGCGGTCAAGCAGGGGCGTTTTATCAGCAGCAAGTACGCCGCTCGCCTGCAATGCCTGCAGCCTTTCCATTTCTTCGGCGGGCAGGGGTGGAGGAACAGCGACCAGGGGAACCGTCGTTTGCTGCATGATGTCTTCGACGATATGGGCAGCCATATCGAGGTTCGTCGCTGCGGCATGTGCGCCAGCGTCGGCAGCAAGTTTTTCCGGTGTGCTGCTACCGTTGGCAAGGTTCCACAAGCCTAATACGATCTTGATATGGCCAATGCGCGGCTTCAGACGGCGACAGATAAAGCGTGCGTACGCTTTCGGCATGGGATTCAGGTAGGAGAGGCAAATCACATCCACCCCTGCGAGGTCAAGGTTATTGATGGCATCGAGCGCGATGGCTGACGCAGGCAACACGCGTGTACCGATGCCACGGCTCTCCAGCGTATGCGCAAGTAGCAGGGCAGCCGCTGCATCGAGTTCTCCACGGCCCGCGATGCATAATATCGGCGTGCCCAGCCAGGGGCGCGTCGGCTCCTCCGGCTCCTCTTCCGGCTTTGCCGTCGGCATGTCCTGCAAATCCTCGACAATCGCCCGGAAGCCATCGGCTACGTTCTTGCGGTCTTCTTTGGAGGCTCCATGCTCGCGGGAGTTTTCCGCAAGGCGTAGTGTTTCCATTCCGACATCGTCGTAAAATTCGAGCAGGGAATGTTCGGCCACCTCGGCTTCCGCAATTTCGACCGCTTCTTCAACATTACCGGCAAGTAGGCGCTGGTACAGGCGCTCCTCGGCGGACAGTACCGGGTCGCTCCCCAGCAGCACGTCAATAAAGGCCAGTTGTGGCACGTATCGTCCCATCACCACCATGCACACGGTGAGCGGGGTGGCGAGAAAAAGGCCAACGGGGCCCCAAAGAAGAGTCCAGAAGATTGCCGACAGAATGACCGCCATCGGCGTCATCCCGGTGCTCGACCCATATAGCCATGGCTCAATCACATTGTTACTGACGAGTTCAAGAACGACGACCAGTGCGGCTGTCCATAGCAGCATGCTCCATCCCGGATCAACCGCGAAAGCCAGTGTCAGCGGAAATATGGCGGCGATGACCGGGCCGAGATAGGGAATGAACCGCAGCATCGTCGCCAGCAAAGCCCACAGGAACGCACCCGGTACGCCTATCAGATACAGTCCGAATCCCAGCGGCACGCCGTAGCTGGCATTCACGACAAGTTGCATCAGCAGGTAGCGGCTTACTCTGCTGGCGGCTTCATTCAGTGCCTCGGTCGTGCGATGCAGGTCGCTTCCCGCAAGGCGAATGAAGCGGTCGCGCAGGTCGCTCGGCGCCAGCAGAACAAAGAAAATAAATACAATGACCAGGCCAGCCGTTCCGACCGGACCGAGCATGGAGCCGAGCACACTCTTCATCACGTCAAGCGGCTCACGTTCGGCGGGTTCTATGCGGACAGGCAGCGGCTCCTTCTGCCGTTTGCCGTCGGTATTCTTGCTACCGGTACCCGCCGCTTCGGATAGCTCTCTCCCAAGTGCCTGAATGACGGCGGTCGAGCGGTCGATGGGCCCGCCACCCGGCGCGGCAGCGCGGATCGACCGAATTTTGTCCTGCATGGTTTTCTGATAGGTCGGCAGGTTGTTGGCAAGGCCGACAACCTGCGTTCCCACCAGAAAGGAAAGGCCTGTAATCACCGCCACCGCTGACGAGACGACCAGCAGCACTGCCGCGGAACGCGGGAGACGCGTGCGGCGCAGCCAGTTCACCGGCGGCGCGAGCATAAAACTAAGGAGTACCGCCAGCGCAAACGGAACGAATATCTCGCGCCCGAAGTAAAGCGCAACGATAGTCAGGACGACCGTCGCTGCTGTGTTGATGCCTGAACTGGATGGGACTGAGGTTTCAGACACTGGCTTAAGAATTCATAGAGAAAACGTCTATTGTGAAATGTCTGCCGCAACAACGAAGACATGGAGTGCTTAATTTATTGATTGTCCAAAGCAGGAACGGCACAGACTTTTACTGTCATACCGGGCAGTACGCCTGCCTCCTTGGTTAGGCAAGTCTGAAGACTTCGCGTTCCCCGCCCGCAATGACGTCCATTGCGCGATCACAACACGATGTTGACCATGATCGTCATCTATCAACCAACTACCAACGAAAAAGGGCCCGCACAACAGTGCAGGCCCTTTGTGCCTCTTACTGATTGCCGTCAGAAAAGAGTCACAAGCGAATAATAGACCTTGCTCCTCGGATGGCATTGAGGTTCCTCAAATTGCGCATTGGTAATTGACTTCGCAAAATCATTCCTCCTTGGCCAACATTACGCCATACGTCATGCCGAGTTCTTTCAGCATGCGACGGTAGGCTGCGGAAAGGCGATCAGCGCGTTGAGGCACTTCAATTCCCGGGCTCAGCGGCAGGCGCTTCGGACGTTGCGACTCCAGGATTTCAAGGTCTTGCTTGAATATGTTGCCCTGGAATGCGCGCATCTGCTCATCGGTCGATACCGTGTCCGTCATCGCAAGGACGATCCACGCATGACAGTGTTCTTCATCAAGCGCCTGCACATGCAGGCTGATTGCCTCGGTATACTCCTGCTGTTCTTTCGGCAGTTTGGTCAGAATAGCGGACAGCGGGCGTACTACGCGATAGGTGTACTCCACCATGGAACCGCCCGATGCGGTCAGATTGGACTCGGGTTGATAGGCGAGGCACTCGGTCGCGATAACGCCTTTCATCCCATGCTGGCCGAGGCCATCGTCGAAGGTCGATACCTTGTAATCGGGCACCTCAGTAAACATGGGGTCGCCGAGTACGCCGACATGCACGAAACCGAAGTGCGCCATGTCGAGAAAGTTTTCAATAATGCGGGGCCCGCAAGCACTGACCGGATACGGTCCGCACAGGACTTTTCGCAGCGCCGGATCTGCGTATTCAGGGAAGGGGAGGAGCGAGACGCGTGGTTCGCCCAGGCAAATCCAGACCAGGCCATAGGCTTCTTGCGCAAGAAAACTGCGGGCACAGGCATGTTTGGGCGGCTTATCATGGGGATGCGCAGGTTGCAGCCGGCATTGTCCGGTCGCGTCGAATTGCCAACCGTGATACGCGCAGACGACGCGATCCTGATGGACGCGGCCGAGTGACAAGCGGGCACCGCGGTGTGGGCAGCGGTCGTCCCACGCATGCACTTCGCCATCATTGCTGCGCCAGACGATCAGGTCCTGTTCCAGCAGTCGCACCGGTTGCATGCTGCCGGCTTCCAGCGATGCGGCACTGGCAACCGGATGCCAGTCATTCAGTAATAGTTCGTCCATGCTATTCATTTATGTCCAAAACGCCAGCGCTGCGGGCCATAGCATAGCTTGCACACCCTGCATTGCCCGCGACAGCCCGCTCGGCGTGCTGTGTCGGATCGTCTTCCGGTGGCATGGAGGTGTCGCGATGTTATAGGGGCTTTCAGGACTAATGCCATATGGGTTCGGATCCTGGACGAGTAAGCCGGTATCGGTGCGACCACATTCGTAAAGAGGACGTTCCCTTTCACCGTTCTGTCGAGCCAAATGTGGATCATGTTGGAGCACGCTTCTTTTGCACTCGGGAAATTTAAGGGAAGCCGGGGGAAGACCCATGCGCCTGTCCGCAGTTTTCCTTGCTCAACATAGGTAGCCGTGCCGGATGAGGCATGTACGTTCATGTATCCATTGGTTCAAGGATGCAAGCAGCTGTAAAGGTCCAACCGCACGAACAACCACCACATATACTGGAACTCAGGCAATTACTTCAACGCTTGTTCAATATGAGGAAATAATCATGAAACATTCACTTATTCTGGCGTCCTTGCTCGCGACAACTGCTGCCGCTTATGCACAGACCAGCACCCCATCGGCGCCCTCCAGGACGGAGCAGCAGGGAACTGGTACAGAGAAACAAACGGGAATGCATCACCGGGGCCATGATGGCCGGCATGGCCGACCGGATGCAAAGAAAATGTCAGAGAATCAGGTATCAAGGCTGGATACCGACAAAGATGGCAAGGTTTCCCGACAAGAGTTTCTTGCTCGTCAGTCCGAAGCGTTTTCGAAGGCAGATACCAATTCGGATGGATACGTGACGGCTGAGGAACTCGCGGCCCGCCACGAGAAGCATCATGCTGACATGCACGCAAAACGCGATGCAAGAAATAAGACCAAGCCTAATGAATCAGGGGCAGCACCCAATTCATCGGACACAACCGCCCCTCAGGCGAAATAAGTCTGCTTACTTAAATAACCGGGGCCGTTGAAATCCATGGCCCGGTTATTTATGGAGGGATCTATGTGTCTGTTTTGAGGCTGTGTTAAATGCCGTTTCGCGTCAATTCTTTTCTACGATGGATTTGCCGGCAGGCGGCCAGGCGCATTGCATGGAGCAAAAGAATGACTACGATTTCGGTACAAACCCAACCAACTCTGCATCCTGCAACAACACGATATTATTATCCGTAGCATAGGCGCGGGCCTGGGCTGTTAACGTGCCAAGTGTCATGTAGACAGGACGAGCAGCGGCCTTCTGTGCCGCCGCGTTTAATGCCTTCAATGGTTCTATGCCAGTGCCGGCGGCCTTCCAGCGCTTGCAGGCGACCAGTGATTTGCCGTCACTGCCCGTGATTTCGAAATCGGCAGCATCGGTCGCATAGCGGCTAACCGTATAGCCTTGCTGTTTATAAGCGTGCTCCACCGCCGCGGAGAAATCGCGCCATGACATGTCGACGAACACCTCTCGCGCACGTGCCACACGGGCCGGACTGGGGGCGCGCAACTGCTTCCATGCAGCGATCACACCAATGACAAAAAATGGGAAACCGGCGGACGGGGCCAGTACCGCGAATTCGCGCGGCAGCATTACGCTGGCAATCAGTGAAAGCACGATGGCAATGACAAAACTGATCCACCAGCGCGAACGCAACAGGATGGCAAACAAGGACCTTTCGGCCATTTTCAGCTTCATGCGACACCCCGGATAGCGCGGGTCAATCGAGACGTTGTGGTGGATCGTGTGCTGCTATGCATTGCTTGCTCCGGCGTGTGGGTAGTGCCGGCATTTTACTGGCGTCGGGCGTGCTGTGCATCAAATGCCGCCTCTTAAAGAACCACATGCACGAACTGCCGTTGTGTCGGCCTGGAAACCGCAGCTAGAGATTTCTGCCGTGACAGCGTAAGATGCAGGACTTGCAACACGGACGAACCGGAACCGTGCCCTCCAACTTACCCTGATCTCCTATGCCTGCACCCCAAGAAAACGTCAGCATGGCGCTGTTTTGTGATTTTGAAAACGTCGCCCTCGGTGTGCGTGACGCCAAATATGAAAAGTTTGACATCAAGCCAGTGCTCGAACGCCTACTGCTCAAGGGGAGCATCGTGGTCAAAAAAGCCTATTGCGACTGGGATCGCTACAAAGGCTTCAAGGCGACCATGCATGAGGCCAACTTTGAACTGATCGAGATTCCGCATGTCCGTCAGTCCGGCAAAAACTCCGCAGATATCCGCCTGGTCGTTGATGCACTCGATCTTTGCTATACCAAGTCCCACGTCAACACCTTTGTCATCATCAGCGGCGATTCGGATTTTTCGCCGCTGGTGTCCAAGCTGCGCGAGAACGCCAAGCATGTGATTGGCGTCGGTGTAAAGCAGTCGACGTCGGATCTGCTGATTGCCAACTGCGACGAGTTTATTTTCTATGACGACCTGGTGCGAGAAAGCCGACGCGCGGCAGCCAAACGCGATGCGCGGGCAACGTCGCCGACACCGAGACGTGCGCCGGATGAAGAGCACCGTCGCAAGGAAGAGCTTGAGGCGCGCCGCAGTCAGGCAATCGATATGGCAGTGGAAACCTTCGAAGCACTGTTTTCCGAGCGCGGCGACAGCGGCAAGATCTGGGCGTCCGTACTGAAAGAAGCAATCAAGCGGCGCAAGCCTGATTTCAGCGAGTCGTACTATGGTTTCCGCACTTTCGGCAATCTGCTTGAAGAGGCACAGAGCCGTGGCCTGCTCGAGTTTGGCCGTGACGAAAAGTCCGGCGCTTATGTGTATCGAAGCAATAATGCCACACCGGTCCGCGAGCCAGTCCCTGAGGCACCGAACACGGCAAAGATTGCCCCGACGGCCGCGTTACCCGTGGCGGCTCCGGTGATCGTGGCGCCTGTCATGGAAGCCGACTCATCAGAAGATACCGCCGGCAAGAGCGAGCCGCGCCGACGCGGACGCGGAGGACGCAAGACCGCGACAAAAAAGGCGGACACTGCATCGCCTGCAGTATCGCCAATGCCGCTGCCACTGGATGCGATTCCTGATGTGCCGGTTCAGCCTGCCGTAGCTGCGTCCAAGTCCTCAGCGGCACCAGAGGCATCAGAGGCATCAGAGGCATCAGCTGTCGAGTCGGTGCAATCACCAGAGGAAAACCTCGTCACATCCAATGCCCCGGCAAAAACGCCTGCCAAGCCGGCACGGAAAACCACAACTCGCGGCAGGCGTCCACGCAAGACCGAGACCACGAGCGGCAACGAATAAACCAGCTCAGGATGTTGTTGAGTCGCTTGCATCGGGTGCGACAATGCAAGGCCCGAGCCCGGCACCGACAACATCAGTTCAATGCCGTCACACCGTTCGTATGGGACGACAGCATCCGCTCCAGAAATTCCTCAAGCTCTTTCGCGGCGAGAGGCCGCGCGAAGAGATAGCCCTGCGCCTCGTCGCAGTCGACCGAGCGCAGATACTGCAAGGTTTCTTCGCGTTCGACGCCTTCGGCCACCACCGACAGGTCAAGCGAATGGGCCATGTCGATGAAAGCCTTGATGACCCGCAAATTGCCATTGCCATTGCCATTGTCATTGCCTTGCTGATTGACGAAGGATCGATCCAGCTTCAGCACATCAAGCGGGAAATGGCCGAGGTAGGCAAGACCGGAATAACCGGTGCCGAAATCATCGACTGCAAGCGATATGCCCAGCTTTTTCAGTTCGCGAAAAGCGTCAGCCGATTGTTTCATGTCTTCAATCAGCGCGCTTTCCGTCAGCTCCAGTTCAAGCTGCGAACTATCCAGTCCGGCATGCTGCAAGGCTTGGGTGACATGCTCGATTAAATGTTTGTTCCTGAGCTGAATTGCCGACAGATTGACCGACACGCGCAACGCATGCCCCAACTTGTTTGTGAGCCGCTGGGTTTCCATGCACGCCTGTTCCAGTACCCATTTACCGATCTCATTGATCAGGCCGCGTTCTTCGGCGATCGGAATAAAGTCCAGCGGTGACACGCGCCCCAGATGAGGATGATTCCAGCGGATCAGCGCTTCCATACCCACTACAGTCATGGATTGGAGATCAAGCCGCGGTTGATAGTGCAGTTCGAGCTCATTGCGCTCGAGCGCCCGGTACAGCGAGTTTTCCAGGGTCATGCGTTCCTTCGCCTGAATGCTCATTTCTTCCTTGAAGAACCGGTAGCAATTCCGGCCGGACGACTTGGCCTGATACATTGCGGTATCGGCATTTTGGCACAGGATTTCCTTGCTTGCGCCATCCTGCGGGTACATGCTGACGCCGATCGAGGCGCGCGCGAATACTTCATGTCCATCGACATGAACCGGTTCGGCAAATGCGGAAATCAGTTTTTCTGCGATGCGTGTAGCCGATACAGCACCCTTGGTGCAGCGAGCCGCAACGACAAACTCATCCCCGCCGAGACGCGCGACGATGTCTCCCGGCCGCAAATTACTCCGCAGTCGTTGTGCTACCTCGCATAGCAGCATGTCGCCCGGTGTATGGCCGAGAGAATCGTTGATTTCCTTGAAGCTGTCGAGATCCAGAAAAAACACGGCAACCGTTCCGTGCCGATCGGCTCTTTCCAGCATGTGCTGCAGCCGTTCATTGAGCAACGCGCGGTTGGGTAATCCGGTCAGCGTGTCATGCGTGGCGAGTTGCTCCAGCCGCGACTCCACCTGTTTGCGTTCGGTGATATTGGTGACAAACGCGGTAATCGACCGTCCATTGCCTTGCGCGTCGCGATCGATGTTGGCATTGACCAGCACGAACACGTCGCCGCCATTCTTGTGACGGATGACGGCTTCCTTGGCATGAATTACCGACATGCCGCCGTGGGTCGACAATGCATCGCCGAATGGAGAAACCGGAAACAGCACGGAAATGTTGTGGCCGATCAGTTCAGCTTCCTGATAACCGGCGATATCACACAGTGCGGGATTGACGTCGAGGAGCGCTCCCTCCGCGTCGGTCAGGATATAACCAGCCGGCGTCATTTCAATCACATCCCGGAAACGCTGTTCGCTGGCGCGTATGGTGTTTTCGGCTTCGCGCCGCGCAGTGATATCGTGAAAGTACACCGAAATGCCGTCTTCATTCGGATATACGCGGATCTCTATCCAGGCATGGGAAGGTGGCCAATAAGTTTCAAAGAACGCGCGCTTGCCGGTTTCCATTACCTGCCGGTAGTAGGTCATGATGGAAGAATCCAGTACCTCCGGCACCGCTTCCCACAATATCTGACCAATCAGCTCTTCGCGACTGCGCCCGATGAAGTGTGCAGTTTTTTCATTGACATAGATGGCGCGCCAGTTGCGATCGAGCGTGAAGAACGCATCGCCAATGCTTTCCACAATGGCTGCCAGACGGTCCTT
Organism: Noviherbaspirillum sp. Root189; assembly: GCF_001428545.1. GTDB lineage: Bacteria > Pseudomonadota > Gammaproteobacteria > Burkholderiales > Burkholderiaceae_D > Noviherbaspirillum. The sequence continues at coordinate 20,644 of NZ_LMHZ01000089.1, forward strand.
GGACTTTTGCAGTTCCAGCTGGGTCTGATAACGCTCGGTCACGTCACGTCCGGTCGCGTACATGAGCTTCTGGCGTTCCGACCATCGCACCGCGAGCGACAGGTAGCCGATGCTGCCATCCTTCTTTATCCAGCGATTTTCGAAATCACGGATGGTGTTGTCGCCGGAACGCAGGCCCGCATCGACCATCCTGGTCAGGCCGGCGTCTTCCGGATGCAGGAACTCGCCATACTGCCGTCCTATCAGTTCATGGGGCTCGAATCCAAGCGCGTCGTGTACCGCGTCGTTGACGCGAAGGAAAGTGCCGTTCTCGTCGAGCAGGGCGAGGATGTCGAGCGAATTTTCAATCAGCGCCTTGTTTTCTTCCGCCAATTGGGCGAGACGGTTGGCAACTTCAATCTCGTCGGTGATATCGCGACCGATGCCACGGTACCCCTTGAAAACGTCATTTTCGAAAACCGGTTCACCTGAAATGCTCGAGTGGCGCACCGCTCCCTTTGTTGCGACAAAAGAAGAATAATGCAGGCCCTTGAAGGGCTCTCGCCTGTCTACCCGCGCGCGATACTCAAGAAGCCCCGGTTGTGCAGGATCGAACGCGCGTTCCGTCCGGGTTTTGCCAATCACGTCGGCGGGCTGTGTTCCCCAAAGGCGATACAGGCCATCCGAAACAAAGGTAAAACGGCCTTCTTCATTCGTTTCCCAATACCAGTCCGACGACAGCGCGGTCAGGCTGCGAAAGCGTTCCTCGCGCTTGCGGATGTCTTCTTTCGCCTGACGTTCTGCCGTAACGTCGCGCGATACGGCAACTGCGCCCAGCTTGGCGCCCGTCAGCGGATCGACCAGGACTTGCAGGGTTGTGCCGAACCAGCGGTAGGTGCCGGTCTTGTCCCGGATCCGGAATTCGATCAGGCCAACATCTGTCGCGCCGAGTGCCTGACGGGCTACTTCATCACGGATGGCGTCGATGTCGTCGGGATGTACATAGTCGTAGACCTTGGTTCCCAGCATCTGCGATTGTCCATAGCCCAGGATCCGGGTTACGGAAGGCGATACGTAAAAGTACTCTCCCGTGTCGGCTGCATGATGGCTGATGATGTCCGAACTGTTGTCGGTCACCAGGCGGTAGGTCGCCTCGCTCTTGGCGAGCCTGGCAAGGCTTTCGCGCTGCGCAGAAATATCGACGATGGCTCCCATGTAGCCCTCGTAGACACCGGTCGCCGAAATGCGCGGCGCTGCAGCATCCATCACCCATCGCACTGAACCGTCGCTTTTGACGATCCGGTATTCAAGCTGGTATTCCCTTTTTTCTCGCTTCGCGCGGAAAAACAGCGGCGTCAGTCGTTGGCGATCGTCCGGATGCATGAACTGAGCCCAGATCCCCGTGGGAAGCGAGCACTGCACACCCAGGACTGCATAAGCAGACTGGTTGAGGTAAGTACAAACATCGTTGCAATCCGACATCCAAAACAGTATGGAGGCCGAATCTGCTAGCTGACGAAGACCGGCAGGGATGCCGTCCAGGTTCAAAGGGGCCATTATTATAATAAGAATAGGAAATTGAACTGGCAGGGGCGATTTACAGTACCAGGAACGACGGTGTAGTTTCTGTACGGCAAGAATACCGCGCAGTGCAGGATTAATCCAGAAAAGTGGCGTAGAACAGACGATCTTTGGCGACGGGAGCCATCTGAATGGCCGATTTACGATGGAAGCAGCAGCGGAGTCAGAGAATATTAAATAACAGGCAAGGCGTGCCTGCCCTGCTTACCGCCGGCACGCCTTGCCTTGCACTACGTCAGGCAGCGCCGTAGATGGGCGCGATAGCCCCGCTGCCAAGTTGATTGGCCGTCGATGCCAGGAACACGATAGTCGCAGCGATTTGCTCCGCTTTGGGCCACTGGCTGAAGTCTGCGTCGGGCATGGCCGCGCGGTTGGCCGGCGTGTCGATAATGGAAGGGGCCACAGCATTGACCAGGATGCGCGGGGCCACTTCGGCGGCCAGGGCCTGGGTCAGTGCAGCGACGCCGGCCTTGCTGGCAGTATATGCGGTGGTGAATTTGCCCAGGCGTGGCTCCAGGGACTGCCGCGCCGCCACGTTAACGATACGGCCATTGCCGTCGCCGAATGCCTTGATCGCTTCGCGGCAGCACAGATACGTGCTCACCAGGTTCATGTTGAGCATTTTCATTAATACATCCTTGTCGGATTCCCCGATGGGCGCAAAGGCAAAGCCGCCCGCAATATGGATGGAGGCGCTTAACTTTCCCGCAGCCGCGTACAAGGCGGCGACCTGGGCTTCGTCGGACAAGTCGCAGGGTACGAGGCTGAGCCGGTCGTTGGCTTGCAGCGTCGTTGCCTCGGCTTCATTAATGTAGGGAATCACACAGCGTGCGCCGGCCTTCAGCAGGGTGTCGACCACCGCCGCACCCAATGCGCCGGTGCCGCCGGTGACAACGACTGTCTGGTTGGAAAAATCCATAAATCCTCCGTCAATATTTTGGGCTCCAAGCTTACTTCCTTCCGCTGTGTCCGGCAATTTGGAATACCCTCTTTTTCACTTCATCGCAAATACGCAAGACGATTCTGAATCGCGACTCAGGATGCCAGCATGGCGTTGATCCGTCTGGCCAGCAAATCGAGTGCAAAAGGTTTGGTCACCAGTTCGGTGCTGCCTTCGAGTGCTTCGGTGCGCGCATCGGAGTCCTCGACAAAGCCGGTCAGGTACAGCACCTTCAGATCCGGCCGGCGCACTCTGGCATGTTGTGCAAGCTGGCGACCGTTCATCCCGCCCGGCAGGCCAATATCGGTAACCAGCAGGTCCAGCGGCGCATCGGAGTCCAGAATGGCGAGGGCCGAGGCCGTGTCTGCCATGGGTATCGGCGAATAGCCCCATTCGGCGAGCATTTCGGTAAGGACGTGTCGGATATCTTCTTCGTCCTCCACGACCATGATCCTGCCGCGACTCGCTATTGGTGGCGTGGTCTCGGCGCCGGCAGGGATCGCCGTTTCAGGCACTGCACTACCCAAGTGACGTGGAAGGTAAAGCTTTACCGTCGTGCCAGCATCGGGCACCGAGTCGATACGGACGTGTCCGCCCGATTGCGTGACAAAGCCATAGACCATCGATAGCCCGAGTCCGGTGCCCTGACCTTGAGGCTTGGTGGTAAAGAATGGGTCGAAGGCACGGCTGAGAACGTCGGGCGGCATTCCGCTACCATCGTCAATTACGCTCAACGTGACATATTGGCCGTCGGGGACAGTATTCGCCAAGCCTGCGGCGGCGTTTTCCCTGCTGACATTGGCAGAAACTATCGTCAGCAGGCCGTTGCCATCCATGGCGTCGCGCGCATTGATGACCAAATTGAGAACGGCACTTTCCAGTTGATTCGCGTCGCATAATGTGGCCCATATGTCTTCAGCCAGTTCGGTACGCATGACGATGCCGGGGCCGACGGTACGCTGAAGTAAATCTTTCAGCGAGCCCACCAGCTGATTGACCGATACGGGCTTGGGCGCGAGCATTTGCTGGCGTGAAAATGCCAGCAGGCGCTGCGTCAGTGTTGCAGCCCGGTCGGCTGCACTCTGCGCGCCCTCAATGTAGCGGGTCAGGTTATCCGTCTGGCCCTGGTCGAGGCGAAACTGCAGGATCTCCAGGTTACCCACCATGCCGGCAAGCAGGTTATTGAAATCGTGCGCGATACCCCCCGTCAGTTGTCCAACAGCTTCCATTTTTTGCGCCTGACGCAATGCCTGTTCAGTATGTTGCAGAGTCTCGGCCTGCCGCTTCTGCTCGGTGATATCACGAGCAAGCGCGTGGATGAACGACTCGTCAGGGACAGCAGTCCATGACAGCCAACGGTAGGATCCGTCGCGATGGCGGTAGCGATTTTCAAAACGTAATGTTTTGATGCCATGCGCCAGACGTCCCGCCTCCGCCAGCGTTGCGTCGAGGTCGTCCGGATGAATCAGCTCCATGAACGGACGGCCTTTGAGCTCATGCTCTTCCCATCCGAGCAAATCAAACCATGCGGGATTGGTTGACAGGATGGTGGAGTCGAATCGGGCAACCAGCATGATATCGGTCGACAAGCGCCACATGCGGTCGCGCTCCGCAGTGCGGTAGGCAATCTCTTTTTCAAGATGGGCATTCAGGTCCGCCAGTTGCTCTGAACCGAGCTTTTGCTCGTGCACATCGGTGTTGGTTCCGATCCAGCGCGTGATACGTCCGACGTCATCACGCAAGGGCAGAGCGCGTGAAATGAACCAGCGCCACTCTCCGGTCGCCCCTTCCCGAAGCCGAAATTCGTTCTGGTAGGTGGTGCCGCCGTTTAACGCCATTTGCCAGTGGGCCAGCGTACCGGGGAGGTCGTCGGGATGCACCACCTTGATCCACATATTGCCGTCGAGGCCACCGGACACGACCCCGGTATATTCATAAACACGCTGGTTAAACCAGAAAATATTGCCATCGCTGTTAGCGACCCATGCGTGGTTTGGCATGGCCTCGGCCAGCGTCCTGAATTCTCGCTCGCGCGCGGCAAGCTCTTCCAGTGCCTGCTTCAGGTCGTTGATGTTCTGCGTGGTTCCGTACCATTTCACGATCTTGCCGGACTCGTCCCGACGCGGATATGCGCGTGAATGCACCCAGTAGTAAGCGCCATCCAGCATGCGCGAACGGAGCTCGATGTCGTAGGGTGCTCCGGTTGCCAGAGCGGTGTTCCAGGCTTGGAATACGCGTTCACGATCATCGGGATGCACAGCGTCGTTCCAGGTTTGCCCCAGACCCGAGGTGCCGGTCCAGTCGCGCCAGCGCTGAGAGACCCGGTCCAGTTGACCGTCAGGAAGCGCGGTCCACTGCACGTGGGGATTCAGTTCGACGGTATGCCGGTAATGGTCCTCGCTGTCGCGCAGTTCGGCTTCCGCGCGGTCGCGCGCCCGCTCCGCAAGAATTTGCGCCGTTGTCTCCGTGCAGATGCAAACCACGCCGGCAAATTGCCCGGTATCATCGCACACCGGCGAATAGGAAAATGTGAACCAGGTCTGCTCCGGGTATCCGTTGCGCGTCAGTGTGACCGGCATGTTCTCGAAGAAAGCCGATTCTCCTTGCATGGCGCGTTGAATGATCGACATAATTTCCGAGTCAACCAGTTCTGGCCAGACGGATGCAAATGACTGACCCAGCGCGTCGGGATGACGGGCGCCGAGTATGGGCCGATAGGCATCGTTGTACACATAAAGAAGTTGCTCCCCCACAGCACGAACATCGGAAACTGCGACCCCAGCATCAGTTGGACCGTATTGCGGAGCGATTGCGGCCACGAGTCCGTTGCGCCAAGCGCTGCTTTGCACCGGTCGAGATCACGGAAAAGGACGTCGATCTGGTCGCCGGCGCGGGAAAGCGGATACTGACGAGGTTGTTCTGCCATTGTGGGCCGCAAGCGTGCGGATTATTGCCGAATGCTGAGAGAAGGCCAATCATGCCATAGCTTTGGTTTGATACCGCCCAAGCCACAAGTTCGAGAACAGATAGGTTTTAAGAGGTGGCGTTGCTTAAAGGCAACTTGATGCGAATTGTACTGTGCCGCACCTGTCTTTTTCACTACGATGAGATATGTCCGCCGTCCCTGTGCACTGCGGCTGAAGGAATTTCAGTCTGCTGCGGTCAGGCGCGAAAGCGATCTCATGGTCAAGAGGAGAAGTGAAAATGCTTAAACTGATTTGCTTGTTGTGGGGCCATGCAAGACCGATGGAAAGCGTCGACACCATGATTGAAATGGCGCTGTCGAATAGTTATCAATGCGAGCGATGCAAGAGCGTGGTGCATATACGCGGGTAGCGGTTTAGGACCAGCCATAACTGGAGTCAGCCTGATTCGATGCATCAGGTGCCTTAACATCGGCAACAATGCTTCGCGGAGCTTCCGCGCGGCGGAAGCTCCGTAAAACGCGAACGCTTTGCTGTAAGAAGATCCCGGTTCAGGTCACGCTGATCTGTATCTTCTTCGGCTGAGCATGCGCTGCTTTGGGGATGCGCAGCTTCAACACTCCGTGGTTGAATTCCGCCGCCGCGTTTTCCGCGTCAAGTTCTTTCGAGAGAGTAAATGACCTGCGGTAGCGCGGTACCTTGATTTCGGCGTGGCTCGACTGCATGTCCTGCGGTGCATCGATCGCAACCTCACCTTCGATGATCAGGCTATCGGTGTCGAGCTGGAGATTCAGCTTGTCTTTTGGCACACCGGGCAGATCGGCAAATAGCGTGATCCCTGAAGCATCCTCTATCACATCGACGGGTGGAGTCAGGGCCGCTTCCTGCCGCGTCGCAACGCGCGCGCCATTATTGGCATTGCGAGTGTTGACGGCGTTGGTGTGCTCGCCGTTGCCTGTCGTAACATTGGTATTTTCAGTCATGATCGTCCTCCATGTTCAATGTACCGAGATGCGGCGAGGCTGTGCTGCTTCGCGCCGCTTCACCCTGATGCGCAAGACACCGTCGACATAACGAGCAGATACGTCATCGGGGTCGATATCGTCAGGCAAGCTTACAACTCGCTTGAACCGGCCGGCGAAACGCTCGTTGATATGCACGGTTGCTTTCTGCTCCTCACTCGATAAGGTATCCGTACGCTCACCGGCGACTGTCAGCACGCCGCGTTCGAGATTGACTTCAATTGAAGCCGGATCCAGGCCGGGCATGAAAGCAAGCATTTCTACCGACTGTGGTGTGGTGCCGATATTCAATGCGGGAAATCCACCCCTGCCAATGCCGCGTATGCTGGGTTCAATATCAAAAATCTGCTGCACTTCCCGTTGCAGGCGATCCATCTCAGAGAAAATATCGCGTGGGAACGTTGATCTGTAGAGCATGCTGTCCTCCATACGGTTAATGACTTTGGGTCAGACAAAAGCCCGTTACTGGCATGGGCTTATATGCCTACTTTATGGTGTTCACATAAAAATTTTTCAAGCCCTTTGCATTTTAAAAATTCATGTTTCAGAGCAGAAGGAAACTGGAAAGTGTATCGAACGGTGCAGGTTTTTTCAGAGGAAACCCTGCGATGCGGAAGATGCTGCAGAAGGACGCAAGCGCTTACCAAGAATAATGGCGAGGCCTATGCACCAGGCCAGCGAAGCTGTCCAGCCGGCGAGTACATCCGAGGGGAAATGCACGCCGAGATAGACGCGTGAAAGACCGACCAGCGCAACGAAAGCAGCACCAAGCACGAGTGTTGCCCCTGCGCCGCGCCTGTGCCACACAATCACCATCAGGGCGGCTACAAAAGCCATCGACTGCATCGCATGGCCGCTTGGAAAGCTATAGGAGGTTTCCGGTGCGATGGATATCCAGAGGTCCGGCCGAGTGCGCGCGAACACGTGTTTGGCGCTTATGTTCAGAAGAAGGGCGCCGCCAAAGCCCAGCACCCAGTAGGTCAGACGCGCCCAGTGACTACGGACGATCAGGTAACCGGCCAGCGCCAGCGCGCAAGGTCCCAGCATGCGAATCGAACCGACCTGTGAAAAGAACAGCATAAGATTATCGAGCATCGGCGTAGCATGGCTTTTCATGAACAGCAGGATAGGGCGGTCAAATGAAAAGGTTTCCTTCTCAAGTACGTCTTCGGCCAGTTCGCCGAACAGGAAAAGTGGTACCAGGACACCTGCAAACAGTAAGGCCATCTGTAGCCAGCGGCCGTGCATCAGTCGCTGGAAGGAACGCACTGCTCTGCGAGATTTGTTTTCCATGAAAGCCGTTCCGGATAGAAGAATAGAAATTATGCGCTCACCGGCTTCAGCAGGAAAAGCGGTTCAGGAGCGACAGCAAAGCGTAGCGGTGCCCGCAGCCAGAAAATTTCGCCATCGGTGGCGACCTTGGTCCATGCGGAAAGGGAAAACCGCGGCTTGACCGTCAATTCTTTCGTGGCAAAGCTGATGATGCTGTCGGCGTCATCCAGTTTGCCGAAGGCGCCTCGTAGTAAAAGACCGAGCAGCGTCAGTGTGCCGACTGGCCGCAGTGTGACCACTGCAAGCTGGCCTTCTTCGAGCTGTGATGCCAGCGGAATGCCGACTTGCTCCAGCTGCAAAGCGTTGTTACCGACAAAAACGGTTTTGGTCAAGATATCCCGCGCTTGTCCGTTTTCATCGATGCGTACACGCAAGGTTCTGTGATTCTTCCACAGGGTGACAAGGGCCGACCATAAGGCGACGAAGCGGCTGCGTCCCAGTTGTTGCTTGTATGCTTCGCGATCCTGCAGCAGCTTTGGATATAAACCCATACTCGCATTGACCAGAAAGATGCGGTTATTGAGGAGGCCCACCTGAACCGGACAGACCCTCGCCGTCAGCAAGGCGCGGGTCGCATCGGCAAGGTCCTCCGGTATGCCATGCGTCCTGCCGAAATAATTGAATGTACCTTGTGGCAAGACACCGAAGGCGCAGCCACTTCCCAGCACGGCCTGGGCGACCGTATTGATACTGCCGTCGCCACCGGCAATGACGACTACGCCGGAACGCGCGCGGGCGCGTTCAACCGTGCGATGGGCAGTTGCATGCAAGGCCTTCGCGTCATCGACCACCTCCAGGGTGTAATCGCGACCTGCAGCTTCCAGTACGCTGCGGATGATGGTGCATTTGGTCTCGGCATTCGTCCTGCCCGAACGGGCATTCACGATGATATAAAAGCAGGAGTTATTACCTGGTGCTGAGGTCATGCGTTTGGAATGTCTTTGCGTCTCCCGGCGGCATCCTTTTTCATTCAGTACGGTAAAACGGGAGTACGCAGGGTAGACCATGTAGTCCGTATTAAGCCTGCGCCATGTTCTCAGCATATTGCGGTCGGTCAAGTCCATCCCAAAGTTAAGGGGAACATCAGGAAAGGACGGATTTATCGCGGTTTGCCGAATACCTGCGTCCAGTAAATACCGGCATCGCTGGTTTGACTGGTGGCAAACGCCGCACCCATCTCCGAAAAATCCGGGTTCATGATATTGGCACAGTGGCCGGGACTAGCCAGCCAGCCCTTCATTGCCTCTTGTGGTGAGCCTTGACCGGCAGCGATGTTTTCTCCAATGCGTTGCCAGCGATAGCCCGCTCGCCGCGCACGCCCGGCGGCGGTGCCACCGTCTTTATCCTGGTGCTGGAAGTAATTTTGTTTCGCCATTTCGCTGCTATGCATCAAAGCCGCCTTCGCCAGCGTGTCATTCCAGATAAGCGGGCGTGCGGCAGGATATCGCTTGTCGCCGCAAACACGCGGTTTTGATCTCACCACATTTACCATGTCGAGAACTTTCCTTCCAGCCTGCGCACTGTTACCTAGTGTCTCCGACAGCAAAGGTCGTGCAAGGATAATGCGCCATGTACCAGCCTCGTGAGATACGCCGATCAACGTGTATTCGGGTCTTACCAGTGCTTCACAATATTTATTCTTGATGGCGTTCATTGCTGCAGCAGCGTTTTGCGGACCGGACACCATAATGGCTTCGGCACGCGCCATTCTGATGCCAGCCTGTTTCAACGCCTGATCAAGTTGATTGCCTTCCGAAAACTTGAGTCGTGCGAGAGAGGGAAGTGAGGCCAAAGCACCGGCGCGCAGGGACGGTCGCCCTTCACATGTTGGAGACGAAGCGCGATACCGATTGATCAAGTCCTCCAGCTTCCTGGCTTCCTGCGCGTTGGCGGGGGCACTCGATGTGCCAAGAGCGGCAAGTAGCAGCAATGCCAACGAAGGAGCATGTGGCAGGATGACGCCGGTGCTGATTTTCATCTTCCCATCTTCCTCTGTTCGTTGTTGTGACAGCCGTACAAGGTTTTATGTTTCCTTCAGCAATTCGGCGCCGATCTTCGAGCGGCGCTTTTTCAGCAACGTGAGGAAGGTTTCCGAAGCGACCGGCAGCGGACGGTCGCGCAGGCGGACCACGTAAATGGTTCGGACAATCTCTGGATCCTTCAGGGGGCGCACCACAAGATGCGGGAGTGAAAACTGGAATAGTGCAAGGTAAGGGATGATGCTGATCCCGACATTATTCGCTACCAGGGAAGCGACCGAGGCCAGGTGTGCAACTTCCATGATGCCGTTGACTCTTGCCGGATGCAGAGCAGCGTCCAGCAATTGTCGCACGCTGCTGTTGTGCGTCAGATGAATGAAGGGGTGCTGCTGCAGGTCTGAAGCCGACACCACCTTTTTGCTGGCAAGCGGATGGCTGTCATGCATCACGACATAGAAGGTATCGGTGCATAGTGGCTCGGCTTCCAGGCCCGCCATTTCGACGCCGGCCGCGCACAATGCAAAGTCAGCACGGCCTCGCCGTACCAGGTCGAGACACTCGTCGGATAGCGTATCTGTGAGTTCCGTCGTCACCCCGGGATAGAGCTCACGGAATTCCTTGAGGACGACAGGTAACCATCCGGCAGCGAGCGAGGGAAGTGCGGCAACGGCGACCCGGCCTTTACGCTTGTCGACCAGATCCTTCAACTCGCTGTGTACCAGTGTCAGCTCGATCAGGAGACGCTTGGCCGATTCCGCGAAGACCGCACCCTCCGCCGTCAATTCGACACGCCGCGTACTTCGCGCAAACAGTTTGACGCCCAGTTCTGCTTCCAGCCCCTGTATCAACGCGCTGAATGCGGATTGGGACAGAAAGCATTGTTCGGCGGCACGCGTAAAGTTCTTCTGTTCCACCAAAGCGATGAAGGCGCGCAGGTCACGTGCCGAAATATTCATGATTAGCCTTCCACATCATTACTTTCATGAAGTTTATCCTGAATGTCAGATAAATTAACTCAAATTATCCGTAAATCAGATGAAATCGCCTCCCTATAATTGCTATATCAGAAACGACATCGTGTGCACGTCTTATGGATAATCTGCTGATTGGATCCGCCGCGGGATTTTCGGGGGATCGTACCGACGCCGCGCAAGCCGTTGTCGACACGTTGATCAGGCGCTCCCAACCTGCTGCGCTGATTTTCGAAACACTTGCTGAAAGAACACTTGCTCTCGCGCAGCTTGCACGACGTGACAACCCGGCAGCGGGCTATGAGCCGCTGCTTGCCGAACTGCTGACACCGGTGCTGGCGAAATGCCTGGCGCACAAGATCGCTATCATCAGCAACTTCGGCGCTGCCAACCCGGTGGGCGCCGCGCGGAGAATTCAGCAGATTGCCGCAGAACAGGGGCTTCCCAAGCCACGGATTGCCGTCGTAACGGGCGACGAAATTGCCGATGAAAAGGGGAAGGAACTCCTACGTAGGCAGTTAGGCGACCACTTCGATCAGCATCGCTTTGTCTGCGCCAACGCCTACATCGGTGCCACTGCCATTGCGGACGCGCTGCGTGCAGGCGCCGACATTGTGGTCTGTGGCCGCGTTGCGGACCCATCGCTGACGCTTGGGCCGGCGCTGGCCCACTTTAACTGGGCGCTTGACGACTGGAACCGTCTGGCGCGGGGGACGATGGCGGGGCATCTGCTTGAATGCGGTGCCCAGGTGACCGGCGGATATTTCGCCGACCCCGGTTTCAAGGATGTGCCCGATATCGCGCATGTCGGCTATCCGATTGTGGAAATCGATGGCGACGGTAACATCGAGGTCAGCAAGTCGGAACCTACAGGCGGCATTGTCGATACGCGCACAGTCAAGGAACAATTACTTTACGAATTGCACGACCCTGCCGCATACCTGACGCCCGATGTCGTTGCCGATATATCGAATGCGGAAGTGCATCAGGCTGGCGAGAACCGCGTGCGTGTCACTGGTATCGCAGGCCATGCGCGACCGGAGCACCTCAAGGCGAATATCTTTTACGAAGGCGGATGGCTGGCTGAAGGCGAGATCTCCTATGCGGGGCCCCGTGCCGGCGCACGGGCGCGGCTGGCAATGCGGATACTGCGGGAGCGCTTGCCGCAGCTGAAAATACGCTTCGACCTGATCGGCGTTCTCAGTGTGTTTGGCGACGACGATGGCACGCTGCTGCGGGAAACGCCGAGCTCCGACGTTGCGGACGCCGAAGACGTCAGGTTGCGTGCGGCCTGCGCGCATGACGACAAGGCAATTGCCACAAGCCTGCTGCGCGAGGTCAGTGCCCTGTATACCTGCGGCCCGGCGGGTGGAGGCGGAATACGCACAGCCTTGCGCGCACGCCTGAACGCGACATCTTGCCTGGTGCCGCGCGAAGTGATCGCGGAAACCTACCATTTCGTGGACTAGCGGAGATCCCCATGACCATACCTGTTCAGACTCCGCTTTATACGCTGGCGCATGCACGTACCGGTGACAAGGGCGATCGTTCCAATATCAGTGTCATCGCCTACCACGAGCAACTGTTTCCGCTGCTTGCGGATCAGCTGACGGAAGAACTGGTCGCCCAGTTGTTCGCGAGTCGCCGGCCACGCGCAGTACATCGCTACCTGCTGCCCAGATTAGGTGCAATGAACTTCGTCCTTGATGGCGTGCTGGACGGCGGCGTCAATGACTCGCTCAACCTCGACTCGCATGGAAAATCGCTTGCCTTCCTTCTGCTGCAGGCAGTTATCGATGTGCCCGAGCAATGGCAGGATTTGATTCTCCGTCCCGCCAACACCGCAACTACAACCGTATAAATCGACGACGTAAATACCAATCCATTTCAAAAGGAGACACCGCATGAAACTGCTCACCCTACCAACCATCGTCTTGTCCGCCGTCTGCCTGATGGTATCGACGGGCGCGGCCGCCGAGTATCCTGAAAAACCGATCCGCTTTGTCGTGCCGTTCGCCTCGGGCACCGCAACCGACCAGATTGCACGCGCCATGGGGCAGGCGATTACTGCCGAAACCAAGCAGCAGGTCATCGTCGACAACAAGCCGGGCGCCAACGGATTTATCGGCGCAAGTGAAGCTGCCAAAGCGGCTCCCGATGGCTATACGGTCTTTATCACCACCAACACCACCCACGCTGCAGCAGAACATCTGTATAAAAAGCTGCCCTATGATCCGGTCAAGGATTTTGCGCCCATCACCGGGCTCGGCAAGGGTGGCCAGATCATGGTCGTCAACAGTCAGTCGCCTATCATGAACGTCAAGGAGTTCATCGCGGCGGCAAAGAAGAATCCCGGAAAACTCAGTTTCGGCAGCGGCAGTTCCTCCAGCCGCATTGCCGGCGAAATGTTGCAGCAGCTGGCTGGGATACAGATCCTGCACGTGCCTTATAAAAGCAATACTTTCGCAGTCACCGACCTGCTCGGTAGCCAGATCGACATGATGATCACCGACACGGCGACAGGTCTCCCACATATCAAGAGCGGCAAGCTGCGTGCGCTCGGCGTGTCCACCAAAAAACGCTCGGCTCTCGCACCCGACGTCCCGACCATCGAAGAGGCCGGCGTGCCGGGGTACGACATGGGATACTGGTTCGCGGCCTATGCGCCGGCAAAGACGCCGCAAGCCATCGTCAACAAGCTCAATGAATTCTTTGCCAAGGCAGCGAAGAGCCCTACGGCCAATACCTTCTATACCAATGCCGGCGTTGACCCGTTCATTACCACACCGGATGAACTTGCGAAATTCCAGGCATCGGAATCGAAGAAGTGGGAAGAAATTGTGAAAAAAGCTGGAATCGAAAAGGAATAGTAATTCGCGTTAAGGTTTACAGGATGAGGATTGCGGGGCAACGTGAAGTGCCCCGCAGACGGCCGGCAAACCGAACCCTGCTTTTTTATCGCCATCATTTTTATACACTGCTACGCCGACTCCAGCGACGTGTCATCAGGGCAGCAACAACTCTGCATGGCGATCGCACGTGCGGCAAGCGAGGTAGGTCAAGCACACGCAAAAAAGTGTGCTCCGCTTCATCGTCATTCGAGCATGAAGGCGGTCGTTATCAATGCAATTTTGACGGCGATAAAAACACGTATCCATGCCCGCGTCCGCCTTCCGGTTTCGACCAGCTCTTTTGCGCGACGACGCTTATTAACGCGTGTCAGAATACGTTTAGCCCGCGAGCCGGCGTCTCGCTGCGGCGAATAGTTAATGTCTGTCATGATCACAGTCCCAACCCTCTCGGGTGAAGCAAAAAAGAAGAATGCGCTGCAATTGGCTGGTGCCATATGCAGCATTGGGATTCGTGTTACTCGGCGTGAACAGAAGACTGGTTATGACCGGTTCAACCGACCCGCCGAGCCAAAGGAAGGCAGGCGACGGCCTGCGACGTCAGGTGCCCGGTAGAAGTCATATAAAACGACATCAGGGCAGAGGTAGACTGAATTCTAGAATGCGACAATGCGCGACGCAGCAATATCCCCTTCAGTGGATATCCAGAAACAGTACTTTTTTCGGTGCGCCGCTTCATTGAAATCTAGTGTCCAATTTGATTAAATAATAGCGCCGATTCCAGTCGAAGTAAGGAATCGGCATTCTCCGTATGCGACCACGGAGGTCTACACAGATGTACTCGGAAGAACGGAGCGGTAATGCAGAGCAGCCTGCATATTTAATGCAGCCAAGGTCTGTCTGAGTTGTTCCCTACGTCACCCAGCGCATTCCATGGCTGCTAACCACGCCACGTTGACAGTGGACGCGCTATTCCGGATCAACTTCCTCGTTAATGACCGGTCTGGTAATTTTACGGACGGCCTGCCGTTGTCGCGCAATGATTCGCGACGCTCTGTACGAAGCGCGCTTTACGGCACTGTCAATCGCTGCATACATATCCTCCTGGATATCTTTCACCAGCAGTTTGGGTCGTCCGGGAATGACGACTGATACCTGGCACAGCATGTCCCGACCTCCTTTCGGTCCGTTCAGATCGCGAAGGCGCACGGATACCGTCGCTATTTTGTTTTGAAGCGATACAAACGCGAACTGCAACCGTTTGCTGAGATGGTCGTGCAGTGAAGGGCTTAAGAAAAACTCGTTCGAAATGAAATGAACCTGCATGGAAACCTCCTTGCCGAACATTTGATGCGGCTCATCTGAGCCGTACTTGCATTGTTTCATGTACGCTCTCAAGCAGGAATACAGAATATGCTGAGATTGGGATCTGAAAAACGAGAGAACATTGGGATGTTTAGTAGTTATCCGTAGAGGCCTTGGATTTCTTGATCGGGCAAAGTTTTCTCTACGATGTATTACGAAAGAAGTGCCTTGACCATGTAACAGGGATTCCCTGGATAGGTCCGCAGCATCAACTCGGAATCAGCATCCAGTCCGTTGTAAACCCTGAAACCCAAGTGTCCCCAAAACGTTGAGGATCGCTGAACTGCGATGAGGGCAGAGTGGCTGATACCCCGCATTCTCGCCAGCTCGAACGCGACGTTTACCAATGTGCGTCCTATTCCAAGCCCTGTCGACTGCCTTGAAACGGCGAGGTCATGCAGATAAAGCGAATCAGGTTTCGACGCGATGGAAAATTTTCCGTCGAGAGGAGTGACACGCCCCAGAAGTGAATGATAGGCAAACAGATAAGCACACACACCTTGAGAGTTGAGCGTGACCAGGGAAGTATCCCGCGCAGCCGCAATCCGCTCTGCAATAACATCAGGGGATTCCTGCATTTCACGCGGGTAGTTCTCCGCCTGGATGTGCAGTATGGCCTCGAGATCGTCATCCTGTACTGATCGATACCAAAACGCAATAGGCGTGCCGTTCATGGATTCCTCGTTGTTTGTGTTAGCTGTGATAGGTCGCTGGCCGGGCTATATCCCGTGTTGCCACTCTGTACCGAACAATAATTTGTTGAGAGCCATGGAGACCGCCAGACCCGCCTGTGGTTCTTTCCTTGGCGCTGCATAAAGTTAACCCTAATACGCACCGTTTGCTTCAGGCTGATAGATCACGTCCAGCACCCGTAATCCCAGGCGCCGCCCGGATGCGCCAATCCAGTGGATGTCCTGCCCCGTCGATAAGCCAAGCAGCGCTGCGCCAACTGCAGAAAGTACAGAAACTTCACCCGTATGCATGTTCGGGTCTGGATAGGCTAGTGTGAGCCCATAAACAGCTTGCGTGTCAATTTCAGCAAAGAGGACTCTCGAATTCATCGTAACAAGATTTGGTGGTACGCGCTGAGGGGCAATAAGGCGAGCCGCTGATAGCTTCTTATTCAATAAGGCATTGGCATGGCTATTGGATTCACAGGTGCGAGACAAAACTTCAGTTATACGACAGTGGTCCGCCGTGGAGAGCGTAACGCAAACCAGTTCCCCAGCTTCATGCGATGTGTGTCTATCATGATGAGTTTGTTCAATCATGTCACTTCCCTGTTGAAATAAACGTTTCGTTATCCCCTGCGTGTGGTGCTCCAAGTTTTCGCTCCGCTTTTTCACGTTGCAGTGGGTTTTCACGGCAGAGGCGGCGCGGCGTGGCCACAACAAGCAGGTCACAGGTTGTATGGTCAATAAGACGCTGGGCCACGCTTCCGAGCAGGAGTTCGTGGAGTCGTGATGTTCCATGTTTACCGATAACGATCAGGTCGGCATTTAATCGTTTTGCGCGGTCGCAAATAACAGGAACGGGAAATCCGTATTGAATCGCACGCGCGATAAGTTCTGTACGTGGTCCGAGGTCATCAATGAACTGGTTCAAACGAGTGCGGGCTTTTTCGCAAGCCTTGTCTCGGTATTTATTAATAACTTCGTTCGTGATTCCCGCCTCTCGCATGATTCCTTCGTTTGTCACATGGCACGCATTGAGGAAGGTAAAATAAGCGGTCGGAGCGACTGCCAAAGCAATCAGAGCTGCTTCTCGCGAATGCTCCGAGAAGTCGATCGCCACTATTATTCTTGAATACGGCGCTTGCGATTGCGAGTTAACTAACAGGATGGGCCGATCGCTTTGGCGGATGAGCTCACTATTCGTTTGACAGGTAAAAAAGTTAACCATGGTAGTACGCTTTTTGGCGGCTACCACAGTAAGATCGGCCGCCAACTCCTTAGCGCGTTCCAGCATTGCAGTCACGGGTTTGCTGGTGGCTGTAGATCGCGTGCAGACCGGCTGCGAAGCGATGGACGTCGTTGATCCGGCTAATTTCCGTTCATGCAATAACATATCGAGAGAGATAGCGCCTCCACTCTTTTCGTTTGTGAGTGCCAGCGAGCAAGGAGATGTCTTGAGCGTTCCGGGCATCGACATAATGTCGAGTAAATCCGCGGTTAATTCAACACTAAGCATGGCTGCGCGATTTTCTGCCCAACGGGCTTGGGGCGAATGGTCCGTGGCGACCAGAATCTTTTTCAATTTGATCATTGCTACCTCCCTTGCTAAAGCCGCTACCTCGGCACGCACGTGACAACGTTCTCATGTCGTTCATGCGTGCTTCGCAAACCTTATAACGCCTACCTCAGCTTGCTGTATCAGATTTTCAAGATGGCTAAGATTAATCCCGGGTATGCGTAGCAAGTCGTCCGAGAGCTCACTCGGAATGTCACCATCGCTTTGAGACAAGAAACGTTCTTTTCATGGCAAAAGGATCCCCAGCGGTCGGTGCGAGTGGCATGGCCGGTAATAGAACGAGGTCCGTCCGACGTTGCTAAAGCGCAGACAGGTTAATCAGGTCTTTGGGGTATGGCTCGGGAGGCGGTGAGAACCGGTGGTTCTCTTAGGCGCTCGCCGAGCCTAAGAGAGGCAGGCGAGATTCCGGGCAGACAGCTGCGCCAGCTGCGTGTGGCGAGCATTCAAGAAAGCATTCCCGTACGACAAATGACACGAGCGTTGATTGAAAACTAAGCGCGCAACAATAGATAACACTCCCTCGTTCAGGGTAGAACAATTGCGATTCGCGAGAATGCAGACCTTGTTCATGTTAGTGTCAATATGGAAGTGATTAAATGTGACTTGAGTATATACGCTTTGAATTATTCGTCAACAGGGTGCCTCAAAGCCGTAAGGAGCGTGGTCCGGGTGGCGAACCAGCTAAGCCAATTTTGCAATCGCTCGCCTTTCGTTTGTTCCTATTCGACTCGCAATGTCCGAATCCGGGCATTGTGATTTCAGACGCCGGCAACATCGATGATTCGGCATGCATCCACTTCTGCACATAAAGTTTTTTGTAAGGAGAGTCACATGTCAAAAGACGCTAATGTCCCGGCCATAACGCTATATCAGCTTATTCTTCAATCCATGCCGGAGGCATTGATTTTCTCGGACCCGGAGGGGACCATTACACTCCGAGCCCATGCGAGTAGCACGTGCGATTCGTTGCTCGCATACGTACCTTTAACGGCGACCTTTATCGCGTCGCCATTAAACCGGTATTCCCACTGCAAGGGATGCGGCTCGTGACGATACAGAAGACACTGATGTTGCAGTAGATCGGAGGGGTGTTGCGGCGCTCCATATAATGCAAGGTATCGAGGACTAGCGCAGGTTATGCGGCGGTAATACAGCAATCGGCGAATCATCAGGTCCGAATCCTTGGCTTGGCCGGCACGAAAAGCGAGGTCAAAGCGATTCCCGACAAGATCGACAATCCTGTCACTTACCTGTAGATCGAGATGAATCTTCGGATACTGCGTTGAGAACTCCTGCAGATGGGGATAAACGAACGTCATCGCTACGCCCAAGGGTAACGTGACACGAAGGGTGCCACGAGGTTCGGCGGCCAGGCTTCGTACTGCATCTTCGGCCTCCATGGCCTGCTCGGTGATTCGATTGGCATGTTCATACCAAAGGCGCCCGGCTTCCGTGACGCTGATGCGCCGCGTGGTGCGATCGAGCAGGCGCACGCCAAGTTTCTTTTCCGTGCGCGCCAATACACCGGTGACGGTTGCGGGCGCAAGGCCGAGGACTCGGGCAGCCTGCGCCAGACTGCCCGAGTCCACGATCTGGCTAAACACCTGCATATTGAAAAGTTGGTCCATCCGGCAATTATTCAGTAAATGTGAAGAATCCATTCATGGTCAATCACTTTATCAAAGTTTCCGGCAGTCATAAGATTATATGTATTAGATGTTTTAACTATCACCAACAACCAGGAGAACCTGATGACTCAGCACGGAAGCTGTCTTTGCCGAGGTGTGCAGTACCGCATCCACGGCCCACTTACTGACGTCCTCAACTGCCATTGCTCAATGTGCCGAAAGCTGCATGCTTCGGCCTTTCGCACGCGTGCCAAAGTGGCGAGCAAGGATTGGGAATGGGTATCAGGGGAGAACCTCGTTAAATACCACGAATCTTCACCGGGTGAACACAAAGGTTTTTGCAGTGAATGTGGGTCGAGCCTGTTGACGCGTTTCGACAAGCACCCTGAAGTGCTTGGCTTTCCGCTCGGGACCTTGGATACCGATCCCGGTGTGAGGGCAGGGCGGCATGTTTTCGTGGGAAGCAAGGCGCCATGGTTCGAAATTACAGACCAGCTCCCCCAGCATGAGGAATACTGACGACCGATTCCAGGCGAGTGTCTGAAGCCGGTTTGATTTGCAGACGAGTAACGACGCGAAATGAATCTGTGCAGCCAGGATTTGTGGCGTAGGTGCTGTTTAATACCAATCCCAACCCATAACGCACCATGAGATCGCGTCTTTTTCCGGGGGCGCCGAGCCGCCTGCCTGCGTTGCACTCGTCGTCAATAGCCCGCTATTGACTCCTCCTGCGGTCACGTTATAGCTTGGGATTGGTATAAGACTTAACAGGGAGAGATTGCCTGCCAGCTCAGCCGAAGTTCGGCAAACTGGCCGGGCGGCGCGGGCCGCCCAATGAGGAAGCCTTGTACTTCGTCGCACCCGGCTGCGCGTAGGTATTCAAGTTGCTCGGTGTTTTCAACGCCCTCGGCAATCACCGTAATGCCGAGGCCATGTGCCAACGCGATCGTGGCGCGCGCAATGGCCGCACTGCGTGCATCCGTAATGATGTTACGGACAAAGCATTGATCGATTTTCAGCTTGTCCAAGGGAAAGCGGCTCAGGTAGCCAAGAGAAGAGTACCCTGTTCCGAAATCGTCCAGCGATACGCCGACGCCAAGTTCTCGCAAGGCGGCGATCTGCCGCAGCGCGATTTCCGTGTCCCGCATTAACACGCTTTCCGTCAGTTCGATCTCTAGATAACGCGGTTGCAGGCCGGACTGCGCAAGTGCGCTTTCCACCACCTGAACCAGCGTTCCGGCGGCGATTTGCTGGGCCGATACATTGACAGCGACAATCAGTGGTCCCGGACCTGTCTCCTGCCAATCCCTGGCTTGCGCGCATGCCTGCCGGATGACCCATTCGCCGATCTGGACGATCAGCCCGATATCTTCCGCCATCGGAATGAAGTCGGCCGGCATGACCATACCGAGCTTGGGGCTGTGCCAGCGCAGCAGGGCTTCCGCGCCACATAAGCATCCATTACTGAGGCATACCTGCGGTTGGTAATGCAGGAAGAGCTCATTTCGCCCTAGCGCGCCGCGAAGCTCATGCTCTATCGAAATCCAATGGAGCGCCTGCGCATTCATTTCCGACTTGAAAAAACGCAGTGTTCCAGGACCGTACTGCTTGGCGTGCGATAGCGCGGCGTCTGCATTCTTCAGCAGATCACTTGCACTTATTCCGTCATAAGGATAGACAGAAATGCCTACGCTCGCTGTTACCGAGAGAGTTCGGCCCTGAACCTGGATCGGCGCTGCGACTTCGTCCAGCAACTGGTGTGCAAAGGTAATGACATCGTTGTTGTCCTCGAATCGTGTGAGCACGATCACGAACTCATCGCTGCCTGGACGTGCCAATGTATCGCCATGCGGCAGGCGCTCAATCAGGCGCTTCGCGATTTCCCACAGGACCGTGTCGCCAGCGTCATGTCCTAAACTATCGTTAAGCCGTTGCAGGCGATCGACATTGAGAATCAGGACGGCGACCGCGGGATGCTCTGGCTCGACATTATCAATCGCTTGCTGCAGGCGGTCATTGAGCAAGCGCCGGTTGGGCAACCGTGTCAACGGATCGTGGTTGGACAGGAAAGTCAATTGGGCATTCGCCTCCGTGATTTCGCTAAGGTCCGTGATCACCGCCACGTAGCCGGTCCGGCGGCCGACATTGTCAAGCATGACGCTGATGGTCATCCATTGCAGATAGGCGGCACCGTTCTTTCTTTTCCCCCAAACCTCGCCGCGCCATTCTCCGCTGGTCTCGACGGCGTCAAAGATGGATCGGTAGAACGCGTCGTGATGGCGTTCGGAGCGCAGCATGGTGGGGCGCTGTCCGAGGACGTGCGTCTCTGGATAGCCGGTGATGCGTTCGAATGCAGCGTTGACGGCGACAATTCTTCCATCAATATCCGTGACTACGATCCCGTCTTGCATATAGTTAAAAACGCGCGCGGCCAGGTTTAGCTTTTCGTCGGCGAAATGGCGCTGCGTCACGTCCTGCAGCGTGCCACTGATCGCCGTGACTTCGCCCTTCTCGTTTTTTTGTTCCACGCTGCTGGAGTACAGGTACCGCACTGGTCCCTTGTCGGGATTGGTACGTAGTTCGCCAAGCCAGGCACGTCCTTCCTGGAATGCCGACTCCACTTCGGCGCGGTCATCCGGATGTAACGCCTCAAGAAAATGGTGTATCGGCGGCGAATCCGGAGTTTTCTGCATGGCCAGCAAAGCAAACATTTCTTCCGACCATTTACCCTTCTTGCGCTGCAGATCAAATTCCCAGCTGCCAATTCGCGCAAGTTTTTGAGCCGCGGTCAATGCCGACTCGCTCGACACCAAAGCCTTGTGAAGGCTGGCGCGCCGCCGGAGTTCGTGCAGCCCGACGTACCCTAGCCAACAGACAAGAAGCAGAAATGTGACTGACACGGCCGTATAGGCCTGTGCCGCGTTTCGCCATGGCGCAAGGACTTCACGCTCGCCAATCCCGACCAGCACGACGAGGGGCCGGCCTGCGACACGGCGATAGAAGTAGATGCGTTCAATGTTGTCCACACTGCTTTTGGCATGATAGCTGCCCACATTCGCGTGCGGCAACATGTTGACGAACCTGGGCAGCGGATCCAACTTCTTTCCTTCGATGCCGTGCTGGTCTGGCACCCGCAGCATCAGCGTGCCGTCGGTGCCGAGGAGCGAGACCACGCCGTCATTTCCAGGTTTAATCGCCTCGTAGAACCGATGAAAATGCCTTGGTTCGACAGCGGCGGCGATTACGCCCCCAAACGAACCGTCCGGGCGGGTGATGCGCAGGCTGACGCCGATGAACCAGACGCCATGTTTGCTCAACTGCGGCAGGTCGATGTATAAGCCTTGCGTCGGTTTTTCCCGGTGCACCTTAAAGTAGTCTCTGTCGGAAAGGTTGTACTTCCCGGGCAGACGTTCGCTGTCATGGATCATGTTGCCTTCGGTATCCAGTACCCAGATCGCGCGAACGAAAGGCAGATGCCGGATAGCAGAAACAAGGGTGTCGTGGACTGCTTCATCATGCGTGCGCTGCTGCGGTACCGGCACTGCGATCGAGCGGGAAGATGATTGCAAGGCCAGCTCGACTGCATTCAGGCTGTCAGCGGTTTGCTGCTCTAATACATGAACAAGCTTTTCCGAGGTCAGTTGCTGCAACTGCAGAACACCTTGCCTTGCCTGTGACAGCGTGTAGACAAGGTTGGTGATGATGCCGATGAAGAGCAGCGTGAGAAAAGCGATCAGGAGGACACGCATCCGCTCTTCACCCAGACTGGTGTTACCTGGCATGGCAGGAACATCATTCGACTGCGACTTGAAAGGCCTGGAGATGAGCATCGACGGTTGCTTTGCTTAAATTTTCGGGTGTCGGGGTGGGCATGTCCATCCCGGCGCAGAATCTCAGTATAACGAACTGGCCCACGTGTTGGTGCCGGTGCATAACCAGATCCGCTTGCCGTCGATTCGGCAAATCAAGCTTTCGACAAGTTAGTCACTTTAATCATTTGCCGCTTCGCCCTGATTCTCCCTGATTCTCCAGTTCATGCTTCATTGAAGGCTGCATGCACGGTCAGCACATTGCCGGCCTCGCTTGCGTCATAGCCTTCCAGTGCTTTGGCCGACTGACGAAAGGCATCCGACTTCATGAGTGCGATTAATTGTTCTATTCCAGCCAGATCAAGATTAAGCGCCTTTGTGGCAAAGAAATAGCGTTCAATTGCGAGTGGGATGAAGTGCAGATTGAACCGCTGTGCTGCGGTTTCGACGCCAAAGCCAACCTCAGCCATACCGCTGGCGATATACGCAGCGACCGCCGCATGGGTAAATTCGGCGGTTTCAAATCCGTGGATATCCTGCGGACAAATGTGGCAGCGCTGAAGCATCATTTCCACCAGCATCCGTGTGCCTGAGCCTGCCTGACGGTTTACAAAACGGATATCCTTGCGCGCCAGGTCCTTCAGGCCATTAATTCCATGAGGGTTGCCACGTGCAATGAACAAACCCTGGCGCCTGGTTGCGACCTGGATCAATGCGTAATCCGGCGTAAGCCACTTTTGATACTGCTTTAGGACTGGCTCTTCAAACTCGCCAATCGGTACATGGAAGCCAGCGAGCTGGCATTCGTTATTGGCCAGGGCCGCAAGTGCTTCGCTGCTGTTTCGATAGCGCACTTCAATGAGAGCGCCTTCCTTCTTGATCAATGCCAGCAGCGTTTCGACCGCAAAGCCATGACTGGCAAACAATCGGATCGCTTCACGCTTGAACGGCAACACTTTGCGCAGTTCCGCCTCCAGTTCGGATGCGAGCGACTCCAGCGTCGGGGCGAGGCGTGCGGAAAAACGCCTGTCTGCCTGGATCAGGACATTGGCAAGCTCGCTGAGGTCTGTTCCTTTGCCGGGCCGCTTGACGATTAATTTGCTGCCAAAAAAGATTTCGGCGTCGCGCAAAATACCCCAGGCATGTCGGTATGACATGTTCATGATGCGACCGGCGGCGGCGATAGAGCCCTCGGTCTCAATACGCGACAGCAGTTGAATCAGCAATGTCGCATCCACTGGGTCGTTATTGCCGTTCGGAGGCGCAATGGCCCACTGGGGAGATAGGATAACTTTCATGGATGGCTATGCAAAATCAAACATATTTGTTCTGGCTACACTGTCTGCTACAGTCTGCCGGTAAGCGACATAGATATATGTCATTTCGTGCATATTATAGGCTGGCGCACAGGTTTTTAAATCGAAAAAGTCTCCATGGACCAAAAA
This sequence comes from Noviherbaspirillum sp. Root189, assembly GCF_001428545.1. Lineage (GTDB taxonomy): Bacteria > Pseudomonadota > Gammaproteobacteria > Burkholderiales > Burkholderiaceae_D > Noviherbaspirillum. The sequence continues at coordinate 44,718 of NZ_LMHZ01000089.1, forward strand.
GTCATTCCTATCCGTGCCGCACAAGAACCACGTGAACGCAAGCGGCAGGCGCCCAAAGGCAGGCGCGTTGACCCGGCCGCCCTGGCGGAAGTTCAGGCACTGCTCGGCGAATTGCCTCGTCGTCGTGACTTGTTGATCGAACACCTGCACCTGATTCAAGACCGCTATCGCCAGCTATCTTCACGCCACCTTGCTGCATTGGCGCACGAAATGCGCATGTCCCAGGCCGAAGTGTATGAGGTGGCTACGTTCTATCATCATTTCGATGTGGTGCGCGATGCCGGTGACCAGGGCGAGACCAAGCCCGCCGAACTGACGGTCCGGGTATGTCAAAGTCTTTCCTGCCAGATGGCAGGTGCGGACGAGCTCTTTGGTCAGTTATCGGCAGTTCTGGATACCAATGTCCGGGTCGTGTCGGCGCCGTGCGTGGGGCGCTGCGAACAGGCGCCGGTAGCGGTCGTGGGCCAGCATGCCATTCCCGCCGCAAGTCTGGATCAGGTGAGTGACGCCATTGCGTCCGGCAATGTGGAGGAGCCGCTACCTTTGTACGAAGACTATGACGCATACCGGCGCAACGGAGGCTATGCATTGCTGCAAGCTTGCGTGAATGGCGAACGTGATGTCGAAGAGGTGATCCGGGTATTGGAAGATTCGGGCCTGCGCGGTCTTGGCGGCGCAGGGTTTCCGGCAGGACGGAAATGGCGCATCGTAAGGGCGGAGGCTGGTCCGCGCCTGATGGCAGTCAACATCGACGAGGGCGAACCTGGCACCTTCAAGGATCGTACCTACCTGGAGCGTCAACCACATCAGTTTCTTGAAGGTATGATGATTGCGGCATGGGCGGTCGGCATCGATGACATTTACATTTACCTGCGTGATGAATATCACGGCTGCCGGGCGTTGCTGCAGCGGGAACTGGCGAGGCTGGAAAATAATCCGCCGGTCCATGTGATGCCGACGGTTCATTTGCGGCGTGGCGCTGGCGCTTACATCTGCGGCGAAGAATCGGCGATGATCGAATCCATTGAAGGTAAGCGTGGCATGCCGCGCTTGCGTCCCCCGTATGTCGCCCAAGTCGGCTTATTCGGCCGGCCGACACTGGAACACAATTTCGAAACCCTGTATTGGGTACCCACGCTACTGCAGCAAGGCGCAGCCTGGTTTGCCGCACAGGGCAGGCACGGCCGCAAGGGATTGCGCTCTTTCTCCGTGTCTGGCCGAGTGAAAAAGCCTGGCGTGCATGTGGCGCCGGCGGGCATCACGATCCAGGAACTGATCGACGAATACTGCGGCGGCATGCAGGACGGCCACCGGCTTTATGCTTACTTGCCGGGCGGTGCCTCGGGCGGTATCCTCCCCGCCAGTCTGAACGATATTCCATTGGATTTCGACACCTTGCAAGCCTATGGCTGCTTCATCGGGTCAGCCGCGATCATTGTCTTGTCAGACACGGACAGCGCAATGGATGCGGCACGCAACATGATGCATTTCTTTGCGGAGGAATCGTGCGGTCAGTGCACACCGTGTCGGGCCGGCACGGTCAAGACACTGCAGTTGATATCGGGATCGGACTGGAACGAAGCCTTGCTTGCCGATCTTTCCATGGTCATGCGCGAAGCATCCATCTGCGGACTGGGACAGGCGGCTCCCAATCCAGTGGATTGTGTCATCAAGTACTTCTCTCATGAACTGGACCACAAAGGAGTACAGCCGTGACTGCCATTCTTCGCCAGGAAACTAAGGACGCGCCGGCAGCTACCGTACAGTTTGAGCTGAATGGCAGAACTGTGGCCGCCATTGCAAGCGAGACGCTGCTCGACGTTGCACAGCGCGAGGGCATAGCGATTCCCCACCTGTGCCATACCGACGGACTGGAGCCCGCCGGCAACTGCCGCGCCTGCGTCGTCGAGGTCGCGGGAGAGCGCGTGCTGGCGCCGTCCTGTTGCCGACACCCTGCCAACGGCATGAAGGTGACAACGGACAGTGCGCGAGCGACCCGTGCGCAGAAAGTGGTGGTCGAATTGCTGATGGCGGATGTCGGTGAACACCTGCGCGGCCGTGACAACGAGATGCAGGAATGGGCCGAACGCCTTGCAATCGGCAAGCCACGCTTCGCGGCTAGAAAGCGTGTCGAGCATGACGATAGCCATCCTGCAATCAGTGTTAACCTGGATGCCTGCATCCAGTGCACGCGCTGCTTGCGTGCCTGCCGGGACGAGCAGGTCAACGACGTGATCGGTCTGGCACTGCGCGGTAACGGCGCAAAGATTGTCTTTGACATGGACGATCCGATGGGCGCATCGACCTGCGTGGCGTGCGGCGAATGCGTGCAAGCCTGCCCGACGGGCGCCTTGATGCCGGCGCGTGACGCAGCATTGCCTGTGCCTGACAAGAAAGTCGATTCCGTTTGTCCATACTGTGGTGTCGGCTGCCAGCTGACCTACAACGTCAAGGACAACAAGATCCTGTACGTCGAGGGTCGCGATGGCCCGGCAAACAAGGGACGCCTGTGCGTGAAGGGTCGTTATGGCTTTGACTACGCGCATCATCCGCAGCGGCTCACCAAGCCATTGATTCGCCGGCCAGGCGTGCGCAAGGATCCCCATGCACCGATGGACCCGGAGCGAATCCTTGACGTCTATCGTGAAGCAAGCTGGGACGAAGCCTTGTCTCTGGTTGGCCAGCAGTTAAGCGGGGTAAAGGAACTGCACGGTAAGCGCGCACTGGTCGGCTTCGGTTCGGCCAAGGGCAGCAACGAAGAAGCGTATCTGTTTCAAAAGCTGGTGCGTACCGGTTTTGGTAGCAACAACGTCGATCACTGCACCCGTCTGTGCCACGCGTCATCTGTCGCCGCATTACTGGAAGGCATTGGTTCCGGAGCGGTGTCGAATCCGGTCATGGATGTTACCGAAGCGGAAGTGGTCCTGATCATCGGTGCCAACCCGACCGTTAACCATCCGGTAGCGGCTACCTGGATCAAGAACGCGGTCAAGAACGGTACCAAGCTGGTGATCGCCGACCCGCGGCGGACAGACTTGAGCCGCCATGCGCATCGCACGCTACAGTTCCATGCCGATACTGACGTCGCCTTGCTCAACGCGATGATGCACGTGATCGTGGAAGAGGGCCTCGTTGATGATCAGTTCATCGCCGAACGCACTACCGATTATGAGGAACTGAAACAGAACGTCAAAGACTATAGTCCGGAACGTATGGCGGCCGTGTGCGGTATCGATGCAGACACCATCCGCTATGTGGCACGGCTGTATGCAACGTCAAAGGCATCAATGATCCTGTGGGGCATGGGCGTATCGCAGCATGTCCATGGTACCGACAACGTGCGCTGCCTGATTGCGCTGGCACTGATGACCGGACAGATCGGTCGTCCAGGCACAGGTTTGCATCCATTGCGCGGACAGAATAACGTGCAGGGTGCATCTGATGCCGGGTTGATCCCGATGATGTACCCGGACTACCAACGGGTCGACAATCCATTGGTACGCGAGCACTTCGAGACGCTATGGCAAACCAGCCTTGACCCGCAGCCGGGATTAACCGTTGTCGAAGTCATGGATGCGGCATTGGAAGGCAAGGTGCGCGGCATGTACATCATGGGCGAGAACCCGGCGATGTCCGACCCCGATGCCAATCATGCGCGCGAAGCATTAGCCGCACTGGATTTTTTGGTGGTCCAGGATATCTTTCTGACTGAAACGGCCTACCTGGCCGACGTGGTGCTACCGGCATCGGCATTTGCTGAAAAAACCGGCACCTTCACGAATACTGACCGCATCGTGCAACTCGGCCAGCAAGCAATTGATCCGCCAGGCGAGGCTAAACAGGACTTGTGGATCATCCAGGAAATAGCCAGGCGCATCGGCCTTGCGTGGAACTATTCGGATGTCTCCGAGGTATTCGACGAGATGCGCCGCTGCATGCCAAGCATTGCAGGCATTACATGGGAGCGGTTGAAGCGGGACGGCGCGGTTACCTATCCCTGTACGACTGAAGGCGATGCCGGCATGCCGATCGTGTTCACCGATCGTTTCCCGACCACGACTGGAAAGGCGCGCTTTGTCCCGGCAGACGTCATCCCGGCGGCAGAACGGCCGGACAGCGATTACCCCTTTGTGCTGATCACCGGACGGCAGTTGGAACATTGGCATACCGGCAGCATGACGCGGCGTGCCATCGTGCTGGATGCCATTGAACCGGACCCGGTGGCGCTGGTCCATCCAATGGATTTGATCCAATTCGGTGTGCAGCCCGGCGAACTGCTCACACTACAATCCCGCCGAGGTGAGGTCACCCTATATGCACGCGCGGACGAAGGTACACCCCAGGGGGCGATTTTTGTGCCGTTTTGCTATTACGAAGCAGCGATCAACAAGCTGACCAACCCGGTGCTGGACCCGTACGGCAAGATCCCGGAATTTAAGTATTGCGCGATTCGTGTTCGACCCGGCGGTGAAGCGCCGGTCCAGGGAAGCTACGGTGGTGGCCAAATCCTGAAACGTGTAACCGACGTGTCCTGACGTGCAATTCCTGCGGTCGAAAGCAGAAGATCGCAGTCTGAACCATGGTGCGGATGGACGTGGCAGGTTGTTAATCCAGTAGCGTAACGTTCGTGCGTGGTGACGGATGCGCTTACTATGGATGCCCCGCACTGGCGGAGCCTGCATTGAACGTCCCGTGATCGATCCGTTTAATTATGGAATGATCGGTGATCACATCTGGCCGTTGCGCCGGCAAACCGACATCATTCAAACCCTGCGGCATGCCGATGCGGGTCCATCGTGCAAAATCTCTCTCGGCAAAGTCTTGAAACGATATTCATTTTTCGCAGCAAAGCGACTGGTCTAAATAATAGTGTACGAAACAAAATGACCCAACTATCTGCACTTACAAAAGAAAGACATGCAAATTCAAGATAAGTAAAGGAGCCGCCATTAGAGAGTCAATGAAGTGCGCATGGCTTCGTCGGTATGTCGGCTTGTGAGCGTTTACCGGTCAGTAAAGAAAATCACTTAGGCTTCTGCAGTCGGCCAATTATAGTCAATCGAAGCAGTATTCATCGTGTTAGCCCGTGCTGGTTTGCCGGGCAAACCAGCACGGAATGGCATCTTATGATGCTTCCCTATAAGCAAGATGGCATTCCGTTCTGCCTTCCTTGATACTGGTCGCAGCTGGTAGGTTGTTGCCAGTGGAGGTAGGACATGCGCCGGCAGACTACGAATAATCGGCCAGAGCATCCGATGCTTTCTGCTTTTGCTTCGGGTCTGCCGGTGCGCTCGGGTTCAACAACGAACACTCAGGGCACGCTGATCTCAGCTTCCTATATTTGCTTCGCAGAACCCCAGCCTGCATGCCCGTCATTTCATCGCGCTGATGGAGTCGACCATGACCCTAGCTACAACTGCCCGATACACCGCTTATATTGGTATTGATTGGGCTGACCGCAAACATGACTTCTGCCTTCAGGTCGCCGGCGGCGACACTCAGGAATCGGGTGTGCTTGAACATACCCCAGAGGCGATCGAGCGCTGGGCGACTACCCTGCATAAGCGATTTGGTGGCCCGATTGCCGTCTGCTTGGAGACAACCAAGGGACCGCTCGTCAATGCTCTGTTGCGATACGAATTTTTTGCACTATTTCCAGTTCATGCAGCCACCTTGGCCGGTTACCGCAAAGCGTTCTCGCCCAGTGGTGCCAAGGATGATCCGTCAGACGCGCGTATTGCGCTCGATCTTTTGCTGCGTCATCCGGAACGGTTGCAAGCTTTGAGGCCTCAGTCATCCTCTATGCGGATGCTGACTACTCTAGTGGAAGAACGCCGCCAAGTCGGCGATGCCATAGTCCGTATTACCAATCGTCTTGGCAGCGTCCTTAAACTGTACTATCCGCAGGTGCTGGACTGGTTCGAGCACCGCAATACCATCATCTTCTGTGACTTCCTTACGCGCTGGCCTACAGTCATGCATGCCAGGCGTGCGCGGGCCACGACCTTGCAAGCGTTCTTCCATGCACATCGTTGCGCTCGAAAGGGGCTGGTAGCAGAACGGATTGAAAGCATCCGGTCATCGACACCGCTCACAGAGGATCCGGCCATCATCCGTCCAGCACAGTTAACAATGCAAACTCTGGTCGCACAGCTTCGTGTGCTGATCGAGGCCATCGACGACTTTGATGAGGAAATTGCAGGCATCTCAAAAGAGGTTCCCGACTATGAGCTATTTGCGTCGCTTCCTGGTGCCGGCCACATCCAGGCGCCACGCCTGCTGGTGGCCTTTGGTGAAGACCGGGACCGCTTCATCGACGCTGCTCAGGTGCAGTGCTACGCGGGTATTGCGCCGGTGATCGAACGCAGCGGTAACCGATGCTGGATCCATTGGCGCTTTGCCTGCTCGACATTCTTGAGGCAAACATTTGTCGAGTGGGCCGGATCGACGGTAACCCGGTCAGCATGGGCTGGAGTCTTCTATCGACAACAGCGAAGTAAGGGTGCTTCTCACGGCGTAGCGATACGCGCCCTCGCGTTCAAATGGATCCGGATCCTCTATAAGATGTGGAAGACCCGGCAACCCTATAACGAAGCAACCTATCTGGACGCATTAAGACGCCATGGCTCACCACTAGTCGTTCCCGCTGGATAAGCTCAAAAATCCCTTGACGAGTGACTCAGGGCGAAAAGCAGTCTCTCGAAAGAGTGGCATAGCGCTCCAAAGCCGACATTGGCCTTCGCTCGCCACACTGATTTTGGATGCGCATTAGAATGGGCCGGCGGAAGGTAAGAGCCCGGCATCTACGATAACTTTCGTACCTCGGTGTCTTTGGGTGACACATCATAGCCATCAATCGCTTGGGGAGTCATGAAATGCAAGGGCTTACCCGTTCTCTTTTCGACCAGCTCAGAGTGGAGCTCATCCTCTGCAAATAAATGCCGTTCGCCCCATTGACGAAGCGCTACGACAACCGGGAACAAGGCCTCGCCTTGCGGTGTAAGGACATATTCCTGATAGGCGCTGCCATTCGACGCAGGCTGGATTGCCAGGATTTCTGCCTCTACCAGCCGACGGAGTCGGTCAGACAGGATGTTGCGCGCAACCCCAAGGCTTCGCTGGAAATCACTGAACCTGCGCACGCCATCGAAGGCGTCACGCACCACAAGCAAACTCCAGCGGTCACCGATGACATCAAGTGAGCGGGCGACCGGGCAGGGCTGCTCATTCAGATTCTTGCGGCTGTTCATTTTCCGGTACCAGAAATCGAAAGTGGTTGCATTTTAAAACCAAACCGATTACGCTTCAACTGGTTTTGTTTTGCAACCAGTCATGGAGTGTTATTCATGCAAGCCGGAAATACGACTTCCCCCGCCGAAATGCCTATGCCGTCGACGATGCCCCGCAGTGCCGTGCTGCTGTTTGCCTGCGCGAGCGGACTGAGTGTCGCCAACGTGTATTATGCGCAGCCGCTTCTTGATACCTTGGCTGCAGATTTCTCCATTCCTCAGGCAGCGATCGGGGGAGTAGTCACCGCCACTCAGGTGGGATGCGCGCTTGCGCTGGTGTTACTCGTTCCTCTTGGCGATCTTCTCGAACGGCGGGTGCTAATGCGCATGCAGGTACTTATGCTAGCGGCTGTACTGGTCTTCGTTGGACTAGCTCGGTCCCCTGTCATGTTGCTCACGTCCATGCTTCTGATCGGAGCGCTTGGGACAGCAATGACCCAGGGTCTTATAGCCTATGCTGCTAGTGCCGCATCAGAGAATGAGCGTGGACGGGTGATAGGCGCAGCCCAAGGTGGCGTCTTTCTCGGGTTGCTACTTGCCCGCGTGCTGGCCGGGGGCATTAGCGACATCGCAGGTTGGCGAACCGTCTACTTCTGCTCGGCGGTGACGATGCTAATGCTTGCCACGCTGCTATGGTCAGGACTGCCACGCCTGGCGACTCCGCTGCATCGGATGGGTTACCTGCGTTTGATCGGCTCAATGTTCCTGCTGCTGCGGAAAGATCGCGTATTGCTAATCCGCGGCATGCTGGCACTTCTTATGTTCGCCGCTTTTAACATTTTCTGGAGCGCCATCGTGTTACCGCTGAGCGTACCGCCGTATTCCTTTTCACACACGGCGATTGGCGCTTTTGGTCTAGTAGGTGCCGCCGGCGCACTGGCCGCCGCACGTGCTGGTCGCTGGGCAGACCAGGGATTTGAGCAACCCACCACGTTTGCTGCACTTGTGCTGCTATTGGTCGCCTGGATACCATTGTCCTTGCTGGATACGTCACTTTGGGCGCTCGTCACTGGCATAGTGCTGCTTGATCTCGGGGGGCAGGCAATCCACGTCACAAACCAGAGCATGATCTTCCGATCCCACCTGGATGGACATAGTCGGGTTGTAGGCGTCTACATGCTGTTCTATGCAGTCGGCAGCGGTCTGGGGGCTCTGGCGACTACAGCCGTCTATGCTGCTGCTGGTTGGCTCGGCGTCTGCCTGCTCGGCGCTGGAGTCAGCCTGCTAGCGCTTGCTTTTTGGGCCGCGACGCTACGATACATCACCGTTGCCACATCTCCGAAGTAGCACGCGCAAGCGGCGGCTGAGTATCAACCCTGCAATGAGCCGAAACGCTGATCGCCCGCTTTCGAAGGCGCCGACCGGCAGGATTGGGTCGATTCTGTTGAAAAACTTCCGTGCAATATCCAATCGCTCTTACGAGGATCAAATTCGGTCGTTGAAGTCGCAGCTAAACGGCATTTGTTCAGCAAGAGATTCGCCCAGCGAATCAGTACAGTGAATTTGCTATGTTCTTGGTATTGCAGTCAGACTTTTTCAACAGAATCGGTCGATACCGGTATTTTGCTAGCTCGAATCCCTGAGCCGCTTCCTGGTCCATCGCGGACAAATGCACTCGTCACGCGTTTCTAGACGACAGAAAGGCTTGTCGGTTCCACATCCCGGTCATGAGCTAGACAGTCGACTGCCGTCGAATAGCGATCGCTTTTCTCGCTGTTTACCATTCACCGGGACGTTAGGAGCACAGCCTTAATCGGTATTTTTTTGTACTCTATTAATTTTAGTGCGTCTGGCAAGAAGCAGTTGTTTCGCACCTTATTATTGTTTCCTACTTTATTACGGCTTATCAGGGACGCCTGTTTCGCAGGCGCAAGCTCACTTTAAACATTTCCATGTGTGACACGATGCCAGTGTCCGACCATTCCATGCAGCCTGAAACGGCCAAGCCAGCAATGGGTCGCCGCTTTAGAACACACGCACTATTGCATTTCTTGTTTCCATATGGCAATTTGTGGTGATCTGACGTATTGTGTACAAAAACCGCCGGAAGACAGCAGGCGAATGCAGTATCAAGGCCACTCACAACAATCAAAAACGCGGCCGGAGACAACATCATGGAAAGCTTGATTGCGCTCGCAGCCGATCTGCATTGGGAGACGGATGCGAATTGCCGATTTACCGTGCTGAAGGAAACGGCGAGCCACGCCGCTGTCCTTGCGGAGACATTGCGTCCTGTTCTTGTATCCAAGCCATGGGAGCAATTCTCATTGGTCCCGTCAACCACGCTTCCGCAAGATTTGCAAAGCATTGTCGAACAGCGCATGACGTTCCGCGCGCTTCAGTGGACATTGTCGTCCGGCCAGAAAAACGATTTCGTCTTTGAGGCATGCGGAGAGCCGGTGTTCGACGGGCAGGGCGAATTTTCCGGGTATCGTGGCCTTCTGCGCGATGTGACGGCACACACACAGGAAATAAGACGGTTGCGGCGTTTTCGGGACGCGGTCGATATTTCTGGCGACCCGATTTTCCTGATCGACCGCGCAACCATGCGCATCATCGACTTCAACGATACGGCTTGCCAGACAACTGGCTATACACGTACGGAATTGCTTGCGATTGGTCCGCACGACTTGTTGGTGTCTGATCGCGAGACGATAGAACGTGAATTCGATGAACTGATTGCTTCTGGCACCGCCATGACCACCGAGAGAACGGCGATGCAGCGAGATGGCAGCGCGCAGTTGTTCGAATTGCAGCGCCGCGCGATTCGACTCGATGGACGCTGGCTAATTGTCACCAGCGCACGCAACATGACCCGTCGCATGCTTGCCGAAGCTGCGACAGCAAGGCTGGGTCAGATGTACGCCGCCATCAGCGGCACCAATGAAGCGATCCTGCACGCCAGAAATCCGGACGAACTTTACCAGCAGGTATGTGAAGTCGCCGTACGCAGTGGACAAATCGTCAATGCGTCGGTGCTGTTGCCGGATAACGAAACGCAATGGGCCAAGGTGACAGCGGTGGCCGGCATGGGCGCAGATACATTGCGCAGCCTGAAACTCTCCTTCGACAGCACAAAGCCCGAGGGTAGGGGACTGGTCGGGACCGCCTTTGCGACCCGTTCCACTTGCGTCATCAACGACCTGTCCAGCGATCCACGCGTCGGTCTCTGGCGGTCCGCTGCTGGCAAGGAAGGCGCGCAAGCCGGCGCGGCGATACCGCTCCTGCGCAATGCGCAGCCGGTCGGCGTTTTGCTGTTGTATTCACGCGAGAAGGGCGCCTTCGACGACGAGATCATGGGCCTTCTGGAGCGCATGGCAAGGAACATCGTATTCACACTCGACAACTTTGAACTTGAGGTCGGACGCCAAAAAGCCGTGGATGCATTGCGCCAAAGCGAAGAGCGCTATCGCAGTATCCTGGAAAACATGAACGATGGCTATTTCGAGGTTGACCTGAAGGGAAACTATACCGCCGTTAACGAAGCGCTTTGCCGGCAGCATCATTGCACCCGTGAAGAGGTATTGAAACTGAACTACCGTCATTTCATGGACGCCGCAACCGCCGCTTATGTCTATCGGGTGTACAACCGCATTTACCGTACCGGCCAGTCCGCGGAACTGACCGAGCACACCATCTACCGGCAGGACGGCAACATCGGCATCGTCCAGACTTCAATTCAAGTGGTCACCGATGACCAGGGAAAACGGGGCGGTTTCCGCGGTATCTCCCGCGACGTCACCGCACGCCGCCTTGCCGAAGAGGCGGTGCGAGCAAGCGAGGAAAAATATCGTTCCATCCTTGAAAGCATTGAAGAGGCTTACTACGAAGTCGACCTGGGCGGTGGACTGCTGCTCTGCAATGACGCGTTCTGCAGGATGTTCGGTTATTCCATGAGCGAAGTCGTTGGCCTCAATTACCGGCACTATCATTCGCCGGAGGACACCGCGCATGTCTTCGCCAACTTTAACGACGTGTTCAAGACTGGCATACCCAAAAAGGGTATCGACTGGCGACTCCTGCACCGGAACGGTCAGAAAATCATGTGCGAAGGGTCGATACACCTGATACGTGACGCCAGTGGTGAGCCTGTGGGTTTTCGCGGCATGCTGCGCGATGTGACTGACCGGCGCGGCATCGAGACTGCGTTGCGTGAGAGCGAAGAGCGGTTTCGCGATCTCACGCGCGTGTCGTCGGACTGGTACTGGGAACAGGATAACCGTTACCGTTTCGTCCAGATCAATGGCGACGTATTCGGCAAGACCGGCATGGTCGCTGACCATTACCTGGGCAAGACATTATGGGAACTGCCCTTCGACAACGTATCGCTCGATCAGTGGATAGAGCATCAAAGCCTGCTGGCCGAAGGCCAGCCATTCCAAGAACTGGTGCTGCGCCTTCCCGGCAAGGAAGGTGCTGCGCGCTATCTCAGCATCAGCGGTTTACCCATCAAGGACAACGAGGGCCGCGCAGTGGGATATCGCGGCATCGGCAAGGACATCACCGAAAGGAAGCTTGCCGATGAGCGGATCCGGCATCTGGCCAGCCACGATATCCTCACCGGTTTGCCGAATCGCATGATGTTTCACCAAGTGCTTGGCTACCAGATCCTGCAGGCGCGCCGCTATGATCGCAAGTTTGCGCTGATGTTCATTGACCTTGACCACTTCAAGGCGATTAATGACGGGCACGGACATGACGCCGGTGATGTTGTCTTGAAAGAGACGGCGAAGCGCCTGAGTGACAACGTGCGCAACACTGACCTCGTGGCGCGCCTCGCGGGCGATGAGTTTGTGATCATTATCCAGGAGCACGGCAGCGACGAAAATCTGCGCATGATTGCCGACAAACTGATTGCTGCCATTCGCGCCCCCATCAGCCTCGGTGACGTGACGCATAGTGTGACAGCCAGCATCGGGGTTTCTGTCTACCCGGATCACGGCGAGGATGAGGGTGCGCTCCTCAAGCAGGCCGACGCGGCCATGTACATGGTCAAGCATGGCAACAAGAATGACGTGCGCATGGCTTGAACCGGGCAGGGAGCGAAACCAGGTTTTTCCGTCCCCGGTATCTTCTACAAGCCGGATGCCGGCATCGTTTATCATTTCACGAGACAATCTGCAATGGTATTGTGGACGAGCCTGAGATGAGACTATTGCTGGTGGAAGACGACCCGATGATCGGCGACAGCCTGCGTAAGGCCTTGCGACTGGATGGCTTCACGGTCGACTGGGTACGCGATGGGCGTAGTGCCGAATCGGCGCTGGATGATGGCGTGCACGACCTGCTGTTGCTCGATCTTGGCCTGCCCGGCAAGGACGGGATCGAGATACTGCGCAGTTTGCGCGCCAGACGAAAGACGCTCCCCGTGCTGATTTTGACCGCGCGCGACGCTGTGCCGGACCGGGTTGCCGGTTTGAATGCCGGGGCCGACGATTACCTGGTCAAACCGTTTGACCTCGACGAACTGGTGGCGCGCATACATGCCCTGCTGCGTCGCCAGGCGGGCCGTGCGGATGCCGTGATCCGGCACGGTGCGCTGGAATTGTTTCCCGCGTCGCACGAGGCCAGGCTGAACGGTCAACCGCTAACGCTTTCAGCGCGCGAGTTTTCTCTCTTGCAAGCGTTGCTCGACCGGCCGGGTACGGTCTTGTCCGTGCCGCAAATCGAAGAAAAAATCTATGGATGGGATGACGAGGTCGGCAGCAATACGGTCGAGGTGTACATTCATTCACTGCGCAAGAAGTTGGGCACCGGTTTTATCAAAAACGTGCGCGGCGTCGGTTACATGATTCCCAGGCTCCCATGAAATCCATTCGCAAAGCATTGCTTTTCTGGCTCTGTATCGGGCTGTCGGTCGGCATCGTTGCTGCGGCGGCGATCCTGTACCTGCGGGCACAGGAAGAGGCGAACCAGATCTTCGATTATCAGATGCGGCAGCTCGCCGTGTCACTGCCGAGCGAGCCTTTTTCGCCGGTACGTCCGGGACGCCAGGGCCAGCCGGATACTGCACAGGATATCGTGATCCAGATCTGGGACAGCGAAGGTTTGCGTATCTATCATTCGCATGAACGGCTTGCGCTGCCACAGGATGCCCGTCTTGGGTTTGCTACCGTACCGACCCGCGAGGGACCGTGGCGTGTCTATACAACGCAGCATGGAAACACGGTCGTACAGGTCGCACAGCCGATGAGCGCACGGCGCGGCGTTGCGGCAGACACGGCGCTCAAGACGGTTGCACCGCTATTGCTGCTGTTTCCTTTTCTGGGTGCGCTGGTCTGGCTGACGGTCTCGGCCGGACTTGCGCCGATTCGCCGGCTTGCCAACGATGTGCAGTCGCGTGATGTCGCCAGTCTCGCGCCAATTGCCGATCGTCGCTTGCCGGAAGAAGTCCAGCCGTTGACGCACGCGCTCAACGATTTGCTGGCACGACTGCATGTTGCGCTCGATGCCCAGCGCGCCTTCGTGGCTGATGCCGCGCATGAATTGCGCAGTCCGCTGACTGCATTGAAATTGCAGATCCAACTCGCCGAACGCGCCGACGACCCGGCTGAACGCAGCGCCGCTTTCGCGGAACTGCGCCAGGGATTTGAGCGCGCGACCCGCCTAGTTCAGCAGCTGTTGACGCTGGCGCGTCACGAGCCGGGTGCATCGCCGACAGTGCGTGAACCTGTCGACCTGCTTGCAGTGGCCCGCAACGTCGTATCGGACCTGTCCAGCATCGCGTCCGCAAAGGATCTTGACCTTGGCCTGGAAAGCGAGAGCAATAGAGATGCGGGAGATGCGGCAGAGGCGCACACCGCCCTCTGCAGCGGTGACGGCGAGTCGCTCAGGGTCTTGCTTGCCAACCTGGTAGAAAACGCCATTCGTTATACGCCGCAGGGCGGTAGGATTACGGTGACGGTGCGTGCTTCGCAGGAGGAGGCGATTGCTGAAGTGCAAGACAACGGACCGGGGATTCCACCCGATCACCTGGAAAGGGTGTTTGACCGTTTTTACCGCGTTTCGGGAACGCAGGCGGAAGGCAGCGGCCTCGGGTTGGCAATCGTGCGTCACGTGGCGGAAGCGCATGGTGGCCGGATCGAACTTGAGAATGCCGGCACTGGCCTGCTGGCAAGACTGCGCCTGCCACGACTTCGCAACATGGAGCACAGCGTGGGCGCACAGGTTCAGAACAAGCTGAACGCGCTTTAAGTCGCATTTAAGTTTTGCTCTCTAGGATGCGTTTCACAGAGAAATTCTTTTCTGAAGGAGCGCAACATGAATCGCAACGTATTGAACCGCGGCATTATTGCCGTCTCCCTGCTTGCCGTGGGCACCAGTGGTATCGCCTACATGGACAAGGCGGGTTGGGGCCGAGCCGACGCCGCTGCTCTTGGCACAGCTGCACCCCCGCAAGCGGTTACCACCACGGTGCCTGGCGTAGCGACCGCAACCGATTTTTCCGGCATCGTCGATCGCTATGCCCCGGCGGTGGTCAACATCAGCGTCGTCGGCAAGGCCGAACAGCAGCCGGCTGCCAACAGCGGCGCGGAAATCGATCCCATGGATCCTTTTTCGGGCCTTGCACCGTTCCTGGCTCCACGCGGCCAGCGCGACACGCCGATGGTGCGCGGCCTTGGATCAGGATTCATCATCAGTGCCGACGGCCTGATCCTGACCAATGCCCACGTGGTCGATGGCGCATCGGAGGTAACCGTGAAGCTGGCCGACCGGCGGGAGTTCAAAGCCAAGGTCCTGGGCGCCGATCGTCAGACCGATGTCGCGGTCATCCGCATCAATGCAAAAAACCTGCCCGTCGTCAAGATCGGCGATCCATCGACCGCAAAGGTCGGCGAACCGGTGCTCGCCATCGGTGCGCCTTACGGCTTTGAAAACACCGCTACCGCAGGCATCATCAGCGCCAAATCACGGGCGCTGCCGGAAGGTATCTACGTTCCGTTCATTCAGACCGATGTTGCGGTCAATCCCGGCAATTCGGGCGGCCCGCTGTTCAATGTGAAGGGCGATGTCATTGGCATCAACTCGCAAATCTATAGCCGTACCGGTGGCTACCAGGGCTTGTCGTTTGCGATTCCGATCGACGTCGCGTTCAAGGTGCAGGATCAGCTGGTCAAGCATGGCAAGGTGACGCGCGGTCGCTTGGGCGTGAGCATCCAGGAAGTGACACAGGCGCTGGCCGATTCGTTTGGTTTGCAAAAGCTGCAGGGCGCTCTGGTCAGTTCGGTTGACAAAGGCAGCCCGGCCGACCGTGCAGGACTGCAACCGGGCGACGTCATCGTGCGCCTCAATGGCAAGGACATTGGCCAGTCGTCCGACCTGCCGGTGCAGGTGGCAACCATGAGTCCGGGCACCGACGCGAAGATCGATGTGCTGCGTAATGGCACGCCGAAGACGCTCAACGTCACCATCGGTGTGATGAAGGATACCGCTGTGGCGCAACGCGATAC
This sequence comes from Noviherbaspirillum sp. Root189, assembly GCF_001428545.1. Taxonomy (GTDB): domain Bacteria; phylum Pseudomonadota; class Gammaproteobacteria; order Burkholderiales; family Burkholderiaceae_D; genus Noviherbaspirillum. The sequence continues at coordinate 60,457 of NZ_LMHZ01000089.1, forward strand.
ACCCATGGAGGAGCGCGGTCGCCTGGGCCTTGCTGTTCGCCCGCTCGACAAGCAGGAACAGAGTGCTGTAGGCGCCGCCGGCGGTCTGCTGGTCGAGCAGGTAAGCGGACCCGCTGCGCGTTCCGGTATTCAGCCGGGCGACATCGTGCTGGCGGTCAATGGCACACGGGTCACCAGTGTTGAGCAGATGCGTGCGCTAGCGGCAAAGGCAGGGCGTAATATAGCGCTGCTGGTGCAGCGTGATGATGCCAAGATATTTGTACCGCTGACGCTGGGATGAACTTAAAAGGCGGCTGCCACGTGATGCGTGGCAGCCGTCCAGGCACAAGCGATCGGTCATCTTCCGTTGATGGTGCGATGGAGGTTTTCGCGATAAAGACTGTATGCCATGAATGCGACAATTGCCGTATTCAGCAACAGTGCGCCGGCGCTGATCCAGTCAGGCTTCTTGATCAGTTCAACCAGCTCTATGGGGATATAGACCGCCCCGCTCAACGCGGCAAACCACTGACCCCATCTTCGTCTATGCCATAAGCCGTATGCTTCGGTAAAGCGCACCAGCGAATACGCTCCTGCCGCTGTGGCCAGTTGCCAAAGCCGTGTATCGGTGATCTGTCGGGACAGATCGAGAAAGATGTGCGGGTAATGCGCCGCCGGATTAAGGTGTGTATGGAAGACCAGCCTTTCGGCAAAGCCTTGTACATCCTGATGTATCAGTGAAAAAAGTCCCAGGCCGACGAGCAAAACGACAGCACCTTTTGCTGCTTCGAGCAAGGCGACAGTGCGAAGTCCGTCGGTGAGGCGCATGTTTGTCTTTGCGAAATGAACCGTTCGTCATCAACTGTTTGTCAGGCCGGCTCGCCATGATGGCACGCCGGCCTTAATTTTCAGTAACCCAGGGCTCGCGGCAATCCCATCGCCAGATCGGGAAACACGGTCACAAGTCCCAGGGCGAGCAGCATGGAAGCCACCATCCACAACGCCCATTTCACGGTCGACTCCATGGTGATGCCTGCAATCTTGGTTGTCACCATCAAATTGACCGCCATGGGGGGGGTGAACTGACCGATCGCCATATTCATGGTCATGATGATACCGAACCATACAGGATCCCATTTGTAGATCGCCATGATTGGCAACAGGATCGGCAGGAACACCAGGAAGATCGAGACGGCATCGAGCAGCATGCCTGCGATCAGCAGCATGATCGTAATCATGAGCAGCATCAACGCTTCGTTGTTGGTAAAACCAAGAAGCAATCCGGCAAAGGCGTCGAATGCGCCCAGGGTCGCGCCGGCATGGGCGAAGACCCCGGCCAGCGAAATGATCAGCAGCACGACAGCGGAAATTTCCGCCGACTCCACCAGCACTTCGTAGACCTTGCGCATGGTGAGCGTGCGGTAGACAAACACACCGACGAAAAATCCATAGAAGGCAGCGACGACTGCGGCTTCGGTTGGTGTGAAGATGCCGGCACGCAGCCCACCGAGAATGATCGCCGGCGCCAGCAGGCCCCAGATCGCCTCTTTGAAGCTGTCCCAGAAACGCGGTGTCTCTTCACCGTCATCCAGTCCCCATCCATGTTTATAGGAAAAATACAGGGTCGGAATCACCAGTGATATACCGGCAAGCATGCCCGGCACCACGCCGCCCGCGAACAGCGCAGGGACCGATGCCGCAGGGACCAGGACGCTATAGACGATCAGTGCGATCGAGGGCGGTATCAGAATGGCAGTTGAACCGGCTGCCGCAATCAGCGTGGCTGAAAACTCTTTCGGATACCCCTGGCGCAGCATGCCCGGAATCATGACCATTGCGACGGCGGCCGCATCGGCGGGGCCCGAACCCGATATGCCGCCGAGGAACATGCACACAAGGATGGCGACTATTCCCTGCGCGCCACGCCGTTTGCCGACCACTGCAGAAGCAAAGCGGACAATACGCAGAGCGACGCCGGCCCGTTCGAATATCATGCCGGCCAGCACGAATACAGGCAGGGCGAGCAACGGATATTTGGCAATGCCGTTATAGGCATTGGTCGGGACCGACATGATGCCAAGGCCTTCAATCAGGATGACGGCCGTGCCGCTGATCCCGAGCGCAACCGCGAGCGGCGCACCCAGTGCGAGCAGCAAGGCAAAGCCGAGGAAGAGAATGACGCTGCCTTCTGCAATCATGAAGCGCTCCCGGTGGTGTCGCGCGCGAGGCGAACGATGCGGCCAATGATGCGCAGCAGGATGACGGCCGACAGCACGGGCAGCCACAGGGTATAGATCCATTGTGGAATGCCGATGCCCGGCGACGTGGTGTCGTACTGCCAGTCATCCCAGAACAGGAAGCTGCCATACCATGCCATCACGGCAAACATGACGGCGCTCAGCAGCATGACAAAGAACTCCACGCCACGCGCAATGCCTGAAGGCAGGCGCTCGGTAATGAAGGTCATGCGGATATGCTGATTACGGACAAACGCAGCGGATGCGCCGGCCAGCGTCAGCACCACCATCAGGAAGATTGAAAACTCTTCCGTGAAGGCGAACGATACATCCGTGAAATAGCGCACCAGTACGTTGGCAAAGGTGATGCAGCATATGAGCCCCATCGACAGGGCGGCGCAAAATTCTTCTATCTTGACTGGCACACGCGGTGGCGCCTCGCCTTGCGATTCGGCGGTTTCAGGGAGTTCACTCATAGGACTATTCTGATGATACGAAAGGGTGGCCGCATAGTGCGGTCATGATTGACTTTTGACTTACTTTTGATTGGGTTTCAACTCAACAACACATGGCGGCGAATGCGGAGAAAGCGTTCTTATGAATTTATGAATTCGAGCACCGTTCCAACACCCGCCGTCATGTTCCCTCCCCGGCAAAGGGGAAGGAGTTACCACCGACTTCCTACTTGCGCGCGGCAATCGCCGTTTCGGCTTTCTTGACAAGTCCGCTGCCAATAGTCTTCGACCACTTGTCGTAGACCGGGCGTGTCAGCTTGCGGAATTCGTCGATTTCGGCCGGCGTCAGGCGGGTCACCTTGACGCCCTGTGCCTCGACTTCCTTGTAAAGGCTGTTGTCGCTTGCCGTCAGGCCTTTGCGTGCAATTGCGGTTTCTTCCTTGCCGGCTTGTATCGCGGCGGCACGCACTGCCTCCTGGTCTTCCTTGCTCCAGCTTTCCCACACTTTGCGGTTAACCACAAAGATCAGCGGGTCGGCGACATAGCCCCATTGGGTCAGGTGCTTCTGGCCAACGGTGGCGATCTTGGCACCGAGGAACACGGAAATCGGATTTTCCTGGCCGTCCACCGCGCCGGATGCCAGCGCCGGTTGCGCATCGGCCCAGCTCATCTGCGTCGGGTTGGCGCCGAGCGCGGTAAACGTATCGTTGAACAGCGGCGAGCCGACGACACGGAACTTCATGCCTTTCATGTCAGCCGGTGTACGGATGTCGCGCTTGGAATTGCTGATTTCGCGGTAACCGTTCTCGCCCCAGGCAAGCGGCACCACGCCGTTCTTTTCGATGACCTTGAAAATGTCGGCGCCGACTTCGCCCTGTGTCAATGCATCCATCGCCTTGTAATCAGGCAGCAGGAAGGGGAGCGAAAACAGGTTGAGTTCCTTGATCTGCGGTGACCAGTTGATCGACGAGCCAACCGCCAGGTCAATGACGCCCTGGCGAATTGCAGTAAATTCACGTGTCTGGTCGCCGGCAACCAGCGACGTGCCCGGGTACATCTTGATGTTGATGCGGCCCTGGGTCTTTTCCTTCACAAGTTCCGCCCAGCGTTCGCCACCCTTGCCCCACGGGAAAGCGTTGCCGAGAACTGTCGACAGACGGTATTCAGGCTGGTATTTCTGCTGCGCGACGGCGGGAAGGCTGAGTGCGAGCGCGGCGCCGACGGCGAGCGCGAGGAATGATCTACGCAAGATGTCTCCTTTTAAGGTGAAGGAAGGCAGCCGGATCATTGCTGATGGCTGCTCAGGTGGTTAAATTATGGTGCATGCACTTTACCGCAAATTGCGCAAGGTTGTCAGAAGCTCTTGCATTTCGGAAAGCGGCCATGGCGGTTGTATGCGAGACAGGATGCCATCTGACAGGCATGATTACTGTAGCGGCAGGTTTGCTTTACTCAATACCGAATTCAACACTGCAGCCGACATGGAGATGCCAGATGGGATACCGTACCAGCGCAGGAAGTAAGACCTATGTCTTCCCTGACCTTGCAACCCTGATGGCAAAGGCCAGTCCGGCCCGTTCGGGCGATTATCTCGCCGGGGTGGCCGCACTCAGTTACGAAGAGCGCATGGCCGCAAAGATGGCGCTGGCCGATGTGCCCCTGCGCGCCTTTCTGAACCATGCGCTGATTCCTTATGAATGCGATGAAGTCACCCGGCTGATTCTGGATACGCACCAGGCGGAAGCATTCGCACCGATTGCTCATCTGACTGTAGGCGATTTTCGCGACTGGCTATTGCTGGACGCCACGGATAGCGACACCCTGACCGCCTGCGCTCGCGGCATCACGCCGGAAATGGCGGCGGCCGTCAGCAAGCTGATGCGCAACCAGGACCTTGTCCTCGTGGCAAGAAAATGCCGCGTCGTGACACGTTTCCGGAACACGCTCGGCCTGCCTGGGCATCTTGCCGTGCGCCTGCAACCCAATCATCCGACCGATGACTTGCACGGCATTGCCGCCAGCATGCTTGATGGCTTGTTGTACGGCGCGGGCGATGCGGTCGTCGGCATCAATCCCGCCAGCGATTCGCTAGACACGATGATGGGTTTGTGGCGCATGATGGATGAACTGCGCTGCCGCTTCGACATACCCATGCAAACTTGTGTGCTGACCCATGTCACCACCCAGATCAAGGCGATCGAGCGCGGCGCCCCAGTTGATCTGGTGTTTCAGTCTGTGGCGGGGACGGAGAAAGCCAATGCCGGATTCGGTGTCAATTTGTCATTGCTGCGGGAAGCACGTGATGCCGCACGCGGATTACAGCGAGGGACTGTGGGCGACAATGTCATGTATCTGGAAACCGGGCAGGGCAGTGCGCTATCCGCCAACGCACACCACGGCATCGACCAGCAAACCTGTGAGGCACGCGCGTATGCGGTGGCACGCGAGCTCGATCCGCTGCTGACCAATACCGTGGTCGGTTTCATCGGCCCGGAATACCTGTTCGACGGCAAGCAAATCATTCGCGCGGGCCTGGAAGACCATTTCTGCGGCAAGCTGCTCGGTGTGCCGATGGGCTGCGATATCTGCTACACCAATCATGCGGAAGCCGACCAGGACGACATGGACACCTTGCTGACCCTGCTCGGAGCGGCAGGCGTCAACTTCATCATGGGCGTGCCGGGCGCGGACGACATCATGCTCAATTACCAGAGCACATCGTTTCATGATGCCCTGTATCTGCGCAGCGTCCTCGGGCTGGGGCGTGCACCGGAGTTCGAGCAGTGGCTGGAACGGATGCAGTTGACCGATACCGCGGGCAGGCTCCGCTCCCCGGGCAGTAGCCATCCTTTGCTGCAGTCGGCGCTGTCATCCGCATCGCCACGCTGAATGCGTAAAGCGAAAATCAGAAGGGAAACCACATGGGAAACAACAAGGAAAAGACCAGGCAGGATTCCGCTGCACTGGTCCACCAGGACCCCTGGCAAGAACTGCGATCGCATACGAGTGCCCGTGTTGCGCTTGGTCGCGTTGGCATCAGCCTGCCGACTGCCGAAGTCCTGCGCTTTGGTCTGGCTCATGCACAAGCCCGCGATGCGGTGCATCATCCACTTGATGTAGACGCGCTTCAAGATGCGCTTGCAGCAGCAGGCTTTTCATCGCTGCGTGTAAACAGCAAGGCGGACAGCCGCCATACCTATCTGCTGCGGCCGGATCTCGGACGCCGGCTGGACGAGGCAAGCGTTGAGCGGCTCGGACAGGCACCGCAACACGCCGAACTGGTGGTCGTTATTGCTGACGGTCTCTCTTCGATTGCGGTAACGCGACACGCCGTACCGCTACTGACACAACTGCGTGATGCCTTTGTGACGGATTGGCATCGCACGCCGGTGGTGATTGCCAGCCAGGGACGGGTAGCGATCGGCGACGACATCGGTGCGGCACTCAAGGCGCGGCTGGTCGTGGTACTGATCGGCGAGCGGCCGGGGCTTACTTCTCCGGATAGCCTGGGCATCTACCTGACTTACGCACCGCGTATCGGCCGCATGGACAGCGAACGCAATTGCATTTCGAATGTGCGGCCGGAAGGCCTGCGGTATGAAGCAGCGGTGCATAAACTGGCCAGCCTGATAAAGCGGTCCCTGCATTTGCGCCTGTCCGGTATCGGTCTCAAGGATGAAAGCGGAGCGCTGCTCGCTTCTCGGCCAGGCGAAATTTCGGCCGGAGGATGACAAAATCAAAAGATTGTTGCCTGATATGCGCGTTGGAAGCCATTGTCGATATGGCAATCGGCTTGCAACCCGGGAGCGCTCGAACTCCTCTCTACCACACACCTCCAACCCGATCTGCCGTCCACTGGGATAAACCTGTTCGACGGCGGGAACGGATCGCCTGCTAACGGCTCATTATTTCCCACAAGCGTCTACAATGTTCCGGCATCGTTACTTTTTTTGCAATTTGAAGTGTGGCAAACACTTCGATACAAATAGCGCCGGTGCAGACAACATAACGATACATTGCGCTGGCAACATGATGCCCAGAATAGCCGTGGCAGCGGTTGCGCCCGGATGTCGGTTCCGGTAGCAGCGTCCGCCACGTGCAGTGCAGACCAGATTGTGTAAAACGCCGGTGACCGACGATGCCGGAATAGAAAGAAATCTTCATGGATCAAAGAGCCGAACCGCCCCTCCCGCAAGTTGAAACAAAAGTACGCAAGCGGAAGTCGCTGCTGGGCAGCATCATTGCGCTGATTGCGCTGGCTCTTCTGGTTGGGCTTGCCTGGTACCTCACCCACCCGGCGTCCGAAAGTGCCGGCGGGCCTGCGGCTCAGGCCGGACCCGGAGGTCCGGGGGCAAGGCGCGGACCTGCGACGACAACGGTCGGCGTTGCAAGTGTCGAGCGCGCCGACATACCTGTCACAGTGGAAGCACTCGGCACGGTCACCGCATCCGCAATCGCGGTGGTTCGCCCGCAGGTATCCGGTGTGTTGAAGGAAGTTCTGTTCACCGAGGGCCAGGCGGTACGCGCCGGCCAGCTACTGGCCGTTATCGACCCGCGACAGTTCGAAACCGCATTGCTGCAGGCCAGCGGGCAACGGCAGCGCGACGAAGCGCAATTGCAGAATGCCAGGGTCATGCTGGAGCGCTTCAAGACTCTGCTTGAACAGGACTCCATCGCACGCCAGGAGGTCGATACACAGGCGGCCCTCGTCAAGCAACTGGAAGGTACGGTGGCTATCGACAAAGCAGCGGAAGCAGCGGCGAAACTCAATCTCAGCTACACCAGAATCACCGCGCCGATCAGCGGCCGTGTCGGCCTCAGGGCGGTTGACGTCGGTAATCTCGTCGGCTCGAACGACGCCAATGGCATTGCCGACATCACGCAAGTGTCGCCGGTCGATGTCGAATTCTCCTTGCCGCAAGACCTGGTGTCCGACGTGCGCGCACGGATCAACGACGAAGCCAGCCTGCCGGTCACCGTCCTCGACCGCAATCGCCAGAAGGAACTGGACACCGGAAAATTCCTGGCGCTGGATAACCAGGTCGATACGCAAACCGGTACTGTCAAAGCCAAGGCGCGGTTCGCCAATGCCAAAGCGGCGCTCTTTCCAAGCCAGTTTGTCAACGTCCGGCTGCTGCTGCGTACGATACAGGGTGCCGCGGTGGTGCCGGTCTCTGCGGTCCGGCATGGCGGCAACGGCGATTTCGTCTATGTGCTGAATGCGGCCGAGCGCACGGTCGCGCTGCGTAATGTCAAGGCAGGACAAATGATCGGTGAAAAAGTTGAAATTACTTTCGGACTCAAGCCCGGGGAACAAGTCATCACCGAAGGGGCGGACCGTCTGAAGGATGGCGCGAAGGTCACCTTACCGACAGATCGGCCGGGCGGTAATCGTGCACCGGGGGAACGCCGCGGCAATGGACAGGGGCAGGGTCGGCAACCAGCCCAGGGTACACAAAGCAGTAACAGCGCCAACGGCGCGGCGTCTCCGAACGCCGGGGCGCAGCGTGAGCCTGGCGAGCGCCGCCGACGCAATCCTGACGCGGCAACGCAATGATTTGCCCAATGATGTGCATAGGGAGCTGCGTTAGCCGCGCTTCCCCGCAAACGACAATGGAAATTACACAATGAGCCCTTCCCGGCCATTCATTCAGCGGCCGGTCGCCACGTCGCTGTTCATGCTGGCGATTGTGCTCGCCGGCATCATCGGATTTCGATTCCTGCCGCTATCTGCGCTGCCGCAGGTCGATTTCCCGACCATCCAGGTACAGACCCTGTATCCGGGCGCCAGTCCTGAGGTCATGAGCCAGACTGTCACCGCACCGCTGGAACGGCAGTTCGGCCAGATGTCCGGCCTGCAGCGGATGAGTTCGACCAGCGCTGCCGGCGTGTCCATCGTCACGCTGCAGTTCGGCCTGGGACAGACACTCGATGTCGCCGAGCAGGAAGTCCAGGCGGCCATCAACGCCGGCGGCTCGCTGCTGCCGGCCGATCTGCCCGCGCCACCAGTTTATGCAAAGATCAACCCGGCTGATGCACCGGTGCTGACACTGGCAATAACCTCCGATACCTTGCCGCTGACTGAAGTGCAGAACATCGTCAACACCCGGCTGGCACTGAAGATCAGCCAGGTGGCGGGCGTTGGCCTGGTCACCCTGAATGGCGGCCAGCGTCCTGCAATGCGCATCCAGGCCGATACCCAGGCGCTGGCGTCGTATGGTCTCGGACTCGATACCCTGCGTACCGCGATTGCGGCGGCCAATGCCAACGGTGCCAAAGGCAGCTTCGATGGACCCACACGTTCGTACAGTATCAATTCGAATGATCAATTATTGACGGTTGCCGATTACCAGAACCTGATCGTTGCCTATCGCAACGACGCGCCGGTACGCCTGTCGAATGTCGCCCAGGTGGTAGAAAGTGCGGAGAACAGCCGCCTCGGCGCCTGGGCCGGCATGAAGCCGGCCATCATCCTGAATGTACAGCGCCAGCCAGGCGCCAATGTGATTGCGACCGTCGATGCAATCAAGGCCAGGCTGCCCGAGCTTCAGGAAGGCCTGCCCGAGTCGCTGCGCGTCGAGGTGCTAAGCGACCGCACGACCGGCATCCGTGCATCGGTAGAACATGTCGAGATGGAACTGATCCTCGCCGTGTTGCTGGTAGTGCTGGTGATCTTTGCATTCCTGCATGACCTAAGGGCGACCGTCATCGCCAGCCTGGCCGTGCCGATATCGCTGATCGGCACCTGTGGCGCGATGTACCTGCTGGGATACAGCCTGAACAATCTCAGCCTGATGGCACTGACGATTGCGACCGGCTTTGTGGTCGATGACGCGATCGTGATGATAGAAAACATCGCGCGCTATATCGAGGAAGGCGAGACGCCGATGGCAGCTGCATTGAAGGGTGCGACGCAGATCGGTTTTACCATCATTTCGCTGACGGTTTCGCTGATCGCGGTGCTGATCCCTTTGCTGTTCATGGGAGACGTGGTCGGGCGGCTGTTCCGTGAATTTGCAGTGACCTTGTCGATCACCATCCTGATTTCCGGCCTGGTCTCGCTGACGCTGGTGCCGATGATGTCCGGGCGCTGGCTGCACGGGCCAGGCGAAGACCGCAAGGAAAGCCGGCTGCAGCGCATGTTCGACGGCGTGATTGTGCGCTACGACAGAGGATTGCACTGGGTGCTGGCGCGGCAGGGTATGACACTGGTCGTTGCCTTGCTGACGCTGGGCCTGACCGTGCTGTTGTATATCCTGATCCCGAAGGGCCTGTTTCCGGTGCAGGATACCGGGCAGCTGCAGGCGCGGCTTGAAGCCACCCAGTCCGTGTCTTATCAACGCATGGCCGAGTTGCAACAAGACGCGGCTGCCGCGATCCTTGAAGACCCGGACGTGGCAACGCTCAGTTCGGTGGTCGGCGTCGATGCCGCCAACAACACCATGCTGCATACCGGCAGCATGCTCATTAATCTGAAGCGTGGCCGTAGCGGCTCGCAACAGGAAACCATGGATAGGCTGCGCGAGCGCGTCAGCCGTATCCCCGGGCTTACCCTGTATTTGCAGCCGACGCAGGACCTGACCATTGATGCCGAGACCGGACCGACGCAGTTCCGTGTTTCGCTCGAAGGCGCCGACAACGCAACAGTCGTGCAGTGGGCGAACAAGCTGGAGCAGCGCATGGCTAGTGCACCGGAACTGCGTAATGTGGTGTCCGATGCGGGTGCAACCGGGGTATCGGCCTTCGTCAAGATTGATCGCGATACCGCATCGCGCTTATCCGTCACGGCGGCGTCGATCGACGACGCCCTGTATAGCGCATTCGGCCAGCGCATCGTATCCACGATCTTTACCGAAACCAACCAGTACCGCGTGATCCTCGAAGCCAGGCCAGGGTTGTTGTCCACTCCCGAAACCCTCGGCTTGCTGCCATTGCGTACCGGATCGGGCAAGCCGACACCGCTGGCCGCGGTGGCCAGCATCACTGAACGTCCGGCGCCGCTGCAGATCACTCACGTCGCTCAGTTTCCGGCGACCACGCTCGGCTTCGATACCGCGCCCGGCGTCTCGCTAGGCAAGGCGGTGGACACGGTGCGGCAAGCAGCAAAGGAGATCGGCATGCCGGGCGCGGTTACCCTCAGTTTCCTTGGTGCGGCTGGTGCCTATGAAGCCTCGCTGACCAACCAGTTATGGCTGATCCTTGCTGCGCTGGTCTGTGTCTACATCGTGCTGGGCGTCCTGTACGAGAGCTACATTCATCCGCTGACGATTCTGTCGACCTTGCCCTCGGCTGGCGTCGGCGCCTTGCTGGCGTTGATGGTGACCGGCAATGACCTCGGCGTGATCGGCATCATCGGCATCATTCTCCTGATCGGTATCGTGAAGAAGAATGCGATCATGATGATCGACTTTGCCATCGATGCCGAACGCAATCAGGGCAAGTCGCCGCGGGAAGCGATCCATCAGGCCGCGTTACTGCGCTTTCGTCCGATCCTGATGACCACGCTGGCAGCCCTGTTCGCCGCCGTACCACTGATGCTGGGTTGGGGCGAGGGTGCTGAGCTGCGTAGGCCGCTGGGCCTTGCGATCTTCGGCGGCCTGATCGTCAGCCAGATCCTGACCTTGTTTACCACGCCGGTGATTTATCTGGCTTTCGACAGGTTAGGTCGGCGCTGGACCGGGCGCGGATCCAATGAGGTAGCCGCGTGAACCTGTCCGAGCCATTCGTCCGGCGGCCGGTCGCCACCATCCTGCTGACCATCGGCATTGCGCTGGCGGGCATTGCGGCATTCTTTGTACTGCCAGTCTCACCGCTGCCGCAGGTGGAATATCCGTCGATCACGGTCAGCGCTTCGCTGCCCGGCGCGAGTCCCGACACCATGGCGACCAGCGTTGCCACGCCGCTGGAACGAAGATTGGGTGTGATCGCCGGCGTCAATGAAATGACGTCGAACAGCAGTACCGGCTCGACGCGCATCAGCCTGCAGTTTGAACTCAACCGCAAGATCGATGCGGCGGCGCGTGAAGTCCAGGCAGCCATCAATGCCTCACGCGTAGACCTGCCCGCCACGCTGAAAAGCAATCCGACCTATCGCAAGGTCAGTCCCTCAGCATCGCCGGTCATCATTCTTGCGCTGACGTCACGCACCCGTTCGCCGGGCCAGATTTACGACGAGGTATCCAACCTGGTACAACAGAAACTTGCACAGGTGCCGGGTGTGGGCGACGTCGAACTCGGCGGCGGTTCGCTGCCGGCGGTGCGCGTGGAACTGCTGCCTTTTGCACTGAATAATTACGGCGTGAGCATGGAAGATGTGCGCGCCGCGATCCAGGCCAGTACGGCCAACCGGCCGAAGGGCGCAATCGAAGGCGACGAGCGCCGCCTGCAGATCTATTCACAGGTCGGCATGGAAAATGGCGGCAAGAGCGCGTCGGACTATCGCGGACTGGTGGTGGCGTGGCGCAATGGCGCTGCGGTGCGATTGCAGGATGTCGCCAATGTGGTCGATGGCGTTGAAGACAGTCGCACCATCGGCCTCTTCAACGGGCAGCCGGCGGTGATCGTGCTGGTCACCCAGCAGCCGGGAGCCAATGTCATCAAAACGGTTGACGGCGTACGTGCACTGCTGCCGGAACTGCAGGAGCAGTTGCCGCAGGACGTGCGTTTGCAAGTGGCGTCGGACCGCACCAACTCGATCCGCTCCTCGCTGCATGAAATTGAATTCACCCTGATCATTTCCGTGGTCCTGGTGGTCTTGGTGGTCAGCGCCTTCCTGCGCAGTTTCCGCGCGACGATCGTGCCGGCGGTTGCGACTGTGGTATCGCTGCTGGCTACTTTCGGCATCATGTACATGATGGGCTTCAGCCTTAACAACCTGAGCCTGATGGCCCTGACCGTGGCCACCGGCTTTGTGGTCGACGATGCCATCGTGGTGCTGGAAAATACCAGCCGGCATATCGAGGCCGGCATGGATCGATTCAAGGCGGCCCTGCTGGGCGCGCGCGAAGTCGGCTTCACGGTGCTGTCGATCAGCGTCTCGCTGGTTGCGGTTTTTATCCCCTTGTTATTTATGGGTGGCCAGATTGGTCGTCTGTTTCGCGAGTTTGCCGTAACCTTGTCGGCGGCGGTGATGATCTCGATGGTCATCTCGCTCACCACTACGCCGATGATGTGTGCATGGTTGCTGAAGCGAACGCCGGAAGGTGCGAAGACCAAGCCGCCGGGCCGGATTGCGCGCTTCTTTGAGCGCGGTTTCGACATGATGCATCGCAACTATGCGCGCAGCCTCGATTGGGCGCTGGATAACCGTTGGCTGGTCATGTTCATCCTGGTGGTTGTCGTAGGGATGAACGTCTACCTCTTCATTGCCGCGCCCAAAGGCTTCTTTCCGCAACAGGACACCGGCCAGATCAACGGGGGCCTGCGCGCGGATCGCAGCATTTCTTTCCAGGCCATGCAGGGCAAGCTGCAACAGTTGGTCGACATCATCCAGCGTGATCCCGCAGTCGTCACCGTGGTGGGCTTTACTGGCGGACGGCGCGCGGGCGGCGGGTTCATGTTTATTAACCTCAAGCCGCGCTCCGAACGGTCTGAAGGCGGACAGGCAGTGATCGCACGCTTGCGTCCGCAACTAGCGCAGGTCACCGGCATCAGTCTTTTTCTGAACACCGTGCAAGACTTGCGCATGGGCGGGCGCCAGACCAATTCCACCTATCAGTACAGCCTGAAAAGCGACAGTAGTGCCGAACTGAAAACCTGGGCACTCAAGCTGGCAGAGGCGATGAAGCAGCAACCGGAATTGACCGATGTGGACACCGATCAGCAGGACAATGCGGTGGAAACCTTTGTCGAGGTCGACCGCACCACGGCCGCGCGCCTTGGTCTGACTTCGCGTGATGTCGACAACGCGCTGTACAACGCTTTTGGTCAACGGCAGGTAGCCACGGTTTACGGCGAGTTGAATCAGTACCACGTTGTCATGGAAGTCTCCCCGCAATTTGCGAAAAGTCCGGAAGCGCTGAAGGATATTTATGTGCCTGTGCGCAGCAGCACTAGTACCAGTAGTACCAGTACAAGTACAGGCACGAACACGACAGCAAGCAGCACAACACGTACGGCCACATCCGCGACCACGAGTGCTACCGGGACAAGCTCTTCGGTCATCAATCCCGGCTTGCGCGATCAGTCCAGCGGTCAGGCGCTGAGCACGGCATCCACCACCATGGTGCCGCTCGCCGGCATTGCGCGTTTTACCGAAAGGCCTGCGCCTGCATCGATCAGTCATGAAGATGCGGAACTCGAAACCACGATCTCCTTCAACCTGGCCGATGGCGCCACGCTCAGCGAAGCCCAGCAGGCGGTCAAGGCCGCCGAGGCGGCGATCAGCATGCCGACCAACGTACGCGGAAGTTTTGCCGGTGCCGCGCGCAGCTTCCAGGAGTCGCAAAACCAGCAGCCCTTGCTCATCGCTGCCGCACTGGTGGTGATTTATATCGTGCTCGGCATCCTGTATGAAAGCCTGATCCATCCGATCACGGTATTGTCGACCTTGCCGTCGGCCGGTGTCGGTGCCGTGCTGGCCCTGCTGATGTTCAAGATGGAGTTTTCCATTATCGCGTTGATTGGCGTGTTCCTGCTGATTGGCATCGTCAAAAAGAATGCGATTCTGATCATCGACTTTGCCCTTGAAGCGGAGCGTTCGCGCGGCCTCAATGCGGTGGAAGCGGTACGCGAAGCATGCCTCTTGCGCTTCCGTCCGATCCTCATGACAACGCTGGCAGCCGCGCTTGGTGCGCTGCCGCTCGCCATTGGCTTCGGTGAAGGCTCGGAGCTGCGCAGGCCGCTCGGCGTGGCGATCATTGGCGGCCTGATCGCCAGCCAGGTACTGACCCTGTTGACCACACCCGTCGTCTACATCCTGATTGATAAACTCCGGCGGCGCAGTCCGGCCGAACGCGAGCTGCGCCGGATGGATGACGCCACACCTTCTTCGACATGAATGCATCCATGATTCCAGCAAGTCGTATTGCCATTGCAGCAGCCATCGTCCTCCAGCTCGCCGGATGCGCGGTCGGCCCTGTCTATGAGCGGCCGGCGACGCCGCTGCCGGCCCAGTTCAAGGAAGCGCCCGGATGGGTGCCAGCGACGCCAGCCGACGCAGTCGACCGCGGCGCGTGGTGGTCGCTGTTCAATGATCCTGTGTTGAACCAGCTTGCGGCCGAGGTCGACGTGTCAAACCAGAACGTGGCCGCTGCCGCTGCTGCATATGAGCAGGCGCGCGCGCTGGTGCGGGAGCAGCGCGCGGCATTGTTCCCCATCGTGTCGTTGGATGGAGGCGGTTCGCGCTCCGGCGGAAGCCGCAGCGGCACCAGCAGCACCAGCAGCGCCACCACCACAGCGTCCGGTGTGCGTACCTCCAATTCCTATCAGGTCGGTATCGGCGGCAGTTGGGAACCGGATGTCTGGGGAAGGTTGCGTGCCTCCGTGAGCAGCGCGGGCGCCAGCGCAGAAGCGAGTGCCGCCGACCTTGCATCGGCGCGCCTCGCGGCACAGGGCGAACTGGCCGCCAATTATTTTGCGCTGCGGCTGACTGACTTGCAGACCGCTTTGCTGCGCGACTCGATTGCCGGCTACCAGCGTGTCCTGCAGATTACGCGCAATCGCTACGCCGCTGGCATTGCGCCGAAGACGGATGTGCTGCAGTCGGAAACCCAGCTTGCCAACGCGCAGGCAGACGAGGTGGGCCTGGTCCGTCAGCGTGCGCAGCTCGAACACGCGATTGCGGTGCTGATCGGTAAACTGCCGTCTGATTTCGCGCTCGCACCGACGCCCTGGAAAAATGTTGTTCCGGATGTGCCGGCTGTCCTGCCATCAACACTGCTGCAGCGCCGGCCGGACATTGCTGGCGCGGAGCGTCGTGTGGCAGCAGCCAACGAACAGATTGGTATTGCCCGGACCGGCTATTTCCCCAGCGTTGGTCTTAACGCGTCGTATGGAACCGCTGCCAGCACGGTCAGCAATCTGTTTAACGCCTCCACCATGCTGTGGTCTCTGGGCCTGTCGGCGGTGCAGACGATATTCGACGCCGGCGCGACAGGAGCCCGGATCGACGCCGTGCGTGCCGCGCATGAACAAGCGGTCGCACGTTATCGGCAGACCGTGCTGACTGCCTTCCAGGATGTGGAAGACCAACTCTCGGCGTCGCAGGTACTCGCACGCCAGGTCGAGCTGCGCCAGCAGGCATCGACTGCCGCTGACCAGGCTGAAGCGCAAATGCTGAATCGATACCGGGCGGGGCAGGTGAACTATACCGAGGTCGTCAATGCGCAAGTCACCGCACTCAATGCTCGCCGTTCACTGGCGCAGGCGCAGGCCGACCGGCAGATGGCGGCAGTGGCGTTAATTCAGGCGTTGGGTGGTGGCTGGACACAGGCGCAATCATAGAAAATGAAAATTAATTTGACGTGTTAAGCATGATCGATTCGCCGTCCAACGAAATAACCTACAAACGAAGCCACGCTCCACCACAATATTGTCCAAAAGATGGCAACAATCGCCCATCCGAATAACGATGGCGCAGCCCAGCCACCAGACTCCGCTGCCGTAAAAACCGGAAGGCCAAGTCCCCGCAAAAGAGTGAGCGGCACGTAGATCGACATAGCCACCGCAGGTGCAATTGCTTCCAGAGGAAATGCAACAGCAAGGAACTGGAGCATTAAGAGCAAACCCGATATGGCAAGGCGTAGTCGCATAGTCGTTATGTTTAATGTTTATGATGACATGCGGCACAGCCGTATATATTCACTTGCATGTCCATCCTCGCGCGACTCATCCAACATCGGCTTCAATGAATTTAAATGAATTGTTAGCACGCACTCGTCTACTGATGCTGAAGAATGTTGATGAGCTTGCCGAGCGGATCCTTCACATAGAACCGGCGAACGCCCCATGGCTCAGTGGTAGGCCCGTATTCCAAGGGGATCTTGGCGCTCTGGACTCGGCGCAACGCCTCATCAAGGTCGTCTACCTCGATCGATAGGTCAGGCACTGGAGTGCCGGAGCCACCTTGACTCGCGAAACTGATTTGTACCACCATCTTGGCGGAACCAGTATAGGTGCGAAGCCATCCATGATCCATGGCAAGCTCAAGGCCAAGAACGTTCCGATAGAAATCGTCCATTTCAGACGGCTCGGCCGTTGGGAGGTTGGCAACGATTCGTTTGACTTTCATTTTCGGTCCCAAAGTGCTGGCGAAGCGCCCTAATGATGTACTTCTACAGACACCGAACGTCCGCTCCGCACGGATATGCTCCGCATCCAAGTTATTATTTTGAAAAGAGCTGTTCAACACATCCCTAATTATACGGAGATGATTTACGCCGACGGCATGGCAGATCTCATAACGACCCCTTGGGGTTTATAAAGAATCCGGCTTTTACAAAAAAATTTTCATTTGCTGTCCGGTTAATACGCAACGATTCTGGAATAGAACAGTCAACAAGCAAGCTACGATTCACCGTTCTTGCAATTAAGGCAATAAGGTTGAGAATGGTCAATTGACCATAAGAATTATTGCTTTTCGCTAATATTTCCCCCGCCTACCGCACAAGCCCGGTGCTACACTGCCGGGCATAACATTTATGCAACGATTGTCGTTGTTGCAGGCGATCGAATCTGCTTACGATACTCAAACCGACTTCAATTCTATTTAGCATCAGTGGAGCCCCAATGACAAAATCTGCGACCGGACATCTGGCAAAAGTAATTCAGAACAACCGTGAAAATTTACTTGCCGGATGGCTGGAAGGCCTGCTTTCCCGCTCCGTACGCCGTGACAAGGCCGCCGAGAAAGATGTGGCTGAACAAGCCACGCAGTTCCTGGACATCCTGCAAACAACGGTGCACAAAGGACAAAACTACGACATCGATACAGGAGCCTGGAGCGATGTACGCAGCCTGCTGTCAGGAATTTCCATGGCACGAGTACGCCAGGGCTTTTCGCCGATTGAAACCGCGAATTTCGTTTTTTCCCTGAAAGAACCGCTGTTTGCCTTGCTGCGCAAAGAACTGGACAACGATCCGGACGCGCTGATCGAAGAAACCGCGCAGACAGGTACGCTGTTTGACCGCCTCGGCCTGTTCACCATCGAAGAGTTTCAAAAAGGGCGCGAACAGATCATCCTCAAGCAGCAACAGGAGTTGATGGAACTGTCGACGCCGGTCGTCCAGTTATGGAAAGACGTGCTCGCACTGCCGCTGATCGGCACGCTCGACAGCGCACGCACGCAGGTAGTGATGGAAAGCCTGCTGCAAAAGATCGTCGATACCGGCGCCTCCATCGCCATTATCGATATTACCGGTGTGCCCACAGTCGATACGCTGGTTGCTCAGCATCTGCTCAAGACCGTCGCCGCCGCGCGCCTGATGGGTGCAGACTGCATCATCAGCGGCATCCGGCCACAAATCGCCCAGACCATCGTGCACCTTGGCGTTAACCTGGAAGACGTCATCACCAAGGCAACCCTGGCCGATGCATTCGTCGTTGCATTGAAGCGCACCGGCGCGACGATCACCCACGCAAACCAAGAGCAGTGAGGCACTAATGGATCGTATCCCCATCTTGAGGATGGGTCGCCTGTTGCTGGTGACCATCCAGGTCGACATGCACGACCGACTGGCCATGACGCTTCAGGATGACCTGACTGCCCGGATCGTCAAGGACCGTGCGAACGGCGTTCTGATCGACATTTCGGCACTTGATATCGTCGACTCGTTTATCGGTCGCATGATCAGCAACACGGCGGCGATGGCCAAGATTCTTGATGCGCGCACGGTGGTGGTCGGCATGCAGCCGGCAGTCGCCATCACGCTGGTGGAACTTGGACTGACGCTGGAAGGCGTGAGTACCGCCTTGAACGTCGAGCAGGGAATCAAATTGTTGCAGCGCACCGCGGCATAAGCCGGCGCGGCCACGATTTGATGATCCCGTAACCGGAACATGCTCGTAAAGGCAGATGTGTTGAGTATAAATAACGCTGACAAGCTGGTGCTCCCGTTGCGCACGGATGAAGATGTCGTCCGCTTGCGGCAGGCGGTGCGCGAGGCACTGATTTCAATCGGCTTCAGCCTGATCGACCAGACCAAAATGGTGACGGCGGCCAGCGAGCTCGCGCGCAATACGCTACGCTATGGCGGCGGCGGGGAATCGCATATATTGAAGGTAACCAATGGTGGGCGGCGCGGACTGAACCTGTCGTTCATTGATCATGGTCCCGGGATTTCGGATGTTGCGCTGGCGCTGAAGGATGGCTATACGACGGGCGGCGGTCTTGGACTCGGACTGAGCGGAGCAAAGCGCCTCTCCGATGAATTTGAAATTATTACCGCTCCTGGCGAGGGCACTACCGTAAGCATTACCAAATGGAAACCATTCTAAGCACTGCGGGCCGCCAGAAAGTCTATGCGATCGAAGAGGCCGCAGAAATCGCCGGAGTACGACGAGGTAGTGCAGAACTTGCCAGACTGCAGTCCTTTGACGAAACCGCCGCCGGCAAGGTGGCGATCGCCGTGACGGAAGCGGCGACCAATATCGTCAAGCACGCTACACGGGGGCAGATCATTCTGCGCCCGGTGGAGCAAGGCAATGCGTCGGGAATCGAAGTCATTGCGCTGGACGCAGGACGCGGCATGACTAACGTCGCATTGCACATGAAGGATGGCGTGTCGACCGCCGGCAGCTATGGGGTCGGACTGGGTGCGATGGTGCGCCTTGCGGATGAATTCGACATCTATTCGCAAGAGGACAAAGGCACGGTAATCTACATGAAGTTCTGGAACGTCCCGCCGCCCCCCGCTTCCGGCACCTGGCAGACAGGGGTAGTCTGCCTGCCGCTTCCCAGCGAAGAAGTTTGCGGTGACGCCTGGGCTATTTGTAGCGATGCGACGCTTGCCACTGTGATGGTTGCCGACGGCTTGGGTCATGGTCCCGACGCGGCGCGTGCATCGGAAGCGGCGATCCGCCTCATCGGCAGCCATCCCGAATTGCATCCGGAAGCCGCGATCTGGGAAAGCCATGCTTCCCTGCGCGCTACCCGAGGTGCCGCAGTGGCGGTAGCGAGGCTGGATACACTGTCGGAGGAAATGCACTTCTCCGGCGTCGGAAACATCGCGGCGGTGAGCTTCCAGGGAGGCGGCAAGCGGCAACTCATGTCCCACAATGGCATCGTCGGCAGCAATATGCGCAAAGTGCAGGAGTTCGTCTTGCCGTGGACTTCGGGCGCGATGCTGATCATGCATTCCGACGGATTGGGCACTCGCTGGAACCTCGATCATTATCCCGGCCTGGAAGCAGCACATCCGTCCTTGATCGCCGCTGTCCTGTACCGTGATTTTTGTCGACAAAGGGATGACGTGACAGTGCTTGTCATCCGTGAACAGTAAACAAGCAAAGCACTGACATGAGCATGCGCATACTCACCATCGTGATCGAAACCGAACAGGACGTGGTCGCTGCGCGCCAGCGCGCCCGTCAGGTTGCGGCGGTCTGCGGCTTCTCGGCACAAGACCAGGTGCGCATTGCCACCGCCGTCTCGGAACTGGCCCGTAACGTGTACAACTATGCGTCGCGTGGCCGCGTGGAATTCTCCATTGAAGGCAAGACCTCGCCACAAGTGCTCGTCGTCCGTATCGAAGATAGGGGACCCGGTATTGGCAACCTGGACGAAGTGTTGTCCGGCAAATACCAGTCGCCGACAGGCATGGGTGTCGGCATTATGGGCGCACGCCGCCTGATGGATCAGTTCGACATCGTCACCGGCAAGGGAACGGGCACCACCATCACCCTCAAGAAGCTGCTGTCGGCAGCGGCGCCTACCCTGACGCCGCAATCCGTTGGCGCCATCGGTGCGGAACTGGCGTCGGCACAGCCGGTGGCAACGCTGGGTGAAGTGCAGCAGCAAAATCGCGAACTCTTGATTACGCTGGAAGAGCTGAAGGCCAGGCAGGAAGAACTGGTCCAACTCACCCGTGAACTGGAAGATACCAATCGCGGCGTGGTGGCGCTGTATGCCGAACTCGATGAAAAGGCGGATCACCTGCGCCGTGCCGATGAAATGAAGTCACGCTTCCTGTCCAACATGAGCCATGAGTTCAGGACGCCGCTAAGTTCGATTCGCGGCCTGTCCAAGCTCCTGCTCGACCGTATTGACGGCGACCTGACGGAAGAGCAGGAAAAGCAGGTCAACTTCATTCTCAAGGGCGCCGAGTCGCTATCGGAACTCGTCAATGACTTGCTGGATCTCGCCAAGATCGAGGCCGGCAAAACGGATGTGCGGCCAACCAAGTTTGATGTTGCCGAACTGTTCAGTGCGCTGCGCGGCATGTTGCGTCCGTTGCTGGTCACCGAATCGGTCCAGCTGATTTTCGAGGAGCCCGATTTCCAGTCCACGATGTACACGGACGAGGCGAAGGTTTCGCAAATCTTGCGCAACTTTATTTCCAACGCACTGAAATTCACCGATTCGGGTGAAGTCAGAGTGTCCGCAAGCCATTTGCCTGAAGAGAGGGCGATCCGGTTTTCCGTAATCGATACCGGCCTGGGTATTGCACCGGAGCACCAGCAGATCATCTTCGAGGAGTTCGGACAAGTCGAGAACCGCTTGCAACATAAGATCAAGGGCACCGGACTGGGTCTGCCGCTTTGTCGCAAGCTGGCTGATTTGTTGGGCGGGCGCGTCGAACTTTCCAGTACACTTGATAAAGGTTCTACCTTCTCCGCGGTAATTCCGGTTACTCTTCCTAGTGAAGATACTGACGGCGAAGCTGAAATCCTGGCCGGCTCGGAGAATGGAATCGCTGACGAGCGCCTACCGGTACTCGTTATCGAAGACCAGCAACCGGTCCGGATCATGTATGAGAAATTCCTGCGCGGTACTGCTTTCAGGGCGATTCCGGCACGTAGCTTGTGGGAAGCTGACGAAATCTGGGCCTCGATTTCCCCGGTGGCGATCATTCTGGATATCAATCTGAATGGCGAAGATACCTGGCGGTGGCTGATGGATACGAAGAATGATGGCGTGCGCGGTCGCACGCCGATCATTGTGGCGACGGAAGTTGATGATCCCGCGAAAGCCTTTGCGCTGGGAGCGGATGCTTTCTTCGTCAAGCCGGTGGTATGCGACGAATTGGTCGCACAGCTTACGCGATTGGTGTCGGACGAGATGGGTAACAGGAGCGTGGCGGATTCGTCGGGGGGCGACGCATTGAACCAAACTGCACGCGGTCCGCGTGCGCATTAAGAGCAAGATCATGTTTTCCGAAGACGATCACCTGATATTGAATGTTGACGATACGGACGCGGCGCGCTATGCGAAGTCGCGCATCCTGTCGCGTGCAGGATTCAAGGTGATCGAAGCGCCGACCGGTGGGGAAGCGCTGCGCAGGGCAAAGAGCGATAAGCCTGTACTGGTACTGCTGGATGTGAAACTGCCGGATATCAATGGTTTCGAAGTCTGCCGTCGCCTCAAGGAAGATGAAGAGACCCGCAACATTCTGGTGCTGCAAACATCGGCTTCCTACATTGGCACCGGCGATAAAATCAGAGCCCTGGAGGGCGGCGCCGATAACTACCTGTTCGAGCCCATCGAACCGGAAGAACTCGTCGCCAACGTCCGGGCCTTATTGCGACTTGGAAGGGTAGAGCGCGAGTTGCGGGAAGTCGACCGCCGCAAGGATGAATTCCTTGCCGTGCTTGCGCACGAATTGCGCAATCCGCTCGGACCGATCCGCAATGCAGTCGAACTGCTGCAACAGTCCGGAGCGCATGAATCTGGCAAGCATGAGAGCGCGCATCAGACCATTCTGCGCCAGACCGAACATATGGTCAGGCTGGTCGATGATTTGCTGGACGTGGCGCGGATATCGCAAGGTAAACTCGCATTACAGAAGCAACCTGTCGAGCTCAGAACGGTCATCGACTCCGCGATTGAAACGGCACGCCCCATGATTGAAAGCCGCCACCACACGCTGGCGACATCACTGCCTTCCGACGAAATCTGGGTCGATGGGGATAGCGTACGTCTTTCGCAGACCATCTGCAATCTGTTAAACAATGCAGCCAAGTTTACCCGCCCGCATGGGGAAATTACCCTCAGTACGGAGCTGCGTGATGGCCAGGTGCGTATCCGGGTGAAGGATAATGGCATCGGCATTCCCTCGGAAAGCCTTGACGCCATTTTCTCGCTCTTTACGCAAGCCGGCCATGCCGCCGACCGGGTGCAGGATGGCCTGGGTATTGGACTCTCGCTTTCCAAGACTTTAGTTGAACTGCATAGTGGCTCGATCCGCGCACTGAGCGGTGGCATGGGTCTGGGAAGCGAGTTTGAAATCACGCTGCCAGTATTGGCGCCCGGCCCGCAGAAAGTGTCAAGTCAGAACAACAGCAACCCGGCGCCCGCAGGCAAGTACCGCATTTTGGTGGTCGATGATAACCGCGAAGCCGCCGATATCATTTGCGAACTGCTGAGGATGGACGGACATGAAGTTGCGTCAGCGCACAACGGCGCCGATGCGCTGATTGCCGTGCAGCGTCACCAGCCTGACATTGTCATTCTTGATATCGGCTTGCCGGACATGGACGGTACGACGGTCGCTGGCAAGATACGCACGATTCCCGGAATGGAGGATGCTTCTCTTATCGCGCTCACCGGTTATGGCAATTCTTCGGACATCGAGCGCACCAAGGCGGCAGGCTTCGATGACCATCTTGTCAAGCCGGCGAAGTTTGCCAATCTGCGAGAGTCGATCCGCCGGTTACGCGAAGGTGCTGTCGCCAAGCGATAGCGTGATGCCGTATGGAGCCGCTTGAGAACATCTTCGGACTATGCTGAGGAGTGCGCCATGACCGCTGCGATCCTGACCCACAGACTTGCTTGCCGCGATGATCTCGGTTTGCTGAACCCCCTGATCGATGCCGCGTAATGTCTGACACCTCAACGAATTCGAGGAAAAATGACAACCCACCAAGGCCAACAAACCCGGCCGCAAAAGGAACCGCTCCTGCAATGGATCGACGACCATTTTGAACAGCAGGTGACATTCCTGCAGGCATTGGTTCGCATTCCCACCGACACACCGCCGGGTAACAACGCCCCGTTCAGCGAAGCCGTCGCTGCGATGATCGAAACCCGAGGCTGGCCGGTTGAACGGCATCCAGTGCCTGTACAGCTAGTCCATGACTACGGCATGGAAAGTATTACCAACCTCATCGTGCGTCGGCGCTATGCCGGCCAGGGACCGATTATTGCGTTGAATGCACACGGGGACGTTGTGCCTCCCGGCGACGGTTGGACCAAGCCGCCCTACGGTGGTGTCGTAGAGAATGGTCGCCTGTATGGGCGCGCGGCAGCGGTCTCCAAATCCGATTTCGCGACCTATGTGTTTGCCACGCAGGCACTGGAAGCGCTTGGCACACGGTTACAGGGCGGTGTTGAATTGCACTTCACCGCCGATGAGGAATTTGGCGGCCTGCTCGGCCCGGGATGGCTGCTCGAAAACCAGCTCACCCGCCCGGATTACGTGATCGGGGCCGGCTTCGGCTATAACGTTGTCACCGCACATAACGGCTGTTTGCAATTTGAGGTGACGGTACATGGCAAGGCGACGCACGGATCGATTCCCGACACCGGGCATGATGCCTTGCAAGCCGCAACCCGGGTGCTGCAGGCGATCTACGCCAGGGTGCCGGAACTGCGTCAGGTGCGATCGAAGGTACAGGGCATAACTAGTCCAACCATGATCGTCGGCCGTATCGACGGCGGCACCAACACGAATGTCGTCCCGGGCAAGGTTGTGCTCAAAATGGACCGCCGCATGATCCCTGAAGAGGATCCGGTCACGGTCGAGGCCGACGTGCGAAACATGATCGAGCAATCCGTTGCAGGAATGGAAGGTATCCGGGTCGAGATCCGGAGGCTCCTCCTGGCCGGCGCGTTGCGTCCTTTGCCGGGCCACGAAAAACTGGCCGAACGCCTGCGTAACAATGCGGCGACCGTGTTCGGCGAGCCAATTACGACCAATGGCTCGGCCTTGTACACCGATGCCCGCTTGTATGCGGAGGCGGGAATACCCTGCGTGCTCTACGGCGCGGGACCGCGTACCGTGCTGGAATCCAATGCCAAACAGGCGGATGAATTCATAGAGCTGGAAGACCTGCGGCGGGCAACGAAGGTCGTCGCGCTGACCTTGCTCGATCTGTTAGCAAGTGACAATTAACCGTCACCTCGCCGTCACCTACCCTTCAGCTTGTTCGATCGTTCAAGCAGGAGCTCACGCTCCTGCAGGTTGCGCGCGAGACTCGCGGCGCGCTCAAATTCCTGTTGTGCTTCTTCCTTGCGGCCGAGTTTTTCCAGCAGGTCGCCGCGCACGCTGGGCAGCCATTGATAGCCTTGCAAACTTTTGTCCTTGCTTAACCGATCCACGATCTCCAGCGCGGCTGCCGGCCCAGCCGCCATGCTGACGGCGACGGCGCGATTGAGCTCGACCACCGGGGAGGGCGAGACGATGGCAAGCATGCCGTAGATGTCGGCAATGCGATGCCAGTCCGTCTCCGCGGCGGTATGCGCTTGCGCATGGCAGGCCGCGATAGCCGCCTGCAAAACATAAGGACCGGCCGTACCGCCCAGGTTTTCCGCACGTTGCAGCGCCGTCAGGCCACGACGGATCAGTAAATGATCCCAGCGTGAGCGATCCTGGTCGAGCAGCAACACCGGTCGCCCGCTAGTGCCGACCCTGGCCTTGGCGCGCGAAGCCTGCAGTTCCATCAGGGCAATCAGTCCATGCACTTCCGGCTCCTGCGGCGCCAGTTCAGCCAGCATGCGGCCGAGGCGCAACGCTTCTTCAATCAGGGTGGGGCGCATCCAGTCTTCGCCTGCGGTTGCGGTGTAGCCCTCGTTAAAGATCAGGTAGACCACCTCCAGCACTGTGGCAAGACGCTCCGCGAGCGCATCGCCCGGCGGCAGCTCGAACGGCACGCGTGCCTCGTTCAGTGTGCGTTTTGCACGCACGATACGTTGTGCAATCGTCGGTTCCGCAACCAGAAAAGCGCGGGCAATCTCGTGCGTGGTCAGTCCGCCCAGCAGCTTCAGGGTCAGCGCGACCCTCGCTTCGGATGACAGCACCGGATGGCAGGCGGTAAAGATCAGGCGCAGCAGATCGTCACCGATCTGATCATTCCTCACGACGTCGAGCGTGTCGACAAAGTCAGGCACGATCAAAGCCTCCTGCGCTTCGAGGTCATGGCCCATCTGCTCGAGTTTTTCGCCCAACAGCTTGTCACGGCGAAGCCGGTCGAGGGCACGGTTCTTCGCCGTCGCCATCAGCCAGGCGCCCGGATTGTCCGGCACACCATCGAGCGGCCAATGTTCAAGCGCCGACACAAGCGCATCCTGGGCCAGCTCTTCCGCCAGTCCGATGTCACGCACCATGCGTGCGATACCGGCCACGATCTTCGCGGATTCGATGCGCCAGACGGCCGAAATCGCATGATGAGTGGCCGAATGCATCAGCCTTGACCCGCAGCGGATGGATCCATATACATCAGTTCCCAGATATGACCGTCCGGGTCCTCGAACCCATGGCTGTACATGAAGCCGTAATCCTGCGGCGCGTTGGGCGTCTTGCCCCCGGCAGCAACTGCTTTCGCAACCAGTTCGTCGACCCGTTCGCGGCTTTCGCAAGACAGGCAGGTCAGGACTTCGGTTACCTTGCTTGCATCCGCGATCGGCTTCTTTGTGAAGGTCTGGAAGAAGCTTTCGACCAGCAGCATCACGTAAATGTCATCGGAAATGACCATGCAGGCGGCTTGCTCATTCGTGAATTGCGCATTGAATGTATAACCGAGTGACGCGAAGAATTCTTTGGTGCGTTCCAGGTTCTTGACCGGAAGATTGACGAAAATTTGCTTGTTCATGATGCTCCTTTACATAATGAGATTCGGTTTCCTGGTTCATTGCGGCGACCGGTAGGACGACGCTTTGCGCCATGAAATTTTCCTGAGGAAGGTCGTGTATTTGCCGAGGGGTGATGGATCGGGGGCAGTCGCCTGCCTACTGCGCGGCGACTGCGCCGGTACCGATGGAGCGCATCTGTTCGAGGCTTTCACTCGGCGGAAAATCATCCAGTTCGAACATCTGGCGTACCTCAATTTGCGCATCGACGTCCTCGCCGTGCGGAGCGGGAAAACGGCGTGTCCATTCGAGCGCTTCATCGCGTGAACGTACCTGAATGATCGTGTAACCGGCAACCAACTCCTTGGCTTCGGCAAAAGGTCCGTCAATGACCGTGCGCTTGCCGCCGGAATAGTTGATGCGCCATCCCTTGGCGCTCGCCTGTAGTCCCGATCCATCGAGGAGCACGCCAGCCTTGGCTAGCTGCGCATGGTAATCGGCCATGGCGGCAATCAGTTTTTCGTCAGGCATCACGCCGGCTTCCGACTGTGCGGACGCTTTTACAATAATCATGTATCGCATTTCGATCTCCTTGATAGTGGGTAGCAAACACAGGTCAGGGAAGCGGTGACGCCCATTTTTCCTGGTTTCTAACTCCACGACGATCGAGCCGACATGAAATCGACAAAGCCGGCGAAAATTTTTTATTTTTCCTATTTAACTTGTAACAAGCGCATCAGGCAACATAACAGGGCGCAAGACTGCGGACCTCGACCGTACACCATTCGGCGGCCGGGCATTCGGCGGCAATTGCCAGCGCCTCCTCCCGCGTCTGGCAATTCACCATGAAAAAGCCTCCCACCATTTCCTTTGCTTCGGCAAACGGTCCATCGACGACTTTGGACTTCCCGCCCTCTACCCGAACGCGGGAGGCATGGTTGTGGGAGGCAAGCGATTCGGCGGAAAGCAGCAATCCTCGGGCTTGCAAGTCGGCGGCAAAAGACATCATGCGGTCGTAGACCGCGCGGCCTTCGGTTTCGGTGCGAGAGGCGCGTTGGTCGTTGGGTTCAATCATCAGGAGCATATAAGCCATGGATGGTTTCCTGTTTGTTCGATGAGGTGATGAAAAGCGTATTCTATGCGCCAATGACCTGAATCCCGGAAGACATTTAACGATTTGTCATCCCATTACCAACATGAGGATGGCGCTGTTTGCCGATGCGCTACGCCTGGCGGACCCGTGCCATTGCGTCGAGCACGCTTGCGCGCACTGCGTGTACGCAGCGCCGCTGAATACTTCTAGAAGAAATTGGGGAATTGAGATGTGGAACGATCGCCGGAAGCGGGCTGTTCGCTCCAGCGCAAGGGATCTCGGACGGCAGGGGAGCCATCATTGGTATCGAGCCGGTACCGACCGTTACCGCGCAATGGAGCCCAGTAGAAATCTGGGTACGGCCGGTACAGGGACCTCCACCGGCCGTACAAAAACGCTATCAGGCGGCGGCGTATTTGGCTAGTACAACGGCAAGAAACGACACGGCGACTGCGGCTGCAGTGGCACGAAACATAATGGCGGCGAGGTCACGAATAAGCATGGCGATGAAGGAAAAGAGTGGCGGTGCAGTTGGAACGATAGCACTCGGATTTCCACTCGTAAACATAGGTTGCAGGAATGTGTGCCCGTCGCAACATATTCTTTGCGGCATGTCATTGTTCGTTATTCTTTCGTCGTCGTTTGGGGCTTGAGGCAGGAGAGAAATCAATACACAAACGCTCTCGCAAAAGTTTTGCATGCGAGAACGGGTGGGGCGAACATGCCCTGGCTTATAAGACGTCCGCCTGCATTTGAAAAGAATTTTTTGACTGCCCAAACGGGGCGCAAAGCGCTGAACTTCGATCCCTGCGATGAGGAAAAATTAGAAAATTGGCTGGCGATGCATAACAACGAGAGCCTTCAACTTGAGCTGATCGGATGGCAGCGTTCGAGGCCCTGCCGGAACATTATCGTAATGTCATTTTGCTATGTGATTTCGGAGAGTTGGGCATCGAAGAAATAGCAGAACGCCTTGAGTTGACAACTGCGCGCGACAATTCACGCGGGCATATCTGCTCGACTAAATGCCCAGCTCAAGTGGGTGAATAAAGGTGTTAGACGCCTATTTGAAGGGCATTTTTTTCATGCGACGTCGTGGAACGAATTCGACAGATAATGTCTATGGAGGGTAAGGAAGCCGCTTCGCTAAAGGGCGAAATGAAGCGTGACATTACAGGCCAACGAGCCGGAACGCGCATGAACAAGCGCATGCTTACGCGCGCATGACGGTATATCCTGCTGGTATCAGGCCTCTGAATATCTGCTATCACCATTCGGAAGCAGACTATCCCGCTCCATGGTTGTAGTATCTGGTTGTCTCCTCCAACTCTTCTTGAATTGGATTCGCCCGCAACCGAAAGGTCTGCGGGCTTTTTTCTGCGTAATTGGTTTCCTGCGTTTTTCTTGCGACGGACCGGGCGCGAAAATAAGCGACTTCGTGTGCATATGCCTTCAGGCTAATGCAACTTGTCGTCCGGTTGATCGCTCCAACGTACTTTTCAGACAGGGTAACAAGTGGCAAGCAACGGATGTGAAAAGGTGGATGTCTCCCGCGTCCTGATCCAGCGTACAAAAGGTCTTCATTCCAAGGCGCGTGTCTCGTCGATACAGGCCGCCGACATGGTCCTGAAGAACTGGGCCGATGATGGCATGCCGATCGCTGAAGATGATCAGTGCGATGTCCAGGTGATATTTGAAGACGGCTTTCGCTATCGTGGCAAGTTCGGCCTCAAGCGCACCGACAAGCGCATTTCACTGGCACGCCATATTCGGCGACAGCTGACCGCGCTTGCTGCGGCCAAGCGCTGCAGCAATGCGTCGACAGCAAGTGAGGAACCGGTCATCAGCCTGATCGGTACCGATATCGCCGACTCGGCGAGAATCGCGCTGGACCAATACGATATCTGAGGGCGGCCCCCCGGGTCCTTGCAGTTAAGTTGGTAAATGCACAAGTGCATTTAGGATCATCAGGATAATCGGCTAAATCGGCTAATCAGCCAGTCTGGCAAATTGGCCCGTGTGGCGTGTCGTCACCGGCATCTCGTTGGGTGAGTCGTCCTTACTGTCCTTGATTCTTTTTACGATGACGCATGGCATAAGCGATGGTCACGCATAACAGCACCGTCGTCGCCACCGCCGCCTGCGTCACGCCCGAAGTCTCACCAAGAAACTGCAAGCCGTAGCCGGCACCGAATCCGATCAGGGCGAAAGCCAGCGCCCATACCAGGGCACTCACCAGATTCAGCATCTGGAAAGGCAAAGTGGCGATACCGCTCATGCCGAAGGCGATCAGCCCGACCATACGCAACCCGTATAAAAAACGTAGCGTCGGGACCAACAGCATATGATGTCGCAGTATCAACTCGTCAATTCTGGATTTTCGCGATTGTAAGGACGGAAAACGTCCT
The DNA here is from genome assembly GCF_001428545.1 of Noviherbaspirillum sp. Root189. Taxonomy (GTDB): domain Bacteria; phylum Pseudomonadota; class Gammaproteobacteria; order Burkholderiales; family Burkholderiaceae_D; genus Noviherbaspirillum. Next base: position 90,571 of record NZ_LMHZ01000089.1, read on the forward strand.
AGCAACGATGCGCCATATTTTCGTCCCGCATAGAAATAGGGTTGATCGCCTAAAAAGCTGGCGATCGCAGCAATAACGATGACCGCTGGCAATGCCAGGTGATTGTGATAAGCGGCCAACCCCGCTGCCATGACAATGGCCTCGCCTTCAAGAAAGCTGCCAAGTGCCAATGCAAAGTAACCGTATTGCTGAATAAAACCGATTAAACTCATAGTTTTGTCGTCGCTTTCCAAGATGGCTAGATAGAGCGCGTACGACTCAGGAAGTTGCATTGTTGCCCATTGTTACCTTAACGCCGGAATCATTCGATTCATTCCAAAGATTACAGGTTTTGCAACTTTCCGGGAGTTGCTAGTTTAGCGGGACAGATAACGAGCAGTTTGCGAGGCACACAGTTCCACTGCGGCATTAGCTTCATCAATCACTCGACCCATCGTAATAAATCCATGAATCTGGCGTTCGAAGCAAATATGCGTTGCCCGATTTCCCGATTCGCTCAGGCGTTGCGAGTACATCAAACCCTCATCACGCAACGGATCGTATCCTGCTGTCAGCACAATTGACGGCGGCAGGTTGGTCAGGTCAGGATGCAATAACGGCGATGCGCGCCAGTCAAGGTCATGGGTCGCGTCGTCGATGTAATGATCATGGAAATACGTAATCGTATCGCTGGTCAGCAAGTAACCCTGACCGTTGGTGGTATGTGACGGTGCGCCGCGGCGCATGTCAGTGGCAGGATAAATCAGGAGCTGGAAGGCGATCGGGACATCACCCGCGTCACGCAAGGCAATCGCAACGACAGCGGCGAGATTGCCCCCCGCACTATCGCCGCCTACGGCAAGCCGCGATGCATCCAGGCCCAGCTTAGGTGCTTCCTTGTGAATCCAGCGGGTTGCCGCAATGCTGTCGTCCACCGCAGCAGGAAAGCGATGCTCGGGACCGAGTCGATAATCAACGGACACAATTGCGCACTTTGAAGCGTTCGCAAGCTGTCGGCACAACGAATCATGCGTATCAAGGTCACCAATGACCCAGCCTCCGCCATGGAAGTACACCAGCACCGGCAGCAAGCCTCTATCCATGTCGCCACCAAGCGGTTTATAGAGGCGTAATGGAATCGCTCCATGTGGCCCTTCGGCCTGAAGGTTACGAACTTCCGCAACTTCGACGGGGTCTGGCTGGGTAAAGCCGCGCCGTTCACGGTAGAAGGTACGTGCATCGGTGACGCTGAGCGTGTGCGTTGCTGGTACGCCGCGTTGTTCAATGAGATCGAGAAGCGCTTTTGCCTGTGGATGCAACATGTTGTCTCCTTAAATTGTCCGCTACTCTGTCGGCGCGTAGCGCTTGCAAGTATAGGACCCGATGGAAAATTTTGCAGGAGGCTGGATTGAAGGTCTTGCAATCAGTCGCAGCCTCATAATAAGGCCAAAAAAAAGCCCGCAAACAAAACCTTTGCGGGCTAAGCTTTTTCAAGCAAGAGAGGAGACAATCAGGATGCTACGCTGCTTTCATTGTGAAAGCCTGACAAGCAGCTGACACCACGGTGACTATGAATACATAGCCTAAAAAGGCCTGTCGCGTCAGCAATGGTATGCCGCCGTTGTCAAAAATACGCCTTAGGATTTGTGGAATACCCTACACAGGATCGAAGTCGTTTCGTCATTTGGCAAAGATCAAGAACGGCCAACGGGATCTGATTACACTAATAATCACGATGCCGGCTTAGCTCATCTGGTAGAGCGGTTCAACTGTAATGAACAGGTGGGGGGTTCGAGGCCTTCAGCTGGCACCAGATATTCAGTAAAAAAGGGTTGCGACTTCCTTGTCGCAACCCTTTTCATTTCTTGCTATGCAGTGTCTGGCGATATGCGACGACGTATACAAGCTCGTCCGGATAATCCACCTGTCTTTGCGAAAGGCTGAGCCGGGCTTATCACTCCACAAACGCCTCTTCACGTTTCTGGCGCAAGGAAGGCAGCAACACCACCGCAAGGGCAAGCGCCGACATCACCAGCATGGTGGCGCTGATCGGCCGCTGCAGGAAAACTAACGGATCGCTGCGCGACAACAACAGTGAGCGACGCAGATATTCTTCCATCATCGGCCCGATAATGAAGGCCAGCATCATCGGTGCGGCTTCCATCTTAAGCTTGGCGCAGATATAGCCGGCCAGGCCAAAGCCCGCCATCAGGAACACATCGAATTCGCTGTTGTTCAGACTGAACACACCGATGGCGCAGAACACCAGGATGCCAGGGAACAGGAAGTGGTACGGCACCATGATCATGCGCACCCACAAGCCGATCATCGGCAGATTCAGCACGACCAGGAAGAAGTTACCAATCCACATCGAGGCGATGATGCCCCAGAACAGGGTAGGCTGTTCCGTCATTACCGCAGGTCCCGGCTGAATGCCCTGGATGATCATTGCACCAATCATCAGCGCCATCACTGGATTCGATGGGATGCCAAGCGTGAGCATCGGGATGAAGGATGTCTGTGCACCGGCATTGTTGGCCGATTCCGGCGCAGCCACGCCTTCGATGGCGCCTTTGCCGAACTGTGCCGAATTCTTCGACACCTTCTTCTCGATCGAATAAGCAGCAAACGACGAGAGCATCGCGCCACCGCCGGGCAGGATGCCCAATGCCGAGCCGAGGACAGTGCCGCGCAGGACTGGGGCGACCATGCGTTTGAAGTCGTCCTTGTTCGGCATGAGGCTGCCGACTTTCATCGACAGCATCGAGCGCGTCTCTTCATTGTCCAGATTGGAGATGATTTCTCCAAGGCCGAACATACCCATGGCAACGACGACGAAGTTAATACCGTCGGCGAGTTGCGGCACATCGAAGGTATAGCGCGGCGTGCCTGAATTGACGTCGGTGCCGATCAGGCCCAGCAGGAGACCGACAATGATCATGCCAATCGCGCGCAGCAGCGAACCGTGCGCCAGCACCACCGAGGCCACCAGGCCCAGCACCATCAGTGAAAAGTATTCGGCAGGGCCAAACTTCAATGCCAGTTCTGCCAGCGGGGGCGCAAACATGGCAAGCAGAAAGGTGGCGACTGTCCCGGCGAAGAAGGAACCGAGAGCGGCGGTGGCAAGTGCCTTACCCGCCCGACCCTGGCGCGCCATCTGGTAGCCGTCGATGGCGGTGACCACCGACGATGATTCTCCCGGCAGGTTGACCAGAATCGCGGTGGTGGAACCGCCGTACTGCGCGCCGTAATAAATGCCCGACAACATGATCAGCGAAGCGATCGGGGGCAGCGAGAAGGTGGCAGGCAATAACATCGCGATGGTTGCTACCGGGCCAAGACCGGGCAGCACACCAATGGCCGTACCGAGAAACACGCCGATCAGGCAATACAGCAGGTTATTGAGCGACAGCGCGGTTTCGAAACCGAGTGCAAGATGACTGAGGATTTCCATGGTAGTTCCTTAATATCCAAACCAGGAGCCGAGGATCGGCATTGGCAGGCCAAGCCCTACCACGAAGACCAGGGCGCTGAACGCCGCGAGGCCAACCGCCACAGTGAGGAACGGCAGTACACGGAATTTCTGGCTTGCGAAGCCGCTCAGCATCACCAGGACGATGACGGCAATTACCAGCCCGGCGCCGCGGATCAGCAGGCCGAACAACACGACGGCCACGAGAATAATGAGGAGATTCTTGATCGCGATGCGCTCAATCGGTTCGCCGGAGCGGAACATCGACCGACCGACCGAAATGGCACCAATCACTGCAAGTAATCCGCCGAGAAAGCTAGGGAAGTATGCAGGGCCCATTCGGCCCGCGCTTCCCATTGCATATTCGCGACCGATCAGGACTGCGGCAAGTCCGAGAACAAGAAAAATGACACCCGACCAGAAATCCTGGGGGTTCCTTATGAAGTTAGGCACACCGGTCTCCAATGTTGTTAATCCTGCCTTCGTTGAGGAGGATAGGTTTTAAAATTGCATCGCACAGTCGTACGCGATCGCATTGAACCGCTTCAAAACGCGGCCGGCAAAACCCGCCGGTTTCCGAACGTCTTTACCTGCCTGCGTCTCAATGGGATTCAGCCTTTTGCACACGACACTATCCGGCGATACGCTCCTGGGAGCCGTGACTATAAGTACCGCTGCTGTCAGCAACCTGAAGAATTCCTGACAACAAGCTGACATGGGGTGGGTCTTCACTAAGGAAAATATTTCTTCAAGGGCCCGCATTGCCCGATTTTCCAATACCATTAGCCGCAAGAGAAAACCTTATCCAATCCAGGACGCGCTATGACATGCACAACGGTAGTGCGATGGATGTAACCGAACGTTAACAACAATGCATGTTTTACTGGTAGAAGACGACGCGGTGCTCGCCGATGGCATCTCCCGTATCCTCAAGGGCTACGGGATGGTGGTCGATGTGACGTCCAATGGTTCGGATGCCGATGCACTACTCAAACGCAGTGAACTGGCGGTCGTGGTGCTCGACATCGGGCTGCCGGGCATTGATGGCTTTGAAGTTGTCCGCCGCCTTCGGGCGCGGGGAAGCAATGTTCCGGTACTACTGCTTACCGCGCGCGACGCCATCGAGGATCGGGTAAGGGGTCTTGAACTCGGCGCCGACGATTACCTGGTGAAGCCTTTTGCCGCGCCAGAACTGGCCGCACGCATCCGCGCCCTGGTCCGGCGCAGCAGTCCACGCCCATCGGAGCTGCAATTGATGGGGCTGACGCTCGACATGCATGCGAAGCGCGCGAGGGTTAACGACAAAGTGATCGAATTGTCAGCGCGAGAGTGGGCAGTGCTGGAATACCTGCTACAGCAAGCAACCCGAGTCGTGTCGAAAGAACAGATCCTGGATGCCATCCTTCCCTGGGGTGAAGAGCTTACCCTGAATGCGGTCGAGGTGTATGTTTCGCGCATCCGCATCAAGATCGCGGGAGCGGGAATCGTGATCCGGACCATACGCGGCTTCGGCTACATGCTCGACGCGAGCAAGGAATGACGACCAGCATCCGGGCGGACCTTCTGAAATGGCTGATCGCACCACTTTTTGTCATCAGTCTGGTCGGTGCCTTGCTGATTTATATGCTGGCGTGGTCACCTGCGCAAGATGCGCTTGATCGAAATCTGGTGGATACCGTGCATGACCTGAGTGAGCACATCGAGCTTGTCGATGGAAAGATCACGCTGAATCTTTCGGATCAGGCGGAACGCATGTTGCGCGTCAATCAGACGGATTCGGTGTTTTACGCAGTGCGGGACCTCGCCGGCGTCACCTTGGCCGGTGATACGGATTTTCCACCCTTTCTTCTCTTCGCCGGCAGAAATAATGAGCCGATTGCCTACATGGCCAATCTACGGGATCTGCATGTCCGTGTCGTTGCAATGAAGGTCGTGGTGGCGGGAGAGCATCTATGGATCGGCGTTGCGGAAACCCTCACTGCGCGGCGACAGATTCAGTCGCGCATCCTGTTTGCCCTGATCGGACTGGAAACCATATTGTTCATCGCGTCACTGGCAATCGTATGGTTTGCGGTCACTGAAGGTCTCTTTCCTTTACAAAAAATCCGTAGTCGTCTCGACACGCGTCATGTCAATGATCTGGCACCAACCGAAGAGCACGATATGCCGGCTGAATTACGTCCACTGGTGCGCGCGATCAACGGCCTGCTGGCGCGCGCGCAAGACGATAGCCGCGCCCGACAGTCCTTCCTTGCCGACATTGCACATCAGTTGCGCACGCCGCTCGCAGGTTTCAAGACTCAGCTTGAGCTACTGCGCACGAGCCATGGATTGAGCCGGGAAGCAGAACAATCGGCACAACTCATGACAGACTCTGTCAACAGGATGATCCGGCAGACCAATCAATTGTTGTCGCTGGCGCGTGCCGAGCCGGGACAGGTTGAAAACAGGCGTTTCGAGATTGTCGAACTCGACAAATTGATGACGGAGTCGATCCAATATTTTGTGCAGGAAGCAGACAAGAAGAATATTGATATTGGTTTCGAACTGCAGCCGGCCAGAATCATGGGGGATCGCTTTCTGTTGCGCGATCTGATTGAAAACCTCGTCGACAATGCCGTGCGCTATTGTTACGCCAACGGCAGAATCACGGTGAAGTGTTTTCAGGAAATCGACATCGTGACAATCGTGGTTGAAGATTCAGGTCCCGGCGTGCCCGTGGCAGACCGGGAAAAGATATTCAAGCGTTTCATACGTCTGGACGATAAAACCAGCGGTACAGGACTGGGGCTTGCGATCGTGCATGACATCGCGAAAATCCACGATGCCAGTATCGTGGTTGACACCGGCCCGGAGGGCAAGGGTACGCGCTTTGCCGTGCACTTCAAGACAGCATGAGGGAAAAAACCGCCCGGCTTTATGCCGGGCGGCCAGTCCTTGTTTCGCCTCTTGCTTGACTCAGGTACCAGTTGTTGCAGTGTCAGTTACAGCGGTGTCAGTCGCTGCACCATCGGTTGCAGTGGTAGTGGTATCCGCAGCGGATCCTGTACCGGAGGTGGGAGTATCGGTACCAGTAGTACCCGTCGCGCCTGCATCAGCACCGGCTGTGGTGTCCGCATCAGCACCGGTTGTGGCGCCTGTACCGGTTTCTGTCGTGCCGGTTCCGGTAGTGTCGGTAGGCCCGGTCGTTCCAGTCGAGTTCGGGATCGTTGAGCTACCTCCAACGCTTGCGCTGATTGTTTGCGATTGCGTCAGGTGTCCCTGCAGTATTGGCAGAGTCGACTGTGCAAACTGTTTCTGTTCGGGGTCGGTTTCATTCTGCGCACGATCCGTGAACAAGTTGACAGTAGCCGTATGGGCTTCCACATTCGTCGTCATGTAAGCACGGTCGAACTCTTCACCGCTCAGGGGCCAGAGGGTACGGAACGCTAGAACCGCTTCTGCGGGCAGGACTTCCGGCAGCCGGACATTTTCTTGCGCTGCCAATGTGGCTACCAGTGCGTTGGCATTGGCATGGTCAGTAATCATTTGCTGTGCAAATGAAAGAACCGCCGCGTTAGTTGCCCTTGGTATGGTTGCTGGACTCTGGGCTTGGCCCTGTGGTGCGCCTGTGCCTGTAGTTGTACCTGTGCCCGTGGCGGTGGCTCCGGCGTCGCTCGGTGCCGCTGGTTGGGATGATGTCGCGAGTTTAGCCAGCAGAATTTCAGTGATGTTGCCCTGATAGGCCGAAACCAGGAACGATGCGCTTAGCGTTTGATAGAGTTGCTTGGCACTGTCAAAGTGCATTGTCAGCCGAGGCAGGGACTCTGTTGCCAATGCCCGTACTTCAGCATCGGCTCCCGATTGGGACTGTATCGTCGTGGCGTTCACGTCGGCAAGATGAACGATGACGTTGTGGCTCATATACGCCTTGTCGAAGTCGTTGCCAGTAAGCTGCAACAAGCTGTTCTGTACAATCTGATGTTCGGCCGGCAATGCGGTCGCGGCATTGTCGGCCGGGAGAGTGACACCTTTCGCAGTCGCCAGGGTTTTAATCGTGTTGTTCAGCGCGGTATGTTCGTTCACCATCATCGTTGCAAATGCCTTCACTTCGGCATTGCTTGCCTTCTGCGCGGCGAGCTGTCCTAGCGCGATTTCAGCCAGTCCATCTTCATACGCGGCAAGGAGATAGGCGGCGGGATCGATCGAGCCGCTGATTTCCTTAGCCAGCAGTAAATGTGTATTGAGCACAGGTAATGCGTTCATGGCAAAGGTTTGCGTCTGCGTTTGCGCAGCGCTGGTCGCAGTGGCGGGGCCGGCCCCGGCTGTCGGTGTAGCTGTCAGGCTGCTCGGTGTTGTCGTTCCAGTGCCGGTGGTAGTGCCTGTACCAGTTGTACCAGTTGTACCAGTAGCACCAGTCGTCCCTGTCCCAGTAGCCGTGAGTGTCGAATTCAGGTTTGCCTGCTGCTGGAATAGCGCAAGGTCCTGGCGATGTGCACCGAGATGATGTTGCATGTACAGCCGATCAAAATCGGCTGCTTGTACAGAAGTCAGTGATGTCAGCAACGCCGCATCCTCCGCATTTGCAGCTGACGGCAAAGCAATGGCATTGGCCTGTGCAAGCTGCGAGAGCGTTGCCTTCATTTGCGTATGGTGGTCAATTAGCGTCTGCGCAAAACGACGTACATCCGGATTCGTTGCGCGTTGTAACGCTAATTGAGCGAGCTGCAATTCGCCAACTCCCGATTGGTATACTTCAGAAAGGAAAGAACTGCCTGGATTAGCATTGTCAGTTGTATCGAAGTTAGCAACTGGTGGCGTTGTAGCAGCCGGTGTTGGCGGAGCAGCTGATGGAGCAGGTGTGGTATCTGTCGCGCCTGGCGTTGCCCCTGTCGTTATAGCTGAATCTGCGGGAGTAGCGCCGGCAGCTGGAGTATTAGTCTGCGCATTCGCGACCGTTGCATCATCGTTATTGTCTCCGCCGCAAGCTGCAAGAAACGCCGTCAACACGATAGGTATCACCTTTTTCATTACGAAATCTCCGAGGTAGAATCAATCAGGACGGTTTCGACGATAAGTAAATGACACATGTTTCAACGGATTCGCCTTCATTCCCTTTCGCTTGGTCTATATCAAACATCTTTGCAATGCACGAAATCAATCGACGACATGTGGAATCAAGTCACAAATGTGCTGGTACATGCCGGTATAGGCAAAGCGGCCAAAGCCCATGCTTACAGTGTGAATGCAAGGGGATATCCTCAACGATGTAACGATGCAGCCGCGTTACGACGTTTGCAAAGTACGCAAAAACTCTTCAAACGCCGGGGTGCGAAATCCTGCCCGAGTGACCAGCAAGGTGTCGACCTCCATCAATGGTACTGCCTGCAATCGCAGTGGTTCGCTGCGCAGATCGAGCACCGACTGCGGTACGATGCCGACACACGAGCCCGAGGCGACACAGGCCAGAATCGCGTGATAGGAATTAACCGGAAGCACCCTGAGTTTTTGATCGGGTGTTGTTGTCGCGCCGGCGAACCAGTCTTCCGCGATTTCGCGATAGGTACATCCTTGCCCGAAGCCCGCAAGCGTCCGCACCTTTATCTTTTCAGGCGCGCTTACCGGCTCATGGTGTGCCGGCAGTACAAGCATCAACTGTTCGGTGTACAAGCGGATCCAGTCGAGGTTCTCTTCTTTGACAGTATGGGCAAAGCTGCAGGATGGCAGGGCCGCCGGGTCCGCCACAAGCGCACAGTCCAGGCGGCGATCACGAACCGCATCAATCAGGTCTTCCGAGGTGCCGGTCGTAATTGCGAGACTTACTTCCGGCCAATGCGCGTGGAATGCTGCAAGAGGTTTCGGCAACCGCGTCGCGGCGGTACTCTCCATGGCGCCTATCCTGAGGGTGCCATGCGGCTGTCCGGGATGCAACGACTGCTTCGCCTCTTCGGCAAGCGAAAGCAGTTTGTCCGCATAACTAAGGAAACGCTTGCCTTCAGCGGTCAGCAGCATACGCTTGCCTTCACGCAAAAAAAGCGCCGCACCCAACTCTTCCTCAAGCTGCTTGATGCGTGTAGTGACGTTCGACTGCACACGGTCGAGAAGTTGCGCGGCGCGCGTGACGCTTTTCTCCTGCGCAACGGCACGAAATATTTCGAGGACAGCCAGATCCATCGGATTTTTAATCTTAAAAAGAGAATGATATGGTTAAAATCATCTTCTTTTGGAATAGAATAGTCAAGCAGGCAGTAAAGAAATCGTCGTCGAATTCAGTCAACCCGGAAACCAGAAAGGTGAAGTATGACAAGCGCGCTCTTTTCCAAGCTCGGGATTCGTATTCCCATCATTCAGGCGCCGATGGCAGGCGTCTCGACCGTCAGACTTGCCGCAGAGGTTTGTAACGCTGGCGCGCTTGGTTCGCTGCCGCTCGGTACCAGCACGGCCGAACAGGCGATGACCCAGATTGCCGAGATGCGCGCACTGACGGACAAGCCTTTCAATGTGAATGTGTTTTGCCACCGCCCGGCGCAATCTGACGCCGAACGCGAAGCACGATGGCTCGCGCATTTGAGGCCGCACTTTGACAAGTTGGGCGCTGCTCCGCCGGAAAGCCTGAAGGAAATTTACAAGAGTTTTGTCGAGGATGAAGCCATGCTCGAGGTTTTCTTGTCACAGCGTCCGGCGATTGTCAGCTTTCATTTCGGCCTTCCGTCGCAGCGCTATATCGAAGCACTCAAGGCCGCAGGCATCATCCTGATGGCGAGCGCAACAACGCCGGCGGAGGCGAGGCTGATCGAGCAGGCAGGCATTGATGTCATCGTGGCGCAGGGCGTGGAAGCCGGTGGGCATCGAGGAGTTTTCGATCCTGAGCAAGGCGATGCTGGTATCGGAACCTTTGCACTGGTGCGCCTGTTGGCCAAATCTTCGACACTGCCGATCGTCGCTGCAGGCGGCATCATGGACGGCCAGGGCATCGCCGCCGCCATGGCCCTGGGGGCAAGTGCGGTGCAATTGGGGACGGCCTTCGTGCTCTGTCCCGAATCGTCCGCCAATGCGGTTTACCGCGGCCTGTTCAGGAGCGAGCATGTCCATCGGACCGAACTGACGGATGCTATCTCAGGCAGATCTGCGCGAGGTTTCATGAACCGCTTTGTTACCGACATCGGCGCAAGCGGCCATCCGCCGATTCCCGATTACCCAATTGCTTATGATGCCGCCAAGGCCTTGACCGCTGCTGCAGCGCAAAAAGGCGTACAGGGCTATGCAGTGACGTGGGCCGGGCAGGGCGCGGCGCTGGCACGGGAGTTACCTGCGGCGGACCTGGTCAATGTGCTTGCGGAAGAGCTTGCCGCGGCGCGGCGACATTGATTCGCTACTGATTCACTACTGATTCATTGAGCGAGGCGGCTCGTCATCAACAGGCCGCTCATGTGAGCAGAACGCTTCGTTACTTCTTCTGCGCGCTTCATGATGCACAAGACCGCGGATGACGCTGCGCCGTCTTCCCTTTCTTCCATTCAACACCTTCCATCATTCTCAAGACTTCGCGCAAAAATCGGCCGCAAATAATCCTTGAAGTTAAAATAGTTTAGGTTTAAAGTAATTTCGCAACGACGCGGCGACACAATCGCTTGCGTTTTTCCGGCCGGTGACCGAAGGAGCGGATATGAATGAAACTGCGCATGTGGACAGCTTTGCCAAAGACAATCTCCCTCCGCGCGAACAATGGCCGACGCTTGTTTTTGAATTGCCCGAACTGCAGTATCCACCCCGAGTGAATTGCGCTGTCGAATTGCTCGACAAGATGGTGGAGAATGGGTTTGCGGATAAGCCAGCGGTGTGTAACCGCACTGTTGCCTGGACCTACCGCGCACTGCTTGAAAATGCGAACCGCATTGCCGCCGTATTACAGGATGACATGAAGCTGGTCCCTGGTAATCGCGTGCTATTGCGCGGGGCAAACCATCCCATGCTGGCGGCGGCGATACTTGGCGTCTGGAAGGCTGGATGCATCGCCGTGCCTACCATGCCTCTGCTGCGCGCCAAGGAACTGTCGGTCATCATCGACAAGGCGCAAGTCGGCGCCGCGTTATGCGCATCCGAGCTCAAGGAAGAAATGGCGCTCGCGAGAGAGCAGTCGCCGGTGCTGCGTCAGGTCATGTATTACGGCGGCACGCAGGGTGCGCTGGAGCAGGCGATGGCATCCAAATCCGGCGTTTTCCGGTCCGTTGATACTTCCGCCGAAGATGTTTGCCTGATCGGGTTTACGTCGGGTACCACTGGTAGACCAAAGGGCACGATGCATTTCCATCGTGACATCCTAGCCGTCTGCGATTGCTTTCCACGTTCCACACTGCAATCGAGCGCCGACGATGTTTTTATCGGTACGCCTCCACTGGCGTTCACGTTCGGTCTCGGCGGTCTTCTGTTGTTTCCGTTGCGCGTCGGTGCGTCAACCATCCTGCTGGAAAAGCTGACCCCGGAAACCCTGATGCAGGCGATCCAGGAGTTCAGGCCGACAGTATGCTTTACCGCGCCCACCTTTTACCGACAGATGGCACCCCTCGCGTCAAAGTACGATATCAACAGCCTGAAGAAAACCGTATCCGCAGGCGAAGCCTTGCCCACCGCTACGCGCGATGCCTGGCAACGCGCAACGGGAATCTCCATGATAGACGGCATCGGCGCAACGGAAATGCTGCATATCTTTATCTCCGCCGCCGGCGATGCGGTCCGGCCAGGTGCGACCGGCAAGCCCATTCCCGGATATCGTGCGTGTATTCTCGATGACGACAGCCGTCCGGCTGGTCCAGGTGTCGTTGGCCGGCTGGCCGTCATGGGGCCGACCGGTTGCCGTTATCTTGCCGACCCGCGGCAGGCCGATTATGTCCATGACGGCTGGAACCTGACCGGCGATGCCTTCGAGATGGATGCCGATGGTTATTTCTGGTACCGCGCCCGTACCGACGACATGATCATCTCTGCTGGCTATAACATAGCTGGTCCGGAAGTCGAGGACGCCTTGCTTAAACATGAGGCCGTCGCGGAATGCGCGGTGATCGGCGTGCCGGACGACGAACGCGGTCAGATCGTCAAGGCGTTTGTCGTGCTGAAGCCGGGTATCGAGCCGGGCGATGCGACAACGAAACAACTACAGGAATTCGTCAAGCAGAGTATCGCTCCTTACAAATATCCTCGCGCGATTGAATACCGCGATTCACTGCCGCGCACGGAGACCGGCAAGTTGCAGCGGTTTAAGTTACGTGAACAAGCGACGTAGCAAAGCAGGCAGCTAAATTTGACGACGCAGCAAAAAAGTCAGAAAAAGTCAGCAAGGAACGAGGCAAGCAATGAAGATTGTATGTATAGGTGGAGGCCCCGCCGGTTTGTATTTCGGCCTGCTGATGAAGAAGCGGAATCCCGCACACGATATCACTATCATTGAACGCAACCGGCCCTACGACACCTTTGGCTGGGGCGTGGTTTTTTCCAATCAGACGCTGGGTAACCTGAGCGTGGCCGATGAAGAAACGGCACGCACCATCCTGCAGTCCTTCAATCACTGGGACGACATCGACGTGCACATCAAGGGCAAGACCGTGACGTCGGGCGGTCATGGCTTTTGCGGTATCGGGCGCAAGCGGCTTCTCAACATCCTGCAAGAACGCTGCGAACAGCTTGGCGTCAAGCTCGTATTCGAAACCGATGTCGTCGACGATCAGACGGTCACGGCAGAATACGGTGCCGACCTTGTCATTGCCAGCGACGGACTGAACAGCCGCATCCGCACCCGTTATGCGGACACCTACCAGCCCGACATCGACATGCGCCAGTGCCGCTTTGTCTGGTTAGGCACCAAAAAGATGTTCGATGCCTTCACTTTCGCATTTGAACAAACCGAGCATGGATGGTTCCAGGCGCATATTTATCAGTTTGATGGCGACACCTCGACTTTCATTATCGAGGCGCCGGAAGAAACCTGGCAAAAGGCCGGCATCGACAAGATGAGCCAGGAAGAAGGCATTGCTTACTGCGAAAAACTATTCGCCCGTTATCTTGACGGCTATCCTTTGCTAAGCAACGCCAAGCACCTGCGTGGTGCGGCCATCTGGATCAAATTCCCGCGCGTGATCTGCAACGCATGGGTGCACTGGAATCAGATCGATGGCAAGAATGTCCCCGTCGTACTGATGGGGGACGCCGCCCATAGTGCGCATTTTTCGATCGGATCAGGAACCAAGCTTGCGCTCGAAGACGCGATCGAACTGGCGCGCTGCTTCGACATGCACGGCAAGGATGGCATGGAGAAGGTACTGGACGCGTACCAGGAGTTGCGTTCGGTCGAGGTTCTCAAGATCCAGAGTGCGGCGCGCAATTCAATGGAATGGTTTGAAAACGTGCAGCGCTATGCTTATCTGGAACCTGAACAACTTGCGTATTCCATGCTGACGCGCAGCCAGCGCATCTCCCACGAAAACCTGCGCTTGCGCGATCCTGACTATGTACAGCGTTATGAGCAATGGATTGCCGAGCGTTCTTTCGCGCAGGCCGGATTACCCATGCCGGACAATGGCAAGCAGGCGCCTCCGCCGATGCTGACGCCGTTCAGATTGCGTGGAACCGTACTGAAGAATCGCATCGTTGTGTCACCGATGGCGCAGTACTCCGCCGTGGACGGAACGGTCGGCGATTACCATCTCGTGCATCTCGGCAGCCGGGCGATGGGTGGCGCAGGCATGGTGTTTGCGGAAATGACTTGCGTCTCCGCCGATGCGCGCATCACGCCAGGATGCCCGGGCTTGTATGCGCCCCAACATGTCACTGCATGGAAGCGTATCGTCGACTTCGTCCATACCAATACCGATGCAAAAATTGCCGTCCAGTTAGGACATGCCGGCCCCAAAGGTTCCACTCGCTGCGCATGGGATGGCATCGACCTGCCGCTGGAATCCGGAAACTGGCCCTTGGTGGCCGCCTCCGAGATGCAATATCTGGACGGCGTATCCCAGGTCGCCCGCGCGGCGACGCGTGATGACATGGAGCGCATCCAGGCCGATTTCGTCATGGCGACGCGTGCCGCTGCGGAAGCGGGATTCGACTGGCTGGAACTGCATTGCGCGCACGGCTACCTGTTGTCGAGTTTTATTTCACCTCTGACCAATCGACGCGAGGACGAGTATGGCGGGTCGCTCGAAAACCGTTGCCGTTATCCGCTGCAGATATTTGCCGCGATGCGCGAGGTGTGGCCGCAAGACAGGCCAATCAGTGTGCGCATTTCGGCGCATGACTGGGTGGAAGGCGGCATCACGCCGGACGATGCCGTGGCGATCGCGCGCTTGTTCAAGCAGGCCGGCGCCGACATGATCGACTGCTCGTCAGGCCAGGTCAGCAAAAAGGAGCAGCCGGTGTATGGCCGGATGTTCCAGACGCCTTTTGCCGATCGGGTCCGCAATGAGGCACGCATTCCTACTATTGCCGTCGGAGCGATCTATGAAGCCGACCATGCCAACAGTATCATCGCCGCCGGCCGTGCCGACTTGTGCGCGATTGCGCGACCGCATCTGGCCAATCCGGCCTGGACCCTCAATGAAGCGGCAAAGATCGGTTATCAGGACATGCCGTGGCCGAAACAATATCGTCCGGCCAAGGTGCAACTCGAACGCAATCTTGAACGCGACAGGCAGATGGCGGCCGCCAACAGCGGTCTTTCGCCGCAACAGATTGCCGCTCGCCTGATGGATGGATCATGAGCGGACTTGGACAGCCACTGGAAGGCCGGCATGCGCTGGTGACCGGCGGAGGCCGGGGCATCGGTGCGGCGATTGCGAAGGCGCTGCTCGAAAAGGGCGCGAAGCTGACCTTGCTGGGCCGCAGTGAAGCGACACTTGCCGATACTGCTGATGCGCTCGCTTCTTGGGGGGATGTGCATTACGTCACGGCGGACGTTGCAGATCCCGGATCAATTGCGCAAGCCTTTAGCCAGGCGACCATGAAGCATGGGGAAGTCAGTATCCTGGTCAACAATGCGGGCCAGGCAAGTTCCGCTCCCTTCCTGAAAACGGATAACGAACTCTGGAACCAGATGCTGTCAGTCAACCTGAACGGAACCTTTCACTGCACGCAGGCCGCCTTGCCCGGCATGCTGCGCGCGGGTTGGGGGCGGGTAGTCAATGTCGCGAGTACCGCCGGCCTGACCGGCTATGCATATGTCTCCGCCTATTGCGCGGCAAAGCATGGCGTGATCGGTTTGACCCGCGCGCTGGCGCTTGAGCTTGCGACCAAGGGCATTACCGTCAATGCCGTCTGTCCGGGTTATACCGATACCGATATCGTGAAGGAGACGATCGCAAACATCGTCAGCAAGACCGGGCGCAGTGCGGATGCCGCGCAGGCCGAACTCACTGCCGGTAACCCGCAGAAGCGGCTTGTAACCCCGGAAGAGGTTGCTGCGACGGTCGCCTGGCTTTGTCTGCCACAGTCGGCCGCGATGAATGGCCAGGCCATTGCCGTTGCCGGCGGCGAAGTCATGTAAGGAACACCATGCCCCGCAAGCCCATCAATGCCGCGGACGAAGCACCCGACCAGGAATCGGCGCAGGTCTTCGATCTGGAGAGTCGTCTTGGCAAAGACCATCATCAGTCCCTGCGCGTCTGGTTGCGCATGCTGTCCTGCACCGTGCTGATCGAAGACCAGATCCGTTCACGACTGCGCAATGAATTCGGCATTACCCTGCCGCGCTTTGATCTCATGGCGCAACTGGAACGTCATCCCGAAGGCTTGCGTATGGGTGAGCTGTCCAAGCGCATGATGGTCACCGGCGGCAATATCACCGGCATCACCGATCAGCTTGAACAGGAAAAACTTGTGGTGCGCGTACCCGACCCCAATGACCGCCGTGCCTACAGCGTAAAACTGACCGCAGCGGGCCGACGCGCTTTTGAGCGCATGGCGTCGGTCCATGAAGGATGGATCGACGAACTGCTGGGCGGGCTTTCCAGTACTGAAAAAAGCACGCTGACCGAATTGCTGTCCAAAGTTAAACAACATCTGAACGGTCCGATGACCGACAAAGAGGAATAACATGCGCTATTTACCGGGAGAGCCGCAGCAGTTGCCGGGCAATCGTCAGGCTCTTGCAGATTACAAAGCCAGGCATTTCGATTTTTCTGTCAGGGAGCGCGTCGCGACGCTGACCTTGAACCGGCCGGAGCGCAAGAATCCGCTGACCTTCGATTCCTATGCCGAACTGCGTGACCTGTTTCGCGCACTGGCCTACGCGGACGATGTGAACGCGGTGGTCGTCACCGGTGCGGGTGACAATTTCTGTTCCGGCGGCGATGTCCATGAAATCATCGGCCCGCTCACCAGGCTCGACATGCCCGGCTTGCTGGCATTCACCCGCATGACCGGCGATGTAGTCAAGGCCATGCGAGCCTGTCCGCAGCCGGTCATTGCCGCGATCGATGGCGTCTGTGCGGGTGCCGGCGCCATCCTTGCCTTAGCTTCCGATATTCGTTTTGGTACGGCACGCAGCAAGACAGCCTTCCTCTTCACGCGGGTTGGCCTTGCCGGATGCGATATGGGGGCGTGTGCCATCCTGCCAAGGATTATCGGACAGGGCAGGGCATCGGAGCTGTTATACACCGGTCGTGCCATGAATGGCGAGGAAGGGGAGCGCTGGGGATTCTTCAATCGACTGAGCACGCCGGAAACGGTACTGGCCGACGCCCAGCAGTTCGCGACCGATCTGGTCCGTGGTCCCACCTTTGCACACGGCATGACCAAGAAGATGCTGCAGCAGGAGTGGAATATGGGCATCGATGAAGCGATCGAGGCGGAAGCGCAGGCACAGGCCATCTGCATGATGACCAATGACTTCCATCGGGCATACCACGCCTTCGTTGCCAAACAGAAGCCGACATTTGAAGGCGACTAAAAATAAGGAGCAGCAATGGCGGATAAGAGCTATCTCGACTGGCCCTTCATGGCCGCGCAGCACAGGGAGCTGGAAGCGGCGCTCGACCGCTGGGCCAGCGCAAACATCAGTCAGGAGCATGACGCCGATGTCGATGCCGCATGCCGCCATCTGGTCCGCCAGCTTGGCGAGGCAGGATGGTTGCGACATGCGATTGGCGGTACACGCTACGGTGGCGCGTTGGATGTTATCGACACTCGCGCCATCTGCCTGATTCGCGAAACCCTGGCTCGCCATTCAGGCCTCGCCGATTTTTCCTTTGCCATGCAAGGCCTCGGTTCGGGCGCTATTACGCTGTTCGGGTCAGAGGAACAGAAAGAGCGTTACCTTACCCGTGTCGCGAAAGGCGAAGCAATTGCGGCGTTTGCCTTGTCGGAACCGGATGCCGGGTCCGATGTCGCCGCCATGCAGTGTGCGGCTGTGGAAGACGGGCAAGACTATGTCCTCAATGGCGAAAAGACATGGATTTCCAATGGCGGTATTGCTGACTTTTATGTGGTGTTTGTGCGCACCGGCGAAGCGCCCGGAGCACGCGGCATTTCAGCCTTTGTGGTCGATGCCGATACACCGGGCTTCGAGATCGCCGAACGGATCAATGTCATTGCGCCCCATCCACTGGCGCGATTACGCTTTTCCAATTGCCGCGTTCCTGCTTCACGCCGGCTGGGACAGCCAGGACAGGGCTTCAAGGTCGCGATGGCAACACTCGATATTTTCCGCACCTCGGTTGCCGCCGCTGCGCTCGGCTTTGCGCGGCGCGCCATGGACGAGGCGCTCGGGCGCGCAACGTCACGAAAAATGTTTGGCCGGGCCTTGGCGGATTTTCAGTTGACGCAGGCTAAACTGGCCCAGATGGCGACCGGCATCGATGCGTCGGCCTTGCTCACCTATCGCGCCGCATGGCAGCGCGATCAGGGACAGAAAGTCACCAGGGAAGCCGCGATGGCCAAGATGACCGCCACGGAGACGGCGCAGCAGGTGATCGATGCGGCGGTACAACTGTTTGGCGGGCTTGGCGTCGTGAGCGAGCAACCGGTGGAACGCCTTTACCGTGAAATCCGCTCGCTGCGTATTTATGAAGGAGCGACCGAAGTGCAGCAGCTCATTATCGCGCGTGAATTGCTGCGTGAGGCGGCAGGTCCCGAAGCATGAATCCGGACCGCGGCCGACTATTTGCCACGCGCATTCCGGTACGCTTTGGCGATTGCGACCCGGCTGAGCCGACGAATTGATAAAGAAAGGAATCGTAATGAAAATCCTGCAACCGCCGGACTGGATGCGCCCCAAGGGTTACTCAAACGGCATCGCGGCGAAAGGCACCATGGTGTTTGTCAGCGGCATGATCGGCTGGGACAAGGAGTGCCAGTTCCGCACCAGCGACTTTGCGGGTCAGGCAAGGCAGGCGTTGCAAAACGTGGTCGATGTATTACGGGAAGCGAATGCGCTTCCGGAACACATTGTCCGCATGACCTGGTACGTGGTTGACAAACAGGAATATGTATCGGCTTACAAGGAAATCGGCGACGCCTATTGTGACATCATTGGAAAGCACTATCCGGCAATGACGGCGGTGCAAGTCGTGGCATTGGTCGAGGACAAGGCGCGCGTCGAAATTGAAGTAACTGCGGTGGTCCCCGACGGACGGAATGATTAAGCACCGGCCAACACGGCGCGGCAACCGATGGACGTCGATGCCTTCTTAATGATCGGCGATGTTGATCGCCACCTTGCCAAACTGGCGGCCGGAGTCCAGATGGTCCAGCGCCGCATGCACATCGTCCAGCGCGTATCGCGCCGAAATGATCGGTCGCAGCGAGGTCTTGTCGACAAAACTGATCAGGTCGCGAAACTCATTGAAATTGCCAAGCGTTGAACCAATAATCTGCAGCTGCCGGATGAAGATGCGACGGATATCCGCAGGCGGCTGGTCGCCGGTGGTTGCGCCGCAAGTCACCAGGCGTCCACCACGCACCAGCGACTTCATTGCGCTCGACCAGACGGCTTGTCCTACATTTTCAATCACCACGTCCACACCGCGTCCGGCAGTGAATTCCATCACCGTCTTTGCCACGTCCTGTGTCGCGCTGTTGATGACATGATCCGCGCCGACGGTGGCCGCGTTTTTTAGTTTCTCATCATCCCGCGACGTGACGATCACGGTCGCTCCGGTCAGCTTTGCCAGCTGCAATGCCGCCAGCGATACGCCGCCGCCGACACCGAAGATCAGTACGGTTTCCCATGGTTTCAGCTGGGCCCGCGTAAACAGCATGCGCCACGCAGTCAGGTAGGTGACGCCAAGCGACGCTGCTTCATCCGGAGCAAGCCTGCCAGGCATCGGAAATACATTGGCAGCGGGTACGGAGACGTACTCCGCCAGTGTGCCGTCTCGATGTTCTCCCAGAAAGCTCACCTTGGTGCATAGGATGATCTCACCGCGCTGACAGAATTCACAGCGTCCGCAGACGACCGTGGGATGAATCAGGACGCGCTGGCCGACCGACAGAAATCTGTCGGCCGCATCCATTTCTTCCACTACGCCCATGCCGTCCAGGCCCATGATCTGTGGCAGGCGGTGCGTGATTCCCGCTCCGCTGTCGCGCATGTAAAGATCGACCCGATTCAGGGTGGCAGCGTGAAGCTTTACCAGCACCTCACCGGGCTGACGCGCTGGATCGGGGCGGTTGCCGATTTCAACAACTTCATTGCCGCCGTGGCCGGTGATATAGGCTGCTTTCATGTTGGCTTTCAGTTAGTGCCGATGCAGTTAGTGCTCATGTGCCTGGCAAGGTGGTTCGGCCCTGAACGGCCAAGGTCGCGATCACACGCCGAGATATTTCATGAGCAGTTCCGGTGACTGCATGAGCTCGCTCGATTCCCCTTGCAAAACGATCTTGCCCTTTTCCAGCAGGACTGCCGAATCAGTGTGCTCCAGCACCACACGATAATTACGATCGACGATCAGCGTGCTGATGCCGGTCTCGCGGATAGTGGAAATCACTTTCCATATTTCCTGCACGATCAGGGGCGCCAGGCCCTCGGTTGCTTCGTCAAGAATCATCAGGTCCGGGTTGGTCATCAGCGCACGACCGATCGACAACATCTGCTGCTCGCCACCAGAAAGTTGCTGTCCACCATGGTCAAGACGCTCCTTGAGGCGCGGGAAGGTGTCGAGTACGCGTTCATAGGTCCAATCGTTCCGTCCACCGGGGCCGGGACGGGCGCTCATCAGCAGATTTTCGCGTACGGACAGGTTGGGAAAAATGCCGCGTCCTTCCGGCACATAGCCAATCCCGAGGCGTGCCATTTTTTCCGGTGGCTGCCCGCCGACCGGCTTGCCTTGCCATGACACTTTTCCGCTTGCGGCCGGCACGTAACCCATCAGCGAACGGATCAGGGTTGTCTTGCCCATACCGTTACGTCCGAGCAGGCCGACCGCTTTACCACGCGGTATGTGCAGGTCCACGCCATGCAGAATGTGACTGTCGCCGTAGTAGGTATTGAGTGAAGTAATCTGAAGCACAGCTGTCCCGATAAGTGAAACCCATCCTGACCCCGGACGCAATTCCATCTTGCGTTATGGGTGGTGGATGGTATTAATGGTTGCCCAAATAAGCGACTTGCACATCGGCATTGCTGCGTATGGCAGCCGGAACGTCACTGGCAATGACTTCGCCGTTCACCATCACGGTGATCCGGTCCGCGACACGGAACACGGCGTCCATGTCATGTTCGACGAGCAGAACGGCGTGTCCGCGTTTCAGGTTTTCCAGCAGTGCGAGCATGCGTTCCGTCTCTTCGGCCCCCATGCCTGCCAACGGTTCGTCGAGCAATAACACCTGCGGCGCCGTCGCCAGGCACATGGCGATCTCCAGTTGTCGCTTCTTGCCATGGCTCATGCTGCCTGCCGGAAGATTGGCCGCATCCGACAGACCGGCATCATCCAGTGCGCGTCGTGCGACTGCGACCGTTTCCTTGCACTGCGCCGCAGCTTCCCACAGTGCCCAAGGCCGCTGCCGCGCCGCCTGCGCAGCCAGCCTGCAGTTTTCCAGCACAGTGAAGGAAGGGAAGATCGTGGTGCGTTGATAGCTGCGCCCGATGCCTGACCGCGCACGCTTAGGCTGTGGCAGATGCGTGACGTCCGCGCCCTTGAGCATGATCGTTCCGCTCGACACCGGGATCTCGCCGGACAGCATGTTGATCAGCGTTGACTTGCCTGCACCGTTGGTGCCGATCACCGCATGGACTTCTCCCACGTGCAGGTCGACCGAGACGTTATTGACGGCCTTGAGACCGCCAAATCGCCTGGTGAGTCCACTTGCTACCAGCAAAGGTGCGTCGCTTGCCTGGTCCATCATTTTTCCGCTCCCGCCTGAATGCTGCCGCTCATCCTGCCTTTACCCGCTCGCTTGCCAAAACGAAGGGAAGCAAGTCCGATCAATCCCTTGGGAAGCAGCGCAACAAAGAAGATCATGGTCAGGCCCAGCGTCAGTTGCCAGCGCGCGGCAAACTCACCGAATATCGCTTCCGATGAATAGAATTCTTTGAGGAGCACGAACGCGATGGCGCCAATCACGGCGCCGCGCAACGAGCCGAGGCCGCCAAGGATAATCATCAGCAATACCGCGCCGGATTCATGCCAGGACAACATCTCAGGATTGACCACGCCGTTCTTGGTACCCATCAGGAAACCGGCCAGTCCCGCCAGCGTACCCGCAAGGACGAAGGCCGCAAGTTTGTACCAATAGGTCTGGAAGCCCGCTGCCCGCATGCGCTGCTCGTTGATGCGAATCCCGGCGAGGGCATGGCCAAAACGAGAACGCTGGACGAGAGCAAGCAGGGCAAAGGTAAATACCAATGCACCCAGTGCCGTGAAATACAAATGCCGTGAATTGTCCAGGTCGATCAGCGTCGTCGATCCGAGTGTCAGTGCCGGACGCAAGGTGATATACATGCCGTCACTGCCGCCGCCGATGCCGGTGTCATGGAATACATAATAGGCCATCTGTGCAAAGGCCAGGGTTACCATGATGAAATACACACCCTTGGTGCGGAGACTAAGCGCGCCGACAATCAGTGCATAAGCGCCGGCCGCCAGCATCGCAAGCGGTAGCAGAATCAGGATGGACCCTGCCTCGGTTTCAGGCGATGCCAGGCCTGTGACATAGGCGGCAATGCCGAAGAAGGCGGCATGACCAAGGCTCACCAGGCCGGTTGTGCCCACGAGCAGTTCCAGGCTGAGCGCAAAGATCGCATAAATGATGATCTTGACCGCCAGGTCCTGAAAATAAGAGGAAAGGAACATCGGCAAGGCAGCCAGGATGATCAGGAATGCCAGCGGCGCAAGCCATCCGAAACGCGGCGTGTCGGCCGGCAGTACCGGTGTTGTTGCAACAATCGTCGTGCTAGTGCCCATGACTTAGTATCCTTTGCTCCTGAGGCCTTCCGGACGCCAGATCAGGATGATGGCCATCAGCACGTAGATGCCGATACCGCTCAACTGGGCGAAAAATACCTTGCCAAAGGTGTCGACGAAACCGACCAGCAGGGACGCGATCAGCGCGCCGGAAATGGAGCCAATCCCGCCGATCACGACGACCACGAAACAGACGATAAGGACATGCCCGCCCATGCCGGGATACACCGAGGTCATCGGCGCCGCAATCATCCCGGCCAGTGCGGCGAGCGCCACGCCGGCGGCGAAAACGATGCGATAGAGCAGGCGAATGTTGATACCCAGGCCGCGTACCATATCGCGGTTACTGGCCCCGGCCCGGATCATCATGCCGAGACGTGTGCGGTTGACCACCAGGTACAGGCCGATAGCCACGACGATGCAGGCCGCCGACGCAAACAGGTTGTAAACGGGATAGGTCATCACATCGCCGAGCGCCACGCCGCCTGACAACCATTCAGGCGCTTTTACGCCGTGCACGTCATTGCCGATCAGCATGCTGCGCAACTCTTCGAACACCAGGATCAGCGCATAGGTCATCAACACCTGCTGCAGGTGATCGCGCTGGTACAGGTAGCTGAAGAAAACCCACTCAAGGATAAATCCGAACAGCGCCGACAAGGCAACACCGGCGAGCAGCATGATGATGAACCGATCGCCGAAAAACGGTGCAATCGAAAACGCCAGATACGCACCGATCATGTAGAAACTGCCGTGGGCCAGGTTGATCACACCCATGATGCCGAAGATCAGCGTCAGGCCGCTGGCAACCAGGAAAAGCAGCAATCCGTACTGGATGGAATTGAGGCACTGCACCAAGAAGGTGGAAATGTCCATGACGATCTTTGCGTGAAGAAGAGAAGAGCGCCGCCTCGCTGTCGCGGGCGGCGCGGTACTACGGTGTCAACGCTCAGGACTGCTTGCAACCACGGGCCGGGTCTGCCAATGCCTTGATGGCCACGCCCTTGACTTCGTTGTTGATACCCTTGACTTCACGCAGGTAGATGTCCTGGATAGGATTGTGCGCGGGTGACAGGGTGAACTTGCCGCGCGGACTGTCGATCGTTGCGCTACCCATCGCCTTCAGCATCTGGTCACGCTTGCTGAAATCGCCGTTGACCGACTTCAGCCCGGTTGCCAGCAGTTGCGCCGCGTCGTAACCTTGCACCGCATAGACATCCGCATTGGTCTTGTAGGCCTTGGCAAAGTTGAGACGGAAGGTGTTGTCACGCGGTGTGTTCAGATTATCCGCATAGTGCAGGGTAGTGATCATTCCTTGCGCAGCCTGTCCCTGCGCTTCAAGCGTACCGTCCGTCAGGAAGCCCGGACCATACAACGGGATGGTTTTGTTCAGACCTGCAGCGACATAGTCCTTCACGAACTTGACCGCACCACCACCGGCGAAGAATGCATACACGGCATCCGGTTTCTGCGATGCAATCTGTGTGAGCAAGGCCTGGTATTCGACATTGGGGAATGGCAGCGTCAGGCTCTCGGTCACTTTGCCGCCAGCCTTTTCAAAGCCTTCCTGGAAGCCCTTGACCGATTCATTACCTGCTGCGTAATTCCAGGTAATGGTCATGATTTTCTTGTGGCCGCGGTCAGCTGCAACCTTGCCCATCGCGTATGCCGGCTGCCAGTTGGTAAAGGAGGTACGGAAGATATTCGGTGCGCACATCGCGCCGGTAATCACGTCGGCGCCGGCGTTCGGGACGATCAGCAGGGTCTTGGTTTCACGCGCGACTTTCGCCATCGCGAGTGCGACGCCGGAGTGGACTGTACCGACCACCACATCAACCTGATCGCGCTTGATCAGCTTGTTGACGTTGTCGGTCGCTTTTGCCGGGTCGGATTCATCATCGACTTTGAAGTACTGGATTTCGCGCCCGCCCAGTTTTCCGCCTTGTTCATTCACGTACATCTTGAAGCCGTTCTCGATCATGTTGCCGAGATTGGCGTAGGTGCCGGTTGCCGGCAGCATGAAGCCGACCTTGATCGGCGCCTGGCTTTGCGCGGCGGCGGGCACCGCGGCAAAGATGCCGGCGACTGCTGCGGCCAGACTGAGGGTAATGGCTGGCTTGATGGAATTCTTCACGGCTTGTCTCCTTATTTATGATGACGTACAGGTATTACCGACGTATTACTGACGTATTGCTTTTGATGAATTGAGCGACTTCTTTGGTGAGCGCTTCAGGTTGATCGCGGTGCGGCGAATGGCCGCATCGGGGCAGGATAACCAGTCGGGTTTGAGGTGCCTTTCGTTGAATTCCACGGATCTGTTCTAGCGTACCATATTCGTCATCTTCTCCCTGCACAGCCATGACCGGACAGGTAATACGGGGCAACTCGCTTTCGATGTTCCATGAGCGGAAGGCGGGATCGAGCCAGATAGTATTCCAGCCCCAGAACGCGGAGTCGGCATCGGCGTGATATCGCCCGAGCTTGCTCGGGAAGTCGGTGGAGAGGTAGGTTTCCCGCGCTTGTTCGATGCTGGTGATGCTTACATCTTCAACAAGGATATGCGGGGCGACCACGGCAATGCCGCTGACCGATTCGGGAAAATGCGCTGCATGCAACAGGGCAATCGAGCCGCCGTCACTATGGCCGAACAACCATGGTTTATGCACGCCGAGCGCGGCAAAAAACATCGGCAGCACTTCATCCGCCTGCGCATGCATGAAGCTCACCGGCCAGCGCTCGTCATGCGGTCGCGGCGTCGAATTGCCATAGCCGTAGCGTGAAAATACCAGGCCGGTAAAGCCGTTGGCTTCACAGAAACGTTGCGGATAGTCCTTCCACAAAGCGATCGACCCCAAGCCTTCATGCAGGAAAACTATCACCGGATACGCGGACTTGGCCGCGCCGACCCACTGGTACTCCATGCGCAGCGGCTTGTCACGCCAGGTCAAATCGATAAACTCGGTTTTCGGTTCATGCAGCATGACTGTCATACCGCCTGTTCCTGCAAGGCGCGCAATTTAAAGCGCTGGATTTTTCCTGTAGCCGTTTTTGGCAACTCCTGGACAAAGATGATTTCGCGTGGATATTTGTGGGGTGCGAGCTTGCCTTTGACAAAGCTCTTGAGCTCTTCGGCAAGCGCTGGCGTTTCGGATTGGCCTTTGCCAAGCACGACGTAGGCGACGGTCTTGATGAGACCATCGCTGCCGGTCTTGCCGACCACTGCACATTCAAGGACGGCGGGATGTTCGATCATGACGTTCTCAATTTCGACGGGGGATACGTATTGTCCACTAACTTTCAGCATGTCATCACTGCGGCCAGAATACGAATAATAACCATCGGCGTCCACGACATATTTATCGCCGCTCTTGAGCCAGTCGCCGATAAACGTGGTGCGGCTCTTTTCCCGGTTACACCAGTACAGCAGGGCTGCACTGGGGCCACGGATGTAAAGATCGCCGATCTCGCCGATCGATACCGTCTGGCCTTTTTCGTCGCGCAGTTCGACGTCATATCCCGGTACTGGCTGCCCCGTCGTTCCGTAACGCACGTTGCCGACGCGATTGGACAGGAAGATATGCAGCATTTCTGTCGAACCGATGCCGTCGAGTATGTCGCAGCCAAAGCGGTTACGGAATTTTTCACCGACTTCGCGCGGCAACGCTTCGCCTGCGGAGGTGCACACGCGCAGCGCGACATCTTCCCTGGCTGGCAATTCCTCCGACGCGAGCATGGCGACATACAGGGTCGGCACCCCATAGAAGATCGTCGGCTTATGTTCGGTCAGGCGCTTGAACACCGCTGTTGGTGTCGGCCGTTCCGCCATCAGGATGACGGTGGCACCGACGCTCAGCGGGAAAGTCAAGCCGTTGCCGAGGCCATAGGCGAAGAACAACTTGGCAGCCGAGAACACGATGTCGTCCGTCTTGATGCCAAGAATCGGCTTGCCGTATAGTTCCGCCGTCCAGAACAGGTTGGCATGGGAATGCACGGTGCCTTTCGGACGCCCGGTCGATCCGGAAGAATAAAGCCAGAATGCAAAATCATCGCCATGCGTGTTGGCCGCGGCGGTTGCAGGAAGGGGCTCGGATGCCAGCAGACTGGCGAATGTGCGCAAGCCTTCGCTGCCATTGGCGAGTTCTGCGGCAAGCGCAGGTGCGCAAACAATCAGTTCAGGCTGTGCGTCCGTTTTGCCGAGCGCTTCCTTGACGCAGGAAAGTAAAGTCTGGGATACCAGTACGGCTTTGGCTCCGCTGTGTTCGATCATGTAAGCATAGTCGTCCGCGGGGAGCAAGGTATTGACCGGAACAGGGATGATTCCGGCAAACAGGGCGCCGAGGAAGGCAACCGGCATGTCGTTGGTGTCTTGCATCACCAGAAGAATGCGCTCTTCGCGATGGATGCCGCTGGCGAGCAGACCGGCAGCGAAGCGCCTCACGCGCTGGTCAAGTTCACCATACGTCATCGCATCCTTGTCGTCGATATACGCAGTCTTGTCCGCACGTCCGGCATTGATTTCAAGAATGTGCCGCGCAAAATTGAAGCGCTGGGGCAGCACCGTCGTTGGCTGATTCATTTCGTCTCTCCATATCCCGCTGTGCTACGGCTCGCGGTTGAATTGAACATCTTGTTCAGGCGACGTGTACGCCGCTCTTGTTCTTTCGTGCTTGCCCTCTTAATCAGCCCTGTCCATCGCCTGTCGCCAGCCAGTTCCGATAGAACGCTGTAACGCGTTCGCTGAAGGTTGTAATGATGGCTCCATGTTTCCGGCAGGTGGCAGAAGCAGGCCCCGTGCTTGCGCTCCTCCACACGGCTTGAAGGAAGCCGCAAAGTTGATCGAGAGAAGAGGGCACCAGTATTCTGCAGGTTGGCTTCGCCATCGTTAAGCGAAACGACGCGGTCACGCAGCGGCTGCCGTGAACTTGATCGCGCCTTCCGGCAGCAGATAGAGCACCAGCGCACGGCCTTTGGCGACCGTTGGACGATGTGCGCTTCCTGGTTCATAAACACACCAGCCAGCAGGATGCCCATCGAAGCTCGCACCGGCAGTCAGCGGCATGATCAAGTCGATTTCACCATTGGGATGGACATGATGCGGACCGGCGATGTCTTCCATTTCCACCACGTCGACGCTGAAGCCGTGGGTGGCTTCAGTGGCCTTCAATACGCGCCCGTAGCGAATGCCATCTGCTTCGCGATTGCACAGCCAGCCATCGCGTACACCCACTTTGCAGGCTTCAAAGAGTTGGTCATACAGATACGTGCCAGCCCCGTGCTGAGCATTTAAATGTGATTCAAGAGAGGAATCCAGGGGCACCGAAGCGATTTCTTCGGTGAGCTGACTGATGAGGCTTTGAAAACGTGTGACGTCCATGACTTACCTCGCTTCGATGCACTACAGTGCATTAGTGTGGTGAATTGGATATTTAATGCTTCTGCGGCGAGTTTAGGTGTACTATCTTGCATGTGTCAAGCGCTATCCGTAACTATATTTCATTTGGCTTGACGCCACATGCATTCGTTTTTTGAGATAATCCGCGCTGGCATATAGGCCGCGTTTAACCCCGGAGAATCGAGCTCGCATGACTGCGCAAAATGTATTAGCGGAAAACCTTGAAGAGGAAAAGGATCCTTTCCTGGTTGCATTAGGCGAACGCCTGCGCGCATTACGTTCCCGTCGCGGCTTTACCCGAAAGGCCCTTGCCAGACTCGCCAATGTGTCGGAGCGCCATCTTGCCAACGTCGAGTCCGGTGTAGGCAATGCCACGATCCAGTTTTTGCGGCAACTCACCACGGTTTTAAATTGCACCCTTGCCGAAATGATCGGCGACGAGACCGCGACGTCGCCGGAATGGCTGATGATCCGCGAAATTCTGCGTGGTCGTTCTGACGAAGAACTCGCCAAGGCACGCTCTACGCTGGCAGGCATTTTTGATGCGCCTACCAGCGAAACCGCCCGCAGGCAAAGGGTGGCGCTGATTGGCTTGAGGGGCGCCGGTAAATCGAGCCTCGGCCGGATGCTTGCCGATCAATGGATGGTGCCCTTCATTGAATTGAGTCGCCATGTGGAAACCGTGGCGGGTTGCAGTGTCGCCGAGATCCATGCACTCTACGGTCCCAGCGCATATCGCCGTTATGAGTATCGGGCACTGGAAGACATCATCCAGCGTTTTCCGCGCGCAGTGATCGCAACGCCCGGCGGTATCGTGTCCGATCCGGCGACATTCAATCTTCTCCTTTCCCATTGCTATACCGTATGGTTGCAGGCTTCGCCGAAAGACCATATGGAGCGCGTTCTCGCCCAAGGCGATACCCGGCCGATGTCGGGCAACCGGGAAGCGATGGAAGACTTGAAAAGCATTCTGGAAAGCCGGGCTGCCTTCTACTCCAAGGCGGACCAGACATTTAATACCAGCGAGATGACACAAGAGACGGCTTTCTTTGGTCTCATGGACCAGTTGCGGGAAGTGATTCAACCGCACTAGGCAATTCGCACCAGGCAGCTAATACTAATCCCAACCCATAACTCGCCATGAGATCGCGTCTTTTTCTGCCTGCCGGCGTTGCACTCGTCGTCAATAGCCCGCTATTGACTCCTCCTGCGCCTTGTCAGTCAAAAAAATCCATCGATCTCATTTGTCATGTTACAGGTCGGGATTGATATCACTTGTTTTCGCGAGCCGTTCCAGGCGCTCGCCAACAAAATTTTCCGGTGCGATTTCTTTCGCGACCCGGGTTCTCTACGGCAGCGCTTTATTCTTGCCTTTACTTGCTGAGCCGTTTCAGGATCAGCATGCCAATTCCCCACATCCATCCTTTGACGGCGACGGCCGAGTGTATTGACGTTAAAGGAAAACCGGCATCGCGCATCTGAAAATTAATGCAGTTTACATCTTGACACGGGGGTATGGCGGCAATATAGTGCGTTTAATATCACTCGAATGCATCATATTTCACCGAGGAGCCCATGCCTACCGCACCCCAGATCCATTACGCCACTTCGCCCGACCAGTACCGGCACTGGACGCTGGCCGTCGACGGCCCGATTGCCACCCTCACCATGAACGTCAACGAGGACGGCGGCATCAGGGATGGTTACAAGCTCAAGCTCAATTCCTATGACCTCGGCGTCGATATCGAACTTTACGACGCCGTCCAGCGCATCCGCTTCGAGCACCCGACCGTCAAGACCGTAGTGATTACCAGCAGCCGCGACCGCATCTTCTGTTCCGGCGCCAATATCTTCATGCTGGGCAAATCGTCCCATGCCTGGAAAGTCAACTTCTGCAAGTTCACCAATGAAACCCGCAACGGCCTGGAAGACTCCAGCCGTCATGGCGGCCTGAAGTTCGTCGCCGCGGTCAACGGCGCCTGTGCCGGCGGCGGCTATGAACTGGCGGCAGCCTGCGACGAGATCATCCTGGTCGACGACCGCTCCTCATCGGTAAGCCTGCCGGAAGTGCCGCTCTTGGGCGTCTTGCCCGGCACCGGTGGCCTGACCCGCCTGACCGACAAGCGCAAGGTACGCCACGACCATGCCGACATCTTTTGCACCACTTCCGAAGGCGTGCGCGGCCAGCGGGCCAAGGACTGGAAACTGGTCGATGAAGTGGCCAAGCCGGCCCAGTTTGCCGATACCGTGCGCCGGCATGCATTGGCACTGGCCGACAAGAGCAGCCGGCCCGACCAGGCCGCCGGCGTCAAGCTGACCCCCTTGCAGCGCGAGCTATCGGACAGCGGTGTTGCCTACGAGTTTGTCAATGTGGCCATCGACCGCGCCAACCGCACCGCAACCGTCACGGTCAAGGCGCCAACTGCGGCGCAGCCGACCGAGATGGCCGCGATCGAAGCCGCCGGGGTGCGCTGGTGGCCGTTGCAGTTTGCGCGTGAACTCGATGATGCGATATTGCACCTGCGCACCAATGAGCTCGAGATCGGCACCTGGGTCCTCAAGTCGGCAGGGGACCCGCAAGCGGTGCTGGAGATCGATGCCACGCTGGCCGCCCATCAGGACCACTGGCTGGTGCGGGAAACGGTCGGTTACCTGCGCCGCACGCTGGCCCGGCTGGACGTGACGTCGCGCTCGCTGTTTGCCTTCATCGACGAAGGTTCCTGTTTTGCCGGCACCCTGCTCGAAGTGGCGCTGGCGGCCGACCGCAGCTACATGCTGGCCTTGCCCGACGATGCCGACAAGACACCGAAAATCGCCGTGTCGCACCTCAACTTCGGCACCTATCCGATGGTCAGCGGCGAATCGCGCCTCGCGCGCCGCTTCTATGGCGATGACGCGGCGCTGGCCGCCGTGCACGAGCGCCAGGGACAACTGCTCGATGCCGATGCGGCCATGGCGCTGGGCCTGATCACCATGAATCCGGACGACCTGGACTGGCCGGACGAAACCCGCCTGGCGCTCGAAGAACGCGCCAGCATGTCGCCCGATGCGCTGACCGGGATGGAAGCGAACCTGCGCTTCAATGGCCGCGAAACCATGGAAACGCGCATCTTCGGCCGCCTGAGCGCCTGGCAGAACTGGATCTTCATCCGCCCCAATGCGGTCGGCGAGCTCGGTGCCTTGAAGGTGTATGGCTCCGGCAGCAAGGCCCAGTTTGATCTGAACCGCGTCTAACCGACTTCAACAAGGATTCCCCGTGAGCACCATCAACTACAGCGACAAGATCCCCAACAACGTCAACCTGTCCGAAGACAAGACCCTGCAGCGCGCGCTCGAACACTGGCAGCCCAACTACCTGCAATGGTGGCAAGACATGGGCCCGGACGGCTCGACCAACTTCGATGTCTACCTGCGCACCGCGATCAATGTGACGCCCGAAGGCTGGGCCCATTTCGGCCATGTCAAGATGCCCGACTACCGTTGGGGCATTTTCCTGGCGCAGCAGGAAGAGGGACGCAAGGTTAATTTCGGCGAGAACAAGGGCAGCGCTGCCTGGCAGGATGTGCCGGGCGAACACCGTGCCAACCTGCGCCGCATCATCGTCACGCAAGGCGACACCGAACCGGCGTCGGTGGAGCAGCAGCGTCATCTGGGCCTGACCGCGCCGTCGCAGTACGACATGCGCAACCTGTTCCAGATCAACGTCGAAGAGGGCCGCCACCTGTGGGCGATGGTGTACCTGCTGCATAAATATTTCGGCCGCGATGGGCGCGAGGAAGCCGAAGCGCTGCTGCAGCGCAATTCCGGCAACCAGGATAATCCGCGCATCCTGGAAGCGTTCAACGAGGAAACGCCGGACTGGCTGGCGTTCTACATGTTCACCTACTTTACCGACCGCGACGGCAAGTTCCAGCTGAATGCGCTGGCCGAATCGGGTTTCGATCCCTTGTCGCGCACCTGCCGCTTCATGCTGACCGAAGAAGCGCACCACATGTTCGTCGGCGAATCGGGCATTTCACGGGTGATCCAGCGCACCGTCGACATCATGAAGCAGCACAGGATCGAGGACCCCAATGAAGTGCGCAAGCATGGGGTGATCGATTTGCCCACCATCCAGCGCTACCTGAACTTCCATTTCAGCGTGACCGTCGATTTGTTCGGTGCCGACCAGTCGTCGAATGCGGCGACCTTCTATAGTTCGGGGCTGAAGGGCCGTTATGAAGAAACCAAGCGCGACGACGACCATGTATTGAAGAACCACCAGTACCGAATCCTGGAGATCCAGGGCGACCGCATTGTCGAGAAGGAAGTGCCGATGCTCAATTCGCTCAATGAAGTGCTGCGCGATGACTACATCCGCGATTCGATTGCCGGTATCGGGCGCTGGAACCGCATCATCGACAAGGCGGGGCTGGCGTTCCGGCTGCAGGCGCCGCACAAGGCGTTCAACCGCCATATCGGCAGCTTTGCCGGCCACAAGGTGTCGCCGGACGGGCGGGTGATTTCGGACGCCGAATGGGCAGCCAATGTGCGCAACTGGCTGCCCAGTGAAGAGGACCGGGCCTATGTGGCATCGCTGATGGGACGGGTGATCGAGCCGGGCAGGATGGCCAACTGGATTGCGCCGCCGCCGGTGGGCATCAACCGCCAGCCGATCGAGTTTGAGTATGTGCGGTTTAATTGAGCTGAAGCATCACGCATCGTTGGACGGCTCCTTCCTCCTGTTAGAGGGAAGGTTGGGATGGGGCGGGCCGCGTAGGCTGATGCGGTCGAGCCAGCGCAGCAGGACGATCAACCTTCACACCCCCACCCTAACCCTCCCCTAGAAGGGGGAGGGAACCCGACGGAGAAGAGGGGACCTGACGGAGCACGTTGTGAACTCATCAGATCCATCGGAACGAAGCGGTAATCTCATCCCATACCTGAGTCAACCACCATGAACGCCCCCGAACCGATCGCCATCATCCGCCAGCACCTGATCGACCCCGAGGTTTGCATCCGCTGCAACACCTGCGAAGAAACCTGCCCGGTCGATGCGATCACCCACGACAGCCGCAACTACGTGGTCAAGGCCGATGTCTGCAATGCCTGCGGCGCCTGCATCTCGCCGTGCCCGACCGGCTCCATCGACCACTGGCACCTGGTGCCCAAGGCATCGGCCTACACCATCGAAGAGCAACTGGGCTGGGATGAACTGCCGCCGCCGCAGGACCTCGACACTGGCGTGCTCGATCAGGCCGCAAGCGACAATGCCGCCGAGGCCGCCGGCGAGGAAGTGCAGGTCAATGCGGCCACCTCGACCACCTCGCCGACACCGCCCTGGTCGGCCGCGCATCCCTATGTGAACCTGTACACGCTCAAGAACCCGATCACCGCCACGGTGGCCGGCAACTACCGGCTGACCGATCCCAGTGTCGAGAGCGACATCCACCATATCGTGCTCGACTTCGGCACCCAGGTGTTTCCGATTCTCGAAGGCCAGTCGATCGGCATCATTCCGCCGGGGACAGATGCCAATGGCAAGCCGCATTACCTGCGCATGTACTCGGTGGCCAGTCCGAGAAGCGGCGAGCGCGAGGGCTACAACAACCTGTCGCTGACCGTCAAGCGGGTGGTCGAGGACCATGAGGGTAGGCCGACGGTGGGCGTGGCATCGAACTATCTGTGCGATCTGCCCAAGGGCGCCACGGTGCAGGTGACTGGCCCGTTCGGCGTCAATTACCTGATGCCCAACCATGCGGGTTCGAACCTGCTGATGATCTGCACCGGCACCGGTTCGGCGCCGATGCGGGCAATGACCGAGCACCGGCGGCGGCTGGAATCGACAGCCGGCAAGGTGGGCGGCAAGCTGATGTTGTTCTTCGGTGCGCGCAATGCGCAGGAACTGCCGTATTTCGGGCCGCTGCTGAAGCTGCCGGAGCACTTCATCGACAAGCACTTTGCGTTCTCGCGGGTCGACGGCCAGCCGAAGACGTATGTGCAGGACAAGATCCGTGCGGCCGGAGCGAAGGTGGCGGAGTTGCTGCGGGGCGATACCTACATTTACATCTGCGGCCTGAAGGGCATGGAGATGGGCGTCATGGACGCGTTGCGTGAAGTATGTGCGGCCGAGGGACTGGACTGGACCGCACTGCTCGACAGGATGGTCAGGGAAGGCCGTTTCCATGTCGAGACGTATTAAACCGGCTATTGAACTGATGCCCATTTCAAACAGGACCTCCGGGTCCTGTTTTTACATCTTCCAGCCGTTATGCAGAAAGTACTCGCAAGGGTATCGATTTTCCTTCTACCTATTCCAATCCAAACGCTATCCGATATTCCGATGGCATTTTTGCGGTAATACAAGAAGCTGACCGCGAACGGTCGAAGCTGAAAAAATATACTATCGAATATGTTTAATGTAGAAGTTATCTATAGTATATTTGTCTCGCAGCGGCACAAAACGCGATGACTACAACAAGCGGCTGCCCATCCAACCACTATCGTAGGAGGAGACATGCGCAACAAGTTCAAGGTAACCGCAGTGACGGCAGCACTTGTATTCGTCGGTATCGCCGCTCCGGCAATGGCCGATATCAATGTCGGCATTTCTGTCTGTGCGACGGGCCCAGGCGCAGCGCTGGGCATCCCCGAAAAAAACACCGTGGCGCTGCTTCCCACAACCATCGCCGGCGAGAAGGTAAATTACATCGTGCTGGACGACGGCACGGATGCCACCATGGCCAGCAAGAATGCCCGCAAGCTGGTCAGTGAAAACAATGTGGACATCATTATTGGTTCTTCTTCGGTGCCGCCCGCCATGGCGATCGTCGAAGTCGCCAATGAAACAAAAACGCCGCAGATTTCCCTTTCGCCGATTGAATTGGCCGGCGACAAGAATACTTGGGTTTTCCGCACGCCACAGCACAATTCCGTGATGGCTAAGGCGCTCGCCGAGCATATGCAGGCCAACAAGGTCAAGACCCTCGGCTTTATCGGTTATAGCGACGGCTACGGCGAAAGCTGGCTCAAGGAAATGACCAAGGCAGCAGAGTCAGTCGGCATCAAGGTGACTACCGTCGAACGCTTCAACCGGACCGACACCAGTGTCACCGGGCAAGCCGTCAAGCTTGCTTCGGCCAAGCCAGATGCCATCCTGGTCGCTGCGTCCGGCACGCCCTCCGCGCTGCCTCAGCTCAGCATCCTGGAGCGTGGTTACAAAGGTCAGATCTATCAGACTCACGGCACCGCAACCAAGGAATACATTCGTGTCGGCGGCAAAGCGGTGGACGGCACCATCCTGCCGGCGGGTCCAGTGGTCGTCGCAGCTCAACTGCCGGACAGCCATCCGTCGAAAAAGGTTGGCATGGACTACAGCCGCCAGTACGAGGAAAAGTATGGGCCTGGCTCGTTATCTTCCTTCGGTGCGCATATGTACGACGCTTATCTGGTGTTTGCCGCTGCAGTGCCGACCGCGATGAAAAAAGCCAAACCAGGCACACCCGAATTCAGGCAAGCGTTGCGCGATGCCCTTGAGACGGGCAAGGAAGTCGTCGGCACGCACGGCGTCTTCAATATGAAGGCGAGTGACCATTTCGGTCATGATGACCGCGCACGTGCGCTGGTGCGGGTGGAGCAGGGCGACTGGAAACTGCTCAGCGACAAATAACAGCGAGGCAATCATGAATGCAACCATTGCGGGCACTGCGCTCTTCGCCGAGCCGCGGATGCTTGTCGAGCGCCGTGAGGACGGCGCTATTCTTCTGACTTCGCCGATCCCCCTCGAGGAGCATGAACGCTGTATCGGCATGTACCTTGAGAAGTGGGCGGCACGCGCGCCAGAACGCCCGTTTCTGCTTGAGCGAGACCGGGAAGGCCAATGGGTCGGCGTGACGTATGCCGAAGCCTTGCAAAAGGTACGCCGCATTGCGACGTGGCTGTTACAGCATGGCGTGACGGCGGAACATCCAGTCGTTGTCCTGTCGGATAACAGCGTTGAGCACGGACTGCTGATGCTTGCCTGCATGCATATCGGCGTGCCGTATTCGGCAATATCACCCGCCTATTCGCTTGTATCCAGAGATCACGCAAAGCTGAAAAGCTTGATTGCGCGGCTTGATCCCAGCGTGATTTACGTCTCGGACAGCGAAAAATTCTCCGCACCGCTTGAAGCGATCAAGGATCTGCACCAGGCCACGCTTGTCACATCAGCGAGTACGGCACCGTCCGAAGGCGGGGTATCGTTTTCTTCTTTGCTGGAGTCACTCGATGCAGACCGCGTCGCCGAGGCTTTTGCGCGGATCGACGGCGACACCGTGGCAAAAATCCTGTTTACCTCGGGATCGACCAGCGAGCCAAAGGGAGTCATCAACACGCAACGCATGCTGTGTTCCAGCCAGCAAGGCAAAACACAGCTCTGGCCCTTCCTGACAGAGACGCCGCCCGTGCTGCTGGACTGGCTGCCATGGAATCACACCTTTGGCAGCAATCACAATTTCAATCTTGTCCTGATGCACGGCGGCACCCTCTATATCGACGGCGGAAAGCCGATGCCGGGAATGTTCGACGCCAGCATTCAGAATCTGCGTGACGTTGCACCGACGCTTTACCTGAATGTGCCGCGCGGCTTCGACATGCTGGTGCCGGCCCTGCGTAGCGACGCCGCGTTGCGAAAGGCATTCTTCTCAAGACTGCAAGTCATTTTCTATGCAGCCGCAGCATTACCGCAGTATTTGTGGGATGCATTGATCGAACTTTCCCGGCAGGAGTTAGGCCACGCCTTGCCCATGGTGACGGCATGGGGCTCGACCGAAACTTCGCCGCTCGCCACCGACTGTCATTACCAGGCCGAGCGTTCCGGTGTCATCGGGCTGCCGATTCCCGGCGTGTCGCTCAAGTTGCTGCCGAACGGAGACAAGCTGGAGGTGCGCGTCAAGGGACCGATCGTCACGCCCGGTTACTACAAGCAGCCGGACATCACCGCCAAGGCATTTGATGAAGAAGGGTTTTACCTGATCGGAGACGCGGTGCGCTTTGCCGATCCGGAGCAGCCGCATCTTGGGCTGGTATTCGATGGCCGGGTCGCAGAAGATTTCAAGCTTAGCACCGGCACCTGGGTCAGCGTCGGTACCTTGCGGATGAAGGCAATCGAGAAGCTCGCGCCGGTAGCGCAGGATATCGTCGTTGCCGGCCACGACCGCGATAGCGTTTCCCTGCTGATCTTCCCCAATGCGGCGGCCTGCAAACAGCTGGCGGGACTTCCTGCGGACGGAGCGTTCGCCGACGCGCTGAACCATGAAGCGGTACGCCATCATGTGAAGCTCGCCCTGGACGAACTGCGCAGGATGGGTAGCGGTACGTCGACCTTTGCGCAGCGTGCCTTGCTGATGACGGAACCGCCCGCGGTCGATGGTGGCGAGATTACCGACAAGGGTTATATCAATCAGGCCGCAGTGTTGAAGAACCGGGCGCATCTGGTCGAAAGGCTATACGCGGTCACGCCGGATGCACAGGTAATCTGCCTTTAGAGGTAATACCAATCCCAACCCATAACGCCACATGAGATCGCGTCTTTTTCCGGGGGGCGCCGAGCGGCCTGCCTGCGTTGCACTCGTCGTCAATAGCTCGCTATTGACTCCTCCTGCGCCTTGCCAGTCAAAAAAATCCATCGATCTCATTTGCCACGTTATAGCTTGGGATTGGTATAAGGCGCTGAAGCATGCGGTCGCTGCGCGGTTCTCAACACGAAATGTTGAAGCAGGCTTTGAGATAATGCTGCCGTTTATGTGTAGAGTTTAAGGAATTCCCTCATGCCGAGGAAAAAAAACGCGCCTGCCGACCAGCCCGATGTAACGCCATCCGTTACCGGAAAAACATCGAGGGTCCGACGCAAACCTGCGGAAGCACGGGCTGAACCGGGAAATACTGGCGATGATGTAGGCAGTGCGCTTTCCATGCGCCTGGGACAACGGGTGCGCTCCGCCCGGGCGGCCCGGGCGATGACGATGAAGCAGCTCGCCACCGAGTCCGGCATTTCGCTGCCTTATCTGTCGCGAGTGGAAAAGGGGGACGGTAATATATCCATCGCCGTGCTTCACAAGCTCGCCACGGCGCTCAATCTGCCGCTTGAAAACCTGTTGTCTGACAATGAGCGCTATGGAGCGGACTATGCGTTGATCGTCGAATTGCTCAAGCGGCAATCGCATGAACAGTTGAGCGAGATTCGACAATGGCTCGCCGATTACACAAGCAGTCGGGCCGATCCTTGTGCGGCGCCAATGCGGATTGCCTTGATTGGTTTGCGCGGCGCAGGAAAGTCGACGCTGGGACCATTGCTGGCCCGGCAGCTGGACGTTCCCTTCGTCGAACTCAATCGCGAGATCGAAGCAGAAGCCGGGGTCAATCTCAAGGAAATTTTCTGGCTGTATGGCCAGGCCGGATATCGCCGGCTCGAGCGTCGTTGCCTGGAACGCGTGATCGCCACCTACCCGGAAGTCGTGCTGGCAACCGGCGGTGGTATCGTCGCGGCTGCGTCCACCTACGAACTGTTGCTGCATTCCTTTTATAATGTCTGGTTGAAGGCCGAACCGGAAGAGCATTTTGCCCGCGTCATGGCGCAGCACGATGCACGTATCGCGAGCCCGCAGCTGCAAAAGGAAGCGATGGAAAATATCCATTATGCCCTCGAGGCACGTGCGGAGCTTTATGGTCTGGCCCATGCGACGGTCAATACATCCGGCAAGACAGTGGAGCAGACAGCGAAGGAACTGGCGCGTCTGTTAAGCAGGAAGAAGGCAGCATGAAACCTGTGGCGCGTTAAGACAGGCGCGCGAGTGCTCCGATTCACCGAAGAAGGACGAAGGTAAGACATGACGGAAGTTAACAAAATAAAGTGCGTTGCCGTTGTCGGCACGGGTGTCATCGGCGCAAGCTGGGCAGCTTATTTTCTGGCGCACGGCATGGACGTCAGGTGCACTGATCCCTCTCCGGGCGCAGAAGAAAAATTGCGTGCGGCGGTCGGCAGGCACTGGCCCATCCTGGAAGGACTCGGTCTCGCCGAAGGGGCGTCGCAGGAGCGCCTGACGTTTCACGCCGATCTCGAGGTGGCTCTCCAGGGAGCGGCTTTCGTTCAGGAAAACGGCCCCGAAAATGAGCAGTTGAAGATTGAACTGTTTCGACGCATGGATGCGGTGCTGCCTGCCAATGTCATCCTGGCCTCCAGTTCGTCCGGCCTGCTCATGAGTAAAGTGCAATCGGCATGTCGCCATCCCGAGCGTGTGCTGCTCGGACATCCTTTCAACCCGCCGCACATGATTCCGCTGGTCGAAGTGATCGGTGGTGAAAAGACGTCCGAACAGGCCGTCGCGCAGGCAATGGACTTCTATACCGCGATCGGCAAGCGCCCGATCCATCCACGCAAGGAAGTCAAGGGACACATCGCCAACCGATTGCAGGCGGCACTGTGGCGCGAAGCATTCCATCTGGTCGAGCAAGGAGTGGCAACAGTCAGTGATATCGATACGGCGATTGCGCATGGGCCCGGTCTGCGCTGGGCATTATTGGGTCCGTTCATGAACCTGCATCTATCCGGCGGTGACGGAGGGTTGCGGCATTTGCTTGACCATCTCGGTCCTCCCATAGAGAGCTGGTGGGCCGATCTGGGCGCGCCATCAATCACCGAAGCGCTGAAGGAAAAGATCGTGAAGGAAATGGATGCTGAACTCGCCGGCAAGGAGCAGGGCATGCTGACCGCCGAACGTGACCAGCTGCTGGTCGATTTGATTCAGGCGAAAACCACTGCGAGGAACCTGCCATAAGATCCGGCGGAATATTTTCCGCCGCGTTACA
Source organism: Noviherbaspirillum sp. Root189 (assembly GCF_001428545.1). Lineage (GTDB taxonomy): Bacteria > Pseudomonadota > Gammaproteobacteria > Burkholderiales > Burkholderiaceae_D > Noviherbaspirillum. The sequence goes on from NZ_LMHZ01000089.1 coordinate 130,607, forward strand.
ACAATCCGCCTATTGCCAAGCGACATGAACGATCCACTATGAGCGACACCTCGACCACACTAACAATCGAACAGACAGGCCCGATCGCCATTGTGTCGATCAACCGAGTCGCCAAGCGCAATGCGCTTAACGACGCCGCCATCCAAGCGTTGCAACTTTACTTCAATAACCCGCCGCCAGACGTGAAAGCGGTCATCGTACAGGGCTCCGGAGAGCATTTCTGCGCTGGCCTGGACCTGTCAGAGGTACGGGGGCGAAACGCAGTAGAGGCGATGCATCATTCACGGTCCTGGCATCACGCATTTGAACGCATACAGTTTGGCCGCGTTCCGGTCATCAGCGTTCTCAAAGGCGCAACTGTGGGCGGTGGGATGGAACTCGCAGCGTCCACCCATATCCGGGTCGCGGAGGCATCGGCTTTTTACGCGCTGCCCGAAGGACAGCGCGGCCTGTTCGTCGGCGGTGGCGGTTCAGTACGGATTCCCCGGCTGATCGGCGTTCCGTGCATGATGGACATGATGCTCACCGGACGGGTGCTGAATGCCGAAGAAGGGCATCGCGCCGGCATGTCGCAATATATCGTTGCAGTGGGCGAGGGCATGCGCAAGGCTATGGAACTGGCAAATAAAATTGTCGCCAACGCCGCAACCACTAACTACGGGGTCATCAATGTCTTGCCGCGCATTGCGGAGCAGTCTGTACAGGATGGTTTGATGACCGAGGCCCTGATGGCCGCGGTGGCGCAGAGCGATCCCGATACCCAGGAGCGCCTGACCGCGTTTGTAGACCGAAAGCAAAACAAGGTACAGGCAGGCAACTGAATAAAACCGTGCGCAGCCGTGCAGGCATGGAGTAGTTCCTGTGCTTTGCCTCCGGAACCAAAGCCAGCAAGGGCCCTTCTTATTGCAAGGGTTGCTAAAGGCGAAAGAGCGTTGAGCCTCCGCAACAATGTACCCGACCCCGAGCGGTATCGGCGACTTATAGGCCATGCTTGCTTGCATCAAAAAAAATACCATGAAAAAGTTTGTGACAGACCTGCCGGCGAGTTCCGTATTGGCCGTTATGCTGATGTGTGGCTCCATTGAGGGTCACGCTGCCGGTGCGCCTGCAGGACTTCAGGATTGCGCGGGAATCGTATCGGATTCCGCGCGCCTGCTTTGTTATGATCGTCTCGCCGGCAAGCCGGATACACAAGGCACGCCTGCTGCGCAGCCATCGGCTATCCGCCCCGATGCCGCGATGGTGTTGCCTGCATCCGGCGCGGAAAATGAAGGCGGCATGGCGAACCGTGCAGCAAGTGAATCGTCGCACCTCTCGGAGCACTGGGAGCTCGGGGCATCGAACAAGCGCGGGATTTTCAGATTCCGCCCGCATCACGAAAATTATCTGGTAGCTACCTACAATTCTGCGCCGAATCAGGATCCCTATCGCCCGTTCCGCGCATTCACACCTGAAGCAAAAGGATTGGCGCACGCGGAACTGGCCTTCCAGCTCGGCTTTAAACTAAAATTTGCGGAGAATGTGGCGGACAAACCTATCGATCTGTGGTTTGGCTATACGCAACGCAGCTTCTGGCAGGCCGGCAATGCCGCGGCATCCAGTCCGTTCCGCGAAACCGATTACCAGCCAGAGGTGATGGCAGTCGTTCCCGTTGACATCAATCTTCTTGGCCTGAGGTTGCGCATGTTGAATCTGGGCCTGTTGCATCAGTCAAACGGGCAGGCCTCCACGCTTTCACGCAGCTGGAATCGCGCTTATCTGCAAGCGGCCTTCGAGCATGGCAATTTCGACCTCTCTGCACGTATCTGGAAACGCTTCAATGAGGCGGCCAGTGACGATAACAATCCACGCATCGTTGATTACATGGGACGGGGTGACCTGGTCGGCACTTATCGCAGGAACGGTCATGAGTATTCGCTGCTGACCCGCTATAACTTCCATACCGACAAGGGGGCGGCACAGGTTTCCTGGGCCTTTCCACTGACGTCGAAGCTCAAGGGGTATGTGCAGTACTTTACCGGGTACGGTTATACCTTGATCGACTATGACGACTTCCAGCGCGTCCTTGGAATTGGTTTTCAGGTAGATTATTAAGTCGGCCTCCCCTGGAAACGTCCGTGTACATCATGCCCCGCGTGGCGTCATTTAAACAGTTTTAGCCCGGTTTTTCTCCCACTCGGAGGGAGGTTCCCCTTTAGTGCGTCGAAATGGTATCCTTGCCTAAGAGCAATCTTCTGCCGGAGTAAAGTGGCGTCTCTCAAAGGCGCAGCCGCAATCTGGAAAACATAAGTGGGCCAGCCTTGTTCAAGCATGCACAATCCAATCCGCTAGGGCGGCGGGTCATCGCGGCAATCCTGATCTGCAGCACCTGTCTGGCTATTCTTGCAACTGGCGCACAGCTGGTGTTCGATTACTACCAGGGCGTCTCTGGTATTGACGCGAGGCTCGACGAGATCGAACATGCGTACGCGGAAAGCATCGCCACCTCGCTGTGGACAATGGATGAGCAACAAACGCGTAAGCAGATCGAAGGCATTGCGCGCCTGCCCGATGTCATGACAGCTGAACTGCGCGATCCCGCAGACAAGTTTCTGATGCGTGCCGGCGTTCCTTTATCAAGCGTTGCCGCCGCTAATACAATACGGCGCCATATCCCGATCAAATTTACAGAGCGTGGCACCACGGACAATAAGTTCCAGGTCGCTACCCTGGAAATCACGGCGAGTATTGATGGCGTCTATGCCGAACTGCGCAACAAGGTACTCCTGATCCTGGTGACGCAGACAACCAAGACGGCGATCGTCGTCCTGTTCACTTTGTTTATATTCCGACGACTCGTCAGCCGCCATCTGTCGTCGATCGCCACGTATGCCCAGCGCCTGGACCTGAACAGATTGGGCGAAACCTTAACACTGAATCGTCAAAGCACACCGCATCCCGATGAACTCGATATCGTCGTTACCGCGTTTAACGACATGACGGCTTCCATCCGGCGCGACGTGGATGAGCTTGCGCTGTATCGCCAGGGGCTGGAACGACTGGTCGAAGCGCGCACTGTGGAACTGGCGCAGCAGGTGACTGAACGGGAGGACGCGATTCGCCGGCTGAACCTTGAAATAACTGACCGTTTACACGCGGAGCAGACCGCACGTGAAAACGAAGACCGCTATCGGCAGGTTGTTGAAATGTCGCCGGACGCCATCACGATTGAAAGGGACGGGCGTATCATCTTCGTCAATCGGGGTACGCTGAATTTGCTTGGCGCACGGAACGAGGAACAGGTCAAGGCCGTCACTCTGTTCGATATGGCGCCGCCTGAAGAGCAAGCGGTCATGCGCCAGCAGCTGGATGCGATCTTGCCTTCCGACGGCGAACCGCACAGCTTTGAAGTAAAGATGCGACGCTTCGATGGAACACTGATCGATGTCGAAATCCGCCGGGCGATATTCCAGTATGACGGCGCTTCGGCGATTCAGACCGTGATTCATGACATCACGCACCGCAAAAGTTACGAGGAACAGTTGCGCAGGCAGGCCTTGCACGATGCATTGACTGGCTTGCCGAATCGCCTGCTCCTGCTTGACCGCATGGAGCAGGCGATCGCTGCGGCGCAGCGGGACGGCAGTACGGTTCATGTGATGTTCTTCGATCTGGATCGTTTCAAGTATGTCAATGACACGCTCGGACATGATGCCGGCGACGAATTGCTCAAAACGATCACGCGCCGGATGTCCCTCTGTGCGCGCAAGTCCGATACGCTGGCGCGGCTGGGTGGCGACGAATTTGTCCTGATGCTGGAAGGAGTCGACTGCGAGGACACCATATATCGTCTCGTGCAGCGCCTGATGGCCACCATCTGCGAACCGGTTGTGTTGGGTGGCCAGGATGTGGCCGTCACTTGCAGTATTGGCATCAGTGTTTATCCGCATGATGCGGACGAGGCAGGAACTCTTCTCAAGTACGCCGATGCCGCCATGTATCACGCCAAGGAAAAAGGACGCAATGGTGTCGAGCGTTATACCGCCGAGATGGACAAACGCGCGAACGAGCACCTGGTCATGGAAGCGCATTTGCGCCGCGCGCTTGAACGAAATGAATTTCGCCTGGTGTATCAGCCACTCCTGGATTTGCGGAGTGGACGCATCGCGGGTGCCGAAGCCCTGATTCGCTGGCAGCATCCTCAGCTGGGTATGCTGGCACCGGTCCGGTTTATTTCACTGGCGGAGGAAACCGGCCTGATTAACGGTATTGGCGAATGGGTGATACGGACCGCCTGCTTGCAGGCGAAGGCATGGATGGATGCCGGCGTGTCGCATCTGCCCGTATCGGTTAACCTGTCCACGCAGCAATTGATACGCCCGCATTTCGACGCGGAAGTCGCGTCGGCGCTGAAGAACAGCGGTTTGCCGGCGCACAGCCTCGAACTGGAGATTACCGAGAGCGCCTCCATGCGCGATCCGGAGCGTACGGTGCAGCTCTTGCACACGCTGACCGCAATGGGCGTCGGTATCGCTATTGACGACTTCGGGACGGGATATTCCAACCTGTCCTATTTGAAGCGTTTCCCGGTAAGGCGACTCAAGCTCGACCGTTCATTCATTTCCGATATCAGCACCAGTGCGACTGACGCGGCACTTACGCAATCCATCATCGGCATGGCGCATAGCCTTGGACTGGCCGTGGTCGCCGAAGGTGTGGAAAACGTTAACCAGTTGAGGCAGCTTGTCGCATATGGCTGCGATTATTTACAAGGTTATTATTTCAGTCCGCCGGTTGCACCAGAATCATTGCTGGCGATGGTGCGCGCAGGCCGGGCCATTGACATGCGATCGCTCGCCGTCACGGAGGCCTCCGTTTCCGTATGATCGACAACGCGTATGACAGGATTGCGCAAGCGAGTATCTTATACCAATCCCAACCCATAACGCACCATGAGATCGCGTCTTTTTCTGGGGGCGCCGAGCTGCCTGCCGGCGTTGCACTCGTCGTCAATAGCTCGCTATTCTCATTTGTCACGTTACAGATTGGGATTGGTATTATCGGCTGACGCTATCGAAAAGAAAAATGGAATAACATGCGCAACCGCAGTTTTAGTATAAATCGCCGTCAATTCGGCCTCCGTATGACAACACTCGGTGCCGCAATGGCAACCGGTCTCTATTCATTGGACGCTGCAGGCCAGACGCTCGACGCCCTGACGCTGATCACGGAAGATTATCCGCCATTCAATTTCGAAAAGAACGGCCGCCGTCAAGGCATTGCCGTCGACGTTCTGATGGAGATGCTGGACCTGTCCGGTTCCAAAAAGAGCAGGGAGGATATCCGGATATGGCCATGGGCACGCGGATATGAAACTGCGCTGAAGGAAAAGGACATTGTGCTATTTTCTACGACGCGCACCGAACCGAGGGAGAACCTGTTCAAGTGGGTTGGGCCTATCCTGCCATCTCGTATCGTACTGGTTGCCAAGAAAAAGAATGGCATCCAGCTCGCCAGCGTCGAGGAACTTGGTCGCTCCGGTTATCGTATCGGTGTAGTACGCGAGGATGTCGGGGAAAAGCTGCTCGACAAAGTGGACCGCGTGCGTGACAAAGTTGTCTTGCTGAACTCGGGCATCAGCGTCGCCAAGATGCTTCAGGCCGACCGGGTCGATATGTGGGCATATGACATCCAGGTTGCGATGTGGAACCTGAAGGAATTGGGGTACGATCCTGCCGAGTATGAAGAAGTCCTCACGTTGGCGGAGACGCATAGTTATTATTTCGCGCTCAGCAAAAAGACGGACGACAAGGTCGTCTCCATGCTGCAATCCGCCCTTGATCAGATTAAGTCCAAGGGGCGGTTCAATGAAATTGTCGCACGGTATAGAAGATCAAAGGCCGAACGTTAAGCCTGACTCCCGCAATCAGGCATCTCATGCTCGCCGAGACAGTGCTTGTGCCATTGCGGCATGGCGCCTTTAAGCCTTATGCCGCCGTATTCTCGCTGTTTGCATCCGCCAGATAGATAACAAAAACCGGTTCGCTCAGATAGGGCTCATCGAGTACGATAATGGAAACAGACTCACTTAATACCGAATCGCAGTCATACATGATCTGCAGGTCACCGTGTATGGCGATCAGGTTCGCTAATTCGGAAACCAGTCCGGATGCCCTCATGATTGTCCTTATTTTGTCTGTATGAAGTGTACTCGTCAGCGAACAGACAAAAAGTAAAATTTTTCGATGAATCCGGTCGGCCGTAAAGTCGATACATCATAAACCTTGATATAAACGCAGCGACAAGCTATGCCGTTGTATTTTCGATCTTTGGTTTGTCACGCGATGCCTGAACTTATCGCAGAAAAAAACCTGTCGGAAACGGATCGGTGTCTTCCAGTAACCACTGGTTGAATCCCATGATATGGGCTTCACCGGTCACTTCGGTAATAGCCGCAGGTAAGGCGCCAACTTGCGTTGCTTCGACCACCCGAACTTCGAACACGCTACCAACGATACTGCCATTACGGTACGCTTGATTAAGCCCGAGCTTTCCACGCAAAAATAATTGTGCCGCGCGACCGGACGTTCCGGTGCCTGTCGGCGACCGATCGACTTCACGATCAGCAAAGATGCAGACATTCGATTGGTCGATGCCAGTCCGGTTTGGTGCGCCATCAATGATGGTCCCATACAAGCTATCAAGCCCTGTCACCAGAGGATGTTGAATCCGTACCTTTGCTTTCACAGCCTGTTTGGTTTCAGCGCCAAGCTGAATCAGCGGTCGGACCATTTCGGGACGGATTTCAAGTCCGGTTTGGCCGACATGGATGTAATAGTAAAAGGCACCGCCGAAAACGATATCGCCCGTGACTTTGCCGAAGCTTGGCGTATCGACTTCAAGATCGCGCAGGTAAATGAACGAAGGCACATTACGAAAAGTGACCCGTCCCGCACGCACGCCGTCCCACTCCACCTGTGCTTCGATGAATCCGGCAGGCGAATCGAAGGCGATGCGCGTTACAGGAATTTGCCGCTCGACATGTCCCAGTTCCACCAGGACCTTGCCGAGCGCAATAATCCCGTGGCCGCACATGTCGCTATAGCCTTCGTTATGAATAAAAATCACGCCGAAATCAGCATTGGGGCTAACCGGAGGCAATAGATAAGCGCCATACATGTCCGCGTGCCCGCGCGGCTCGTTCATCAGGAACATCCGCAAGTCGTCGCGATTTGACTTGAGCCACGAGCGCTTTTCCAGAATGGTATTGCCCGGGACATGCGGCATGCCTGACAACAGGACACGTAAGGGTTCGCCGCCGGTATGTGCGTCGATGGTATGTAGTGTGCGGGTGAAGCTCAGCATCTTCTGGTTTTTCGTTTGTTTCTATAGGGTGAAGCGATGTCTTTGTGCAGACCGGGAATTTCTTGTTGTTAATGTTGCTTCTATCCTTCTGTTTTTTCTTCCATGCGCGTCAATGTCGGTAGCTTCACATCTTCAAGCCAGGTACGCATGCGGTTTGCATCGGCCGCTCGCGAGTATTTTCCTTTTGAGTCAAGGAACACCATGACGACCGACCGTCCATCAATGACGGCGTTCATGACGAGGCACCGTCCGGCCTCGGCAATGTACCCAGTCTTCTGCAGGACGATATCCCAGTTGGAGTTCCTGACCAGCCGATTCGAGTTGCGATACTGTAGGGCTCGTCCTCCTGGCTCGACTGAAAATGCTTCATGCGTGGAAAATTTCCTGATCAGTGGATGTTCGCGCGCAGCAACCACCAGCCTTGCAAGGTCGTTTGGGGTCGAAACATTCTTGCTCGACAGTCCTGTCGTCTCGACGTAATGGGTATTGGTCATCCCGAGAAGCTTGGCGCGCGCATTCATTGCCTCCACAAATGCAGGCAGTCCGCCGGGGTAGTGGCGCCCAAGCGCGGATGCCGCGCGGTTTTCAGAACTCATCAGGGCGATATGGAGCATCTCTCTGCGTGTCAGCTTTGCACCAACTGGCAATCGTGAAGAAGTATATTTAATCCGGTCGACGTCGGCAGTTGTCACGGTCAATATCTCATTGAGGTCCTGCTTGGCTTCAAGCACTACCAGTGCGGTCATCAGTTTGGTGATCGACGCGATCGGAAGAACCGCTTCGGGATTTTTTGCAAAGAGCACCGACGAAGTGGATTCATCGAGCACCAGCGCGGCGTTGGAAGCAAGGCCAAGAGGATTGGCTGTTTCGTTCAGACCCGCGAGGTCGCCGACACTCAGCACCGGTGGAGAGGGTGTCGCTCGCATCCGGCGGGGATGGAACGCTACCAGGCGTTTGTGTCCGGCATGGGATGATTTCGCGGATAAACGTGCCTTGGTGCGTACCTTGTTTTTGGTTTTTGCACTAGCGCGCGATTTTAGTGCACTGGCTTTCTGGCGTTTTCTGGTTGTGGTGATCGAAACCTTTTTTGCCTTGGATGCGGCGGGTACTTTACTTCTTGCACTTGCCGGCTCTGCGCCGAAAAAGAAGTGAAGAAAAACGAACAGAAGTAGTAAAGAAACCTTCTTCATGCTTAATCCTTGTCATCCAGTGCAGTCTATTGTACCTCGGCAAGAGGATTTAATGCACTGAAGAATTAGGCACTTATAGATAAAAGTTAAAGAGGTTTCTAGAAGTTTGACAGTTTAATATGATCCCCGGTGAGCTGGTACCGAAATCAATGGTTGCTGTGCGGATTGGGATTTTCTAATGCGTATAAAAAAATCTGCCGGGATTGCAGGAGACATCTCAGTCTCTATCGACACGTTCAAGTTGGAAGACGGATTGAAGAATCGGCATCGATACCGCAATGTTTGATCACAAGTCACGCTATTGAAAAAAAATCCCGCAGCTGGGGCAAGCTGCGGGCAAAGCTCTCTTGAAAGGATCAGGAACAAGACGCAATGCCTTGGTTCCAGAGCTTCATGGTAGCCCGTCATTCTTAGATAGGACTTAAATGCAGGAAAACTCTTTGTTGACTTGATCAAACTAAAATTGGGGCCTGATCAGGAAAGGCCGAGTGCCATGCATGAACCGGGTAAGCCCACATGCTTGAATTAAAACGATTCACATAAAAAAGGCGGGATCGCTCCCGCCTTTTTATTTGAGCCTATCTCTATCTGTTACTTGACGGCGTCAGCCTTCTTTTCGGCCGCATCCTTATTGGCTTCCGCCTTGTCCTTACGTGCCTTTGCATCGGCTTTGGCAATCTTCTTCTCTGCCTTGGCATCGGCCTTGGCCGCCTTCTCGTCAGCCTTGGCGTCCGCTTTGTCAGCCTTCGCCTGCGCCTTTGCATCAGCCTTTGTGACGGGAGTGTCGACCGTGGCGGAAGCACCTGAGGTCACCCCGGCCGGTGTGGTCGCGGGGACTGTCGTGGTGGTGCTTGTCGACGCTTGTGCGAACACGGACGTTGCAAACAAACCTGTGAGGAGAGTGGCGATCAATTTATTCATTAGGTTCCTTTCAGAGAGAATAAAGGTGACATCAACGTGTCATTGATTCAGACCACGCTGCTCCTAAAGATTCCTTGCCATTATGTTATTAATTGTAAGCTTTGCAACCAGACGCAAGTGCGGAAATTAAATCGTCTTGCCTAAAGCAACCATCTTCTGCAACAGCAACAGTGCTCGCCCGCAACCAGGTTACTTGTTCATTCTTTGCGCAATGAACCTCACGCGGCTTCAACGCCGACGACACTCTTGCCGCCCGCGACCCGACGCACAATCACTTTGGTTCCTATGCGCTCCGTCATTTCCTGTACATGGGATATGACGCCGACCTTGCGCCCCATGGACTGCAATCCATCGAGTGCCTGCATGGCGACAGCCAGCGTGTCCGCATCAAGGCTTCCGAAGCCTTCATCGATAAACAGGGATTCCACCCGTACGCGATTCGACGAAAGCGATGCGAGTCCTAACGCGAGGGCGAGAGACACCAGAAAAGACTCGCCGCCCGACAGCGAATGCACCGAGCGGATCTCTTCTCCCATATCCTGATCGACGACCATGAGCGCCAGCGAGTTCGGCACGCGCTCCAGGCGGTAGCGGCGTGCCAGTTCCATCAGATGACGATTGGCATAACCCAGCAGGACATCCAGCGTGAACTGCTGTGCATAGTTGCGAAATTTTTTCCCGTCTGCTGATCCGATCAGTTCGCCGAGTTGGCCCCACAGGCGCGCGGTGGCCTGCTGCCGTTCGAGTTCCGCCTGTACGGCTTCGCTACGCGTGCGCCGGGCTTCGTCATCGGCAAGCGCCAGCCGCAATTGTGTGGTGCGTGCGCTCGCGGTCTCATGGTCGGATGACAGTGTTGCCAGTGCACTTTGCAGCACCTCGCGAGCTTGTGCCGATGGCCGCAATAACTCGTGAGCGACCCGGCGGTCCTGTCGCTCCTGCAGCACAGCCTTGGCGGTATGCAAGGCACTATCCGCGTGCTGGAGATAAGATCGTTCGCCGCCATGCCAGTCCGCGTCATGTGCCAGCATATCCTTGAGGCTTGATTCATCGAGTGGACCGGTTTGCTGGTCGGCATGCTGGTTGTAATCCTTAATCCAGGCGTTGACGCGCTCATGTGCCGACGCGATTTCCTGTTCGGCGTTTGACAGTCGTTGCAGGGCCTGGTCACGCGACTCGCGGCAACGCGTTGCACCCATGGCCTTCTCCTGCAACGTCTGCATCTGACGTTCGCATTGTGCTCTTGCCTGCTCCATCTTGGCGGCAAGCTCTTCCTCGACCTTTCTGACCGCACGTCCGTCAAACAGCATTGCACGTGCGGCGCGTTTCTCGTCGAGGCGTTCGCGACTGGCGGCCAATTGCGCAGTGCGTGACTGCACTTCAGCGATAAGTTTAGTCGCGTTTTCAGCGAGCGCTGTTACGGTAATATCCAGTTCGTGAAGGCGGGTGCCGAGCCGCGCATGCTCTGTGACATTGACATTCCACTGTGCGACCCGTTGTTCGCATTTCTCACGGAAATCGGCAGGCGACTTCAGCCAGCTATCTTTCCATTTGGGATGGGCGAAGGCTTCCTCGAGCTGGTCGAGTGCTGTCGACAGCCGACGTTCCAGGTCTATGAATTTCTCATTTAATTTCGCTGATTCAGCTTCGGCCTTATTTGCCTGCGCAGTCGCGCTTGCAAGGGTTTCACTGAGTTGCGAGCGGCGGAGCAGGGCGGCATCGAGCGCTTGCTGGGCGCTGTCCTTTTCTTTCTCCGCGGCCGTCGCTGCGTTCTCGGCGACCGACAAATCGAGCAGTTGGGCTTTGATCGCCTGGCGCAGATCCGCAAACCATGCGCTGCGGTCTGCCGGACTAACGCTCATCACTTCTGCCGCGACTGGATGCACCTGCCAGGCACCAAGTTTGTCCTCGATGGACGCCAAAACGACCTCGTTGTCGCGCATGGCTTCGTCAAGCTGGCGCCGCAATTCCGTGATGGAAGCTTCTTCCCGTGCATACTGCTGGAACAGTGCTTCAGCTTCCGTGCGTTTTGCCGAGACCTCGCGGTCCATGGTCGACAGCACCGTTTGCAGGCGGTCGTCCTCTCCGGCGTAGGGATGCTCAACCGAACCGCATACAGGACATGGCTCATCCTGTACCAGCGATGCCCGCATTTCCTCCACGCTGGTACTGCAGGCGTCGTGTGCCATCTGCTGCATGCGCTGGGCCTGCTCAAGAGCGCTTCTGGCTGATGTCAGAGACTGTGATAGTTGTGCATGCCTGGCTGCTCCTCCTTCGAGCGACTGGGTTATATGTGCAATGCGCGCGGCAAGTTCTTGTGCCCGGGACTGGGACGTGAACAGGAGCTTCCAGCAAGCGTCCGCATCTTCAATTAAATCGCGCCGTGTTTCAAGCGCATGGCGTCGCTCGCGGATACCTGCAATGTCGACCTGCGTCAAAGCGCGCACCGCCAGTTCGCGCCGCGCTTCGGCCCTAGTGACCGATTCGACCGCAAGTAAAAGCTGTGCCTGCGCTTCTTCGCCAGCCTGTCGTTTGATCCGGAAGTCGGCCTGAAGCATGTCTAACGACTGCTTCGCCATATTCCGTTCGGCCAGCAACGCGCCGGCCTGACCCAGCAAGGTGTCCCAGCGCGCCCAGTGCAGCGCCAACGATTTGGTCGACGCGTGGTCGCTCAGCCAGGCATCGGCCTTTTTCTGCTGGTCTGTGATAACGGCATGCTCTTGCCGCAGGTTTGCAAGTTTCCGATTCGCTTCCGATTCGTTTTTCCGCGCCTCTTCCAGTGCGTCGATTAATCGTTGATATTCCGGTTGCAGCGCCTCGATCTGTGCGTCGAGAGTCTTGGCTTTGTCCAGATTGATTGTTGCGGCATTACGCGCGATATCGGCGTTATGGACAGCGGTTTCCGCTTCCTTCAGCGCCAGCCGCGCCTGCGAATGCGCCATCACTGCGGCATCGAGTCTCTGTTCGGCGGCTTGCAGCTCGCTGCGCAGGCTGGTCGTTGCGGCCTGCGCGCGGTTCCATTCATGCATGAGCGGACGGGCCGCCTGAATGCTATCGACACGCGCAAGGTATCGACGTCGCGTTACCAGTGTGAGCTGTTCGGCTACCAGGCGTTCCACTTCCTCCCGGGCATGCTGCTCATCCCGCTTGAGATTTTCCCATGCGTGGTGCCAACGTAGTTCTTCGTCGAGCTTTTGCTTTTTCTGGTCCAGTAATGCGAGGGACTCGCTGGCAAGCTGCACCTCTTTCTCGAGGTTTGCCCGCGCTTCCGGGTCGAGCGGCGCATGGTCCGCCAGGCGGCTGCTCAGCTGGTTCAGCTTCTCGGTTTCGGCCTTGGCGCGTGCAAACGCACGCTTTGACATTTCGCTGTAGATTGTGCTCCCGGAAAGCGTTTCGAGCAGTTCGCCGCGTTCGCCATCATCGGCTTTCAGAAAAGCGGAAAACTCATTCTGCGCCAGCAGTACCGCGCGGGTGAACTGTTCGAAACTCAGACCTATGCGACGTTCGATCTCGGCCTTTACTTCAAGCTTGGTGCCGCCGATTTGCTGCAGTTCCGGCAGTTGCCAGAATGCCATGGTCACCGGTTGCAAGGCGCCATCCTCTCTGGAACGCGCCCGGCGCACACTCCAGCGCGCACGGTACGTCAGGTTGTCGTTTCCGATGAATTCCACCTCTGCATACGCTTCCGCGCAGCCGCGACGCAGCAGATTACGGGTGTCCTGCTGCGTCAGTGTTTCATCACGCACGTCGGGCAGGCCGATGCCTTTGCCGACAGCTCTGGACAGACGTGGCGTCGCATCGTAGAGCGCGAGGCAGAGTGCATCCAGCAAGGTACTTTTTCCGGCACCGGTAGGCCCGCAGATGGCAAACAGGCCGGTTGAAAGCAGGGGCTCGCTCTGGAAATCGAGAGCGAATTCGCCGCCCAGCGAGGCGAGGTTCTTGCCGCTGACCTTGAGTATTTTCATGCGTAATTCTGGACGACGTTTAGGACGACTGTTGATCAGGAGCCAGGAGAAGTTCGGCGAAGGCAGCCAGTTGTTCCGACGGCGCCTCGACCTGGTATTTGGCCTGGTAGAGACGCTTGAATATTTCGTCGGGCTGCAGCGCATCCAGATCATCGACCGACACGGGAACAGCATGCTCCTGAACGCGGACAGCATAGCTTGTGTCGATTTTCGCCAGCCTTACCGGCTTGCCTTCAATCGCTGCTTCAATACGGGCCCGCAAGCCGGGTTCCGGCCCGTCAAGGCGCACGCGCACTTCAAGATAAGCGTGCAAGTGGGCATCCGTCTCGGGCAAATCCAGCGCATGCAATGCCGCGAGCGCTTCCTCGATCCCTGCGGGGCGGCGTGGGATGCGTAACAGTTCCACGGTTCTCGGCACCCGGATTTCGCGAATGTCGGCGACCTTCTCGCCATCGAGGTCGATGCAGAGTACCTGGTGTGCATAATCGACTTCCGTGAACGACATCGGCAAGGGGCTGCCGCAATAACGGATGTGTTCGCGACCGCCGACGCGCTGCGCCTTGTGCAGATGACCGAGCGCCACGTACGCAACCGACGCATCGAACATCTGGTCGGACAGCGCCTCGGACCCGCCGACGACGATACGTCGCTCGGAATCGGCGGAGACTTCTCCGCCAGTCATGTGGCAATGCCCGAGCGCGATGATGGCCTGGCGGGCATCGCGCTTTTCGGCTGCGCGATCAAGCGCCTGCCGGTACAGAAGGGCAATGCCTTCCATGTAAGGATCGCCGTCGGTTTCAACGCGCGGTACGTCGCCAGGACGAAGAAAGGGCACGGCCAGGCACCAGGCGCCGACAGAACCATCCCGGCGGTGAAGCGGGACGAGCAACTGATCCAGATCGGTTTCACCCGCGTCCAGGGGGCGCACATGGCCGACGACAGTGACATTCATCCCCTCCAGCAGCGGGCGCGGGGCTTCCAGGCGGCCTGGTGAATCGTGGTTGCCAGCAATGACGACGATTTGCAGATGCGGTGCCCGCTGTTTGACCTTCTGAAGAAACTGATAAAACTGGCGCTGAGAGGCGGCCGAGGGGTTGGCGTTGTCAAAAATATCGCCGGCGATCAGCAGCACGTCGACGGACTCGCTGGCCACCGTGTCGACAAGCCACGCAAGGAACTGCTCGTGTTCATGCGTGCGTTCATAATTATGAAGAAACTGGCCGAGATGCCAGTCCGAGGTGTGCAACAGGCGCATTCCTTTCCTTTCTTGAAGACGCCGTGTGAATGACCGGGATGAAGGCGAATATAGCATTTCCGCCACGATCCACGATCTGCGGCGGCAAGATGGCGTCCCGAAAAGCTTGTCAGGCAGGCTCGGCGAGCGCAAGTCTGGCCATATGCAAGGCGCTTTCGTAAGAGCCCGCTGCAGCAATGAAGAGGTTGTTATGGCAAAAGCCGGCATCGGGCACGCCGGTCACTGCGGAAAGCTCCTGTCCTTGCAGTCCGGCCCAGGCGGCCGGCAGGTCTTTGCGTGACTCGAAGGTATCGGGCGCCGCCGGAACGGTATGCAGCATGAACCGCTGTTCCGCCAGATTGTGGCTGATGACGAACAAGACCTTGGGCATTTCATTGCGGACCACCGAGGCCCATGGCAGCGCGCTGTTGGCGATGAACAGCACCGTGCCGTTTTCGAGCAAGGTGGAGTTGCGTACCTGTTCGACGGCAAACTGGCTGCCGACCCGGTACTTCACTGCATTAACGATGATATCCGCCATGAAGCTCATCGCGCGCCGGAACTGCGCAAGGCGCACGGCATCCGCGGCGGCGGGACCGCCGGCCTCCTGCTCATCGAGCCAGGTCGGATTGAAGCCGGAGACCACGGCGGACAAGCCATACCCGCCAGGTGCATTTTTGGCTGCACCGGTGTCCGACATGTCCAGGTATTGAACCAGATCACTATCGATGGCGTAAGCGATCTGCTGCGCCTGCTCGTCGGGAAGCTGCACATTCATGCGTGACTTTGCAACCAGGGCAACACATTGCGCGCCATGGGTTTTCCAGACCAGACCGGCGCTGGCATAGACGACGCCGGTCTCGCGGGCGCCGGCAAAGCCTTTCTGGTGGTGATCGAAACGCCCGGTTTGCGGATCCCAGATGCCGCCCACATCGACCGCGAAGTCGGCGGCACGAATCTTTTCCGGATCGCGGGTACGAATCAGGTCGCTGTGGGGAAACAGCATGTCGAGGACGGTCGCTGCCCAGACATCGTCCGCGTGAAATTTTCCTGAATGAGTTGCAATGATCATGTAGAGGGTAGCGTGTAATGGTCTGGAATCCGGAATCCGGATTCCGGAAACCCGCCATTCTACCGGGGTATTGCCCGGCGATATCGGCATCTCATGTATTTCCCTTCAGTGAGGCCATATCGATGACAAAGCGATACTTCACATCGCTTTTCAGCATGCGCTCATACGCGTCATTGATCTGCTGGATGGGAATCATCTCGATGTCCGAGGCGATGCCATGCTCGGCGCAAAAATCGAGCATTTCCTGGGTTTCCGCGATGCCGCCGATCAGTGAGCCGGCGAGATGGCGCCGTTTCATGATGAGGTTGAATACCTGCGGCGACGGATGCGGCTCGGCGGGAGCACCGACCAGGGTCATCGTACCTTCGCGCTTGAGCAAGACGAGAAACGCGTCGAGACTGTGCGGAGCCGCCACGGTATTCAGAATGAAATCGAAGGAGTTTTCGTGTGCCTGCATCTGTTGCGCATCACGGGAAACAACAACTTCGTCCGCACCGAGGCGCATGGCATCCTCCTTTTTTCCCGGGGAGGTAGTA
This sequence comes from Noviherbaspirillum sp. Root189, assembly GCF_001428545.1. Taxonomy (GTDB): domain Bacteria; phylum Pseudomonadota; class Gammaproteobacteria; order Burkholderiales; family Burkholderiaceae_D; genus Noviherbaspirillum. The sequence goes on from NZ_LMHZ01000089.1 coordinate 146,866, forward strand.
AACAACACCACATGCGCGCCGAGCGCATGGGCCAGCTTGATACCCATGTGACCAAGTCCGCCCAAGCCAACGATGCCAACCTTCTGACCCTTGCCGACTTTCCAGTGCCGCAGCGGGGACCAGGTGGTGATGCCTGCACAGAGGAGAGGCGCTGCGGCAGCCGGGTCAAGCTTGTCGGAAATACGCAGGACAAACTTTTCAGTCACCACGATATTGCTCGCATAGCCGCCATACGTCATGCCGCCGGAATGCATTTCCTCACCGTTATAGGTGCCGACGAAGCCGTTTTCGCAATACTGCTCCAGTCCTTCGGCGCAACTGCGGCAGTGCTGGCAGGAATCGACCATGCAACCGACACCAACGACATCTCCTGGTTTGAAACGGGTTACCTTGTTGCCGACCGCGCTGACGCGTCCGACAATTTCATGGCCAGGTACCACCGGGTACACGGTATTTCCCCACTCGTTGCGGGCCGTGTGCAAATCCGAATGGCAGACGCCGCAGTAGAGGATGTCAATCTGTACATCCGTCGGACCGGGATCACGGCGTTCAAAGCGAAGTTCATGCAGGGGCTTATGGGCATCGGTGGCGCCGTAGCCAAGAGATTGCAACATAGTGGTCCTCCAGTTGATTTGTTCGGCCGCTTCTGCGGATTGAGAAAGCTGGATGTTGATTGACTGACATGCGGTAGCACAGTTCCAACCCTGGCCTCGCGATGCGTCTTTTAGCCTGGTCCCAATACCGGAAATCCGTCATGCAGCTTTCAGACAACGAAATGCTTGCGCTAAGTCAACGATGTGTAAATTCCCGATGGAACCAGATTCTGGCTCGCTAAAATTTTCTATGAAAAATCTTTAGAAACAGCGCAAACGAGGCGATCGCGATAACCAGCGAAACCGCAGCCGATTCATCGACACGAACTTCAGCTCAGAGCCCCTTTCTCAGGATTAAGAGCCAGCCTCAGCTGATGTCGAAGACATTGAGCTAAGACAGGCTCCGATGCTCCCGCACTCTTACTAATGCCGGCAATGCGGTAGATAATGTGTCAGTGGTTTTCCGGCGAATCATCCCGGACCCAACACTTCGGCATTTCACCACTGCACTATTGCAACAGTCGTAGTGCCTGTCACTATGACGCGCACTGCCGCATCGGCGTTCATCTTCACTTCGAGGAGCAGATGCAATGACGGATATTGTAAGAATCGATGATGAAGTCATCAGCGTCGACGACTTCGTCAGGACACTCAAGCTCAGCGGCCAGTTTGAAAGCCTGGTCGAACAGATGGTGCGCGACCGGCTCACGGTCAACGCCGCGAAGAAGCAGGGTATTCCGGTGCTGACCGAAGAAATCCAGGAACGGGCTGATCAGTTTCGCCGGGTGCAGGGTCTGCATCGCGCGGCCGACATGAATCAGTACCTGAGCGCACTCGGGGTCTCGCTGGACGAATTTGAAGAATTCATCACGGACGCGCTATATCAGGAAAAGATGCTGGCCAAGGTCTGTAATGATCGTGCCGTAGAAGAATATTTCAAACTTAACTCTCCCAAGTTCGACAGCATTGAAGTCAGTCACATCGTGCTCGATGCCGAAGGCAAGGCGAAAGAAATGATTTCGGTATTGCAGGACGATCCGGACTGCTTCGCGGAAATGGCGATGGAACATTCCGTCGCCGATACACGCGACAAAGGTGGCCTCATTGGCAAGGTAATGCGCGGCTCGCTCAAGTCCGATATCGAAGCCAAAGTCTTTAACGCCAAGGTGGGCGACCTGCTTGGTCCTTTCCCGTCGCCTGATCGCACCGTGTTCGAAATTTTCATGGTCAACGCCAAGCATCCAGCGACACTGGACGAAGAGTCGACTGCGGAAATCCGACGCTTGCTGAAGGAAGAATGGCTTCTCGGCCGGGCGCAGGAACATATCATCGAAGCGTGCTAAACCTGTCGTGAATCGTGCCAGGGGCCGAGCAAGCCCTCGCTGCCATCCCCCCGACAGCCGACAGCCTAGCGAAGCGAGAGTGGCAAGCCCATGGACGCTCCATCACAGTCACAACTTCAGCCGGTCACGGACTTCCTTGCGTCGGTAGAAATTCTCTCTCCCTTTACCCGCGATGAACTGGAAGCCATCGCGCCGCACGTGGAATCGCGTTTCTTCGCATTCGGCGATACGGTGTGCAATGCCGGTGATCCGGCTGATGGGCTGTATGTCATCAAGAGTGGCACCGTTCGTTTCTTTACCGAAGTGCAGGGTAAGGAAGTGAGTATGGGCGTACGCAAGACAGGGGAAGTCTTCGCCGACATTGCCATGCTGCGGGACTACCGGCACGAGGCGTCAGTGCGCGCTTCGGTCAAGACCGAGCTGCTTTTCATTCCGCGCCGTGTGATCGAACCGATCATTCTGAAAAATCCAGCCGCGTATGCTTTCGTCACCAGCTATGTTGCGATCAGCTCCGCCGGAGGCTTCGTTGCGCGCCTTTTTGATTTGAAAGGGAAGGTCGACAAGAAAGAGCTGGAAGAATTCGTCCGTAGCGTTGGCGTCAAGCGCATTGCCGCAGGCAAGGAAATCCTCAAGCAAGACTCACGCGACGATCGACGGCTATACGTTGTCCGTCACGGTGAAGTACGCATCGTCCGCAAGGAGGCTGGTGAGGAATATCCTCTGGCGACGTTGCGCGATGGCGAAATATTCGGCGAGAAAGCCTGCGTGCTGCGTCAGGAACAGATGGCATCGGTCACTGCCAACGAAGATACGACGTTGCTGGTCATTCCGGAAAAGACCGTGCATCAGCTCGTCGAGCGCAACCCGAAATTGCGTGAAGCGCTGGAAGAGCGCATCCAGTTCATCGAGCGGGAGTTGCACCGGCAAAAGAAACTTGCCGACCGCCGCAAGCGCCCCGTCACGCTGGACATGCGTTCGCAGCCGGAACTTGGCGAAAAAATCATCAAGCGTTTTCCGCTGGTGGAGCAGGCCGAAGAGATGGACTGCGGCGCGGCCTGCCTTGCGATGTTGTGCCGGCACCATGGCATTTCCATGACCCTCGGAAAGCTGCGTGAGCTTGCCAATGTCACTACCCAGGGCGCGACCATGGACAGCCTCGCAAGGGTCGGGGAATCGCTGGGATTTACCACGCGCGGCGTGCAATGCACCTATGAGGCACTGCTGGGTTTCGAGCTTCCCTTCATCGCACACTGGGAGGGGTACCACTATATTGTGATTTACGGCGTATCCAAACGGAACGTCTGGATAGCGGACCCGGCGCTCGGCTTCAGGAAGATGACGGTTGAAGAATTCGAACGCGGCTGGAGCGGTACCTGTCTGTTATTCACGCCCGGGCAGGACCTGGCGCAGTTGACGACGACCCGTTCTCCGTGGATACGCTTTATCGCTTACCTGAAACCTTATAGGAAGATCCTGCTGCACCTGTTCCTCGCGACGTTCATCATCCAGATGCTGGGGCTGGTGCCGCCGCTCATCATCCAGAACATCCTCGACGGCGTCATCGTGCATCATAACGTCGGCCTGCTGCATTTACTGATCGCCGGACTGATTATCTCGAATGTATTTACGCAACTGATGACGACGATCCGGGCGTACCTGGCGAACTTCATGGTACGTAACATGGACTTTTCGATGATGTCGCATTTCTTCCGGCATACGATGTCGTTGCCGTACTCCTTCTTCGCCAAACGCAAGACCGGCGACATCCTCGCCCGCTTCCAGGAGAACCAGACGATCCGGGGCTTTCTCACCGAATCGACGGTGACCACCATGCTGAACCTGCTGATGGTGTTCATCTATTTTTCGATCATGTTCCTGTACAACGCGAAGATGACGCTGGTCCTGATCGCCTTCGTGATTCCGATCATGGTGTTGACCGTCGTCGTCACGCCGAGGATCAAAAATTATGCGCGGGAAGCATTTTCCACGTCGACCGAGGCGCAGGCCTACCTGATGGAAACGCTGGGCGGCGTGGAAACCATCAAGGGTATGGGCATCGAAAGACCCGTGCGCCTGAAATGGGAAAAGAAGTACGCCAAGTCACTGGATGTGCAATACCGGATGCAGTCGTTCAGTATCCTTGTCTCGCTCGCCAGTCAGATACTGAACGCTGCCACCACAATCGCGATTCTGTGGGTTGGCGCAAACCTGGTGCTGAGCCGGGAGCTGAGCGTGGGACAGCTGATCGCCTTCAATGCCTTGATGGGAAGTGTGCTGGCACCGCTGATGGGCCTTGTCGGCCTTTGGGGTCGGTTGAACGATGCAGGCGTGGCGATGGAGCGTCTTGGGGACGTGCTCGACATGGAGCCTGAGCAAAAGCCGTCCGACCTGCCTTCACGCATCGTGCTGCCCGACCTGCAAGGTTCCGTACGATTCGACAACGTGTACTTTCGCTATGGCGGCAACGAAACGTCTTATGTGCTGGAAAATATCAGCTTCGACATTAATCCCGGTGAACTGGTCGCCGTTGTCGGGCGCAGCGGTTCGGGCAAAACCACGTTGGCCAAACTGCTGGTCGGCTTCTATCCGCCGAGTGAAGGAAAAATCATCGTCGACGGCTATGACATGGCGATGCTCGACAAGGATTATTACCGTGCCCAGGTTGGCTATGTCATGCAAAGCAACCTGGTTTTTTCCGGGACGATTGCCGAAAATATTGCGAGCGGCGACGACAGTCCGGACAGGCGGCGTATCGAGGAAGTCGCAAAGATGGCGGATGCGCATGGTTTCATTGCCAAGATGCCGCTCGGCTACGAACAGGTCGTCGGCGAGCGTGGCGTCGGCCTGTCTGGCGGCCAGATCCAGCGCTTGTGCATTGCCAGGGCGCTGTATCACGATCCGCGCCTGCTGGTCTTCGATGAGGCAACGTCGGCGCTCGATACCCAGTCGGAAAGTAACATCATCACCAACATGCACGAAATCCTGAAAGGGCGTACCGCCGTCATCATCGCCCACAGGCTTAGCACCATCATGCGCGCCGACAAGATTCTCGTGCTGTATGAAGGAGCGATCGTCGAACAGGGCAAGCATGAAGAACTGGTCGACCGACGAGGCATGTATTTCCAACTTGTCCAGAAACAGTTGAGCGCCGCATGAAACTCTTCCAGCAAGGCGTGCCAGGCAGCACCACGATGTCGTATGCAGGGCTGATCGAAAAGATTGAGATCTTGCGTACGACACTGCGCTGGGCATCCAAACTCGAACGCCCCGACATCGAGAAACTGTTACGCCAGTCGAATGCCCTGCGCGAAGAAGTGATGCAACTGTCGCACAAGGAACGCTTTGTGAAGGCGGCAGCGCAGGAACCGGAGAAGCTCGATCAGCTGCCCGGACAGCGCAAGCAGGCACTGCTGGCACGAAGCTTTGTGTTTGAAGGGACTTTCGGCGATAACCCGGATTTGCTCGATGCACTTGAAGTCGCCGAAAAAGCCGCGCCAACCGATTTGCCTGTGCTGATCGACGGCGAGAGCGGAACCGGCAAGGAATTGATGGCCAAGGTTATCCATGCCAATGGTTCACGCGCCGACAAGCCATTCATCTCGGTCAATTGCGGTGCGATACCCGATAACCTGCTGGAATCCGAGTTATTTGGCCACAAGAAAGGCTCCTTTACCGGTGCCGCAAATGACAGGAAAGGCAAGTTTGAAAGCGCGCACAAAGGGACCATTTTCCTGGACGAGATTGGCGAGTTGCCGCTGGTGGGACAGGTCAAGCTGCTGCGGGTGCTAGAGTCGCACGAAATCCAACGCGTCGGTTCGGATGAGCTTATTTCGGTGGATGCGCGTATCGTTGCGGCGACCAACAAGAACTTGCGCAAGCTCAGCGAGCAGGGTGTGTTCAGGGAAGACTTGTTCTACCGGCTCAGCGTGATCCATGTCAGCCTGCCAGCCCTGCGTGACCGCAAGGATGAGATTCCCATACTGTTTTCCTATTTCTGTGATGAAGCGGCCGAGGCATTGAAGCGTCGTCCGGTAAAGATGTCGCCCGCATTGCGCAGCTTCCTGCTCGACTATGCGTATCCGGGGAACATTCGCGAACTGCGCAACATCATTTATCGATTGTCATGCCTTGCCGGTGAAACCGCGGACATCGTTCATCTTCCGGTTGACATCCGTCCCAAGCCGGGCGGTCAGGCGGCGCCCAATGCTTATGGTAGTGCGGCTGCCGGTCCATCCCCGGGCGGTACATTGGCCGGGATACCGAATACGGCTTCGCTGAGCGATGCCAGACGGATTGCCAGCGACGAGGCAGAGAAGGCATTTCTGGAAAAAGGACTGAGGGAAGTTGGCGGAACGGTCGCAGAACTGGCCCGTCGCTGCGACATGAACCGCTCGCACCTGCAAATGTTATTGAAGAAGCATGGCATTCATTCGAAGGATTTCCGCAAGCATGCAGGGCACTCGGATGCAGGTGGAGACAAGCACGCTTGATACGCTTCTAAAGTGTCAGTTGCTCTACAGCGCCGGATTCAATGCGGTCATTTCGTTCCGATGAAAATCATCAGCACGCACGACAACGGCAGAAATGTTGTCCCGTCCGCCCCGATACAGCGCCATGCCGATCAGTGTCTCGGATGCATGTTCGCAATCGCCTGGTGCAAGCGCATTGCACATTTCATCTTCACTCACGGCATTACTGAGTCCGTCGCTGCATAACAGGAACATGTCGCCGTCATCCACCTCGACACGATCTTCGTCGATTTCCAGCGTGTCGGCGGCGCCCACCGCGCGAGTAATCATGTTTTTCGGTACGTGCAGCAGCGCATCCTCGGCGCTCATGCCGGCCTTGGCCTTGAGTTCTTCAAGCTGGCTGTGATCGCGTGTCAGCAAGCGAAGTTCGCCTTGCCGGAAACGATAAATGCGGCTATCGCCGGCCCATAGATAGCCGCAGTGGCTATCCCAGGCCAGTAGCACAACCGCAGTGCTGCCGATGATGTAGACGTCGCGAACAATCGCTTCTTGCCGGAGGTCGTGGTTTGCCAGCTGCAACTGATTTCTTGCATGGCCGACAAACGCTTCCAGACTATCCGGAGGAGGAACCTCCTGCAGCCGGTCTACCACGGTGCGGCTCGCGTAGTCGCCCAGGGAATGGCCGCCCATGCCGTCGGCCACTGCCCACATGCCGCGCTCCGGTCGGTCGAGAAGAGCGTCCTCATTGAGATCACGGATCAGGCCCACATGAGTGCGGGACGAAGACGTCCATCGAAAATGTGTTGGATTAGTCATCACAACCTCCACGAATCACGCATTGATTACGACACCCTGCGAGTCATGCTGAGCGTACGGGCCGGACAAGTATCGTACAACCAAAGTGACAGCGCCTGTGTGCTTAATGCTTCTGGTTTGTGCTGTGTTCATTAAGGATAACGTTGATATTCGAATTTGCCGCCGAATTATTGATGTCAACGTTCTGTATCTGGTTATTCATCTGGTCGGCGATATAGGTGTTGTTGATCTGGAAGAAGTTAAACACGGTTCCAAGACCTGAATTGGGATTCGATGCCACGTACGGACGGATCCAGCCAAAGACCCATGGTGCACCCGAACCCCGGATCACCGACATGGCCTTGCGGTCGAGAGCACGGTTCAAGGGCAAATCTTTGATAGCGAGTACAGTCATGGTGAATCTCCGAAGTGTTGGGTGAAATGCGGCACAGTGTGCGTTAAGTGAGCTATATCTCCTATAGAGCAATCAGCGTGCCATCACCCGATCATTGTCGGGCTAGAGTGCGGCGCTGATATTGCCCCATTGGGACGGGTTGACGGCGATATTAGGTGGAATGAAGCCGGCACCGATGACGCCGACATTGTTCAAGGTGTTGACGTCCACATTTTGTAACTGGTTCAGGTTCTGGGTGATCCCCACATTGACATTGGCAATCGGGCCCAGNGCGGCATCCTTTTTAGGTTGACGGCGATATTRGGTGGAATGAAGCCGGCACCGATGACGCCGACATTGTTCAAGGTGTTGACGTCCACATTTTGTAACTGGTTCAGGTTCTGGGTGATCCCCACATTGACATTGGCAATCGGGCCCAGRCCGGCAAGCCAGGAATTGCCGCCGCGTACCGACGACATGGCGTGCTGGTCGAGTTCGGTGCTGCTGGCGAGATCATGAATGGCGATGGATGACATGGTGATGCTCCTTGATGGATAGGTAGTAGACAAAGATCGATAAGCCCTGCGCTGCAGACAACGGTGGAGAGTCAAGCGTTCTCCACCGTGCTGTCCGGCATTACAGGAAGCTGATGTTGTTGGAGCCAGTCTGGGTCGGATGCANCCTGCGCTGCAGACAACGGTGGAGAGTCAAGCGTTCTCCACCGTGCTGTCCGGCATTACAGGAAGCTGATGTTGTTGGAGCCAGTCTGGGTCGGATGCACATTGGAGGTGATGCCGCAGACGAAGGCCGCATTGTTGCCRTTGTTGACCTGGGTATCCTGGCTTTGCTGCATCAGTTGCTCGGCATCGAACTTGAAGTCGCTCTTGGAGACATTGGTGATCGGGCCCAGATAGAACGGGGCACCCTGGTAGGTACCGCCGCGYACGGCAGCCATGGCGCCGGCGTCGAGTTCTGTGGTCTGGGACAGGTCTTTGATGATCAGTGCTTTCATGGTGATTCTCCTGAAAAGGTATAAGTAAGGTAAGTAAGCTAAGTAAGGTACGAAAGAGCGGTATTGCTTAAGCGGCCAGACCGCCGAAGCTGATGTTGTTGGTGCCATGCTGGGTCGGATTCACGTTCGACGTGATGCCGGACGCAAAGGCGACATTGTTGCCATTGTTGACCAGGGTGTTCTGGCTCTGGGCGAGCATTTGGGTGGCATCGAACTTGAAGTCGTCCTTCGACACGGCGCCGGTGGGGCTGGGCCAGCAGTAGGACGGCGACGGCATGTAGCAGCCGCTGTAGGTGCCGCCACGCACGGCCGACATGGCACGGGCGTCAAGTTGTTCGGTAACCGACAGGTCTTTGATGAGCAGTGATGTCATGATGATTCTCCTGAATAAAAGTAAGGTGTAAGGCAAGTGAAGGTACGCAAAGGCAAGAGCGGTAGCTATCAACCGAAGCTGATGTTGTTGGAGCCGGTCTGAGTCGGGTTCACATTGGACGTGATGCCGGAGGCAAAGGCGACGTTGTTGCCGTTGTTGACCTGGGTGTTCTGGCTCTGGTTGAGCAGCTGTGTGGCGTCGAACGAGAAGTCGCTCTTGGAGAACGAACCCATCGGGCTCATGCCGTAGCCGGAGCTGGGCAGGCAGTACGATGGAGCAGGCACATAGCAGCCGCCGTAGGTACCGCCGCGCACGGCAGACATGGAACGGGCGTCGAGTTGTTCGGTAACGGCCAGGTCGGTGATGATGAGAGATGTCATGGTAGTGCTCCT
>NZ_LMHZ01000090.1 GCF_001428545.1 Noviherbaspirillum sp. Root189
GGGCAGCACAGCTTGCAGACTGACACGCAGCGCTTCAGTATCGAGTTGCGCCTCCGCCGTCAGATAGGCGACCAGGCGCATATCGCCGGGCCGGTCTTCTCGCGCCAGTACTACCGCTTCGCGTACACCATCCTGCTCCAGCAGCTTCGCTTCAATTTCACCGAGCTCAATGCGGAAACCACGCAGCTTGACCTGATCGTCGTTGCGGCCCAGGAACTCGATACTGCCATCCTTCAGGTGGCGGCCCAGGTCGCCGGTTTTGTACATCCGGGCACCCGGCTCGCTGTTGAACGGGTCGGCCACGAAGCGCTCGGCTGTCAGTTCATCGCGGTTCAGATAGCCGCGCGCCACCTGCACCCCGCCAATGTGGAGTTCGCCCGCCACGCCCTGCGGCACCGGCTGACCATGCGCGTCGAGCAAATAAATCCGGGTGTTGGCAATTGGATGGCCGATCGGGATGTTGTCCGGCAGCTCCTCCCCGCGGCATTCCCAGGCAGTCACTTCCACCGCCGCTTCGGTCGGCCCGTACAGGTTGATCAGCTGCGCCTGCGGCAAGACCTGCCGGCACTGGNCGCTGTTTTTCCAGTGCGCACTGTCCCACCAGACCTTCGCCCGGACGGTGTCCGGCAGCTCCTCCCCGCGGCATTCCCAGGCAGTCACTTCCACCGCCGCTTCGGTCGGCCCGTACAGGTTGATCAGCTGCGCCTGCGGCAAGACCTGCCGGCACTGGCGCGCCAGCGCACCCGGCAACGCTTCGCCGCTGCACACGATGCGGCGCAGGCTGGTACAGGTTTTAGCGTCCGGATGGGCAAGGAAACTCTGCAGCATCGATGGCACAAAGTGCAGCACCGTGATGGCTTGCTCGCGCACCACCCGTACCAGGTAGGCCGGNTTAGCGTCCGGATGGGCAAGGAAACTCTGCAGCATCGATGGCACAAAGTGCAGCACCGTGATGGCTTGCTCGCGCACCACCCGTACCAGGTAGGCCGGGTCCTTGTGCCCGCCCGCGCGCGCCATCACCAGTCTGGCGCCATTGAGCAGCGGCCAGAAGAATTCCCACACCGACACGTCGAAACTGAACGGCGTCTTCTGCAGCAGCGCCTCTTCACTCGTCAGGCAGTAAGCATCCTGCATCCACAGCAGCCGGTTGACCACAGACCGGTGCTCGTTCATCACGCCCTTGGGCTGGCCGGTCGAACCGGACGTGTAGATCACGTA